>CAVVIR010000009.1:0-35522 GCA_963748375.1 uncultured Nitrospiraceae bacterium
CACCGCAAAACGTCGCGGAAGAAATTCCACGCCAAACTGGCAGATCTCAAGGAGAAACTCTCACGGAGACGCCACGACGACCTGGCGCAAGTCGGCGCGTGGCTGCACAGTGTATATCGCGGCTGGTGTCAGTACTATGCTGTCCCCGGCAACTATGCACGCCTGCGACAATTCCGTGAGGCGATCCAAGCCATGTGGCTCCGCACGCTGCGTCGTCGCAGCCAACGCGGCCGTCGCTTGACGTGGGAAAAGTTCTCGAAGCTCTGCCAACGATGGCTACCGACACCGAAGATCCTGCACCCTTATCCCAACGTGCGGTTTGCACGTCAACATCCAAGGTAAGAGCCGTATGCGGTAGTTCCGCACGTACGGATCTGTGCGGGGGGCGGTCAGCAATGACCGTCCCTACCGCGATATATCTGCTCGAACACGCACAGTACGAGGTTCATCTTGCGGGGGACGGATATGAAGCGTTGGGCCTTATGCGCAAAGGATCGTTTGACGCCGTCATTACGGACTGGGACATGCCCAGGCTGAATGGATCAGAGCTCCTTGCCCTTTGCAGAATCTTCTGGCCAGAGACTCCCGTCATTATTATCTCGGCTCACGCGGCTCCTTTCCCCGGGGGACCTCCTCAAGGAAGTTTCGCATGGCTCACTAAGCCGTATGAATCTGAGGAATTGTTGGAGATCCTTGGAACGGCCATCCTGCAAGCTGCTCGGAAGTACCGGGAACAATCCATCACAGCAACATCACAGCCATAACCATGTCTTGTCCCATTCATCCATCAGCGGGCGATACGCTTGTGGACCCAGTTTCCCAATATAATGTGCGATCTCACGGCCAGTCGAACAACGGAGGTGCTACCATGCGTCGTACAATATTTTCGATCTTCTCGCTCTTTATCATTCCTGCCGTCGTGCTGATGACCTCTTTGGTCGCCCACTCGAATCCCACGGACCTTGAAGAGGTCGCTCATATGAAAGCGGGCCATCAAAAGGTCGAGGGTGTGGTGAGTGAGGTGAAGTCCGGTCTCTATATCGTTAAGACATCGACTGGGGCCACGCTTACGCTGACTGAAGCGGCGGTTGTTCGCGAGGGCCATCGCGCCCCGAAAGTCGGTGATGAGATGACGCTTTGGGTCAACGAAGGCAATATGGTGATGGATGCCCGTCCGAAGGGGCAACCAGGCAAGGCTCCTCGCTTCATCATCGGCACGCTCGCATCGATCGATAATGGCACGTCCCAGATGACGCTCGCGACGTCGGGAGGGAAGAAGAGTTTTAACCTCAGACCCGAGAACCGCATGTTCAGAGATATCGCTGTCGGCACTGAGGTCACGATCGAAGTGAATGACACGGGAGAAGTGATCGACATTCATAAGGACAGAAAGTAAGGATTCAAAGTTTTTGACCTGAACGAGGCACACTCAACAATCTATCTTTGTGAACTGACTAAAGCAGATCGAGAGAAAGGGACACGTCCGTCACGCATCGAATTTCCCCCTTAGGCCAATCATGAGTCGAGGCAATGCCCGGTAGGGCATTGTGATGAACGACTATGATCGGCTGCAGGTTCTCTCCTCATTCGTCCACGTCATCAATCGCGTTGGATTGTTTTGCCATGCCTATTGCCGAATGGGCCAATGAGTGGGATCTGAGCAGGCGCAGTATCGGATCTTTGTGGTCCAGGGATGTGGCATGGCCGCGGCTATTGGGGGCAGCTCACAAGGCAGATGTATTGGGGTTCCGCGGACTTCATGGAGGAGCGTTTCGCTCACACAGCAGCTCTTGCACTGCCTCGTCGGGCCCACGTTTGATTTGCGAGGGGAAGGGGGGGGAGTGGCTTTGAATTGCAGGCCCTGTCTCGGGATTGAGTACCGATGGATGGGAAGACTTGTGTTAAGACCACCATGTCGGCAGCAGGATGGCAAGGATGCTGATCGTACTAGGGTGACACCACACAAGAAGAGATATTGTCAAGAGTTGTGGATTAGGCTGATCAAGCGGCGACCCTTCCCGTCTTCTTCTCTGCTCGTTGTTCCGTCCGTTTTACCGACTGTCCATCCTTGAAGACGACACCCGCGCGGACGAGCGGGAGGAGGTCGTGCGCATCGATCCGACGCCAGGTGCGTTGCGCCGTCTCCAACAGCTTGAAGGCCATCGTCAGTCCTGCGGTGCGCGAGCCGGCCCCCTTGGTCACTCGCGTGCGGTGCTTCACCGTGGCGAAGGTCGGACGAATTGGGATGGTGCTCCGGAGATGCTTCCAGTGCGCCGCCGGGAAGTCGAAGTGGGTCAGGAGCCGGGCGACATCGGTGACCAGGGACTTCACGGCTTTGGGATACTTCGCGGCATAGTCCTGGGTAAATCGATGTATGGCGGTCTCGCACGTGGCCCGGCTCTCCGCATACATCATCTCGTGCAAAGCCCGTTTCGCCTGGGGCTGGAGCCGCGTCGGGAGCTTATCCAGCACGTTGGCAATGCGGTGTACCCAGCAGCGTTGCTCCCGCGTCTCCGGCCAGACCTCGCGGATCGCGGCCCAGAAGACGAAGCGCCCCGTCGCCGATCGCCACGGCCGGGGCTGGCATGCCGCGGGTCTTGAGATCCCGCAGCACCGCGAGGAACTCTCCGTGCTCTCGCGATAGCCGTCCTCGATGGCGATCACTTCCTTGGTCCCATCGGGGCGGACCCCGACGACGACGAAGGCCGCTAAGCGATCGTCTTCCAGCCGAATGTTGAAACGGTCGCCATCCACCCAGACTGGGATGAAGTTGTGATCAGCAAGGGAGCGGCGACGCCACTGGTCATACTCGATCCGCCAGGTGGCCGTCAGGCGGGTGATCGCCGCGGGCGAGAGCCCCGCCGCGTCTTCCCCCAGCAGCACCGGCAAGGCCTCACGGAAGTCTCCGGTGGACAGGCCATGCAGATAGAGCAGCGGCAACACCGCGCTCACGTTCCCAGAGCGACGCACATACGGCGGGAGGATCGCACTGGTGAACTTCTGCCGCGCGCCATGCAGCACGCGCTGATCATTGACACGCGGAGCCGCAATCGTGACCGTCCCGGCTCCCACGGTGAGGCGACGGGGGCGGGCCTGCCCATTGCGGACCACCAAGGCATGGCCGCGGGGGTCACGTGCATCGCGATACTCGCCGCCGGTACTCCTCCACCTCGATCTCCAAGGCGGCCAGAATCATGCGGCGAGCCCCTTCCCGGGCCAACTCGTCCAACGCCGTGGCCACGACCTGTTCACACTCTTGCGCTTCCGCCTTCGTTCGGACTATCGTCATCATTGGCGTGCCTTTGGCCCCCCTGCCAGCCGGTGTGTTCGGGTTTTGTTCACCCGGAAAGGTACGCCACCTTCTCACCTTCGTTCCACAACTTCTGACTATATCTCACACAAGAACGGCGTGGCCTTCATTGCGGGGTTTAAACTCGTGAAGGGCTTTCTGTTGCTTCTCGTCGGCTTGGGCCTCCTTAATTTGGTCCATGCCGAAATTGCCATGCTGTTCTCGCTCTTGATCGAGGCGCTTCATGTACATGCAGACTCCCGCATCCTTCACGCCCTGGTCCTCAGGGTGGATGCGCTCCAACCCCATACTGTACTCGTCATGGGGGTCATCAGCCTAGGATATGCGGGATTGATGCTTATTGAGGGGGTGGGGTTATGGTTTGAGGCCGCGTGGGCCGCGCATCTCGACGGCGATCTCTACGAGCCTGCTGCTTCCTTTTGAGCTCTATGAAGTATTGCAACAGGTGTCGGCATTTCGGATCGGCGCGTTTCTTCTGAATCTCGTGATTGTGGTCTACCTTATCTCCCAATTGAAGCAACAGACGTTACATTCGGGTTCTACGGTGGGTGTGAGTGAGTGAGTAATAAGGGGTCCTGCGACCTAACATTGCGGCGCCCCTTGACTCTCAAAACGCATGGTACGGGTTAACGACGGAAGTTGTGCGAGTTGCCGAGAGTGGATGGCAGAAAAAGAAAGAAGGTTTGTGCTACTGTGCGCTTCGGAAAACACTGCAGGCTCACATGATCCGCGCCATCTCCGCTCTTGTACTATGTATTGCCATCGGGTTGATCGGCTGTGCTGCGTCTCAGCCGATTGCACCCAGCCCAATCGGGATAGCCTTGCTTGGGAAGAGTAAACACGAACTCGTCGCTTGCGCTGGTAACCCTCTTCCAGGAAATGAAGACGGCCGGAGGAACGGTACTGACCTACTACAAGGAAGCGCCCATCTTCGACGAATCATTCTCCCTTTCCAAAGGCAGTACATCGGGGGTTCATCACGACGTCGGGCGCATCTCCTCTTGGATGACGATCGCGTGGTAGGGGTAGAGTATAAATCGGTGCCCCGGTCGGTTAGCGCTACAGATCATTGCGAGGAGATTTTTCATACCTGTGTTCCATGAAGACTGCTCTATCGATCTAAGGCACAGGGTCGACATTGCTGGTTGATTCATCTTATTCAACAAGATAGAAGGCCCCATCTTATCTGCTGTGTGAACGCGGTAGCGATCACCTACAGATACTGGATAATGGTATGTGCATGGGAGGATTCAGTGGATGCAGGTGGTCGTAGCCAATCCGACATCGCCTGCTTGACTCTCATGCCCTCGGGTATCTGCATAGCCTCTCTTCTCGTGGTCTAAATCAACCAGTGTGATGATGGCTCAGGCCCAGCTCTCGCGGACAGGGAGAAAGGAGGACATCATGACGTGTCTTATCGTCCGTCCACGCACAGTGTTGCCTTGCCGTACCCTCAATTGGCTTGTGACCAGAATTAGGGAGACAGCAGCGTTTGGAACAGCGACGGATCACCACCCTCGTCCGCGGAGTCCGGCCTCCCGGTCCTGAGTATCATTTGGCTTCTCGCCTCACCTTCCTTGTCCTTTGCGTTGGAAAAGTATGGTCGTCCGCTGCCGTCGATGGAGCAGCCGAACGACGTGGCGGCACGGGAGGCCGAAGGTACCCTTATTCGGGGGAGACCACCCTCTCCTCCGCGTTCTTATCCAACCCGACCTTCGCTGCTCGTCCTGATAACACGGGATTGGTCGGCCTCCGGCACATGCTTCACCTGGAAACCGACCTCTATAAGCAATATCTAACGTTTTACACCGATCAAAACTTCTTCTCAGATCGAACAAAAGGATGGATCGAACTGAGCGAATGGGACGGGACCTATGCATTCACCGGGCTGATCGATCGGTGGGGCTGGCGTCTTCAGTACGAGCGAGATGCACCGCTTGACAAGAGCGGTATCATCCAGGCCTATGCTGATGCGCTCCTGACGTCTCGATTCCAAGCCATACAAGATCTTAAACATAGCGTCTTAAATTATGCCGCATAATCTCCGTAGCACCGCATTGGGTGTTCTCCAGCGGTCGAAGCATGTGGAGATGGCGGTCAGCACGTCGTCCAGGGTGGCGAAGAACCGGTTGTGCGTCGCCATGCGGCGGGCCAGCTTCCAGACTCGCTCGATGGGGGCCAGTTGCGGGCTGTACGGCGGCAGAAACAGCAGGGTGAGTACGGCGCGATATTTTCGAAGCAAGGGCTTGAGCAGGATCGCGTGGTGGTACCGAGCATTGTCCAGCACCAGCACCATGCGCGTGTCGTGGGCGCGATGCCGCAGCAGCGTCTTCAGAAAGGTCTCGAACGTGACCGCGTTGAACGTAGCGCACAGGGAACGGACGAACGTGCCGGTGCGCAAACTGACAGCCCCGAAGCACGCGACCGACTTGCGGGTGGGCGCATGGCGCAGGATCGGATCCTTGATCTCGGGCGGCACCCACATGCGGCATCGGGTGCCATGCTGTTGGAAGTGGCATTCATCCACGCTCCAGAGTTCAACGCCACGGCACCGTGCCAGGCGGTGCCGTTTTTTTAAACGCCGCGACCTTGACCGGATCGGACTGGGCGACTTGGGGTCTGGGCTTGCGCAGTCGGAATCCCATGTGGCCGAAGAGGCGTTGGCACTGGCGCACCCCCAACGTCACCCCATAGCGCAGACGGAGATGCGCCGCAAGCAGCTTGCCGTCCCACAGATGACCCGCATGACCGAACTTCTGCGGCTCGCGTCGCAAGTCACGCCCAAGCGCCGCCCATTGCTTGGGATTCAGCGTAGCTGGCCGACCCGAACGCACCCCGTCGCGCAGGCCGGTCAATCCATGAGTTTCAAAGCGCGTCACCCAGCGCTGCACCGTCCGTCGATCTTCCCCAAACAAGTCGGCGACCTGCTGGCAGCTGTGGCCGCCAGTGACCAGCAGCAACCCGTGCAAGCGATGGTCGTACCGCGACTCATCGGATCGAGCGATTTCCTGTTGGATAGCCAGACGCATGACGTCGGCATCAGCAATGACCAATTTTCTCATGACCGTACCTCCACATGGGGGGCCGGTCATCAGTATAACTCAGTTATGCGGCAATATATATGTCGCTGTGTTTAGTTGGTGGCAGCGGACTTTCCCCAATCAAAACTTGACTGCCTATGCCGGTGCTGCCTGGCTGTTTCATAACGGTCAGTACTTTGCACGACCAGATAATACCGGAAGAGCTCTGTTTCGATATGTGGCCCATGCAGATCTCGATCTCTATAAAAATGGCTCTTCGCGTGGTCGAGTGGGTGGAAGTTGACGTTTTCAAAGGGTTGGCAACATGCAGGTCAGTATCTTAAGCTTCAAGTATTCTTCGTCGCGCAGTCCGTATGCGCGTCGCTGGATGACGCGAATCTTGTTGTTCAGCCCCTCGACGAAGCCCAGTGAGACCTTGTTTTCCGACTTGCAGTAAGCCGCGATCCCATTCCAATGTCGATCGATCATTTCAGCGAACGTCTCGTAGGGCTTGAGCCGCTGCCATTTGAGCGCGTCTTTCCAGTTCTCGAAGAAACGCCGCGCCCATCCTTCGCGCTCGTAGCTCCACAACTGCCCGAAGGACTCCTTGAGCAGGTAGGCAGCGTTGAGCCGTTTGTTGGCAGAGAGCAACGTCTTCAACGACTGGCGGCCATCCGAACTCAGATTCTCCCGTCTCGAGAGCAGCGTGTACTTCTGGCCCTTGATGAAGCGCCGATCATGGCCCTGCAGCCTTGCGTATTCGCTCTTTCGCACCTGATTCAGCGCCTCGCCCAGGTGACGCATGATGTGAAACTTGTCGAACAGGATCGCCGCCTGCGGCGCAGCCGTGTTCGTTGCATTGCGAAACGGCTTCCACATATCCATCACCGCGAGCCGGATACGCGCGGAGTTCCTCTTGCCAAGCGCTTCAAAGAACTGCTGCATACTCGCCTCGGAGCGATCCTCTCCACCGAACCAGATCGGCCGGGCGCGCACCAGATCGCTCACCACGATGCGATAGGTGTGCCCCTTGCGAATCGAGATCTCGTCGACACCGATCACCGTGGGCGCCGGTTTGCTGGCTCGATCGAGTTGCACTTGCATATACTGCTTATTCAGCTCCTTGACCGTATGCCAGTCCAGATGAAATTCCTTGGCCACGTCCTGGATACTCGCCGCACGGCAGCGCCGACCCACAACAAAGCCAACGCGCTTGGTATAAAACGGGTTGTCCGAAAGAAAGTCGAGCTGCTCGCGCTTCACTTTCCCGCAATCCCGGCACTCGATGCGTCGCACCTCGAACTCGACAAATACTCGGGTGTCCCCGCACGAGAGATCGCGTGCGCGCCGCGTCTTGCGGTCGTACCAACCCGACTGCATGCGACCACAGCAGCCGCACACCGTTTTTTTGAGCGCCGCGTGAGCGTAACAACGCGCGCCTTCGGATCGCCAAAGACCCCGCGCACGGTCGGCAGGGGATGGAAACCGTGGAAGGCATACGCGTCCCAGACCCGTCGTTTTCGCTTCGATGAATTAGCCATCGGAACATCATGCACGAACTCCAGGTCGAATCAAATGGCTCACCGCACGCAACCACGCGGTCTTCACGCGCATTGAATGACGAAATTCGCCCATTCACTGACGCGAAGAGCCATAAAAATAAGGTCGTGCTGTATGGAGACATGAATTTATTTACAGACCGGGAGGCTGGAAACACGCTGAATCCCAGCGAGTTAGATTGGATTATCGGGCTGGCGTTGCGGTTTCGTGAGGACATGGAAATAAGCGTGTATCGAGAACAGGATCAACCATTGGATAAGCCGGGGCTCGTTCAAAAATATTGGGCTGTTCAACTCCGCTACTCGTTTGATGTTCCCAAGCGGTTCTGGAAGAAGTGAGGCATTCGGCGATACCTCTCTCTACACGAGAAGGCTGCTGCTGTTCTGGATGATGTTGGGCCAGAGGCTAGAGTATCGGCAGCGTAGTTGCGGCCCGGTCACTTCGCAATCGTGATGCTGGGGACTCCGACGCGAGGCACTTCACTAACGGTCATCTGGAACAATAGATATAGCATTTGGAAGGCCTCGCGATTCCAGCGTGCCAGCGGTCCCGTGGTGTTCACAGCGTAGTATTTTCCGTGGGACTGGATCGACAGGTCGGCTCCCGAAGGAGCGCTATCCGACAGTAGGAGTTCTATGGTATGGACGGGATTTTCATGGACCTCTGGGGTTCGAGGATCTTTGTCGACGTAGTATTCGGGATCTTCTCCAAGCGATCGGCCTAGAAAGTTGAGAATGGTATAGAAGCTCCGCAGCCGGAAATCTCCCTTTATTGGGTATTCCCCTCCGACGTGCCCCGGCCGGATGTCGAAGGAGACATCGTTGAGCGGCCACTCCGTCGTTTCGTCGATTAACTGGCCCCGTTCGTCGGGTGAGAGCGTGTAGGGGTCATAGTTGGTGATAAGAATTGGTCCCGTGATTTGTTTTTGAAGGGTGTAGCTGTTGTCTTTCTGGTTGTAGGTGACGAGATACTCTTTCTGTAACGCCTGAAAACCTTCGGCTGTGACCGAGTTGGCGGGAATAGTCCAGGTCCGATTGTAGACGAGCGGTTCGGCATGGAGCTGGTTCTGGTCTTGAATGGCCGAAAGGTGCGTCACCACCCGGCGGAACATCTCGTAGCCGTTTCGGTCTGCCGGCGTATTGCGGTAGGCGACCTCGTGGCCATTCTCCGTGATCCGCAGTTCTTGCGCCATCAGCCGGAGCAACAGATCGATGTCGTATCGCTGCCTGAGGAGGAGGAGGAACTTGGTTTCCTGGTAGGGGGTCAAAAGCCGCTTGGTGAACTCTTCCCCTTCGATCGGCACGATACTGATCGTGGGATTCTCTGCTATGCTGCCGCCGAAGATCGGCATGAGCGTCTTGCTGGCCTCTCCCGTGAGCGCCGGAGTGGCGCCGGCGCTGACACGGAAATCGAACGTCGCTGCGATATTCGAGACGCCGGTGAAGTGAATCGGTTGATGCTGATGGGCGCGGGCGATGTTGATGAGCAGTTGTTTGGAGATGGCATCTATGACCGCCTGATCATAGGCTGTCACCGCGCGATTCAGCGTGATAGGGGAGAGGCAGCCGGTCACGGCCAGGCTGCATACGATTCCCGCCAGGGTCAATCGTGCGGGGGATGCTAAACGCTGTCCCATCGTCATGTGAACAACCTTCGAGCGAGCCAGACCATGCTTCGGCAAGTTTGTAGCATAACTGGCAGGGGATGCCTAGCGGATCGCACGTGATTCGTGGTGAAAAACAAACGGGGGCGAGCGTCTGTGCCGAAGTACGGATCGTGCGCATTAGAGATGAAACAGGTGTCGGGCGATGTCCAGCTCCAGCGGAACGGGAGATCGTTCCGTATAAGATTAATCGACGAGGAGGGGATGCATGGAGGGGCGATCACCGCAAATTGGTCGGGAATCGTTTCATCGCCCGTTTAGGGCCATGAAGACTCCCGACCAATTTAGTTGCCGCAGCTATTGGAGCGGGGGCACCACATCGTTTGGCGAGGGTTCCACCTCGTCCAGCGGGGGCACCACATCGGTTGGCGAGGGCTCCACTTCGGCTGGCGGGGGCACCGCATCAGTCGGCGGAGGCACCACCTCGCCCAGCGGCGGAACCACTCCGGCAAATGTCAACAGATCGGTGATGCGAAAATCGCCTCGTGTTGCAGATGGCAGCACCGGTTTCCATCTCGGCTGAGCGGCCAGATAGGATGTCTCATCGGCCTTCAGCAGGCCGATGAACACTTCACCGACGATACGGCCTCCCACCGGTCCTAAGCGGAGACCCTTCTCCATGATTTCCGCCTCCTTCAAAATGTAAAACCAGAGCGGCGTGCTCTTGTCCATGTCGAAGGGTTTGAGCTCATCCAGCTGCGCGGGAGTCAATGCAGGAACCCCCATCCTCTTCGCTATTGCCTGTCCGGATGGAATTCCAAAATTGACGTGGCGCATCAAATTGCGCGAGGCTAACGACTGGACCCCGTCGGCCGGCAGACCCGGAGCGGGCCCACGTGAGCCTGGAAGCAACATCACCACGCTGGAGAGTTTGCCGTCGATCTGTTTGTTGGGCCGGAAATTGATCGTCGTCGAACTTGAAGAAGGTCTGCCAGTCGACAAATCGGCGAGGTGCGCGCTTCCCGCCACGGAGATCGTCTGGATCCGGGTCATTGGGGTCTTGCGTATCGTCGAAGAGAAAGGCGAAGAATGGCGACTGCCGGCGTGACGCTTGGGCCGAAATTCAGACGATAGCTCGGGCGAATTTGCGAATGGCCGAAACGGTAGGCGGCCACGGAAAATTCGATGGGAAGCAACGGATCCTTTGAACGTCTGGCGCGCCGACCGTCTGGACCTTCGTCTACCTGGTAGAATCGGGGTCCCTTCTTGAGGATGTCAGCGACGCGTGCTTGCCCGATCGTCAGCGGCAGGAACTCGTGCAGGATGATCCACTGATAGTGCCAGCGGACCTGGCGTTGGGCCATCGTGAAGATCTCCTCATCCGATCGAGTGGCAAGCGCCGGGTCCTTGCGCAAGTGGTCGATCACCGCGTTATGAAAACGCAGGAATGCCGTGTGAAGCTGAGCGAGGATCACGTGTTCGTCGTTCCGGCTATCTCCGAGGAAGGCGGTATTATTGCTGGGATCACGCGGGAGGTCAAAACGGATCGCTCCATTGCGAGAGACAGCCTCTGAGCCTGGAATGAGGTTCGACCTTCAGCTTGATCTCGCCGGAACTCAGGTCATACAACTGCGGGGAGCCTTGCGGCCCATCACCGTATACACTGTCCAGATCGAACGCTGCGGTGCGAAAGTTCGTCGTCTTCTTGGGGTTGCTTGGTTCGAGCAACGGGGATCTCGGGTCGAGCGTGATATCGTGGTCCAGGAACTGACCGAAGAAGGTCACGCCGGCCGTCATGTTGGGATTGTCGGGATTGTTTGGACTGAATACACTCGGGATTCCGTGATCGATTTATGGGATCGGTCAGATCATCCAAGGCGTCGATGAGGCCGCCTTTTTCGCCAAGCTTTTTGGCCTGTTCACGTGCCTCATCGGTCGGCTTGGCGAAGGGCGGTAAGTCCGGAAACATGCGCGTAAAGGAATTGTTCGGAGTGCTGAGGCCGTTCCCGCAAGCCGGGAAGGTTCAAATTGTTTTTTCCGCCAGCAGGTTGAGCCATAGTGAGGCCAACTAGCGCGGTAGAACACAGCACTCCTGCTAGACCGGCCGATAGGTATTTCTTGCGGCGATGCGACATCGTATTCTCCTTAATTAATAATAGTTAAGTTATTATGAGATCATGGGTGCAATTGCCGTTTCCGGAAATGACCTCATGCAAGCCTGGCCTACGCAAGAACTAAGCCGTGGGGGGCGCGTATTCAGTCGTATCCCTATCTGTATGAAAAGAAAGAATAGAGCTTCTGCGGGGGGTGTTCTCGAAATAATACAGTAGGCGAAATAATACAGTAGGCGAAAGAGTCCATCGATTCTCAAAAACATACAGTGTGGCCCTTCGTTGGGCGTAGTCGAACGAGAGGAGCGCGGGTCTATTTGGTCTGTCCAATTCAGCCAAGCACATCAATCAGACCAGATGCACAAGAGAGAGCCATCTGCCTTTACATGTCACGGGCCACGGTCTCTGTCGTTTGTGGACCCTTGCCGTAATCTGCTGAAGATGGCGACGATTTATAGATATTGATCGGGAGACCGATCTCTTCGAGGGGTTGGCCATCTGGATGGCCTGGCGTGAGGCCGACTATCCCGTCTTGTTCTGGCAGTGATGACGTTCGGGTTTCTCGGGATGTTGGGAACAGTGTTCATGAGCGATATATACTGCGCACGTTTCTTTCTCTCCTGACTTGCTCTCTACGCGAGCGCAGATTTTCGTAGGGCCTGCCACACCGAATGGCTCTGCCGGCAAAACTACACCAACTAACTGAGATTTCAAGAATGGCCTACGGCGCGGTTCACTTGTGCTGCCCATTCGGCGGTAAAAATTTTGAGAGCTCGCGAGTGCGTCTCCAGTCATTCATGAGGGTGATCGCTCGTTGATGTGAAGGATTCCCTTGCCGCTGTATGCTAGAGAGTACACCCTCAAGATATTTGTGAAATCAACAGGATACAATGACTCAGATACAGAGGATGAACTCATTTCCCTTCGGAAAGAATGCGCCCTCTAAGGGTGGAGAGCGAGGCCGTATATCGAAATGTCTGGTAATCATAAAGCTTTTCGCTTTTACCATGCTGGGGCATGACGTTTGCTCTTTAAGGGTGTTATGGAATCCTAGTATGCTTAAATTAGACTGAAGGCCCAGTCATGGCGCTACAAACCCTTGAAGAGTTGCTCTCCCGTTCCGCCGCCTTGTTTCAACACGAACAGACCCTGGAAAATAATAGAGATATTGACTCAGCGTCAGCCTCGTTGCTGTCGTCTACAGCGACCTCCCCTCAACGGCGGTGTGAGGAGCGTACGGACGATCAGCATATGTGTTCGTATGAGATACGTGAGACTATTGGAGGGGAGTCCGTCGTCATCGGGGAAGGAGGGGCTTTCCTGGTCAATCGGAGCGAGGAAGGAATACTTCTTCTCATGGCTCTGGCGCCTCACGCAAAGCAGTTCATTGAAGTGCGCGTCTCTCTCTCTGGATGGCGTAAGACCCTGAGTATCTTTGAGCCTCGATGGACCAAGGCCCGACAGGTGGAGTCATGCGGAGAACTCCACTTGGTGGGATGCCGCCGCAAATTCGGCCCCCATACCTATTTGTCTTTCTAGCATTTCTGCGAGACGGGCAATCAATTTTCTCCTGCCAGCCATGTATCCTCGCAGTCTTTTCCAATCCGGAAATGAGTCTGAACGACGGTCGGCGAACCTGAGTATCTAACCGCTGTTCTGCCTCGGTCGGGTTGATATATGCTCCGTCGTTCTGCCGTGCTGGTTGTGCTCATGCCTGCTTCCGGCTTGCCGCAGCGATGGACTGGAACAGCGTGCTTCGTGCGTGGTTCAAAGCCAAGGCCGCCTCAGTGTCGCTCATCCTGGCAGCTTGTGCATCCAATTGCTCCACGGTGATGCCGCGTTTGAGAGACTGACTGGCCTCGGGTAGGGATTTCAACTTCTCATACGGCGTCTTCATGTCCTTGTCGTGATAGCGCTTGCGCTCCTTTCCTTTGGCATCCGTAACCGTCTCCGGGAAGAAGCAGGGGCGGTGGAAGTTGACGTACGGGTTGAGGTGGTTCGCACAGAATGCGTTGACCTGTTCTGCGAACTGTTGCGGGATATGCGCGTAGCCCAGGTGCTTGCGCACCACGGCGCCGTTCTTGGATTCTGCCAAGGCATTATCGTTGGACTGCCGGGGGCGGGACTTGGTGAACTCGATGCGCAGCTTCTCCAACAGCGTCGCGACTTGATAATTGATGTACTCTGAGCCGTTATCCGCATGGAATCCGAGGATGACAAACGGAAATCCCTCCAACAGCTGTCGGATGACCGGCAGCAAAGAGGCCTCGCTGATCTTCTCGCAAGTGGCAACGAGTTGGAACTGGGTCACGCTGTCCACCGCATTGATGTGATACACCCCGTTCATCCCGTCTTGGTCGCCCTGATGCACACTGTCGATGCGGATATAGCCTGGCAGGCCGTTCGGCTGGGGTGCGCGGCGCTGGCCGATGGGGACGCCCGTGGGCCGCGTCTTGGTCCAGTGCCGTCGCGTGCGCTGGTACTGGGTCCCACCCCGCAGGTTGTACAGATGGGAGACCGAAATCCCCGCCAGCCGTTCGAAGCGGGCATCCTTGAACACCAGGAAGGCCCGTTCCATCAACTTCTTGGTGGCTGGGCCAGACACGGTACTATGCAACGCATCCATTTCAGCCAGCACGGCCACGTCCGTGGCGGTGAAGCGGCGGCGAAAGCCGTGCTGAGGTGGACCATGCCCAGTCGACAGCGTCCCGTCCTGGCGGTACTGCCGCACCAGCCGGGTTACCTGCTGGCGTGAGAACCCCGTGAGGCGCGCCAGATACCGGAGCAACACTCCCTTGCCGACGCGCCCCTGTGCGGCATAGCCAAATCGCGTGAGCACCCGCTCGATGAACGGATACCGTTCCGCCTTGGGTACCCGGAAAGCGATCTCCGTGGCCCCGTCCAGAAAGGCCCTGACCTGCGCGATCGTCTGCAGCCGTGCTTCTTCCATGTCGATCACCATGCCTCGCATCATGACCGATTCAGAACGGCAGCCGCTCAGACTCATTGCTCGTTGGAAATACGACCCGGCTTCAGACTCATTTCATATTGGAAGAGGCTCTCGCTTGCCCTTGCTGATCCAGAAGGGTAAAATTGACACCTTCACTCATCTATGTCGATAGGAGGTGCTATGGCCGTCCGCACCACTCCCTCAAAACCACGGGTTTCTCTCGACCGAAGCATCGAACGGATGCGGAAACAGCTTGCTGGACTCGCTCCGTTCTTAGGCAAGGGGACGCCGACGCGTAGTCTGGAAGAATTCGATCTGGAAACTGAACGTCTGATCGAAGAACTGCTTGGGCAGACGTCTGACTTGCTGCACGCCTATGAGTATGCTGAACTGGGTGAGGCCGCAGGATTGGTCAACATGACGGACGAGGCGCCTGAAGGTACAGGGATGGATAGTGACCGACAAAGCCTGTTACAGCGCGGCCGTGTGTTGGAAAGTTGCGTAGCTGAGTTGGAAGCCCGCCGGTCTGCTGGGCCGAAGAAATCTAAGATTGGGCGCACTCTGATCGGTCCACAGATCGCTGAGCACATGTCATCCGAGGTCCGAAGCCTGTCGGAAGACGATAGTCTGCGGAAGGCTGGACAGCTGATGCAGCAATGGAAGCTGGGGTCTTTGCTTGTCACTGACCGCCAATCGTATGTTGGGGTCATCACCGATTCGCTTCTGGCTCGGGAGGTGGTGGCCAAAGGGCTAGATCCTAATACCACCGTTGTCAAAACCTGCATGCGGACACCGGTGGCGACCATTGAAGGTAGTCGGCCGATTATCGATGCCGTTCGCATGATGAAGGAGCGGGCTACCCGGCATCTGGCCGTGATGCAAGATGGACAGATTATCGGCGTGATATCCGTCTCTAATATTTTGCGGTACTACTCAGGCATCGCCTAACCATATGGCGCTCCTCATTTGTAAAACGCAGTTCAGCTTGCGAGGTACGGCTCGTGTTCATGCTATCGGCTATAAGCCATTTGCCATCTGCTCTTGTTTCCAGCCGTTCGCTCCTACTCAGAACGGGAGGTGAGAAATGGGTCCAACCAAGGCGATCGTAAAAGAGAACAGACTCTATGAGGTGGTGGGGGGGAAGCTGATTAAGGACGGGTTCGCCAGCCGGAAGGAACTTGAAGACTACGTGAAACATCATTATTTAACGTTGCCGGTGCTCGACAAAGCGGGAAACCCATGGCTGCTTGATGGAAAGCCGGTATATTGTCTCCGCGGCACGCAATACGAAACTGTGGACGATCAGAGGGTCCACCTCGCCCGCTGTTCGGATTGTGGTGGCATGGGAGTTAGATCAGACGAATTTACGGTCGAATCGGATTGCATCCGTTGCACGGTCTGCGGACATGAATTCGATGCGCGATTGGAAATGATGGAAACCTAAGAGAGGGGAAGAGGGGGCGGCCTGGTCGTCCTCCTGTTCGCGAGACGCGTGCGCTCAGACAGGGTATGTGCCGAACGAGGCCTAGAGACCACTCCCGTCATCGTCGTATAGTGGTTCTATTTGTGATGGATATTGGTGAGCGGGCGAAAAGATCCTCCTTTAGCATTAAGATCGTTCGAATCGAGGGCCGATTATTTTATTATTTATGTTGGTGTGCGTTACTCTCGATGGCCATCTCTTTCCAAAGGCTTCATTCTGCGTCAGAATCTATGAGGGGGCATGATCTATCCCCATGTATTTCTGGTGAAAAATTGACATATCACTGTATTGACACAGAAATTAAGGAGAGTTAGAATTTTGCAGTGGATTGGTCGTGGATTGATAGAGGTTAACGACCAGAAAGTTATAAATAAGGACGTATTCAAAATACAATAGGGGTGTTTTCAATCACTTAACAAGGAGGTCAGGGTATGGCGAGTACAACCACATGGGGGGGGGGTAGCGACAAGAGCGGCTATGACATGTCGCTCTGGTACGATTCCAGGCCCCTCAAGATCGGCTGGTTTGCAATGTTGGGAGCGGTGGGGGCCGAAGTCATCTTTCAGCGCGTCTTCGGGTATTCCCACGGGCTTGGACTCCATGACGCCGGAGTTCGAGACCGTCTGGATGGGGCTGTGGCGGTTTAACGTGATTGCCAACATCATCAACGCAAGCGCGATCCTCGGGTGGATCTGGCAAACGCGCGATCGCAACGTCGCCAATGTGGATCCCAAGACGGAGCTGAAGCGGTATTTCTACTGGATGATGTGGCTGGCCCTATATGTGTTCGGCGTCTATTGGGCCGGCAGCTACACCCTGGAGCAGGACGCGTCGTGGCATCAGGTGATCATCCGCGATACGAGCTTCACGGCGAGCCATATTATCGCGTTCTACTTCACGTTCCCGCTCTACATCACCATGGGAGTCGCGAGTTACCTCTATGCGATGACGCGGTTGCCGCAGTTCAGCAAGGCGGTGTCGTTCCCGTTGGTGGGGGCGATCGTGGGCCCGATGATGATTCTCCCGAACGTGGGCCTCAACGAGTGGGGGCATGCGTTCTGGTTCGTCGATGAACTCTTTGCCGCGCCGTTGCACTGGGGCTTTGTGACCTTGGGCTGGTGCGGATTGTTTGGCGGGACGGGCGGCGTGGCGGCACAGATTGTGGCGCGCATGTCCAACCTGTGCGATGTGGTCTGGAACAACGAGAGCAAGGACTGCTTGCACGTGATCCCGTACTAAATCGCGCGGGCGGCTAGAGAGACGTTCGGCGTCCTGAGTGTCATATACGGGCGACCTCCTATTTAGATGGGGGCCGCCCGTGTTGTTTTGTAGTTAAGTGTGTTGCCTGACTCGGGAGGGAGTTCTCGCGGCTGTAACAAGAAGGTTTATCTCGCCAGCTGATTGCTGTGCAGCGTTGATGAGAAATAAAAGACAGACCTCACTATGGGTATTCTACGGCCCACTGCGTGTTGCCGGATGCATCCCGCAACAACTGATCCATGACCCCTCCGCCAAAGAACCGTTTCATCACATTCGAACCCTGACGTTTAATCATGATTGTTCCATAGCTTCCGGCCGCGCGTTTCATTGAGGCTGGTCTGTGAGGTAGCCTCTCTCTGGCCGAACTGTAGCGTGGTGCGATCCAGAGGAAACTCGGTCTTTCCGACCGGTTCCAGCGCCTGTCACAGAATCGGGTATTCCATCATGTGCGGGTGAACGATGGAATTCCGTGACCACCGGAAATACGAGTGCGGCAAAGTCCCAATAGCGCATACGGATCGCGTCCGAATGGGTCCCGGCTTGGAAAACGATCTCCTCGTCCTCTGTGAGCGATTGATCGACATACACAGGGAGCCTATAGAGGTTGCCGAAGGGCGGCATGGCGCCCAACTCGCAATCGGGAAACAGACTTGCGATCTCATCCTCGGTTGCGAGCCTTACCGAATGAGTGGCAAAGACAGTCCTCAATCGACGGAGATCCACATTCCAACTTGCCGGTAGTACCGTCATCACGAACCGCCTATCCACCTTTACGATCACGACCTTGGCCATTTCCTTCTCAGGCGTACGAAGCATCTGGGCAATGGTAAGAGCCTGAAACGCTTCCGGGTGGGGCAGTACATCATAATGAACATGTTCATGATCGAGATACACGTTGAGTGTTCGTGAGATGGACATGGTGACACCTCCTGTGGTGGCGTGACCTCCCGACAGAGGTCGCTGCTGGAATGATTGAGGGGGATGGAGGATTGCTCGACGGCAACTCGATTGTGGCGGAGATGACTGTTCATGATCAATGCTCCGCTGTGATCATGATGGCTCACTCAACCTGTGCAGTATACGCCGTTTGCACGGTTCAAGTCTTGAGGAAAATTATTTTTACAACATCTAGGCAGGAGTGGTTTGGAGGGGTTCCGAAGAGCAGAGGCATTGCCATCCACGTAGAAAGATCGAGCTGGTTACCTCTTGAGGATATTACCGTGAGCACTTGACATTCCCCACTCAGAAGCGTTGGAATAAGAGACCGCGGTAACTCCATCCCAGCATCGGGCATGATTCTTCGGTGCCCTATGAGGAAGCGGGTCAGTCTTCAGCGCTCGATCACACTCTCCGTCCTCTCCATCGGTTTGTTTTCCGGCGCATTTGGTCTAGCCTATGCGTATTGGCAGACCAAACATTCGTTCAGCGAGGCCATCGGCCTCGGGTTTCAAGAACTTGCCCGCCAGAGCGCAGATAAAGTCGGGTTGATCCTCGAAAAAGAGGTCGGGTGGGTGGAACGGCTCAGCTCCTTACCACAGGTACGTGAAGCGGTTCGAGAAGGTACCAGGCTGACGTTTGACCACCAGGTCCTTGAGCGATGGAAGGAGTCGCAACGGCCATACTTTCGGTCGCTGGAAATTCTTGATCGTCGAGGTCGCTCCGTCGGTAGAGCGACCAGCGGACACTCCACGACGCAGTACAGTCGACAGCCCTGGTGGCCAGTCGTCTTTGATCAGCGACGACTATGGGTGGGGGCGTTACGACTCGACGAAAGGGGCGATGGGGAGTTGGACATCGCCGTGCCGATCGTCGATGAGGTCGGGATTGTGTTGGGTGCGATCAAGGCGGTGATCGAGAAGGACCAGCTCTTGACCTCGGTTCTTCGTAGCAGGATCGGCGAAACCGGCCATGTGATGTTGGTTGGGCCAAAGGGAACGGTGTTGGCCTGCCCGCTTCTCCCACCAGGACGGCATACGGCTCTGATAGGCCCGCTAAGAGACTCACTTGCCTCGAACCTCACTCCTCCTGATGCTGCATGGATGGAAGTTCAGGACGATGCTCACGGTCAAGGAGGCGGGATCGTCGGGTTCGCATCCGTGGGGCTTCGACCAGGCATTGTTCAGGCGGAAACGTGGTCCATTCTGGTCCGCCAAGATCCCGACGAAGCGTATGCGCCCTTGCGTCTATTGCTGTGGAAGCTCGTGGCGTTCGGCATGCTGGTCTTTGCCGTGGTCGTCCTACTTCGGTGGCGCCTTGGCCAGCGTATTGTGCAGCCCATCAATGCGTTGGTCGAGCGAGTGCAGCGCTTCGGACAGCAGAGTGGTGAGAAGCCGATAATGGCCGCGCAGTTTGCCGACATTGTGGAGATCGATACCTTGGCCGCGAGTTTCGATGAATTGACGGAACGGTTGGAGCGTACATCACAGGAGCGGGAGCGGTACGTGGGCGAACTTGAGCGAGCGAATCAGGAACTGGTCATTTCCGAGGAGCATTATCGGATGTTGTGGGATCATTCGACGGATACTCGGTTACTCGTCAATGAGCAGGGAATGATTCAGGCGGTTAATCGTCGCGGCGAGATGAAATTGGGAGCGCCAGCCGATCGTCTGATCGGCACGAAGATAGAGGATCTCTTTCGGGTGGAGGATCGTGCTCGGTTGCGCCAATTCTTGGGAGCGGTTATCGCCACTAAGAAAGAAGAGCCCGCCGGCGAGATGCGGATGCCCTCACCGACAGCGGGTATGTTCATCATGGAAGTTGATCTGGTGCCGGTTGAGAACACCGGATTTGCGGGTGCCGTCATGGTCCAGCTGAGCGATCTCACGGAAAAGAAGCGCCTCGAAGAGCAGTTGATCCGTTCGGAACGCCTCGCCTCGCTCAGTCAGTTTGCCTCGATGTTCGCTCACGATATCCGCAATCCGTTAGTGGGGATCAAGAAGACATTGGAGTTGCTCGAACAAGACGAAGGATCGCAATTGGCTACGCACCGACAATGGTGGGACGATATGCGCCTCACCATCGACCTGTTGCTCGGCATGATTAACGACATGTTGGATGTCTATCAAGAAAGTTACTCCGGGCTGCCACTCTTGAATTCGACAGTGTCGGTCAAAGGCCTTGTCACTGACGTAATGCAGCTCTTCCGATCCGAAGCCACCGCAAAACGAATTGGCTTTCATGTCGCAATGCCGGAAGACGATGTCGCGATGATGGCCGATCGTCGTCGCCTGTTACGGGTGCTCATCAATCTTGTGCACAACGCCATCAAATTTTCTCCACAGGGAGGAAGGATTACGGTGTCGGTTCACGTGGAGGCGCGAGAATGGGCGGATCGAGAATCTCTCGACACGTCATCCTCCCAGGTCATGATTCGGGTTGCGGACGAGGGCCCCGGTATCGCTCCCGAAGATCTTCCTCACCTGTTCGAGATGTTTGGCAGGAGGAAAGATCCCGGAGACATTCGAATAGGACGAGGGCTGGGATTGCATTTTTGTCGCCTCGTGGTGGCGGCCCATCGGGGCAAGATTCTTGCGGAGAATCGTTCGTCCGGGGGCGCGGTCTTTTCCGTCGAACTGCCGCTGAACCAGGAGGCCTATGCCGGCCACATTGCTGATTGCCGATGATCAACGGCTCTTTAGGCAAAGCCTTCGGCTGCTCCTCGAACGCGAAGCGGATCTGCGAGTGGTTGGAGAAGCGAACGATGGGCGCGAGGCGTTTGATTGGGCGATCAAAACCGAACCCGATATAATCTTAATGGACGTGGATATGCCGAGGCTTGACGGAGTCACGGCCACGCGCCTGATCAGGGATTGTCTCCCTGATGTGAAGGTCTTGATGTTGTCGGTCCATGATGAAGATGCGAGAATCGTGGCTGCGGTGCAAGCCGGCGCCTGCGGCTACATTCTGAAGGATGCCGACCATGCCGAGTTTCTTCGCATCATCCGGGCCACCTACAGGGGGGAACGAGTGCATTCCCCCTTTATGCCGGACGGCTTTGCTCGAAACGTGGTTGCCGCATTGGAAAAGGTCGGATGTGGAACTCGCGTTGGCATAGCTCAGTTGACCGAGCGTGAGCGAGAGATTCTGGCTTGTGCTGCGTCTGGGCGAGGCAATAAAGACATTGCCGATCAGTTGTGTGTCTCTGCCGATACCGTGAAGACTCACCTCCACCACATCTATCGCAAACTCGGCGTTACCGGCCGGGTCGAAGCGATCCTGGTCTATCTCAACAGCAAGTAACGTTCACCCTCTCCAATCCCTCACCCGAACGGTGTAGGCGAAAACCACCCTTTGGGCGATGGGCTTCGTTTGCCAGGCTCGATAGAATAGTGTCACGTGAGAGTCAAGATCAAAGGCAGGCAGTAGAAATGCGAATGTCATCAAAGAAAGGAGGTAGCGGAGCAACAGATGGCATGCTCGCTCCGTCGGTGTTGACACCCTTCGATTGAATCAAGGAAAGGAGGCTCCCATGAAAGCCATACTCGTGACAATCGTTGCGGTCTTCTGTGCGCTGACTCTGTTCGCCGGGGGCGTTGTAGTGGCTCAATCGACGAATTGGATGGATGAACTCAGCAGCTCGGTGAATTTTTATAAGAGCCGGTATCCCGCCACCAATGATGTGCCAGCAAATTGGGAACCATATCTCAGCGAGCTGAGCCTTATGAAGAAAGCCTCGATACGGGGTAATCCAGAGGCCGTACGGGTCGGAATGGACAAGTGGTTCAAGATGCTCAAGAATCGGGATGGTGGAATTAATCCGAAGGCAGCAGACGAGCTGTTCAGAATAGCGGTGTTGGCGACGCCCTTTGACGAATACAAAATTTCTGTTCCGAAATAAGGGGAGGCAGGTTCCACAGTGAGGGTGGTGAGGCAAGGACAGCGCGAGCAGTGCCGGCGGTCATTGAGAAGGGAGGACGCTGACGCTGCTCGCCTGAGGTAACAACCCCCCCGCGTCGTACTCAAGAATCTGAACGATGAAACGTACTTCGCAGCGTGATTGATGCTTTGTTC
The DNA here is from genome assembly GCA_963748375.1 of uncultured Nitrospiraceae bacterium. Lineage (GTDB taxonomy): Bacteria > Nitrospirota > Nitrospiria > Nitrospirales > Nitrospiraceae > Palsa-1315. The sequence continues at coordinate 22,308 of CAVVIR010000009.1, forward strand.
ATTACATTGGCCGGCGATCTGTGAGCATCGATCGCCGGCCAATCTTTGTGCGCATCCTAGAGGGTGCTCTTTTTTGGTCAGAGATGTCGGTCCCTGAGCTCTGCCGATCATGTCATGGTCGACATCCATCGGTCTTCGTACAGAAGCCGGGGTGTACGTCTTGACTTCACCCATGACCAAACGTACCATCTGTCTGTCAGGGGTTTCCTGTTCCCGCCCTAGCGGATAGGGGATCCCGTCTCACACGTTCTTCCACCATGTGTGCGCAGCAGGGTCGACGTTATGGCGAGTCGCCCGCGGTGGGTTATCGCATCGCTCCTGGCCTGCGCCATGTCCGGTTGGGCAAACAGCGAAGGTGTTGGTGCGAAGGACCGCCAACCTGAATCCGGTGTTCCCCTTTCCACCATCCTTGAATTCGAGACGACTGCTCGTTTCCTGGCAGTCCTCCTCGATTCCGGCCGAAACGTGATCAACGAGCACCAAGTCTTGTTCGATGAGCAGGATGGAACGGGAAAAAATTTTACCACCGACCTGTTTGAACGACAATTACTGGAAGTCTTTCATAGTCGCTCCGGTATCGACTTGCAGGACCTTGATGCGGTGCGAATTCCAGCCGAAGCGAAGAAGTTACTCAAAGAATTGGTTGTCGTGAGTAAGCACGTGGTCGCAGAAGCCCACGCTGAGGTCAATCGCCCAGGTGGCGGGCACAAAGAGTTGATTCCCGCGATCTTCGGCGCACGAGTGGCCGCCCGATTTACGGAACGAACACATGTGCGGCTGAAACAGACCGCGTTGGTCCCTCGCAATCCCTTGAATGCGCCGGATGCTGTTGAGCGCACGGCGTTAGAAGCATTTGCTGATCCCTCGTATCCCCTTGAGAAAGTGATCAGCGAAGTGACTGCGAAGAGCAAGTTGTTGCGTCTGATGTTTCCGCTCTATACGACAAGGAAATGCCTGGAGTGTCATGGCGACCCCAAAGGGGAAGTGGACCACACCGGGTATGCCCGAGAGGGACTTAGGCTTGGACAAAATGCCGGTGCCATTAGTGTGGTGATCCCGATTCGACCATGAGACGAATCGCATTGCTTGTATGGGTGATGATCGTCGTCGCCTCCAGCAGCCTCTGGGGAGCCGAGCGACAAGACGCTCCAGCCGGCAAGCCGGCTGGGAGTGGAGTCATTGTCCATAGCGATGGGTATGTTCTGACGGCGGAGCATGTGATCGCGGATGCCAAACGGATTTTTGTCCTCACCGCCGGGGAATTTCGCGCGCCGGCGACCCTTGTCAGTACCGATTCCGAACACGACCTCGCCTTGCTCAAGATTGAAACGGTCGGGCTGACGGAAGCGCCCATCGGCTATGCGGGTGCCGTCAGGCTCGATCAAGAGGTTATCACCGTCGGATTTTCGTTCGGTCTCCGGGAAGTCTCCGTGACTCGCGGTCGAATTGCGGCGGTACGGACAAGGGGTGTTCAGCGAGTCTTTCAAGTGGATGCGGCCGTCAACCCCGGCAACAGCGGAGGGCCTATCTTCAATGGGCGCGGAGAAGTGGTTGGTGTGATGACCAGCAAATTTAGCCATCCCTCGGGGATCGTGCCAGAAGGGATGTCTTTTGCGGTGCCGATCAGCTATGCCACGCCTCTCCTCGCGAATATCCCGGATTTCGATTTTACAATGATTGGGAAAGTGAGAAAGCCTACCAAGGGGAATGTCGAGAACAAAGGCCTTGTCCACGAGGTCGTGCGGACGACGGTGCTGATTGAGACGGTGAGGAATACGGGCGCGGCTTCAATGCCACCACCTCCAGATCACGCTGCCGGAATGTTGCCAAAGAGCGACCATCCAACAGTGGTCTCCCCGCACCCAGAACCGAGCCCGTCGCGGGATCATGCGTCGAGTGTGCAGGACGACAAGGCGATCGCGCGGGTGAACGGTCAACTCCAGACTGCACAGGAAGAAGAGCTGAAGCAGCTGGTCCAACGAGGCATCGCTCAACCGGAGGGAATGGTACTGATTCCAGCCGGAGAGTTCTGGATGGGTACGGAGGATGGACCGCAAGATGCTCGACCCTTACACCGGGTGCACCTCAGTTCTTATTGGTTCGATCAATACGAAGCGACGAACGCGCGGTACCGACAGTGTGTGGAAGGAGGGGGCTGTACGCTTCCTAAAGATCGCCAGGCGTTCGATGACTCTCAGTGGATGCATCATCCCGTGACCAACATTACGTGGAGCCAGGCTCGATCGTTTTGCCAATGGCAAGGCAAACGATTGCCGACAGAGGCTGAATGGGAAAAGGCGGCGCGAGGGACAGATGGCCGCCGGTATCCCTGGGGCAATGATGAAGAGATTGCGAAAAGGTATATGAAAAATAGACATCTCATGGCCGACACCAACGGAGCCGAACCGGTCGGACGTCAGGTCGCGACGTCGTCGCCCTACGGAGTGTTCGATCTGATCGGCAGCCTGTCAGAGTGGGTGAAAGATTGGTACGCGGAAGATTTCTATCAGACCTCCCCAGTTCGAGATCCACAGGGCCCGTCGCGTGGCTCTTTCCGTGTGTTGCGGGGCGGGGAGTGGAATGAAAAATCGCCTAATATTCAGTCCAGCTATCGAGGATGGGATGACGTGACCTACTGGGGGACGACGCTCGGCGTGCGCTGCGCAAACGATGTGCCATGACCTTGTGTATGCCTGATTCTGCCCGTTCCCTCCCATTCGCACAATCCCGGGATTCTTGGGCGAATCGACATCGGCAGCGAGAGGATTGTGCCCTCTCCGTGAAGCAGCGTCCTGCGTCGTGATACATGATACAGCGTGAAGTGGCCGGATAGGCCAGAAAACACACCACATTTCACGCGATATACTGTACAGGTGTGGGAAAGAACCTGGTGGGTTTTTCTCCCGCCCTGACATGTATGGAGCGTGAGTCGATTTCTGTCATGAAGGAGAACTGCCTATGAGACCAATAGGTAGAGGGTCATGGTGTGTGATCGTGGCGGGACTCTGTGTGTTTGGGGGCTGTGCCGGGCAAAGCCCGTTTGGGACATTCGTAGACTCCACGAAAGATTGTGCGGAGATGCTCCTGCAGGGGGATATTCAAAAGGTGGCAAAGACAAGAGAGGAGCGGTTTGTAGGGAAGGTGCCGGACACCACCGCTCGTTGTCTCGGAGGAAAGAAGGCCGAGAGTCTTCGAGAGGGGCCCTGGCAGGATTGGCCGAATTATTGGGCTGTCGGCGATGCCACCTCCCGCGCCCCTGCGCATCTATTGGCCAATGCCAAGGTAATTGGCCCCAATGCACACGGGATCAACGGCACACTCTATGAGCTGGAGTTGCAACGTATCGAACTCATTAAGTTCAATCTCTTCGATAACAACAAGACCTACGAAGCGTATGTCACAGGTCGAGAGGGAGAGGCCGGTCCGGTGCTCAATACCTGGCCGGAACTGCGATTGCCTCAGGGCCATCCCGATTTCGCATCTGTCGGTGGGGGTCAGGCACAGGTCTGTCGCGAAGGGTTGATACGCTTCCGCACCTTGACCGGTATCTGCAACGACATCCGCAATCCGCTGATGGGATCGACGCATCAGCTCTTTGCGCGGAACGTGGATTTCGACACGACCTTTCCCGATCTGGGGCTGAACGAGCTGACCAAGAATCGCCATGGAGATCGAATAGGGCTGCTGAAGCCGGATCCTCAAGTGATCAGCCGAAAACTGTTCACCCGCACGCAATCGCAGCCTGAAAGATGTCGCGAGGGGTACGGCCTGCCTGGTAGCGCAACAGAGGCCGAGTGCGAATACAAAAAAGCTCCGTTCTTCAATGTGCTGGCGGCGTTCTGGATCCAGTTCATGACCCACGATTGGTTTGCGCATCTGGAAGAGGGACGTAATCGTCCGGAGTGGATGGCCCTCGGCTGCGCGAGCCAGCTGGTCAAGAACATCGAGCATCCGCTGACGAACGAGGATATCAAGACGTTGGGCTGCCGACCAGATGACAAGATCGATGCGGCGATCATCGCCGAAGGCACGGAGCCTAGGTCATTCACGCACGGAGGCAAGACCTATCTCACGCGAGCGCCGAAGACCACTGCGAATCATGTCACCGCTTGGTGGGATGCCTCCCAGCTCTATGGATACGACGAGCGGTCAGGCAAGCGAGTGAAGCACGATCCCAGCGACCCAGCCAAATTGTTACTGATGCCGGCTACAAAAGAAGAAGGGGCCAGCGGCACGCAGGGATATCTTCCGGTCTTCGAAGCGGGCGACCCAATCAATCCTGAGTGGGCCGGTCAGGAGGCCACGGCCTTTCCCGACAATTGGAGCATTGGGACCAGCTTCTATCACAACGTCTTTGCCAGGGAACACAATGCCTTTGTGGATGCATTCAGGAGTCAAGCCGCGCTCACGCCCGATGTAGATAGCGGTTTAAGAAATCCCGCCGATCCCAACGCCATCATTCGCTATCGAGACGTCACGCCGAACGAGTTGTTCGAAGTCGCTCGGCTGGTCGTCGCGGCTGAGATCGCCAAAATCCACACCATCGAATGGACCACGCAACTGCTCTACAACGAGCCGTTGAACCGGGGCATGAATGCCAACTGGAGCGGGGTCTTTGCGAAGCAGGGAGTGGTGGCTGATGCGCTGAAGGAAGTCGTGCGCCGCCTCGGCGACTCGGGGAATGCCAAGAAGGCGAACGGCCTCTATGCGGCATTCGCCGGCGGACCCGGCATCTTCGGGTTGGGCAACAGGGTGTATGAGGGGGTGCCGCTCGTGGGCCTGCTCGACCCCAATAAAGAAGACCGTTGGGATTTGAAAAACGACGATCATATCAACGGAGGCGTGAACCACTTCGGCTCCCCCTTCAATTTCCCCGAGGAGTTCATCACCGCCTACCGGTTACACCCATTGCTGCCGGACCTGATCGAGTACCGTGAGTGGAACAAAGAGCCGAACGTCATCCGACAGAAGGTGCCGGTGATCGAGACTTTCCGAGGCAAGGCCACTGAGGTCATGCGGCAGAAAGGCCTGGCCAATTGGGCGCTCAGCATGGGCCGTCAGCGGTTGGGGTTGCTGACGCTCCAGAACCACCCGCAATTTTTACAAAATCTGAAGATGCCCCGCCTGCAATCCTCCACGCAACAGATCGATGTGGCGGCGCTCGATCTCATCCGTGATCGGGAGCGTGGCGTACCGCGGTACAACGAGTTCCGCCGGCAGTATGGCCTGAAGCAACTGACCAGCTTCGATGACTTTGTCGATACGAGGTTACCGGAGGACTCGCCGGTTCGGCATGAGCAGGCGCAGCTCGTGACGCTGTTGCGCGACGTCTACGGGCAGCACCCATGCGATGCCTCCAAAAAGATCACCGAGGCGCAGCTCAATGACGACAAATCCTCTATCAACGATTGTCTAGGTCATCCGAACGGCAGCCTGGTCGACAATATCGAGGACGTCGATACCGTGGTGGGTTGGCTGGCAGAATTTAGGCGGCCGCATGGGTTCGCCATTTCCGAAACCCAATTCGTCGTGTTTATTCTCAACGCCTCGCGCCGCCTCTTCAGCGACCGATTCTTCACCTCCAGTTTTCGCCCTGAGTTTTACACCACGTTCGGGGTCGACTGGGTGACGAACAACGGACCTGGCCCTGAGATGATGGAGCAGGGCGCGCCCAATGGCCATGCGCAGCCGGTGTCTCCCATGAAACGCGTGCTGTTGCGAACGATGCCAGAATTAGCCGAGGAGCTTCAGGGGGTAGTGAATGCCTTCGATCCATGGGCGCGGGATCGTGGGGAATATTACAGTTTGGATTGGAAGCCAAGGGCAGGGGCGGAAGGGGATGAGGCGTTCGCCAAGAATGGGAGATGAGGGTGGCCTGGTCGTCCTCTTGCTCGCGGAACGCGCACGATAAGAATGTGCTCGTTCGACGCGCGCAGTTGAGGATCGACTAGGCCACCCTCATGAAGAGGTATAGGCGAACTAGGAGAGGAAATGGAAGGAGCGGCGATCAGGTTCCTTGCTCGCAGAATGCGCGCAGTGGAGGGCAGCCTTGACCACTCCCTTTAGTGGTTGTTTGGAACAGAGGAGGGGATGGAGGCTGATGACCTTCCGTGCTCGCGCAACGCGCGGCCTCAGAAGGTCCTCGTTGGACGCGCGCAGGAGAAGCTCAATCAGCCCCCATCCCTGAAGAGACAACGAGCGAGCTTGGAAGGATCATTTTTGTCGTTCGACGCACGCAATTGAGAATCGACCTGGTCACCCGCATCCCTCTTTGCCTTGCTATCTTACTTTCCCTGCGACAGGTGCATGACGGCGGTTTCTGCGTGTTTTGTGGCTATGTCAGCATGGCCCGCTTTCCCATGCTCAATGGCTTCTTTCAGATGTGCGATCCCTTCGCCCACATGCGGATGATCCGTGCCTCCCTTCAGGGCATGCTGCAGCGCGGCTTCGGCATGTGTCAGGAGTGCCTCAGCATGACCCTGTTTGCCATGGTCCACCGCTTCTTTCGCGTGCTCGAGGGCGTCCTTGAGGTTCTGCTCTTCTTGACGCACAACGTCACGCCGCGCCCCACCCTCGCCGAATACCGGTTGCAAAGGCAGCACTGTGGTGGCGACTAAGGCTAGGACTCCGGCCAGCGTGACAGCTAGTTGGGTTGTAGATCGTCTCATCGTCATTCTCCCTTCCTCAAAAGAAGTGAAAAGACCTGATCACCAGATAGCACCTTCCGTCTTTGGCGCAACTCATCCTACCACAAATGCTCCCGAAATGTGGTGAGCAGCAGGTGGCCAATCATGAGGTCCGTTGAAGTCTCGCCAGGAGGCCTATCTCGGAGAAATACGAAGGTCTGTGGAGGAAAAGAAAAGGGGTCAGGGTGCGTCGGCGATAAGCCGGAGGAAGGTAGCGAATGAAAGAGTCGTACAAGGTAAGACCTAGCCAGTCGCCTTGGCCTCGAGTGATGCGTGTGTGTCGGGCAACCGGCAGGGCGAAGCGTTCACAGAGGTACAGCCGGGCTGTGTATTGAGCTCCGAAAACATCCTTTTGTGGTGGCCGACCTTGTCCTGACAAGGGGAAGGCAACAGTCATGTCGAACGATCAACGGCAAGTCCGACGTGACCCCCACGGAGTCTAAGACCACAGGCACGGTTGGAAACTTTTCTCACGGAAGCCGAGAGACCCCGGCGACATCCGTTTCTCCCATGGAAGCGGATCGGTCGGAGAAGGCGCGATGCCACAAGTCCGACATGCACGTCGCCGGGGAGTCAGACAGTTCCATAGTACCGGAGAAACCGGCGAACAAGGGCGGCGTGCCGCTGCCTGCGGAGTCGGTGGAGGGAAGGGGACTGACCAAGGAGAACACCGGGCAATCGCTACTGGACCGGACACAAAGCCGGAACTCGGACGGGACACCGTTCGTACCCAGGTCGCGTGGATTGCTGGGTGTACGTGAAGCGGCACGGAAGGATAAGAAGCTGAAGTTCACCAGCTTGCTGCACCACATCACGCCGGAACTCCTGCGAGCGAGCTTCTTCGAACTGAAGAAGCAAGCCGCGCCGGGAGTCGACGGTGAGACGTGGCGTGACTACGCGGTGGATTTCGAACGGCGGATCGACGATCTGCACGGGCGAATCCATCGCGGAGCGTACCGGGCCAAGCCTTCCAAGCGGACCTACATCCCCAAGCCGGATGGCCGGATGCGACCGCTGGGAATCGCCGCCCTGGAGGACAAGATCGTCCAACAGGCGGCACGCACGGTTCTGGAATGTATCTACGAACAGGACTTTCTGGGGTTCAGTTACGGCTTTCGTCCCGGACGAAGCCAGTCACCAAGCCCTGGACGCCCTGTACGTGGGAATCACGAAGCGGAAGGTGAACTGGATCATCGATGCGGACATTCGAGGCTTCTTTGACAACATCAGTCACGAGTGGCTGATGAAGTTTCTGGAGCATCGAATCGCCGACCGACGGATGCTGCGGCTGCTGAAGAAATGGCTCAGGGCCGGAGTATCGGAGGACGGCGAGTGGTCCCCCACGAAAGTGGGAACGCCGCAGGGGGCGGTGATTTCACCGCTCTATGCGAACGTGTTCCTGCACTACGTGTTGGACCTCTGGATCAACGACTGGCGGAAACGCCAGGCCACAAGGTGAAGTCATCATCGTGCGCTACGCCGACGACTTTGTGATCGGATTCCGCGAGGAATCCGACGCCCGAAGATGTTTGGCCGCCCTGCGGGAGCGGTTTGCCAAGTTCGGCTTGGAACTGCACCCGGAGAAAACGCGGCTGATCGAATTCGGGCGCTACGCAGAGGAGCGGCGAGCGAAACGCGGCGATGGCCCGCCGGAGACATTCGACTTTCTGGGTTTCACGCACATCAGCGGCAAGACCCGGCGAGGCGATTTCACGATCCACCGCAAAACGTCGCGGAAGAAATTCCAAGCCAAACTGGCAGAGCTGAAAGAGACAGCTGTCACGGAGACGCCACGACGACCTGGCGAAGGTCGGCGCGTGGCTGCAAAGTGTGTATCGCGGCTGGTGTCAGTATTATGCTGTCCCCGGCAACTATGCACGCCTGCGACAGTTCCGCGATGCGATCCAAGGCATGTGGCTCCGCACGCTGCGGCGACGCAGCCAACGCGGCCGCCGCCTGACCTGGGAGAAGTTCTCGAAGCTCTGCAAACGCTGGCTACCGACGCCGAAGATCCTGCACCCTTATCCCAACGTGCGGTTTGCAGGTCAACATCCAAGGTAAGAGCCGTATGCGGTAGTTCCGCACGTACGGATCTGTGCGGGGGGCGGCCCGCAAGGGCCGTCCCTACCGCGATAGTCTTTGTTTAAACGACTGATCTGCTGACGGGAATTCATGGTTACTCCTGCCTTTAAGCAATTGATTGTGCAGTTTGCTCGACCTCATGAGGTCGCATGTCGGTAGATCCTCATCCTTTCAGCTTCGACGACGCTGACTCTCCCTTCCTCCCTTCAGCGCTCTTATGAGCTCTGCTTTGGATTCAATCGACAGGCAATAACAAAATCACGTTCATAGGGATAGGCTGCCGCCATCTCAAAGCCTATCCGATTTCGTTCACTCTGGCATTCCTCAGACGTGGCAAACGTATTCAGCACCGTGATTTTTTCAAGCCCCGGCACTATGTTGAGGAGCACAATGATTAGTAACCACATAGGGCTCCTTTCAGCCGCTCCGGCGGCGTTGGGCCCGGCCTCGTGCAAACCCTCCACCCCTACCGTCGTTTCCCCATGCAGTGTTTCGTCACGTACCTACTCGGCCATTCCCCCAGCCTCTGCTTGGCCTCCTCTCAGTGTTTATGGTTACTGATTATTGATAACACTCATGGTGTTGCAGTCAACGCGGAAAATATGGCATTTCGCCTCATCCGCGGGCGAGACGTTATGCCATGGCGATGATAGGATATCCCTGGCGGGGGATGGCTTCATCGACTCCCTCTCCGAGCGCGCACCTCGCGCTGTCTCAGTTTGGATGCCGGTCCATTTCCCAAGTGATGCATTTAAGTGACATGTGAGTTCTGGCTTAGTCATTCTGCCCCATTGCGTTCAAGGCTTCGCGCGTCTTTTCTTCATGAGACGATGATGATCCAACAGCCTATGTCGCTGGCTTCGCTAGCCTTTTAGCTGTCGGATCATCGCGCTCTCTCGATTTGCCGGTCCAGCATGAGTCTTGCTGTATAGGGAAGATGGGAGGCAACTCCCTTGTTGGCAAAACTGAGGAGGGCCATCCCATGGGCCAGATATTCCACAACGCTGTGAATCAGAGTTCTATCGGTCCCAAACAACGTATCGGCTCGAGCTGGATCGCGATGGCCAGCCCGGCTGCGCTATTGGTGCTGACAGGAACTGGTGCGGCTGCCGCTGAGATGACTCCCACAGAAGCCGTGAAGAGCACGATTACCGAAGTGGTTCATATCCTCGACAATGCTGAATTGAATCAGCCTGACCGCGCTGTGGAGCGACGCCAGCGGATCGAGCAGGTCGTGAGGGATCGAGTGAGTTATGAAGAGATGGCCAAACGTGCCCTGGGTGTCCCCTGGGGGAGCTGACGGACAGTGAACGGCAGGAATTTGTCGGCCTCTTCGTTCAATTACTCCGAGACACGTTTGCCGGGAGGATCGACGACTATACGGGTGAGCAGGTGTTCTATCTGTCGGAACAACTCGAAGGGCGGTTTGCCGAAGTCAAAACGAAGCTGGCCGGCGAGAAGACGGACACGCTCCTCGATTTCCGATTGGCGAATCGGCTGGGCAATTGGCTTGTGTACGATGTGGTTATCGATGGGGCCAGCATAATCGGCAATTACCACGCGCAGTTTACCAGCATCATCCGCGACTTCAGTTACGCAGGGCTGGTGAAACGGATGAAAGAGAAAACACTGGTGGCCAAAGCGTTTGAAACGACCACGGTTCCCTAAGAGCTGGACGTACGATTCGGACTGGGTGCTGTTCCAGAATCTGATGCGAACGCTATTCCCAAGCGGGTTAGGTTTTTCTAGCAGGCCGACAGCATTGCTGCACCAGCCAGGGCCAAGGTCAGGAGCCATTACCAGTTTCTGATCTCCCCGTGCGCGATGAAGGAATCTTCATTCGATTCAGATCGAAGATCGAGTCTCCTGTCACCGCTGTCATCTCAATCCTTAGCCGTCCTCTGTATCCATTTTCTCAGTTGCGACCTTTCTCTGAGACTCGTATGATGGGCGCATGAGTGTGGAACCTATCACACGCATCAAGTCGAAGACGCCCGTACCCTACGAACTCTCGGCGATTCATCAGGATACCCACGACACAAAGACGTTCTGCTTTGCCCTGCCTGACGATGCCACGTTGGACATGCTGCCAGGCGATTTTCTCTATGTCCATGCGTCGATCGATGGGAAACAGGTAAAAAGGCCCTACACGCCGTCGTCGATGCCTGGGGCTACGGGATATTTCGACTTGACGGTCAAACGGTACGAAACCGGCGTGGTGTCGAAGTATCTCCATGCGCGGGGGGCTGGAGACCGCGTGCTGATGAGCGGGCCGAATCCTGGTGGCCATTGGGTGGACGGCATGGCGAAGAAGGTGGGGTTTGTGGCCGGCGGCACGGGCATCACCCCGATGATTTCTATCATTCGCTGGATTCTTGCCCAGAGCCTCCCTATCGAGTTGTTTCTGGTCTTTGCCAACAAGGCCGAGGCCGACATCATCTTCCGAGAGGAGTGGGACGAGTATGCACGCGAGCACGCGAGCTTCCATTGTTATCATGTCCTGGAGCAGCCGCCCTCTGGCTGGTTGCAAGGTACGGGTCGTATCACCGAGGACATGCTGCGCGTGCATCTGCCGGCGCCCAGTCCTGACACCGTGATCTTTCTCTGTGGCCCCCCGCCGATGACCGACGCGCTGGAAACGACGCTCAAATCGATCGGCTACTCCGAGCAGACCATCATCCTTCCATAGCTACTTCCACACGTAGATTTTCTCGTTCAATCCTCAGTAATTGGGTAGGGGTCCCTCTGGACAACTACCAACTGTCAGCTGATTCAACCGGCAGATAGAGTATAATGTTGAAGTCGCTGCACTGTGTGTCCCGCCTTCCAAGGAGGTCGCTATGCGAATTCTTCTGGCCGTTGACGGGTCCGAGAACTCCCATCGCGTTGTCCAGTATGTTGGATCTCTCCTAGGTCGAACGCCTGAAGTCGTCGTCACGCTCTTTCATGTGGTCAAACCCATGCCGCGGGGGTTGCTGGAGCATGGCGGGTCGGAGAATCCTGCTGCCGAGGCCCAATTGAGCGTGCAGTTGCGCAATGAGCAAGAAGCCTGGATTCGGAAGGAACGGGAATCCGAGTGCCATGTCCTGAAGAAGGCGTGCGAGACGCTGGCAGCAATCCGGGTTCGACATGAGCCACGTGGTGGTGAAGTATGGTCATGATGACAATATTGCCAGAAACATTCTTGAAGAGGCCCGAAGTGGACACCACGATACCATCGTCGTGGGGCGACAGGGGATATCCCGGATCAAACAGATCTTCGGTGGCGGCACGACCGATCGTGTGCTGCGCGACGCAAAAGGCTTTGCGATCTGGGTGGTGGAATGAATGAAAGCTTGGCCGCTAGCCACACTCCTGTTTCTTGGCAGTGCCCCTGCGTATGCAGAATGGATGGTAGTTGAGAAAGACTACCTCGTGCCAGGGTTGCAGACTGTGTACGTCGATCCAGACAGCATTCGTAGAGAAGGGGATCTGGTGACGATCTGGCAGCTCATTGACTTTAAGTGGATGCAAGGGAATGCAAAGGGTCCTCACCGATTTTTGTCTACAAAGACCCAGAAGCAGTTCGACTGCGCGGAACATCGTCTTCGATTGCTTGCATTTATAGAGTTCTCACGCGGTATGGGAACCGGGATACCGCGTGGTGGATACGTCAACAAGGACAACTGGCTTCCGGTTGAAGCAAAGAGTGCGAATCACGCTCTGTGGGAAGTGGCCTGCGGCAAGGAGTGATTTGAGACCGGAAGAAGGGCGAATCATCTTCTGAATTCCTGAAAATCGTGGACCTTTCCAATCGAGACTGTTAGGTCTAGGTAAGGCTGTGTGCACCGTGCGTGGCAACAGCCCGGTGGCTACATTGTATATCTCAAGGAGGGATCAATGAAGAAGCTGTTGCTCGCGGTCAGTGCGATGAGGCATGATCAGTGGAATAGTCTTCGCTCAAGCAGGAACGCCTGTGATCGATCAGCGTCAGGCGAATCAGGATCAGCGGATCGATCAGGGGATTGCGAGCGGGCAGCTGAACGAGCGAGAAGCAAACAGGCTGAACAGGCAGCAGGAACATGTGAACAAGATGGAAGACCAGACGATGTCCGATGGTGTCATGACAAAAAGGGAACGGGCCAGGGTCGGCGCAGCACAGAATCGCGCCTCGCACCATATTGCTCGCGGAGAACACGACCGCCAAGGCAAGCGGCATCAGTAATTCGAATTGTACGGAGATTACATTATATTGCGGAGCCCGGAGACCTGAGGCGTACTCGTGCAGTACGTCGAGGGTCTGAGGGGCGAGCCCGCTGACCGAAGGCTCGTCGTAGTAGCGGATTGGCGATTGCAGCAGAAGTGTTCATGAATAATGCGGCTAGACGGGGCGCTAGGATTGTATCTTGAGCGCCCCGTCTTGTTGATAAGAAACGTTGTTCCTCATTGAGAGGGAGATTGCTACAAT
>CAVVIR010000010.1:0-109813 GCA_963748375.1 uncultured Nitrospiraceae bacterium
GAATCAGGTTGCTACTACACCATACCCAACTCGATGCGAATGACTGGACACGGCCAAGTGCGGAAGTTCGGCACTGAGGCCGGATCATCCATGGCGCCGACGCCTGCGACCGGAGCACCGAACACCGGCGACGATGGCGAGAACCTAAACCGGACATTTCTACTTTGGCTTGACAGAGAGCACGCTTTGACTTGTGGGCCATATCATTTATAAGACTTACAAAGCTAACCATCCACTCACCCAAATCAACATGGAGGAGACCATGGGAAGAACCTGCACCATCCTAGGGCATTTCGTGTGGGCTTCGGCGCTATGTGTTGCCCTATCAGCCTGCTCCTCTACCGAGACCATCAATAAATTTCTCTCCTCCACAACGCCAGGCGATTGGTTTACCGGCGATGGGCTCCTGAAGCCGGATCAGAAGGTGAACGCGTTCGTGGCAATCAATTTCGAGAATCTCAAACAGGACATGGCGCAAGGTCATGGAGAATATCTCACCTCCTTGAGCACTTTGTTAGGGGTTCCGCAGGATCGCCAGGCCTCGTTCTTCGCCCATGCGCAGTCCCGCTACCTATTCGTGAGGGAACATCAGAGTAGTCCCCAGGAGATCATCGCGCTGCTCGCTGAAAAGACGCCGTCAGCCACGACGTTCCGTTGACCGCTGAACTACCTGAGTTGAACTAGAGCGAACGCGCCTGGCACACCGATGCTCCCATTCCACAAAATTTTTCATCCCACTGATTTCTCCGCCGCGGACCAGCCAGCGTTTGCCCATGCCGTAAAGCTCGCCTGCCTCGTGCAGGGAGAGCTGACGATGATGCACGTGGACCACACGGTCGGACGCCAAGGCTTCGAAGACTTCCCTCGCATCCGCCCACTCCTCGCTCGCTGGGGAGTGTTGCCGGAAGGCAGTTCAAAGGAAGATGTCGCAAGGCTGGGAGTCCAAATCAAACGTGTTCGCGCCGTCTCAGATGATACGACGAGCGCCATGCTCCAACACCTCACCTCGCACCCCACAGAGCTACTCGTGCTCTCGACGCACCAGCGTGAAGGACTCGCTCGTCTCACACACCACGCAGTTGCTGAGCCTGTGCTCTAACCGACGATGCGTCCGCTTCTCAATCGCCAAGGTTTCCAGGCCATACTCTTGGCCCCTGACCCAACGAACGATCGCCGCAGCCACAAAAGATGTGTTGTTGAGTCGGCACGGTGATAGTCAAGGGACAGGTCTGACCAACTCGCAACGGTACATCGCCTGACAGACGCCACCCGTTTGCTGACAGGTTCCAAACCATCCCGCGACCTTCATGCAGCCCCGCGTGATAGGTCACGGGACAACAGATGGGGAAGCGACGGTAGGGACAAACCGAGAAGGGCATGGGAGCCTCGCAGGGGAAGTCTATTGTAGGGGGATGTGAAGGAGGGCAAGGGGTGGGGAATGGTGGGATTTTTGAGAAGAAAGAATCCTCTCGTATGATTTCAGAACGCGGCGGTGTGAATCCGAACCCAGGTCGCCAGTGATGGAACACTGTGGGCGGTCGCGCTCGAATCCCTAAGGTCTGCTTACGGCCACGAGCGGAAGTTCGGCGCTGAGATCGCACCGCCATAAAGCGGTCCTCAGCCCTGTCGCCTTAACGTAGAGCTAACCGGCGCTGCGCGGCTTTATCGCGCAGCGTCCAGCGACCGAAGGGAGCGAGGTTGAGCGCCAGGTTAGCCGTCACGTGCGAGTATCTCCGATACTCGGGTTCGAAGGACAGGAATGAGTTCCTTCTCGAACCACGGATTGCGCTTGAGCCACAAATTATTGCGTGGGCTTGGATGGGGCAAGGGAACAGTGAGGGGCCAATTCTTTCGCCATGCCTGAACCGCCTCGGTGACAGATGCGGCTTCGTTCGGAAGGTGATAAGCCTGTGCGTACTGGCCAATCACCAGCGTGAGTTGGAGGTTCTTCAGGCGCGACAGCACCGCTGCCCGCCACGCCGGCGCGCATTCGGGCCGAGGAGGTAGGTCTCCAGACTTGCCCGTTCCGGGGAAGCAGAAGCCCATGGGCAGGATGGCAAGTTGCTTGGCGTCGTAGAACACCTCGCGCGAAATACCCAACCACGTACGCAGCCTGTCACCACTTGCGTCATTGAACGGCACGCCCGTTTCGTGAACCTTTCTGCCTGGTGCTTGACCCGCGATCAGGATGCGGGCCAACGGGTGCACCTGAACGACCGGGCGTGGACCCAGCGGCAGGTGCTCGGCGCAAAGCACGCATGCGCGGACTTCAGTGAGCAATACTGCGAGAGAAGATATTCGAGGCGATCCTGATGGCTAACAATGTTTAGGCCGATCCGCATAAGAGCCGGATCTGCCAGGTTCTATCTGCGTAACACACCTTCAATGATCGTGAACAGTATCCCACAATCGACGGTGGTACAAATGGCGGCTTTTCAATTTGGTGATCGACCGCTTTGGGTCGGGGCTGTGTGAAAACTCGTAGGCAGTTCGATTTTGCATGATTTCAGGGGCCCTCAGACCATTGCCCGGCTCGAAATAATCGAATACAGCTCATTCTGAGAGGTCGATTTTCTTTGACGCCAATTCCTTTCCCGTTTTCACACAGCCTCGGTCGGATGCAGCCTTTCAGAACAAGGAGAAAACCTAAATCTAGTACCCATCTTTGCCCAATTCAGGGGGCTGGGAAAAAACACGCAACGTAAAAGTGATGTGCTAATGAAATGGACCAGTCTTACTGGTAAACGATAGATTAAGAACCACCAGTATTTGATTCTGGTGCCAACCTGGTGCCAAAACACCCTGACTCATGATGATCCATGATGAGGTTTAACATCACGAATCCTGCTCTTTTGCTGCTGATTGGTCTTGCTGAGTGTCTTCAGGTAGGTTCTCGACGAGACTCTTCATCAGCGGGCCGTAGGTTCAATCTCTTCAAAGCGCACCAAAACTTCCTCTAAACAGCAAGTTGCTTATCGGAGAGTTGGTGCGTAACCTCAAAGGCAGATGCTCTCTAACAAACTGCAGGTCGATTCTTTACAATAGCGAGGAAGTTGGCGAGGCAGGATTAGTTCACCATTTCCCGTCCAGCTGGGTCTTGGAAGAAGTCACAACCGGCCTGAATCATTCAACTTTCACAGATACGATAATAGTGCTTGACCAAACTGGGCCTTCGGGTGCTACATAATGATCTATTTTGGTTGAGAAGAAGGAGGCGAGGATCATGGCACTGCTGATTACCGACGAATGTATCAACTGTGGAGCCTGCCTGCCGGAATGTCCGAACGAGGCGATTTTTGAGACTCGCGGCGATGCGGAAACGAAGGGCAATCATGTGGGCGATGGCCAGGGAGTCGGCGATAGTATTTATGTGATTGCGCACGACCGCTGTACCGAGTGTGTCGGACACTTCGAGGAGCCACAGTGTGCCGCCGTCTGCCCGGTCGATAATTGTTGCATTTCTGACCCACTGTATCCGGAAACGACGGAGGTTCTGCTCGCACGGGCGAAAGCCCTCAATCCGGATAAGGCAATCGATCCGGCAAAAGTTTGGAATGGCGTGCGGAACTGATCGTCGAGGTACCGTGCCACGTTTAGGCTGCTGAGAACGCCGTCGTACAGTGTTCTTAGATGAAGTACGAAGAGAAGAACGTACAACTATGCGTGCCTTGGCATGACCGAAACGATTAGTCATGGCTGATAAAATTCCCAAAGTAATTTCTAATGCAACTGTCATTAAGGTTTTAGCTAAAGTCTTTGCTTTCCAAGCCATCGAGATCAACCTACTGCGTTTGCATGCTGGAATATCCGATGCCGATTGGAAAACCCTTAAGACCGAAGCCTTTAAGAAAGCCTACGCGAAGCAACGCTCTTTTTATGAAGATCGCTTGACGGGTGCGTTCGCTTTAGAGCGCATTTCCCAGTCTGAACGCGAGACAAGACTTCTTGAACTCTGGCTAAAACAGAGTGAGGATTCCCCCAAAGACGAACCGTGAACCAGTGCTCTCAGCATGAGAACATGCCTTTTCTTGCGAGTGACGCCACCCGCTGGAAACAGTTTCTAAAGCAGGGGATTAACATCCATCGATCCTCTCTTCTGCTACCACGCTGCTACCAGGACGGGACAAATCAGCCCCATCTATCTCCACTCGGGCAGTATCCTGAATTGTGGTTTCTTGTGGGGTTAGGTTTTCTGTGGTCAGATCGCCAGAGATTCGTAAAACGCAGGTCGGTGCGTGAGCCTCCCGATCACTTCAAAGAAATGCGCCTTGCAGAATTTGACTCCTAAGCGTGTGCTAAATTTGTGCTAAAACATATCGGAATCCACTAGAGCCTCTGAAATCAATAGAGCCGCTGGAAAGTTCCTAAGCTTCGGTATTCAAATATAAAACGGGGAAACCATTTGAAACACCGAGCCTTTTTTAAATCGTCTTGCTCACATTCCTAAACCGTTTGTCGTACGTTCAATTCGTATCGGGGGCACCAATTTTTCGACAAATTGCAGGACAAATCTCAAGATGGGGTGCACCCCATCCTGCTTCACCACGTTCCTGATCTGATCCAAGTCAAAGCGGATCATGCGACAGAAGCCCACGATGGGGATCTCCCCATTGCGATAGGCCCGCTGAATCGACTTCATGCGTATTCGGAGTTCCGACGCCAATTTCTTCACCGTGAGCAACTCTTTTTTTATGCCCAGTCCGTTCTGTCGGTACGGCTCAGCACCGCGCTGACCATACCGGCATGAGGCGATAGTGAGAAGCACCCGACTTAGGCCTGCTTAGGACAGTTAGGGACCATTGAGGACAACGGCTACGAAGCAAGCCGAAAGGAATGTATCTTCGGAGCATGAATATAGAATTTAGTATTACGTAAGGCGGTCAAGCAGGGGTCTACCAGGCTGTTGAAAGTGCAAAGTGGTAGACATGGTGCTAATCCAGGCCGGATATGAAATGGTCGGGGTAACGGCACGGAAAGGGTCGTGAAAAAAGAAGAGACAGGTCAGGCTGGTTCAGCCTTTGGCTGAGCCCTCCCGTAATTCCTGGAGTGCGTTGAGTATGTTGACCGGACGCGGAGGACAGCCTGGAATGCGGACATCCACAGGAATATGCCTGTCAACTGGCCCGGTCACGGCGTAGCTCCCTCTAAAGACCCCGCAGTTGATCGCACAGTCACCGAGCGCGATGACAATCTTCGGGTCCGGCGTTTGTTGATAGACGTCTTTCAATGCATGTTCCATGTTGACAGTGACTGGTCCCGTCACGACCAACGCGTCTGCATGGCGCGGTGAGGCGGCGATATGTATGCCGAACCGTTCGATGTCATACACTGGGTTCGCCAGCGCATTCATTTCCATCTCACAGGCATTGCACGAGCCAGTATCCACGGCGCGAAATGCCAGCGAGGAACGGAACGGCCTGGCTTTCTCTTTTGCCTCCGATGTCGAGGTTCCCTCCAGCGGCGCGGCTGCGGGATGTTGGCCTGTCACGACTCCGGTTTTGAGGCTCTTTTTAAGGATACGGAACATGGGTCCTCCGATCTTGACTTTCAGTTTTCAGAGGTCAGCTCTGAACTGACGTTTGAATGCAGAATGCTCAAAAAGGCCGTCCAGCAAGGCCGCAGCGAGCGAAGAAGCGAGGCATAGCATTTCTCACCCGCCCACCCCAAGCTGCCAAGACAGCTTGTTCTCCACGCGGGGTACGTTGAGCCTCTGAACGATGCGAGAACGCTGCTGGCGGAATTTTTCAGCATCCTGTTAGAGATCATTCCCCGCATAAGACAGGCTAAAGCTCTTGTTGATGAGCGGGAAATCAGGAATGATATTTCCGAGCACCGCCCATTGGATTGCAGGCCAGTTCGCGAACGATGGGTCACGGATTTTACAGCGATGAATGGTTCCGTTCTCTCCCGCCATCACCATGTATAGAATTTCACCACGCCAGCCTTCGACGGCCGACAAGGCCCATTCACCGGCCTGGGGCCTGTGAGCTGGTTCGACGGCAACCGGCTCTTGAGGAATCTTTCTGCTTACTTCTCTGATCAAACGCATGGACTCATGAATCTCATCCATCCGGACCCTCATCCTCGCCCGCACATCGCCGTAGCGATAGGTCACGACCTTGACTTGCAGCTCGTCGTAGGCTGCAAACGGTCGATCGCGACGGAGGTCTTGATTTAAACCCGATGCCCGTCCAACGACTCCCACGACCCCATGATCCCAGGCCGTACGTTCGGTCAGGACACCGGTGGTCTCCAGCCGGTCTGTCAGGGAGGCATTGTGGGTGATGATCAATTCCAGCTCCGAGAAGTCCTTTTCGATGTGGTCCATTTCAGCAACAATCTCGGCCAAT
This sequence comes from uncultured Nitrospiraceae bacterium, assembly GCA_963748375.1. Taxonomy (GTDB): domain Bacteria; phylum Nitrospirota; class Nitrospiria; order Nitrospirales; family Nitrospiraceae; genus Palsa-1315. Next base: position 6,351 of record CAVVIR010000010.1, read on the forward strand.
TGTACTGCTGTGAGGTCGATTGCGACTCCACCCACCCGGTTGACGCCACGAAGAAATCGTGAGCCAGTCAGCCGGTCGTTGAGCTGCATGATCTGCTCTTTCATCCGGCCACAATGGGCATGAGGAAGGGCGTACGCCGTATCGTTACAAATCGCACCCACGTCGCCGAGATGGTTGTGGAGTCGCTCCAGTTCAAGAAACAGGCTCCGTAGATACCGTCCACGGCGTGGCACTTCCAGGCGCAACAATGATTCGACCGCCTGGCAGTAGGTGAGACTATGGCCGACGGTCGTATCGCCGGACACTCTTTCGGCTAACGGAACCGCCGTGGTCAATTCTTGTTGCTCGAACAACTTTTCGACTCCGCGATGTTTCCAGAAATGATGCAGCTCGAGTTGCATAATGGGTTCACCCGCCACAGAAAATCGAAAATGGCCTGACTCGATGATCCCTGCGTGGATTGGGCCCACCGGTACCTCAAACACCCCTTCCCCCTCAATGTGGCGGAAGTGATGCTCTCCTTGCTGTCGACCCAGTATGTGGTCCCAGAGGAAGTCTTTTTTGAGCGGGTGGGTGCCTTTGGGCCAATGCTCGTGCCGAACCAAACGTCGCAAGTCTGGATGCCCCTGTGGAATCAATCCGAACATATCGCGAATCTCTCGCTCGTACCACTTTGCGGCATGAATGTGCGGCGTGATGGAGGGGAACAGCCGATCTCCCTCCGCGAGCTCAGCGGACAACAGCACCCAGCGGTGGGAAGGATCCAGGGTGAACAAGTAGTGCAAACCATAGGTATCGCAAACGGGTCGATTGTCGACAGCCCATAAGAGTGCCAACCTGCCATGCAAGCTCGGTTGGGTATGGAGGTAATGGGTGATCGCCGGCAAGAGATCCTTGGGGACTAGAAAATGAGAGAACTCTCCCTTGGCTGCCTCATCCTGCACGATAAGCGGAAACGCGGCCTTAAGTTCTTCGTCATAGAACCTCGTTTCTGCCATAGCACTCGTCCTTCCTAACGAAGCAAGAGAATTTTGGTCGCCTGTTCTAACAGTTGCCGTAAGAACTGAGGGAGGAAGAAACCAAATCCCACCAGTGCCGCGGCGAGCACAACGATAGGTAGGTGACCTAATGTCCAGCTTTCTCCCCGAACGATTCCTTCTGGGGGGATCCCCCAGACCATGCCGGTGATGCGATAGAGCAAGCCGCTGAACGCTACAATCGCACAAAGCAGAAACAGCCCGGTGAGGCCCAGGCTACTAAACTGACCCGACAAGGCAAGAGTCACCATGCCACTGCTATTGGTCAACCGCTGTCCCGGAACCCCTTCCGCAGACAGGGCCGAGACGACTTGCATTTCGCTGACAAATGACGCGAAGGGGGGAAGGGCTGACAAGGCCAGCCCCGCAATCAGCAATGCCATGGCCGTCCAGGGCTGCGCGATAGCCAGCCCTTGCACCTGACCGATCTCCACTGTGTGAAAGCGACGATGAATGTTGCCCGCGGCAAAAAACGCCATCGATTTGGCGAACGCATGGCTCAGCAGATGTAACAGCCCGCCGAAAGTTCCCAACGGTCCTCCAACCCCGAATCCGATCATGGCGATCCCCATATGCTCGATACTGGAGTAGGCGAACAGCCGTTTATAGTTGTGCTGGATGAGGATGAAAAACGCTGCCGTCACAAACGAGGCAAACCCGAGCAATGTCAGCAGCCCGCCGGTGAAGGCAGGCGAGAGGGCGTGGTCGACAATCATCCTCATGCGGAGAATCGCATAGACCGCCACAATTTCGAGGACACCCGCGAGCATGGCCGCCACCGGCGCCGGCGCCTCAGTATAAGCATCCGGCAGCCAGCTGTGCATGGGCACGAGCCCCACTTTTGTGCCATAGCCCACCAAAATGAAGATGAAGGCCAACTTCAGCACATGTGGATTCAACCGGTCCGCCACGGGCAGTAACTGCGTCACGTTCAAGGCCTCGCTGACATCACCCAGCACATGCAGCGATGAATAATAGGTAAGCACCACGCCGAAGAGTGCAAGGGAAATCCCGACCGAACACAAGATGAGGTACTTCCACCCGGCCTCCAAGGATTCTCGTCGTCGCCAGAAGGCAATCAGGAAGGTCGTAGTGAGCGTCGTTGCCTCGATGGCTACCCATTGCACTCCGACACTGTTGGCAACGGTTGCAATCACCATAGCCAGCAAGAACATGTGAAAGAGAAAAAAGAACATGTTGAGTCGTCCTGGCGCGATTACGCCTCGCGCGACTTGCTCATCCATATAGGAACGCATGTAGAGCGAACAGGCCAGTCCGACCGCCCCGATGATGAAAAGGATGAAGGCCGACAAGGCGTCGAGATAGACTAACTGTCCCAGGGCCGTGAATGGACCGTCAGTCAGCACAGTCCGAGTAATCATGATTTCTGACGCCACGAGCAGGCTCATACTCGTGAGGTTGATCGCGTGGAGCAGTGCGGACCGATGAATGATCAAGCTCAGCCCCCCCGCGAGGAACGGAGCGATCAACAGAACACTCACTTCGATCATTGCCATGAACTCTTCACTTATTCCTTCAACACGGTGAGGTGGCTAGTATCCACGCTGTCGAACGCGTCTTGTAAGCGATTCGTATAGATCCCCGCGATCAACACCGCGATGAGCACGTCGAAGAACACCCCCAGTTCGACGATCAAGGGCATCCCATAGGTTGCGGCCGTAGCCCCCAAGAACAAGCCGTTCTCCATGACCAGAAAGCCCACCAGCTGCGACACGGCCTTTTGTCTCGCAATCATCGTAAACAATCCGATGAGCACGATCGCGAAGGCGATGGCCAGAGAATCGCGGGTGAGCAGAAAACCCAGCGGAAGAATGGGCTGCGTAATAAAGAAGGCCAACATGACGAGGGCGCCGCAGATCAGCAAGCCGGCCGGCACGTTGACGTTCATGACCAATTCTCGCTTGACGTTGAGACGTTCGATGACCTTTTTCAGGACCCGCGGGATGATGATCACTTTAATCAGGCCGGTCAGCCCAGCCGCAATGTAGATATGGTGGTTCCCAGTCAAAAATGCCACCAGGGCTGCCGTTAAGACGAGAAAGGCCGACTGCAGTGCGAACAAATCGACACAGGCGGAGAGCCGCCGCTGCGCCACGATGGCGAAGCAGGTCAGCAAGAGTAAGGCCGAACACAAGTCGACGAGCTGCGATCCAATATGAGAAGAAATCTGCATCTGTTCAGCTCCGAAGAATATAAAAGAACAGCAGTCCGAGCAGCGCGAGGATAAAGGCGACGCCCAGGAGATCCGTCACGCGGAACAGTCGCAATTTTGCGAACATAGACTCCAGGATCCCGATCAACACCGCAAGCCCTGAGACCTTCAATAGGTAAGCCAAGAGCCCGATCCCCATCGCGGTGGGTGCCAGCGTAGTCGCAATTCCCCAGGGTGCGAAGATGTTGGCGATCAGGGAGAGAAACACGGCCAACTTCAGGCTGGCTGCCCATTCGATTAGGGCGAGATAGCGACCTGAGTATTCCAGGACCATCGCCTCATGGATCATTGTCAGTTCAAGATGCGTCGCAGGATTATCGACCGGTACCCGTCCAGTTTCGGCGAGCGCCACGATTAAGAGGGCTGCCAATGCCATCAGATACGGCGATGGGTCCGTCGCGATCCCTTCCAACAGTGCGGTCTTATGGACAATGGTGCTGAGGTTGGTCGATCCCTTGGTCAACGCAATCGCAAAGATAGAGAGGATCATGGCTGGTTCGGTCAGGGAGGCAACGATGGCCTCGCGGCTGCTTCCCATCCCACCGAAGGCTGAACCGGCGTCAATGCCGGCCAACATCAGGAAAAATGTCCCCAGCGCCAGCAAATACACGACCGCAATAATGTTGCCGGCAAAGTCGAGCGGCGTAATAGACACAAAGATGGGGAGCAACAGTCCGGCTGCCAGCGTAGAAGCAAACACAATGTATGGTGTCGCGGTAAAGATCCATGAGGTCGTGGTGGAGACGACCGGTTGCTTACGGAAAAGTTTGCCCAGATCCGCATAGGGCTGAAAGACACTGGCTCCCCGCCGTAATTGCAAACGCGCCTTGACCTTCCTGATCAGCCCCACAAGAAACGGTGAGACGGCCAGCAAGACGATCGTTTGAGCAACAACGAGAATAATGGCTTGCAACATCCGGTTACACCGCGAATAACAGCAGGACGATGAGTGTGACGAAGATATACGCCAAGTACAGGTGTAGACTTCCCCCCTGAATGATTCTTAGCCGCTCGGCCATGCCGATGAAGCATGCGACCACGGGATCGTAGAGATATTTCTGGAAGACCGGCTCAATGTGGAACTCGAAGTGGCGACGTTTGGCGAAGTACCTCGACTCGTCAAGCAACTCCGTCTCCAACTTCACCGTCGGCTGATAAATCGCGGCGAAGACTCGTTTGATCGGCTGAACAAAGCCAGTCGCGGTGTATTCCATTCGTGGCGTGAGGTTGATCCCGCAGCCCCAGGTCTTGTAATAGCGCTGTTTCACAAGACCACCGAACGCCGCTACGAGCCCAAGCCCGAGCATCGACAGCGCCACCAGCAGCAGAGCCAAGACCGGCGTTGAGAGGCTGGAGAATTCCACATTCACCGGGGCCAGCGCCCAGCCATCCAGCGACAGCACTTTCCCCTCGATCGACAGACCGGCAAATGGCGCGACCACACGGTCCAACATCGGAACGACGACCATGGGTGCAAGGCCGAGCAACACGCAGACCACCGCCAGCAGGCCCATCGCGATACGCATGGTGATCGGCACTTCCTCCGCGTGCCGCGCATGGGAGCTTCGTGGAAGGGCCAAAAAAGAGATTCCGAATGCTTTGGCGAAGCAGGTCAGCGCCAACACGCTGGTCAGGGCCAGTATTGCCGCGGCAAGCGGAAGCATGAATTTCAGCAAGACAGTTGGGAGGTGAAAACTAAGGAAGAGACTTTGGAAGACCAGCCATTCGCTGACGAATCCGTTGGTGGGAGGCAAGGCGGAAATTGATACGGCTCCGATCAAAAAAAAGGCCCCGGTCCAAGGCATGCGTCGGAGCAGGCCACCATACTCCTCCATGTTGCGCGTGTGGGTGGCATAGAGCAGCGAACCGGCGCCTAAGAACAGCAGCGCCTTGAACATGGCATGGTTGATCGTATGATAGAGCCCGGCCAGCAAACCCAAGGCGGCAAATTCTGTGAGGCCGTAGGTCTGAAAGATCATCCCGGCGCCGATGCCCAACAGGATGATGCCGATGTTTTCCACGCTGTGATATGCGAGCAGACTTTTCAGATCATGCTCCATCAGCGCATACATCACGCCCAGCAAGGCTGACACCGCGCCGATGACCAGCACGATAAATCCCCACCACCAAGGGAATTGGCCCCCGAGGAAATCGAAGTACACTCGCACGAGCGCGTAGATGGCCGTCTTGATCATCACGCCCGACATGAGGGCTGAGATATGCGACGGCGCCGACGGGTGCGCGTAGGGCAACCAGACGTGGAGCGGCACAATACCCGCTTTGGTGCCGAACCCGATCAGGGCCATCAGGAAAACCAGGGTTCTTATCCCTTCGGGCAAAGGCTGCTCCGGATGCCGGAAAGCCTCGAACGAGAACGATCCACCTGCTTGGAAGAAGATCAAAAAGACTAGGATGATAAACGCCGTTCCGACATGCGTCATGACGAGGTAGAAAAAACCTGCGTAACGCACCTCCGCCTTCTCGTGTTCCGTCACTACGAGGAAATAGGACAGCAATGACATCAGTTCCCACACGATCAGGAAGAAGAACCCGTTGTCGGCAATGACCACGAGTGTCATTGAGAGAAGAAACCCGTTGAATAGCGCCCCAAGCGCTGCAATCGAGGCACGCCCATAAAATTCGGTTACGTAGCCGATCGCATAGATCGAAGCGGCCAAGCCAACTAGCGAGATGGTCAATACGAATAACGACGCTAAGGAATCGAGTCGGACTGCGAAGCTCAGAAAAGGAATGGTGGATTGTACTGAAGCGGTCCAGGGTTCCGGTGCGAAGAGGCCGGTCACTCCGAGCAAGATGCCTGCTCCACTGGCCAGACCGGCGGACCCATGCGCGAGGATGTTTTGTACTGCTGGCTTGGTGGGAAAACACAGAGGGAGAAGCAGTCCGCCTATGTAACCTGCGAAAAGTAGAAGAAACAGATTCAACATGTGTTTGTGGCCGGGCTACCGCTCCTGACGAATTAAGGTTGGCACCAGGTGGCTCAGGGCATCGTCGGTGATGCCAAACCGGGTATAATTATTGTCCGGCTTCTCGTTGGCGTAGAGGTGACCGGTGGGGGTGGGGATTTTTATGTCCACCTTCACTTGGCTTTTCGGCTGGATGGTGATGGTCTGTTCCTTCGTGCCGCTGAGGTACGGATGCCAGATCAACATCTTGTACGTGCCAGGAGGAATGTCGCCGATTTCAAATCGACCATCTTGGTCGGTCATCGCATAGTAGGGATTTTCCATCGCCAGTCCCCAACTCTCCATGTAGGCATGGAAGCCGCATTGCATGGCGAACACCTTGCGTCCTTTCGTTAGGTCGACAAACTGCTTTATCGGTTCGCCTGGCTGGTGCTTGTGATACATTGCCGCGTCATCGCCCCGATCCTTGAGGTCTCGCGGATGGTGCGGATTTATCGGGAGCGGCACGTTGAAGAGCATGCGCGGGCCAAGCTGAGAAGTCTCATAGGCCTGAAGGTCATGCATGATCGGATCCATATTCACGACGACCACGTCTCTCTTCTCGCGCATCACGGTCGTGAAAGGAACGAAGCGGCAATCCTTGGCTTCGATGCGCGACGTCTGCTCATGTAAGAAGGATTTCCCATTCTCGACATTTTCGAGATACACCACCACGTCACGGAACTGTCCGGCTTGACCCACGTTGAAGGGCTGGAGCAGTCGCCACCCCTGGCCGTCTGAAATCCGCCCGCAGTAGACTTGATCAGGAAGCGTGATCAGGTTGTAGCCCTTCGGCCTGGGAACCTGGCCTTCGAGGGAAAGGGTTCCACTGAGGCTTCCGCCGTCCGTCACGGCAATTTCCTCATAAGCCCACGCCGGCACTCCGAAGCCGATAGCGGCTACTATCGCTGCTGTAATTACAAGATGCATCGGATCCTCCTTGTTTTCAATTAGAGCCGCGGCATGAGTTCTCTGTTTATATGTTGGACTGCAGGGGGCGCCCGATCCGGAGCCGACAGCGGGCCATCCCCTCCCTTGCTTTGAGATTATTCGAGTCATCGGCTAACACAGCTTTCCAGTTGAAGAGGGCTTCTTCGTATTGTCCCAGCTCTTCCAGTACCGAGGCGAGGTCACACCTGACCAGAATATCCCTCGGGCAGATAGTGAGGAGCTTCTCCAACCGTGCCGCTCGATCGATCCATGATTCAGTCAAACTGTTTCCTTCATTAATGCCAGAACTCACGACTGCCCAGGTCTTGCTTCCATATCTTCCCAATGATGATTTCAGGATCAGATGGCGCCTCAGAACAAGATCTTACCCATGAGTCAATGCAGGGAGAATGCCGCGAACGGCCTCGCCATGTATCAGCGCGCGCGGGTGAACGAAATTGCAGACTTAGGGGCTCGGTGTTGACGTCCGCGAGGATCGGTACGACTCGTTGTCTCGGCGCATGCAAGATTTGCAGATTTCGATCCAGTATTGGTGTAAGAAGGCTGCATTTCTTGCAGAGCCGGATACGATTCCCTATCGCGTAAGTATTCAGGCATCCTGACCATGCAAGATTTGCGAATCAGAGGGGGGTGGGCTATTGGAAGATGTCTGAAACCGTGGAACGGAGAGGGGAGGTTAATCTCGGATGCCGTACTCCTTAATCTTATATTGAAGCGCCCGTAGGCTAATCCCTAACAGTTTGGCAGCTCTTTCCCGGTGGTTGGTCACCTCTGCCAACGTGCGCCGAATCACGTTCATCTCGACCTCTTCGAGGGAAGTCCCTAGCGTGACGAGCATGGTTCGAGTGTCTTCCTTGCTGGCCTGAATTTCTTCCGGCAAGTGTTCTGGTTGAATCGTCATGTCACGGACTGTTACCACCAACCGCTGCATGAGATTCCTAAGTTGGCGAATGTTTCCGGGCCACCCATACAACCGCAAGAGCCGCATCGCTTCTTGTGATACGTCTTTCGGCTCACGGTGATGCTGAGTAGCGCACTCCGTGAGAAACCGGTCTGCCAGCAGGGGAATATCATCTGCTCGATCCCGGAGCGGCGGAAGGTGGATGGGCACGACATTGAGCCGGTAGTAGAGGTCTTCTCGAAAGTCTCCTTGCTTGACTGCTTCTTCAAGATTACGGTTGGTGGCGGCGATAATCCTGGTATCGACTTTGAGCAGCTTCGTTCCGCCCAGGCGCCTGAATTCCTTCGTCTCCAACACTCGGAGAAAATCAACTTGCGACTTGATGGACAGCTCGCCCACCTCATCTAACAACAGCGTGCCGCCGTCGGCGAGTTCGAACCGCCCCATCTTGGTCATCACGGCGCCGGTAAACGCGCCTTTTTCGTAGCCGAACAACTCGCTTTCGAAGAGATTGTCCGGTAGGGCCCCACAATTCATCGTGATGAACGGACCGTTGGCTCTGGGGCTCTTATCGTGGATCGCCCGGGAGATGAGTTCCTTGCCGGTCCCGCTTTCTCCCGTCAGCAACACCGCGACATCGCTGTCCGCCACCATCTCCACCAGATTGTAGACCCGCTGCATCGGCTCGCTCTCGCCGACCATGTGATCGAGACACGTCCTGGTCTCGAGGCGATCTCGGAGCTGCTTGTTCTCGGTGGTTAACGCGTGTCGCTCCAGCGCCTTGGCGATGACGATGGGGAACCGCTCGCGATCGATGGGCTTCGTAAGATAGTCATAGGCTCCACAGCGCATCGCCTCGACAGCCGTATCGATGGACCCGTAGGCGGTCATCACCACAACTTCCGTATCCGGCCATCTGTCTTTGAGGCGTCGCAGAAACTCCATACCCCCGATACCGGGCATCCGGAGGTCGGTGATCACCAACTCCGCAGAGACCGCTTCCAGGCTCGCCAACCCTTCCTCTGCCGTGGCCACTCCGCGTACCTGGTGCCCCTTCTTCTCGAGCATCGTGACCAACGCTCCTCGGATATTGATCTCATCATCCACGACGAGAATATTTGCGCGTGGTTTCATGAGAGCATCGCCAAGGACTGCGCCTTCTCGGCTGCAACAGGAAACGTCAGCACCGTGGTGGTGCCGATCCCCAGCGTGCTGGATACCTGGATGGTGCCACCATGATCTTCCATGATGCGATAGGCGATGGCGAGACCCAGACCTGTTCCACTGGACTTCGTCGTATAGAACGGTTCAAATACCCGCGCGAGCTCTTCTTTCTTGATGCCGATTCCCGTGTCTTTCACCGATACAACGAGCCAGTGCGTGTCGTCGGCCTGACGGGCCTCGGCCGCGACGCGGCAGAGGCCGCCGTTTGGCATGGCATGAAACGCATTGACGACGACGTTCACCAGGACCTGACTGATGGCCGTCTCGTCGCCCAGGACGGACGGCAACGGTTTATCCACCGCCTGTTCGAGACGAATTTTCCGCTCCTCTGCCTCGAATTGCATCAGTGCCATGATGTGCTCGATCAGGTCAGAGATGTTCACCTCGTGGAGGCCGACCGACCCAGGGCGGGCGAACTTCATGAAGTTGTCGAGAATGACTGAGAGGCGATGGCATTCCGCGTTCAAGACATGGAGATAACGCGCTCCCTGCTCCGGCAGGGATGCGCGCTCCCTGAGTTCCTCTTCTAAGAGGTGGAGATTTAAGTCCATGGCACTCAGGGGATTCCGCAACTCATGGGCCACTCCCGCCGACAACGTGTGTAATGCGGCCAGCTTATCCGCGACGCGGACTCGTTGCTCGAGTGCAAGCCAGTCGGTGACATCCTGAGCCTGCAGGATGACGCCGGCCGGTTCTGCATCGTCCCCTGTGAGCTTGGCTGTGCTTACCCGAATAGTGTGCACGGTCCGGTCCTGGCTCTCATAGGGCAAATCTTTCTGACTGACATGCTGGTGATGTCTGAGTGCCCCTTCAAGCACTGCCCGGATGGTCTCTCCCTCGGCAAATACGGTTTCGTAAGAATTCCCGAGCAAATCCGCCGCCGATCGTTTGAGGACTGCCTCCGCCGTTGGATTGATCACCGTGATTACTCCGTTGGGATTCACCGTGAGCACGCCGGTCGGAATGCTCTCAAGGATGTTCCTCGCCAGCCCCTTCACTTCTTCGAGTGTCCGTTTGGTACTGTCGTAGTGGAGGAAGGTGATAACCGCCGCGACTCCGATCGCGCTCACCAGAAATACCAGCAGAGTCACGATGATTAAATCGTGACGCGACTGCCACAGCGCGGGGAAGAATTCGGTTGGAACGGCCTTGCCAGGCGTGAGTCCCTGGAGCAGCAGTTTTTCCTGCTCCATACTAAAGAGCAAGATGACCGAGACCACAAGGGCCAGCATGAGGACCACGGAGGCAATGAGCCTGTACGGAATCCTGCGAAAGAAGGTGGCTGTGGGTACAGGCCTAAACATCTACATCAATCAGGGCAGGAATGGGTGTGAGGCTATGCTAGCACGCAAGGGGCAGGCTGTATACACTTCAGCGTGGCCATCCACGGTGCAGCAAGATCACCCATGACCTTGAAGGCCTTGTCAGTTTGGCACGAGAGGCCAGGGAGTGGGTCGCCGCTTACGCCTCGAAACGTTGAGTGTGTTTCATGGAAAGTCTTCGGTCTTCGGAGGCTCACTTTGCTGTGCTAAATTTGTGCTAAAAGTTGTTCGAATCCATGGGAAACTCTGAAATCAGTAGTGCTGCTGGAATCTTCTTAAACCTCGACATTCAAATAAAACGGGGAAACCATTTGAAACACCGAGCCTTTTCAAAAATGCCTTGCCCACATTCCTAAACCGTTTGTCGTACGTTCAATTCGTATCGGGGGCACCAAATAACAATCGCTCGTGCAGTCGGCCCCTTCCCTGTGCGCGCTGGGCACATCTTCTCTCATCGATACAGAGTTTAAATTCGCTTGCCCGCCGCGCGTGGTTGCGTATACTCAGTCTGAAGAAGCGAACCACCTTGAGAAAGGAGCGCCCGTGTCGAAGCGAAGCACCTCGAAGCCAAGGAGCCGTCTCGCCACCCCGTGTGTGGTGGAATACCTTGGGCCGAACTTTACGGAGCAGGGAACGATGACGGATCTTTCTAGCGATGGAATGAAGATCCTCGGCACCCGTTCAGTTCATGTCGGCATGCGCCTTGCCCTCCGACTATCGGTTGGTGAATCTGCCTCACCCATTCAGATTCCTTGTGCCCATGTGCGATGGACGCGCAATCAAGAATTCGGAGTCAAGTTTGGCCCGATGGAGCCAGCAGTGATGGCGCAACTCCATAACCTTCTATTGGTCTACCAGGGCTCACCAACCTAACAGGCCTCAGGAAAATTATTTTTCTCTGATAGAGTTTTGAGCGGCGCAGTCTCGCTTCCCTTTTCCTTCTTCCCCATAGAGTCGTGGGAGTAGGGCAGGGGACAACGAGTCGTCATAAGCGATGCGGCCTATGTGCTGTCCCCCCTCGTTTGAGTTACCTCTTTTCGGTCTAACCAACTCAAAGCGATCCGGTATTCTTGTGACTAGATTGGAACACAAGGAGGGCATTATGACCTGTACACGTTGTCAGGGTTATATGGCGAAAGATCACTTTTTGGACCTCATGGAGAGCGCAGAAGATATGTGGCTGGCAGGTTGGCGCTGTCTCAATTGCGGACACGTCCTTGACCCTGTGATGGAGCGGAATCGACTTGGGCATAGGCTAGCTGCCGTCGCCTCAACTGTACGAGAGCCAGGCCGGAAGATGGCATCTAGAATCATCTCGATGTCATCGTAGGCGTCGTAGCCTCATCAGTTTGGCCATGAGTGAGTCGCCGTGTGAGTGGGGGATGCGCCGTCCTGTTTCAGAGGCGGTTTCGAAAGTTCTCGTCTACTTTCCTATGTTTTCTTGCCACGTTGTGGAGGCTGGGCTAGACTTCCTCCAGATTCTATGGCACGAGCAAAAACATCAGAACCGTCTCGCGCGCGCTCCAAAACCGTTACAGTTGAAGAGCTCACCCGCGGTGTCGGAAACCTCCAGGAATTTCTCGCAAAGGTGGAAGACCTGGGCCGAGAAGGCTTCCCCTATCTCGACGCGGCCAGGGCAAGAACCGAATTGCAATTCCGCGAGTGCATTCGCCGTACGTTTGGCGAGAAATCCCCCGAGTTCCAAGAGCATCGCCATCACAGACTTCTCATGGATACCCCTGAGGGTACGCAGCAGAGCATCGCCCTCATTAAAACCCTTATTGCCACGCTTGAGCGAAAAAAACGTGAGCTGCGGGGAGAACCGCCACCCCAGCAAATCCCTCCAGCGCCGCCGGTTTCACCCCTGTCTGCCCCCGTGCGCCCACAGATGACCGTTGTGCCGGCATCGATCTCGACCGTGCAGATGACCCTGACGCAAACGGGAACGATTACGCCCGCGCCGGTGACCATGACTACGAACCTCGGCGTGGCCCAAGTTACTGCCGCACCGAATCCACCTCCGGTCTCTTTGCATAAACCTGAGCCACTGAGTCCATCGATGTCTGTGCCTGAACTATCATCGATTTCACCAGCCTCGGTTGCAATGGCGATGTCGCAGACCCCTTTCCCTTCGCAGCCAGTGGTTCCAGTCGCTCTGGAGCCCAAGCTTCCACTGCCACAACTTGGCCTGGTCCAAGCCGCCACTGTACCGAACCCACCTCCGGCTCCCTCGGTTTCTCCAGCTCCTGTGTATAAGCCTGAGGCAATGATTCCATCGATGGCTGTACCCGAACCATTACCAGTTTCACCAGCACCGGTTGTGATGGTGATGCCGCATCCCCCGTCGTCTTTGGAGCAAGTGGTTTCAGTCGGCCCAGAGCCACCGCTATCACAAGGGGGACAGACTGCACAAGCCGATGGGTCCTTAATCCGCCAGTCGGCCCAATCGCCACAGCCTGAACCGGAGCCCAGCATGCACCAACATCCCATTGCCAGCCCACAGCCGAAGATGCAGGAAGCCCCGGCTGTTCTTCAGAGTCCGAAGCAGGCTCCCGTAATACCAACCAGCGCTTTCTCGCCTCTGGAGCCTGGACGTCAGCTTCCTCAGGCCGCATCGGACCCTGTCGCACTCGTGAAGGTTGTCTGCGGCCGATTCCATGCTGTTGTCAGGCAGTTGCGACTTCGTGGGGAACATCGGGCGACGCTACAGGTGGAAGACGAGGTTGATGCGCAAGATCTTCTGCATGCGCTGCTACGGGTTCAATTTAATGATATCGACACAGATGAATGGACGCCGAGCTATTCGAGCGGGGCTCTGCGCACGACATTGTTGCTGGATGAGAGCCGTCTTGCGGTGATCGTCAAGAAAACCAGGCCTGGGCTTACAGCCAAAGATCTTACAGATCAACTTCGGGTTGACGCAGCACGGTATCGGTTCCACGGCCGTTGTACCACGCTTTTGTGTTTTATGTACGATCCTGATGGCCGTATCGGGAACCCTCAAGGCTTCGAAACGAGTCTCACGAGCGTGAACGATTCATTTACTGTCGACGTACTGGTTGCCCCCAAATGAGGTAATACATGAAAAGGCCTAAATCTGCCGTCGTCACGCGTCCGAGCTCGTCTGCAGGCGCTCTTGCATTGACAGAGGCACCGAGCATTCGCTACGTTGACAAAGACCCCACGGTTCCTACAGCGCCATGTACGATTCATGCTCCAGTCGATGGCGGGAGAATCATGTCGGATCGGGCCTACGTCCTTATCAATGTGCAGCCAGGTCGCACGGGCGATGTGGTTCGGGCGTTGTCTGGCATCAAGCAGATTAAGACGATCGATCCTTGTTGGGGCAAGCCCGATATTATTGTGGTGGTAGAAGTTTCAGACCAGGATGCCCTGACACAGTTGGTACTGAGCCGGATTCATGAGATTGACGGTGTCCAACAAACCGACACGCATCTTGTCTATCGATTGAAGGCCGATACGGCTAAATGACTCACCATCTTTTTGAATCAGGCCAGCATGCGTGGGCACGCGTTTGACAAGCCTCCTCTCCTTCATGAGCTGGACGTGATCGACGTGACGCTCGTTACCCATGCAGGAGAAGCCGTCTCATAACAAGAGACGACTCACCTCCTACTCGGGTTCTCCGTTGTCGGCATCCTCACCAAGGTCCAACCCAAACCGGTCGGCCATCCGATAGAGGGTGCGCCGATCGATACCAAGAATCTTTGAGGCTTTGACTTTATTCCCCTTCGTTTCCTTTAGCACACGGACAAGATGACGCTTCTCGACCTCCTCAAGCGATAACGATCCCTGATCGTTGTGGTCGGTTACTCTGCCGGTCTCTTTCGTCGGCAGTTCCGGTCGATGCAGCGAGGCAGGCAGATCCTCCGGCGTGAGGAGGGGACCGTGACTCAATGAGACTGCTCGTTCGATGGCATTTTCCAGTTCGCGCACATTGCCGGGCCATCGGTACTGCATCAATAGCTCCATTGTTTCAGGGAGCACTCCGCGCACAGCATGCGTCTCCCCGATCGCACATTTCTGCAAGAAGTGATGCACTAACATCGGGATATCTTCCCTCCGCTCCACCAACGACGGCAGAGTGATCCGCACGACATTGAGCCGATAAAATAAGTCGTCTCGAAACTTTCCTTCTTTGACGAGCTGTTCGAGATCTCGATTGGTCGCAGCAATGATACGGACATCGACTTTTATCGATGTCGTGCTGCCGACGCGGCGCACTTCGTGATCTTGCATCACACGCAGTAACTTTACTTGGAGCGCCTGGCCCATTTCACCGATTTCGTCGAGAAACAGCGTGCCTTCACTGGCTGATTCAAAAAGGCCAATTTTGTTTCCTGCCGCGCCGGTAAAGGCTCCCTTCTCATACCCAAACATTTCCGACTCCAGCAGAGTATCCGGCAATGCCCCACAATTCACCGGGATAAACGGTTTGTCTCGACGAGGCCCATTCGCGTGGATGGCCCGCGCAATCAGTTCTTTGCCCGTCCCGCTTTCTCCTTGCAGGAGCACGGTGCTCTTACTCTCGGTCACTCGCGCCACCAGCTTATACACTTCCAGCATGGCGGGACTGCTCCCCACCAGCGGAGACCATTCATCTTTGTGTTTCAACTCTTCACGAAACCGGGCATTTTCTTTGATGAGTCGGCAGTGGTCGAGACTCCGTTTCACGACCAACTTGATATCGTCCTTCTTGAACGGCTTGGCAAGATAGTCATAGGCGCCTTGCTTGATGGCCTCAATGGCACCCTCAAGGGAACCGAACGAGGTCAGCATCACGACTGCCGTGTCAGGGCTCATACGTTTAAACTCACGCAAGACGGTAAGCCCATCAACCGCTCCCATGCGAATATCTGTCAGCACCAGGTCCACTCGACCCTGACGCCCTCGAGCAATCACTTCTTCGCCGCTGGCGAAGGCTTCAACGGCATAGCCTTCTTTCTTTAAGGCTTCTGCTAAGAGATCGCGCGCGACCATATCATCGTCGGCAACGAGAATACTCGCTGGTTGCATCAGGCTTTCTCCGTCATGTCCGTGGACTCGGTCTTCAATCCAGGTAAGGTGATGGTCACGGTTGTGCCTCGCCCAGTTTCGCTTTCGAGGACAAGACTCCCCCCATGGGCCAAGACTGTCTCGCGGCTTAAGAATAGTCCTAACCCGGTGCCTTTGCCAACCGCCTTGGTTGTAAAAAACGGTTCAAACGCTTTCTGTACGTCGGACTCCGGCATGCCGGAGCCTGTATCCCGTACCTCAATGGTAAGTACCAGAGGTGACAGTGAGTCGGTAACCCGGCGACCGCGGTCAAGCTCCTCTGGTGAGGCCGTACGGGCTCTCACCAATACATTCACCGCTCCGTGCGCTGGGGTGGCGGATAAGGCATTGGCGAACACGTTCACCATCACTTGATGTATTTTCTCCGCATCGGCCCATACAAGCGGGAGGTCTCCGGGAATTTCGACCGTCGTCGTAATTTCTTTCGCATGGAAGGCGGGCTCCATCAGCACAACCGCCGGGCTGATGACCTTGTCCGCTGGCAACCATGTCGGTTCAGGTTGGCGCTGTCTGGTTGAGGACAGCAAATCCTGAATGATCCGAACCACCCGTGTCAGCTGCTCATCGATGACGGTGACCCGCTTCTTCATTTCGGGCGTGACGCCTGGTTCTTCCGCCAGCGCTTGCACGTGCCAGGCAATCGAGTGCAGTGGCGTTCCAACCTCATGCGCCACGGACGCCACCAGTTGCCCCACTGCCGCTAAGCGTTCCGAGCGATTCAACTGGTCTTTTGCATCCACCAGCTGCGTATTAGCCTTCAGGAGATTTTCGGTCTCTTGGGCCAACGCGGCACGTGCCGCCGCTTCTCGGGTTTTGCGTTCTTCCCATGTCATGCCAATATAGGCCACGACGAGGAGTACTCCGGCGACCACGCTGCGATTAATCACTGCCGATTGCAACCGTCCCGGCTTGGTCGGTTGCAGTAACCCCATGTAGGTTGCCACGATACAGGCGACCACTGTTACGAACATCAGGCTGCGACTGCGCACGGTTGCAACCAATAGAATCGGCAATACAAAACCGTAGGCGCCGACCACGTTGGCAGGGGCGACCATTTCAAGCACGACGATCGCCAGGAATACCGCTCCTGCGATCGCCAGCACAATACGATTTTGTTTTAACATGGGAATGGGCGACCGGTTGATTGCCGATGAACCATGGTCCGATCTTTCGCAGGCTGTGAAAAACTATTTTGCCACAGCAGGGGTTCAAAGAGCTGCATGTCTTGGAGAAGAGACACATCTTACCGGATGCTCAAAAAGGTCGTCCAGCAAGGCCGCAGCGAGCGAAGAGGCGAGGCGTACGCTTCGGTACGTTGAGCCTCTGAGCGATGCGAGAATGCCGCTGGCGGAATTTTTCAGCATTCGGGTAGAGGGTCTTACCTTAGCGGGCGGGCCGAATGCAAGACGGCCCCAAGCTGCCGTAGACGTTCATCGTGCAGCATATGATCGACGGGAATTGAATACTTACGGGTCCAGTTCGGATGACTGTCGATCGTTCCTGGAAGATTGGTCTGTGACAGTTCGCCAAGGCCGTCTTCGAGATTTGCCAACACCAAATAGGCCGGCGTACGAGCCAGGTAGAGATGAATCGCGTGGCAGAGCTCAGTCGTCATGGCAGGTGCAGTGGCCAGGTCCTCAGTCACACCGGTTGGCAAGAGGCGTTCGTGCTGGAGCGCGTTGAGGATGCGCGCCTTGTTGCGCTGGCGCTCTTCCCAAGCCTGACGGTGCGCCGTGTCATCGTGAAAGGCACCCAATCTGGACCGTACCTGTAAATCCTCGCCGGACCAAAACCCAGCAAGAGTTGGCAAGTCGTGTGTTGTCGTGACAGCCAACGATTGCGCAGGGTAGTGGCCTGGCGGTTTCATGGCGCCGTCTGCGTGGCGCTCGAAGTAGAACACACGGTACGAGAGCACTCGTGCTTTTGCCAATTGTTCTCTCACCCAATCGGGGACCGTGCCAAGGTCTTCTCCGATGACGAGGGTGTGTGATCGTACGCTCTCCAATGCCACGATGGCCAACAAGTCTTCAAACGGGTAGTGCACATACGTACCTTCGGATGCGGGCCTCCCACGCGGAATCCAGAAGAGACGAAAGAATGCCATCACATGGTCCAGACGAATCGCCCCTCCGGATCGGAAGTTGTTCCGCAGCAGCTGGATCAAAAGCTCGTAGCCATTGGAGTGTAGCGCGTGAGGGTTGATCGGAGGGAGGCCCCAATTCTGCCCCTCGGGCGCAAACGAATCCGGCGGGGCGCCACAGTCGGCTCCTAACGCCAGCACAGATTGATAGATCCAGGCTTCGGCCCCATTCCGATCGGCGCCCAGTGCCATATCATGATACAGACCAATTGGCATCGCCAGCTGCTCAGCCGTCCGCTGGATTTCGTTCAGCTGTTCGCGTGCCACCCACTGAATGTATTGAAAGAAGCGAATGCGTTTCCGGTGCCGTTTGGCATATTCATGGACCGGTTGGCCGGGCATCAGAAATTGTTTGGGCCAATCGTGCCATGTGGTTGATGTAGATTGAATCAGCCGGCGTTCTTCTTCCAAGGTCTGGAAGGTGGCATACAGTTCGAGGGGTGTGCCCTCAGATTGGATAAACCGTTCCAAGCGCCTCGCGCGCTCCGAATTAGGCTGGAGGTGTGGTTCCTCTCCGCTGTAGGCTTCTACGATGAATGTGCTGTAGGCCAGATCGAGCATGGTGCGTTTGGCCGTTGCTATGGCGTTATAGTCTACCTGGCGTGTCTGTCGTAGCGCCTGGAGCGCAGCCTGAAATTCGGGATCCAGGAACTGCTGTTGCGCCTCCTCCGACTCATGCCATTCGGGAAGTTGATCGAGATCGATGTAGAGTTCATTGAGATAGAGCCGACTGTAAGGCGCATAGGGGCTAATGTGATAAGGCGCGGTGTTCCGCAGTGCGTGTAATGGATTGAGTCCGATCACTCCGGCGCCGAGCTCTTTCCCGGCCCACTCGACAATCCGCCCGAGATCGGTGAAGTCGCCGCATCCCCAATTGCGATCGGAGGGCAATGAATAGAGCTGCAAGGCCAATCCCCATAGCCGTTGGTGTGCTTCGAGCGGAGGAGGGATGTAGCATTGCCGGGGTGCGATGATGAGCCGCATCGATCCTGGGACGCTACCAACCAGGCTCTCGGCCTGTATCATTAGAGTATAGTACCCAAGTGAGAGCCCGTGCGGGGCCGGGATTTCCACACGCACATGTCGTTGTTCTTTGATAAAACGAACCTCGGCAGCGGTGAGTCCAGGTCCTGCTCGGCCTTTTTGCACCACAGCGTTTGCTTCGTCACGAATTTGCCATTCCACTGTGAGGGACCCTTCTTTTCCGTCTTCGAGCAACAGATAACAGGACAGAGGGCCTCCCGCCTCCCCATCGCGAAGAATCCGCACTGGATCGCACGGGCGTTGCCACGGGGCGTCATCCCATTCTTGTAGTGTCTGTATCAGCGATGCCGTCGTATCGATCGCAAAGCCCATGGCAGTCAAAATAGCGCGCTTGGTGTCATCGGAGGTGAAGTGAAGCGTTCCTGCGATATCGTAATAGTCAGTTGCAATGCCGGCACGCTCTGCGAGTCTGGCCAGAAGGGTCTGTTCTGTTAGCTCATGCATGGACGAGAGTCTGCGCGAAGACCAGTGGCATGTCAAGCTATCCTATTGTTCTTGAAGAAGAATTCAAGAAATGCCATTTTATCGGGTGTCCTCAGGCCTGAGCGGTGCTGGACGTAGTGGGAGCGAAAAAAGCCCCTCCGTCCATGGTCCGTATGTCGTGGTAAAAGTGAAAAAGAGGTTTTCAGGGCGAGGGATCACGGCCAGCAATTCTGCTCCACCTCACACATCTTGTGTGGTGGAAGAGAAGGGTCAATCAGTGGGGCGAGGCCTGCACGAAGGCCCTCACCCCACCCAAGCATGGCGCACGATAGAAGCCCTGCCGACTTGTATAGCCGTGTATGTAGATACCACACACCAGGCTTGACACACTTGTTTAGTTTGGTTGACTCCCTCATTGTGTTTTGTTAGCCTCACAACCCGCCAGGTTACTGCCGATAGAGAAGACGAGAAGAGTCAGGCAGCATCCTTGGCATCAAATCCCGAAAGGAGTTCCGATGGCTAGCGCAACCACCTCACCAGAATTGCTTGCTGACTTGCAGAACAAGGCCACGCAGCTTCGAATCGAGAGTGTTCGTGCAACGAGCGAAGCGGGGAGCGGACATCCATCCAGTTGCTGCTCCGCCGCGGATATTGTTGCAGCTCTTTTTTTCTCCGTCATGCGATATGACCCTAAAAATCCGAAAGCATACAATAGCGATCGGTTTGTGTTGTCAAAAGGCCATGCCGCACCTTTGCTCTATGCTGCTTGGGCCGAAGCCGGTCTCTTTCCCAAGAGCGAACTTCTCAAGCTCCGAACGCTGACGTCCGATCTTGAAGGCCACCCGACTCCTCGCTTGTCTTTCGTGGATATGGCCACAGGCTCACTCGGGCAAGGACTGCCGGTTGGTATAGGCATTGCTCTGAATGCAAAATTTGTCGACAAGCTGGATCACCGAACCTATGTCTTGATGGGCGATGGGGAGTCCGTCGAGGGATCGGTATGGGAAGCGGCTGAAGTCGCGCGCCATCACGGACTGGATAATCTCTGTGCCATTGTGGATGTCAATCGACTCGGTCAAAGCGATCCCACCATGCTGCAACATGACATGGAGGGATATCGTTCTCGATGGGCCGGCTTTGGCTGGCAGGCATTGGTGGTTGACGGGCACGATCTTTCAGCGCTGCTCGACGCATTCGATACTGCTGCCGGCACCAAAGGCAAACCGACGGTGCTTCTCGCCAAAACGTTTAAGGGCAAGGGCATCTCCTTCATGGAGAACCATCCTAGCTGGCATGGGAAGCCGGTCGCCAAAGGCGAGGAAACCCAGAAGGCGATCGATGAGTTGACCAAGCAGTTGAGAGCCGAGCAGCACTGCCATTTCATTGAAGAAACCATCGAGCGCCGGTTCAGGGGGCTTCGTCTATCAGTCCTCTCCCACCTTCGCCCTACAAAGTAGGCGACTCTGCCGCCACGCGCGAAGCATTCGGGGTTGCCCTGGAAGCGCTTGGCGCGGTCGAATCCACTGGTTGTGGGACTCGATGCGGACGTCAAGAATTCGACTTATACGGACAAGTTCGGCAAGAAGTTTCCTAACCGATTTTTCGAAAATTTCATCGCCGAGCAAAACATGGTCGGTGCAGCAGCCGGCCTCGCGGCCTGCGGAAAAATTCCGTTCGTTGCGACGTTTGCCGCATTCTTTACGCGAGCCTACGACTTCATCCGCATGGCTGCGATCAGCGGCTCGAACATCAAACTTGTCGGTACACACGTCGGCGTAAGCATCGGGGAAGACGGCCCCTCGCAAATGGGTTTGGAAGATATTGCGATGATGGCTGCACAACCGGGCGTGACCGTATTGTATCCGTCCGATGCGACCTGCACGTATCGGCTTGTTGAAATGGCTGCTACGCACAAAGGGATGGTCTACATTCGGGCCGGTCGCCCAAAGTGTCTGGTTCTGTACGGGCCTGATGAAACGTTCCAGATCGGCGGATCGAAGGTTATTCGCCAAAGCGCATCGGATGTCCTTACGATCGTCGCTGCCGGCGTCACGCTCTTCGAAGCCTGAAGGCATACGACATATTGAAAGCAGCCGGCATCTCTGTGCGAGATCATCGATCTCTATAGTATCGTCCCCATCGACCGTACCACGTTGTTGGACAGTGCCAGGGCCACGCAGGGGCGCATCCTCACCGTTGAAGATCATTATGCGCACGGTGGCCTCGGAGATGCGGTGCTCAGCGCGGTTGGACCTGAAGGTATCAAAGTGCATAAGCTTGCGGTTCGCACGATCCCGCACAGCGGGAAGCCGGACGAACTCGTCGATCACTTTGGCATCGGAGCCCGATCGATCGTGGAAGCAGCGAAACAAATCACAAAGTAACCCCTCCTGTACCGTCCTTCCTCATTGGGGGGACGGTATTCTTTTTGAACATTCTGTCAGGATCGGTTCGCCAACGTCTGCTTCAGGAACTGACCGAAGCCCGTTAGCCCGCATTATTCACGAGGGTTCGTGACGAAACCGCCGAGACGCCACGCGAGACGGGCGCGCGGAGCCGCGAGGGAGGGAAGCATACTTGAACAGTATGTCGACCGACTGAGCGGCGAGCCCGCCCGCCGCCAGGCCTGTCGCAGCGGCGTGTCGGCGGTTGCAGTAGAAGCCTTCGTGAATAATGCGGGCTATGGCAGTGGCTGTTCGTGGAGAAACATCAGTCCGGCGATGATCCCGCATAGCGTGCGAAACTGGTGGGATTTCAATCGCCCACTCATGGTGCGTGTATTCGAGTATGGGGGGCCGGGTCTGCCGTGATGCAGGACTGCATAATTTCAGCGCGGCATTGCCATGACGTGGCCGCCGTATTGAGATGGTGAACCAGTTCTTCCGGCACGATTATGCCAACGGTGATATCCACCAAGACGTGATCGGGTATGCGATGAAAATGCGCGGCGTTCACACCCTGCAAGGCGAGCAACGCCCTGCTTAGCTCGTTCTCATGGGTGTCGCAGCCAGGTCCTGTCAGCGCGACGGGAACTCTCTCCATGGCAGCATGGCTGGCTCCGGCCGGCTGAAATACGGCAAGACCCACGGTGAGCGCCATCGCAAGCATCAGACAGTTGTGCCTGAGCGTGGCCTTGCCGTCTACATGAGGCTGTGGGCAGGTTGCGGGTACGCTCTTCGCGAAGGGCGTCTGCGTCCGGTTTGCGTATCTGCGATGAGCTGTTCGCGTCATCGGAATACCTGTCTGCAGGGAGGCGATCTGAAGCCCTTGGGTAGGTTCATCGATTTGTCTTAAGATCTCATGGTAGACGGTGATGCGAGTTGTCGGACCATGCGAAGCTCCGGTTCGGCTGGGTTGCAGTGTTCCTCTCTTGAACGCGTTCATGGGCAGGCGGCGAGGATCTCACCGCCTGCCCGTCGCCCTTTACGGCACTTCGACGATGTCGGTCTTCATAGGACCCAGCACGGCAAGGAGTTCGTTCTTTTCCCTGGCTGGCACGTTGAACGTATCCAATGCCTTGACGAGGTCTTCAACCAGGGCATTGAAGGCAGCCGTCGTGATTTTCATGCCGGCATGCGTTGTTTTCATGTCTTTCCCCTCATAGGTGCAGGGGCCGCCGCTGGCTTGGCAGACCTGGTCGACCAGCTGTTTCTTCAGTTTCGGCAGATCGGCGTTGGCAAAATACCCGTTGATGCGCTTGTCTTGGCCCACGATGCTGACGAACTTGCCGACGACGGCCGTGATAGGGCCTGTTCCGCCGAGCCGTTCATAGAGTGAGGGCAACGGAGCATCGGCTGCCCACACCGGCGCTGAGATCAACAGCAAGGCGACGGTCAGCATAGTCTTGATGGCGCGAGAAAGTTGTTTCATGAAAGGCGCTCCTTTTTTGAGAGGTAAATGAGGGCTTCCTTCGAGTGCACACTTCTATCATATTTCTGGTCGTTTAGGGGTTCCAGGGCGTCAGTGGCATCAGCGGAGCATTCTTGGCTACCGGTGTAATCGTCAGCGCGGCAATGGCTCCACGAAGGGCTCCAGTGAGCGAATGCGTCACAATCGGATAGACCCCGGGTGATTCGGAGACCAAGTCGAATGTGGCGGCGCTTCCGGGTCCCACAACATAGGTTTGCACCCCTGTGAGTTTGTTGGCAGGGTTCCCGCTCTCGTAGACGTTGTCCCAAATCTCGCCGATCGGGTGGAGCGAGGAAAACTCGTTGGGGCCCGCGTTCACAAAATAGATCCGGACCCGCTCATTCGGTTTCGCCTCCAGCGCTTCCGCGCCGATGAAGAAGGGATGATACTTGAAGATCCCTCCGTTGAAGACCGTATAGTCGAACTTCCGAGCGAACATGGCCTCGACATCGTCGGGGTTCTTCCAGAGCTCAGATTGGACCAACAAAAACTCCCGGTCCGCTTTCGGCCAGACCTTCGGATCCTTGGGATCGACGATAATCGCGCCGAACATGCCGCGCGCGACGTGCTGGATCATGGGCGCTGCGCCGCAATGATAGAAAAACACGCCGGGCTTCTTCGCCACAAAGGTGAAGGAAATGGTTTCTCCCGGATTGATGGCCCGGTAGTTCTTCAGGAAATCGATTTCCGCCGCATGGAAGTCCATGGCGTGTGGATAAACATTGGTCTTGGGATTCTCCAGCGTGAAGTTGACAGTGTCGCCTTCCGTGACCCGCACGGCCGGCCCCGGCATCTGGCCGTTGAACGTCCAGGCCTTATATTTCGTTCCCGTTCCTTCAATCACGATTTCCGTTTCGAGCGCCGTCATCTTGACGTCATGGGTCTTCGCAGATGCCTCGGAGGGCAATCCCATCAATCCGGCCATCGCAAGGACCATGGCCCCTGCGATGGCCATCAGTTGAGGTGATTGTCTTTTCATCATGGTTGAACTCCTCTCTGAAATGGTTGGGCGAACTTCTCCAGGCAAATGTGCAACTGGTCTTTTCTATGTGAGGGTCTCACTGGCACTTCGTCTGTGTGTGAGGAAAAGAATAACATAGCCAAATTCGTTGATGTAATATCGTAGTGTCCGGTTAAGAGTCAAGCCCTTTGTTAGTCCCAAATGAGCCTGTGACCCAAAACCAGAAAAGTAGGCCAGCGGGAGCTTGAGGGACCGGCCCGCGACGTGGTCTTCTTGACCCAGAAGGAGGACCCGACGAGGGCACACCGAGGCAACAGATTCTGGCCGCGCTGCGGGAAGCAGAGGGTGGCATGACCGGGGTGGACGTGTCGGCGGGCCGGCATCAGCGAGCAGACGTTTTACGCGTGGAAGCGCAAGTATGCGGGGCTGGGCCTCAGTGAACTGCGCGAACTGCGGCAGCTCCGTGAGGAGAATGCCAAGTTGAAACGCTTGGTGGCGGATCTCTCGCTCGATCGCCATATGCTGCAGGAGATCGTGCGAAAAAAGCTGTAGGGCCTCGGGACCGGCCTGTGCTGGCACGCTGGGCGCAAACGACCTATCAGGTCAGTGAGCGCCGGGTCTCGAGGCTGTTGCCGATGGCGCGAGCCTCCTTGCAGTATCGGAGTCGCCGTGATCCGCAGGAGGCGTTGCGCATGCGGTTGCGAGAGTTGGCGGCGAGCCGAGTACGCTTCGGGTATCGGCGACTCACGGTGTTGCTGAGACGGGAGGGGTGGCAGGTGAAGGCCAAACGGATCTATCGGTTGTAGACGGAGAAGGGCTGACGGTGCGGACCCAACACCGCACGAAGGCCGCGGGCCGAGCCCGTGTGCCGCAACCAGGGGCGACCGCCCCGAACCAGCGGTGGAGTATGGACTTCATGAGCGAGCGCGTGGCGGATGGCCGCTGGTTTCGGATTCTGACCGTCGTGGACCAGTTCACGCGGGAATGCTTGTGTTTGG
Source organism: uncultured Nitrospiraceae bacterium (assembly GCA_963748375.1). Lineage (GTDB taxonomy): Bacteria > Nitrospirota > Nitrospiria > Nitrospirales > Nitrospiraceae > Palsa-1315. The sequence goes on from CAVVIR010000010.1 coordinate 31,536, forward strand.
TGGCTGATCAGTCTCTCACCGGGGAGAAGGTGGCGCAGGCGTTAGAGCCGGTGGTGATGCAACGTGGCGCACCGCGTGCGATCACCGTGGACAACGGCAGCAAATTTGCCAGTCGGGTCATGGATGCCTGGGCCTACCGGCATGGGATCCAGCTGGATTTTTTCGGCCAGGCAAATCGGTTGAGAACGACTTCATCGAGAGCTTCAATGGACGGCTACGGGATGAATGCCTCAATGTGGAAGTGTTTTTCATGATCGAGGACGTGCGACAGAAGTTGGCGCGGTGGCAGCAGGACTACAATCGGGGTCGACCCCATAGTGCACTGGCAGGCCGGGTGCCTGCGGCGTTTGTGGCCGAGTGGGTCGCGGCGACCACACCGACTGACCAGGACGCCCCTGAATTACTGGAGACACTCCCGTGAGCCATGGTAGATTCGCAGCGCCACACTGGCGGCCCACACCGATTAAAAAACCGATCCGCCATTCCATCTTTCGACAGAATGGCGGATCAGTGTCACTCTCAAACGTGACGAACCCCTACTTTATCCAGCAGTGGCCCTTGTAAAGACTGGGATGATGTTGCCGGCAATGCTGTTGATATGCCGGTTACCTGTTTCGTCCCAAGACATTACAAGCCCTCCGAAACGCTGGTCAGGATCGTGGACCAGGTCCATCAATCTCTGTATTTCCCACAGCGAATCCCTTGAATCGAGCTTAACTTCTTTGGTTTCGCCTGGCATGATCGGGGACTCATCTTCGATATGCAAGCCGTCTTGCGCCATAATTTCAGCTGGATAGGTCGGGTCGTTGTTGTTAGCTACACCGACCTTGTTCAGGAACCGAATGCCTGCTGTCGTAAACTCTCCAATCCTGAGTGGCTGCTCTCCGCTATTGGTGACCTGCAAGGTCATACGAAGAGCGCGACCAGGAACGTCATAGTCTGCGGCAAGCACCTTAACCGTCAAGTCCGACTTCAAATGAGTGGACTTGATCTTTGGTTCACCAGCCTGGAGTGGGATGGTATATGGATACTGAGCGTCTGTATAGAAGAAACCAATGGCAATCAAAGCAAAAACTACCCCCAACATTGCAAAGGCAAATACGCGGTCAATTGGGTCATTGAGGAGTTCGTCTCCACCCTCTTGCGCCAGTACGCGGGCGCGAATGAGGAACATCGGCCTGACCATGAACCAGCCGATCCAGAAGAATCCAAGCGCTCCCCATAGGACATGCCAGAAGAGCCCGGCTGCCAGGCCAGCAGTCTCTGTATCGGCAGTCCCGCCAACCAGCAACTTTATGGGGTTGGTAAAGTCTTTATAATTACCGGTGATGTCCATCCAGCCCCCTGGCCCTGCGATAGGACCGGCCCCGTTGACAGCTAACATCGGGTGGATGTGGTGATGACCAGGCAACCGGCCTCTCAGCTTGATCACGTACTCGTAGTCTCCACCGATTTCCATGGGGCCCGAGGTCATCATCGGCACCCCGTTCACTTTCGAACTGAGACGTGTGAACACTGAACTCGGGCTTCCCACGTTTATGAAGGTACGGTTGGGCTTAACAACGGCCCTTGGCCAGTCTTCAGAAATATGGATCTTGCCGGACAACATAGCTTCCTCGTTGACATTGGTCTTCTGAGGATTCCATCTTGTGTCGTACCACTGCGCGGTACGCATTCGCAGGAACGGTTCCTGAGAGCGCTCCCCGTGGGCGGCGGCGGTTGAGACATTGAAAGCCAGGGTAAGCCCCAGCGTCGCCATCCCAAGGGAGCCGATCACGCATAATTTGAAAATGTTTTTGACGTTCATGTTTTCCCCTATGATAGTGAAGTCGCCGCAGTCTTTGTCGTCACTCTGTGCCCTGGGGCAATACCATCTGGCGTGCCATGTCTCGCGCAAATTCATCTGTGCCAACGATCATGGTGTCATTCATCCGACTCATGACACCACGTCTGCCCTTAACCCAAAAGAAGGATTGTCCGACAAAGTGTCCAATTTGCCACCAAATGGTGAACATCAACATGGAGATGAAGGCCGAGAAGAACGCTGAAATCCAAACGGTGTGTCCGCCGAACGTACGGAGCGATCCTACCTCGATGATTCGGATGTATTCAGGCGTTCCGGTCCTCACAAATGTGAATCCCATGTAGTCGGCCAGTGAAATCAACTGCCCGTCCACGACCACCGGTTGGTGGCTGTACCCGAATATAGCGTAATTTGTAGGATTAAATACCATCGCGAACGCCCAGACTCCAAATATCGCTGTGAGCATCCAGCTCCTTGTCAAGAGCAAGGTGGCATCGAGGATCAATGCGCTGGACACCATCGTGGCAGGCATCACGAAGTTTGCTGGGAAATTCGCCCACCAGTACCAGGCAAACAGAACCGTGATCCACTTCCCGACGAGAAGCCCCGTGATGCTCAACGTTGCACCAAAGGGTTGCCGGTAGAACGTCCAGAAATAGTACATGATCGCACCGGGATACATCACCTCTACGATCGGTGTGACCGTGACCCAGAACTGCCGATCCTTCCAGTCGATCCAGAAATCCCAGTCTCCTGCTAACAGGTCGAAGTGCATATGGAAAGTTGCAAATACCCCGAAATATGCAATGGGAAGAAAGTACACCGCGTCTAACATTCTTGACAGCTTCACGCCTTCTGGCGGAAGCTTGCTCGCTGCGATAATTTCTTTAGTTCTAAACAGTGCCATTTATCTCCTCCTCGCTCGTTCTGAACATCAGTCCTCTCCCTTATTATTAGCTGACTGGTTGGCCAGCCCTACTTCTCTGAATTTTGAGCGCAGGGCTAGCCCACCGAGACCAACGGTACAGTTTAGTACGGGATCACGTGCAAGCAGTCCTTGCTCTCGTTGTTCCAGACCACATCGCACAGGTTGGACATGCGCGCCACAATCTGTGCCGCCACGCCGCCCGTCCCGCCAAACAACCCGCACCAGCCCAAGGTCACAAAGCCCCAGTGCAACGGCGCCGCAAAGAGTTCATCGACGAACCAGAACGCATGCCCCCACTCGTTGAGGCCCACGTTCGGGAGAATCATCATCGGGCCCACGATCGCCCCCACCAACGGGAACGACACCGCCTTGCTGAACTGCGGCAACCGCGTCATCGCATAGAGGTAACTCGCGACTCCCATGGTGATGTAGAGCGGGAACGTGAAGTAGAACGCGATAATATGGCTCGCCGTGAAGCTCGTATCCCGGATGATCACCTGATGCCACGACGCGTCCTGCTCCAGGGTGTAGCTGCCGGCCCAATAGACGCCGAACACATATAGGGCCAGCCACATCATCCAGTAGAAATACCGCTTCAGCTCCGTCTTGGGATCCACATTGGCGACGTTGCGATCGCGCGTTTGCCAGATCCACCCGAGGATCGCGCTTGCGTTGATGATGTTGGCAATCACGTTAAACCGCCACAGCCCCATCCAGACGGTCTCGAACTCCGGGGTCATGGAGTCCAAGCCGTGGGAATACCCGAAGACACGCTGAAAGATGACTTCGGCCCCCACCGCTCCCAACATTGCAAACCAGCCGATCTTGAGGGGCCTGGAATCGTACCAGAGCGACATGTCATAGCCGCTCTTGTCGCTACCCCCCCCCATGTGGTTGTACTCGCCATACCCTGACCTCCTTGTTAAGTGATTGAGACCCACCGCTTATTCCGGAGAAAAATTCTCCGACGGAACATTGCTACTATTGCTACCGTTTCATCTGCGTGGCGGGAGATTAGCGGATACAGTTTCTTGATGTCAAGTAGAATATCCAAGGTGAAAGCTGCATCCTTTCCACATGCAAAACGCGTGCGAATGACTATGCACTTAACTCCAGTTTCGTCGCCTAAAATACAGAGTTCTAGGAGGTACTTGCAACCAGTCTTGAGTAGGGGGCAGGCTCAATGACAACAGCCTGCGCGACAAGTTTGTAGAATAGTTGCCAACGGTCTCTGGAGGTTCGACGGTTAAACCGAACCGTGAATTCATTGAGATAACAATCTAGTTGTTCACGGGACAAGGCCCCTTGGTGCGTACTCACCAGCCAGCGTTTAAATAAGGAGGCTACTCGGTGCACGCGAGGCAGCAAGGCCGGCGCTGTTTTGCCGCTGGTGTTGATTAAACGAGGTCGGTGTTTGAAGCCTTCCTGCTTCAACCCCGCATAGGCCTTCCATCCGTCTGTAATGACTATGGAGCCTGGCTCAACGACGTGTTTCACGAAGGCGATAAGCTGACTTGGAGAGGCGGAGGAAATTCGGCGTAGCCGGATGCGGCCAACCCCTTTCCCATCGATCTGCGTGGCGATTGCCACGAGGGCCTTGCTTTCCAAGCTCCGGCGGCTTCCTCCCGCTTCAATGCGTCCCATCTGTATTTCGTCCACTTCAACGTGGCTTCGCAATCTGTCCCAATCCGGCAGTATCAATGCGCGTCGCAGTTTCTGTAGCCACGACCATGCCGTTCTGTAACTACCGATGCCCAGGAGTCGTTGCAGTCCCAACGCACTGAGGCGTTGCTTCTGATCAGTCATCCACCACATCGCGCGGAACCAGTCCTGTAATGGAAGGCGGGTTCGATGGAAGATCGTTCCTGCCGTGACCGAAGCTTGGTATCCACATCGGCGGCACATCAGGAGGCATCTCGTGGTGGTCCAACTGCCACTGGTTGTGCACTGAGGGCAACAGAACCCCGTTGGCCACCGCAGCTGAGCCAGGTAGGCACGGCACGCACGTTCAGTGGCAAAGCGTTGTTCGAATTTAGCGAGGGCTCGCATGTAATCCTCCATGGTGCGACTCTGGAACAACTGGGCCTGCTGGAGTTAAGTGCATAGGTTATTCGAGGACAAGAAATATACAAAAATGCATTGGAAATCAAGTGCCGGTATTGTGCATCCATGTGTGAGACAACATCATGGCAGGCACGGTCGTGGTCCGCCCAACCACTTGGGCTGATATACATATCAATTGGAGTGAAACAGCTTCAAGGGACATCAATCCTTGATGATCCCGAATACAAGGATTGTATAAGCTTGCCAGGCTCGGGGTATCAGAGCCTATTGACTCCATTGAATTATCAGGGGAGTGACCGTGGGAACGTGCGCTCGCAATCCGTTCGCTATTACGGTCGATGTTCACGTGGAGACTCAGTGGACGTGATCGTCTGGCGGTGGCCGAATTTCCTTTTCCCTGTTGAGTTGTTCGATTTGTCGCGTCAATTCTGCGATATCTGCCCATCCAGATCCATCCACCGCAGGGATCCAGCGTGCCCGTAAATAGCCGTAACGATCTATGAGAAACTCCATATGATTCGGTGTTGTCCCTTCGCCGGCCAGATCGGGATTACTCAGGGTTCTGCGGAATAGAGAGTAGCTGCGCGCAATTTCTGGTGCCCCTTGCGTTGTTACCTGGAAAGGGGTGGCTGCAGTGATTACCGTCAGGTCTTGCGGCTTGAGATCATTGAGGGGCACCGCGAGTATCACGGTATCGGTGGTGCGTAGGGTGGCATCAGCTTGTCTCAACTGACTGAGTCTTGCCTGTGACTCCGGCCATGAAAATAGAACCAGTAAAATCGCTTTCTGCCGGCGGAAATCCTTCAAGGTGCCGCTTGTTCCGTCATGTGTGGAATAGGAGAAGTTCTGTGGAGCCATGTACGGTTGATTGGGGGCGACATAGGGATTGATCAGGCGTGCCTGATAGCCACGGGAGGTGGCATGGAGAAAGTTCACCAGGTCCCAACGATCCTCTTCCGAGAGTTTGTCCGCAAAAGCCGGCATTCCGGTACCGGGAATACCATGGGTCAGCCAGTGGAAAAAATCCCCTGCGGTATGCTTGGCTGTGTGCGGTTCCGTAAGCAGGTCTACTGGCGGAATCGCGAAGGTTTTGGCCAGAACACCATTGCCCTTGGCTTGGGGTCCGTGGCAGAGCACGCAATTCGAGGCAAATATGGCCGCACCGTTGGCAACGGAAATGGCATCAAACGGGACCGGCGTCTTACGGTACGTTTCTGGAAAAGCCTGAGTGGCAAGGGGAGGGAGCCCTGCAACGAGCGCACAAACAGTCAGTACGGCCGGGATGGTAATGCGCCACTTCGTCTCCCAGCGTTTGGACCGACCAAGGATAACCGCCCCAACTGCTAAGATAAGCAGCATGACTCCGACCCCTATGCCGATCATCATGCCTACCCCTCCCCAGGTGGCGTCGATGGAGAAGCGGAATGGATAGGGCCAGTCTTCAATAACAGCGTGCTTCGCTGGAATAGCGTTAGCCAGGATTGTCGCGACCAGTACCAGCCCCAACCCGAGCACGAATTCGACGGGGACCCACTTTCGAAGCCCTCGTCCGCCGGTCGGGGCCCTATCCACGCCCTGGTCGAGTGCCGGAATCCAGATGTGACGTGCGCACGCGGCGAGCACGAGAATCACGGCGAGCAGCACGAGCTTGGTATTGAGAAGCCAGCCCCAGCTTGTTGCAGCCAATGCGGCGTAGCTTGTGTCCACCATGCGATAGGTTACGATGATGCCTGTGGCGACAACCGCAAACATGACAGGCAACGCCATCTTCGAGAACTGTTTCAGGGTCTGGATGTCTGCTCGATCCACCTCCTCGCCAGTTTGCGTCCGGGTCTTGGCAAATAAGACGCTGAGGAAGGCCGGCAACCCTCCGAACCAGACGCTCGCCAGAACGATATGCAGTGTGTAAGGCAATACTGATGTGACGGACAGTTCATCAGCCGCAGAGTGGCTTGCGAGTGATCCAGCAGCCAGCGTGAGTGCGGCGACGGTCGCGCATAACACATACTGCCAACGCGCTTTGCGTGACACCCGAATGTAGAGGGTCACGGCGAGGACAAGGAGCGCAAGGGCAGCGCGCATTGTCCAGATGAGCCCTATGCGGGTTTTTTGTAAGAGCTCTAGCCAGGCTCCCGGACGCCAGGCATTGTCGGCCACGCCTGTGGCTTGCGTGGTCGTGGTGGCCAGCAAGCCAACCAAGCCTACCAGAAGCGTGACCGACAGCCACGGTAGCACTCGATTTAGGCGGGCGAGCCAAGGGGAGTCGAACGCAGTGTTCGCGCGGACGGCAATCGCAAGAAAGACGCAGCCCCCGATCAGGATCATGTTGGACGCAAGCTGTAGCCAGCGAAACAGCGCGCCAATGACCTCGATCATTTCTTTTGCACTTTACCCTTTACAGAGAAGTCGAAATACGACTCCACCACATGACCATCAACTGATAGCACCCGAAACTTTACCGAATACTTTCCAGGCGTCAACTCCGGCAACGGCAGGACGATGGATTTCCGGTCCTCTGGAGCCAGTTTTGGTTTGACCTCGGTGACAGGATGCTTCTCGGCGTCGAGTACGATCAGCGATGCGTAGTCGCCTTCAATCTCTTCATTGAACCAGAGTTGCACCTGCGCCGGCGCTTGGGCAAGAACAGCCCGGCGTGGCGGCTCTGCCTTGACCAGCATTGAATGTGCCAACACTGGAGCGGCATGCACGCACAGCACCATTGCGACCGCTGTGCCAGCCAGGATGCGCTTGAGTCCGTAAACTGCCCATGGTTTCATCGGAGCTCCTTCTTGTTGCTGCTGCTGAGCCGGGGTGCAGCAACCCGTCATGTGCCCACCTGTCTCAACACATTATACTCCTGAGACCGGAGGGCTGCTTGTCTTAGGAAACGGTGCTCACCGGGGACTTGCGACGACCTCGCATGATAAAGAAGATTGCTGCTCCAGCGGCGAGTATTGCGACTGGGACGATGACCATCATGTAGTGCATCAAGTGGGAAACGACTCCCCCTTCTCCGACCGAAATTGGGAATCGAGCGACATGCTCTTCCTTGCCGCGAACGGTGATGATCCCGATGAATTTGCCAGGCTGGCTGAAGCTATGTTCGAAATTGATGAACCCCCCCGTGTAGACTTTGGCCGGCAGGTGTACGACTGTGATGGCCTGAAGATCCTGTTCCGAACCCGTATCCTTGATGACCCGAATCTCGACGGGCAACGAGCGGAGCTCCCCTTCGATAAAATCGAGCACGACCACGGTGCGACCGGTCGACGGAATATCCCCGCAGAGTTCCTGCCTATCTGAAGTGTCAGGCTGATATTCGGTCAGGTGCATACCGTAGGGCCCAAACTTCAGTATGCAGAAGTTTTTGTCTAATTCATGAAAGTGCTGGGCCTGTGCGGACAGTGGAACTCCGATTGCCAGCATCACGCCGAACACAATGACTGTTCTCAAAAGACATCGCAAAGACATCATCAGTATCCTTCTCGCGTTAATTTCTTAGCCGCCTTCAACTATTCTCGTTACACCAGAAACGCGTTTGCGCCTGCACCATTGGGTTGCTGCCCAGTCGCCTAGGAAACAGTCTTGCTCGAAGTATTGCCGCGTCCTCGCATGGTAAAAAAGATGATCGCCAGGATCACCGCAACTCCTGCGAACGCAATCAAGAAGTAGCTGGGGGGCAACCAAATTTTTGTTTCCCCTACCGAGAATGGGAATCGCGAGACATGCTTATCACCCACAGTCACAAGGCCAATGAATTTGCCGGGCTGGTCAAAATTATGTTCGAAATTTACCGAGCCGGCGGGGTAGACCTTGGGCGGCAGGTGCAAGACCGTGATGGCCTGCAGGTCTTTCTCCGACCCCGTATCCTTGATGATTCGCACCTCGGTGGGCATCGGGCGGAGTTCATCTTCCATATAATCGAGCACCACGACTGTGCGACCGGTCGCCGGAATATCTTCGCAGAATTCCTTATTGCGCGTGTTGTCCGGCTGGTAGCCGGTAAAGTGCATGTTGTACGGGCCGATCGTGAGTCTGCACATATCCTCGGCCAGTGCCAACCCTCCGTGAGCCTGAGCCTGCGAGGAGAAGAATGGCACCCCGATTGCCAAGATCAACATGCACACACCGAAAGGTTTAAGTAAGTGCTTCACCATTGCCAGAATCCTCCCTCTCGAATATTGAATCATATGCTCACGGGCTGGAATGCTCGGTTCCCTATGAACGGAGGACTGTCCACCAATTGCGTATCCACTTCGATCGTAGGAGTTTGTACAAGAGCCAAATTCCCAGCAGCACGCCCAGTGCTGGGACGACTGTGGATTTCACCAGCTTCTGATAATCGACCATATGCACTCGCAAGAGATACTGGGGGCGCTTCATCAGATTCTGCTTTTCTGCAGAAATGATCACGGTATAGACGCCTTCAGCCAGCCTGGCTTCGCCCCGGAGTACACCGTCTGGGTGGGTGGTTGGGCGAATATCTGCCACAATCTGATCCTCTGCCTCGTTGCTCCCGGTTCCCTTCACGACCCTCATTCCGACCAGCTCTTTGCGCAGCATCGGGTCGACAAGGTCTACGACCAGAAACGTGTCGCCTTCTTTGGGAATGTCTGTACAATATTCTTCTTTCAACTCGTATTGCGGCTGATAGGCGCTGAGATGGATCACCCTCTCTCCGATCCGGCGCAGGCACGGGTCGTCCTCTCCACTGGTGGCTCCATGGGCAATAACGACCTCCGGGTCGTACAATGCGGCAAGAAGCATGAGCACCGTAAGGCCTGCGCCTGTCATCTGCCTAATCATAAATATGCTGCGCCTTCCATGTGTGAGAGCTTGCGATGAAGCCCTGCCCCGTATGGCGAATCCATTGCCAGTTCAACGTCTTGCTACATGACCCGATCTATGGAATTCACTACATAATGCCACTAAAGCAGGCCAAGATTCTAGTCCCCTTCGCCATGTATCGTATCTAAAAGCCCCAAAAATGTGTTTCTGTTGGGCTTGTTTCGTGTGAGGTTTCGAAAAATCGTCGTGACGCAATGAATTCACGAAGATTCGTTTTTGAACAGGCGAGAGGATAATTCAAATCTTCAGCAGAGACCTGCTTTGCAGTCGGTTACTACGAGGTTGGTGAGTTTTTCTCCTGCGTCGAGTTCGAGAATCAGCCAGGCTAGACCTGCTTGTTGTTCTTCTTTGTGAGGCCCTGATCCTTCTTCGATCAGGCTGACGAGATAGTAACGCCCGGCGGGGATTTTGGTGAACCAGAAATGTCCGGTCGGGTTGGCTCTGGTTGTGCGGAGATAGGGAATGAGGCGTTTTTCTGTCTGGAGCCTGGTCAGCGCCTCCTGCGGGCAATTGGTCTGAGTGCGCGGCGCTACGGTGCTTTCAGGGGAAGCAGTAGTCTCTGTCGTTGCACAGGATGTGGCTCTGACGTTGTGGTCGAACCAATAGCGTGTGTAGGGAGTGATAGGAATGAGATGGACTGGAGTACCTGGTTGAGTGATCGCCTTCCCGGAGGGAGATACGAGAAAGGCTTGTCCGGTCAGAGTCCCTCGCCCTTTTTGTTTGTACGCGAATAAATCTTTTTCGTTCAGGATGGGAGACTGTGTGGTCTTGGCAGGAGATGCGGTGCTTGGTTCGGCGGCTTCTGCGTAGTTGGAACACAGGCTTCCCAGCAAGAGTGTGATGGCTACGGCACATTGGCGTTGGTTATGCAGTGGCATCGCCGTTACGAAGTAGTAGATGAGGATGATGACTCTGTCTCATCAGAGGATAGCGGCGCAACCGCGGCTTTATGTCTGAGGGCGCGGCCTTTATCGGGGGTCGGGTCGGTGACGATCCCATAGACGTCACGGCCTTCGTGGCCTTCCGGGAGATATTCCGTGATCGGCAAGCCGTCTTCACGCACAAATAATAGGCAGTGGCAGTATTTGTAGATCTGCATTTCGTCGCAGGCGCACATCCAGCGGCGGAGTTTGGCTTCTGCTGGCTTGTCCTTGTAGAAGTTGCAGGGGCAGAGTGGTTTGCCTAGTTCGTCCACATGCATCGCGAGCCCCTTGACCACGGCTTCGGTGACGGCAGGCATGGGATGCATAGTTGTCCCGCTTTTTTCCGCGAATCCCTTTGCAAACTTCCACATCTTGTCGAGACTCTCTTGCTTAGGCTCGGCCATTGCAACTCCTTTTGCAGGATGCTGAAAAAGTCCACCAGCGGCGTTCTCGTATCGCTCAGAGGCTCGGAAGCACTGGAGGGTATTTTCCGTTCGCCAAGATCCATGCTATGGGCGAACGGCTACACAAAGTGCGGTCCGTACCTCCTCGCCTCTTCGCTCGCTGCGGCCTTGCTGGATGGCCTTTTTGAGCATCCTGACCTATCGTGGCATCAGTGCCATTTTGCGATATTTCTTCGCTGTTTTCCGTTATGAGCCGAGTTTCCCATAGCTGTTGGTAAAAGATATTGAGCGAGAGGCTAAAAAGCCTGCGCCGCTGAGGCGCAGTTTACAAGCGCCAGGGCGTCCTTTACAATCCAACACTTCCTGCAAATTCTATCGGACTGGATCAAGGATGGAGATATCAGATACCCGTCAGCAATTGATTGCCAAGTTGGCGGAGGAACTGGGGTTGGCCACAGGCCAGCAACTCGTGTCTTGTCTTGCCGGCTCCACGACGGAGCCGAACCAGGTGGACGGTATCTCTCTGTTGCTGGATGAATTGATGGAGATCTCCCCAAAAGTAGTTCGTGCCGCAATCGAGTCGTTTCCCGATTTGCAACAGCGGGGCTGCCTCAGCGATGCGGTGGCCTGGCTGGATCTGGGAATTGTGTTGGCCGAATCCTCCGGTGCGATCGGACTGAAGTATTTCAAAGAGAGTCCGCTGGTTCTGGGAATGATCGAGCCATTATCGGTTCGATCGGTGGTGCTGAATAGGGTTCTGGAGTTAGCCGAGCGCGATGCGAATGTCGCGCTGGAGTTTCTCCGCATATCACCGGACATGGTGAGGGTGATTCCATTGGATCAGCTCGATGCCTGGTTAGAAATCGGGCTTGAGCTGACGCAAGTCGATTTTGTCGTGGCACTGGAGTACATTCGCCAACTTCCCGCTGTGGCCCGAGTGTTGCCGATCCAGCAGGCCAGAGCTTGGGCGATGTTCGGGTTGAAACTGATTTCCCGGAACAGTCTTGGCAAGACGGACTATTTGGGAACCGTCGAATTCCTCCGCACCAGCCCCCTCATTCTCGGCGATCACGAAGATCTCTCGGTGCGGGCCAAGGTCATCACGGTTGGGTCGCTCCTGGCTGAACGTGATCCAGGATCTGGCATTGCCTGGTTATCGGAGTCGCCGCGCCTGTTGCGTGTTGTGCCACATGAAGGCTGGCGATTAAAAATATTACAGTACGGGGCGTTAGTGGCAGAGTGTGACGCAGACACGGCGCTGGCCTATTTGCGACGTGCGCCTGAACTGGCGAGCGTGATCGGTGAGTCTGCAGAAGCCATGGCCCGCTTCGAGGCCTGGTTTACCGCCGGGATGGAAGTTCTGGCCTATAGTGTCGAAGCGGCCAGAGCCTACTTTGCGCTGGAGTCGCAGAAGGCACTGACGTCGGTGGAAGCGGCGTTAAGCGGAGTGCCGCTTCGGCAGGTAGCTCGTACTGTGAAGCTCTTCGTGCAGGGGCTTTGCGGAACGGATCTGACGATTCAGGCGCTCCCTGATTCGCTGAATCAGGAAATGTCGGTGCGGGCCACAGTGAGCCAAGACGGGCGCACCATCTCACTGCCGGCACTCCTCCGTCGTTACCCTACGGCTGAGGAGAACACGCGCTTGTACCTGGTGATGGCGGCACACGAAGCGGGGCACGTGGAGTTTGGAACCTACCGGCTGACCCTTGAACCGTTCGCAGACTTGGCCCTGGCTCTGCGCCAGAAGTATGACAAGTCGAAGGACGCTACGCCGGACACCTTGGCGGCGCTGTTTCGGCTGTATCCCCATCCGGGATTGATTCAGGATTTATGGATGCTTGTAGAAGATGCGCGGGTGGAATTTCTGCTACAGCGAGAGTATCCGGGACTTCAGCGTGACTTGCAGCGATTGGCGTTGGAGGCGGTTGCAACAAGGTCGCTGACACATGGGTTGACGGTCAAAGAGCTTGTTGTCGATCAATTGCTCCAGCTCTCGACCGCTGCCTCGCAGCCGGTTGCCATTCACGAAGCCATCAAGGATGAGATTGCCGTCCTCTGGCCGATATGCCAGACGATTCTTTCTCCAGCCGCAACGGCGGAAGAGGCTGTGCGTGTGGCCCATGCTCTCTACCTGCGGCTCGAAGAGTTGTTGGCGCCGAAGGGGGCGATGATCCAAGCCGATCAGACGGATGAGGTATCAGAGGAACGGGGTGTTGGGCCATCAGCGTCCGAACAGACGGGTGAAAACTATCGTCCTGTCACGAATTGGGTCTATCGTGGGGCGATGAATCCTGAGTTCATTCGTCAGCATGATCAGAATGAACGGGTATCGGACGATCAGAAACAATCGGCGGACATCGAACGAATGGCCAGTGCAGCCGGCGGGGATCAGGAGTCATCTGCGCAGGGTCAACGGAATCGAGAAGGACGACACACAGAACCCGAAAGTGATCGGCTTGCCGGTGGGCGACAGTGGCCCTCTCATGTGGAAGAACTCTTGGCCTTGAAAGTCGAGCAGCCGACGCCGACCGATCATGCAGGGATTGGCGATCATGCGGTGCGGTATCCGGAATGGGATCAAGGGATCGATGACTATCGCCTCAACTGGTGTTGCGTCATTGAGCGGGCGGCGGAAGAGGGGAACGGGGATATCGTGGGGGCCACATTGAGTGCGCATGGGAGTGAAGTCTCGGCCCTTCGACGATTTTTCGAAGGTCTGAGGCCGCCAGGGCTGCGGCGAGTGTCGGGCCAAGCTGACGGTGACGATCTCGATGTGGACGCGGCGGTTCGTCTGTGCGCTGAGCGGGCGGCGGGAGCAGATCTGTCGGACAGAATTTTCGTGAGACGGGAGAGAAAAGAACGGGATGTCGCCGCTGCGTTTCTCGTTGACGTGAGTGGGTCAACCAGCCGCCAATTGGACAGTGGCCGTCGTGTCATCGATTTGGAGAAAGAGGGGCTGGTGCTCTTATGTGAGGCGCTCGAAGCGGTTGGAGATCACTATGCGCTCTACGGCTATTCGGGCCAAGGCCGCGGGCACGTGGATTTCCTTGTGATCAAAGATTTTGACGATCGGTTGAGTGGGAAAGCGGCGCAGCGTTTGGGTGGACTGGCTCCGATGCGGCAAAACCGTGATGGAGCGGCTATTCGCCACGCCACTGCCAAGTTGCTGGAGCGAGAAGCCCGGACGCGGTTGCTCGTTCTTATCAGCGATGGGCGTCCGCTCGACGATGGCTATAAAGATGAGTACTCGCTGGAAGATACCAAAGTTGCATTACGGGAGGCGCGTCAGCGAGGAGTGCATCCGTTCTGTATCACGATCGATCGGGAGGCCGATGGCTATGTCCGGAGAATGTATGGAGATGTACAGTTCGCGGTCATCGATCATCTCGAAGCGTTACCGACGCGATTGCCGTGGATCTATCAACGGCTGACGACGTAAAACGTGAAAGGTAAAAAGTGAGAAGTGGAAGAATGGCAACACTGTCATTTCCCCATACCTTTTACGTTTCACCTTTCACGAGAGAACGAAAATGGGGAATGCATCTGAAAGACATGCTGTGCCGCCTTGGCTGTACAAGCTCTTTACAGGACATCAGTATCCCTATGTCCGCCGATTGGCAAAGTTTGCCCAGCCGATCAAACCGGGAGAAGATCGCCAGGAGCCGACGAAGGATCTGATCGAGGCCAAGTTTTGGGAAGTCTATCCCCGCTGTTGGGCCAAGATTCTTCAAGAAGTGAAAGTAGGGATGATCGTGGTCTTTCACGACCTTGGTGAATATCCCGCCGGAGGGTATCAAGAATTGGTCGATGATCCGGACGCGTTTCTGGCAAAGACGTATGGCAAGAAGAAGATCAAAGTTAATTTCTATGATGGGGATAATTTCGTCTGCACGATCAACTTTAAAGTCGCAGGCTGGACAGAGCATGAACACACATAAGCAGTGCTGAAATGAAAGTGCTGAGTGCTGAGACGGAAACCGAAGAATTTCTCGATTTCCTGACTCGATACTCAGCGCTCAGTACTCAGCACTTCCGGAGGAAGCATGGGGAGACCGAAGATTACGGTGGTGGGTGCAGGGAACGTCGGAGGCACGACGGCGCAGCGGCTAGCCGAGAAGGACGAGTACGAGGTGGTGCTCGTCGATATTGCCGAGGGTGTCCCACAAGGCAAGGCGCTCGATATCACACAGGCTGGGCCAGTCTGCGGCTATAGTACCCGCGTGGTGGGCACGAACGGCTATGATGAAACGGCTGGCTCGTCAGTGGCGGTGATCACCTCCGGAATCCCGCGCAAGCCCGGGATGAGCCGTGACGAGTTGTTGACCACGAACGCGAAGATCGTGAAGTCAGTCGTGTCTGCGCTGGTGTCTCGATCGCCGAACATCATTCTGATTCTCGTCACCAACCCGCTTGATGCCATGGTCCATGTGGCGCGTCGCGTGAGTGGATTGCCGAAGTCTCGGATCTTGGGTATGGCGGGAGTGCTCGATTCCGCCCGCATGCGTGCTTTTATCGCCGCGGAATTGAGTGTGTCGGGTTCTGACGTGGCTGCGATGGTTCTGGGTGGGCATGGCGATACGATGGTGCCGTTGTCACGATACACGATGGTCAAGGGGAAGCCGGTCTCGGAGTTGATGTCGAAGGACCGGTTGGAGGCGGTGGTAAAGCGGACACGCGAGGGGGGCGCTGAAATCGTAGGCCTGTTAAAAACGGGCAGCGCGTTCTATGCGCCGTCAGCCTCGGCGGTCGATATGGTCGAGGCGATCATGAAGGACCAGAAGCGGGTGGTGCCCTGTGCGGTGCTCTGCGAGGGCGAGTATGGATTGCAGGATGTCGTCGTTGGGGTGCCGGTTAAGTTGGGCCGAGGCGGGGCGGAACAGATTGTCGAGTATGAGTTGACGGCGGAGGAGCGAGCGGCATTGAAAACTTCTGCCGGTGCGGTGCGCGAGCTCTGCGCGGCGGTCGATCGTCTCATGGCGTAATTAGTTTCAGTCAGGATTCGTTCACATGAATCGATTGGATGCATCGCCGTTCTGTTGTTTGACAGGAGTAGAGCGACTGCTGTACAGAAAGCAGTGTAGTCGTGCGCTAAACGAGGAGATGTCATGAAATTTCTTGAAGATCCGATGCAGACGATCGCCGTAGGGTTTGGGCTCGCGATAATCTTGATTATGGGGTATCTGGCCATGGTTGGTGTACCGGTCGGCGATGCTGATTGGTTTGGCCTGTTGCTCCGATGGGTCCATTTCCTGGCAGGAATCGTGTGGATCGGGATGCTGTATTTTTTCAACCTGGTCAATGCGTCGTTTTTGAAGAGCCTGGATGGTCCTACGAAAAATATTGTGATTCCCAAGTTGATGCCTGCCGCGCTGGGTTGGTTCCGTCATGGTGCCACGATTACGGTGCTTGCGGGAATTGTACTGTATCTCTATATGTATCAAAGAGGCGGAACCGGGGCGATTGCATTGGGAATCGGCGGCCTATTGGGTATCATCATGATGGCCAATGTTCACGCGATCATTTGGCCGAATCAACGAAGGATTATTGCGGCCGTCACGGCAGCAGCTCAGGGGACTCCCGCGCCGCCGGAAATGGCCCAGTGGGGTCGGACCGCGCTCCTCGCTTCACGGGTCAACTTTATGTTGTCGATCCCCATGCTGTTATTCATGGGGGCTGGCAGCCACCTCAGGTAAGATGCTGTCGCCTACCGGCGGGGAAGCCCGCCGGTAAATCAGATGAGTGCCCACCCCTGTTTTCATCCTCCGGAATTTAGCTGCCGAAGAGCAATCTTGGCAAAAAACTTCGACGGCCTGCATACAGGATGCTCAAAAAGTCCGTTCAGCAAGGCCGCAGCGAGTGAAGGGCCGAGCAACTGTCTTGAATGTCACGCGCTCTGTGCCACGGCGAATGCCACGGAGTTCCATGATGCACCATCGCATTGAGAATGGTCAGCAGCTTGCGCATGGCCGCGCCACCAGCGCAACTTTCGGTGGTTTTACCAGCGGCCCGTAGACGCTGGTAAAATGGCCGGATGACGGGATTCCAGCGCGTCGCCACCAACGTCGCCATAGAGAGCGCCGTGCGCACCGGGGCGCGTCCGCCCCAGATGGTCCGGTGGCCACGCAGCCTGCCGCTGTCGCGATTGAAGGGGGCCACCCCCACCAAGGCCGCCACTTGCTTGCGATTCAACAGCCCCAACTCCGGCAGTTCGGCCAACACCGTGCGGCTCATCACCGGCCCAATGCCTGGCACACTTTGCAACCGATCTTCCCGTTCGCGCCACACGGGACTCTGTGAATCATGTCATCGAGGTCCGCATCCAGCCGAGCCAGCTCCGTCGCTCAACCACCGCAGATGCGCCTCAATTCGTTTCCGCACGCGCGCCGGGGCACGGTCCAGGCGGTTCTGCTCGGCCCGCTGCATTGCCAACACTTGGCGGCGCCGCGCCAGCACGGCCGCCAACTCTTGCGTCTGCGGATCGGGGAGCACCCGCTCCGGCGGCTGGATAACGGCCGCAAAGCGTGCCAAGACGGCCGCATCCAGCGCATCCGTTTTCGCCAACTGGCCCGTCGCCTTGGCAAAGTCCCGGACTTGGCGCGGATTGACCGCGATCACGGGCAAGGCGGCGTCCACCAGGGCCCGCAGCAGCGACCCGTTCCAAGCCGCCCGGTGGCTTCCACGACAATCCGCCTCGGCGAAATCTGGCTGAGGTGGGTGATCAGTGTCGCGATGTCCTTGGACGTCATAGGGCACCCTGAGCGACCGCTCGCCGGACGGCTCCACGACGATGTCCAGTTGCGCTTTCGAAATATCAATCCCCACAAATATCGAATGGGTCTGCATCGCCTCCTCCTTGGTGACGCCCGTCCTTGTTCTGATGCGGGCTCGGGGGCCCCGGCAACTGTTCGGGCTTGTGGATGGAGGAATGTGACGACCTGGCTCGGCCACGGTCTCTTCGGACCGGAGGCGTATCGATCTGTCACATCCCGTAGGTGTCATGTACCACAATTCCAAGATACAAGGCGTACCCTCGGGGGCGCACGGTGCGACGAATAAGGAGCACCACGTCTGTGCGCGCCGCCGAGTTAGTGAGGCGGCCGGGTCCCCGTTGAGGGTCTGAACGATGCGAGAACGAAGCTGGCGGGCTTTTTCAGCATCCTGTTGGTGGTCCATATGGCCAGTTCCATGATAGGGCAGTGGTCCTAAGTCATTGAGATTCAGGCCTATTGTCCTGTCATTGCCTTGACGAATACCGGCCAGGCACTCTATAGTGTCGCATCATTCGTTGAAACAAACAGGTCAGGAAGGACGCATGACGACTGCGACCGAACCGCGGGTTCTCCAAACACTTGATGGCGCTCCATGGGATATCGATGCCTACCGGAAGATCGGGGGCTACGAGGCATGGGAAAAGTGTGTCAAAGAGTTGAGCGCGACCAACATCGTGAATCACCTGAAGAAAGCTGGCCTGCGCGGGCGAGGGGGGGCGGGTTTTCCAACGGGCATCAAGTGGGAAAAGGTTCTGAATCATCGGGTGAAAGAACATTATTTTGTCTGTAATGCCGGCGAACATGAGCCAGGGACGTTTAAAGATCGTTATTTACTCAAGCAGGCGCCACACCAACTTATCGAGGGCTGTCTCATTGCCGCCTACACGGTACAAGCGAAGGCAGCGTTTATCTACGTGAATCATGAGTACCACGAAGAGCGGGAGAATCTGAAGAAAGCCTTGGCGCAGGCGAAGGCTCAAGGGTTCTTGGGCCATAATATTCTGGGGAGCGGTGTAGATCTCGACCTACAAGTTTTTGAAGGCCACGGGAGCTACGTGGCTGGTGAAGAAACGGCGATGCTCGAATCGATGCAAGGGCGTCCGGCGATGCCGAGACAGAAACCGCCTTTCTATCCGACAGATTTCGGCCTCTATGGCAAGCCGACGTTAGTCAATAATGTCGAAACGTTGTGCAATATTCCTCGGATCCTTCTCAAAGGCGTGGATTGGTTCACACAGGTTGGCACAGAAAAGTGTCCGGGCACGATGATGTTCTCTCTGAGCGGTGCTGTGAATCGGCCTGGCGTATACGAAATGCCGATGGGCACGACCATCCGGGAACTTGTGGATACATGTGGCGGAGGGGTGCCTGGCGGCCGCAAGGTCAAAGCGGTATTCCCCGGTGGGCCGGCCTTTTCGATGGTCACCGCCGATCAGCTCGACCTGTCGATGGATTTCGATTCGTTGAAGAAAGCGGGAACAGGACTTGGATCGGCTGGCGTGATCGTGGTCGATGATGCGACATGTATGGTGGCCCTTACGCTCAAGTTCTCAAATTTCTTCAAGGCTGAGAGTTGCGGGCAGTGTCCGCCCTGTCGAATGGGGACCATTAATCTCGCTGCGCTGATGACGAAGATCGAGCAGGGAGAGGGGACGGAGAAAGATATGGAGAGTCTCCTCCAGCTCTGTGGATTTGTGAAGGGGACGGGCTATTGTACACTGGTAACTGGGGCTGCCGTGTTGGTTCAGAGCAGCATCAAACTGTTTCGCCACGAGTTCGAAGAACATATCCGATTGCAGCGCTGTCCTTATCAGCCACTGACGGTCGGCGCCACGGTGCATTGAGGAGCGAATTACGATGCCGCATGTGACGTTTCTTCTTCCTGAAGGCAGGAGTGGAGAGGTTGAGATCAATACGTCGCTGTTGGAGGCGTCGAAGCTGCTCGGGTGTCGGTTGAATCACGATTGTGGCGGGAACGCTTCCTGTACCACCTGTCGGGTCGAAGTGCAGATGGGCGCCGAGAACCTGTCTGACATCGACTTCGATGAGCAAGATCTCCTCGATCGGGAAGCCCTCAGCGAGCCCTGGCATCGTCTTGGATGTCAGGCTAAAGTGCTCGGAGACGTGGTGGTTCGGGTGCCGGATGGCAAGTGGGTTGCACCCACGATGCCGCAGTCAGAGTCGCAGGGTCTTGAAATCCAGTAAAGAGATGTTACACTAAACCATTCCAGGCAGGTCTTTGAAGGACGGCTTGGCCACAACGAGGAGGATCACCATGCTGACGATTACACCGGTGGCAGAACAAAAGATCAAGGAATTGATGGTTGAGGAGAAGGATATCGTCGGCCTGCGCGTCTATGTCAAGGGCGGCGGGTGCCACGGATATCAATATGGGATGGCCTTCGAGTCGAAAATGGGTGACGACGACACGGTGGTGGAAAAGGGCATCGTGAAGGTCATCATGGATTCCCAGAGTGCTCCGCTTCTTCAGGGTGCCGAAGTCGATTACGTGGATAGCCTCCAAGGGTCCGGGTTCTCGATCAAGAATCCGCAAGCGAAGACGACGTGTGGGTGTGGCAGCTCCTTCAGCTCCTGATGAACGTGCGTGGCAAGAGCGTGAGTCGGTCGGTTGCGTAAGTAACAGGGGGAGCCAGGATTGTCCGAATACCGCGGCAATCCTGGCTTCTCTATTTCTGCACCGGATATGAGCTGGATGTACGATGGGACAGGCGAGTGTCACGCGACGATATCGGTTCTGCGCCGCGCATCGACTGCACACGGATTATCTGTCACCCCAGGAAAACCTGGCTGTGTTTGGGAAGTGCAATAATCCCAATGGACATGGCCATAACTATGTGGTGCTGGTAACCGTAAGGAATAGGGTGCAGACTGAGGCTGGTGTAGGTGTGGACCTCGGTCGGCTGGATCAGATTGTGGGAGAACACGTCATCACGCGATTCGACCATTGCGACCTCAATCAAGATCCTGAGTTTGCCGATCGCACCACGACGGGAGAAAATTTGGTGATGCTGATCTGGGATTTGCTCGTACCGTACCTTCCAGATGGGCAACTGGAAAAGGTCGGGCTCATTGAAACACGCGACAACTATTTCGAGTATGCGGGGGCGACGAATCAAGCCCCGGTGTTTAGAGGAGGGGCGTCATGGCTAAGCAAGGAGTCAAGCGGCAGGGCCGGCAGCCGGGCGAAGATAGTAACGGGAGCGGCAGGCCGGCAGATCTGGCTGTGTTGCAATCCCTGGTGACAGAGATGTTGCTCGCCCTCGGCGAAAAGCCGGGCCGGAACGGGCTGCTCAAGACTCCGGAGCGGGTCGCCAAGGCCCTCGCCTTCATGACCCAGGGCTATCATCGCGATATCGATCATCTCTTGAACGGCGCCCTCTTCCCGATCGAGTACGATGAGATGGTGATCGTGAAAGACATCGACTTTTTCAGCATGTGTGAACATCATCTCCTGCCATTTTATGGCAGAGTCCATGTCGGGTACCTGCCGAATAAGAAAGTGGTGGGGCTCAGCAAGATTCCACGCATCGTGGACGTCTTTGCGCGCCGGCTGCAAGTCCAGGAGCGGCTGACTGTCCAGATCGCTGAAACCCTGAAATCGAAGCTCAATGCTCATGGAGTAGGCGTGGTCGTCGAAGCGCGGCATCTTTGCATGATGATGCGGGGGGTCGAAAAACAGAACACCATCGCGGTCAGCAGCTCCATGTTGGGCGCCTTCCGTAGTCAGCCGCAGACCAGAACCGAGTTCTTGAAGCTCATACGACGAGGCAGCGTAGGCGACTCCGATTAGCAGGACGTTGAAAAAGTCCCCCAGTTGCGTTCTCGCATCGTTCAGATCCCAACGTACCCCAGAGGGTGCGTCTCCGGTCTTCACTCGCTGCGGCCGCGCTTGAAAACTGTTTTGAACACCCTGCCGCTCTTTCATCATCCCAACCATTCCATTCTTCAACGTTTAGGAAAATAGGCTTCGGGTCTTCGTTTGCTTCAGCCTTGACTTGGGAGTGGCGTGTTTCGGCGTACACAGGTTGGCGGTCAGTTATGCTTGTATTTGGCGAGTTCCGAGGCGAAGGCAGCAACGATTTGATTGAAGGCTTCTGGTTGTTCCATGTTCGTCAGGTGTGCGGCGTTGGAGATGATGGCTAGGCGGGCGTTGGGAATTTGATCAGCCATGAGTTTGGCATCGGAGGGTGGGGTCGCTTGGTCCAGTTCGCCGACAATGATCTGAGTGGGGCAGGTGATCTGGGATAAGAGGGGGATTGAATCTAGCCGTTCGGCCATTGCCATGAGATCCCCGGCAATTCCGCTGATCTGGCTATTCTCGATTATGGTTCTCACGTGTTGGACGAGACCCGGCCTCGTCTTGATGGTTGTGGGGCTGAAGAGTTTGGAAAGCATGGTATCTACAATGGCAAACGGACCATTCTTATAGGCTGTCTGCGCCATCTGAAACCGCCCGTCTTTTCCTGCTGCTGTGTCTGGCTGGGCCCTTGTGTCTGCCAGGACCAATCCCTTCACGCGAGCGGCGTATTTCCGATAGAACGCAAAGAGGATGTATCCGCCCATTGAAAGCCCCACGAACAGGGCCTGCTGGATTGCGAGATGATTCAGTAGTGCGTTCACATCGTCGGCAGATTGCTCCAGTGTATAGCGCCAGAGCGGCGCATCTGATTCGCCGTGGCCTCGCAAGTCGATTGTGATGATCCGGAACTGTGAGGAGAGCGCCTGCTCTTGAGGCGCCCACATCGTTCTATTCAGGGGAAACGCATGAAGAAAGACGATGGGGAGCCCGGTTCCCCGATCACTATAGGCGAGGGTGATGCCGTTGACGTGGATCTGCATGCTGATTCCTTTCTCGGCTGTTCGTAACATTGGTATCTCTTAGGGTCAAGGGTCCGTTTGCGATCATGCGGACCGACGTATACAATTCACCCTAATTCTTGAGGGTGCAACATGGCTGCTTCACGCGATCAGACATCTGACTTATTTGGTACTCCAGAGGCGGCGCTATCTGTTGAGGCTCCATTGGCCGAGCGTATGCGGCCACGAGAGTTTGTGGATTTTGTCGGGCAAGAGGACATCACTGCGGTTGATCGGCCATTGCGCCGGGCAATCGAGACGGATCAACTCTCCTCCGTCATTTTCTGGGGCCCGCCCGGTTCTGGCAAGACGACGCTGGCGCATCTTATTGCGCGCCATACGAAGGCGCAGTTCGTGCCCTTCTCGGCGGTCACAGGGGGTATTCCCGAGTTGCGGGCTCTGATCAAGACGGCGGAGCAACGCCAGTCGATCAACGGTCAACGGACCATTCTGTTCGTCGACGAGATTCATCGCTTCAACAAGGCGCAGCAGGATGCTTTTTTACCCCACGTCGAGCGGGGGACCATCATCTTAGTCGGCGCGACGACAGAGAATCCCTCATTTGAAGTGATTTCTCCGCTCTTGTCTCGGTCCTTGGTCGTTGTGCTCAAGCCCCTTTCAGGCGAAGCGCTTGGGCAGATTCTGGACCGGGCGCTTGCGGATTCTGCGATTGGGTTAGGGCAGTGGAACGCCAGCCTGTCGACAGACGCCAGACAACGATTGATGGCTTACGGCAACGGCGATGCGAGAGCGCTCCTGACGGCGCTGGATTTTGTGGTCAGGCAACAACCAGTTCGATCTGATGGCACACGCCTGATCGATGGGGCCGCTCTCGAGGCCGCACTGATGAAGAAGTCGATCCGTTACGACAAGTCAGGCGAGGAACATTACAACGTGATCTCTGCCTACATTAAGAGCCTGCGCGATTCTGATCCTGATGGCGCGCTCTACTGGCTCGCCCGCATGTTGGAGGGGGGAGAGGACCCGAAATTTATCGCCCGCCGCATGGTTGTGTTTGCCTCAGAGGATGTGGGAAATGCAGACCCGATGGGCCTGGTTGTCGCGGCTGCGGTGGCTCAGGCTGTACAGTTTGTGGGGCTCCCGGAGGCGCAGATCAATTTGGCCCAAGGGACAACCTACCTCGCGACCAGATATAAAGATAATGCCTCCTATGTCGGACTGCTGGAGGCCATGGAAGACGCGAAAACCCATGGAAATCTAGGGGTTCCACTCCATTTGCGGAATGCCGTGACCTCGATGATGGAAGGGCTTAGGTATGGGAAAGGTTATCGCTATGTTCACGACGATCCCCAGGCCAAGACACAAGACCACCTCCCGGAAGCACTCAAGGGGCGCCGGTACTACAGACCGAAAGACACGTAACCCGGGCACAATAGACGGGCACAATAGACTGTTGGACAAAGATTTCCTATCGGTTATACTCAGGCTCATGAAACGGCAGCCACAGAAAACGGTGACTTCCATCGCCTCCACGAACGAACGGCGAAAGTTTGTTCGTTCGACGTTGGTTGGTTCCTCGCTTATTTCACCGAAGAGTGGCGCCAAGGCGATTACGGCTGTGTTGGATAACGTCAATAAAGTCGGCGCAGGGTTGCACACGAAAGAGAAGCTGGCGATGGCTCAACCGGTGACGGTGTCGATTGCATTTCTCGATTCGGATGGCGCGGAACAGATGGAAAAGCTCGATGGGAAAGTCGTCTGGATGAAGCCCTGGGAAAAGGGGTTTCTGATCGGCGTGATCTGGGAGGAGCTGGTCACCAAAGAGAAGAACCGCTGGTTGTATTATTACCTGGAAGAAACGGCCAAGTCCTCCGTTTAGCAGGATGCTGAAAAATCCCGCCAGCGTCGTTCTCGCATCGTTCAGACCTTCAACGTACCGCAAGGGTACGCCTCAGGCCTTCACTCGCTGCGGCCTTGCTGGACGGCCTTTTTGAGCATCCTGCTGTTCCAAACGTACGATCAGATAGGTCCTGCATGTCTAGCGGTTTTTCCGCGGCGGGCTAGGCGAATGCCGTTAACTTTTGTTTGACCTCTTCCAATTCAGCTGCGAGCGTTTCCCACCGGGCGGTGAGCCGAACAAGATCGTTCTTCCATCCGTCGTATTCCGTTTGAAGCACGCTCCACTTGGTAGATTCATTTTTGTAGAGCGCGGGGTCGGCTAATTCGAGATCCCGCGCTTTGATCTTAGTCTCACAGTCGGCGATCTCGGTTTCAGCCCGCGCCACCTGCTTCTCTAGACGGGCCTGGGTTTTGTTCAAATCGCGGCGATCTCCGGCTGAGGGTTTGGACGGGGCTTGTGACGCCATCGCCCTGGTCGGCCCGACATCCTTCCCGCGATCTCCTCCTTTGAGGTCATCACTCGTTTCCTTGATGGATTCGACTTCCTGCGCTTTCTTCCAGAGATAATACTCGTAGTCGCCGGAGAAGCTTCGGGCCTTGCCCTCTTCGATTTCAATGACGCGCGTGCAGACTCTGGTCAAAAATGTGGGGTCGTGGGAAATAAAGATGATGGTGCCGGGAAAGTCAGACAGTGCGTCGGTGAGCATATCGACGGAAGCCGGGTCGAGATGATTGGTCGGCTCGTCGAGTAACAGGGTATTGGCTGGTTCGACCAGCATCCGTGCAAGAGCGACGCGATTGCGTTCCCCTCCGCTCAGTGCCTTGATCGGCTTCTTTTGATCGTCACCGGTGAAGAGAAAGGCGCCGGCAATCCCGCGGAGGAAGTTCGTTTCCGCTTGGTTGGATACTTCAGAGAGGGATTCGAGAATGGTATGTTCGGGGTTCAGGGTCTCTGCCTGGTGTTGGGCGAAGTAGTGTAGGGTGACACCATGGCCGACTGTTCGAATCCCTTTATCCGGCTCCAACACTCCGGCCAGCATCTTGAGCAACGTGCTTTTCCCGGCGCCGTTTTCTCCCACCAGCGCGATGCGCTGGCCCCGCTCGACAGAACAATCGACTCGGGCATAGACCACTTTTTCACCATAACGCTTGGCTGCGCCTTCGAGTTCCAGGACCTGTCGACCGCTCGCTGCTGGGAGAGGGAACTTGAACTTCACTCGTTTGGGGTCGCGCTTCACCTCAATCATCTTGACCTTCTCAAGCGCCTTGATACGCGATTGGACCTGGCTGGCTTTGTTCGCTTGGTAGCGGAAGCGATCGACAAAGGTTTGGACCCGCGCGACCTCTTTGGCCTGCCGCCCTGCGGCGGCCTCACGCTGCGCATCCCGCTCTGCGCGGATCTTGATGAACGAGGTGTAGTTGCCCCGGTATTCTTCGATCTTATGGTGCCGGAGATCCCAGATATGCGTGACGACACGATCGAGAAACGCCGTGTCGTGGCTGATAATCAACAGCGTCATTTCCGAGTTCAATAGGAAGTGCTCGAACCAGCGCTGCGTCGGTTTGTCCAAGTGATTGGTCGGCTCGTCGAGCAGTAGCACATCAGGGTTGGTGAGCAACAGATGCGCCAAGGCGACGCGCATCCGATAGCCACCGGAAAGTTTTTCGATCTCGCGGCTGAAGTCGATCTTTGAAAATCCCAACCCCATGAGAATACGTTCGGCTTCATGTTCGGGGTACAGATCGCGATGGGTGGCGTCCAACACCGTCTTGCCTGTGATGGTTTCGAGTTCCTGCGGGAGGTAGCCGATTCGGAGACGAGGGCGCTTGCGGATGGTCCCCTTGTCCGGCGATTCCTCTTCAAGAATCATCCGGAAGAGTGTGGTCTTGCCAGCGCCGTTGGGTCCCACCAAGCCGACTCGTGAGCCGGGGCGAAGATGCGCCGACGTATCCTTCAGCAGCACTCTCGTGGAGTATTGTTTGTGAACTGACTCGACTTGGAGCATGGATGTTTGGACAGGCTAGGGGAGCAAGGCGACAGTGGAGAAATGAAAGAGGTCAGTTCGGCGTGAGACACAGGATCCAAATCCGAAAACTGCTTCTATTGCTAGCCCCTTGCCTCCTGCCGACGGTTGAATTTTGGTGGAGCTGGCCGGGATTGAACCGGCGACCTCGTGAATGCCATTCACGCGCGCTCCCAACTGCGCTACAGCCCCATGTGTCAGTTGATTCTAAAAACGCAAAAATCCTTGTGAAACCGAGGTATGCTAACACGGCCCTCCCGTGGCAGTCAAGAAAAGTGGGTAGAGCGGGGAGGCGTGGTTGGCCCGCCAGGTGCTCACGGAACCCCCACGATGAAGCGGTGGTCGTTCGACGTGCGCAGTTGGGGGCCAAACCAGGCCTCCCCTTGAAAGAAGGTAACGAGCGAGCTTGGAGGGATCATTGAGCAAGAAAGGTTCTCAGGAACGCGTGGTCGCGGAATCCCCTCGTTCGACGCGCGCAATCGAGGATCGACCAGGCCTCCCTTGGAATGAAATGGAGAATTGGAAAGAGGCGCGCAGTGGAAGGTCAATCAGCCCCCAGCCTAGGAGAGAAACGAGCAAGCTTGGAGGAGCATGTATATCGTTCGATGCGCGCAGTAAATGGCAGCCTGAGCCGCTCCCCTTAAAGAGAGGTGGAAATTTGGGTTATGCGCTCGCCCGACGGTTTTGTGGTCAGCAACCCCTCATCGCCCTTGCCTGACTGGGCATTGACCACGATCGATCAAGGGCAAGGATTGAACGCGCATAGGGGGCATCCACGCCATCGCTTTATCTTCTCGATCAGCAAGTGAATCTATTTGGATTACCATCTCAAGAAAATCTCATACTGACACACGATGATCTGTGATCACGGAGATATGTATCCACTCACGTATGTTTGCTTAACGAGACGTACAACGTTTGAGTAAATATGTGGGAGAAAGGATTCCATCTGATCGATTCGCCACTCCTGTCCCGACGTTTGCAGTCTAGCTTCCTTCCTCGTACTTTTCAGCGAAAACGGGGTCGCATCTAGAAAGAGTTTAAGTGGATTAGCCTCATTCCTGCTGATGCGAGCTGTAAAGAATTTGATTAAATATTGGCTGCCCAACAATGTAGTTGGCTTGGCACGTTAAATGTCGCGCTGAACTTGCTATATTGCCAGATTAGGGCGGGCAGAACCAGCGCAAAGAGATGAGTCAAAAAGCCGATGTGGCCGATCGCAATGCACTCCCCATCGACATAGCTTCCAGTAATTAGTTAGACATTTGAACGGAGTTTGCGAACATCCGTAAGAGAGTAGGCATAAAAGAGAGGAATGATGATATCAACATTCAAAAAAGAGGCTCCAGGATCCTTTTGTCAAAGCCAAAGTGCAATCGAGCAAAGTGGAAAGAGGGTGAAGTGACCTTCCCCCAAGTTCCATGGACACCTAGTTAAGCAACCGCCGTCTTCGCTTCGTACTCGTCCGGGGAGTCATAGCCGAGGGTCAAGCGACGCCGCCACCGATTATAGCGCAAAATTTAGGGTCACATCTTGTAATATGATACTGGCTTGGTGCAGTATAGGCCATGGCTCGTCCGCTCCGTATTGAATTCCCGGTGCGCTCTATCACGTCACCTCGCGCGGCAATGCACGCCAACGAGTCTTTCGCGATGATGAGGACCGCGAGATGTTCCTGGCCACCCTGGCCTGGGTGGTGGAGCGCTTTGGTTGGCGCTGTCACGCCTATTGCCTGATGGACAACCACATACCTCTGTTGATTGACGAAAGCAAAGTGGTCTGACCCCTTGAAGCTGGCCCGAAGTTGCCAATTCGACCAGGACATATCGAGCCGCACGCAATCAAACGAAGACCGAAACACCATGCCCTATTGACCGTGCCCCACCATGTTTCGCGCGCTGCGATCATCCGTGTGCTTCGGGCCTCTGCTTAGCCCGCATTATTCATGACAGTTCGTCGCGAAATCGCTGAGCCGCGTCGCGAGACCAGCGCGTGGAGCCCTGAGGCCCCGATGCGTACTCGTGCAGTACGGTGAGGGTCCGAGGGGCGAGCCCGCTGGCCGAAGGCCCGTCGGAGCAGCGGATCGGCGATTGGAGCAGAAGTGTTCATGGATAATGCGGGTTAGGATAGCGCCGTGGAAACCTGATCCCGTAGATTTGGTCTCAGTTGGGGGGACTATACCCTCTGACCTGCCCACCTCGACCACACCAACCAGTTGAGATTTCATGAATGGGTCTTCGTGTGGTTGATATTGACCACCCATGGGGTGTTGAAAGCGCTTTGTGAATTTACAAGAATGTCTTCGATAGTTCATGAGAAGTATCACCAGTCGGTGTGAAGGAATTCCCTTGCCACTGTATGTCATGGGATACAGTGGCACGATCCTTGTGAAATCGACGCGATACGCGTAGCTCTGTTTCACAGGGTGTACTCATTTCCCTTCATCGAGATGTGTCTTCTGAGGGATAGAAGGGGGATATCCCGCAAAATACTCCGCCATATCGTTGGAGGCCCTCCTTCCTCCAACGGTACGGCGCTTGCTTTCTCATCTCCACAGAATCCTCTGAAAGCCAAGGGTAGTTGAGATCGAAGGTCTGGTCATGGCGACGCACACCCGTGAAGAAACGCTTGCAGATTCCGCAGCTGTCGTTCGGGAGGGACGGAACGTAGACAGTGGAAATATTGACCACGCGTCTGCCGGGATGTCGGTTACGGCTATCCCTCAAGGACGCCGGTCCGAGGCGCGCGTGGATGAGCGGCGCAAGTGCTCGTATGAGGTGCTCAAAGCCATCGAGGGAGAGTCGATCGTCATCGGGCACGGAGAAGCCTTCACACTCAATCAGAGCACGGAAGGGATGCTTCTCCTCATTCCCTTGGCCCCTCACGCGAATCGGTTAATTGAAGTACACACCTCCTGTCCTGGGTGGAAGAGGACCGTAGATATCGTTGAAACCCGATGGACCAGGCCGCTAGAGGTAGAGACAGAGGGAAATCTCTATCTAGTTGGATGCCGACGTGTAGTCGGCCCTTGTCATTACTTGTCGTTCTAAAAGCCTGTCCGACATTGACTGTTCTGTTGCAGCGAATGGTCTTGTGACCATCTATGTCGTATCTTGCGCCAGGCGCTCAATAATCCTCAACGCCTTCCATCGAATGTGCCTCCGGTTTTTCCGGGGCTGCGGCCTCGCATAATAAAAGGGGTCACGTCTTGTAATATGATACTGGCTTGTTGCAGTATAGACCATGGCTCGCCCACTGCCATTGAATTCCCTGGTGCGCTCTATCACGTCACCTGCGCCGCAATGTTCGCCAACAGGTCTTTCGTGATGACAAGGACCGTAAGACGTTCCTGCCACCCTGGCCTGGACACACAAAAGGTTCCAGGAACTATCGATTAATCTGAATCCTTTCCATCGTTCACGCCTCTTACTTTCTATGGGGCTGTCTTTGCCGCCAAGGAGGGGAGTGAAATGGCGTCTGAAGATCTGATTCGAGTGGTGTCGTATCTGTCCGTGCTGGGCGTGATGGCGACGTGGGAACTGCTGGCGCCGCGCCGGACGCTGACTGCCTCAAAGCTCTGCCGCTGGGGTGGTAATCTCACGATCGTAATCCTGAACACGGTCATCGCCAGGCTATTTTTTATGGGAGGTGTGGTCGCGATGGCGGCGCTGGCTCAGGATCGTGGCTGGGGACTGTTGAACTGGTTCGAGGGGCCGGCTTGGCTCGAACTCGGACTGGCTGTAGTGGCGCTGGACTTTATTATTTACTGGCAGCATCAGGTGTTTCATCTTGTCCCAATACTCTGGCGGTTTCATATGATGCACCACTCCGACCTGGATCTGGATGTATCTAGCGGAGTGCGGTTTCATCCGGTGGAGATCGTCATCTCGACGGTGGTGAAGTGCGCAGCGGTGATGGCGCTGGGGGTTGCTCCCTTGGCGGTGGTCGCCTTCGAGATTGTGCTGAATAGCACAGCACTGTTCAATCACAGCAACGTGAGGATCCCTCTGGCTCTCGAATCGGTGCTACGGTGGTTCGTCGTCACGCCGGACATGCATCGCATCCATCATTCGGTGGACCCCCGCGAGACAAACAGCAACTACGGCTTCAATGTGCCATGGTGGGATCGCCTGTTCAGGACCTATTGTGCAGAACCGGCCTTGGGGCAACTGGGAATGAAGATCGGTCTCGAACATCTCGGTCCTCCGGTCTGCTTGAACCTGTTCATGATGCTACGGTTCCCGTTTGTCGCGAAACTCGGCCGCTACGCCAGCCTCACTCAACCGTGATTTCCGAATCAAAAGCACATCAAAAGGGGTCACATCTTGTAATATGACGTTGGTGTGGTGCAGTATGGGTCATGGCTCGGCCACTGCGTATAGAATTTTCCGGTGCGCTTTATCACGTCACCTCGCGGGGCAATGCACGCCAGCGAGTCTTTCGCAACGATGAGGACCGTGAGACGTTCTTGTCCACCCTGGCCTGGGTGGTCGCGCGCTTTGGTTGGTGCTGTCACGCCTACTGCCTGATGGACAACCACGTGCACCTCTTGATTGAAACCCCGCAACCCAATCTCTCCCGCGGCATGCGCCAGTTGAACGGTGTCTATACCCAACGCTTCAATCGTCGCCACAGAAAAGTGGGGCATCTATTCCAGGGGCGATTTAAGGCTATCCTAGTTGAAAAAGAGGGGTATCTGCTGGAGCTGGCTCGCTACATTGTCCTCAACCCGGTTCGCGCAAAGATGGTCAAGACACCGGAACATTACCCATGGAGTAGCTACCGTGCGATGGTGGGATTAGCCCCTGTGCCGCCTGCCTTGGCCACTGATTGGATTTTGAATCAGCTCGCTGACACCAGAGCCACCGCTCGGCGGCGCTATGCGAGGTTTGTGCATGACGGGATCGGTGTGCCTGGACCCTGGGAAGAGGTCAAAGGGACAGGTGCCTCTTAGGCAGCGAGGCCTTCATTGAACGACTGACACCCCAGCTTCAGGAATGCTCAACAAGGGAAATCCCCAAGCTGCAGCGCTTGGTGCATCGTCCGTCTCTCAGGACGCTCCTGGCAGAGATGGACTCAAAGACGGCGCGCAATATCGCCATGGCCCAGGCCTATCTCAAGCATGGGTATACGCTCAGTGAGATCAGCCGGGTCATCGGCTTGCACTATGCCACGATCAGTCGCCTGATCAAGGCGCTGGAGAAGACATCATAGTACAAGATGTGACCCCTTTTTTGTTTGACCCCTTTTTTGTTTTCTTTGAACGGTGGACGTCTCTATGCAGAAGGACCCGCAGAGGTGATAAAGAATCCGAGTTACTGGCGCAGGGATCTTATTAGAACGGCGGACGGCCTTGAGCGTAGACGTCATCAATTGCGCTGGAACGAAATATCCTTTTCGCGGACAGAACAGTCCATCATGACTGCCTTCTATGGCATTAGAAAGATGCTAGAAGCCAAGAAGTCTTCCCCCAACGTCCTCGCAGCGTCGGTTCCGATCCTTGAGTACCGACGGCGGTCAGATTCAGACAACGAGATAGTCGCCCCAATTCTTCAGGTCTACTTTGACCTTGAACACCCCCAGAAATGTGATCGAGATATTTTCTTCATTTGTCATCAAGTCATCCACAGTTACATTTTCTCTACAGCCGTTGGATTTTCGTCAGGCTTCGAGGGGATTTATTTCGCCTCTGATCGACTTCGAAGCAAACACCTTTTCTTTATCACGGCGCAAACATTGGTCAATGTGTTTCGGAAGGTAGGTAACGACCCCGATGCATGTTTTTCTCCGTGGGTCGAAGAACGCCTTTCTCATCATCGAGTCCAAACGGCATTTCCTCAGCCTGAGGCTTATCTCTCCGATCAGAAAAGAAAAAGCTCCAGAAACCCTTGATTTACCCAGATAGCTGCAAATAAGTATCCATCGGGCTGCTGGTACCCAGCTTGAATCCATTCCATATGAGTTGTCTCTTACGCTGTATTAGGGGGTTCAGGCCTTCGAGGAGGAGAGTGACATGGCGTCTGAAGACCTGATTCGTGTAGCTCATACCTGTCCGTGCTAGGTGTAATGGCGACGTGGGAGCTGTTGGCGCCGCGACGGAAGTTGACTGGCCTCAAAGCTCTGTCGCTGGGGCGGCAATCTCACGATTGTGATCTTGAATACGGTCATTGCCCGTTTGTTTTTTATGGGTGGGGTGGTCGCGGTGGCGGCAATGGCGCAGGAGCGTGGCTGGGGGCTCTTGAATTGGATGCAGGGGCCGGCCTGGCTCGAGTTCGGGCTCGCGCTGCGTGGCGCTGGATTTTATCATCTACTGGCAGCATCAGGTGTTCCACTGGGTCCCGATCTTCTGGCGGTTTCACATGATGCATCATTCCGACCTGGATCTGGATGTGTCCAGCGGGGTGAGGTTTCATCCAGTGGAAATCGTCATTTCTGCGATGGTAAAGGGTGTAGCGGTGCTGGCACTGGGGGTGCCGCCGCTGGCGGTCAGTTACCTTCGAGATCGTGCTGAACGGCACGTCCCTCTTCAACCACAGCAATGTAAAGATTCCTTTGAGCGTCGATCCGATTCTTCGGTGGTTCGTCGTGACTCCTGACATGCATCGCATCCATCACTCAGTAGATCCCCGCGAGACCAACAGCAACTATGGATTTAATGTGCCCTGGTGGGACCGGCTATTCGGGACCTATTGCGCAGAACCGGCTTTAGGGCAGTTGGGAATGACGATCGGCTTGGAACATCTCGGTTCCCCGGTGTGCTTGAATCTCTTCATGATGCTCCGGTTACCTTTCGTGGCAGCACTTGGGCGCTATGCCGGCCGCACCCAACTGTGATTCCCATCGGGAAGGGTGTTCTTGCAAATTTTTCGGGCGAGTCTTCTCATCACACATTTGACGGGTGGGCCTCAATACCCACGCGCCTCGCGGTACGCATCTTCATCGACATCCACTATTTCAGGGCTCCTGCCTGCACGCGATAGGCTGGACCAGCCTTATAGCGCGGGCATTCTCGCGGGCCGTGACAGTGTGTTTCGAAGCGCCACTTCACTGCGGCGTGCGTTCGTCGGCCTGACTGATGACCGCCAGTTTGTCGTGCAACTTGAACTGTGGTTGTGAAAGCAATGGCCATGGAAGGGTACAAAGGGGTCTGGTCTCCACACATTCATCCGATTGACATTTCTCAGCCTAGCCCGCATTATTCGTGAACGGTTCTACTGTAATCGCCGATTCCCGGCTACGACAAGCTTCCGGCTGCGGGCTCGCGGTGCGGCTCAACCATTTCATGACGAATCGTCATGGATAAAGTGATCTGGTAGTTAGGGTTTCGTCTATCGAGGAATGGCGTTGTGAGGAGGGTGAATTCATGCAGATTCAGGTCCATACAGACAATAACATCACCGGGCGTGAAGATGTCGTCCGCCTCGTCCAGTCCACTGTAGAGGGGGCTATAGGCCGATTTGCCGACCGGATTACCCGCGTGGAGGCTCACCTCAGTGACACAAACAATCATAAATCGAAGGGTGACGACAAACGGTGCTTGCTCGAAGCCAGACTGGCCGGTCTCCAGCCTATCGCAGTCAGCCATCTGGCACCGACTATCGAGATTGCCGTGACCGAGGCCGCAGACAAACTACAGAGGGCGATCGATAGCAAAATTGGACGGGTGCAGGCTCGCTAACGCGGCTTGTCTCGGCGCGACAATCGTAGTGGAATTTTTTGCCCTATTTTGCGTACTATGGTGGTCAGCACATGTAGACGCTGGGCGTCTAATATTGGAGGATGGACACAATGACCACACGTTTTGTTATACCTATTACCGCTGCGCTAGGGTGCATCATATTCATTGCGGCATGTGATTCAAAGAAGCCTCCTACTCCGGCGTGTGTTGAGGCCGCCCGCCTCTGGGCAGAAGCGTTAGACACAGACGTGCGCGCTCCTGAGGGTGAGAAGGCGGCGGAGATAAAAATTCGAAAGGATGCGCTTTCAGCATTAGAGGATCGGAAGACCCAAGCGTGTGGGGAGTAGTAGGATCTAGCCGCATGTATCTGGGTGGAAAAATGGTACGGACTCTGGCGGATGCTCTCACCGAGGGAATCTCCCCCTCGCTGCAATAAGGGAACGCTGTCGGTAAGTTGAGCATGCCTATCCTGTCAGGTGGGAATTGTTGAAAGGCCTTTGAACGCACAGAAACAGTCGGAGGCATATCATGGTCAAGGTTGCGTTGTTCGTTCGTCTGGACGCAAAGCCAGGGAAAGAGAAAGAGGTCGAGAGTTTTCTCTTGTCTGGTCTTCCAATCGTGCAGGCAGAGCCGGCGACCACGGCCTGGTTCGGGCTCCGCCTGGGGCCGTCTACCTTCGGCATCTTTGATGCCTTTCCAGATGAAGCCGGCCGTCAGGCTCATCTGACGGGCCGGGTCGCAGCGGCATTGATGGCAAAGGCCGGTGAATTATTGGCCAAACCGCCATCCATCGAAAAAGTCGATATTCTTGCGGCAAAGCTACCAGGCTAGTCCAACATCTTTCTTGACCGCTTTGTTGCATGCCTCGATATTCTGGCGAAGGGAATAGAAGGGATGTCTTCCCTCTCGCCTGTTCTCACTCCCCCCTCGCCTGGCCTTTCCAGAATTTCTCCATGAACCGTCATCAATCATGCGCTCTAACAGGTGCTTGTTGAGTCAAATCCCCGGCCGGTGCCCTCGATGCTCGTAATTTGACGAAAGCCAGAATCCTTCTTGCCGGCCAGTAAGTATCTGATCTCGATCTATAGGGGAGGGTAGAGTCAACTGAAGGGAAGGCTGGTCTTCTCAAGGAAGTTGTGCGGGTTTTCTTGTCAACCGTTCTGCAACGTATCCGAATGCAGCTCCTGTTAATAGCGCAGGTAGTCCCATGATGACGAGACTAGAAAGTCCCATAACGGTTCCAGACATTACTCCACCGACAAGGAAATTCATTGGGGTGAGCTTGCGCAGTCTTGAGTACGTAATCGTTGATGGTCGGGAAATCTGTGTGTGGCTGATTGAGCAGGCCCTTCTGGCCTCGGCCCCACCCATGCCGATGGACATGGCCGCATTAACATAATGTTAAAAAAGATGTTTAACGTATAAGCAATTAAATTAACTACATAATATTAATGTCTATAATTTTTGTACGGCAGGTGCTTCTAACAGCAAGAATCGAAACAACGGACTCTTGAGAATCTTCGGCGAGATGTAGCATCCGTTGTCACAGTCTGGCAGCGCGGCAAGGTGGACATGGCAGTCGATCAGAGTGTTTTCGGTCATTGGTCATATACGCGATCAGCTCTCAGCTTTCTGATAGCTCAGCACCACGGACTCAGGACTCAGCACTTCCCCCGAGTCGTTCCATGGCAATCCGTTTGAGACCGCGCAAGTCCATCTTGCCTGTTCCCAGCACCGGGAGAGATTCGACTCTGACAAAGTTGCCGCGGGAAGGGATGAAGAGGTTAGGGAGGCCATTGGCGGCGAGTTGACCAAGGATTTCTGGTATACGGGCTTCATCCAGTGTGTGCAGGACAGCCAATCGTTCGCCTTTTTTTTCATCCGGGAGGCCTGTGACGGCAAAGACCTGAGTGTCGATATTCGCGGCAAGGTGCAAAGCTTCTTCGACCTTGCCATGCGGGACCATCTCGCCGCCGATTTTGGAAAACCGCGAGAGCCGGTCGGTGATCGTCAAGAATCCGTCTTCATCCAACATCGCAATGTCGCCGGTGATGTACCAGCCATCGCGCAGGGCGTTGGTCGTCAGATCCTCGCGTCCTAGGTACCCCTTCATGACGTTGGGGCCTTTGATCAGCAGCATGCCAGGCGTATCAGGAGGCAGTGAGGCAAAGCTGTCGGGATCGACGATGTGCACAGAGACGCCTGGTAGTGGTTGGCCGACCGTTCCTCGCCGCGAGGCTGGTTGGAAGTATCCGGCGGCCCGGAAGTCAGGACAATTAACCGCAACAACGGGCGCACATTCAGTGATGCCGTAGCCCTCGATCGGCTCGATGCCGAACCGGTCTTGAAACGCGTCCACAAGCCGGCGTGGAAGTTTTTCAGCACCGGTCAGCACCACGCGTAACGAGCTGAATTGCTCCGGAGTGCAGCGGCGATGGTACAGCTGAAGAAAGGTCGGTGTGGTGACGAGGAACGTGATGCGGTAGCGGCGCACGAGTTCGCCGATAGCAGCGACATCGAGCGGGGAAGGATGAAAGACCATGCCCGCGTTGTTGAACATGACGAGCCAAAAGACGAGATAGCCGAACGAATGGAAGAACGGAAGGATTCCGAGCACTCGCTCATCCTGGTAGAGATGAAGGGCCTGGCTGGCTCCCTGCTCATTGGCGTCGATGTTGAAGTGCGAAAGCATCACGCCTTTCGGTTCTCCCGTGCTGCCGCTGCTGAAGATGACGGTGGCCAGGTCGTCCATGGTCAGGGGGGTGTGCTGTCCGCAGGCCCGTTCGATCACGCGCGCAGGCGCGCAGAGGGCCAGGAGACTCGCAGCGAGTTTCTGTCCAGTGCCGATGGTGCGGGCCACGTCCTCCAGCCACACGATCGACGGCCCATCCGGCAACTCCAACTTGGCCTTCTCGACAAAGACCCGGCTGGTGACGATGGTGCGAAGGCCGGCAAGTCGCACCGCGGCTTCGAGGCCGGACTTCCCGACTGTGTAGTTCAGATTCACGCTGGTTTTTCCGCACAGGGGCGCAGCTACGTTGACCAATGCGCCGGCGACGGTCGGTGGGAGGAGGATGCCAACATGGCGCTGGCCTTCCCAATGTGGCCGAAGCATTCTGGCGAGCACGATGGACCCAATCAGGGCCTGGAGCGACGACACATGTGGGCGGGTCTGATCTGCCATGGCGAAGCGGAAGGGATGCCGTCTCATGGCATGGATGAATTCACGGTGCAGCGGGCGGCGATCGTGTTTTCGTAGGCGCCAGGCCTCCTCTCCGAGTGTGCGAACCGCGTCGCGGAGTGTGTGCGCCGGCGTATCCGATGACAGGGGCGCGCCGAAGGATACGGTCAGTGGATAGGGAATTCGCTCAGGCCATTTTCTGAGGAAACGGCCTCGCTCAAAGCTGAAGATGCTGCCCCAGACGCGATCCAAGTGTGTGGGGATGACCGGCACCTGCCGTCCCTTCACGATCCGTTCGAAGCCGCGGCGGAACGGCAGGAGTGTGCCGGTTCGAGTGATCTGTCCTTCAGGGAAGATGCAGACGATTTCTCCGTCGTCGAGGGCCTGCCCCGCACTGCGCAGCGCCCGAAGAACCATGCGCGGGCCGCCAGTCGAAGCAATCGGGATGACCTTCATGGCCGTCATCAGCCATTGAAGCAATGGGTGGGTGGCATAGGCCGTATCCACCACGAATCGTATAGGTCGATCGATGCTGGCCATGAGCAAGAAACCATCCACAAATGACATGTGATTCGGGACGAGCAATGCCCCGCCGGATTGTGGGATATGGTGCTGGCCGACGATGCGGAGGCGATAGAGCGTATTCGTGAATATGACGAGCAGCAGCCGCAGGAACACATCGGGCATCAACCAAAGGGCCCACGCGGTGCCGACGATGGTCACTCCGGAGGTGACGAGGAAAATGTTGCTCGTCGAGAGACCAGCATGGGCGAGCGAGCCGCCAGCGAGCGATCCAATGAGTATGCCGATGAAGACGCAGGTGTTGCAGAATGCGATGACGGCGCCACGCCGATCGGGTGGCGATCTCCATTGGAGAATGGCGTTCAGTGGCACGAAGATGAAGGAGCAGGAAACCCCGAGAAGTCCCAATACGAGAAACGTTCCGAACAACGGCGGGGTGAGCGCGCCAAGCAAAGACAGTGCGATGGCCGCACCCGCGGCCCCCAAGGGGATCAATCCGTACTCAATCCGCTTTTGAGACAGTCGCCCGACCACCATGGCGCCGAGGCCGATACCGACGGACAACAGCGTGAGCGGGAGTCCCGACATCGCATCCGAGAGATGCAACACGGCTTTGGCATAGACGAGCACGTTTTGAGCGAAGAGGCTTGCGATCGTCCAGAAAAAGACTTGCCCTGGAATGGCCAGGCGCAGGAGGCGCTCTGTCCGAATGGCAGCCCAAGCGACGCGGATGGTTGAGCCCACGCCGCCGGTCGCGCGCGCGGGGTAGACGTGGGGAACGGCAAAGGCGGCAATCAGGCCGATTACGGACAAGGCGGCTAAGATGAGAGGCGCAACCCAACGTTGGTCACCGGCGGCTTGCAAGAGAAAACCTCCTGCTGCCGTGCCTGTCAGGATGGCCGCAAAGGTCCAGACTTCCAACAGGCCGTTGCTGGCTGCGAGACGTTCATGAGGGACCAACTCAGGGAGAATGCCGTATTTCGACGGGGCGAAGAGCGCGCTGTGTATGCCCATCCCGCACAAGACGATAAATGGCAGCATGCCTCCGGCGGGGTTCAACCAGAGCGCAACTGTCCCGGCGCTCATGAGGAGCACTTCAACGACTTTGACTGCGATGATGACCGTGCGTTTACTCAGGCGATCGGCCAAGGTGCCGCCGATCAACGACAGCAAGACCAACGGCAGAGTAAAGATGACAAACGTGAGCGTGGTTTGCGTTTGTGTTGCTGCTTCCAGCTCAGGGCCCGGTGCCATGTTCGCGGTCGCTTGCCGGATAGCCAGCAGCGCGACCATGAGCTTCCAGGCGTTGTCGTTGAATGCGCCGAAGAATTGCGCGATTAACAGGCCACGAAGGGGGTGTGATGAGACGGGTGGGACTGTGCTGATGGGTGCCTTCACACTGCGCCTTATGTGAGTGGGTCTGGCGATGTTTCTGAGACCGGCAACCCCTCCAATTCCATGATCCTCAATGCGTTGGTGGTGGGGCAGGGGCCGGGCCTGAGCTTGTAGTCGAATTGGAGTGCGCCGGCTGCGACTGTTTCTTGAAAGTGGGCGTTCCGCAACCCTGGTACCGTCTTCTCGAGATCAGTCAACTCCAAATCATGGGTGGTCACCAAGCCAAACCCATTGCCTTGCGCGAGCGCGGCGATGAAGGCACGGCTTCCGATTAACCGTTCCCGATTGTTGGTGCCTTTGAATATTTCGTCGATCAGAAAGACTACCGGTTCGCGGGATCGATCCGTTGCCGCGTCGAGTAGGTTTTTGAGGCGTTTCACCTCGGCATAGAAAAAAGACAAGCCCGCTTCGAGCGAGTCATCCACGCGGATACAGGTGGCGAGGCGTATCCAGGTCCATTCGAACAGATCGGCGCAGACCGGTGCCCCTGCCTGGGCCAGGCAGAGATTAATGCCCAGAGTTCGCAGGAAGGTGCTTTTCCCCGACATATTGGATCCGGTGACCAAGAGTACGGTTCCCAACCTGTCGAGGGTGACATCGTTGGAGACCCTGTGTGTCTCCGGAATGAGTGGATGGGCGAGCTTGTTTGCCGATAGCCCGGCCTGCGCTCCGTTACGACTGTGGTCTGCAGTGATCGGGGCTGGCCAGTGATACGATGGATGCAGCGCGGCAAACGTCGCGAGTGCTGACGCTGCCTCGACTTCGGCGACTCGATCCAGCCAGGTCGGAAGATGGGAGGCGACCTGAGCTTGGATCTGTTGGAGTCGATAGGTGAACCACAAGTCCCAGGGGCAGAACGCGTTGATGATCAGATGAATGAGCGGGTGGGCTTTCACGCTGATGGCATGCAGGATGCGGGCTGCTTGCCGGACGAGCTGGGGAGGATTCACTCCCGGTACAAGCAGCGGCGCCCACAAATCGGCGAGCGCAGTGTGGCGAGGCCGAGCGTGTCGTTCAACAAAGCCCAGCACGGCGCCCAGTTTCTCCAGTTCGAAGTGCACGCCTACCGCATGTTCCAGTAACTCTTCGCCCTGATCGGTCCAGAAATAGATCAAAGCATAGGGGGCGAAGGACCACATCCAATAATTCGGGAGCCAATCGAGCAGTGCACTCAACCCGAGCCCGATTGTGGTGGCAGCAAGCAGGGTTTGAATCGCTAAGACGGTGGTGAGGTGAGGGAATCCGACTGCATGTTGCAG
This sequence comes from uncultured Nitrospiraceae bacterium, assembly GCA_963748375.1. Lineage (GTDB taxonomy): Bacteria > Nitrospirota > Nitrospiria > Nitrospirales > Nitrospiraceae > Palsa-1315. The sequence goes on from CAVVIR010000010.1 coordinate 72,074, forward strand.
GACCGCCTCCAGCCGTCGTCCGTTGATTTCCTGTTCGCCAATGAGCTGAGCTTCGAGCCCCAGCCGATCTCGAAGCAGCGATCTCGGAATGAGCTCCTGTACGAGTCGACGGCGCATGAGCCATCGGTCCAGTTCAGGCGGTTGCTCAAGCAGCCATGATACCAATCGCGCGTGCCCATGTGAGGAGACGGTGGTGTCGAGCAGATGGAGAAGCGAGTGAGGGCCGACCAGGTCTAAGTCTTTCGCATATGGATGCTGTTCGGGAGCGCTCGAGGGACGAGGAGGAATGTGCGGCCAATCCAGCCGAAGACGTGCGAGGTGCACGAGCTTGATCTGCTTCCAGAGACGAAGGCGATGCAAGCGACTTTCGAGCCTGTTATGATACAAAGCCACAATGAAAAACAGGGCGACGAAGGCGAGGAGTGCCCCATTTCCGGTTTGATACCATCCCATTTTATAGAGACCGACCGTACAGATCGCTCCGACGATGAACAAGACGAGACGCCATCGTGTCAGTGCGGAGCTAGACGCTGTGGCCAAGGCGATCGTCCGATCGAGTTTTGCGACGAGGCGTGTCAACACATGGGTTTTCGTCATAGTCGGTACAGGCTGGTTCCGAGGCATAAAGCCGACCTTACTGGAAGGGGGAGAGTGCGTCAACTCTAGCCCATTATGAAGTCAGAAGGATGGATCGATGTCCAGATTCGCACTGTTGTCGATCCGGCAGAGTTGCTTGGCCTGTTAGCTGATCCTGTGATCCAGGGAGGATGGGAAGATCAAGGGCTGGTCCATCTCTACTGGCCGAAACCACAATGGAGCCTGGAGGCGCGCGCTCGTCTATGCCGCGTGCTACAAGAATTTGATCCGAATGTGTCCGGCGAGGAAGATATTCGTGTTGAGGAATTGCCCGATCAGGACTGGAACCGGCAGTGGGCAGAATCGGTGAGACCGATCAGGATCGGTCGGCGAATTGTGATCAGACCAAGCTGGGAATCAGTGGCGTTGGAGGCACAGGATATTGAGATTGTGCTCGATCCGAAGCAGGCCTTCGGGACGGGCCATCATGCGACGACCAGGATGTTGTTGGAATGGCTCGAAGACCTCATTCACGGGGGTGAATCCGTCCTGGATGTGGGGACGGGGAGCGGTATTCTGGCGATGGTCGCGTTACGGCTTGGGGCCGTGTCGGCTTTGGGAGTGGAATGCGATCCTGTTGCGGTGGATTGCGCACGAGACTATGCCCGAGAAAATGGGTTTGGGAGCGCTCTCGAAGTTCGGTGCGGGAGGTTACAGGATGTAGACCGACAGGGTACGCTACGGCCGGATGTGGTTCTTGCCAATCTTGATCGCCAGACGCTGGTGCAACTGAGCGATGCATTGGCGCAGTACGTAGGCCACGGGGCGCGGCTCTTGTTGTCCGGTATTCTGCTTGAGCAGGAGGAAGAGATGATCGAGATGTTCTCTAAGGTGGGGGCCTTGGTTGTGCAACGGCGTGAACAAGAGGGCTGGGTGGCAGTGGACTTGCTCATGGCAGAATCGTGCGAGGGGTGTGTCGATGTCTGAGAATGGACGACCACCCTATCCCCACGTGTATCAGGTAAGTGTGTCGAACGGCGGTGTGCCGAAACGTCCGGTGCTGGAAGCCCTGATTACCAAAGCCGGAGTCGAGGGAGATCGGCAACGAAATCTGAAATTCCATGGCGGGCCAGATCGGGCAATTTGTCTTTATTCGCAAGAACTGATCGAGCGCTTGCAGGACGAGGGCCACTCGATTGAGGCTGGCTCCTCCGGAGAAAATCTGACGCTTGCCGGGCTTGAGTGGGAGAAATTGAAACCGGGGGATCGGCTTCATGTCGGCCCAGAGGTGCAGATAGAAATCATGAGTTATACGACTCCCTGTGAGAAGAATGCGCAGTGGTTTCGAGACAAAGACTACAAGCGCGTGTCCCAGAAATTGAATCCGGGATGGAGTCGGCTTTACGCGAAAGTGCTTCGCGAGGGTTTGGTCAGGCCAGGAGACGAAGTGGTTCTTGAAAAGAAGAACTAGCTATCAGCTGTCAGCCATCAGCGTTCAGTTTCCGATTCCGGATGACTTGCTGACGGCTGATTGCTGAAAGCAAGGAGCCCATGAACCGTACGCTTGAACCTGAACTCATGGATGATCCTGAGCAGGCCCTCATCTATGCACAGGCGGATTTCGAACAAGAGAACCAGGGGTTCGTTGATCGCTTCCGCGACTATTTCCCCGATTTTTCCGAGGGGCATGTGTTTGACCTTGGCTGTGGCCCTGGCGACATCCCTATCCGCTTCGCTCGGTTGTTTCCCTCTTGTCGTATCACTGGTGTCGACGCATCGGCTCCGATGGTGCGATTGGCTGAAGACATTGCCCGGAAAGCCGGGCTGTCCGATCGTATGACGTTCCGCTGTGAGCGATTTCAGGACCTCGCCGGGGTCAGTGTCGCCGATGCCGCTATTTCCAACAGCTTGTTACATCATGTGCCGAACCCGCTGCAGTTTTGGCACAAGTTACGATTGGTCGTGAAACCAGGCTCTCCAGTGCTCGTGATGGACTTATTGAGGCCGGACTCGCCAGAAGACGCGCAGGCTATCGTCGATCGATATGCCTCCGATGCTCCGGATATTCTCAGGAGAGATTTCTATCATTCGCTGCTCGCGGCATTTACAGAAGATGAAATCGGCGCACAGTTGGCGCAGATGAATCTGACGCGTCTGTTGATCGATGTCGTTGATGATCGGCATTGGGTTGTCGGCGGACTCATCCACTGAGAAGGATGCTGAAAAAGGCCCCCAACTTTGTTCTCGGCTCGACAAAATCCTCAACGTAGCCCAGAGGCTACGCCTCCGGTTTTCTCTCGCCTGCGGCCGCGTTGGGTGGCCTTTTTGAGCATCCTTCTGTTTCTCACCGTTACGGCTGCTTTCAGCGAGGCGCAACTTGATCAACTCAGGAAATCGAAATCTCTGGAGCAGCCCCCCACCGCTGAAACCCCTACGGTCGAGATTCCAGCCGGTGAGTTCACAATGGGATTGGATGGGATGCAGGCCCTGGAGGATGAGCGCCCCCAGCATCGAGTCTGGCTGCCGGCCTTCTTTATAGACCTCCATGAAGTCACCACGGGGCAGTATGCATCATTTCTCGCTGCGACGAATCGAGCTGCTCCATGGCAATGGGACACAGTTGATCGTACTCAGCATGGCGATCAGCCGGTGATCGGCGTGGACTGGTCGGACGCCGTTGCCTATTGCCGGTGGAAGGGAAAGAGGCTTCCCACCGAAGCGGAATGGGAGAAGTCGGCTCGAGGAACGGACGGAAGGCTCTATCCCTGGGGCAATCGGGTTCCCAACAAGGATCTGGCAAATTTCGCGCTAGGTGCGCGGTTCAGCTACAGTCAGGTCTTGATGCCCGCGCAGTCCTATGAACATGGCAAGAGTCCCTACGGGCTCTATCACATGGCGGGGAATGTCTGGGAATGGGTGCAGGATTGGTACGCCGTGAACTATTACGAAGTCTCTCCAGCGCACAATCCGCAAGGCCCTGAGCAAGGACAGTTCAAAGTGCTACGTGGAGGGTCGTGGTCAGACCTGCCGAAGTATTTGCTGACCTATGGTCGCTTCAAACTTCCACCTGAAACTCGAAATAGTTATACGGGCTTCCGCTGCGCCAAATCTTAACAGGATGTTGAAAACGGCCCCCAGCTTTGTTCTCGGATCGAAATAATCCTCAACGTACCTCAGAGGGTACGATTCCGGTTATTTCTCTCCTGCGGCCGCGCTGGATGACCGTTTTGAGCATCCTGCTTCTTATCTAGTCATCGGGTGTTCCCTCTGAAGACTTCATAAGCTGAAATACAGCGGTGGCTCAAACTGTCTCCCAGCGAGGCCGCAGAGAGACATACGATTGAGAAGGAAGTTGGATTATCCATTTGAGTATCATGCCTAAGACAGTATGAGCTGGAATAAGCGACCGCTCAAAATCGTTGCCCAACAAGGCCCGAGGCGAATCAAACGGAGGCGTACCCTCCGGGGTACGTTGAGGATTTTGGGGAGCCGAGAACGCAGTTGGGCAGCGATTTTGAGCGGTCGCTAATAGAGGCTCTTGCTGATTTCGGCGGATAGCACGCTTTCGTTGCCAGCGGTGTCGAGTGCGGACAAGGCGAAGAAATACGTTTGGCCCTTTGGAAGATTGAAGGCGGTGGAGCGCGTGGCGATATTGATCGAGAATGGCGATCCAGTGAAATTGTATATGCCGGATCCCGTGCCGATATAAAGTTTGTAGCCAGCCAGGTCTGGTTCCTGATTTGCCTTCCATGCGAGTGTCACCTTCCCCGTCGATCCGTTGGGAGGAGGAGACGTTGATGATGGAGTCGACCGGGGAGGGGGTGAGGGGGGTATGGTGATCACAGGTGTCGGTGGTTGCAACAAGCTCGCGATGGCAGAGTTTCTGAACAGGTTCAATGTCGATCGTGAGCTGCCAATGGAGGAGGCTTTGCCGCCTCCTGCTGAGGCCGTCGAGTGAATATCTGTTGTCCCGGCCAACGGAGAGGGCGTGGGCGGGGTGGCCACATGAGAGTTTGTTGAAGCCATTCCAGCAGGAAGTGCCGTCATCGAGGTTGTGTTGGGTGGCGCTGTCGTCGGAATGGTGCCTTTCCCGCCGTCGGTTGGCGTCGGTGTGTCCTGTCCGGCTGCAATGTCTGACATCTGTGCGGAATGAGGTATGTGAGCCGGGGGGATTGAAGCCATGACCGGACGTTTGGCCGATGTTCGGCGATACGGTAATTCGATAGCCGGTGGAACAATTGCAGCGATGGGTGGTTCGATCGGAGTTATTATACGATTTGGCTGATCGCTGGACGATTGGAGGATCCTTTCGTGAGTTGTGGCAGAAGGAAGAGTGGCCTCAACAGCTGAATGATGAATTAAGCTATGACGGCGGGGCATCTCTTGGCTTTCAGCTGAAACCATAGCGGGCGTCGCTGCAGCGTGAAGAGCGTGGATGAGTATTATTGCAGTCACGCTATGGTGGAACCGGGGCGGTGCCATGTGTATCACGGGAATTATTCCTAGCAGATTACTCTCTATCCGGTCAGAAGGAGACGACTGCTCCTTCATTCGTCTATTCGTTGCACTCCTGCATTGTCTCGTGGAGGTACATGATACGCCAGAAAAATATGAATTGAATCCGGGCGCGCTCATGATCGGCGGCCGCGCGCGTGCTCGCCTCTCCTTTGCGTCGCGATGCGGGAACGGTTGAGCCGTTTCCTGGATGCATCGGTTTTGTGCGAGCAGTCGGTGATCGGAATTACGAGCAGAGAAGGGCGAGAAGGAATAATACTGCCAACGAGCACAACGAGGTAAAGTAGAGTATGCCGGTTCGATCGCTCAGCCAGGCGGTTTTCCATCCATGAGGATAGAGCGCCTGATGTTCTTCGACTAGGCCGTCTTCGTAAAACCCTAGTGCTTGTTCGAGCTGAACCAGCACCTGTTTGGCCTGCCGGTGACGGTACTGCTGTTGAAAGATCAACCCGCAGAACAAGCCGCACCAGATCAGGCTCGCGAGCATGATGAAGACGGTGTCGAAAGATGTCAGCCGAGCCTTGTAAGGACTCAAGAGAAACGCAAACAGCATTGTGATCAGACCCAATGAACCTATGACTGTCAGCCGCATCATCTGCTCACGTCGTTGGTATACCTCCTCTTTATAGAGAGGGTAGAGCACCGTCAAGACCTGTTGGACGCTTTCTGTAATCATGCGCTATCTCGTAGCAGAATGTTGAACATGCCGGCTTTTCTGTGCGTCTGCGGGATGCTCATTTCTACAGGCCTGTGGGTCAATCGAATCCTTGTATACCATTCTCGTCGATCTATCGTCTCTAGGCTCTCTTCGTGAGATGGCTCACGAGCCAATTGCTGATCGATGTGGTCATCTGATGAAAGTCTTCCTTTCGAGTGAACTGATGATCGGCGCCCGGCAGGAGATTCAACCTCTTCACCCCTCCGAGACGGTCATACAATCGCTGGCTTTGATGAAGGGGGACACATTCATCCTGTTCACCCTGGACGATCAGGGTAGGTGCAGTAATGTGTTCCGCCGGCTCATAGGCAATCTGTTTGAGGCAGTCTTCGTAAAAGCCATATCGCAACCGGACTCGATCTGACCCTCCCATCATATTTGGAATGGTGTCGGTGGCCTGCCACCGTGCCAATTCTTCCAGCCCAAATGTTATACGAAGCTCTTCCGGAAAGTCCACCACCGGACATTTGAGGGCCAAACAGCCGATATCGCGACGCTGGGCTGCCGTGAGGATGGCAACCAGCCCTCCGAAGCTTGAGCCGACAAGGCCGATTCGTGAGAAACCCTTCGCCGTCATGAGGTCGAGTGCGGCAGTCGCCTGTTCTACTGCGAGGGAGGTCGTGAGATCCTCGAACGGGCCTTGGCTGTCCCCCTGCCCAAAGAAGTCGAAGCAGAATGTGGCAATGCCGTGACTGTTTAGAAGGCGGGTCAAAGTCCTGTTGGTTGTACTGTTCTTGCCGGAGAGAAATCCATGGCATAGGACGGCAAGACCGGTCGTCGGCCCGTTCGGTGTGCTCAGGACTGCGGCGACGTTGTGACCCTGCCGATCATGAAACGTGAGGGGTTCTTCCATGGAATGACCTTTCAATCTCGTAGGCTGTTGCAAAACTATTTGGTGATTCACCCGTGAGATGTAACAGGAGAACATGTCCTCAGGATGCTCAAAAAGGCCATCCCGCAAGGCCTCTCCAATTCTCTCTATCTCTTTTAGGGGAGTGGCCGAGGCTGCTCTTTACTGCGCGCATCGAACGAGCACATTCTTATCGTGCGCGTTCTGCGAGCAAGAAGGGCACCTGGCCGCTCCCCCCTCCCTGCTGGCGGACTTTTTCAGCATCCTGTTACTAGCCTTGGAGAAAGTAGAAATGATTCGTGGGTCCAGTTCCGTGACCGATTGCCAGGCTATGGCGAAGGGCCTCGGTGAGATAGGTTTTAGCTGCTTGCACGGCATCATTCACAGATTTACCTCGTGCGAGATGGGCGGCGATGGCTGAGGCGAAGGTGCAGCCGGTGCCATGCGTGTGAGGAGTATCGATGAACTCCCCTTTGAACACATTGAAAAAATTGCCGTCATAGAGCAGATCGGTAGCTCGGTCTGCCGGGAGGTGGCCGCCCTTGATCAACACATATTTGCATCCGAACTTATGAATGACTTTGGCGGCGCGGCGCGCGTCCGCGAGCGTGTTGATCTCCATGCCGGACAATTGTTGGGCCTCATGAATATTCGGTGTGACGAGCAAGGCAAGGGGAAAGAGCTGCGTCTTCATGGCGTCGATTGCCTCCGGCTTGAGCAGCGCATGGCCGGTTTTCGAGATCATGACCGGATCCACCACGAGATTCGTGACATTTTGAGGCTTCAGGAGTTTTGCGACGACCTCGACAATGGCTGTGGAAGACAACATTCCGGTCTTCACCGCAGCAACGTCGAAATCGTCGAACACAGCATCGATCTGCGCCGCAATGATCGAGGCTCGGCAACTCGAAGACATCGGTAACTTCTTCCGTATTCTGCGCCGTGATGGCAGTGATTGCCGACATAGCAAACACACCATTAGCCGACATGGCTTTAATGTCAGCCTGAATCCCAGCCCCCCCGCCAGAATCCGAACCAGCAATCGTCAAGACCTGCTTCAATACCATGAGTGCTCCTGAATCAGTACTGCTAAGATGCGCAGATTATACTCGGCAGGCCAAGCCTGTCCAGCGGGAGAATTAATATGCGAGTGTAAAAGAGAAGGAGAGATTCAGCTAAACGAAGCCAAAGCGACCGGACGCTGGTGGGCAACACGCTTGCGTTGAAGCTTGATGCGTTCGATCTCATGCAATGCGTCTGCGGTTAGATAGCTTTCCCCGCAACTTGGGCAGGTCACCACCGGCACGTTTTCGATCACCAAGAGTTTCCGTCCCTTGCCATAACTCCGAGTGATCTTTCGAACAAGCGCATCCTTGCTTCCACAGATATCGCAGATCATGTGTACTCTATTTTATCGCGCAGGCATGGCCATGGTTTCGAAGCTGACGAGCGGCATGTCTGTTCCCAAGGGGACGAAGTTCAACTTTTCGAACCCGATGACCTGGCCCTTGTGATCCTTCATGAGGATGACATCATTGCCGGTTTCTTCGCACAGGTGTTCCTGATCGGGGTCTCCGAACCATACCGTCAAGTGTATTGCCGACAGGGTCGAAGAACAGCTTTATTTTCGTTTCCATATCTCCGTCCCTTTCTTGATGACGGCTGTCAGATAACAGGTGATCAAAAACCCTTCTCCATTCAAGCGGCGAGCAACCGCGACTGTCCAACCTTCTTGACGTGGTCGATAAAAGAGCAAGACATTAGGGTCAGCGATGCTCTGTTTGACCACATCGGGATTGCCCAATGTTTCTTTGACCTCGTCTTCATGGTCCCGCATGTTCCGGTGCTTCTCACTGACAATGCGTTCCCAATATTCATCGGTCGTCCGAACAGCGAAGCCGAGCGGGGTCTGAATCTCAAACCGGACGGTAGCCACGCTCTTTTATAGCACCCACGCAGGCTCTAGTCACGCCATCCTTGCCCGTGCTGCCAATACGCGAGTCCGTAGACAGCGCATCCCAGCGCACTGATATTCAGCAGATTGACTGTGAGGCATTTGGCGGGCTTTCTGACGGGAATCAGTTGTCTGAAAGTTAACGCCTCAGAAAAAGTGCCTTAGAGTGCTGATCACATGAGGTGATCGTCATGGCCACTGAAACAGTCAAACAAAAGACTCTTCAGTATCTAGAGCGGCGCGTCGCCTGGATACGCCATTCACTCTTCTGATGTCGCAATGCGAAAATATCTCTTCGAATGATATTGGCTAATGGAGCTTGTAGCTCGGAAACGACGAGTGAGGTGATTGCTACATACCGTGGAAAAGGTTGTCCCTAACTTTTTTGATTGTAGCATGAAATGGGTCAATATCCTTTTTAGAGTCCGTTTTAGGTTCTAGGAGGTTCAGGAATAACACGCGAATTTGTCGGTCCGACTGTACTTTCCCTCATTACTGGTCTTTGTCTGAAGGTTGGGTCATGGGGTGATAGTAAGGAGATGTTTCTCTCTGATCCATCTCCATGCCTGCCCAGGCTCTCGAAACTCATGGATCAAATGGTTCGATAGCCATAAAGTAGATTCAAGTGCTTTGAGTCACTGAGCAGCCTTCTTTCCTCGTCAGTAGCCGCATGAAACTCAATTTCGTTTATCAAAGGGTCTACCGTTATTTCTAAGGGCCCCAAGTCTCTCCAGCCGACCGACGTATGAGCGAAATCCCTGAGCTTGCTCGGATTTGTCGGTGGTGAGAGGATCAATACCCGATAAAGACTTACACGCAATCCGTCCTGCCACCGTATGTGCTCTTTAACTAACTGGCAGAAGCGAGTTTTATTCTTCTCAGTATTTGGATATCTCGCTCGACTCAAAGTTGAGGATCACTAGGAGAAGAGTTTTCTTGTGAAGACGGTCCTGCCAGTTTCTGTATTTTGGCTAGGGCCTGTTAACACTAGCGCAAGCCATCAACGATCAACGCGAAATTGATGAACGCGACGAACATGACATCGAGCTTGTCAAACCGCGAGAAGATGCGCCGAAATCCCTTGAGTCGGCGGAACAGCCGTTCGATCTCATTGCGTCGCCTATACAGGTCTCGATCGTATTCCCAGGGCGTACGGCGATTGTGCTTGGGCGGCACCACCGGCACATACCCTAAATCTGAGGCCAGTTGCCGCGTCGCATCGCCTTCATACGCTCGATCCATCAACAAGGGGATAGGACACAGGCCTTTTCCCGAAGCGGTGCAGCAGCTTGCGTCCCTCGGGAGCATCGCGGGCTTGGCCCGGCGACAAGGCAAACGTTAGAGCCGTTCGAGCATCCGCGGCAACCAGATGAATCTTGGTAGTCCATCCGCCGCGAGACCGGCCAATGGCTTGTCGGGCCGTTTTTTTTAACGCCCCGGTCCCATCTGGATGGACTTTGATGAGGGTACTGTCCAAGGCCACGGCTTCGAGCTTCACGCGGAGGATCTGCGCGTGTTGCAATTGGGCAAAGACGCGATCCAACACCCCGCTCTTCGACCACCGGTTCATGCGCGTATAGATGGTGTGCCAGTTGCCGAACCGCTTTGGCAAGCCGCGCCATTTGCACCTTGCTCGGCGACGTACAAAATAGCGTTGAGCACCTGCAGATTGTCAAGCGTCACGTTACCGCGTTGGCGTCGGCAAACAGCGGCTCGATGTGGCGATATGAGCGTCGGTGATTTCCATACACGCAGTATCGCATAATCATGATTCTTAGTGTTAACAGGCCCTAGTTGATTTTCGAAGTAAGACCAGTAGTTCTGAATTCGCTGCGGTTTGCCATATCTTGCTGCGTGTTTCTTCGTCGTAAAATTGATGCAGTGGTGGGGGATTGTCCCCGACTGCATCGAACAAACACATTCCATGCGGTCTTTATTCTTCTACCTTCTTCCTCCCCTGGGGCCGGTGTTCTTCTTCGGGCAGGTAGCAGGGCTGGGCCAAACTGCGCGCGTCCAACGAGGGCCTTCCGAGGCCGCGCGTTGCGCGAGCAATGGAACGGCCCTGCTGCCTGCCCTTCTAAACTTAGCTTTTTTTTTTGGCCCGTGTGACTTGACGGGTGGCACTGACCTAGGGTCCGACCCCTCTTCACTCTCTTCCCTCTCGGCCGGTGTTATATTTTAGGGCCAGGGCTGGGAGGCTCTCGGAGCGTGATCAGAGCGCCGTTGGGTTACCGCTCTTGCTGAGCTGCAACGGCTGCCGTAGGCAGTGGCGACGAATGTTCGAAGCCACACCTTCGCGAAGCGCTGGTGTGGCAAGTTTTCGGCGCCAAGTGGAGGCGAAGCCTAGAGCGGTCAACGGCGCTCTGTGGCTGCGAGCGGAGAGAGCCTCCCAGCCCTGGCCCGCCCTCTTACACCGGCCACTTCTCCTCGTTCCACGCCATCTCCCAAAACATCCACTCATAGCGCGAGCTGATGACGAAGGATTCTTCCATCCGGCGCTTTTCTTCTTTTCCCGCCGTCTTGGCCCACTGGTCCACTTTCTTTCGCATCCATTGCTGGACTTCGGCGAACTCCGGTGAGGCGTAAAGCATGAGCCAGTCTCGATAGGGGTGATCGTGTTTCGGCGGGCCATGCTTCAAGAGATGCTGGCCGACGACGCAATAGATCCAGGCGCAGGGGAGGGCGACAACGGTGATCTCCGCTGCTGAGCCCGTGTGGGCAACCGTGAGCATATGTCTCGTGTAGGCGTAGTTCGTCGGCGCCATAGGCACGGCAGTCATCTCCTTTGCGGTCATGTTCCACCGTGATCCGTATCCCTCATGGAGGCTGCGTTCGACGACGATGGTGTCTTCGGCGAGCTTCGTCAGGCGCAGAGCCGACTCTGAGTCCGGCGCTCTGAGCGCTCCGGCAGAAAACACACGGGCAAGGTCACTGAGAAATCTGGCGTCTTGCAGAATGTAGTACTTGAATTTATGTTCCGGCAAGGTTCCCTTACCCAAGGCCACGACAAATGGATGAATGAGTTGGGCATCCCATATGGGTGTGGCGAGTTGTCTTAAACGGTCCGTAAACGACATGGGGTTTCTCCCAGGTAAGCGTAAAATGTGAAAGGTAAAACGTAAGACGTTAGATGAAGGATCTCAGATGATTGAAAAAGCGATTATACCAACGAAGCTATTCCCATGTGTTGAGTCCGGTTCCCGATCGTTTCACGCTTCACGTTTCACGTCTAACGTCTTTCTAGGCCAGGGTCTCGGCAAACGATTGATCCCGTCGAGTGCGGCGACTTTGTAACATTCCGCCAGGGTTGGGTAGTTGAAGACGGTGTCGATGAAGTAATCGATTTTCCCCTGATAGGCCATGACGGCCTGACCTATGTGAATAAGCTCCGTCGCTCCCTCTCCAATGGCATGCACACCCAGGAGTGCATGGGTGTGGCGATGGAATAGCAGCTTCAACATGCCGGTTTGATCGCCAATGAGCTGCCCGCGGGCGATTTCCCGATAGTGGGCGACGCCCACCGCATAAGGAATGTCCGCTTTGAGCAGATCTTCCTCAGTCCGCCCTACCATGGAGATTTCAGGAATAGCATAGATGCCGTAGGGCAGGAGGTCCGTGTCGGTATGGTCGGGATGGCCAAAGGCATGGCACGCAGCATGGCGCCCTTGCTGCATGGAGGTGGACGCCAAGGCTGGAAAACCGATGACGTCGCCGGCGGCGTAGATATGGGGGATGGCTGTTTGAAAATGCTCGTTCACGATCACGCGGCCTCGCGCATCCGGTGTGATGCCGACGGCCGCCAGGTTCAAGCGCTGTGTCGCGCCGATTCGGCCTATGGCATACATCAGCGTTGTGGCGGTGATCGGGGGCCGGTGTGTCAACGAGACCGTGACTTGTCCATCGGATTCTTTCCGGATCGCGACGACTTCTTCCTCATGGTAGAGCGTCACGCCGATATCTGTCATCTGTCGTTGCAAGGCGTCGATGATCTGCGCGTCGACAAATTCGAGCAAGCGCGGACGCTTGTCGATCAGCACGACCTTCACGCCGATCATGGCTAAGATCGATGCGTATTCTGTGCCGATCACGCCGCCGCCGACAATGATGATCGCTGTTGGAAGGCGTTTGAGCGTGATGAGGCCGTCGGTATCGATGATGGTGTGACCGTCGAATGGAATATCGGCTGGTCTAGTCGGCACTGTTCCCACGGCGATGACGATCACATGGGCATAATGTTCGGTTTCCGTGCCGGCCTGTTGAACGAGGAGCCGGTGAGGATCGACGAAGCGGGCTTCTCCAAAAATCAGATCGATGCGGTTACGTACCATCTGATCCTTGACGATCTCAATTTCGTTCTTGATGATGTGGTTGGAGCGAAACGCGAGATCTTCGATCGTGACCGTCTCTTTCAGACGATAGCCGGTTCCATACAGGTTGCGTTGGCGGAACCCCGAGAGATAGAGCACCGCTTCGCGGAGGGCTTTGCTTGGGATGGTGCCGGTGTTGGTCGAGACGCCGCCGACGACGGCTTTGCGTTCGACGATGCCGACTTTTTTGCCGAGCTTGGCGGCTTGGACCGCGGCCTTCTGGCCGGCGGGCCCACTTCCTATGACGAGCAGGTCGTATTGGGCCATCTCTTCATTCTAAAGGAAGGCTGTGGTTGAGGCTAAGGTTAAGGAGAAATATGCATCTCCCTCTCCTCAGTCTCAACCAGGGCCCAGCATTTTCGTGGATCTAGCCTGCTGTGATCAGCGACTTGGCCACGGCGAAGGCCTTATCCAGGTCAGGCAATTGGACCAGTTCGGGGGTGACTTGCAGATGCCGCACAGTGTTGTTGGCATCAATCACCATAATTGTGCGAGCCAGGATGTGGGGCCCCTTGATAAAGAGTCCGTAGGCCTTCCCGAATTCAGCATCCTTGTAATCTGAGAGGAATGTGACATTGCTGATGTGGGCTTCCTTGGCAAATCGCTTTTGTGCAAAAGGCGTATCGATGCTCACGGTGACCAGTTCAACCATCTTATCGAGGCCCTTATTTTTCTCGCTCAGATAATGGGTCTGCTCTTCGCACACCGGAGTATCGAGCGACGGGACGACACTGATGATCCGGACCTTGCCCTTGCCCTTGGTGTCGGTGATGGCTAACGGCGAAAGATCTGTCTGTGTTAACGTCACGTCCCTGAGGGTGTCCCCGACTTTGATGCCGGCTCCCGCCAGAACCAGTGGGTTTCCCTGAAAGAGGACGGTGCGGCCCTCACCAGCCACAGCGCTGCCGTCAGCGACGGTGTAGTTTTTGTAGAGAAAACTGGAGCTGCCGGTGCTTGCGCATCCAGCGAACCCGAGTGTCATGCAGAGTGCCGCCCCGATGATCGTTCGATATCCTGCCCTCATAATGCCCTCCTTGGTGAAGTAAAGGTGTCTATTCTATCAAGAATACGATGGCTTGTCCTTGTGTCGTTGACAGGATGCTAACAAACTATTTTGGCACAGTAGAATCTCGATGGTCCACATGTCTGGGACAAGCTCTATCTGTCTGGTTTATCTGGTTTGTTTAGTTCATTGAGTTGGTCTGGTTCAACCAAATAACAAGACAAACCAAACAAACCAATTAAACGAGACAGGTTGGTGGACTGTTTCAGCATCCTGTTAGCGGCGAATAAAGGTGATGAGTTCCTGGTTGACCACATCTGGTCGTTCCCATTGCGGGATGTGCCCTGCCTTGGGGACTCGGATGAATCGTGATCCCTTGATGATTTGTTGGAGTTCTTCTCCGACGGCGATTGGAAACACCCGGTCCTCTTCTCCCCATAGCACCAGTGTCTGGTGGGTGATCTCTCCGATGCGTGTGGCGAACCCGGCTTCCCAGAGAGGAAGGTTTTCTCTGACGGCCATAATAGGTTTGATGAGCCCGGGGAGCTGCCGGTTGCGATTGGACCGCTCGAGGACGGCTGGTGTGAGGAGTGCCGAGTCATGCACCATTTCTCGTAGGACGGACTCGATCATCAGGCCACCGAACAGTCGATTGCCGAAGGAAATGAACCAGGACGGTGCACTGGTGTTCAAGGCGCGTTTAATAGACGGGCTGGTGAGTTTCTCTATCACGTGTTGCGGCAGCCCGCCGACAAGCACGAGCCTGGCCACATGTGCAGGGTGCTCCAACGCCATGCCGATGGCCAAGCCGGCGCCCATGGAATTGCCGACTAACGTCGCCTGAGGAATCTTGATGGCATCCATGAATCCGACAAAAAAATCCAGCATCTGGTCTGGCCGGTAGTCGATGTCAGGTTTATCGGAGAGTCCGGCGCCTGGCAAATCGAGTGTGAGGACGCGGAAGTGTTGCGACAGAGCGTGTTGCTGATATTCCCATTGCCACATCGATCCCCCGAAACCGTGAATCAGAATAACCGGTGGGCCTGTGCCCACATCCAGATAGGCGATCCGCTGGCCGTGGACAAGGGCAGTATGAAGAGGCATGCGTTCAATGGCGTCGAAATGCTTTGGAATCGGCGAAGGAGACGAGCAGGCGGTCATGATGTGGCACAACAGAATGAAGCTAAGCAGGGCCACATACGGCTGTCTGCATGCATGAACGGAGGCACGCGGGTCTATTGGATTACTCCAGCTGGATGACTGTTTCATCCGTTTTCACATTGTCGCCTTCAGCGACCAGGATGGCCGTGACGGTCCCATCGATCGGGGCCGGGACCTGGCTTTCCATCTTCATGGCTTCGATAATCAGGAGGGGGGCTCCGGCTTTGACTCTGGCATTGATCGCGACGAGCACTTTGACGACGCGGCCTGGCATCGGCGGCGCCACATCTCCCGGCTTGGATGGCCTGGGTCGTTTGGGTTTGGCGCTGCTGCCGGCATCGGGAGTTTCCGGCACGCCGGCGAGGATTTCCTGGATCGGTTCTAACGAGACTTCTTCAAGTTTGTCGTTGACTCGGATGTAATAGGGTTTGCGGCCGTCTACCTTCCTCCCGGAACCGGACACCTCTATATGGTAGGTTTCGCCGTGGACGGTCACGTTGAATTCGGCTGGCGCTAAATGCAGTTCGGTGGCTGCAGCCGATCCGCTGGCAGAGAAGATTTCAAGAGGTTCCAGCGCAAGGTCTCCCTTCTCGCGCGCCTCGAAGAAGTCTCGCGCGATAGAGGGGAATAGGGTAAATGACAGTTGATCTTCCACCGAGGCGGCTGAGTCGGGCAGATCTTTTCTGGCCGCTTCGAGTTCAGGCTCCAGCCGATCAGCGGGTCGGGTCTTAATCGGATGGTCGTCCCCGATCGCGCGCGCCATGATGTCGTGATCGACAGGGCCCGGTGCCCGCCCGTAGAGTCCGAGGAAATAGTTCTTGGTTTCCGTCGTAATGACTTTGTATCGTTCGCCGGTCAGGACATTGAGTGTGGCTTGAGTGCCCACGATCTGGCTGGTCGGAGTGACGAGCGGGGGATAGCCCATTTCCTTGCGGACGCGCGGCACTTCATCCAGCACTTCTTTGATCCGATCGAGCGCATTCTGTTCAGTCAGTTGCGCGGCAAGATTCGAAAGCATGCCGCCAGGAATTTGCGAGGTGAGAATCTCGGCATCGACCCCGGTGAACTCACTTTCGAACTGACGATACTTTCGCCGAACGGTGCGGAAGTGTTCGGTGATCGGGAGGAACGAGGCCAGATCAAGTCCGGTGTCGTACGGGGTGTTGCGCAGTGAGGCCACCAGTGTTTCCGTCGAGGGATGCGAGGTTCCGCCTGCCAATGGCGAGATGGCCGTATCCAACATATCCAAGCCGCCGAGGATCGCCATGAGGGAGGTCATCGAGGCCATTCCAGAAGTGTAATGCGAATGCAAATGGATCGGGACCTTCACGGCGGCTTTGATTCGGCGTATGAGGTGATAGGCGTCGAGCGGCGCCAAGAGCCCGGCCATGTCCTTGATGCACAGCGTATCCGTTCCCAAATCCTCCAGCTGTTTTGCCATGGTGACAAAACGTTCCACGCTGTGGACGGGGCTGACGGTATAGCTGATGGCGGCTTCGACATGCTTGCCACAGGCTTTCACTTCCCGCATGGCTCGTTCGACGTTACGGATATCGTTCAGGGCGTCGAAGATGCGGAAGACGTCGATGCCGTTGGTGGCAGACCGTTCGATGAATCGTTCCAGCACATCATCGGCATAGTGCCGATAGCCGACCAGGTTCTGCCCGCGGAGCAGCATTTGAAGTTTGGTGTTGGGCATGGCCGCGCGTAGCGCGCGGAGCCGTTCCCAGGGATCCTCTTTGAGAAAGCGCAGGCAGGTGTCGAATGTGGCGCCACCCCAGACTTCGAGCGACCAATAGCCGACGGCGTCGAGCTTTTGAGCGATGGGCAGCATGTCTTCTGTGCGCATGCGTGTAGCCAGGAGCGACTGATGGCCATCGCGCAGGGCGACATCGGTGATCAGGATGGGCTTGCCCGCCGCCGGTTGGATCGTCAGATCTTGTCCCCTGCGGGTGCGTGTCTTTGACGTCCGGATAGCTGGTTCAGCTGTTTGTTTCTTGGGGGTCCGTGTTCGCGAAGGTCGTCGTGTTGCCATGGTGTCCTGATCCGTTGGTTCTATTGCTGCCCGATAACCGGAAAGCAACGCGCAGGATGCTCAAACTGGTTTGTTTTGTTTATCTGGTTCATCTGGTCTATCTGGTTCAATCAAACAAACGAGACAAACCAAATAACGGTCTTTTTGCGCTGACGGATTTTTTCAGCATCCTGCTACAGCCCTTCGTAGGCGGCGATGGCGGCGGAGAGTGCGAGTACCAGATCCTCTGGTTGCTCGAAGTCGTCATAGTTGAACAGCGTCGGATGCGTCTCCAGGAAGGAGGTATCGAAATCTCCTGCCATAAAGTCCGGCTCCTTCATGATCTCCATCATAAACGGGATCGTCGTCTTCACCCCGCGTAAGACGTATTCTTCGAGGGAGCGTCTCATGCGGCTGACGGTTTCTTCCCACGTGCGGCCGCGCACGGTGAGTTTGGCCAAGAGGGCATCATAGTAAGGCGGTATCGCGTAGTCTTTATAGACCGCTCCGTCGATGCGCACCCCGATCCCACCCGGCGAGAGATAGGCTGTGATGGTGCCGGTGCAAGGCCTGAAGTTGTTCTTCGGGTCTTCGGCGTTGATACGGCATTGTATGGCATGACCTTGGAGCGTGACTTCCTGCTGCGTGATGTCGAGAGGCATGCCGGCTGCAATGGCGATCTGATTGCGCACGATATCGATCGCCGTGATCTGCTCGGTGACCGTATGCTCGACTTGGAGGCGGGGGTTCATCTCCATGAAGTAGTAGCGGCCCTGTTGATCGAGGAGGAATTCCACAGTACCGGCATTGTCATAATCGACCGCTTTGGCGATGGCGATGGCCGCTTCACCCATTTCGGCACGAAGAGATGGCGTGAGAATTAAGGATGGGGCGATCTCGATGAGCTTCTGATGCCGGCGCTGAATCGAGCAATCGCGCTCGCCCAAGTGAATGATGTGGCCATGCCGGTCGGCCAGGATCTGAAATTCAATATGGTGCGGTCGTTCGATATACTTTTCAATAAAGATGCTTCCGTCGCCGAACGAGGCCTGAGCCTCTCGTGACGCCACCGCTATGTTGTCGCGAAGCTCGGCATCCGATCGCACCACCCGGAGGCCGCGTCCGCCCCCCCCTGCGCTAGCTTTAATAATGACGGGGTATCCGGTTTTTTTGGCGAAGGATAGCGCGTCCTTGACATCGGTGATGCCGCCTTCGGTGCCTGGGACAATTGGGATGCCCACTCGCTTGGCCAGTTCGCGGGCCTTCACCTTACTGCCCATCAAGTCGATGGCTTGAGGCGATGGGCCGATGAAGGTAATGCCGGAGGTGTGGCACAGCTGCGCAAATTCTGAGTTTTCTGAGAGAAATCCATAGCCTGGGTGAATCGCATCGGCGCCGATCCGCAGCGCAAGGTTGACGATCTGTTGGCTGTCCAGAAAGCCTTTAATCGGCCCAGGGCCAACCATGTAGGCTTCGTCAGCTTTCTTGACGTAGATCCCGGTGGAGTCGGCTTCGGAGTAGATGGCGACAGTGGCAATGTTTAATTCGCGGCAGGCGCGGATAATCCGCATGGCAATTTCGCCGCGGTTTGCCACCAGAATTTTTTTGAACATACCGGTCCCGCGTTCCTTAAACCGTTCAAGATTCTGCGAGAGATATCGGGCGAAAATGAGCGCGTAAGCTAGCACAGGGTCAGGAGTCTTGTCGAGGGAAGCAGAGCGAAAACAAGTCTGATCCAGGAGCGTGACACGGGGAGAACACGTATGATAGCGGGACGGCGTGCCTCGCGTGGGAGCAATCCTACTTAGACTTAATCAAAACCGGTTTTGACTGGGCGCTGCCGCCGCCTGCGACGATGATCACGAAGGACATCCCTGCTTTCGCATCCGGCACGGTCGCTTCAATTGCCGAATCGCTTATGAACGTAAAGTCGACGGGTGTACGTGAGGCTGCACTAAAGGTCACAGTATGGAAACATTCCTTTGTGCCGAAATGTTCGCCGGTAATGACGACCTTGTCGCCTGGCTTGGCTTCGTCCGGCTCGACTTTGGCGATCCGTGGGCGCTTGCTCCGGTCGCAGACGGGGTCCCGTTCGACTTTCCCTGCGTCGGATCCTTTAATCGATTCAGTATCGTAGAGGGTGAATCCGGCTCCGTCCACTATCGCGCCCGGTTCCTCTGCGAAGGAGGCGATGCTGGGTGAAACCATGAGTCCGATGACTCCCAGTAACAGCAATCGCACTGATCGCCACGTCTTCATGGAGCCTCCTTCAATCGTTACAATACATGATTATTTGTCTTTGATCGGTATATACGTTTCAGCAATGAGCTGTTGACCGGCTGGGGACAAGGCAAACTGGGTGAATGCCTCAACCAGGGGATGTGGATCCTTTTTGGACAAGAGAAGAACCGGCCGTCGGAGCGGGTAGCGGCCGTCTTTGACGGTGGGACCTTCCGGTTCAATCTTGTCGATAGGCAAGAGTCTCACAGGGACGCCAGCTGAGACCACAGATAATCCTTGGCCCAGGGACAAGTAGGTGATCGCAGACAGAGGGGGAAGCGTACCCACGACGGTCTTCACGACCTGGTCATCGAGCCCAATCTCCTTGGCGGAGCCCGCGATCTTGCCGGTGATGCCGAGTTGTGATTCAAACGTATCGCGAATATTCTGGTTGCGAGGCCTGTCGATGACCAAGATTTTCGTCTCGGGTCCACCGACTTCTGACCACAGGGTGATTTTGCCAGAGAAAATCTCGGCCACTTGCTGCTTCGTGATATCTTTCGTGAAATTGGAAAGGTGCACGAGAATACCGATGCCATCCCACGCGATGGGTGTTGCGGAGAGATCAGAGGCGGCAGTTCCAGTGACCGCGATCTGAGCCTGGCCAGATATCACCATTTCAGCTGGTTTCGAGTTGGCATCCCACACGACGTCGAGGTAGGCGCTCGGGTTGGCTTTTTCAAAGGCCCGGGCGAGGGGTTCGATGGTCGTCAGCTCTGGTCCATTGCCAGCGATGGTCAGGCTTCCCGCGGTGCCCGCAAGGGCACTGAGGGTTGCTCCACAGCTGAATAGAAAACTAAGACTGAGCGAGAGTATGAGTCTCGCGATCATAGGATCTCCCAGGCATGGGTGGATGTTAGGGGGAGGACGACATAGTCTCGGGATGCTCACGAAAGCGAAAGAGCAGCTCCTTCAGTATCCTGTTAATGCTCCGTTACGTCACCGGTTGAGGGATTGGAAGGGGGGGCGGTATCGGGGGCCGCGCGTTTGCCCATAATTGGAGGGAGTTTGGCAAACTTGTCCATTCGCTCGTCTAACATACTGTAGGCTTTCATTTCGGCAAACCCGGGTTTGCGGGTTCCCTTGACCTGTGTTGTGCACGCAGACAGTAGCCGTGTGGCGTTCTGAGCTTGGCAATGAGGGCACACGGTGTCTTCGACCCGTGCATGAACGGTTTGTGTGGCATCGAAGTGTTTTTCGCATTGCCCACAACGATATTCGTAGACCGGCATGTTTCGTGTCCTTATGGTGCGTGACGAACACCGCACAACGCGAGAGCGTGTACTTGACCGACCATTGAGCTTTGCCTTATTCTACACATCTCGTTCATAGGACTTCTAGTGGTCTGGAGGAGGATTTCGATGTCTCTGTTGATTCGGAAATACAAGAGTGTCGGTGGAATGATGCAGGAAGAACGGATTGATGATCCGGATCGGATCGAACGATATATGAAGCTGTTCGACAAGGACGACATTAAGAAGCTTGAGACAGGTGTCAAAGTTTTCATCGAGAAGGATGAGTGGCAACTCCTGCCCTAAACCAGTGAGAGGTAAAGGGTGAGGAGTGAAAGGTTGCTGAACCTTCGTTTTCATACCCCCTCACCCCTGACACTTCACCCCTCACTGTTCCTACAATGAGCTATTGGATTCACATCGCACGTTCAATCGACCGGGTTACCCTCCATAAGGATCGCTGTTCCGAAGTGCCGTCGACATCGATCGGTTCCTCGAGCGATTTCTGGGAAGGCGGGTGGTTCGATTACCCGGATAAGACGCGAGCGTTAGCAGCGATGGAGCAGGCCGGAACGACGGAACAGCGTCGTTGCTCGCTGTGCAAGGCATAAGACGAAGTGTTGAGTTTTGGGTTCTGAGTACTGAGTTGAAGACATCTCGGTGGCCATGAATCCGCCAGAACACTCAGAACTGATAACTCAAGGCTCCGCACGACTTCCATCCTATGCCACGACTCGCACTCTTGTTGACAACGTTCATCTGGGGGGCGACGTTCCCTGCAACAAAAGCGGTATTGGAGCAAATTCCGCCACTGTCGTTTCTGTTTCTCAGATTTTTTCTGGGGGCATTGCTGGTCGGGGGTGGATTTTTGTTATGGAAACTTCGCTTGCATCGAGAGCCGGCGCTCTTGAAGGCAAGTACGATCGCGACGTGCTGGCTCTTCCTTGGCTACCTCCTCCAAACGGTTGGACTCAACTATACGACCGCATCGAATTCGGCTTTCATTACGGCGCTATATGTCATCATTGTGCCTATAATTCTGCGTCGGTTTGATCGACGCGTATGGTTGGCGACAGGAATTGCTACCGTAGGTCTCTGGTTGTTGGTGAAGCCCAGCGGATCCGGGAATCTTGGCGATGTGTTGACACTCGGCTGTGCCGCGGCGTTTGCCGCGCATATTGCTTGTCTGGAGCGGTTTACACGTGAGGTCGATGCACCCTCTTTATTTGCTTGGCAAATGATAGCCATGGTCGGCCTGTTGCTTCCCACATTATTGGTTGAACAGGCCCCGGCGCAGGCCTTTGCGCCGACGGCGTTGTTGTTGGTTGGGCTTGGGGTGACTGGAGGTCTTGCGACCGGGGCCTTTGCGATTCAAATGTGGGTACAGCGGATTGTTCCAGCGCAACAGGTGGCATTGATCTTTTCGTCAGAACCAGCCTACGCGGCGGGGCTTTCCTGGTACTTTCTTGGCGAGACATTGGACACGCAGGGGTGGATTGGAGGTGGGCTCATTTTGCTGGCAGTCTTGGTAGGTGCTTTTGGGAACGGTCCACAGTCGTCATTGCCCCCGGTCGGTAAGGTCCAGCCTGCGTAGGCCGGAAGGGATGTCTTACTCTTCGCGTGGTTTCCGTTAGCCCGGTTTTATATGGGATTGTCGATGAGTAATCATGAACAACCAGGGTGGATTTGTTAGAGGGGGTTCGATGGCACAAAAATTTGCGAATGGACGTTGGGTGCAAGAAGGATTTCTTGATAATCGCGTTGACGGGACGATCGTGGGACGGATTGTGTTTGCGGTGGTCGGTCCTGTGGATGTGTATTTGCGGGGAAACTTCAAACCCGATATCTCGGGGCAGGTCATTCAGTTCCGGAATCCCCGGTTTGAAGACGAGGATCTTGCTGGGCAGGTGATTGGCGACATGGAGAATCCACAGATCGGGGATGTCAACTTGATTTCGTTCGATCCTCACCCGAACCTCGCGCCGCACCCGTATATCGAGTGGTTCTCAGCGAAGAAGAATCACTATCGCATTGAACTGGAACCTGCAGATGCTTGGATTGTTCCCATGTTGGAGGGTGGAGAGATTGATCGGTTGAGTCGGGCAATCCGAGAGGTGCTTGCTGTGAGGGTGACTGACCGACCGACCCGTGAGCCTACGGAGTGGGTATAGAGGTGCAATCGTCAATCGGTGTCCATGGGCTAAACGCCTAGGTATGAGACGTGCGAGAAGGTGTGACTCGAAGTGCGGAGTTTGAAGCGCTGGATACCTCGAACGGTTGAGGTTGAACGTTCTTCCGTGGCGCTCGTTCTGCTGTCTTGGGCGGGTTAGTGGTGGGGGCTAGCTAAGAATGATGGTTGCAATTTCGGTATGGTCGGTATGATCTGCCGACTGCATTCCCGTCAAACGCCGGGTCCGTTGTTGGAACCAGATATCGCCAGGAGGCAACCGATGGGGAGACGCCAGCAGCGGGTCAAACTTTTTCCAAACTGCTGGGGGGAGGGACTCGGGGGAACCTGAGGGGGCTTGTTCTAGCCCGAGAATCAGAGCGACCGATGCCGCCTCTATCGCCTCAGAAGAGAGAAGTGCTGCGGGCCGGCGTTCTCCAACCAATTGAATTTGTACGTGCGATAGGCCTCCCTCCATCATTCCTAGCCGAACGGCAGCGCCGTGCGAGAGATCCAGAATTCGGTTGTTAATGTAGGGGCCACGGTCGGTGATTCGTACATGGAGATACTTCCCGTTTGCTAAATTCACGACTCGGACTACACTCCCAAGCGGCAGCGTCCGATGGGCTGCCGTCAATGCCTCCATGTCAAACAGCTCGCCGTTGGCCGCTTGCTTGCCATGAAACGATTCGCCATACCACGAGGCTACCCCACGCTCCTCAATCCCCACATCCAATTGAGAGACCCCCTTGGGAACCCACGAACAGGCGCTCAGAAACATCCCTAGGCTGAGACCTATTGCCCAGAACAGTTGCCGACTGCTTCCATGAATTCGAATGGCCATCTGGTGCTACCTTTTGTTCCTGGTTGAATCGTCTGGCACGTAAGAACATGGTCCGTGTGCCCTCACCATACGGTTCAGCCCAAAGTCCTACAATACCGAATGGGTAGCCCTGCCCCATACTTTAGGCTGAACAAAAAAGGAACGACTAACAAGGAGCTCTACGTCAATGAGCCGAAAAACTTGGCTGGCCTACTACCTAGCACGATCATATATAGAAGAAAGTACGTGTGTCAGTCAACCCATGAGTGGTATTAACTATAGACGTCTTGATGCGGCAGGTGTGAAACTGGCCTGATGCTCGCTACCTTGAAGATAACCTTTGGCTTTGTAGTCCCTCGGACTATGGATGGTGTGGCCGCCACGGCTTGAGTGACATGCGTTACTGGGTCTGAATAATTTGAGCAAAGACTCCGTCCCGCTGTTTGATATAGGTCAGCCACACCTTTTCCCCCACTTTGATGGCTTGAAGAGCGATTCGCTTTCCTTTCCGTACAATCCTCGTTTGGGATGTGATCTTGGCCCCCACAGTCATGTCGTCATGTGTCGTCAACGGTGTCTTGACGACAATCATATGGGGCGTTTGGGTGATGTTTACTGCAATCACTTGGCCATGAACTCGATAGGTTCGTCCACTGGCTGCCGCACTGCCTGACGGCACGCAGAGTAGCAGCACCATCAATGCAGCGATGGTGAACAGTGCTCCGTTCGTTCGACCCATCGTGTTCATCAATAGATCTCTTCTGGCAGGCCTGTCTACGCGCGTGTGGACTCTAGCAGGATGGAGAAAACGTGTAAAGCGATAGACGGCTGGAGGGTGATCGATATTGACTGACTTAATCCGACTGAGTAAGATGCCCGCCTGTTGCCTGTGAGGGAACAACGATCAACCCGACGGCAGCACTCCCCAACGCAAGCGATCCACTCACCACATATGATTGAAGTCCAACAGATCACGAAGCGGTATGGACAACATACCGCCCTCGATCGTATCAGTTTCTCGGTTGCCAAGGGCGAGGTATTGGCGTTCCTGGGCCCGAATGGGGCTGGTAAAACCACCACCATGCGTATTTTAACTTGCTTTATGCCGGCCACTGAGGGCATTGCACGGGTGGCAGGGTTCGATTGTGCCGATCAGCCGATGGAGGTCAAACGCCGGATCGGCTATTTGCCGGAAACTCCGCCGGTGTATCAGGAATTGACGGTGACAGAGTATCTTCGGTTTGTGGGACGCCTCCGAGGTTTGAGCGGGAATACCCTCACCTCGTCTATGCAGCGTGAAATAGAACGGCTGGGACTTGGCACGGTGCAACGCCGACTCATCGGAAATCTGTCTCGTGGATATCGCCAGCGCGTCGGCCTGGCCCAAGCGCTGTTGCACGACCCACAGGTGTTAATCCTCGATGAGCCGACCGTGGGGCTCGATCCGAAACAGATTATTGAGATTCGAGAATTGATCAAGAATCTTGCTGGATCCCATTCCGTCATCCTGAGCACCCATATCCTTCCTGAAGCAACTGCCGTGTGCCAGCGCGTGGTCATCATCAGCGGTGGGCGTATCGTGGCCGAGGATACGCCAGAACAACTCTCCGCGCGTCTGCGCCAGTCCGAAAAGATCTCGCTGACCCTCAAATCTCCCACCGCGGACACCGAGAGCCGATTGAAGGGAGTGCAGGGTGTTCAGAACGTATTCGCGAGTGGCGACTCCGCTACGTTTATTTTGGAATCCGAGCTTGGTCGTGATGTGCGGGAAGAGATCGCTCGCCTGGCGGTCACAAGTGGGTGGGGTCTGCTTGAACTGAAAGCGATTTCCATGACGTTAGAAGACGTCTTTCTTCAACTGACTCGACATGAGGAAGGCCTCGTACAGGATCCAGTGCATACTTCAGTGGAGTCGACAGGGCAACCAGCATGACACCAGTTCAGGCTATCATTGCAAAAGAGCTGCGTTCGTATTTCGTGTCGCCCGTGGTGTACGCCGTGGGAGCCGTGTTTCTGCTGATCGTAGGACTGCTGGCCTATCTCTATGTGGTCTTTGCTGGAGCCCAGGCGATTCAGCTGATGCAGGTGCAAGGAAGCGCTCAGGTCAATCTCAACGACTTGGTCTTCCGGAATCTGTTTGCCAGCACACGATTTATTCTCCTGATTGTTCTGCCGATCCTGACGATGCGCCTCTTCGCTGAAGAACGCAAGCTGCGCACATTTGAATTTTTGCTGACCTCTCCGGTCGGCACCAACGAGATCGTCGCCGGGAAGTTCATGAGCGTCTTTCTTCTGTTTTTGGGGTTACTGGGGCTGACCGGTCTAGTACCGCTCGTGCTTGCCCTCTTCTGTGATTTCGATTGGTATCCCGTGCTGACTGGTTACCTGGGACTCGTCTTGCTGGGTGCCCTCTTTCTCTCCGTCGGTGTGCTGGCATCGGCACTGACAGAAAACCAGATCGTTGCGGCGTTTGTGAGCATCGGCCTCTTACTGGTTTTGTGGCTCCTCTCAGGCTTGGGCTCGCTGCTCGGGGATACAGCCATTGGACAAGCCGTCACGTATCTCTCGTTCATGGAGCACTACGACCATTTGGTGCGCGGGCTGGTCGATACAAAAGACCTCGTGTACTTTTTCAGCAGTCTTGCCCTCATGCTCTTTTTAGCGCACCGAGTCGTGGACTCGGCACGGTGGAAATGACTCTCAAGACCCTTCCCCTTGGCGTGATCGGCCTGGCTCTGGCTGCGGCCGGAGCGGTTGCCTATAGTCTGGTTCCGGAGAAACTTTGGCTGACTGGCCTTTTGGAAGGGACGGCCCTCCTCTGTTTTCTCATCTCTATTATTGCCCATTTCAGTGGGCTGAAAGCCTTCTCCGCTCGCCGGTCTACCCGAGTGGGGGCCAACAGTCTGTTGATGACCCTTCTGTTCATCGGCATTCTCGTGATTGTTAATTTTCTGGCCGCCCGCCACTCTATTCGTTGGGATCTGTCGGAGAATCAGAACTTCACTCTCGCTCCGCAGACACATCGCCTGTTGCGGAGTCTTCCACGTGACGTGACCGTGACCGTCTTCACCAGAGAAAAGGATCCCGGCTACCAGTCATACAAAGAACGGCTCGATAGTTATCGGCAAGCCAGCTCGAAGATTTCCGTGGAGTTCGTCGACCCGGAACGGCAGCCGAAAATCGCCCAGCAGTATGGCATTACCCGAACAGACACCGCCGTGTTCGAAAGTGCCGGGCAAAGTGTTCGGGTCAACGCGCCTTCGGAAGCGGAACTGACCGGAGCGCTGATCCGTGTGTCTCAAGATGGTAAGAAGCGTGTGCTCTTTCTCGAAGGGCATGGGGAGCCGAGCCTCGACGATCGGGAGCGAACCGGGCTGTCTGCCGCCAGAGAGATTTTGTTCAAGCAGGGGTACGACGTTGGCACTCTCAGCTTGCTCAAGGAGCCTGCCGTGCCGGATCGCACGGCCATTCTTGTTGTAGCCGGCCCCCGCCGACCTGTGACGACCGAGGAACAGGAACGGATTCATACGTATGTGGAAAAGGGCGGCCATCTCCTGCTGCTCATTGATCCAGATACGCAGGCCGACCTGAATCCCCTGCTCACGCGGTGGGGGCTGGGAGTCGGCCCTGGAGCCCTGGTCGATCTCCAAGACCGATTAGCGCAAGGCGATTTGACGTCCTTGCTGGTCCGCACGTTCACCGAGCATGAAATTACGCAGGATCTCTCGGCCGCCGTACTGTTTCCCCTCGCGCGCCATATCACCTTTGATGAACAGGCTGGCAGCGCATGGGACTTTGTGCCGCTCGCCAGAACATCGCCGAACAGTTGGGCAGAAACCGATATGAAAGGCCGCGTCGTCAACCTCGATGAAAAGGAAGATATCAAAGGCCCTTTACCGATGGCCGTGGCCCTCGCGCCGAAGGTTGCGCCGGAAGAGGGCAAGCCCAAACCGGCTATCGTGGTCATTGGTAACTCCACATTTGCAACCAACGCCTATGTGAATTTTCCAGGCAACAGCGATTTTTTTCTTCACTCGGCTGGCTGGTTGGCTGAAGAGCGGAATATTCTGGCGATTGTCCCGAGGGATTCCGCGCTTCGACCGTTTACCCCCAACCCGTTACAGGAAAAAGTTCTGCTCTATCTACAAGTGATCCTCCTGCCGGCCGCCATGGTTTTCTCCGGCTTCATGGTGTGGCGTAGACGCCGGCGACTCTAGACCGATGCGCTACTGGCCCACATTTGTCATGACGCTCGTCCTAGCCGGACTCGGCCTGTATCTCTATGTCATCGAGCTTCCTCAGAAAGAATCGCATGAGCGACAAGATACCATCGAGAAGAAAGTCCTGCTGTTCGAGCAGGAGAGTCTCTCTGGACTCACGATCAAGGCCGGCCAGCAGGAACTCGTGTTCGCTCGGGCTCCTGAGAAGGGGTGGGTATTGACCGCGCCTCTCAGCACCGAAGCCGATCAGCGAGAGGTACAAAGTTTGATCCGAGCCTTAGTGACAGGCACTGTGGCGCGCACCGTTGAGGAGCGCTCGACCAACCTGGCCCCCTTTGGACTGGATAATCCCGTGACCACGATTACCGTCGTAGCCGGTGCCGCACGGGAAACCTTCTCCATTGGGGATAGTGGTCCGCTGACGTCCACCCTATATGTCCTGCGTGAGTCGGATCATAAAGTCCTGCTGACAAATCTGGCACCTAAAGATTTTGTCAACAAAACGTTGATGACCTTTCGCAGAAAAGACCTCTTGTCCCTCTCACAGAGCGACGTCGAGCGTATTCGCCTCACGTATCCGACGACCGAAATTGTGCTCTATCAAGGGCAAGAGAAACCGAAAAGTAAATGGAAGATCCGCTATCCGATTGAGGCAGCAGCCGATCAAACAGAGGTGCGAGCCCTTCTGTTCAGGCTTGAAGACCTAAGGGCGCTGGGCATCATCGACCCGGGGCCCGAACGCGATGCGCTGGCTAAAATGTTCACGGCTCCGAAAGTGAAAGTGACTATTCACATGGCCGATGGTGATCAGACCGTCAAGTTATACCAACCCGACCCGGCCAGCGGCGAAGCCTTTGCGGAAACGAGTCCCACTGGCCCTCTCTATCGCGTCAATCCCACCACGATTAGAGATTTGACCAAGGAGCTTTTTGTATTCCAAGACAAACGGCTACTTGGCATCGACTTTACCGACATCGCGATGCTGTCCGTCACAACCTCCGTCGAGCACTATGTGTTGATCAACGAACAGAACGAATGGGTCTTGGAGGATCAGTCGACTGAAAGATTGGACCAACAGGCCGTCGACTTGTTTGTCAGCCGTGTTGCTAATGTCCCAGCCGAGGAGCGTGTGATCAAACAGGCTGGGCCATTGGCGCCCTACGGCCTGGTTACGCCTGCAGCAGAGTTCATCGCCACGGGAAGAGACGGAAAGATCGCCGGGAAACTTTCGATCGGGAGTCATGCCAATGGACTGGCTTATGCCATGGGGCAACGGATCCCAGGCATTTTCCAGATTCGCGCCGACCTACTTTCACAGATCCCTGGGAAGAAAGATCTCCTGTCTGCGCAAGCGGAGAAGACATCTGCGGGACACTAGTCAGAGCCGGGTATTGTTTCTGCTTCGATGGACCGTGGCCTTCTGTTGAAGAAGGCGGAGTCGGCTGGTATTCTCTTCCTACAGCATGTTGCAACCCAGCCCTTTGAGACGACGAATCTTCGGCTTGGAGAATGAGTACGGTCTCATTTTTTCTCCGAACGGACGCGTCTATCTGCCGATGGAAAAGGTGCTGGGGTATATTTTCGAAGGCCTCATTCCAAACAGTTGGCCCTCTAATGCGTTCCTAGTCAACGGCGCCCGGTTTTATCAAGATACCGGCTGTCATCCTGAGTATTCGACCCCCGAGTGTGACAACATTCTCGAACTCGTCATTCACGACAAAGCCGGCGAACGGCTGCTGGAGGCCTGCCTGCCTGCGGCTGAAGAACGATTGCGCGAAGAAGGTTTGTCCGGGGAGATTTACATTTTCAAGAACAATACGGATTCACTCGGCAACACATACGGATGCCATGAAAACTTCCTCATGCGCCGCGACGTTGATTTCTGGAAGGTCACGGAGCAACTCATTCCTTTCTTTGTGACGCGGCAGGTCTATAGCGGAGCGGGGAAGGTGCTGAAAGTTTCTGGAAAATCGCAGTACTTCATCTCGCAACGTGCGCAACATATTCACGAGAAGACGTCCTCTTCAACCACCTCCTCGCGCAGTATCATCAATACGCGGGATGAACCGCACTCCGATGCAGAACGCTATCGGCGGCTCCATATCATCGTCGGGGATTCCAACATGTCGGAGTTCGTGACCTATTTGAAGGTCGGCACGGCCACGTTGGTTCTATCCATGATCGAGGAAGGGTATTCAGTCCAAGGAATGGAGTTTGAGGATCCGGTCAAAGCCATTCGGGAAGTGTCGCGCGATCCCACGTTGAAGCGCAAGATTAAGTTGGATGATGGTCGTCAGATGACGGCCGTCGAAGTTCAGCGGGTCTATCTGGACCGAGCGCAGGCCTACTTAGCGCAACAAGAGCACGATCCGATCCTTGACGACATCTGGCAACGATGGGCTATGGTGCTGGATAAGCTGGAAGAGGATCCGATGCAGCTGGTGCGGGAGATCGATTGGGTAACCAAGCGTCATCTGATCCAATCCTATATCGACAAGAAGGGCTGTGGTTGGGATGATCCACGAGTGTTCCTGCTCGATCTTCAATTTCATGACGTCAAACGGACGCGTGGGTTGTACTATCTGATGGAGTCTCGTGGGCTGATCGAACGGATTGTGGAGGAAGATGCGGTGCAACGGGCCATGTCGACTCCGCCACAGACCACAAGGGCGAAGGTGCGTGGAGATTTCATCCGGTTTGCCCGCGCGAAGAATCGGTCCTATACGGTAGACTGGACCTATCTGAAACTCAATGGCTACTGGGAAGAAACGATTCTCTGCATGGACCCCTTCAGCGCCGTGAATCGGCGTGTGGATGAGTTACTTTCGCAGGTGTCGGGACTGCGGTTTTATCGATGATGACGACGGCGCGCAAACAGTCGCCTGTGCGGATCTCACGGCTGGACCGAACGCTGATTATGGCCGTTGTGTTGCTGTCCAGCATTTTCCCCGTCGAGTTATTTTCCAATACGGCTCCTGAGCCGAAGGGCCACGATGGGCAATATAGCGGCAAGCAGGGGCAGGTACTGGTGGTCAAGGTGACGGGCGAAGAACAGGCGACGGAGGTGAAGGGGACGTTTCTGAAGCGGACGATTCCATTTTTCCGCGAGTTCAGGCCTGGGGAGCCGGTCGGCTATATCGGGCTGCTCGGGATTGACATGCAGGACGATCCGGGCACCTATGAACTTGCCGTCGAAGTGAAGCAGGGAGAACAGGCAAAGCAATTGAGCTTCAATGTCCTGGTGGCCAAAGAGAAGTTTATCGTCGAGCATCTGAAGCTGCCGAAAGACAAGGTCGATCTGGACGAGAAGGCCGTGACACGTTGGAAAGCCGAGCAGGAGCAAGTCAAGCAGGCACTCGCAGAGAATTCGCGTCTGAAGTTATGGCACAGTAACTTCGTGGAGCCGGTGAATGGCAAACGCACCGGCATTTTCGGCAGCGTGCGGATCATGAATGGCCAGCCGCGCAATCCGCACAATGGGGAGGATATTGGCGCTCCGATGGGGGCCGATGTCGCAGCCACAAACGATGGGATTGTCCGCATCACCGTCGATCATATTTTCTCCGGCAAAGGCGTCTTTGTCGATCACGGACTGGGGTTCTATTCGATGTACTTCCACCTGTCGGAGATCTTGATCAAAGACGGAGACTTGGTTACAGCGGGGCAAATCATCGGCAAGGTAGGGGCGACTGGCCGCGCCACCGGCCCGCATCTCCATTGGGGGGTCAAACTCAACGGCGCCCGCGTGAACCCCTATTCGCTGCTCGATCTGCCGTTCAAGAATGGTGTCACGCCTCCTACGACTGCGACAGTTCCCGCTCCTGAAACCACGTCGGACTCGCAAGCCGTTCCCATCAAAGAATAGTTCAAACAAAGCGGGTGTGTTAGGGCTCAACCTCTCTCGTGTCCTCCGGAGTGAATCTTGCGGATGCGGCAGGATGGAGGCGTTGAGGGAGACTCGAGGTCATTCAGTGATCCTCCTCGGACGATCAATGTCGATTGACGACGTGAGATTCCAGGTCAAGCAACGACCCCATCGGCCGAAAAGCCAGTTCGTTCACCCCCAGCCAAAATCCCTATCTTCAATTCCAGTTCGCGATGAAGACGATCAGTGGGTTCTCGCTTCAGCATGAGCTGCGAAGGCCGGTGTCTTTGCCACGGGCGACAAAGACTTGCTGGATGTGGCAAACGAAGTCTGTGGTTTGACGATTACCGATCCATGCGGCTTCTGGAATCTTGCCAAGAAACGGCCAAGAAAGTAAGTGCTCCTCCTTGCCGGATCGTTTCAATGCGGCAGTCAACGAGCGCGCGGTTCAGAAGGTGTTCAGCGACTTCGCCAGCCAGTACGGTGCTGCATCCCGCAATGGTATGAAGCGAAGCGAGTGCAAGGGTAGAGCGTCTCTCGCCGGTGAGTCCAGGGTCAGGCGGTTGGCCAATGTAGGATTGCAAGACTTGACCCTGAATCTTCTAAATCTTGACCTCAAATCCAGCTCCGCGACCCCAAATTCCAACGCTCGGTTTAAAGAGCGCGGTGCGTTCATCTCCTCTTGGCAAATTGAGCGCCTTACGAATCAGCGCGTAGAAATCATAACCCCTTGAGTTCTAACTCCAAGTGCAACACTACCGGCCCTGATGGGCTAAGGTGTTGCCATGTCCACAAGATCCTATCGACACATGAGTGCTGAAGACCGTGAGACCTTGAGCCTGGGCCTGGCCCACGGCCATTCGTTGCGGATGATGGCGAGGGTGTTGGGGCGGGCCCCCAGCACCGTGAGCCGCGAGCACATCCGCAATACAGTGGGGGGACCGTATCGTGCCTGCACGGCGCACACCCTCGCGGCGGCCCGAGCCTGTCAGCCACGGCGACCCCGCAAACTCCTGGATCCCTGGCTGTGGCAGTATGTGCGGACGCATCTGGCCGAGGGCTGTTCGCCCGAGCAGATTGCCGGACGTCTCCGACGCGCGTATCCTGACGACATGGAAAAACACCTCTCGGCAGAAACCATCTATGTGGGGCTCTATGTGCTGCCCCGTGGCACGCTGCGGAGCGCACTGCTGGCCGCGTTGCGTCAGGCGCGCAAGGCGCGCCGGCCTCGGTCGCGAGGCACCGACCGACGCGGCCAGATCCCCAACATGACGCCGATTGCCGAGCGCCCCACCGAGGTGGCCCCCCGCACCGTGCCGGGCCACTGGGAAGGCGACCTCATCAAAGGGGCTCGCAATGGGTCGGCCGTCGGCACCCTGGTGGAGCGGACGACGCGCCTGGTCATCTTGGCACGGATGGACGGGACGGATGCGAGGAGTGCCCGCGAGGGCTTCACCAAAAAACTCCGGCACGTGCCCGCGCTGCTGCGCAAAACCTTGACCTACGATCGCGGAAAAGAGATGGCCGAGCACGCGCGCTTGGCGGAGCGGCTCAACATCCGAGTGTTCTTTGCCGATCCGTACAGCCCCTGGCAGCGCGGCACCAACGAGAACACCAACGGGTTGCTGCGCCAGTACTTGCCGAAGGGCACTGACTTGTCGGGGTACACGCAACGCGAGTTGAACGCCATCGCCCATCGCTTGAATACGCGCCCACGAAAATGCCTGAACTTTGCCACGCCCCTGGAAGTCTATGCACAACTGCGCCATCATTCACCCGTTGCACTTGGAACTTGAAACCGCCCCCTTTTTAGGCGTTCCCTTCCGCCCGGGCGACTGTCTTCGGACAAGACGGGTATCAAGGACAGACGCGTCCTGCTTGCCCAGCGAAAGCATCTCGTTCGGGCAGTTTTCCAACGCTCGGTTTAAGAGCGCGGTGCGTTCGTCTCCTCTTGGCATATCAAGCGCCTTACGAATCAACGCGTAGAAATCGGTCGCACCATCTACCATCATGGCTTGCTTGCCCGAGTCACCCGCACTTTTGCTTCCGTGCTTCGAACTGCCAAAAGCATCAATATCTTTTTCGCCTGACCGCAAGAAGTCCAGAAAGTCCACCCTTGTATTCGCATGTCTCGGAAATAGTAAGGAGAATCAGGTATTCCTCGATGCCCTTTTCGTGGAGGTTCCCCCCATGACCGGCGAACCTCGCAAAGGCTTTGACCGCGTGTTCGGCATTATTGTTGTTCCAAGGCACGCCGTCGTAGCGAGAAACGTGAAAAGCGTATCACGGTTTTTGTCAAAGCGCTCTTTGAACGTGATCGCAGATTCGCTATGGTGATTGGGGCGAGAGCCTCCTGTAGAAGCGGTCAACCGAACTGAGATGCTTTCTCAAGAAATGGCTTTTCAGACCATAACGATCAACGGTCTCAACAATCGGCTTCAGAAAGTCGGCAAAACCACTCACGAGCATTTTCAGTTCCTCGTCGAACGGATATCTCAATGTCGCATCGTTCAAATCTCTCAGTAGGTGGATCAGACACTTCTGTTGAGGACACTGGATTGCGTCGTAGGCTGCGTAGAAATCGGAAACCAGAACGCCATTGAAGTCCCTCAACAAGTTTTGAACGAGTGCTCCATCGCGAGTCTCCGCGTAAACATAGGCTACCTCGTAGAGATTCGAAGTACCCACACAAAGGCCAGCTTGCCTTTGATATTTGCTCTGGTCTCGTCAGCATGCACAAGTCGTCCGCGGATGATTCGATCAAGAATCTGCTGCTTCGTTTTTTCGTAGAACTCGGCGGCTTTGGTTTTGAATTAATAACCGTTGTATAACTCAAATCAAGGCCGAACAACCTGTTCATACTGCGTCACAATCCTTGTGGAATCCGCAGCCCAACAATCTGGTAAAGGATAAGCCACAGATCCCAGCCGAATTTAGCTGAGTGGCCAGCCCACTTCTCCAGGGCCAAAGTGCAGTCCACATTCGTGACACCAGTAGGTCTGAAACCCGTAGATCATGATCCATCTCTTCAAGCCGCTCTGCATAAACTTAATGTCAGAGAATCTTCTCCCTGTTCGCATTTCCAAGAAGCTAATCGATCACACTGCGGGCAATTGAACGGGGCCGGGGACACAATCACCTTGTTCACACGGTGCTCATTGAAGGGCGGCTAGCTCGCTTATCTCGGGCCGAATGCCTGACCTCACGTAGACGCGCTCACGTTGATAATCCCAGTAGGCAGCCTTATTTATCGCCTCCAGTTCTGGAAAAGCGAACGTCTTGTGAAGCCGATATAGATAATCATGTTTCACCCTATCGGTACACACCACGTCTGGAATACCTGCTTACAGGATAGGGTTGATTTCCCAACAGACATAGCCCAAATTGTGCGTTCCACCAATTCCAGTGCCTCGCAGTCTTCCGCGTTGTAGGTAACGAGCCGCTTTTAATCAAGGCGCCTAGTGGTCTTCCCACTCGTGGCGCCAAGCGATGGTCTGTGCACCGGATGCGTCAAGGACAGACCATCTGAACCCGAGCCGTCGCAATTTCCTTCAGTCCATTGGAAAACGCAGGAAAGTAAACCTGTGCATAGATCACAGGAAGATGGACGGCATTCGATCGCTTTGAATGCCAGCGGAACCTTCCGGCGGCGCTCCATGTCGATCGCACATTCGTTTCAGGAAGATCGTCTCGAAGCTGCCGTAGTGGATCAAGACCGGATTCTCGATTTCTGACAGGATATCCAGGAAATCAGCCCAGATTTGCTTCTCTTCATTTGCGGTGTCAGCCCACAGGCTGTGCTGCACGACTCCCTGAGCGGTTTTAACCCGAATGCCGATGAGGTAATAGAAATCGCGGTCTGGAAGCCCCTCGACATCCAGATAGACAGGCGTGCCCTCGATCTTCAGTTCTGGGCTGCCGACGATGTGGATTTTCCTCTCCCGAATCGCGAGGGCTTTCAGCGAATGGTGATACTTCTCGCGCTTGCCGGCGAGCCGCTTGGGTCGGCGGCGTGGCCGGAAGGTGTAAGAGAGCTGCGTGACGGTGAAGATGCCTTTGCTGTTGAACTTCTTTCGTTCCTTCTCCGTCATGCTGGACAACAGGCTGAGGTCGTTTTTCTCAATGGCCTTCTGCCTGCACCGAGCTTGAAACTCGCACTCGGCACAATGCCGATTCAGAACGAGGTCGGGCGGCGAAGGGCTGGAAAGCAACGCCGCAATCTTTCCGGTGAGTTTCCGTACCTCGCCTGCCAGGGCAGAAGTCTTCACCTTCAGCGTGGCTTGGTTGTCCCCGTGGATGATCTTGCCCAGGCCGACCTTGCGGCCCAGCATTTCCGACAACACGAGCGCATCGAACGCCAGCAGCAACTTGTCGTCCCGGCTGAGTTTGTTGGCGAAGATGAATCGAATCGGGGTGAACTGGCCGGGCTGGCCTCGCATTCCTGACGGAACTCGCTCCACCGCATGAAGACTGGATTCCAGATTCTGTGCACGGACCACGAGGTTCACGGCTAACCGCCATTTGGCCGTCTTCCAGTTTTCCGTTCCGGGCGAACCGATGATGAATTCATCGCCCGCTGCTCCTGCCATTAAGCCCTTCATCCCCTCGTTGTGGTAAGACTCGGCCTGAGTCCGAACCCAGTCGGCATAGGCGTTCCCCGTCCCCGTTTCACCGAGTGATCGGAGAAAGCATTTCGTTATGCACTTGAGGCCGGCTTCAAAGAGAGGGGTGGTGATTTTCATTTCGTAGTGGAGAAAAGGTGCCAGAAGCCTTGCCGTATTGTTCAAACGGCTGTTCAGCGAGACCGCAGCAAAGGAGAGCCTCAGGCGTACGTTGTTTTATACGTCGGGGTTTTGAGTGGAGCGAGACCGACGCGGACAGGGGTTCGTCTCACTTCCTCCACTCCCTCAGCAAGGGTGGGCTGATTATCGCGTACTGCGTGCATTCACCGCGCAAGCGCTGGCCTCCTGACTCGCTCTCAGTGAGGGCGACCGGATTGTCCTTCGCCGCGCGCAGCGAGCAACCATAACCCATCTAATGATCCCCCCAAGCTCGCTTGTCACCTCTTCAGGGATGGGGGCTGATTGATCTCCCACTGCGCGCGTCCAACGAGGGCCTTCTGAGGCCGCGCGTTGCGCGAGCATAGGAGATCAACGGGCTCCGTCCTACTTTCTGCTCCGGGAGCAAAGAACGCTCCTCACGCCCTCGTGCCACACCCTGTCAGGCCGTGGACTCCGCAAACACGCTCTTTTCCCCTCATTCCCACTCAGCGAGGGTGACCGAACTGTCCTTTACTGCGCACATCGGACGATATACATGCTCCCTCCAAACTTGCTTGTTCTCTCCTAGGGATGGGGCTATTGATCTTCCATTGCGCGCGTCCAACGAGGGCCTTCGGAGGCCGCGCGTTGCGCGAGCACAGAAGATCATCAGGCTCCATCCCTTTTCTGTTCTGCGAGCAAGAAGGACAGTCGGTTGCCCTCGCCTCATCCTTTGTGCGCTTCCATGTAGGCTCGAAGGAGAGCATTGATCCGTGTCTGATAACCAGGCCCCTTGGTCTTGAACCAATTTAAGACCTGACGGTCCAATCGAATGGTCACAGCGGCCTTCGGCTCGGGAAGTTAGCATCGCGCGCTTAAAGAATGCTTTCCCTTGCTCTGGGATATCAGAGGTGTCGATCTCTCCGTCCTTAAGCGCATCAATTTTTGCCCAATTCGTCCGCGACCGTTTCTTGGTAGCGTGCTTTTTCATTGTCAGAGCATTTCCGCAATAGTTTGATCCTGCAAGATCAATACAGCCGCTGAAAGTCTGGTTTGCTCAATATCCGGACGATGTCGACTCGAGTGCCAGACCGTCTAAAGACGACGCGATAGTCCCCTGCTCGCAGACGATAAAGATTTTCTTTGTAGCCTTGCAATTTCTTGATTCGCTTTCCATCTGGGAGTGGATTGTTTGCGAGTCGGGAGCAGTCAGCGACGATTTGGGCGGCGATCTT
>CAVVIR010000011.1:0-14934 GCA_963748375.1 uncultured Nitrospiraceae bacterium
GCCCAAAGAGCGATGCACCTGATTTGCACGGCGGCGAGGAATGACGCGGCATGTTTGGCGTATCGGGTGGCGATGCCGCGCCAGCGCTTGAGATGTAGGAAGGCGTTCTCGACCAGGTGGCGCAGCTTGTACAGGTCTTCGTCATATGCCCGTTGCGCGGTTCGGTTTCT
The DNA here is from genome assembly GCA_963748375.1 of uncultured Nitrospiraceae bacterium. Classification (GTDB taxonomy): domain Bacteria; phylum Nitrospirota; class Nitrospiria; order Nitrospirales; family Nitrospiraceae; genus Palsa-1315. The sequence continues at coordinate 171 of CAVVIR010000011.1, forward strand.
TTTGGGCGGGATTACCGCCTTCATGCCCTGACTGCTAGCCTGCTTGACGATCGCCTCGCTGTCATAGCCTTTATCCGCGATCAGATGCTCTGCCGTGATGCCTTCCATCAGGCGGCCAGCCTGCGTACAATCCGCTGCGGTACCTTGTGTAATAACGACTCTGAGTGGCATACCATGCGCATCCACGGCCAGATGTATCTTGGTGTTGAGCCCCCTTTTGTCCGGCTCATGTCCTGATTGCCGCCTTTGGCGCCCGCCGCATGCGGATGCACTTTACAATGGCTGGCGTCCAGCATCAGCCATTCATAATCCGGCTCATCAATCAGCACGTCCAGCAACCGCTCCCACACGCCCTTGTCGCGCCAGCGGCAGAACCGGCGGTGGCACTCCTTCCAGCCCCCGTAATCGGGCGGCAAATCCCGCCACGGGGCGCCGGTGCGTAAAATCCAGACCACGGCATTGATGAACACGCGATTATCCTTCGCTATGCCGCCCCATACGCCCTCGCGCCCGGGTAAATGTGGCTCCAACAAGGCCCACGTTCGGTCGGATATATCGTGTCGACGATGTGATGGTGTCATGCTCAACCTCCTTCAGTTCAGCATGATTCTACATCATTCCCAATCTCGTGACGACACTATTCTAGCAGGATGCTGAAAAAGTCCGCCAGCGGCGTTCTCGCATCGTTCAAATCCTCAACGTACCGATTGAGATTCTCGGAGGCTGAAAGTGCTGGAGGGGTTTATCCGTTCGCCAAGACTCCATTGTATGGGTGAACGGCCCCACGAAGGCGGTCGGAGACCTCCTCCGGTTTTTCACTCGCTGCGGCCTTGCTGGACAGCCTTTTTGAGCATCCTGCCGGTGATCCGGCATGATCAACCTACCTATGACCAGTGGACCTTGCCGCGCAAAAAGTGAGTTTTTCAGCAAACTGCTAGAAACTAAAAGGGGGGACCAGCATCAGCTGCTCCCCCCAACTGCTTCGAAGAAAAGACTCTACCCCTAGGATAATTCACTCCTGGCAGGGTCGAATCGTCACATCAATCGGTTGCCAGAACTACTGCGTGACTTTGACCAACCATCCGTCGGTGACTTCGCATTGAGCGATGCCTCTCGCTTCAATATTAATTTTTGCGAAGGCCCCTCTGAGGCCGTCAGGAAGTTTTCCAGACACCTTATATCCACTTTGCTTTTCAACCACGGTGAGCGGTATGGACTGACCTTTTATCGTCACCTTAATGCTTTTGGGAAAGGTTGACTCGGATGCATAAAATGAGAATGCTGATTGTGGCGAGACCTCTGCATTGTTGATTGGTGAGAACTCAGAAAAACCCACCTTTTTACACATCCCCGTACCACTGCCGCTCCCGACACCTTCGCCGTACGCCCAGACGTTGGCAGGGATTATCAATATCGCTGCTAGCCACAACATATGTTTTAATTTCATCGTTCCGCCTCTTTGTGTTGTTATTGAATAGGTTGACCGCTGTATTCGTGAGCAATGACCGGAACGCATTGTCGGCTATTTCGTGATAAAAAACAACCCCCTTCTGCGTGAGATGATCAGCTTCGTTCGTCTCACATCTTCACCACGACCTACTGCTCCGTCAGTATGTCGTTCATTGAAAATCGTATGCTCGCTAGTGGGGGGGACGACGCAGAGACTCCTGGGATGGCTCCCGGTCGACATCTCTGCCTTTGCGTTTCACCTAAAAACCCTCTCAATTCCCGCAAAAGCATTCTTGACTCATGCGTGGCAAAATCCGCTTGCCCCGACCGCATAAGGATCTTGACAAGGACCAGAGAAAGAGCTTATCACAGGCACCTGGCAGGGCCTCTTAAGGCGGTCAGACCGTCCCTCAAACGCAAGTCCTATCACCAGGAATAGGAAGACTATGCGAAAAACATTCGAGCAACTCTTCGATGCGCTGAGCGATCATGCGCAGGACGTGTCGTTTCAGGTGCAGTTTTGGGATGGGGTCAAAAAATCGTACGGCATCGGTGAACCCCAGTTCATTCTCACTATGACCACAAAGCAGGCGGCAGAACATGTGCTCGAAAGCGGGTCGTTGGGCTTCGGCGAAGAGTATATGGCAGGAGGTATTCAGGTCGAGGGCGATTTCACACAACTGCTCCGCTTCGGAGCGGACGCCGCATTCCTCAATCTGCCTATCGGGTTGAAAGCCAAGCTCGCCATTAAGCACCTGCGTCAGGCATCGCTCAACACGCTCTCACGTTCGACGAAGCACGTCGCCCATCACTACGATCGCGGGAACGACTTCTATAAGCTGTGGCTCGATGAGAGCATGGCATACTCCTGTGCCTACTTCCGCTATGAGAACGACACGCTCGAGCAAGCGCAACAGCAGAAATACGAACACATTTGCCGGAAGCTTCATCTGAAGGCCGGCGAAACATTGATCGACATCGGCTGCGGCTGGGGCGGCATGCTGATCTATGCCGCGAAGCATTATGGCGTGCGCGGCGTCGGTTGTACTTTGTCCAAAGAGCAAGTCGAATATGCGGTCGATCTCGTGAAGCGTCAGGGCCTGTCGAAAGAGATTTCGATCGTGTTTGAGGATTACCGGAAGATCGAAGGCACGTTCGACAAATTCGTTTCAGTCGGCATGTTTGAACATGTGGGGAAACAATTCATTCCGACATTTATGGAGAAGGTGAAGTCGATCTTGAATCCCGGCGGCATCGGGTTGCTCCACACCATCGGACAAGAGCTACCGGTACCTGGCGATCCCTGGACATTGAAATATATCTTCCCTGGTGGATACATTCCTACGCTCGACGAAATCGTTCGGACCATGTGCGAAGCGAAACTCATTCCGACGGACATCGAAAATCTCCGCCTGCACTACGCGCGAACGGTTGAGGAGTGGAGCGCACGGTTCGAGGTTCAGGCCAAAAAGGTCGAGGCGATGTACGATGCCTCCTTCGTGCGCATGTGGCGAATGTTCCTCAATGGCTGTGTGGCCAACTTTCGCTATGGGGACATGAGGCTCTATCACGTCCTCTTCACGAAAGGATTGAACAACACGATGCCCCTCACACGCGAGCACCTATACCGCTAATGGAACAGCCCACAACAGTCGCTTCACGCCTGCAAGCGGTCAAAGACCGCATTGCCAAAGCCGCACAATCCGCTGGCCGATCACCGGATGAAATCACGCTATTAGTCGCGAGTAAGACCCAGCCACCCGAGCGAGTGAGAGAAGCCTGGCACGCAGGGCAAAAGATTTTCGGGGAGAATTATCTGCAGGAAGCCCTGGCAAAGATGCCGGACCTCACGGATTTGCCGATCGAGTGGCATTTCATCGGCCCGATCCAAAGCAATAAGACGAAACGCATCACCGAGAATTTTGTCTGGGTGCACAGTGTGGACCGGATTAAAATTGCCGATCGGTTGGCGAAAGACCGGCCTGAATCATTGCCGCCCTTGCAAATCTGCCTGCAAGTGAACGTGAGTGGGGAAGCGAGTAAAAGTGGTGTCGCGCCTGAAGAGCTGGCCCAGCTGGCAGCCCATGTCGTGCGCCTCCCCCGCTTGAAATTGCGCGGGTTGATGGCCGTCCCTGAACTCACGACTGCCACGGCCTTACAGCGCAGCCAGTTCCACATGCTGCGGGAACTGTTTGATCGGCTCAAGCGAGACGGATATGAACTCGATACGCTCTCCATGGGCATGTCGGAAGACATGGATATCGCCATCGCAGAAGGCGCGACCACCGTGCGCATCGGTACGGCGATTTTGGGACCGAGACGTTACCTCATACCGGAGGAGCTTGCCATTCGAGCAGTTCAAAATTCAATAAATCTATAGGATATTAATTTCAATAAGTTAACATGAATACCTCAAGTACTTTATCAATATGTTCGGCCTTTCCAACACCCAAGACTTTGAAAAAGGCCAGGCCGTTCCCTCACGATAGTCAGGCGCATTGAAGAACCTCCCCGACACGTTGCGCAGTCCCCTGACAATATCCATCCATGCTTCCCATCCCCAAGCGAACATCGAACACCCTCACGCTATGCTCAAATCTTTCATCTTCAAAGGACCATTACAGTTAGGATATGTTACCAGCGGGCGCATGCTTCGCCAACGAGACCGATAACAGGGAGCTTGTCTTGAACGTAACGACATTCACACCGCAAAGAGCTTCCCTGCCGGCTGAGTCTCTCAACTGGAGTCGCCGGATCATTGATCGGCGATATGCTTTTCGGAGCGACGAACAGCAGCGCACAGACCACCGATGCCGATGTGCCTGCTCCCGAAGCCAACAATACCACCGGAGATTTCAGCTCCGCCGGAATCCTTTTGATCCTCCTGCTCGTGGCAGCTCTAACGGTATTCTATTTCCTGAAAATACAACGCCCCTCCCTGCCTGATTTTTCAGGGATTACAGGCCGCGACCCATCCAATGACAATCTCCCGACAAAGCGATCCGCCACGACCAGACAGAAATTATCCGTGAATAGTGTGACCGCCGCCGATAAGGCAGACTTTCAACAACTCCTGATCGATGTTCAAAAAGCCTGGAGCAACCAGGATCTGACCGAGTTGCGGCAGCTCGTCACGCCGGAGATGCTGAATTATTTCAGCGCCGCCCTAGCCGACAATACCAGTCAGGACATCCAGAACCACGTCGAGGATGTGGTGCTCCTCCGTGCGGAGATCCTGGAGGTCTGGACCGAACAGGCGAGGCAGTACGTGACAGCAGGGCTTCGCTGGAGCGCCCGTGACTACAACCTGTCTCTGACGAAGCAGCATGGAGAACCAGGCTATCTCGTCGAAGGCAGCGAAGAGATACCGACTGAATCCGGCGAAGCCTGGACCTTCATGCGAATCCAAGAAGGGAAATGGCGGCTCTCGGCGATTCAACAATAAAAGAAGAAGGGTAGCCTGGTCGTCCTCCTGCTCGCGGAACGCGCACAATAAGAATGTGCTCGTTCGACGCGCGGGGGCAAACAAAGGGGTCGGGAGTCTTTTCTACATGTCTTGTAACTGTCCGCAATCATCCCTCATAAGGCTATCGCGTCTCTCAGGACTTCTTTCCGAAGCGGCTGGCGGATTCCGCGTTCTGAGGCCACATCAACCGGGCGTTTAAGCAAACGCTCCAAATCGAGAACCAAGGCGGCATGGTCGAGAAGACTTCGGCCTTCCTCCATCTCGACTAAGAAATCTATGTCGCTTCCTCGCCGTGCTGTGCCTCTCGCCACCGATCCAAATACGCGAGCACCAATTGGAGTCAAGTCTTGTAATAACACATTTAATGAGAATGAGAAGGCTGAGGTTCAGGTCTTGCCGTCCAACATTTTGCAACGCGTGGCAGGCCAGCTCTTTCCTCAGCCTCCCCCTCACACAAAGCTTCCTCAAGACAGCTGAGAAACAATAAAAAGATAGGCTATTTTTCCGGAATGTTTCGAGATCGGCCGCGTGGGCGCAAGGTGGGCATGATATCGGGACACCAATGTAACCTGGGCCTGCGACTCTGGTGAGGCAACCGCACGCGAGGAGCGGCACACACTGGCTATCGTCCGCTCGCTGACTACCAATCCTTACTGCTCATAATTCTCGACGACCTGCGGCGGGCGAACTTCCGCTTCGTCCGGATCAAGCCCGACGTCGCGAAGGGCACGTCGCTGGCGCAAAAGGTCCCAGCACTGATCCAGTTCGACCTGGACTTGCACGAGCCGCTTACGATCAGCTTTGGGGTGCGCCCTTTGCTCGTGTAATCGGTGTTCCTCTGCGACAAGACGCTGAATATGGTTGAGGACCGGCTGATCTTCGGCTTGGTTCTCCAAGGAAATCTCCCTCGCTGCGGATGTGATTGGAACGGTCACGATCTGAGGCTACGCCCACCTGATACTGCATCCACCGACATTCTCACCAATAAGAAGGAAACAGCGCGGGCGACCCTGCACGTATGTGGGAGGTCGCCCGTGTGTGGCGCTTAGGACGCCGACAATATCTCTTATGTGCTGATCCTGAAGACCCGTGCGAGGATTGGGCTCAATGGCGACTCGTCAGGGAAGATGCGATTCGATCCCAGACGCTTGTCTTTCTCTCGCCTATTATGGTTCTTCACAATGGCTCATCGGTTTGTATTTCCCTTACGCGGGAAGGCGACAGCCGATGAAGAACCGACTAGATATGACTAACGAGGAGCCTCGCCCTTAACTCGACGGGCCGTTGTGATCCGGTGGACTAAGGTCTGCCATCTACACCTCCTCCTTGGTTCGGAGTGATTCGATGGGATGATGCGGAACTGCACACCTGCATCACACTACACATCAACCAGTGTGCAGACGGTTTCATCATTACTCCTCTTCAACAGAATATGTCAACGGACATCATCGTATTTTTTCAGGGTTGTCTAAGGCATAACACGTGCCATCCCGACACAGACTCGCAGGGAATCGCCGTTGAAGGCGAACGCTTTCAGCAACAGCAGTAACAATGAACCAACGCGATGGGGTCAGGCCTCATTGCACAGCCTGTGGCAATTCGGCATTCTTTGTAGTCTCCCACCCTCACCCCTTATTCTGCGTCTCTACCACCCGACCCGGAGGGCGGCCGGCCAAGGCCGCCGCACTCCTGACACAACCCTCTTCGTTGTGGCCGTGGTCAATTGACCTTGAATGCCGAAAAAATGATGCTCGGTACCACGGGTTCACCTGCCGGCTTTTTCACGATCAAACCGAGGCCAGGCGCCGACCCGGAGTAGACCACTTCGATCGTGTCGCCATTCCTCAACAGCTGCACGCCTTGGGATACCAGAACGGCGGTGAAGGACGCGTCAGGAATCACCTGCTCGGTGTTGGAATTGACTACATCCTTGCCGTTGACCCTGAACCAGAGCCGTACCGAACCCGCAACTTTTCCGCCGACCTGCGCTGCCGCCATCAAGAAGTACGCCCCGTCGGCACGGACTGTAACGACACCGTTCCTATGAGTGAGGCCTCCGCCTGCGTCCGTCTTCATCGTGACGACGTTCGGTTTGGTGTCCTTCGCGAGCTGCTCCTCATTGTTCGAGGCCTGCAGGAACGATGCCAATTCCGCAAAGGAACTGCTAGCCGAAGCCAAAAGCGTGGCCGTGATCAACATCGCCATCAAAGTAGCTTTCATCTTCAGTCTCCTTTCCCTTGGTTGGAAGTTAGACCATTTGCACGGGAGCCGCGCAAACGACATGCCATCGTCGATGGAAGTCGGCTCACTATTGGATGCGCTGCTCGAGCCCAGACCCTCCCTGGCAAATACCGAGGTCTCCTCACCGTTGCCCGTGTGTGCCCCGCATCTCTGCCTCCAGGCAAATCTCAGCTTCACCTCTTTCATGAGTGATCTTTGGTGTTTCAAGTGGAAAATGAACTGTGAAATGTCTTCTTATGAAGGGGGAGCTCGAGATCGAGGTGCTCTGTTCGGCATGACTCCACTCCTCCATTACCGAGGAACGTGTCCTGCTCTGTACTAGCTCGCTCAGTACCTCAATTCGTTGGATCGCCCCTATTTCATCCTGGGTGGCGACGCTTGGTCATGACTGGCTCACGATGTTTAGGCCGATCCGCATAAGCGCAGGATCTGACAATTTCTATCCGAATAACATGCCACTACGGTTCGTAAACACTACTCCATCAATACGCAATTCACGTTCCTAGTGAGTGACAGGTCTCATGACGGACAATTCTCAGAAAAATCGCGTGATTCTTCATTAGAGCAAAACAAAGGGGTCGGGAATCTTTTTTTTGACGGCTCAGTCTGAAAACCTGCCCTAATACCCCACCTCACTCCGATTTGTTTCTTGCACCTCACACCTATCACGACCACATTTTCATGCATGAGCATGAGTGCCGCTGGCAACTGCGCCCCCCGCGTCGATAGTTGCTTTCCAAATAAATAAAGAATACTGTTCCCGAAATTGACCTTCAATACTCGGGAATAGATCATGGCAGTTCACACACTCATGCCCATGCCTATCTTGGAGTGGTGTAAAAATGCCAACGTTATTGCAGCAGTTATTTTTGCAGGATTTGTATCAGGCTCGTTCGTTCCCTCTCTAGTGTTCGGTTCTGGTCCGGATGATCCTACCTGTGGACGATTTGACTACAACCGACGGTGCGATCTCTCGCCAACTCTTGCCCTAATTCTTGATTTAGTTGTAGGAGGTCTCTTGGCGCTATTTTTTTACTATTTGTCAAAGCGTAATCAGATACGATTAGACCAAATAATCGCATCTCAGGAAACACTGAGAAATAAACGGATGGATTATGCTGCCAAGCAGCTGAAGCAACTTTTCCAGCTCACTCTTTTCACGATGAGCGTCACGAAACGATCGATCGCTCACTATAACTTAACCTTGGGATTAACAGATGATGAGAAACCACTGTGGATGCAGTCTGTGACGCTTTCTGAGCTCAGGAGAGACGAAGCAAAGTTGGGCCGTGTGTTGCAATCGGTGAGAAGTCTCCTCACTGCCGCGAATGATGTGCTCGACCCTGACATGGTGAATAGAGTGGATGGGGTGTGTAACTATCTTGGCGAAATATCTGTAGAGCAACAAGCGGACGGCACGATGGAATTTCCCAAATATGATGTGTGCAGAATCAAGGTGAACTATTTGATCGAGCTGCTTCAAACCTATTCCCGTGAGACTCGTTCGTTCAAAGATATCATCGAAGAACCATATGGAACTTCTACGATTGATTCTGAACCTGATCTGGCAGAGGAGGTGAAACAATAAATGGCACCACGTGATGACAATGAGCGAAATCTAAGCGGTCGTGATTACCGAAAGGCATTTGGTCAATTTTCATCCAATAAAACTCAAAGAATTACGACCTTAAAGCCTGTTGAGGTTCTATTCGACGCGCAGGCAGATGCTGGTGGCGGAGTCCATACGATAGATTTCAACAAAGGTGACATCATCATCAAACAGTCAGGCATGTACCTTATCATCGCGGGTCCGCAGGTTGGTAAGGTGAGAGGCGCCAGTCCTCGGTGGATTGATCTTTGGCTAAGGGTGAATAACATCGACGTACCAAATTCGAACATACGGGCTGTATTAATCGACCCTGAGGAAAAGACTGTTGCCATCATGAACTCCGTGCTACCTCTCAATAGAGGCGATACACTGAATATTGTGATGGCAGCGGAGACAATCGAGGAAGGCATGGGACTCGAGGCGATCGCACCAGATGGTGAACCTACAATCCCGAGTATTATTGTCACGGTCGTACAGTTGGATTGAAGGTGGGGACAGACAAAGAGAATCTTTTCTGATTACTCAGCCTGGAAGCCTGTCCTATACCCTACTTCGCACCGATCTGCTTCTTGCGCACCACCGCTGCCCTGCAATTCTATTCGTGAGCCAGACAGGAATGGCAGCATGGGTTTCTTTGCTCTCGCATGTAAGAACCCTGTAACAGAACTGCCTAGAACACGATGGTTCAGCCTTCTTTCTGCACCTGTGGTGCCGTATACGGCACGCCGTCGACCTTTAATACCGAGTTGGACCTCCTTGGACAGTTTGACAGGGATGGTCGTGCTCGGGCCGACACAGAGTAGTGTTCGATGGCATTGCTATGGGTTCCGGCGTGATTGCGCAAGAAGCCTGAAAAAAGAAGAGGCCCGCCGGAGCGGGCCTCTGGGCAGAACGGAAGGTTGATGAATTAACCGACTTTCACTTCGATGGCTTTCGGCTTTGCCTTCTCGGATTTGGGCAGCTGGAGATTCAGCACGCCATCCTTGAACTCCGCCTTCACCTTCTCCTCATCGACAAGATCGGGCAAGGTGAAGCTCCGGACGAAGCTGCCATAGGAGCGTTCGATCCGATGGTACTTCTTGCCCTTCTCTTCCTTCTCATGCTTACGCTCGCCCTGAATCGTAAGGACGCCGTCTTCTAACGTGACCTTGACATCTTCTTTCTTCACATCAGGGATCTCTGCCTTGATCTGGTACTCCCCGTCCGTTTCGCTGACATCCACAGATGGCACCCAGTCGGCGACAACCATCGTCTCCTTCGCGTTTGCCTGAGGCAGAGCTTGACGGTTAAACATCCGATTTAACCGATCCGACATCTCTTCGAGTTCACGAGATGGATTCCACCGTACGAGTGTCATTGCAGACCTCCTTCTTGGCCTTATTCACTGTTTAGAATACCTATTCGCAGCGCGCGCTGTATTGTCCGTCTAAAGAGAGAGATAATTCTAGCAAGCGCATAGTCAAGGGGGCCTGGCGATTATAGAGGCGGCCCAGGGAAATTTTGCAGGTTACAGTCTAGGCACAACAATCATGATGCTGGATTTGGCATGCGAAGAGTACCGGTGCAGGATGCTCAAAAAGGCCGTCCAGCAAGGCCGCAGCGAGTGAAGACCGGAAGCGTACCCTCTGGGGTACGTTGAGGATCTGAACGATGCGAGAACGAAGCTGGCGGAATTTTTCAGCATCCTGCTAACGTTGCTCGATAGGCACATACGCTCGCCCATGCTCACCGGAATAAATCTGGTCCGGACGGAACAATTTATTTTCGCGAAGCTGTTCAAGCCAGTGAGCCAACCATCCCGATACCCGAGCCATTGCGAATAATGGTGTGAACAAATCGGTCTCGATGCCCATCTTGTCGTAGACGATCCCGGAGTAGAAATCGACGTTGGGATAAATCCCCTTTCCCATCAATAATTCTGCTGCGATTCGCTCGACCTCTACAGCCACTTCATACAACGGCGAACTGCCACTTTCCTTGAAGAGCTGCTCACACAGACCTTGTAAAATCGTCGCACGAGGATCTTTGACCTTGTACACCCGGTGACCGAAGCCCATCAGCCTCTTTTTCGCACCGACCTGACCCTCAAGATACGATCGAACCCGCCCTGGCTCATCAATCTCTTTCAGCATCTGCACCACTTCTTCATTGGCTCCGCCATGCAGTGGACCTTTTAGCGCCCCGATTGAGGAGGCGACGACTGTATAGGGATCGGCCAATGTCGAGGCGGTAACCATGCCGGTGAATGTCGAGGCATTCATCGTCTGCTCGGCATGGAGAATCAGACAGTCGTCGAAAATGCTGGCCCACAAGGGAAGCGGCTCCGTATCAGTCAACATGTAGAGAAAGTTTTCAGAAAATCCAAGATCGTCGCGCGGTGGGATGCACTCATTCCCATGCCGCAGACGAGACCAGGCCGCGACGATTGTCGGCAGTTTTGCCACGAGACGGACGGCGGACCAATAGTTATTGTCGACATCCTGAACATTCCGGCCTGGATAAAACATCCCTAACGCGGCGACCGCAGCCTGCAAGGCGTCCATGGGGTGCCCTTGCTCCGGAAGGCATTTCAATAAATCGACAATCCTGAACTTGATCCGTCGGTGATGGACGATATCCTCATTCCACCGCGCGAATTGCGGTTGAGTGGGAAGATGTCCGAACAGCAATAAATAGGCAGTCTCAAGGTAGGACGACCTCTGACAGAGGTCTTCGACGCGGATACCGCGATATTCCAACACACCACGCTGTCCATCGACATCGCTGATGGCAGATTTGGCTGCGGGAACTCCGGCCAGCCCCGGCATAAAATCATGTGGCATAATCCTGCCCCCTCAGATGGAAAAATATATGACGCGTGAAGACAGTCTATCATGAACGGTGTGACAGGATCTTGAATTGACCCGTATCGGTTGGCATACTGACCTTGTGGGAAAGTGTGGAGGGAGAACACTCGACACCCGTGCTGTTGCTGGCCTTCATTGGATGTCTTGTTCCAGGCTTCACAGCGAGGACTTGAACAGACCGTGGAGGTCCGCGTTGACATTTAGCTTGTCCCTCCTGTTGATCCTGTTCAGCCTGATCCCGTTGTGGACGGCCTCCTTCGTCCCAAGCGGACGGCGAGACCCCGGTATTTGCCGTCGTGAGCGAGGCACCCAAAGATAAAGCGCGGGTGTCGGCGAAAGTCTCGATGAATGACGTCGTGTCACAGATGAAGCTGCTGGCGTCAGAAACGATTTTGAACAATCTCATTTGGAAAAAGCTCGAAATTTGCCATGCCATGAAAATGGAAGGGTACAAAGTCGCTGAAGGATTTCAGATTGTCACGGTACATATGATCGATGCCGGCATGTTGCCGATGTCTTTGCAATCTTTTGCTGGCGATTGCTTGATTAAGAAAGCCCTCGAGATCGCACCGCTGGTCGACTAGCAGGGCGCTGAAACAGGCTGCCAGCAGCGTTCTCGCATCGCTCAGAGGCTCAACGTACCGAAGTTGTACGCCTCGCCTCTTCGCTCGCTGCGGCCTTGCTCGGACAGTCTGTTTGAGCAACCCCTGCGGATAGTACTTCTGCGCTATGCGACCAAACATGCCGGACCAAGGAATGCTGGTGGCGGAGAGGGTTTTGCTGCAATCAGTTAGGCTCAATTCATTAGGCAGAGCGGCATTCAGGACAGATGGTCGGTTCTTTTGGAGCTTCACACTCTTCGGCAGTTAAGGGAAAGAGTTGTTCGCACTGCCTGCAAGGGCGAATTTCGAAGTAGGCGACTCCCTTGTCGTCGATGTCGGTAGGTAAGAGCAATTCGAGTGGATCATATCCGATCGCGGCGCCGTCGGAAAATTTGACGATGGCCAAACGCTGGTTAAAGACCTCGAAGGTGCCTTCTTGCCCTTTTCGAGCCAAGACATGCCCCAGTTACACACCGGTTGTCCCTTACGCTTTGTGCGGAGATCTCGCAGGGTGTGCTGGGTATCCGTGGCACAAGAAAATTGACCGGTGGAGCTGGTTCCGAAGATAGGCGTTGGCATCATGGGCATTTATACCAGTCGAATGAGACCCATGTATCACAGGGCGAAAAATGGCGTCAAGGAGGCGAGACGCTTGCCAGCCTGTTGAAAAACTCGTTTAATACACCATTATCCCTGAGGAATCTTCCATGCGGTGTTGAGACTTGAATAACCTCCAGGATGCTCAAAAGAGCCATCCAGCAAGGCAGCAGGCGAGTCGAAACTGGAGGCGTACCATTTCTCACCCGCCCACCCCAAGCTGCCAGGACAGCTTGTTCTCCGAGTGGGGTACGTTGAGGATTTCGATGAGCCGAGAACGCCGCTGGCGAGGGGGGGGGGGGGGGGGGGGGGGGGGGGGGGGGGGGGAACTTTTTCAGCATCCTGCCCACACAAGGAGTTCGACCATGGCCGGAGGTAATAACTTCTGCGAAACCCACTTGCAGCACGTGCCGTCAAGCAATTCAGTTGCTACAAGAGAGCGGCAAACCATTTAAAGCGGTCAATTACTATGAGAAGCCCTTCACCAAGGCGCAGCTCAAGAGCCTGTTGAAGAAAGCCGGGCTGTCGCCAAAAGATATACTGAGAACCAAAGAGGACATCTACAAGGAACTCGGTTTGCCGCAAGAGACTCTGTCCGATGACGAATGGCTCAATCTACTCGGTAGCCAATCCTGATCTCATCCAGCGTCCAATTGTCAAGAGAGAAGGGCAAGAAGGCGATGTTGGCGAGACCGGCGGAGTCCATAAAAGAACTGCTGTAGCAGGCTGTTGAAAAAACGCCACCGAGCCGGGGGGCGGCCGAGGGTGCCCTTCTTTGCTCGCAGAACGCGCACGATGAAACTATGCTCGTTCGATGCGCGCAGTAAAGGGCAGCCTCGGACGGCCTTTTTGAGCAGGTTGCGGGTTGTGCTGGAGCCTTGCTTAGCAAATTGGGGTCCAGCATGAGTACTGACTTTTATGGGTTCAACCGTCTGCTGGTGTAAAGAGCTAGTGCATAGATTAACGATAGTATTGCGCAGTTGGGATCCTTTCACCTCGCGCTTCCGCCATTTCAACGGCTTGGCCTTTGGTCCGTAGGCGGCGACAAACGCTTGGATGGCCGCCCGCAGTTCGGAAACGCTCTTGAAGCTGGCGCCTCGCAGGGCCTTGCGGGAGAGGATTCCGAACCAGATTTCAACCTGGTTGAGCCAGACTGGCGGATGTCGGCGTGAAATGAAAGTGGACATTGGGATGCTCGGCCAGCCAGGCGTCGCATTTTTTGTGCGTGCAGTAGTTGTCCAGGATCACGTGCCACTCCCGGTCCGCGGGCGCCCCGGCAATCACCGGATTCATGAAGGCCAGGAACTCCTGCCGCCGCTTGAGCGTGGTGGTGCGCTGTCAAAGCCGGTGGCCACTTGCAGTGCCGCAAACAGGTTGAGGGTGCCGTGGCGCTTGTAGGTGCTCTTGAAGCCGCGCACGATCTTGCCGTTGTCGGTTTCCACGTAGCCGGGTGTGCTCGCTCCAAGGCCTGGGGATGCTCGGCTTCTCAGTCACAGCAGATGACCAGGGCATTCTGCGGCGGGTCCAGGTAAAGGCCGACGTAGAATCAAACGCTTCGGGTATCATCTACGCTTATTCCTTTCCGTGCATCACGCGGCAGGACGGCAGATTTCCTATCAAGGTCGGATTGACCATGACGGGCGATGCCGGTGCTAGGGTTACGTGGCTTTAACAGCGGCCTTGCTGCTTTGAATACCCCGTCGTTCTCCATACATGGGCTGTTCGGCTGGTTGCTGCCGTCGCGGATGCGATCCATTCGGCGCTGGAGGCACGCTGCTCAAAGCGGCGGGCGCGTGGCACCGAGTGGTTGGCCACGACGCCCGAAGCGATCGCGACTGTCGTGCAGTTCATCCAGTCGCCGGCCTGTCCTGAGCCCTTTGCAAGGTCCTGTGGCCAAACTATTCGCTCCAGCATGGTCACTGCGCAGCGTTTAATGTTGTTCTCTGGCGACTGC
>CAVVIR010000012.1:0-15085 GCA_963748375.1 uncultured Nitrospiraceae bacterium
AGGGCGGGGTTCTTTACGTGTGCCCAGCATGGGCATGACTAGGAGGTGAAAGTCCTCTGGGGAGTTGGTCGCAGCGACCCGAAGCGAACCGCAAGGCGAGAGCCGTAACCGCGAGGGCGGCGCTGAAGGAAGCGGGGAGCGAAACCGCGGGCCGACGAACAGAAACCGGATACGAGGCGACGCCGAGCCAGGGCGAGCGGGCAAGTGACCGCGAAGCTCTCGCGACCAAGGGGCGGCGGCGTAGATCCGGCGGTCGTGCGGGGAAGGCCATGTTCTTACCTGGGGAGATCTCGCCTCACGCCTGAAAGGGCGACGCGCCGATGAGCGGCGGAGCGAGAAGTCAGCAGAGGCCGTAGTAGCGGCGACCGGGCAGGCACCGCCCGAACGCGCGAAGGGCCGAACGGAAGGGAGAGCGAAACGACCGTGAGTCTCGGAAGGGCCAGGCGCCAGAAGTCCAGGCAACTGGAGCTCCCGCTGGAGGGTAGGGGTGAAGCCCCGAGGGCACAGCGGAGCGGCGAAGCGCCGACGGCGGCGCACGGAAACGAGCGCTCAGGAACCGACCGACCTGATGGAGCGGGTGGTCGAGCGCGGCAACGTCGAGGCGGCGCTGAAGCGAGTGAGGCAGAACAAGGGCAGTCCCGGCATCGACGGGATGACGGTGGACGAGCTGCCGACGTATCTGGCGGAGCACTGGGAGGCGATCCGCGAGCAGCTGCTCGCGGGGCACCTACCAGCCGCAGCCGGTGAAGCGGCAGGAGATCCCGAAGCGCGGCGGCGGGGTGCGGGAGCTCGGCATCCCGACGCGTGCTCGACCGGTTCATCCAGCAGGCCATCCTGCAGGTGCTGCAGCCGACGATTCGACCCGACCTTCTCCGAGCACAGCTACGGCTTCCGACCGGGGCGCCGCGCGCACGATGCGGTGTGCGCGGCGCAGCGGTACATCCAGGAAGGACGCCGGTGGGTGGTGGACGTGGACCTGGAGAAGTTCTTCGACCGCGTCAACCACGACGTGCTGATGGGGAGGCTGGCGAAGCGAATCGCGGACAAGCGGGTGCTGAGACTCATCCGCCGCTACCTCGAGGCCGGCATCATGGCCGACGGGGTGGTGATGGAGCGGCACGAGGGGACGCCGCAAGGCGGACCGCTCTCGCCGCTGCTGGCGAACGTGCTGCTGGACGAAGTGGACAAGGAGCTGGAGAAACGCGGACACGCCTTCGTGCGCTACGCCGACGACTGCAACGTGTACGTGCGGTCGAAGCGGGCGGGCGAGCGATGTGATGGAGACGCTCCGGCGGCTGTACGCGCAGCTCCGGCTACGGGTCAACGAGGCCAAGAGCGCGGTGGCGCGGGCGTGGGACCGGAAGTTCCTCGGCTACAGCTTCTGGGTGGCCCAGGGACGGCGAGGTCAAACGGCGCGTGGCGCCGCAAGGCCCTTGCGGCGATGAAGGACCGAGTGCGGCAGATCACGAGCCGGAGCGGAGGGCGGAGCCTCGACGCAGGTGGCCGCGGAGCTGCGCGGCTACTCGACGGGCTGGAAGGACTACTTCCGACTGGCCGAGACGCCGCGCGTCTTCCGACGACCTCGACGAATGGATCCGCCACCGACTGCGAGCGGTGCAGCTCAAGCAGTGGAAGCGGGGCACGACGATCTACCGCGAGCTGCGCGCTCGGGGCGTTCCCGAGCGCGCAGCCGCGAGGTCGCCGCGCACACGCCGCCGCTGGTGGAGGACGTCCGGCACACGGCGCTCAACATCGCCCTGCCCGAACAGCTACTTCGACCGGCTCGGCGTCCCTCGGCTTGCGCCGCTAACCTCAACCCTCCGAACCGCCGGATGCGGACCCGCATGTCCGGTGGTGTGGGAGGGGAGTAGCGGGCGACTACCCGCTACCCCCTATCCCGATCAGCAGGGTTCCCTTCCCCTCGACTCCAACAAGCCCCGCCCGGATCAAAAGTATTTTGAACATAACACCTCACGTTCGGGGGGGTACGGTTCCTCCGCTGCAGCCGAACTCTACCAACAGGGAGCAAAATCTGTCAAATGGAAGCCTAGGGATCGAAAAAAGTGGTCGTGAAAAACATTCCCGACCCCTTTTTGACCTCCCAAGCAATAGGCGGCGATTCGGATCCTGGTCTGGGCGTGAGCCTCGGCGAGAATCTTCTCAGAGGCGGCGTAGTCAGCGGGTTTCTCAAACAAGGGGAGTCGCCCGCCTCGGCGGTTGAGGACGTGGTAGGCGAGATCTCCGGCAGCAAGGCGTGGACGGCGTGGCATGATAGAGTTTTATCGAACGCATGGTGAGGCTTTCAAGAAAAGACTCCCGACCCCTTTTAGTTTCCCTCTGACACCTTTTATTTACCTCACCTTGAGGAGTGGCTTGGCTTATCTGCGCACTCCTCGAAAGTGCGACACGTAGCTATGTGTTCTCTCAAATTCAAGCGAGTATTGGCACCGATCCCTTGAAGTTTGGCTCGGATCTGGATTCCAGGGGCGGTAGTGGGAGACATGACTATGGCGGTAACAGAGATTCGGTCGCCGATCTTGGCCGGAGTCAGAGTCAAGATCGGAGGGCCCCCTTTTGCTCCTAGCAAGCACCAACCTTCATCCAATACCTGGATGTCTCCTGTCTCGTCTGCGAACTGAAACAGATAGGCATCGACGTCTCTACAGCTACCCTGCAGAGGCAGGATGGTTATCCCTGTGATGGTCCCTTGGAACCGAACCGATTTCAGGTTGTAATGCTGAGGGTCGGCGAACACGGTTCCAATGGGAACCAGGTCAGCCTCGCGTGGGTCGAGCGCAAGCGCCTGGGCGATTGGCCAACTCAAGATGAACACACACATGAACAGGGGGAAGCATAGACGAGGACTCTTATAAGCCAGCTTGAGATGGGTCCTGCCGCTTGGTCTGTCTTCGTTATGCTATGTGATTTCTTGATAAAGTACCATGGATTCCCATCTTTCTCTCTTCTTCAAACACGATAAGGAGACAAAAGGGAGACAGGCTGCTTTTTGCACCGTAAATCTTCGCGTATCGTGTGAGGAGGCGAGAGCGGTCCATCGAATCGGTCAGAAAAGTAGCCTGTCCCCTTTTCTTCTTCCCGTGTAACGGCTTCCGGGAAAACTGAGGAAGGCCGGAAGGAAAATCGATCGCGCGCAGGGCAATAGGGCCGGAGGGTGTGGCGTCTGCTGGGCCCTTCGACAAGCTCAGCAAGAGGCAGGGTGGGGTGTCGGCGGGCAAGACCTGACCTAGCTTAGATCGGCAAACAAAAACTCCCGACCCCTTTTCTTGTCCCCCATTTGGGGCTCGGATCCACCGCCGCAATGGCTCTCAAAAGCTCCTGGCGCGTAACGATAAGTTCACAGATACGTCGCGATCCTTTCCGTTCGCCCCTTCGGTCATAACATGGAGAAACATTGCCTCTCCTTCTTCGAGATGGCAACTCCCCTGCAGAAACTGGAGCCACGTCTCCCTCACTATACAACGCACAGGCTGTCCGGGGCGGTTTTTCTTACCTCTGATGACATCCAATCGGAAAGGAATGATATATTTACCCGCGTTCTTCGCGTCCTCTGATTTTACACCTTCAGCTTTGAAAGAGACCCTTCCTAGATCCGCTACAAAATCCTTTCCTTTCGGCGGAAGATGTGTGTTCGGACACGCCAACTCAATCAGAACTTCCAGCATGTTCTTTGTAAACCATCCTGTGTCGACGCGCATGGGAGGGATAGCGTGGGTGTGCGCGAGATATCGCACGGCGCGGACAAGATATTTGGATCACGACCTTGTTGGCGTAAATTCGAGGCGACTGAGCGCTATGACCTGGATTTTGCCGCGTGAGCTTCGATTTCCTTTGCTCGTGCGGTTCCTTGTCACCTTTTCGATTGCCACAGTGGTTCTCGTTGATTCCTGAGCAGGCTGCATGCAGGGCTTCGATGTTCAATTCCATCTTGGCATCCCCACTACCTGTTGATGATTGTTCATCGTACCCTGAAATTGGGCTGTGAGATCCTCACTGACCCGGACGAAAAGCAACGCACTCAATCTACTTTTTCGAGCTAAATTCTTTTTCACCACCGCAGACACGTTAATCGGTCCTCGTTCACCCCCCATGCTCAAGGTTTTCTTGAGGTCTCAATGCACGATCGAGAAGGCGAACCACCTGCCCAACCAGTTATCAGTTGCCCACCTCTTCTCCGAGACTTGTATGATCCAATCGAGCAACTGCGCAGACGTATGGCACCGTTCTTAATCGACCTGATAATGAACTTTCTTGCCTTCGAGAATATCGATCGTCAGTGCTTTCTGATTGAGGGCTGTGCTCAAGACTTCCACCTTGCTCATCCCGCTACCTCCTGTTTTTCATCACCGTGTCGTTGAAATTCCTAAAGTGTGTCAGTGTGGCGATTCTCCGATGGCCCAGCTAAAGAAACAGGGACATTCTACTTTTTCGAAAGGTTGGTCAGTGCTATCCCGACCCGCGGGCGGCGTGTTGCGCGAGCACTGGGAATCGTCAGGCCTCCTTCCTTTCCCTTCCCTCTTTACATTCTCCTCTAGTATTGGAGGGGGTGGCCAAGGTTGCCCTCGACTGCGCGCATCGAACGAGCGCCTTCATCGTGCGCGTTCTGCGAGCAAGGAGGGCACCTGGCCGCTCCCTGTCCCACTCTTGCATCTCCTTCTCCACCCCCCGTACAATACATTTTCTGTGTAACCCCTTGGCTTTCTGACAGTTTCTTGTCATCCGCGGTAGCGCAAAGGACACGGTTGGAATGCGGATTGAGTTCTCGAAGGGCGAACGGGCTTCCAACAGGATGCTGAAAAAGTCCGCCAGCGGCGTTCTCACTTCGCTCAGAGACTCAACGTACAGAGGCGTACGCCTCGCCTCTTCGCTCGCTGCGGCCTTGCTGAACAGCCTTTTTGAGCATCCTGAGGTTACTTTGAAAATGTCAGGTGGTGTTTCGTTAGGTTCGGATCGAGGAGCGCCTTAATGAGAGTGGAGTATTCCAAAGGCGAACGGGCTTCAAAGGAGCTGATTATGCTCCATCGTGAAGCCTCCGAAGCCACCAGCGGCCGGAAGATGAAAGTGCTGCTCATCTACCCGCCGGACTGGTTCCCCTCCGAACCCTATCTCAGCCTTCCCTCCCTCACCGCCGTCCTCCGTCAGGCCGGCCATACCGTCATCCAAAAAGACATCAACCTCGAAATGTACGACTGGTACTTCAGCGAGGACTTCCTGAAGAAAGTCCTGTACCGGGTGCCTCGGCAGCTCGACCGGCTCCGCAAACTGTCTAAGAAGCGCGATCTGAATGCCGAGGAGATGGATTTGCAGCTGTCCCTCTGCGATTTGACCAGGCAGCGGATCGACGAATTGATCAAGAAGGCAGAGAAGGCAAAGGCGATCATTCGCGGAGAAGTATTCTACGATATCGATCGGTTAGAGTGGGCTATTCATGTATTCCGTGAGGTCACGTCGGTGATCTCGATGGTCTATTTTCCAGCGCGGATCTGTATGCCGCCGATGGAGACAGATCTGTCGTACAAAGTCTTCGTTTCGTCCGAGGTCATGGATGCGGTGAACGACACACAGGTGAATGTCTACCGCGACGTGTTCGAGCATCTGGTGAAGCCGGTGATCGAGCAAGAGCAGCCGGACGTGGTCGGCATCTCGATCGTGCTGCAGCAGCAGATGTTCTCCTCCATGACCTTCTGTGCCCTCATCAAGCAGCACTTCCCCCACATTCATGTGACGATCGGCGGGAACACGGTGACGCGCCTGCGCGATGTGCTGCCCCAGTCGCCGCTGTTCCAATACTTCGATAGTGCGGTGGTCTATGAAGGGGAGACGGCTTTCGTGCAGCTGGTAGCGGCGGTGGGGGCGAAGCGGAGTCTCGCTGACGTGCCGAACACCATTTATAAGGACGAGACCGGCATCCATGTGTCGCCGACGAGCTTTGCGGAGGACATGGCGACGCTGCCGCCGCCGGATTTCGACGGCTGCCACTCCATAAATACTTCGTACCGACGAAGATCCTGCCCTACTTGGCGACGCGGGGATGCTATTGGGGCCGTTGCGAGTTCTGTGACCATGGCGAGGGCTATACGGCCGGCTACCGGACGAAGAAGATTCAGGACATTCTGGCCGACATCACCTATCTCCGTGACAAGTACGGCGCCAGGCATTTCCATTTCACCGACGAGTCGTATCCGCCTGCGCTCTTTCGCAAGCTGTCGCGCGGGCTGATCGACAGCCAGATGGGCATCGTCTGGACCACGCACATGCGGTTCGAGAAGAGCCTGCTGGACGATCAAGTCTGGCAGGATGCGAAGGACTCGGGCTGCCGCTATCTCCACTTCGGCTACGAGTCGGGGAACGAGCGGGTGCTGAAGCTGATGGACAAGGCGACGACGACGGACGTGATCACGAAGCATTTGCAGCTCTCGGCCGATGCGGGCATCTGGAACCACTGCATGGGCTTCTTCGGCTTCCCTGGCGAAACGAGAGAGGATGCCTGGTCGTCGGTTGAATTTCTCGAAGCGAACAAAGAGCATGTCCATTCCCTCGGCTTCGGTACGTTCGACCTCGGCCGGCATAACCCGGTGGCGAAGAACCCTGAGAAGTGGGGCGTGACGGCCTATAAGAATCCCGAGTGGGATTTGGCCCTCGACTACTACTATACGGTCAAGGACGGGATGAGCATCGAAGAGGCGGAGCGGGTGTTCCAGGAGTTTGAACGGAATCACAACCCTGGCTGGGATCTGCGCCTGTTCATCCGTGAATACATCTTTCTCTATATCGCGCGGTTCGGATTACAGAAATTGCCGGATTTGCAATATCAGGCGGCGAAGATAGTGGGCGCGGCCCCGTCGCTGGCAGGGAAAATGTGAGCAGGATGTTGAAAAAGCCCACCAGCGGCGTTCTCGCATCGTTCAGACCCTCAACGTACCGCAAGGGTACGCCTCGGGCCTTCACTCGCTGCGGCCTTGCCGGAAGGTCTTTTTGAACATCCTGGGTGCAAGAAGACTGGGTGCAAGAGGAATTGATTAGGCATGAGTGAACTCATTCAGATCAATGCGCTGGCTCCAGTTCAGGGAACCAGAAAGACCAGCAAGGTCATGTTGCTCTTTCCGCCTGAGTGGGTGCCGACTGCCCCCTATCTGGCCTTGCCTTCTTTGACTGCCGTGCTCCGCGAAGCGGGGCATACAGTCATCCAGCGCGACATCAATATCGGGATGTGGGATCACTTCTTCAGCATGGAGTTCCTGATCTGGGTGAAGGCCCGGTTGGGGATGCAGCTCAAGCCGCTCCAAGATAAGGAGAAGGCGGGGAGGCTGACGGACCAGGAAGCGGATCACAAGGCGGTCGTGGAGCAGGCCTATACGGTCGATGTGTTCGATTTGGCCGATCGGGCTGAGGATGCGAAGCTGATCGTGCGTGGCGAGCGCTTTTACCAGGCCGAGATACTGGAAGGCGCGTTGAACTGCTTCCGTGAAGCGATGGCCTACATTTCCGCAGCCTATTATCCCGCGTCGCTCGTCTTCTATCCGATGGAAAGCAATCTAGGCTATCGCCCCGGCGTATCCAAAGAAGTGCTGGCCTGTTTGGACGATGAGCAGGTCAACGTCTATCGGGACCTCTGCAATCAGCTGGTCATGCCGACGGTGGCGAAGGAGAAGCCGGACGTCGTCGGGGTCTCCATCGGCACGCAGATGCAGCTGCTTGCAGGCCTGACCTTTTGCAAAATGATCAAAGAGACCTTCCCGCATATTCATGTGGTGGTGGGCGGTAACGTCATCACGCGCCTTCAAGAAGATCTCGCAAAGCACGAGCAGTTTTTTACGGACGTGTTCGACTCGGCGATCCTCTACGAGGGCGAGCATGCTCTGCTCTGGCTCATCGAGGCATTGAATGGCGAACGGGCCATCGCATCCGTGCCCAACTTGATCTATCGCGATGCCTCAGGCATTCACCGGAATTCCGAAGTCTACACCGAAAAGACGACCGCGCTGCCCTTGCCGGACTTCGACGGATTGCCGTTGGACCAGTACTTCGTGCCGGAGCTGATCATTCCCTACCTGGCGACGCGCGGCTGCTATTGGGGCCGCTGCACGTTCTGTGACCATGGCCAGGGCTACTTCGATCAGTATCGAGGCGTACCGGTACAACAGGTCGTCGAACAGATCAAGGCGCTGCGGGACAAGTATCAGTGCCGCCATTTTCTCTTCTCCGACGAATCCTATCCGCCGGCGCTGTTCAAGAAGGTGTCGCAGCTGCTGGTCGATCAAAACGTGGGGATCAGATGGACGACGTTGATCCGGTTTGAAGAAACGCTCCAAGACCAGGAGACCTGGGATCTCGCGGCGAAGGCCGGCTGCTGCACCCTCTATTATGGGATGGAGTCGGCGAACGAGCGCGTGCTGAGCCTCATGGATAAGCATGCCAAGAAGAGCGTGATCCAACGCAACCTCCATATGGCGGCGAAGTCGGGGATTTGGAACCATGTGATGGCCTTCTATGGATTCCCAGGCGAAACGCTCAATGAAGCGTTGGAAACCCGCCAGTTCGTCATCGAGAACCAGCCGGTGATCCACTCGATGGAGCTGTTCTACTTCGTGGCCTATCGCCATACGCCGATGGTCCGCAATCCGGAGAAGTTCGGCATTACGATCCACAAACAAGAGGAGTACGATCTCCCACTGGATTATTACTACACGTTGAATGACCCCAGTACCCTCTCTTGCCTGGACGCGATGCAGCTCTGCGAAGAGTTCTACAAGAACGATTTTCATCCCTGGGCCGTGCGCGTGAACTCGCGGGAACATGTCTTCCTCTATATCTCGAAGTTCGGGACGAATCAGTTGCCGCAGATCTACGCGCAGCAGACGCAGCCCGTCGGATCGCCGGAAGGAGTCTCGGGATTGGTCACCTGGCCTGTGGCGCAGTCGGAGGGGCATGAAGGCATGGCGAGGGTCACGAGCCATGATGTGGGTTAGCAGGATGATCAAAACGCAATGTAACAAGGCCGCAGGGAGTATGGTGACTGAGGCGTACCCTCTGGGGTACGTCGCAGGGAGACGTACGACTGAGAACGCCGTTAGATGGCGTTTTCATCATCCGGAACGAGGACGGCTGAGAGTAGCGCATAGGCGGCTTCGATGAGCTGGGTCATCTCTTCGGCCTTCTTGTAGGCCTGCATGTATTGCTTGGGATTGTTGGTGAGATTCGAGTAGCGGGCCGGGTTCCAGGTATGCAGGAGTGCTCGTCTGGTTTCGGTGAGGGTTTCTGGCGTGAAGGGGAGGGTGAGCCCCAGGATCTCCAAAGCGTGATTGACGTCTTCTTGGCTCACTTCGGTCATGGATCGAGTCTGGCAAAGCAGATGGACGCCTGTCAATCAGTGCACGGCATGTTGAAGAGACCTGCCAGCGTTGTTTGTAGATTGTGTCGATACCTTGTGTGTCACACATCGAGAGGCCTGAATGTCTGACCGACGGTCCCTGAAATTTTATCAAGCCGACGTCTTTACCGGACAGCCGTTCGGCGGCAACCCGGTCGCCGTGTTTCCCGACGCGCACGGTCTTGCCGACTATCAATTGCAACGGATTGCCCGTGAGATGAACCTCTCCGAGACCGTGTTCGTGCTACCACCGATGGACCAGGCGGCGGTCGTGCGCCTCCGGATTTTTACTCCCACACAGGAGATTCCATTTGCAGGCCATCCGGTGCTCGGAACATTTTTTGTATTGGCCCAGCTCGGGTTGATCGCCGTGACCGATGGGGTTACCCGCGTGATGCAGGAATGCAACATCGGCCTCTTTCCCGTCGAACTCCATGCAGAAGACGGGGAGCTGACCCGTGTGGTCATGACGCAGCCGAAACCGGAATTCCTCGGGCCTGTGGACGCGATTGAAGATGTGTACAAGATTGCCGGCGCATTGGGGTTGCCTAAATATGCGATCACCGACATGAAGTGGCCGATCGAGGTGGTATCCACCGGGCTTCCAGTCTTGATTGTGCCGCTACGCACCCTTACGGCTGTCCGTTCGATCCAGCTGAATGCCCCAGCCATCGTGGATGTGTGCAGTCAGTTCGGTGCGAATGGTGTCATGGCTTTTACGACGGTGACCGTCGAACCCTCTGCGACGGTCCATGCGCGTATGTTTGCTCCTTCGATTGGAATTCTTGAAGATCCTGCGACCGGCAGCGCGGGCGGCGCGTTAGGAGCGTATCTGGTGCAGAATGGCGCAGTAGATGTGGCTCCCACGACAGAGATCATTGTTGAACAGGGCTATGAGATCGAGCGCCCGTCGCAAATTTTTGTGCGTGTTGAATCGGACGACGACATTATTCAAACGGTCAAGGTGGGGGGGCAGTGTGTGATGGTGGTGGAAGGGACCCTCACCTTTTAGCTGGGCGGTTTCAAGTTCCAAGTGCAACGGGTGAATGATGGCGCAGTTGTGCATAGACTTCCAGGGGCGTGGCAAAGTTCAGGCATTTTCGTGGGCGCGTATTCAAGCGATGGGCGATGGCGTTCAACTCGCGTTGCGTGTACCCCGACAAGTCAGTGCCCTTCGGCAAGTACTGGCGCAGCAACCCGTTGGTGTTCTCGTTGGTGCCGCGCTGCCAGGGGCTGTACGGATCGGCAAAGAACACTCGGATGTTGAGCCGCTCCGCCAAGCGCGCGTGCTCGGCCATCTCTTTTCCGCGATCGTAGGTCAAGGTTTTGCGCAGCAGCGCGGGCACGTGCCGGAGTTTTTTGGTGAAGCCCTCGCGGGCACTCCTCGCATCCGTCCCGTCCATCCGTGCCAAGATGACCAGGCGCGTCGTCCGCTCCACCAGGGTGCCGACGGCCGACCCATTGCGAGCCCCTTTGATGAGGTCGCCTTCCCAGTGGCCCGGCACGGTGCGGGGGGCCACCTCGGTGGGGCGCTCGGCAATCGGCGTCATGTTGGGGATCTGGCCGCGTCGGTCGGTGCCTCGCGACCGAGGCCGGCGCGCCTTGCGCGCCTGACGCAACGCGGCCAGCAGTGCGCTCCGCAGCGTGCCACGGGGCAGCACATAGAGCCCCACATAGATGGTTTCTGCCGAGAGGTGTTTTTCCATGTCGTCAGGATACGCGCGTCGGAGACGTCCGGCAATCTGCTCGGGCGAACAGCCCTCGGCCAGATGCGTCCGCACATACTGCCACAGCCAGGGATCCAGGAGTTTGCGGGGTCGCCGTGGCTGACAGGCTCGGGCCGCCGCGAGGGTGTGCGCCGTGCAGGCACGATACGGTCCCCCCACTGTATTGCGGATGTGCTCGCGGCTCACGGTGCTGGGGGCCCGCCCCAACACCCTCGCCATCATCCGCAACGAATGGCCGTGGGCCAGGCCCAGGCTCAAGGTCTCACGGTCTTCAGCACTCATGTGTCGATAGGATCTTGTGGACATGGCAACACCTTAGCCCATCAGGGCCGGTAGTGTTGCACTTGGAGTTAGAACTCAAGCAGGATGTTGAAAAAGCCCTTCAGCGGCGTTCTCGCATCGTTCAGGCCCTCAACGTACCGCAAGGGTACGCCTCGGGCTTTCACTCGCTGCGGCCTTGCTGGAAGGGCTTTTTGAACATCCTGCGAAGATTAGGAAGTGCTGAGTTCTGAGCGTAAAATCAGAATAAACGGCTCTTGTACTCAGCACTCAGCACTTTTTTGGTGAAATATGAAAGCGGTACTCTTTCGCGCACATGGCGGACCGGACACACTGTCCTATGAGGATCTACCTGTTCCGGCCATCGGGCCGGAGGAGGTGTTGGTTCGCGTGAAGGCCTGTGCCTTGAACCATCTCGACATTTGGATACGGCAGGGTAATCCGGCTTATCCGATGCCGCTTCCTCATGTGTCAGGGTCGGATGCCGCCGGAATCGTCGAGCAGGTCGGCACGCAGGTCGATAGCGTGACGGTTGGACAACGTGTATTCGTGTCGCCAGGGCTTAGCTGCTGGAAGTGTGAGCAGTGTCTGGCGGGGAGAGACAACCTCTGTCGTTCGTATGGACTGGTCGGCGCGATGACGCACGGTGGTTACGCGGAGTATGTGAAAGTGCCGTTCCGCAATGTACTGCCGATTCCGGAGAATCTCTCGTTTGAGCAGGCCGCGGCGTTTCCTCTCGTGTCGGTGACCGCCTCGCATATGTTGTTTGCCCTCGGCGGACTCCAATATGGAGAGACGGTGTTGATTATGGGAGCGGGGAGTGGGGTCGGAAGCATGGCGGTTCAAATGGCGAAATTCGCCGGAGCCCGCGTGATGACCACCGTCGGGTCCGACGACAAGATCCCCAAAGCCGTAACCTTGGGGGCCGATGTGGTCATCAACCACACAAGGGAGAAGGTGGCTGAGCGTGTGAAGCTGCTCACCGAGGGCCGCGGCGTCGATGTCGTCATTGAGCATATCGGTCCGGAGGTGTGGGACACCTGCCTCCACTCATTGGGCAAAGGAGGACGCCTGATTACCTGTGGTGCAACGACCGGGGGCGACGTGAAACTGAATCTTCGGTATGTGTTTTTGCACCAGCTCACGATCAAGGGGTCGTATATGGGCACGCGTGCAGAATTGGTGAAGGCTTCGGAGCTGATGGGGCAGGGCCGGCTGATCTCGGTGATCGATCGGACCTATCCATTGCGAGAAGCGCGCGCGGCGCAGGAGTTGATGCTAAGCCGTAAGTTCTTTGGTAAGATCGTGCTCACCGTCGAGTAAACAAGGCCGGAATTTTTTATAACTAGGAGCAGCTAATAGTTTATTGACAAACTCGGTGACGACACCGGAAACGGCACCATATACAAGATCACTGATGGGTGCTGAATGGCCAGCAGGCTGTTCAGAAAGGCCGTCCGGCAAGGCCGCAGCGAGTGAAGGGCCGCAGGCGTACCCACTCGGGTACGTTGAGGGTCTGAACGATGCGAGAACGAAGCTGGCGGAATTTATCAACAGCCTGCTAAACGAAGGGGAGGGGAATTATGTCCACAGTGGCGAAGATTATGAGCAAGCAGCCCAAGACCGTGGGACCGGACGTATCAGTTGTGAGTGCAGCGAAGAAAATGAAGGCGGCACGGGTCGGGTCGCTGTTTGTGAAAAAGGGGAAGCGGCTGATAGGGATCGTTACGGATACCGACATTGTGCGGCGCGCAGTGGCGATGAGTAAGCCTCTTGGCAAGCTTACTGTTGAGAAAATCATGACGGCCCCCATTTGCACGATCGAAGGAAGCCAGCCGGTCGATGATGCGCAGGATATGATGGGCGACTTAGGTGTGCGGCATCTTGCTGTGACCCAGGAAGGTGAAATTGTCGGGGTCGTGTCGGTCCGGGATGTATTAATGTTTTATAAGCGGTATGCGCAATCGAAGGTTCCGGCGGAGGCACCGTATTCTGAACCAAAAATCTTCCAAGACTAATAGTAGGATGTTGAAAACGGCCTCCAGCGTCGTTCTCGGCTCGTCAAAATCCTCAACGTACCCCTGAGGGTACGCCTCCGGTTTTGACTCGCCTGCGGCCTTGCTGGAAGGCCGTTTTGAACATCCTCATTTAAGGAATAATTGTTTGAGCCTATTGTTCGTCGTGTGTCTTCAGGGCTGACCCTCTAAATAATTTCGTTTTTCCTAGGCTGTCTGGACGGAGATATGGAAAAGGTCGTATTCTTGGTTCAGGGATCAGCTCCCATCCCCTATGAAGTTGTATTTGCCAAGGAAGGCAAGAACCTGACTGCTTTTTGTACGTGCCCCGCTGGTCAAAACGGACAATACTGTAAACACCGGTTCGCCATCTTGGATGGAAAGATAGAGGGAATAGTTAGTGCCAATGTGGACAAAGTGAAAGAGGTAGTGTCATGGCTTCCCGGTACTGATGTTGAAATGGCACTTAAAGAAGTTAAGGCAGCAGAATTACGAGCTGTAGAAGCTAATGACGCACTCTCAAGACTTAAGAAGAAGCTTGCTCGGGCTATGCGTAATTGATCCGAAGGTCTCTCGATTTTCGCCGGTGAAGAACTAAATGGCCACAGAGCAGTTGGCTCTTTTATCTGGATTTGCCTGGGCGGTCCCTGCCGCGTTCAGTGATGCCGTAGGGGCTTGTCAATTCTCTCGTGGGGACACACTCTATAGTAGCCCGATTGCCTATCGTGAATGGAATGAAGAGTTCTACAAGTCAGCCAAAGGTCTATATGCCATTAAGGTATTAAGTCCTGAATCTAAACCCACCCCACCATCGCCCGCTCTTTTCCAAGGCAATTGGAGTTCGGTAGCTGAAGTGGAAGTCTTCATGCCGGGTGGGCAAGAGAGCGTCAAGCGTCTTTCAACTACCCAAGGGAAAATATATTCCCTGCTATGGCGCGGTGACAGTTCCGTCTTGGACCCAGCTATGTCTGTGCCATTGGTGCCTCATCATGCAGGGCATCTTTTGAAAAATCTGAATCATGCGAAGTCTACTCTGCGCCAACTCATACTCGACCAACACCCTGATGCACGATACTTCTTTGTGCTGCCTCATGATGTATGCAGCCAATTGTTAGATGAAAAGTATCGAAAGTTGGCTTACGGATTAGGCCGAACCTGCCATGCTTCAGAGGTGAATATTGATGCCTCCGTTCTTCCCATTCCCGAAGCGGATCGCCTTGCTCACACAGTAAGCTTGAAAACATTTATCTTCACTGGAAACGAGGAGCAATTGATCCAGGAGAGTTTGAAGGAACTTCTCTATGTCCGAGCAGTGAATACGAAATCAAAGAAAGACATGTTTCGCCTCAACGCTCACGGATTCTTTTCCAAAATTAACGGATAGAGTCGCATCGTGGGGGAAGGAGAAGAAACGGTCAAGTAAGGTGGTCCTACGATTCATTGCGCTTTCGGAGATGATGGTTTATGAAATTTCATGCGTTTGAGATCGTGGTTGAGAAAGAGGCCGCGGACGACGGGTACCTAGCCTATAGTCCCACTTTGCCTGGTTGTTTGAGCAATGGGAAAACCATCAAGGATGCCAAGCGCAATATGCGAGAAGCAGTTCATCAGCATCTGCAATCGCTCCTGACGCACGGGCTATCTTAAAATACCACTCCTCCGCCTTACCCCTTACG
>CAVVIR010000013.1:0-13594 GCA_963748375.1 uncultured Nitrospiraceae bacterium
CTGTCCCCTTTTCTTCCCCGATCGTCATTGAACGACACGTCGGTGAGAAACGGTCCCGCCATCAAACACTGCCCCTAGCGTCGCTTCACGAGTACGATAAGATCAAAGGCCAGGAGAACCCCGGTCCGTCGCGTGCCAGGAAATATATGATTACAAGAACGCGACCCCTTTTTTTTGTTTCATACGTTTACTGTGACGAAATCGGCAGACGAGCGATACCAAGTAAAGGTTTCGTGGCCACAGCTTTCAGATAAGAGCAACACCCCGGAACGAACTAAGCAGCGCCTTGTCACGGACGATGTGGCGGGTAGGATGAAAGGTAAGTCTCAGGGGGAGTATTTCTCCTGGGGAAAGTACTAAGACACTTCGAAGAGGACAGCCTCCCATCCCCTCTCACGGTGGATGATTACAAGACTTGACCCCAATCCTGCTCTTTGGCCAGAAATATACGAATACAAGACGCGACCCCGGCTTCGGTCCCTAAAATGTATTATTACAAGAACTTGACCCCAATTTTCTGACCCCAATTTTCACGTGACCCCAATTTTCAATTCCGAGGCGGGTTTACCACGAAACTGCATGCCGTGTGCGATGCGTTGGGCAATCCGCTTCGGTTCATCGTGACGGGGGGCGAACGGCATGACAGTACACAAGCCCAGGCGCTGCTGGAAGGGTTCCACGCCCACGCCGTGCTTGCCGACAAAGGCTATGATGCGGATGAGCTGGTCAAATGGATTCAACAGACCGGGGCCTTGGTGGTGATCCCACCGAGGTCGAATCGGACGGTCCTCCGCGACTACGACAAAGCGCTGTACAAGGAGCGCAATCGGGTGGAACGGATGTTGGGTACCTCAAGCATTTCCGTCGGGTGGCGACGCGGTACGACAAGACCGCGCTCTCCTTCCTGTCGTTCGTCCAGCTCGCGGCCAGTTATTTATGGCTCAAGTAAATGTCGACAGAACCTAGTATGATAGTGAGGTAGAATCATGATGGCAACGATAAGAAATTTCCTGTCGAAGCATTTTTGGGTTAGCCCTGCCATGTCCGTAGCGGTTTTATTTTGTTTCGGCTACGTGTTTCTGTGGGGTAGCGGCATTGCTAGCGAATACCATCTAGCCGACAAAATAATCGCCGCCTATTTCTTGAGTTGGGGACTCTATGCTTTCTTGTCAAAGATGCCACGACACGAAGTTCGAAATCGATTCCTGGTGACGACCATGACGCTCATAGTTTGTATTGGGCTTGTTGAGGCGCCTGCAGCGATCCGGTTGGTGGACTACCGAGAATTATTTTCCTCTCCGGGTTATCCATCTTGGTGGAACACTCCAGCATATATCGAAGATGAAGAACTAGTCTGGATTCATCAAGCACACTATCAGAGAAAGGGTACATACGTGAGAGGGAATATCGGAGAGGCCCTTTGTGCCTCGACGGACGGCATGCGGGAATACGAATTGCGATATGACTACAATGGATTCCGAAACGATATAGACTTGGAGTCAGCCGATATTGCAGTCATCGGAGACTCATATGTTGAATCGCCACAGACGCCCAGCAGTGCGTTGATGACCACTGTCTTGAGAGAGCTGGAAAATGGTACGGTGGCCAACCTTGGAATTTCCGGCTATGGCCCGCTGCAGGAGTTGATCGTATTGAAGCGGTATGCCCTCCCGCTTCATCCGAAAACCATCGTCTGGGTGTTTTACGAAGGTAATGACCTTGTCGATGTAGCCCAATATGAAAAAAATCGACGTGTGATATCTAGCCGGTCAAACCACGCGAGCGCTCTAGGTCAGTTCTGGACTCGCTCATTCACCAGAAACCTGTTGTCGACTGTTCTTCGTGTTCGCCGAGGATGCGAGGTTGATCCTAGTACAGATTACTTCGCGATTGTAAAAGATGCAGAGGGGAAAGAAAGACGGCAGTATTTTCTGGCCGATCTTTATAGTGCTATCAAGGAGGAGTCCGAAGCTTTATCTATAACGCGTTCTTCTCTCACGGCTGCGTATCAACTCTCTCGCGAGCAGGGAATTCGGCTTATTGTGGTCTTTGCGCCGGCAGAATTTCGAGTGTATGAGGGTCTTTCGAATGTGCTGGAAGTGTCCGAGAAGGCTAAGCGATTAGTCGTGAACAATCTTCCTGAAAAACTGCGCACAATAGTAGCGGGCATCTCGCCGCAGATTGACTATCTAAACCTCACCCCAATATTTAGGGCGAAAACGGAGGAAGGAATACCTGTATTCTTGTCGGATGACACCCACTGGACGAACGAAGGTCATCGCATTGTGGCGCAAGCCCTTCACAAATTACTCGCGGATGGGGTTCCATCATATGTTGAGCAACAACCTAGAGAGGAGTTCAAGAAAAATGATGGTCTTGATGTAATCCATAACGCGATGATGGTCCGCGACACCGACGGCACCATCCGGTACTGGGATGAAGGCGCGCAAAATCTGTATGGTTGGACATCACAAGAGGCACTGGGGAAGAGGTCGCACGACCTACTCAAAACCCATTTTCCTAAACCACTTTCAGTAATTGAAGAGGATATGGCAGAATTGAATTTCTGGCATGGTGAACTCGTCCACAAGCGCCGCGACGGCTCGCAGGTCATTGTGTCCAGCCGCTGGGAATTACAGCAGAACTCCAAAGATCGGTCTATGACAGTGGTTGAAGTTAACACCGAGCACAAATTGTAGCGGATCGTGTACGCTTCCCTGTAAAAGAGACAGCCAGAAAGAAAAGGGGTCGGGAATGTTTTGCATGATCCCATCAATCAGTCCGGGTCCTCCATCGTGGATTCTATCCCGAACCGTTTCGCCGTTGGTCGCACCTTGCCAAGAACAAAAGCATTTTGGGATCGGCTTGGTCCATCCCAATGTGTGCGCAACTTTACCACCCGCTCATCCACTGGCACGCTGAGAAGTGCCCTTACCCCGGGCGAGGGCAGCCCGCGGTCGCGCGTTGCGCGAGCACAGGGAATCATCAGGCCGTCTTCTTCCTCCCTCTATATCACCTCCTAGTATTGGAATGAGTGGCCAAGGTTGCCCTCGACTGCGCGCATCGGATGAGCACAGTTTCATCGTGCACGTTCTGCGAGCAAGGAGGGCACCTGGCCGCTCCCGTTCTACTCTTGCTTCTGCTTCTTCTGCGCCCGTACAATAGCCTCGTAACCCCTTGGCTTTGTGACTGTTTCTTGTCATTCGCGGTAGCGCAAAGGATAAGATCGGAATGCGGATCGAGTTCTCGAAGGGCGAACGGGCTTCCAACAGGATGCTGAAAAAGTCCGCCAGCGGCGTTCTCACTTCGCTCAGAGACTCAACGTACAGAGGCGTACGCCTCGCCTCTTCGCTCGCTGCGGCCTTGCTGAACAGCTTTTTTGAGCATCCTGAGGTTACTTTGAAAATGTCAGGTGGTGTTTCGTTAGGTTTGGATCGAGGAGCGCCTTAATGAGAGTGGAGTATTCCAAAGGCGAAAGGGCTTCAAAGGAGCTGATTATGCTCCATCGTGAAGCCTCCGAAGCTTCCAGCGGCCGGAAGATGAAGGTGCTGCTCATCTACCCGCCGGACTGGTTCCCCTCCGAACCCTATCTCAGCCTTCCCTCCCTCACCGCCGTCCTTCGTCAAGCCGGCCATACCGTCATCCAAAAAGACATCAACCTCGAAATGTACGACTGGTACTTCAGCGAGGACTTTTTGAGGAAAGTCCTGTACCGGGTGCCGCGGCAGCTCGACCGGCTCCGCAAACTGTCGAAGAAACGCGATCTGAGTGCGGAGGAGATGGATCTACAGATGGGGCTTTGCGACCTGACTAGGCAGCGGATCGATGAGCTGGCCAAGAAGGCAGAGAAGGCAAAGTCGATCATTCGCGGAGAAGTCTTCTACGAAATCGATCAGTTAGAATGGGCCATTCATGTATTCCGAGAGGTTACGTCTGTCATCTCGATGGTCTATTTTCCCGCGCGGATCTGCATGCCGCCTATGGAAACGGATCTGTCGTACAAGGTCTTCGTTTCCTCCGAGGTCATGGATGCGGTAAACGACACTCAGGTCAATGTGTACCGCGATGTGTTCGAGCATTTGGTGAAGCCGGCGATCGAGAAAGAACAGCCGGACGTGGTTGGCATCTCGATTGTGCTGCAACAGCAGATGTTTTCCTCCATGACGTTCTGCGCCCTCATCAAGCAGCACTTTCCCCACATTCATGTGACGATCGGCGGCAATACGGTGACGAGATTGCGCGATGTGCTGCCGCAATCGCCACTGTTCCAATACTTCGACAGTGCGGTGGTCTATGAAGGGGAGACGGCTTTCGTGCAGCTGGTAGGGGCGGTGGGTGCTGAGCGGAGCCTCGCTGACGTGCCGAACACCATCTATAAAGATGCAACCGGCGTGCATGTGTCGCCCACGAGCTTTTCGGAGGACATGGCATCGTTGCCGCCGCCGGACTTCGACGGCCTGCCGCTTCATAAATACTTCGTGCCGACGAAGATCCTGCCCTATCTGGCGACGAGAGGCTGCTACTGGGGCCGTTGCGAGTTCTGCGACCATGGCGAGGGCTATACGGCCGGCTACCGGACGAAGAAGATTCAGGATATTTTGGCCGACATCACGTATCTCCGAGACAAATACGGCGCCAAGCATTTCCACTTCACCGACGAATCGTATCCCCCTGCATTGTTCCGCAAACTGTCGCGTGGCTTGATCGACAGCAAGATGGACATTGTCTGGACGACGCATATGCGGTTCGAGAAGAGCCTGCTGGAAGAGTCGGTCTGGCAGGATGCAAAGGACTCAGGCTGCCGCTATCTCCACTTCGGCTACGAGTCGGGGAATGAGCGGGTGCTGAAGCTGATGGACAAGGCAACGACGACGGAGATTATGACGAAGCATCTGCAGCTCACGGCCAATGCCGGCATCTGGAACCACTGCATGGGCTTCTTCGGGTTTCCTGGCGAAACGAGAGAAGATGCCTGGTCGTCGGTAGAATTTCTCGAAGCGAACAAAGAGCATGTCCATTCCCTTGGGTTCGGTACGTTCGACCTCGGCCGACATAACCCGGTGGCGAAGAACCCTGAGAAATGGGGCGTGACGGCCTATAAGAATCCCGAGTGGGATCTGGCCCTCGACTATTACTACACGGTGAAGGACGGGATGAGCATCGAAGAGGCGGAGCGGGTGTTCCAGGAGTTTGAACGGAATCACAACCCTGGCTGGGATCTGCGCCTGTTCATCCGTGAATACATCTTTCTCTATATCGCGCGGTTCGGATTACAGAAACTGCCTGATTTGCAATATCAGGCGGCGAAGATAGTGGGCGCGGTGCCGTCTCTCGCAGGGAAAATGTGAACAGGATGTTGAAAAAGACCTCCAGCGGCGTTCTCGCATCGTTCAGACCCTCAACGTACCGCAAGGGTACGCCTCGGGCCTTCACTCGCTGCGGCCTTGCCGGAAGGTCTTTTTGAACATCCTGGGTGCAAGAAGACTGGGTGCAAGAGGAATTGATTAGGCATGAGTGAACTCATTCAGATCAATGCGCTGGCTCCAGTTCAGGGAACCAGAAAGACCAGCAAGGTCATGTTGCTCTTTCCGCCTGAGTGGGTGCCGACTGCGCCCTATCTGGCCTTGCCTTCTTTGACTGCCGTGCTGCGGGAGGCGGGGCATACAGTCATCCAGCGCGACATCAATATCGGGATGTGGGATCACTTCTTCAGCATGGAGTTCCTGATCTGGGTGAAGGCCCGGTTGGGGATGCAGCTCAAGCCGCTCCAAGATAAGGAGAAGGCGGGGACGCTGACGGAGCAGGAAGCGGATCACAAGGCGGTCGTGGAGCAGGCCTATACGGTCGATGTGTTCGATCTGGCCGATCGGGCAGAGGATGCGAAGCTGATCGTGCGTGGCGAGCGCTTTTACCAGGCCGAGATACTGGAAGGCGCGTTGAACTGCTTCCGTGAAGCGATGGCCTACATTTCCGCCGCCTATTATCCCGCGTCGCTCGTCTTCTATCCGATGGAAAGCAATCTGGGCTATCGCCCCGGCGTATCGAAGGAAGTGCTGGCCTGTTTGGACGATGAGCAGGTGAACGTCTATCGGGACCTCTGCAATCAGCTGGTCATGCCGGCGGTGGCGAAGGAGAAGCCGGACGTCGTCGGGGTCTCGATCGGCACGCAGATGCAGCTGCTCGCGGGCCTGACCTTTTGCAAAATGATCAAAGAGACCTTCCCGCATATTCATGTGGTGGTGGGCGGGAACGTCATCACGCGCCTTCAAGAAGATCTCGCGAAGCACGAGCAGTTCTTCACGGACGTGTTCGACTCGGCGATCCTCTACGAGGGCGAGCATGCGCTGCTCTGGCTCATCGAGGCATTGAATGGCGAACGGGCCATCGCATCCGTGCCCAACTTGATCTATCGCGATGCCTCAGGCATTCACCGGAATTCCGAAGTCTACACCGAAAAGACGACCGCGCTGCCCTTGCCGGACTTCGATGGAATGCCGCTGGACCGCTACTTCGTGCCGGAGCTGATCATTCCCTACCTGGCGACGCGCGGCTGCTATTGGGGCCGCTGCACGTTCTGCGACCATGGCCAGGGCTACTTCGATCAGTATCGGGGCGTGCCGGTACAACAAGTCGTCGAACAGATTAAGGCGCTGCGGGACAAGTATCAGTGCCGCCATTTTCTCTTCTCCGACGAATCCTATCCGCCGGCGCTGTTCAAGAAGGTCTCGCAGCTGCTGGTCGATCAAAACGTGGGGATCAGATGGACGACGTTGATCCGGTTTGAAGAAACGCTCCAAGACCAGGAGACCTGGGATCTCGCGGCGAAGGCCGGCTGCTGCACCCTCTATTATGGGATGGAGTCGGCGAATGAGCGCGTGCTGAGCCTCATGGATAAGCATGCCAAGAAGAGCGTGATCCAACGCAACCTCCATATGGCGGCGAAGTCGGGGATTTGGAACCATGTGATGGCCTTCTATGGATTCCCCGGCGAAACGCTCGATGAAGCGTTGGAAACCCGCCAGTTCGTCCTCGAGAACCAGCCGGTGATCCACTCGATGGAGCTGTTCTACTTCGTGGCCTATCGTCATACACCAATGGTGCGCAATCCGGAGAAGTTCGGCATTACGATCCACAAACAAGAGGAGTACGATCTCCCCCTGGACTATTACTACACGTTGAATGATCCCAGCACCCTCTCATGCCTGGATGCGATGCAGCTCTGCGAAGAGTTCTATAAGAACGATTTTCATCCCTGGGCCGTGCGTGTGAACTCGCGGGAACATGTCTTCCTCTATATCTCGAAGTTCGGGACGAATCAGTTGCCCCAGATCTACGCACAGCAGACGCAGCCCGTCGGATCGCCGGAAGGAGTCTCGGGATTAGTCACCTGGCCTGTGGCGCAGTCGGAGGGGCATGAAGGCATGGCGAGGGTCACGAGCCAGATGTGGGTTAGCAGGATGATCAAAACGCGATGTAACAAGGCCGCAGGGAGTATGGTGACTGAGGCGTACCCTCTGGGGTACGTCGCAGGGAGACGTACGACTGAGAACGCCGTTAGATGGCGTTCTCATCATCCGGAACGAGGACGGCGGAGAGTAGCGCATAGGCGGCTTCGATGAGCTGGGTCATCTCTTCGGCCTTCTTGTAGGCCTGCATGTATTGCTTGGGATTGTTGGTGAGATTCGAGTAGCGGGCCGGGTTCCAGGTATGCAGGAGTGCTCGTCTGGTTTCGGTGAGGGTTTCTGGCGTGACGGGGAGGGTGAGCCCCAGGATCTCCAAAGCGTGATTGACGTCTTCTTGGCTCACTTCGGTCATGGATCGAGTCTGGCAAAGCAGATGGACGCCTGTCAATCAGTGCACGGCATGTTGAAGAGACCTGCCAGCGTTGTTTGTAGATTGTGTCGATACCTTGTGTGTCACACATCGAGAGGCCTGAATGTCTGACCGACGGTCCCTGAAATTTTATCAAGCCGACGTCTTTACCGGACAGCCGTTCGGCGGCAACCCGGTCGCCGTGTTTCCCGACGCGCACGGTCTTGCCGACTATCAATTGCAACGGATTGCCCGTGAGATGAACCTCTCCGAGACCGTGTTCGTGCTGCCCCCGACAGATCAGGCGGCAGTCGTGCGCCTCAGGATTTTTACTCCCACACAGGAGATTCCATTTGCCGGCCATCCGGTGCTCGGAACATTTTTTGTGTTGGCCCAGCTCGGGTTGATCGCCGTGACCGATGGGGTTACCCGCGTGATGCAGGAATGCAATATCGGTCTCTTTCCCGTCGAACTCCATGCAGAAGACGGGGAGCTGACCCGTGTGGTCATGACGCAGCCGAAACCGGAATTCCTCGGGCCTGTGGACGCGATTGAAGATGTGTATAAGATTGCCGGCGCATTGGGGTTGCCTAAATATGCGATCACCGACATGAAGTGGCCGATCGAGGTGGTGTCCACCGGACTTCCAGTCTTGATTGTGCCGCTGCGCACCCTTACGGCTGTCCGTTCGATCCAGCTGAATGCGCCAGCCATCATGGATGTGTGCAGTCAGTTTGGCGCGAATGGTGTCATGGCTTTTACGACGGTGACCGTCGAACCCTCTGCGACGGTCCATGCGCGTATGTTCGCTCCTTCGATTGGGATTCTTGAAGATCCCGCGACCGGCAGCGCGAGCGGCGCGTTAGGAGCGTATCTGGTGCAGAATGGCGCAGTAGATGTGGCTCCCACGACAGAGATCATTGTTGAACAGGGCTATGAGATCGAGCGCCCGTCGCAAATTTTTGTGCGTGTTGAATCGGACGACGACATTATTCAAACGGTCAAGGTGGGGGGGCAGTGTGTGATGGTGGTGGAAGGGACCCTCACCTTTTAGCAGGATGTTGAAAAAGCCCTCCAGCGGCGTTCTCGCATCGTTCAGACCCTCAACGTACCGCAAGGGTACGCCTCGGGCTTTCACTCGCTGCGGCCTTGCTGGAAGGGCTTTTTGAACATCCTGCGAAGATTAGGAAGTGCTGAGTTCTGAGCGTAAAATCAGAATAAACGGCTCTTGTACTCAGCACTCACGTCTCAGCACTCAGCACTTTTTGGTGAAATATGAAAGCGGTACTCTTTCGCGCGCATGGCGGACCGGACACACTGTCCTATGAGGATCTACCTGTCCCGACCATCGGACCAGAGGATGTATTGGTTCGCGTGAAGGCCTGTGCCCTGAACCATCTCGACATCTGGATACGACAGGGGAATCCGGCTTATCCGATACCGCTTCCTCATGTGTCAGGGTCGGATGTGGCGGGGGTTGTCGAGCAAGTCGGCACGCTGGCCGAAGGTGTCACCGTGGGGCAACGTGTATTTGTGTCGCCGGGGCTTAGCTGCTGGAAATGTGAGCAGTGTCTGGCGGGGCGAGACAATCTGTGCCGTTCGTATGGACTGGTCGGCGCGATGACGCACGGTGGTTACGCGGAGTATGTAAAAGTGCCGTTCCGCAATATCCTGCCGATTCCAGAGAATCTCTCGTTTGAGCAGGCCGCCGCGTTCCCGCTCGTGTCGGTGACCGCTTCGCATATGTTGTTTGCCCTGGCGGGACTCCAACATGGCGAAACGGTCTTGATCATGGGCGCGGGGAGCGGAGTCGGGATGATGGCGGTTCAAATGGCGAAGCTCGCCGGCGCCCGCGTGATGACCACCGTCGGGTCCGACGACAAGATCCCCAAAGCCGTGACCTTGGGGGCCGATGCGGTCATCAACCACACAAGGGAGAAGGTTGCTGAGCGTGTGAAGCTGCTCACCGAGGGCCGCGGCGTCGATGTCGTCATTGAGCATATCGGTCCGGAGGTGTGGGACACCTGCCTCCACTCATTGGGCAAAGGAGGACGCCTGATTACCTGTGGTGCAACGACCGGGGGCGAGGTGAAATTGAATCTTCGGTATGTGTATTTTGCACCAGCTCACGATCAAGGGGTCGTATATGGGCACGCGTGCAGAATTGGTGAAGGCTTCGGAGCTGATGGGGCAGGGGCGACTGATTTCGGTAATCGATCGAACGTTTCCACTTCAAGAGGCGCGCGCGGCACAGGAACTTATGTTAAGCCGCAAGTTTTTCGGTAAGATAGTCCTCACAGTCTGAGTAAACGCGGCCGGATTTTTTCTATCACGTACAGCAGCAATACGAAGAGGAGGAGAATATGTCCACTGTGGCGAAGATTATGAGCAAGCAGCCCAAGACCGTGGGACCGGACGTATCAGTTGTGAGTGCAGCGAAGAAAATGAAGGCGGCACGGGTCGGGTCGCTGTTTGTGAAAAAGGGGAAGCGGCTGATAGGGATCGTTACGGATACCGACATTGTGCGGCGCGCAGTGGCGATGAGTAAGCCTCTTGGCAAGCTTACTGTCGAGAAAATCATGACGGCCCCCATTTGCACGATCGAAGGAAGCCAGCCGGTCGATGATGCGCAGGATATGATGGGCGACTTAGGTGTGCGGCATCTTGCTGTGACCCAGGAAGGTGAAATTGTCGGGGTCGTGTCGGTCCGGGATGTATTAATGTTTTATAAGCGGTATGCGCAATCGAAGGTTCCGGCGGAGGCACCGTACAGCGAACCAAAAATTTTCCAAGATTGACGGACGCTGAAAACGGCCCCCAACTTCGTTCTCAGTCGCATGCCTCCCTGCGACGTACCCGAGAGGGTACGCCTCAGTCGCCATGCTCCCTGCGGCCTCGTTGGCTGACCGTTTTGAGCATCCGTAGTTGATGATTGATGGGGGAGTAGTCAGTAATGTCTGAAATATGTAGCTGGCTTCACGAACGATTTGAAAGTCTTCCCCGTTTTCAATATCCCTTTAACCCTGCAGCCCTACCAGAGAATGGCATTTATTGTTTCTACGAAAAGAGCGAGGTCTGAGGCCATGGCGGACTGAAGCCACGAATTGTGCGTGTCGGCACACACAAGGACGGAAACTTTAGAAGTCGAATTGCCGAGCATTACCTTCTTGCTGACGGGAAGATTAAGTTTGACAAGACAATGCCTGCGCCGAAAGTCGAAGCATTTTCAGGAAAAACATTGGGAGAGCATTGTTGAATAAGAGTGGGGATCAATATGCTGATCTATGGGAGGTTGACTTTACGACATCAGCAAATCGAAAGAAGTACAGGGCTCAGCGTGATTTGGTCCATGAAATGATGGTTGAGCGGAAGATAACACACCTTCTTCGAGAGACATTTTCATTTCGATTCGTATCTGTGTCTAAAGAACATGATCGTATAGGTGGTTCAGGGTTGGAGCGCGCTTTGATTGGAACATGTGCCGAATGCAACTCCTGCGGGCCTTCAAGTAAATGGCTTGGCTTGCATTCCACGAAATTGAAGATTCGGGACAGTGGTTTGTGGTTGGTACAGCATCTGAACGCTCCCTGTCTTACTGAACAACAAGTGAAGATTCTGGATCGTTACGTTAAGCAAACTGAAAAGATGATGAGCTTTCGATTATGTCAACACTCGCCATCGTTCAGTGTGGGCAACGAAAGATATGGGACAAACATCCTGATGCTGGTCCGACGGCTGCAAAAGATGCGTATGTCAGCCCTTATTTCAAGATGAATCGGGCGTATGCCGAACACTTTGCAGATCAGTGGGTGATCTTATCGGCGAAGTATGGGTTTCTTGATCCTGACACGGAAATTCGAAACTATAATGTAACCTTCCTCAAGTCCTCAACTCATCCCATCTCGGTGGATAAGTTGCGACGGCAGGTACCGCAAATGCGCCCATGCAACTTCAAGAAAGGGCGGTTTCAAGTTCCAAGTGCAACGGGTGAATGATGGCGCAGTTGCGCATAGACTTCCAGGGGCGTGGCGAAGTTCAGACACTTTCTCGGGCGCGTGTTCAACCGATGCGCGATGGCGTTCAGTTCGCGCTGCGTGTAGCCCGACAAGTCCGTCCCCTTGGGCAGGTACTGGCGCAACAACCCATTCGTATTTTCGTTGGTGCCACGTTGCCAGGGGCTATACGGATCGGCAAAGAAGATCCGGATCGCCAGTCGCTCCGCCAAGCGCTCGTGCTCGGCCATCTCTTTCCCGCGATCGTAGGTCAGGGTTTTCCGCAGCAGGGCGGGCACATGCCGGAGTTTTTTTGTAAAGCCCTCGCGGGCACTCGTGGCATCGGTCCCGTCCATCCGGGCCAGGATGACCAGGCGTGTGGTCCGCTCCACCAGGGTCCCGACGGCCGACCCATTGCGGGCTCCCTTGATGAGATCGCCTTCCCAGTGGCCCGGCACCGTGCGGGCAACCACCTCAGCGGGGCGCTCGGCAATCGGCGTCATATTGGGGATCTGGCCCCGTCGATCCGCTCCCCGCGCCCGAGGCCGACGCGCCTTGCGCGCCTGACGCAGCGCCGCCAGCAGTTCGCTCCGCAGGATGCCGCGGGGCAGCACATACAAGCCCGCATAGATGGTCTCGGCCGACAGCTGTTTGCCCATGTCGTCAGGATACGCGCGTTGGAGCCGTCCGGCAATCTGCTCGGGCGAGCAGCCCTCGGCCAGATGCGTTCGGACGTACTGCCACAGCCAGGAATCCAGGAGTTTGCGCGATCGCCGCGGCTGACGGGCTCGGATGGCTGCCTGCGATTGAGCGGTGCAGGCACGATAGGGACGGCCCCGCGTCGTGTTACGGGCATATTCGCGGCACAGGGTGCTGGGCGCTCGGCCCAAGACCCGCGCCAGCGCGCGTAGCGACTCGCCTTGGGTCAGGCCCAGACTCAAGGTCTCACGGTCTTCAGCACTCAAGTGTGTGTAGCATCTTTTTGTCATGGCAACACCTTAGCCCTTGAGGGCCTGCAGTGTTGCACTTGGAGTTAGAACTCAAGAAGTTATTGTAATCGGTGGAGCAGATTATGGCCGTATGGTACAGCAATCTTTTGACGAAACTGGTTGTCGAATTGATCTGCTTTTCAAAAAGTACAAAGGGATTGGTTATATTCAGCAAGCGGTGAAAAATGCGTTAAAGACAGGAAGACCGCTAAAACAGTAAGTCCGGTAGGTGGTAAGGGTAGACCGCGGGCATTGTGCTATACTTCCGGCACGGAGAAGACGGACGATGAAATATTACACTTTTGAGATTGTCGTTGAGAAAGAAGCTGAGGATGACGGCTATATGGCTTATAGCCCAACCTTGCCCGGCTGCTGCAGCAATGGGAAAACCATTGAAGATGCAAAACGTAATATCCGAGAAGCGATTCAACAACACCTCCAATCTCTTCTGGCACATGGGCAGTCCGTTCCTCAGAATGAGAAACTGGTGCACGTTGAAGAATTGACGGTTGCGGTGCCCTGATGGGCAGAATGCCCCAGGTTTCGGCGCAAGACCTCGTTCGCTTCCTCAAATCACACGGGTTCAAAGAAGATCGACAGTCCGGTAGTCATCTCACACTATTCCATGAACAGCGGAAGGTATCTGTAACCATTCCAGTCCACACTGGCTGCGATGTCGGACGCGGTCTTGCGGTCAGAATTTTGAAAGATGCTGGCTTTTCGGTCGAGGACTATCTGCGGAAGTAACCTGCCCCCAATACTCTCTACCCTCATTTCACCTTTTACGTCTAACTTTTCACG
>CAVVIR010000014.1:0-60112 GCA_963748375.1 uncultured Nitrospiraceae bacterium
CATAACCCACGAATATGAATGAAGGTAAAAGCGGTTGCTTTTTAGCCAATGTTCAAGCCATGGACGATAGAGTTCTTACTGGGATAGGATTATGACGGAAGAGCCTACCGGAAGATATGTCCAGAGTCTCCAGAGAGGAAAGCAATTGGCAATGAAGAACGCCGAGAATTTCTTTGACCTCGTTGTTACAAATGCGGTTGATTTTTTTCATGTCTCAAATCAAAGATTTGAAGACTCACCCCAAATACTCTGTCATCAATTTCTGTTCAGGTTTGGAACTGATTCTCAAAGCCCGCCTATTGAAAGAGCATTGGTCCTTAATTGTAAAGAGACCCGAAGAGGCTGCTCTGATCCGATTCCAGAATGGAGACTTTGTATCGGTGGCGGTCGAAGAAGCAATCAAGCGTCTGGCTAATATTGGCGATGATGGCACTGTTTTCTCACGACGAGGCCAAATGTTTTGAGAGACTTCGTCACACAGAAATAAGGTTGTACATTTCTGTCACGATGCGTACTCAAAGAAACCAGATGCCAAACTACTAGAAGAGATTGCAGCCCAGCAATGCATGGCTTGGTGTTATTTGCATCGTAGGCTTACTGGTCAGTGGTCTTTGTATTTCAAGAAACATCACAAGGCAGTAGAACGGTTGAATAAAAAGTTGCATGGTCACCGTGTTTTTCTGAACGCCAAGTTTGCAACCATCAAGCCAGACATTGAGAAAGAAAGGGCTTTAGGAGTTGAGTATCAAGCTTGCTCAGCCTGTGGATTCAATTCAGCAAGAGTTGATGAAGTGTCTGACCCGGTTTTTGTGGTTGAGTGCCGCGTCTGCGGCACCCGTGAAACTGTGCTTCGCGTTGAATGCCCTACCTGCGGCAATTCTTCG
Source organism: uncultured Nitrospiraceae bacterium (assembly GCA_963748375.1). Lineage (GTDB taxonomy): Bacteria > Nitrospirota > Nitrospiria > Nitrospirales > Nitrospiraceae > Palsa-1315. Next base: position 885 of record CAVVIR010000014.1, read on the forward strand.
GACATTGACGATTTGGAGGAGACCGGGCATGGACTAAATTGTGGGTTCGCTGAGATTATCTTAAGATGTAATGTCTACAAGTATGTTACTTACAATAGCCTAAAGATGAGAAAGTATGCGTATCACGTGCAGCCAGCGAACACCCTATCGTTCTGTCTCACGATTGACGGCAGACATTCTTGCCATATGGGAGAGGGGAAGGAGTTTTTCGTTGAGACCACATCAACGTGCGCGAATTGTCACCGTGGCCACCAACGGGGTTCTCAATCAGGACATCGCCCGGGAATTGGAGATCTCCAGGCCGACGGTCCAGCTGTGGCGAGAGCGGTTTCTGGCGCTGCGGTTGGCGGGACTGGAAAAGGACGCTCCGCGTCCCGGGCGTCTCCCAGGTATCCCGGAAAAGAAGGTGCGGGCCGTCGTCGAAGCGACGCTGCACACCAAGCCGCCGGCGCGACCCACTGGAGCGTGCGAACCATGGCCGGGGCGCAGGGCATCAGTCGCAAGCGTTCAGCGGATCTGGAAGCAGCACAATCTCAAGCCCCATCTCGTCAAGACCTTCAAGCTCAGCCGCGACAAGCACTTCGTCGAGAAGCTCCACGATGTCGTCGGCCTCTATCTCAATCCGCCGGACAAATCCCTGGTGCTGTGCGTCGACGAGAAAAGCCAAATCCAAGCCCTCGATCGCACCCAGCCCGGCTTCCCATGAAGAAAGGCCGCTGCGGGACGATGACGCACGACTACAAGCGCAACGGCACGACCACCTTGTTCGCGGCCCTCAGCATGCTCGATGGCAAGGTGATCGGCGATTGCATGCCGCGCCATCGGCATCAGGAGTTCATCCGGTTCCTCAAGAAGATCGACGCCGAGACCCCCGCCGAACTCGATCTGCACCTGATCGTGGACAACTACGGCGACCCACAAGCATCCGCGGGTGAAGTCCTGGCTCCGGCGACATCCACGCTTCCATCTGCACTTCATCCCGACGTCGAGTTCCTGGTTGAACCTGGTGGAGCGGTGGTTCCGCGAAATCACCGACAAGCGCATCCGCCGCGGCAGTCTTCGAAAGCGTGCCCGAGTTGATCGCCGCCATCGAAGAGTATCTGGACAATCACAACCAGAATCCCGCGCATCTTTACGTGGACCGCGTCCGTGGAGCGCATCTTGGCGAAAATCGCCAAATGTAAAGAAGCGTTGGAGACACTACACTAGATTGGCGTCTTGAACGAGCTCGGATGGAAGGGATGGGAACAACTACTCCGCGGACTTCACCTTTGCGCACGTTCAGAAGCAGTTGTTGCAGTTTGGGCAGAAGTGGTCGAAGGTCTTTCAGGCGATTGGTCGGGGATTCCAGCACGACAACGGCGATGGTGAACTGAGGAATGTTCTGTTGAAAGGCCAGATTGCGGTCAACGGTGACGAATGCATCGAATTGTGATTGCGCCCTCGATAGTAGCTCACCGTTCTTGATTCCGGCCCACCCGACTTGAGGCACGGTCATCACCTCGTGCCCCTCGATTTCTTTTGCGAGCCGTCGGTCGATACACTCGTCGAGGAGAATTCTCACGAGGCCTTGGCGAGCATGCGGTCTTGGCTTCTTCGAGGAAGGCGATCACTTGATCACGAGTGACAGTCGGAAGCCTTGCAGGAAGTCGTCGATCGTTTCGCCTCCCTCCAAGTATTCGATTAGTGTCTGGACTGGCACGCGAGTTCCTGCAAAGACCGGCGTACCGCCAAGTATATCCGGTGACGAGATAATAAGAGACGTTTTTGCAGTAGCCATGGTGAACAAGGATAACGAGGCCAGGGTTGATTTACAAGCGACAGGCCGCTTCGCTAAACGATGTAGGGGCGATTTCCTCTCTTCCCCCATTTAGCCGAACAGATCCATCTGGGTCGGTTGCGGCGGTTCGATGTGGAGTGTGGGTGCAGCAATCGGTGTCGCTGTCGTGGGTTCTGATGGTTTCGTATTCCGATCCAGAAATTCTCTCAACTTCTTGAAGTCTTCCTTGAGCGGTTCCAGCATGCTGCCTTGGTGCAAGGCGGCGGCAGGATGCAGTAAGGGGAAGAGGACAAAGTCTTTCAAGTAGAAAGCCTGGCCGCGCACCTTGGTAATCCCCACCTTCCGTTCCAGCAATGTTTGCGTCGCCCAGTTGCCTAACGTGCAGACCAGTTTCGGACGGATCATCTGGATCTGTTGCATGAGAAACGGTTTGCACGTTTCGACTTCATCTGGCTCCGGATCGCGATTGTTCGGAGGCCGGCATTTGATCACGTTCGCGATGTAAATATCGCTGCGCGACAATTGTGCCGATTGCAGGAGATCGTTCAGGAGCTTTCCCGCAGCCCCGACGAACGGTTCCCCCTGCTGGTCTTCATGGAAACCCGGCCCTTCCCCGACAAACATCACGCTCGCGTGCGGATTTCCTACACCAAACACCACTTGAGTTCGGCCCATCTTCGCGAGCTTGCACCGTTGGCAGTTGTGCAGAGACTTGCTGAGTTCGAGGAGAGTCATAATGGTGAAGGAGCGTGGATGAAAAGTTGCAAGGATTTTAGGCGGGCCGGCTTTTCTTGTCAATTGAAGCGAAACGTGGGAAAAATGATGGCACACACTGCCGGTCTGGATACAGTCAGGGAGGGCGCTATGGTATTCATCCAACAGCTCGTGCTCGGTCTGTCTCGTCTTCATGGCGAGTGTCGGCGTGGCCTGGGCCGGTGAGCGAGGGTATCAGCTTGTTGCGGGTCGGGACAGCAAGCTCTGCGCCAGAATGTTGGAAGCGTTTCGTGAGGATGTGGACGATCGAGGGCAGCTACGATATCAGCACGAAATTTTTCGGCAGATCGCCTGGAAGCCGGTCGAGCTGAGGGGGCAAGGGCCAAAGACGAGACACTGTTCGAGTCTCGATAGGGCGCTGGTGGATCTGGATAATAACGGGCAGCTGGACCTGGTCGTAAAAACCACGTTCTGTATGAAGGGCGCGCCTAGTGACAGCTTGTATGTGTTTCCCGCCGATAACTCCGTCCTCGATCAAGTCAGCTGGCAGGATCTGTCGCCGTTGCTGGCCACCAACGACAAATTCGAGCGCACGGGTGGGACCTATCCGCTCACATCCCTTCCTATGGAGAAGGGTTCTCCTACATTGACGACGCTGTTTACCCTCCATCCGTTTATGCTTGATGGCGTGACCTATGTCAGCCTGACGGATGCGAGACGCGAATGGATCGTGATTGCAACATACCTTCGAGGGGAACGGTTCGAAGACCTGTGCTATCTGCGGATGGCGGGCAGGTGAATTCCTATTTTTTTAGGGGTGGCTGGAATGATCCCAACTGCGCGCATCGAACGAGCACAGTTTCACCGTGCGCGTTCTGCGAGTAAGGGGATCGTCCCAGCCATCCCGTTCACCTTTCAGCATCCTGACTATTCTACTCGGTAACCCTTTGCCGCCAAGCAAGTATCCCGCATCGCCTGGATTGTGGAAATTCCGTGCAATGCGCGGGCGTGGTCGATGGAGCTTTGAGGGCCTCCGCTGAAGGGGAAGGGAGGACCCTGGTTGTAGAAGTGTTGTGGGTTCGCGAAGCGAGCCTTGTACTCACACTCCATATAGTCCCGTTCTACATCTCGTTGACTCAGTCCTTGCGGAGTCCCTCCACGCTCATAGGGGTTGGGTGCGCATCCAGCCCGCATCAGCACGACTGATCCGAAAACAAGACGTCTCACGAACGGTTTCCGATGGCGATAGATCATCGGGTAGGGTCATCGTCAAGCTGATCTATCGGAGCGCGATGGCATCGGCGCAGCGGTTGCCACTGACAATGGCGCTTTCGAGGTTGGGAGGCCAGCCGGTATCGGTCCAACTACCAGCCAGCAGTAAGTTGGCAATCGGACTGCGTTGAATGGGTCGATGTAATTTGGTTCCAGGTTTGAGTGAGAGGATGGCGTTGGGTACTGTTCGATGCCGGGTTGATGCGATCCTACTTTCAGCCATGAGGAGCCCACACGATCTGAGCAGCTCAGAGATAGCGCTATCAAGATGTGAGTCAGGTTGGGCCTGCGCGCACTGACTGTCGGTCGTAATGAGTGAGAAGTCTGTGCGGTCAGGCGTGAGGGATGTGACAAGTACCGAGTGAAAGGATGTGTCGCTCAGCAGCACGAGGCGAGGGGTTGTACAGGCTTGCACGGCATGCAGGTGGAGCGTGGTGCGATCGATCGATTGTAGCTCTGTGAGCTGTTGAAAATAGGCATAGCGGGTCAGCCATCGCTCTGGAAGCAGAGGTGTGAGCTGTTGCGGGGGTAGGGCAGACACATACCAATCGGCTTGCAACAAAGAGCCATCACGCAACAGGATGCCCGAGATGCGTTCTTGTTCGTAACGGAGCTGTGTGATTTCAGTATTGCGCAAAATGGTGGCGTTCCCCTGTATCAATGCTTCGGTTATCGGCTGGATGAAGCGGGTCAGAAGCGAGTCCTGCAGCACGGAGACGCGGCTATCGGGATGTGTACTGAGGAACACGGGCTTCATCGAGCGTATAAGAGCATCGGCGGACATCGTGACGAGGTCATTGCCGGTTAACCATTGAGCGAGAGGATTCCATACGACGCGACAGGTCTGTCCGCTTTGTCCGATTGACGTGAGCCAGTCGTCGGCAGTCCGGTGTTCCAGATCGGCAGGCAGCTCTGTTTCGCCTTCCCAGAGCTGTTCCACCCATGATGCGAGCCGCCATCGTTCCTTCCAAGGGATACCGGTAAATCTCAGGAGGTTCACCCATGTGTGAAGCGGGGAGGGGAAGGCGGTGCGTGGGTAATGCACGAGAGAGCCGTCTGGAAGGCGAAACTCTAGAGGGATTGTTATCGCTTCTGGTTGCGGCGGACTGGAATGCAGCGAGTGCAGCAATGCCTGTGTCGCGCGATGGCAACCGAGGACGATGAAGGGCTCAGGGGCATTTTGAAGATCTCCGCCTGAGAGGGCGTATCCAGCAGTAGAACCTCGATCGACGATCGTGACTCGATAGCCATGGTGGATGAGACGGTAGGCGGCTGTGAGACCGGCCGGTCCTCCTCCAAGAATGACGACGGACTGTGGGTTCGTAGGGGTCACGAGGATCGAGCGCGGAACCACACTCCGGCGGCCACCGCCAGTCGATGGCTCGCCGCGAGCCGGGCGCGAGGGCCGAATATCCGATGACTCGGCTCCTCAATCTTTTTCAGAATTCTAAAATATACGGCGCGCATGATTTCAGCGACCGTCAACGCCTTTCGGTCGCCTGCCGGCAAGGCGTCGAACGACGCCTGCGCTTTTGCGTAGTATTCATGGGCTCTCGCGGCTTCGAAACGGACTAGGTTGCGGATGGCGTCGTTTTCTTGCCGCTGGAGGATCGCCTGGTCGGTACAGCCAAATTTGTGGAGATCTTCTTGGGGGAGATAGATACGAGCTTGGGCTGCGTCGGTCCCGATATCTCGCAGAATGTTCGTGAGTTGAAACGCCATACCGAGCGCGACGGCATAATCTTGTGCTCTGGCCGATGTGGGGCCGAAGATATGGAGGCAGATCAGTCCCACGACCGATGCCACACGATAGCAGTAGAGCGAGAGGTCTTCAAACGAGGCGTACCGCGACGCCGTCAGATCCATTTCAACCCCTTTGATCAGTTCATCGAAGTAGGTCTGTGGAATCGAGAGTTCCTTCACATGCTCAGCCAGACTAATCGTGACCGGGAAGGTCGGCCTGCCGTGGTAGGCCGCTTCAAGTTCGGCTCGCCACCGTCGTAGCTCGTCCTGGGGATTGCTTCCTACCGGCGGCTCATCGACGGCATTGTCCACTTCCTTACAGAACGCATAGACCGTGTACATCGCGGCACGTCGTGTTTTTGGCAGGAAGAGAAAGGAGTAATAAAAGTTGCTCCCGCTCTTCTTGGTGAGAGCCGTGCAGTAGGCTTGCGCGTCAGCGACGGAGAGTGAAGTCATAGGCGTTGGTGAATCGGTCGTGGTCCCAGCCGGCAGGCGATGGATTCATGGATGTGGTCGTGGTCTGATGGATGCAGGATCGTTGCCAGCAGTTCGATGCCGTCGATCAATCGAGGGCCTGGCCGGCTGAAATAGGAAGAGGCGTCGACTAGGTATGTGTGTTCTGCCAATGCAGGGGACAGTTGCCATTGATCCGGAAGCTGCATCAATTGGAGTAACTCCGCGTGGGTTTTTTCAACGGAAAAACCGCAGGGCATCACGATGATGAACATCAGGAGCTGCCGTCAGGATCTCGTCCCATGTCACAACTCGTGAAGGGCTCCCGGGCTGTGCGAGGACATCCTGGCCTCCGGCTCGTTGGACCATTTCAGGAACCCAATGGCCCGCCACGTACAGCGGAGAAAGCCATTCGACACAGACCACACGAGGGCGATGGGAGATGGTCTGAAGTCGACGGTGCACCGCATCGAGCCGATCGCGTAAGTGCTTGGCGAGACGGTGGCCATCCGCTGACCGACCGGCAGCGTCACCGATCCGTACAACATCGTCGATCACATCAAGGACCGAGCCGGGGTTCAACGTGAGGATGGTTGGCTGTCGAGGCATCGAACCAATGGCGTCCTGAAGTTGGTCCGGTGTAATGGCACAGACATGACAGAGATCTTGAGACAGGATGAGTTCAGGCTGAGCCTGTCTCAAGAGCTGGTCCTTCAGCCGATAGAGTCGCTGTCCTGAGGCCACAAGTTGACGAACCTGTGTGTCGATGGCGGCGCTGGCCAGTCCATGAGAAGGAATCATCGGTTCAACCATGATGGGTAGGTGTGTGATTGATGGCGGGTAGTCGCACTCATGACTGATCCCGACTAATTCATCGACAAGGCCGAGCGAGGCAATCACTTCGGTCGCACTGGGAAGCAGAGAACAGATTCTCATAGCCATGCGTTCTTACGTGGCCGGCCACAACTGTTCGCGAAGGTCATTTAGGCACATACGCGAAAGGTTTTGGACAACCGCATCGGCCTCATGCAGATCTTGGACCCCGTGTGTATTGGCTACGGCAAGGACTTTCATTCCGGCAGTTTTCGCGCCGCGGATCCCCGGGATCGAATCCTCGATGACCAAGCAGGATCCGGCGGTGATGGCGTGTTCACGGCGTTGTTGATTGAGTCCGTTGAGGGCCTGGAGAAAAGGTTGTGGATCAGGCTTTCCTCTGGTCACGTCTTCTGCGCTGGTGATGTGCAGGAATTCTTTTCGGAGCCCCGCGTGTTCGAGGATTACCTCGATTTCATGGCGGAGGGCGCCGGAGGCGATCGCCAAGGGGTAAGCGGCGGCGGATTCACGCACGAACTCACTGACCCCTGGAAAAATGACGTGATGGTCTCTTACTGAATCGAGATAGGCATGGGCTTTCCGTTGCATCAGTTGCGTGAGCGTCGTTGGGTCTGTGCGATGCTGGTGTGCGGTAAGTGCCGCGATAAAGCAGCCCCGATCATCGTATCCCAAGTAATGGGCATAGTAGTCGGATTCAGTCAGCTCGATACCGATTTCAGCCAGCGTGTGGCGGAAGCTGGAAAAATGAAGAGGCTCGGTGTCCGCAATCACGCCGTCAAAGTCAAAGATCATCGCTGCGAGTGTCGTCATGGAACCGTTTCGATCGTGCGGGTGTAGTTACGGGATACAAACTGGGGGGGATTATAGCACAGGGATCTCGCCTGAACAGGCGAGAATATGTGTGGTCTGTCGGTGGCCGATATAAGAGAACGTCGAGGGTTAGAACTTTAAGCGAAGGCGTTTCTCCGATATCCAGCCGATGGCGCCTTCGTCGGTGCGCACTAAATATACCCAACCTCCTGGTTGTAAATCACCGTCTATGACCGTCAGTAGGACTCCTGGGCGAACGATTGGCCCAGGCTTGTTACTCGATGATTCTGCAAACAACGAAATATTTCCGTCAGGAGTCGTGTTGTCTCCGGTGATGGTCACCTTCTGTCCTTCGCTAAACATCGGGTCGGAAGAAGTCGCAACCGGGGTAACGGCGTTCGCTGCTGTTTGGGGTGCTGGGACAACTGTGGGAGACACAGGGGTGACGGCAGTGGCAGGAGGGGTGGCTGGGGCGTCGTTGCTCGGAGTGACAGCGGCTTGTGGTGGTGCGAGCACCGGTGCCGGCGGAGCCACTGGTGCCGGGGCTACCGGCTTCGGTTTCAAGGCCATTGGTGGTGGAGTGCTCTCCCCCAGGTACGGGCTCAGCCATTCAGCCACCATGTCTTGTTCCATCGAGAGATAGGCGATGCCACCGACAAGCGCCAGGACAAGGACCCAGAGGATCGGGCTTCCTCCTCCGGATTTCTTCTGAGGGCTCATGGGGCTTCTCGCATTCATGGTGCTTGTTTGATCGAGTTCTTCTTCCGTGAATTCCAGATCTGGTTCCGGTTGGCGGGCAAAGAGGAGTGTCCAGTTAAAAGAACTCCATGCCGATGTCATGTTTCCGACAAGCGCACCCATCGAGCACCTCCCTGCTGAGCCTTCAATGCACGGGGATTCGTCTGTAGAAATAGCTATCATCATCGCCGAGCGCTGTCAATTTTCTCGATGAATCCTGCGATTGCGCCATGTTCTAGCAGGGCTGCGTCGGGCTGCAGGAAAAGACTTGCTGCTCTCTGCTGCCCGATCTGAAGACGGTGAGGCCTTTACATTCAAGTCGATAGGCGAGAAGAAAGGCTTCGGCCACGTCGGCCTTGGTCGCCGTGGCAGGCAGATTGATCGTTTTTGAGACGCCGCTGTCGCTATATCGCTGAAACACCGATTGCATACGCACATGCTGTGCGGGAGACACATCGTGCGCGGTGACAAATAGTCGACGGACCTCTTCGGGGATCTGAGTCACATGTTGAATAGAAGGGGACGCAGCCAGGTCAGGCCGAAGTGATTCGAGGTTGAGGCCGAGTTCACGCGCGCGCCGGAGAAAAGCGGGATGAAGCGAGGTCAGCACGATGCCGTCCATGACGCGGCGGACCTCCTGCACGCCGTATAACGGTTCGATGCCGGGGGAGCAGCCAGCGATCAGACTGATGCTGCCGGTCGGCGCAATCGTGGTGACGGTCGCGTTGCGTTGTCGTCGGTGGATCGGTTGGAGTCGGCTGCCTCGATAGGCAGGAAAGGCTCCCCGTTCGTCAGCCAACTTGACTGACGACAGGTGGGCATGTGATTGAAAAAACTCCATGAGAGTCGTCGCCGTGAGGAGGGCGGCTTCGGAGTTATAGGGGATATTGAGGGCAATGAGCAGGTCGGCGAATCCCATGATCCCTAGACCGATTTTTCTCGTCTGTTTCGTTATCTGCTCGATTTGAGGTAGTGGGAAGCAGTTGCGATCGATCACGTTGTCGAGAAAGCGTACGGCGAGCGAAATAGCGTCGGCCAATCGGGTGAAGTCAATGGCGGGGCCCGCATCCGATCGCGCGATGAAATTCGCTACATTGATGGAACCGAGAGTGCAGGATTCATAGGCTAGAAGCGGTTGTTCACCGCAGGGATTTGTCGATTCGATTGCGCCAAGGCGAGGAGTAGGATTCGTGCGATTGATGGTATCGAGAAAGACCAGACCTGGTTCCCCGCTGGCCCACGCGGCGTCGACGAGCCGATTGAATACGAGCTGTGCCGGGATCCGCCGCGTTAGTGTATTGGTATGGGGATTGATCAAGGCATAGGTGCGGCGGCGTTCGAGGGCCTGCATGAACGAGTCGGTGACGCCGACAGAGAGATTGAAGTTCGTCATTTCGGTCGGTGTTTGCTTGAGTGCGATGAAGTTGAGAATGTCCGGATGGTCGATACGGAGGATGCCCATGTTTGCGCCGCGCCTGGTTCCGCCTTGTTTGATGACGTCTGTTGAGAGGTTGAAGAGGCGCATGAATGAAATTGGCCCGGAGGCCACACCATTTGATGACGCGACCTGATCGTCGTGAGGGCGTACATGGCTGAACGAGAACCCCGTGCCGCCGCCCGATTGGTGAATGAGGGCTTGATGTTTCAAGGTGTCGTAAATAGAGGCCAGGGAATCTTCGACTGGGAGGACAAAACAGGCGGAGAGTTGCTGGAGGCGCCGCCCGGCGTTCATCAATGTTGGAGAATTGGGGAGAAAGTCGAGCCTGGCCATGCACTCATACCAGCGTTGGGCCGCATGGGGCATCCGGCCGGTCGTGGGATAGAGCCGTTCAGCCTTCGAGATATCGGTCGCGACGCGCCAGAATAGTTGCCTCGGCGTCTCGACGATCGTCCCATCCCTGTTCCTGGCCAGGTAGCGCGCTCGAAGGACGGTGTTGGCTTGGGCTGATAGTCGAAGCCGTGGATATTGTGGTGGGTCTGGACGCGCGGTCGTTTTCTTTCCCGACATCGTGTCATTATATACCGGAAGCCGCCTGATTAATTCTTCTTCCCGAATTTCATGCAGTATGTAGTAGCGCGTTTCTATTGGAGGCGTGGGGGAGACACATCGCGCGCTTGCATCTCGATCGCACAGTTCGGCAGAATAGACGCCCACTGATCGACGGCCATGAAATCCTATCGCGAAGAACTTTGGTTCGAGACAAAAATGCGGCGCGCGTACCTCAACATTACCCGGCAGGTTGAGGCGGCAATCAAGAAGAGTGGGGTCCAAGAGGGGCTCGTGCTGGTCAACGCCATGCATATTACGGCGAGTGTCTATATTAACGACGATGAGCCAGGCTTACTCAAGGACTATGACCGGTTCTTGGAAGGGCTCGTCCCTCAAGAAGCGGTCTATCAGCACAACGAGACGGGAGAAGACAACGGCGATGCCCACATCAAGCGTCAATTGATGGGGCGAGAAGTTGTGGTCGCAATAACCGAAGGGCGCTTAGACTTCGGCCCGTGGGAACAAATTTTCTACGGCGAGTTCGACGGGCGACGGCGAAAACGCGTCTTGGTGAAGGTGATAGGATCGTGAGCCCTATGCTGCTCAGTCGGTGTCTAACACTTTGCAGGACTAAATTGTTTGAGCGCTTGCTACCACGGGAAAAGTTTGGCAACATGGATTGCGACAATGATTGGATGGTGTGATAGGAGTGTGTCGATATGTTGAGTTGGTCTCGCCCTGATCCCCTTACACGAGATCTTGTCCATATGATCAACGCTCGGCGCCATGACCATGGCGATACCGAAGCGGCAATCGATACGCTGCAAGCCTTCTTGGAGCAAGGGCGAGAGTATGACCTCTTAACCGTGTTGGCGGCGTTAGACGAGGATATGGCGGAATGGCTCTTCGATCTTCTCGCGGAGGCCTCCTGCTCTGTCCTCATCGATGGACCAGCCGATGAAAAATTGTCGTATGCCATTATGGCGGCCTTGGAACTTCCTCTCCAAGCCAATCTGACCCACCCACTCAAGTTGAAAATCGATCCAGTTTCGACAGCCGAGTTATTACATCGACATCTTCGGCTTTCTGCCGGGACGGTGGTGCGTGTGGAGGCTCGCCTGTTGACGGACTCGACGCTGGAACCGCTCAGTCTCCAGAGCTTGAATGACCATTTGAGTATGGTGGTCGATTCCCAGCGGGCCACGTCAATTGCCGCTCGGCTCCATCCGCCTGTTGAAAGCACAGCCTTTCTCTTTTTTGAGTTGATCGGTGTGCCGGATTCAGGATTGCCGGATTCGCTCGAAGACCGGCATCGCCGGGCGCTTCTGGAAGGCCTTGCGGCACAATGTCCAGAGTTGGCATTGGCTCCCGATATGATCGAAGCGCCGGTGTACGCCGCCTATGCCATGTTCGACGCGCAAAATGCCGTGCGACTCCATCGGTTGGCGGATGAAACCGCGGCAGTTTGGCGAGACCTGGACCCGCTCGTCCGTGGCCGCACAATCGTGCATCTCCACACGCAGTGTGGGAACGGCGTCTACATGCCGGTCTGGACAGACCTATTCGACCCCGAACTTCCCGAAGACCACGGCCCCGTCTGGACTTCTCCGGATGTGTGGATCTTCACAGCTGATTTACCCATCGAGTGGCCTGGAGAAATGTTGACTAATCGGCTGCTCGCCGAGGGCTGTACCAGGTTTGAGAATCACATCGTCGAAGCTCCAGAGAACTAGCCATCGTCCTGTTCGCCCCTCCTGTCCATTTCCTCGCCACTCTTAGGTGCGTATTGTGCTGGGCGTGTGTTGACAGTGAGGCGAGACGCCATGCGTGCAGGCTCGGCAGAAACCGAACAATGCGTGATTTTTTCGACGTCTTATCCTATGCTCGGTGAGACGAGATAGGGAGCCCTCATGTCTCAGCAGACGTCTTCCAGCAGTATGATCGTCGGCGCAGTCACCATTGTTGCTCTCGGGCTCGTGTGGGCAACGGTCGCAGGCAATTTCCCGTCACACGAAGAGTTGTTTTCGACTGCGCCACCTGCGGAGGCTCACCAGGTGGTACGTCCGTTGCCTTCACGGTCTGTACCACCCTCGCTGGATCTCACCATTCCCACATCTCCTCAGCTTCCCTCAGACGCAGCGATTGCGAGTCCCCGCGACGATCAACCGCACGACGCTAATGTTGACATTCCAGTTGTGACACGGCTTGATTCTCGTGGGTTGCAGGCAGGGAGACTGAAGTGCGAAGCGGACATCGAACAATTATGTCCCGACTCTTCGGATGGTTCGACGCGGACACGCTGTTTGCAACAGCGCGCAAAACAACTACCGCCGTTGTGTCAAAACCAGTTAAAGGAGCAGTTTGTGAAGTGGAAGGAAGATCGAAGTCGGGTGATGGAGGCCTGCGACGAAGATGTCAAACGATTCTGTCGAGCGGTGAAACCTGGAGGTGGGCAGATCTTCCAGTGTCTTCAATCGCATGGCCAGGAAGTTTCCGACCGATGTTATCAGACCCTCCCGAAGGGGACACTATTCTTTAAATAGCTTTGTCGTCGTTAGCTCGTTGTGCCGTTGGTTTTTGAAGAGACAGAGAATCTCAGCGTTACCCCCGCTACCTCGATATGATCCCCATCCTTTAGGTCGCTGTTCTCCCACTGCCTGTACGCCGTTAATGAGCAGAGGTTTCGTACTCTGAGATTGGCTGATGGAATAGTTGCGGCCTCGCCGGGCGATTGTCGCTGCAGCTTTTGGGGCAAACCAGCCGGTGAGCCGAATAGCCGACCCGTCTTGCGATCCAATGGCATTGACCTGTTTCATGAGTGAATATTCCGGTCGGTCTGTTTTTCCAGCGATAACATAAACTGTCGCAATGAAAACCGGCTCGTTGGGGGTAGGGTCCGTTCTTTTGACCACCATGGTTTGATTGAGATCGACAAATGGAGCCTGAAACGCCGTACCGGGTGCGGTGAGCTCTTGGAAAACTAGCCGGTGCCGGCCGATTGTGATGACGTCTGTGTCATGAAGTTGGTGGCGTGTGATAGGACGGCCATTAATCGCGGTGCCGTTGGTGCTCATCAAGTCTTCGAGAAAGAAGACGGCTTGAATCTTAACGATTCGCGCATGATGTCCTGAGACAGCGGGATCCTCAATCACGAGGCTGTTATCAGCTTTCCGGCCAATCGTTATTGTCTCATGCGTCAGTTCAATAGACTTTGAGTCTAGCCCCTGGATTTTGACCAGTAGGGTGGCCGATTGTGGCAAAGTTTTTTGCATATTGCGCTCTCCTATGCCAAGTCCCTGTGAAGGTTTACGCGGCGAATCGTTTTTTGAGCCGCTCCCACAGGCTTGCTTGGAACTCATTCCGTAGGGTCACGAGGACTACAGTTGTGTTGTCGTCGCCACCGGCTTCATTGGCCATGACGATGAGTCGATCGGCCATGGTGTGGAGGTCCTCCAATCCACTGAGGAGATGAAGGATGTCGATCGGGCGGACAGCCCGGGTCAGTCCATCTGAGCAGAGCAGTAGCATGTCTCCATGCTTGACTGGAGTCTCCATGAGTTCAACGTCGACGGTGCTATCGACTCCGAGGGCTTTGGTGACGATATTTCTACGGGGAGAGTGGAACGCTTCTTCTTCCGTGAGGAGTCCCTTGAGGATCTGCTCGGCTACCCAGGAATGGTCTGTGGTGAGCGCGTGAATGGCTCCGTCTCGAATGAGGTAGAGCCGGCTGTCTCCGACATGGGCAATGGCGAGTACATCCTCGTGCAGCAATGCGGCAACGACGGTGGTCCCCATCCCGGCATAGTCCGATCTGCTCCATGACTCGCGATGCACGACGGTGTTTGCAACACGGATTGCGCTGGCGAGGCGGTTGGCCGGTGCAGACACCGTGGCATCACAGGGACCAATCAGCGGCAGGTCTTCTTGTTGGGCTGCTTCAGCCAGATGTGCCTGAATGGCATCCACCGCAAGGGCGCTGGCCACCTCGCCGGCGTTGCCCCCACCCATTCCATCACAGACGACATAGAGTCCAAGTGGATGATCCACGACAAAACGATCCTCGTTGTGAGGCCGCTTGAGCCCGGTATCGGATTTTGCGCTATGCAATCGTTCGAGTGCCAGACGATCCCTCCCTTAGGCCGCAAGACTTTGCAGGCAGGCGCGGAGCTCGCTTGCGAATTCATCCGCGCGCCGATAGCGGTGAGGCAACTCTTTCTGTAACGCGCGGTCCACGATTTCTTGGACCATTGGTGGAAGATCCGGCCTCACGGTCTGAATAGGGGGGTGCGGATGATGGGTGATGCTAAATAACACAGCCGACAGGTTGTCGGCCGTAAACGGCAGCTGCCCCGTGAGGAGTTCAAACAGCACGATACCGAGTGAAAAAATATCCGACCGACCGTCCACTTTCTTGCCCGCGATTTGCTCAGGTGACATATATGTCGGCGTGCCCATGACAATATTCGTTTGTGTCTTGCTGCTCGATGCCATCTTCGCAATGCCGAAATCCATGACTTTCACGACGCGATCTTTTGTGAGCATGATGTTCGCCGGCTTGATGTCGCGATGGACGACCCCTTGCTGATGGGCGTAGTCCAGGGCATCGGCGACGGTGGCAATAGTCAGAAGGACCTCGTTGAACGGCATCAAGTTGGGTTTTCGCGCCGACTGACTCAAGGGGGTTCCCTCGATCAGTTCCATGGCGATATATCCTAAATCGTTCTCTTCTCCCGCATCATAGATCGTCACGATATTCGGGTGAGAGAGACGTCCGGTAGATTCTGCTTCACGGAAAAATCGTGCCTTGATCTCTTGCAGTTTGTCGTCCTGATCGATGTGGTCAAGCCGCATGGTCTTGATCGCCACAAAGCGCTGAATCGTAGGATCTTTTCCCAGGTAGACCAATCCCATGGCGCCGCGCCCGAGTTCCTTCAACACTCTGTACCGCCCCAACATGCTTGGTGTATAGCCATTGATCATCGATGTAGCCGCTAGCCCTGTTGGTTCTGACGGAGCCGCTTCTTCTTGCTCTATATCTTCGTGCTCAGAGAGCTCCTGCACCTCTTGACGTTGAGTCTGTCTGGATGAAGCGAAGGCTACACGTAGAGAGTGTTGATTCAGGACCCATATGGCTGTGAGCCAGAGAGCAGATCCGAGAAGACCGATCGCATAACCCATGGCGTATCGTGATGGGCCTATCTGTTCAATGAGTGGGAGGCCAATGGTTTTGAACACTTTGTTGGCGAAGAGCATGACGATAAGAGTTGTGAGTGGAAGGGCGAGGCTGCGGAAAAAGCCTAATCCACGACCGTTGTCCGGGATTCTTTGAGAGGCCGTAAAGGCGAGGATCCAAAGAATGGCGAGGGCAAGCAGGTTGGCAAACAATCGAATAGTGTGAGGGCCACTGAGCGGTACATACGGAATTGAAATCGATTGGGTCACTGCGAGGTTGCTCAGCAAGGGGCCGGCGAGGAGCGTGGCCAAGATGGCACAGATATAGGGAATGATCCAAGTCCAGGATTTCGACATGGCAAACGCGGTTGTCCGTGGATGTGTAAAGTGTAGCGGATAAGGAGAGAGAGTCAACGAATAGGGGGAAATGTGCAGCTGGCCTCTCGATACTCGTGAAGTGAGATTGGTGAGGCCTATCTTGCAAACCGGACAGATGATTGTCTGGGAAAGATGCAGTGCGACCAATGGGAGGTGCGCTACGAATGATGCGTGTGGAGGGCGGCTTTCTTGAGCGGGATGAGCAATTTCTCGGACACTTTCAAATCGCCCCGGCCTGTCCCCACTTGGATGTCCGGCTTGGTGAGACCGTGGAAATCGCTTCCACCGGTCACCAAGAGATCCAGTCGCTTGGCTAGGTCGAGGTACTCTGTCGTCTGCCCCTTCGTGTGGGTACTGTAGTGGACTTCGAGACCCCCGAGACCGTCGGCTTTCAATGCAGTCAAGAGCGTGTTCAGCCCTTCTCCTGACACTTTTGCCCAGGTTGGATGGGCCAGCACTGCCACGCCACCGGCGGCTCGGATCCAGGCGATGGCATCAGCTGGAAGGGGTAGTTCCCGCGCCACATACGCCGGGCGCCCCTCCGCCAGGTATCGGTCAAAGGCGTCTTTGGCGGATGAGACATATTTCTTTTCGATCAAGAGTCGCGCAATATGCGGCCGACCGACTGAATCCGTGCCGGCTAAGGCCCGTACCTCTTCATAGGTTATCTCCAGCCCCAATGCGCGCAATCGTTCGATGATCTGTGGATTTCGAGTATGCCGGCTCAGGCGTAAGGCGGCGAGACGTCGAAGCAAGTCAGGGCTGTGCCAATCCATGCAATAACCTAGAATATGGAGCTCGCTCTTGCCGATGCTTGAGCTGATTTCTACGCCGGGAATGATTTCAATTCCCAGTTCTGCTCCGGCTGCAATGGCGTCGGGAATACCCGATACAATGTCGTGATCTGTAATGGCCAGCGCGGTGACCCCTGCGTTGTGGGCCAGTCGAAGCACTTCAGATGGTGACACGCTTCCATCGGAGTGGGTCGTATGAAGATGGAGATCGATGCGACTCATGTCACGTGTGAAGTAAGCTGCCGGGGGCTGCTTGTTGAGCGGCGAGCTGTGCGGTAAAGGCCGCGCCTGGTCCATTAGCGCCGTCGCGCTCACCTTCGTTGTACGATAACACGCGGAGGGTAGAAGTGAGCCGGAGCAACTCGTTGTGCGCGAGGCAAAACTCCCATCGGCGTGGGTGGTGATGCCGTAAATAGTTGTCGATGGTAAAGGTTTCGTACAGTAAGATGCCATTCGGTTTGAGAGAATCGATGAGGGCGGAGAATAAGGCACGATGGAGATAGAAGAACACGATGATCACATCATAGGTCTGCGTTGGAAATTCCGGCCGTTCCGCTGTCTTTCGTTCTAGGTCCACCGTCTGGACAGTGAGGTTCGGGAGATTCCGTTGTTTTGCCGTGGTGGCGAGCTGCGCCATGGCCTGCTCATCGCGGTCTATCGCATCGACCTGGAACCCGTGCGAGGCGAGATAGAGTGCATGACGTCCAGACCCAGCCGCAACGTCCAGTGCTCGGCCTTTGGGCAACCGATGGTGCTGTTGCGCTAAGAACAATGATGGAGCTGGGTCAGTCTGTTGCGGCTGCTGCGCCATGCGGTTTCGCTCCACCTTCACGCCGACCGATCCGGTCATCTGCGAGAGAGGCGGGGCTAGCTTTCTGAGCCAGAGTGAAACCTTGGCCACCGGGAACTCCGTGAACAACATTTCGAGAATCTTCTCCGTGAATATTTCCAAGAGCGCACAGTCCTGAGTTTCACCCAACTCCACGATCCGCTCAGCGACCCGGGCATAGTCGACAGTTTTATTAATTTGGTCGGCAGTTTCGGACGGCGCACCCTCGCAGTCCAATTCCAGATCGATCGCTAGCGGCTGCGGTCGCCTCCGCTCCGCCAGCGCGACACCACAACGCCCTTGAAACTCCAACCGTTCAACTACCACACGATAGGCCATGCGTGCATTCTCACGGATTGGATTTCCGGCTGTCAACATATCGTTAGTGGGGGGTGATGGACGGCGCGCGTAAGCTGGTCCGTGTTCCTCAAATACGTGGCCGCGAAGGTTCTTGCTCGATCTGCAGGGGTGAGATTTAGAGAGGGGGGCCGTCGATGAACTTGGAGGGGCCATTGAGAAAATCCGTCATTGATTGTGGTTGGAATGTCAGGAGTTGAGTGGCCTGGCCCTGCTGTGATCACGCGACAGCTATCGTGCCTTCGGTGCTGAACCCTGTTTTTGACATCGTTACGGGTGCGGTTCCGGCTTCCTTCAGTTTGTCTCCCAGGCCGGACGCCAGAAGCGTTTGCTGTAGGTTTGCGGCGGTGTGGTCAAGGAGAAAGTCCAGCCCGATGACGGCATAATGGAGAGGGTGGCCATGTGGGCCATCGATACGAAAGACATGCGCACGGTTGGTCCCTTCCTCGAAATCAGCGATATGGTGCTTGGGGAACTGCAGGCGTAGATAGAGGCGAATGACATCGAACTTGGCTAGATTGTTCACGTGCGTCTTTCTGCTTTTCCCAATTTATAGAGTCCAAAGCATTGAAAGGATTTGTCTTGCCTGTATCATCCCCGGTGAAGCCCAGAACTCTATTATATACGCCCGCAATCTCTTAAAGTCAGAAGATTGAAATAGGGCAGTCAGGCTGGACTGCTTTCGTGGTTCCAAGCCAAACACCGTCACCCCTGGTTGCGCTGCCTGTCACTATCTTGGTATGCGCAAGATGATGGATAAAAACTCATCATCTCGCTGTGTTGTCTGCTCTGCTGTGTGAGCATCTGACGTTTACCCTGTTGATTGAATGAGCCCCCTCGTCATTTGCGAATACCCGGGCCTAGCCCACGTGACATTGCCTGTTGGAGTGTGCTCGTTGTTGCTTGCAAACGGATGGATCATTTCTTGCTTCCCACGACAGGTACCGGCAAATTTTTCCCATGCGAAGTTCTGCTGCAGCACGATATCTTATTGAAATTTCACCGATTGTATTGCTCACCGATTAGGCAATGTGTGAGGCGCTGTGATACGGCGAGCTATTACATGCTTATCCACACGCTTATCCACATCTCCTACACATCTTTTGTGGACAGCGCGAACGAGGAGGGCAAGGTCCGACTATCCTGCTGCCTTTCCTATCGCGGCATTCAAGGTTGACGTTGTCGAAATGCTTGATTGTGCAAGGTGTTTCTGCGCTGACCCCTACTTTAGTACTGTAGAGTGCGTCGATAAGTGGTCATGGGGTGAAAATGAGGCATGCCCTCTATGGTTGCTCATTCCTCATCCACAATTTCGCATCAAATGAGGGGAACTACGCATACAGTCGAATAATATTCGATCGAGAGGCTCAATCTCATTGTGTCATGCATGTAATCAGGCACCTGAAGGATGGTATGATCCATCCCTTTGCTGCCTGTTCTTCTCGATCATGAGAAATTTGGCAGTCGATACGGTAGGAGCACGCATCAATGCCGAAACTCGTCACAGTATTGCGACCGGAAAAGATTGATGAACAAGCGCGGAACTATGTCCGGTCCCATATCCTTCTTCCTGCTGGGACAATCGGGCTCGTCTGCATGGTTGGTGGAATAGGGGCACTTGGCTATCAATTACTCGCGAGTCATACCTACAGCTGGGTAACATTCCTCAGCAGCTCACTCTTAATCGTGGTCGGTGCGGCCTGTGGGTTCGCGCAGGCTCGTTATCATCGCTATCTCTTTAAGACATTTCCTGAGGTATATGCGGCAAAATTGAGGACCGCTGTGGCTCAACGTACGAGGAAGGCCAAGTCTGAGCCGGACGTGCCTGTCATCGAGCATCCGGGGCGCGGCTTTGTCACGGCTATTTCTATTGCAGGAGCGGTTCTGGTCTTCGGTTCATCAGCCGCTGCCTATATGCGCGGCGATCTCGACCTGCTGCCTTCTGTGTTGGTGCCATGGGCGGGATTCTTCTGGGCCAAGTTGTTCTGTTGGCGCGGCGTGGTGGACTAGGCTGGTTTGTTTGGTTGATTTAGTTTGTTTGGTTAATCTGGTTTATCCGGTCCTCAAGTCTCAGCACTCGCCTTACCCCTTACCCTCACGTGCTACGGTTTCTTTTCTTGGCTTTTGCCTTAGACGCGTGAGGTGCAGCGCGCGATGCTTCAAGCTGCTTCATCCTCTCCTCCAATGTACGTACAGCATGTCTGAGTTCAGGGAGCCGTGGAATCACGGCTTGGGCTTTTACCCAGACTTCGTGCGGCATCACCGGGGCCCCTGAAACAATTTGGTTGGGTTCGAGACTGCGGTTGACACCTGCCCGCGCGGCAATCATCACCTGATCTCCAATCACGAGATGGTCTGCCAGCCCTGCCTGTCCACCAATCATGACGTGATGCCCCACGCGAGTACTCCCGGCGATCCCGACCTGTGCAACAAGGATGGAGTGGGCTCCGATCGTGACGTTATGGGCGATCTGGACAAGATTGTCGACTTTGCTGCCTTGTTTGATGACAGTTTGGCCGAGTGTGGCTCGGTCGACTGTGACGTTGGCCCCAAGCTCGACATCGTCCTCGATCGTGACTCCGCCGAGCTGAGGAATTTTGTAGTGCCGTCCTTGGTCTTGAATGTAGCCAAATCCGTCGCTCCCGATCACTGTGCCACTGTGAATGATGACCCGTGCGCCTATGGTACAGCCTTCTCTCACCACGACATTCGGATACAGCAGTGTGTCATCTCCGATGATCGTATCGTTGCCAATGAACACGCCGGGATAGAGTGTCACCCGCGCTCCAATCGCCACCCGATCTCCCAACGTGACTCCGGGCCAGATCGAGACATCAGGTCCGATCCGGGTATCTTTGCCACGGCTCACGGATGCATCGATTCCTCGAGGAGGGGAGAGAGGACAAAAGAAGGCCCGGGCGACCTGCGCAAAGGCCAGTGCGGGATTGGGGACGACGATGTGGGGATTGGCGATCTCTGGTAGACGTCGGTGCGCAAGGAGTACTCCTGCGTTAATGGGTCGGCCAGTATTCAGCATACGATCTCCGGTGACGAAGGTCAGATCGTGTGGGCCTGCCTCTTCAAAGCCAGCCAGGTTCGTCACAGAAACAATTGGCGACCCGATACGCTCTCCCCCGACCAGATCGTGGATCTGTCGGAGTGTAATAGGAGGATGTGCGTGCGTTGTCATAGGGGATTAAGACTTCTTTTTAGCTTTTGTCTTCGGCGGCTGTATCATCTTCTTGGTCTTGGCGGGTGTCGCGGCTTTGCCCAACCGTTTCTCAACATAGGTGACAACATGGCCGACTGTCGTCAGCCCAACCAGATCTTGGTCAGGGATCTGGAGATCGAAGGTTTCTTCGATACGATAGAGCAGTTCGATCACCGCCATCGAATCGAGGCCCAAATCCTCACGCAGATGGTGTGTGACACGTATGGCCGCAGGATCGCGTTTCAGATACTCGCCCAGGGCAGTGCGAATCTTCAGTGATATGGTGGGATCGGTTGTCATCAGTCGATTCTCTCCGTCTTTAGCGTGAACAGTAAAAGGTGAAAGGTGAAACGTAGGACTGCCGGGCGCTCGTCCTTCGAAACGTTTCACGCCTCATGTTTCACGTCCCGCTCGTTTGAATACCACAGCGGCGTTGTTGCTGCCAAATCCAAAGGCATTCAATACAGCGACATTGATGCGACGTTCCTGTGCTGAACGAGAGAGTCCTGCCAATGCACAGGCTGGGTCGGGATCATCATAGTTGGCTGTAGGATGAATCTGCTTCGTATGCAGAGCCAGGACCGAGGCGATACCCCCGATTGCGCCGGCCGCTCCGAGCGTGTGGCCGATCAGCGACTTAGTGGCGCTGATGGAGATTTTATCTGCGCGCGATTTAAAGAGGTGCCTGATCGCTTTGGCTTCAACGGCATCGCCGATCGTCGTCGATGTGGCATGCGCGTTAATGTAATCCACTTGTGCCGGTGTTACCTCGGCGTCTGCGAGGGCCAGCTTCATGGTCTGGGCCACTTCCAAACCATCTTCCCGTGGAATCACCATATGATAGGCATCGCTGGTGGCAGCATAGCCGGCAATTTCGGCATACACTCTCGCGTTACGCTTCTTGGCATGGGCGGCTGATTCCAGGATCAGGGTTCCGGCGCCTTCTCCCATGATGAAACCGTCTCGCGATCGATCGAAGGGTCGCGAGGCCTTCTCTGGCTGATCGTTGAATTTGGAGGAGAGGACGCGTAGAGAACAAAATCCGGCGAAGACGAGAGGAGTAATGCTGGCGTCGGCGCCGACAACGATGACTACATCGGCTCGGCCCTCACGGATACAATGGAGCGCTTGACCGAGTGCGTGGGCGCTGGAAGAGCAAGCGGTCGAGATGGTCAAGTTGGGGCCCTTGGCGCCGTAAGCCATTGCGATAATGCCGGAGGCGGAATTGAGGGTGATGACGGGGATAAAGTTCGGATGAACACGATGGGGTTTCTGCTGCTGGTAAAGCTGTGTGATTTCACGCTCGCCCATGACCATCCCTCCCATGCCGGCTCCGACGAATACTCCGATGCGGTGAGGGTTTTCCTTTCCCATCTGAAGCCCTGAGTCTGCCAACGCTTCTTTTGTTGAGACAAGGCCAAACTGCGCGTAGCGATCCACTCGTTCGCCGTGGGCTGAGTCGAGAAACCGTTCGATTGCAAAGTCACGGACTTGGCCTGCGACCTTCGAGCGATAGCCGTCCATGGGAAACGGGTCGAACGAGGTAATGGTAGAAATTCCTGATTGACCGGCAAGGGCCGACTTCCAAAATTCACTCACTCCGATCCCGATCGGAGAGACGATTCCCATTCCTGTGACAACAACACGCGCCCGCATCTTCTTGAAATCCCTTCGGTAACGCTCTCGCTTCTCCTTACCGGAAGCGCCGGGATCAGTCAACCAGCCACGGGGCGGGTTGATCTGGTTTGTTTTGTTTATGTGGTTCATCTGGTTAGTTTCGTCCAACCAAACAAACTAAATAAACCAAACAAACCAAATAACGGTTTTTCCCCCCGCATCCTGATCTAATACCGTACCTTGAACATGAGATACAGACCGAAACTCATAAAGAGTATGTTTGTCATCCATGCGGCGATAAAAGGCGTCAAGACCCCCCCACGGCCTAGAGCGATCGCAATAGAGTGTGTCGTCCAATAGCAGAAGCCGACCGCCAACGCCTGCCCAATGCCTATCGCCATGCTGCCCCCTCTGGTCCCGCTCCGTCGCAGACTCAATGCAATCCCGACCAGAACCATGATGATCGTGACGACGGGGAACGCGATTCGACTGTAATAGTCTGTCGTCAGCCGCGCCGCCTGAGATCCGTGCTGCTGTCGTCGCCTGGAGTAGGCTCGGATATCATGGAACGTCATCAATTCGGAGTCGCCGGCAAGCCACGTGGTGAAGTCATCGGGAATGAGGGTCAACTTGATGGGCTGGCGATCAAATTCGGTGGTCGACATGGTTCCATCGAGAGAAAATCGTCTGTATCGCCCCTGGTGCAGGGTCCACGAGGAATCGTGATAGCGGGCTTCGTCGGCTTCTGTCACCTCGACCAGTTGGAAGTTGGGAGTAAAGTGAAAGAGTCGTACGTCACCCAACAGTTCTCCACCGACTGAGACACTGGTCACGTGCATGAGGCCATCGTCGCCCACTCGTGTCCATGGCTGCTTGAGTGTTACGGCTGCAGCAGGCAGCTTTTTCTCGATGCGCGTGGTCCGGATCTCCTCTGATTTGCTTCCTGCCAATGGGATGATGGTAGAAGTGAAGAGCAAGAGCACGAGGCTTATTCCCACGGCAAAGACAAGAAAAGGGGAGGTAATCCAGACTAAGCTGATACCGCAACTGCGCATGGCTGTGATTTCATGGCCTCTGGACAGTAAGCCAAATGTGAGCAGTGTCGCCATGAGGATGGCCAGCGGTGCAATTTGGAAGGAAATCGCAGGGGCTTTTAGGAGGAAATATGTGAGGACGTCGATCCAGCTGGCGTCATAGCGCAAGAAACGGCGAACTTTTTCAAAGAAATCGATCACCAGATAAATCGTCATGAGTCCGCTGAAGCACATTGTGAAGATTTTGGCGTATTCGCGAAGCAAATAGCGGAAGAGAATGGGCATAGGTTACCGGCGGCTCATGATACTAAACCACACGACGGTGGTGACAGCGAACGTGACGTTGGGTATCCAGGCTCCAGCAAAGGGCGGCAGGGTTGCCGTTGTGACCAGGAACTCGCACGCAATATTTAACATGTAGTAGACGATGACGACCAGCACCCCGACGGCAAATCCACCGATTCGACCGGATCGTTTCGAGGCAATGCCGACCGGGACACCCAAGAGACAAAATACCAGTGAGGCCGTTGGAAAGGCCAGGTCTTTATAATACTCCATCAATCGTCGAAGCGCGGACGGGTCGCGCCATTGGGATTGTGTCAGTTGGGCGATAATGGCCTCGTACGACGGACGTTCCTCCGTGGCTGAGTAGCCGCTTTGGTTGAGCGGGAGTTTCAGGTCATAGCTTGCGAAGGACACATGCTCGTATTGATCGGCCTGATTCGGACGGCTATGAATGACGCCGTGCTGGAGGCGTAAGGCGACTTGATCGGTAGACGCATCCATGATGACCTCGTACTGTTGCGCGACGATGATACGAGGGTCATCCGCATTCCGCTCGTCGGAGACAAATATTCCAGTCGTCGCATCGCCGGGGTTTCCGTCAGGGACATAGATCATCATCTTGGGGATAGGCTCGTTAAATGTTCCCCGATCGAGTGCTAACACCAGCTGATCTCGCAGGAGATTCAGCGCCACTTTTTTGAGATTCGTGGAACTCCAGGGTTGCCCCCACTGTGCTAACCACAAGGTCAGCCCGAATACGAGCAAGGCAAAGAGCGCAACAGGGCGTGCCAATCGCATGAGGCTCAGCCCTGCCGTCTGCATGGCCACCAATTCTTTATCAAAGGAGAGGCGTCCGAAGGCGGTAATCGAGGCGATGATTCCGGCGATCGGGAGGGTGAGCACGAGGAACGACGGCATCAGATGAGCAAAGACTTGCAGGACCGCGATAATGCCCACGCCTTTGGAGACCAGCAATTCTACCAAACGCAGGAGTTCTCGCGTGAACATCACAAAACACAGCGCACCAAGGCTCACACTAAATGGGGAAAGGAGTTCGGTGAAAATGTAGCGATCCAGCAGCGTTCGTAGAAACATTCGAAGAATCACGCTCCTCGCCCGTTCGACACTATAGGCGAGCGAGCGGGGGTTGTCCACTTTACGAAAACTCGCATTTGAATGCCCTGTCCGGCAGGGCGGGGATGAAAAATGCGTGCTGCCGGCGGCAGCAGGAATCCGGTAAAGTAGTGGCATGGCCATCAGACGAGGCAGCCACGGTGTGTACGACACCCGCTATCATGTGGTCTGGGCACCCAAGTATCGGAAATGGGTGTTGCAGGGGGCGATTCGGGAGCGCGTGAGAGAGTTATTGTGCGAGATTACGGCGCATCACGGATTTGAGATGGAGGAGTTGGAGGTCGACAAGGATCAGGTGCATCTGTTTCTCAGTTTTCCGCCGAGGTACTCGATCAGTGCCGTGGTGGGGTTACTGAAAGCGGTCAGCGCCAAGGAGATTTGGGAAGAGTTTCCGGAGGTTCGGAAGCAGCTGTGGGGTGGGGAGTTTGGGGAAGATGGGTATTTTGTTCGGACGGTGGGGGCTAAGGTGACCGCCGACGTGATCCGGAAGTACATTCGGTTTCATGAGGCG
Organism: uncultured Nitrospiraceae bacterium; assembly: GCA_963748375.1. Lineage (GTDB taxonomy): Bacteria > Nitrospirota > Nitrospiria > Nitrospirales > Nitrospiraceae > Palsa-1315. Next base: position 26,541 of record CAVVIR010000014.1, read on the forward strand.
AAGAAGCGAGGGGTTGAGCAATTAGACCTCTTCTAAAAAGCCCCGCCCGGAAGGGCGGGGTTCTTTACTGTCGCAAAAATGCGGCCAAAGAATGGCTTGACAAGATTTGAAATGCCGTGGTACATGCTGCCCCAGTTGCCACCGAGATGAGTTTCGTGATCGATGTTGTGTTTCCAATGACCTGCCACGTCAGCCTACTCTTCTTCCGGTCTATTTCGTTTCATCATGTGTGCAGCCAACCTAGTTTTACGGCCGACCGCGCAACTATGCGTGGCCGTTGAGGAAAGGAGTATTGTTGTGAAAGCAAAAGGTACGGTCAAGTGGTTCAACGATCGCAAGGGGTTTGGGTTCATTCGTCTTGAGAGCGGGGACGATGTCTTTGTCCATTACTCCGCGCTCCAAGGAGAAGGATTCAAAACGTTGAAAGAGGGCGAAAATGTCGAGTTCGAGGTCGTGCAAGGCGCAAAAGGGCCTCAGGCGTCAAATGTCTTGAAGACGGTTGTTGCCGAGTCCTGACGTCGTTATTCTGTGGCATCGTGTCATCGGGAGGCCTGCCTCGGAATTGAGGCAGGCCTTCGTGTTTCTGCTGACTCCCCCTCATCCCTAAATGCCTCATTTCGTTGACAACATGTAGTGACACTGTTAGCGTTTGATCGGTACGGAGGTCTCACGTGGCGATCGACCGCGGTAACGTGTTGCATAGCGCACAGCTCTTCGCCTCACGAGGGCAGTTCGACGCGGCTATCAATGAATGGAAGAAGCTCTCCAGCGAGTGGCCTGGAGATGGGAGTATCTTCAATTCAATCGGGGAGTTACATATTAAGCGCCAGGCCACCAATGATGCTGTCTCCTCCTTTCTGCAGGCGGCCAATGCGTTCCGGGCCGAAGGGGCCACTCTCAAGGCAATCGCCACGTTCAAGAAAATCTTAAAGCTCGATCCGTCACGGTATGATGTATACCGACACCTCGGAGACCTCAATGCGGAACGTGGTTTGCTGAGCAGTGCAGTCCAAGATTACCTCACACTTGGAAAGCATTGTCTTAAAGGGGGGAAAAGCAAAGAGGCGTTAGATATCTACAAGAAAATCGTCGGCCTGGATCCGTCCAATCTCGATGCCCAGCAACGAGTGGCGGAATTGTGTGTGCAAGAAAATAAGCAGGACGAAGCGACAACCGTCTACTTACAGTTAGGGCGTGAACGGTCTGCACAGCAGCGCCATGCGGAGGCAAAAGATGCGTATCAATCCGTCTTACGGATCGATCCCGCCAATAGCGAGGCTCTCCAGTTTATAGAACATTATAAAAAGACTGAAGGGAGTTCTAGCCCTGCTGCCAAACCTGGATCTGCCCAGCCTGTAGCGGGTTTGATGCCTAAAAGTGGCGAACCGCTCAATCTGCTTTCGGAAGCGACTCGCCGTATTGAAGCCAAGCAGTTTGCCGGGGCTGAGGCCATTCTTAATCAGTTGCTGACCAAAGAGCCTGGTAATCCGGAGGTCTGTCAATTACTCGCAAAGTTACATCTGCATCGCGGAGATCTACAGGTGGCGCTTGGGGAGTATCGCTACCTTGCCGGAGCCGCCTTACGCGCCCAGGAGTATGCGAAGGCTGAATCGTTGATGACTGACTTTTTAGCGGTCGAACCTCAGTCGGTTGCGATTCTTGAACTCTACGGAGAGCTCCATGAAGAGAAAGGCGATGCTGCCAACGCGGTGATCCAGTATGGAAAGGCCATCGAGCTGTTGCTCGAACATCCTGAGCCCGGGATGCCGACGTTGCACGAGGAACTGTTCCAGAAGATCGTCGAGCTGGCGCCGGACAGCCCGACCGCGAAGAAGCTGTCTGCTCTTCTGCATGGCACGGCTGTCGATGAGCCACCTGCCTCTGCTCGATCCGAGACTGCTGCACCTCCGGACACCGCCATGCCGTCGAGCCCAGCCCAACCGACGGAAACGTTTTCAGTAGCCAATGCTGCTCCAGACGATGCCTGGAATGTAACGTCCACGGCCATCTCTCGCCACGAGAGGCATGGTTCACTCGTTGAAGAAGCGCCTGTGCTAGCCCACTTGGAGCCGCCCGAGTTCTCAGAACCGGAACCAGTTGAGCAGGACCACGAGGCCAATGTATCGAGTCCCGAACCGGACGAGCCCGGGGTGTCATTGTCAGAAGCGACAGACTCGCCTGTTCCGCTCTCGATGGGCGAGCAGTTTCAGACCTATATGGCTGCTGGGCAGCAAGCTGAGGCGGAAGAATGGCTGAGTCACTTGGTCACGGCGCAGCCGGACCATGCCGAGGCTCGAGAGTTGTTCGGTTCACTGCTTGAAGCCAAAGGAGATATTGCTGGTGCGGCCATGCAATATTCCCGTGCGCTCGAACTACTCTTGGCTCAGCCACAGACTGAGACTCAGGCTCAGCAGGCGGGCCTCTATGCCAAGGTTAAAGAACTCGCCTCGGCCAGCCCATTGGTCGCCAAATGGGCGTCGACTTTTTCGCCAAAGCTCCAAGCGCCGGCGCCTGCCGTCGAGAAATCGGTTTCAGCTCCGTCAGGGAATACGATTGACCCGGACACTCACTACATGCTGGGAGTGGCCTACAAGAATATGGGGCTATTGGACGAAGCGAAGGAAGAATTCTCCTTCTCGATGAAGAGCCATGAATTTTTCGCAGATTCTTGTCTGATGATCGCAATCTGTTTGAAAGAGCAGGGAGAATGCCGGTCGGCAAGCACTCAACTCGAACTCCTGCTGCAGGATCCGAAATGCCAAGGCGCCAAGGCGCAAGCCATTCGCTATGAACTCGGCTTGCTCTACGAAGCCCAAGAGCAGTGGAGTCAGGCGGCTGAAATATATGAATCGATTCCAACCTTCCATGATGTGCCGCACCGACTCGACTCCGTACTTGCACGCAAAGGCCCAGCTCAGCCCGCATCTGCGTTTCGCTACGCCAACTAGTCCGCCTTCGAAACAGCCACGCACATTCTTCTTGCCTCAAGCGCTTTACCGCTGGCTATGGGATTGGATTGGGAGCAGGCCGCCCTTCCAGCACCGCGTGAATATTGTTCACACACACCAATCCCATTTGCACCCGCGCGTGCAAGGTGGCAGAGCCCAAATGGGGGAGCAATACCACGTGCTTCAACTGCAATAGGCCGGTGTGGATAGCTGGTTCATACTCATAGACGTCGAGCCCCGCCCCGGCAATGATTCCTTTTTTGAGAGCATCGACCAACGCCCCTTCATCGATAATCGGGCCACGAGCCGTATTGATGAGGAAGGCGGTGGGACGCATCCAGGACAATTCGCGCTCGCCGATCAGATGGTGGGTGGTTGGTGTGAGCGGCACATGAATCGTCACGACATCGGCCTCCACGAGGAGATCTTGTAACGTCCGATACTCCCACTCACCGGGCAGGGATGAGGCGATCATCGGTTGGCTGGTGTGGTAGCGTACCGGCATGTGAAACCCTACAGCGCGCTGAGCTACCGCTTGTCCGATCCGCCCCATGCCGATAATCCCCAGCGTCTTGCCCGAGACTTCCGCCCCTAAAAGTTGTGTGGGACTCCACCCGGTCCAATGGCCGGATCGAACAAGGGAATCCCCTTCAACGATACGACGTGCCGTCGCCAAGAGCAGAGCCCAGGTGAGATCGGCGGTGGCATCCGTCAACACGTCCGGGGTATTGGTGACGATGAGGCCTCGTTGCCGCGCAGCCATAAGATCGATGTTGTTATAGCCGACGGCATAGTTTGCGATAATTTTCAGCCGAGTCGCTGTGTGAATAGTTTCGGCGTCGATGCGATCGCCCAGGGTGACGATCGCCGTATCGGATCGGCAGAGTCCTTCACGAAGCGCTGATGGACTCGGCAACGTATCGAGCGGCTCCTGCACCAGCCGAAATCGCTCCCGTACGATGACCATAACGGGTTCAGGGAGAAGACGTGAAAGATACAGGGTGGGACGTGTGTCGTTCACAAGCGCGAGCTCCTATCCGCACGTCACATCTTAGCTAGTCGCGCCGTGCGCAACAACCGTGCTTGTGTTGGTCTCAAAAGTCCATCTAGAATGAAGCACGCCTTCAACTATGACTGCACCAACTCTCATTTTGCCTGATCGGTCGCACGCCATCGCTTCAGATCTCCGCGCCACGATAGGTGCAGACAAAGTAAAAGACGACTATTCGACGCTCACTGCCTATGCGGTGGATGCGAGCATCTATCGGATGACGCCGAAGACCGTCGTGCTCGTGGAGACTGAGGAGGACATTGCCGCCACGCTGCGCTACGCGGTTCAGCGGGGCATCCCGCTAACGCCGCGCGCTGCCGGGACGAATCTGACTGGCTCGGCGATCGGGTCCGGAATCATTCTGGACGTCTCGCGGATGAATCGGATTCTCGAGCTGAATCGAGAAGAGCGCTGGGCTCGGATACAACCCGGTATTGTTCTAGCTGAACTGAACAAGCGGCTGGCGCGCGACGGTCTGCTATTCGGGCCAGACCCCTCTAGCGGGGATATGTGCAAGCTTGGTGGGATGTTGGCGAACAACTCTTCCGGCCCCCACACGCTGCGGTACGGCGCTGTGAAAGATAATGTGGCGGCGCTCCGTGTCTGCCTGCAATCCGGCGAGTGGCTGGATGCCAAGGCCTATGGGCTCGACGATCCGATCTGCGTTGATCTGCTGAAGGCCCATAAGCCGCTTCATGATCTGCGGTCGCTACTACAAGACCACGCCACACTGATTGCGCAGAAACGTCCGACTGTCAGCAAGAATAGTTGTGGCTACAACCTCTTCGGTCTCGTTGATGGGATTGCGCAAGGCCGCTTCGATCTTCCCAAACTATTTGTCGGCAGTGAGGGCACGCTCGGTCTGTTCAGCGAAGCCACTATCAAGCTCGTCGAGAAACCCCGCGCAACTCTCACGGCGCTGATTCATTTTCACCGGTTGGAAGATGTGGGAGACGCAGTGCCGAAGCTGCTGGAGTTGAGTCCGAGCGCGTTAGAAGTGATGGATGCCAACACGCTCAATTTGATCGGGCGGGCGAAGCACGGTATCCCGGCGGATGCAGCTGCCACCCTTCTTGTCGAGTTGGATGCCGACGGCGCAGGGATCGATCTTCGCGCGCAGGCTGAGCGCATGACCGAGATCTGCCGCCGCTATCGCCTCACGTCCGATCCCATGATCGCGTTCGATCCTGAGCAACGTGCGGAATTATGGAAAGCCCGCAAGGCGCTCTATCCCACACTCTATCGATTCGATCCCAAGAAGAAGCCCATCAATTTTGTCGATGACGTGGTGGTGCCGGCTGAACGGATCAGCGAACTCATCCGGTATCTGGAAGAGTTCTTTGCCGGACAGCTGGTGCCGGTTGCGATTTTCGGTCATATCGGAAATGGGAACGCCCATATCATTCCCTTGCTCGACGTGAACGATCAAGACGATTTTCAGAAGATGATGCAGGGCTATCACGAGATACACCAAACTGTCTTAGGCCGCTTCGGCGGCTCGATCTGTGGGGAGCATGGGGATGGCCGTGTGCGCGCCGAATACGTGAAGACGATGTTCGGCCCGGAACTATACGGCTTGTTTGTGCGGGTGAAGCAGAGCTTCGATCCATCCGGGGTGCTCAACCCCGGCATCAAGATCAGCGACCGGCCCTTCACGGACCATATCGACTATGAGCGATTGTCAAAATCTTGCGCGACTTGCGCCAAGTGCAACGCCGTCTGTCCGGTCTACGATGTGTTTCAATCGGAAGACATGAGTTCGCGTGGGTGGTTCGAGATCGTCACCGATAAGAACTACAGCTATCTCAATTCGAAGCGAGTGGTGGAGGCCTGCCTCAATTGCAAGTCCTGTCGTACCGCCTGTCCCGCTGGTGTCGATGTCTCCCAGCTCATTCTAGATCGGCGTGCCGAGCATCCAAATAAGACTGGCAGGACTCATCTTTAAATTTCACGCACAAACAGCACGATTTGAACAATTATTAAAGTTTCTCGCGAGGTATCAATCGATATGGGATCGGCCTCTGATACGGCGTCTACTCGATCGTCTGACGAAACCGTTCATGCGTGGCCTTGCCGAGACGGCACGACTGTCGCCTCAGTTGGTACTGCCTCGACTGGCCCGGCGACAGCTCCGTGATCGTTATCCAGAACTGATTCCCGAGGCCAGCCGAGCAGCTCGTTCGCCGGTGGCCTATTTCCACGGCTGCGCGGCCAACTACTTCGATGATGGGGTGGGGGATGCCATGATCGCGGTGCTACGAAAACATGGGGTCGAGCCGGATCTGCCGCCGCAACGCTGTTCCGGGACGCCAATCGAAACCTACGGACATCGCGCATTGGCTAAAGAGGGGGCGCGGGTTAATCTCGTATCGATGGCTGGGTACGACAAGGTAGTGACCGGCTGCGCCTCCTGCACTCTCATGCTGAAGGACTATCCCACCCTGTTCGCCGGTGAGCCGGAGCAGGCGGCGGCCCAGGCTCTGGCCAAACGGGTCACACATATTTCGGAGTTCGTGTCCCAATCGCCGGTGAAACCGGCCATGGCCAATCAGCAATCCACGAAGTGCAAGGTCGCCTACCATTCCTCCTGCCATCTGCGAGCAGCGGGAGTGACCAAAGAGCCTCGCGCGATTTTGCGAGGTTTACCGGGCGTCGAGTATGTGGAGATGCCGGACGCCGATCGTTGCGCGGGCGGCGCCGGGACCTATCTCGTGAAGGATTTTGAGACGTCGCAGCGCATTGTCGAGCGGAAACGGCTGGCCGTCGAACAGAGCGGCGCAGAGGTTGTGGCCACGAGTTGCCCGGCCTGCATGATTCAATTACGCACGGGATTGCAGGGATCTGCAGAGGTCAAACACGTGGCGCAACTGCTTCAAGAAGCCTACGAGGCTGCAGACAAGTTGTAGGTTTGTGTTGTTTCTTTGGTCGATTTGGTTCATCTGGTTGGTTTCGTTCAAGCAAACAAACTAAATGAACCAAACAAACCAAATAACGAGGAGCGAGGTTCCTATGATTACCGTGCTAGTCTTCGGATTGACGCTTCGCGATGCCGTCGGAGAAACAGAGTTCGAGCTTGCGGTCTCCGAACCGACCACAGTCAGAAAACTCATTGAATCGAATCAAGATCGCATGGGCCCGTTGCTACAGTTTCTGTTAAACCGAGAAGTCATGATTGCGGTAAATAAGAAAGTCAGCGGCGAAGATACGGTGATCAAGGACGGCGATATCGTGAAGCTCTCCCACCAATCGAGAACGTCGTATGATGGCACGAGAGACATTCCCGTTTAACTGAGAATCGGAGGCGATCCGCCACCGACAAGGCGTTCCTGCGCAATCTCGCCAACCCTACCCCGGAACTCTCATTAAAACTGCGGAAGTATCCAGAAAACCTCACGAGTACGCACCCCCGCGCAACGCGGCCACTGGGTCCCGGCCCCCCTGATCGGTTCAGCTATACTTGATAGGTGAGATCCATGCTGACCAGGAGGAGATTTCCAATGCGTCCATACCCTGCGCTCGTCATGCTGCTGTTACTCGTCGTCCAGTGGGGGTGCTCCCATACCGTCCTTGTCCCCCTGTCTCCACGCATGGATCTGAAGAACTACGGGACGTTCGGCATTGTCCAGTTCGCATCCAATTCAGACCCGGCGATCAACAGCTATGCCACGCAACAATTCCAGGAACAGGTCCAGGGCGCCTATCCGGGAACGGCCATCCTCGAATTAGGAAACCGTGAGGCAGTGCTGGCTGCAGTCGGCGCCAGCCGGCTCGATGCAGAAGCGATCACGAGGATCGGCCAGAAGTACGGCGTGTCGGCGGTCTTCCTTGGAGATATCGCCTATTCCGATCCGAAGACCAACATCAGAATCGGAGATATCATGAAACTGAATGGCGGAGTGCGCAGCGAAGTCCGGGGCGATCTGTTCACGAAACTGATGGAAACCAAATCGGGAGCCAGCGTGTGGAGCAGCTCAGCCTGGGCCACCAGGCAGATCGGGAGCGTGAGCTTGTCATCGGGAGGAGGCGTGAATGCGAAGGTGGGAGACGACAACCCCCGCAAAGCGATGGTTCCCGCGTTGATCTACCATGTCACGGAAGACTTCCGCCCAAAGTATGTACGCCAACGGGTACAACAATAGAGCCGAAGCTGCAGGCGCCTTTGATTTGACCGCATCGATGCCAGACGACACTCGGTTTCTATTGGTATTTCAACATGCAGCCTCCACCTCAACCCACCGGAATCCCTCAACTGTAAAGTGGCGCTGGAGCATGAAAATGAGCCGGAAATCTCTTCTTGCAGCAAGGCAACGAGCCTGGTCGAAACCCTGTTATAACTCGCCGTCCGTTTTTACCTGCATCATTGCCCGCGCCGTTTCGCCTTCGCTGTCGGTGGGGCGGTGAGCGGATCGTCGGGCCAGGAGTGTTTGGGATAGCGGCCGCGAAGTTCTTTGCGGACTTCTTGATAGGTGTTGGCCCAGAAGCTGGCTAAATCTTTCGTGACCTGCACGGGCTGTTTCGCCGGTGACAAGAGATGCAGCATGACGGGAATCTTTCCATCGACGAGACGAGGCGTGTCCTTGCAGCCGAACATTTCTTGCAGCCGCACAGCCAGGACAGGCAGGTCAGGCGTCTCGTACTCCACGCGAACGTTCGATCCACTTGGGACCGTCAGATGGGTGGGGGCCCACCGTTCGAGTTGGCGTGATTGTTCCCAGGAGAGGAGCGCATGCAACGGCTGGGTGAGATCGAGCCGTGTGACTCGGTCGAGCGTGGTGAGCCCTGAGAGATAGGGACCAAGCCAGTCGTCGAGTGTTCGTCAGTAATGCCTCGTCAGACAAATCGGGCCATCGCGATTCTTGTCCTTCCGTTCGGCGAAGAAATCCCACTCGCGCCCGCCATTGACGAAGTTCCGTCGTCCAAGCCAGCTTGTCGAGCCCTGCTTGACGAATCCCCTGTAATAACGCCGCCGAAATCATCGAAGGGTCCGGCTTGGGAAGCCCCTGCTCGGACAGAATGAGCGAACCGAATCGGCGCTGTCTCGTGGCTCGAACGATGTGCGCGGCGTCATCCCACACGACTGCATCGACTGTGTGAATCCGGTCTGCATAGAGCGTGTCGAGATCCGAAGGGTACCGGCGCGGCCAGATCGATCCTCGCCCATTGTTGACCGCCATCCAGACTGGCAATGACCAGATAATCTTCCGATGCCGAGCGGATCGGGGTTCGCAAAGAGGGCGCCACGGCCGTTGGCCATGAGATAGCGGGCGTCAGTGCCGCGTTGGCGTTGGGCGATGCGATCAGGATAGGCGAGGGCGAGCAGGCGCCCGACCTCATCGAGGTTCTCGTGCCGGTTCGAACGAGTGGATCGCAGAAATTGTCGTTGCCAGAGGTCGGCGGTGCGCGTGACTCGCCGGCAAGCCGCACGATCGATGGTGTCACCGGCTGCATGATCGTGCTGTCCGCGCAAGACATCCACACGGAGCCGCAGATCGGCATTCCGCTGACCGAAGGAGCCTCGGAGAATATCTCGTTCACTGAGCAGGGCGGCAAGTGTGCAGGCAAGGTTGCCGAGTTGTAATGGCACAGCCTGAAGCAGCATGTGCGCAAGACGCGGGTGCAGCGGCAGTTCCGCCATCTGTCTTCCGTGTGCCGTGATGTGTCCTTCAGCATTGAGTGCGCCGAGGTTGGTGAGCAATTCTCGCGCGTGGGCCACAGCCCCAGGCGGGGGGGGAGTGAGCCAGGACAACTCGGTCGGGTCGGCGGTGCCCCAGAGGGCCAATTCAAGCATCAGCGGCGCCAGGTCGGCATCGAGCATTTCCGGCGGGCGACGAGGGGCCAACGATTGCTGTTCCGCAGAGGTCCAAAGGCGAGCACAGATGCCCGGTTCGAGCACGACCGGCGCGGCCACGACGTTGTTCGGCGGAGTCCTGGGTCACGCGAATCGTTTCCAGTCTCGTCAGTCCTGATCGCGGATCGAAGCGGGGCACGCGCAGCAAGCCGGCATCGATGACGACGCGTATCCCGTCGATCGTCAAACTCGTCTCGGCAATCGACGTGGCCAGCACGATCTTTCGTATTCCCGGTTGAGTGGGAGCGATCGCGCGGTCCTGCGCTTCTTGCGGCAGGTCGCCATGGAGCGGCGCAATGAGGATGTGCGAGCCCAAGTTCAGATCGAGGAGCGTTCGTTCAACGCGGCGGATTTCTGCCATGCCCGGCAGAAAGACCAGGAGACTACCTGGGTCCTGCGCAAGCGAGCGCCTGATCGATTGTACAACTGCGACATCGAGGTGGCCGGAGAGGGGTTGTTCGAGATAACGGGTTTCTACCGGAAACATCTGTGCCTTCGACAGGCGATGACCGGTGCATGGCCTAAGAGATCTGCGATCGGCCCACAATCCAACGTCGCCGACATCACGAGCAGGCGGAGCTCCGGGCGGAAGATTCGTTGCGATTCTAGGCAGAGGGCCAGGCCTGTGTCGGCTTGCAGGCTCCGTTCGTGGAATTCGTCGAAGAGGACGATCGGCATACTCGCTAATAGCCGGATCGTGTTGAAGCAGGCGACTGAGGATGCCTTCCGTGACGACCTCGATTCTGGTCTTGGGGCTCACCTTCGTATCGAGCCTCATGCGATAGCCGACCGTTTCACCGACCGATTCGCCCAGCGCGGTGGCCATGCGACGGGCTGCCGCCTGTGTGGCGAGCCGCCGCGGTTCCAGCATGAGCAGCTTCTTTCCTCCGAGCCAAGGCGCGTCGAGCAGAGCCAGCGGCACCCGCGTCGTTTTTCCCGCGCCGGGCGCGGCAGTCAGCACGGCGTTTCGACCCTCCGCGAGTGCGTGGCGGAGTGCCGGTAACACATCTTCTATTGGAAGTGTGGACATGATAGGTTCGTTCTTCATGCGAGAGACTCTATCAGACTCGTGATAGGAGGCGAAACGGAAACAGACGCATGGCCGACTATCGATGGACCAAGGGGAAACCCACAGCGGCTGGCTGGTATTGGTTCCGTGGTCTGGCACATGAAGCCGACGCCTTTATTGTGCAAGTCGATGAGGTCGGTCAGTTTCAATGGCCGGACGGCGGATTTCAGGAAGTGACGCTGGCCAAAGGGGAGTGGGCGGGGCCGATCCCACTGCCGGAGGAGTGAGGCGCGTAGGGCCAGGGCTCTCCCGTGCTCACGCAACGCGCGGCCTCAGAGGTGTGGGAGGGAAGCCGCCAGACCATCCTTCTTGCTCGCAGAACGCGCACGATAAGAATGTGCTCGTTCGATGCGCGCAGTAAAGGACAGTCTGGCGGCTCCCCTTGGGGGCAAAGTGTGGCAAATCGGAAGGCTCTCGCTCGGGCTCGTGGCACGTCACGGGAAATCGATTGCGAAGCAATCGGAGGGTAGGGCGGGTAAAAATATCTGCCAGTGGGTGGGAGGGTGAGAAAGACGCGCGCAATTGGAGAGCAACCTTGTCCTATTCGCCAGAGTAGGAGCGCAAAGTTAGGATCCATCCTTATAGAGAATGTACGAGCGAACGTAGAAGGATTATTAGCGGCAACACGGTCATGGTCCGATAAACAACTGACGGGCATACCGAGCAGAAAGGCCAGCGCAATATTGTATGAAACCTAACACCACTCACCCACCGGCGGAAACGCCAGCGAAGGGTTTTTCTCCCGGTTTCGTGGCGCTTGGCCTGGAAGCGGCCCTGCTGACCACGCTCGACACGCTTGGCTATGAAGAGCCCACGCCGATCCAGCGAGAGGCCATCCCTCCGTTGTTGGCAGGCCGCGATCTCTTGGGCCAAGCGGCAACCGGAACCGGCAAGACCGCGGCGTTCACCCTGCCGTTGCTCCAGCGCATCGCCCATTCAGCGCGTCGCTGCCCCTCCGCGCTGATCCTGGTGCCGACCAGAGAGTTGGCCATACAGGTCGGCGAAGCCGTCACCCGCTATGGCAAGGAATTAAAAATCTCCGTCCTTCCGGTGTATGGCGGACAGGCGATGGGTCTACAGCTCCAGGCACTCAGGCGCGGTGTCGATGTCATCGTGGCGACGCCTGGGCGGGCGCTGGACCATATCCGCCGGAAAACCTTGCAGCTCAAGACGGTTCAGATGGTTGTCTTAGACGAGGCCGATGAGATGCTCGACATGGGATTTGCCGAGGATCTGGACGCCATTCTCGAACAGACGCCCAAAGAGCGGCAGACGGCGCTCTTTTCCGCCACCATGCCGGCACGTATCGCCTCCATTGCCAAACGCCATCTGAAGGAGCCGGTCGAAATCAAGATTGCCAAAGAGCCGCTCAAGGCGGGCGCTGCGCCGCGGGTGCATCAGACTGCCTACATTGTGGCCAGACAACATAAAGTGATGGCTCTGGCTCGTATTTTGGACATGGAAGCTCCGAAGTCGGCGCTCGTGTTCTGCCGGACGCGTATCGAAGTCGACGAGCTGACGGCCATGTTGACAGACCGCGGGCATCGAGCCGAAGCGATCCATGGCGGGATGAATCAGCCCCAGCGCGATCGCGTGATGAATTCGTTTCGAGCCGGGCAGACCGAACTCCTCGTGGCGACCGATGTGGCGGCGCGGGGATTGGATATTCCGTCCGTCTCCCATGTGGTGAACTACGACCTGCCGACGTCTCCCGAAGGCTATGTCCATCGGATTGGACGAACCGGGCGGGCCGGGCGTGAAGGGGCGGCGATCACGGTGATCGACCCGCGCGAACAGCGGTTGTTGTGGAATATCGAGCAGCTCACGAAAGCCAAAATTGTCGTGACGCCGGTGCCGACCGTTGCCGACCTCCGCACGAAGCGTCTTGCACGAACCAAAGCGCGATTGAAGACGTGCTTGCCGCCGGCGACCTGGACCTATTCCGGGCCGTGGTCGCATCGCTGTGCCGAACAGGGAGATCCCCTGGAGGTGGCAGCGGCTGCCATGAAACTTGTCTTTCGCATGCAGGGTGGGGAGCGAAAGGAAGTCGATATTCCGGCTGTATCAAATAGGCCGCCGGAGCGGCCATCGATGGGGCGCCGCCCCATGGGTGATCCTCGCGGGCGGGCAGGCGGCATGATGCCGAGAGAGGGACAGGGCAGACCATTCAGTGCGCCTGGTCGCGGCGGACGAACGGCGGGGATGGCCAAAGTCTATATCGGGGCAGGCAGGGAAGCGGGCATCAGGCCGGGCGACCTCGTCGGGGCGATTGCCAATGAGGCCGGGCTCAATTCGAATGTCATCGGCGCCGTCGAAGTGATGGATCGATTTTCGCTGGTGGAAGTGCCGGAAGTGTTGGCGCGGGAGATTATTCAGACTCTCAGTCGGACCAGAATCAAAGGACAGAAGGTGGCAGTGAGATTATTTCTGGAGCAGCCAAGAGGGGGAGGAAGGGCGTAGCCAAGTGCCCTTTTTGCTCGCAGAACGCGCACGATCGGAATGTGCTCGTTCCATGCGCGCAGTCAAGGGCAACCTGGCTACGCCCTTAAAATAACGGTATAGAGAATCGGAAGGCCCTCGCCCGGGAAAAAGCGCGTCTTGGCGCGCTGAGGGTTGGGCGGGTGGAATGTCGGGCGCAGTTTGGGGATCTCTCAGCCACCTCCTGTAACGTAAACGAGCAAGCTTGGAAGAATCATTGATAGAAATGTGCTCGTTCGACGCGCGCAATCGAGGATCGACCAGGCCACCCTCTTTTAAAGAGAACCGAGCGCACTTGGAAGGATTGTATAGAATCGTCACCTGTTTGAAATTTCAATGAGGGGCGAGAACTAGTGTCTGTCTCAGTGATGAGTGATCCCGATTCATTGGAGATAAAGTGATGAGCGGCAACCAAGCCGATTCCCTACTGCGATTGATGAGTTTGATGTTCAGAGCCCACCCCTGGCATGGCGTCTCTATCGGAGGCCCAGGCCCCGGAAGAGGTAACGGCGTACATTGAAATTGTGCCGACCGACACCGTGAAGTACGAAGTGGATAAGGTCAGCGGGTTCCTCAAGGTCGATCGCCCACAGCGATTTTCAAACTATTGTCCCGTCTATTACGGGCTGGTCCCGCAAACGTATTGCAGTGACGGCGTCGCGGCCTTGTTTGCTGCACGGACCAAGCGAACAGGCATCGTCGGGGATGGCGATCCCCTCGATATCTGCGTTCTCACTGAGAAGACGATTCCACACAGCGACATTCTGCTCACGGCCTTGCCCATCGGTGGCTTCAGTTTGGCAGATGGTGGCGAAGCGGACGACAAGATCATTGCCGTCATGAAAGACGATGCGACCTACGGAGGCTATACCGATATCAGCCAAGTTCCTCTGGCGCTGGTCGATCGCTTGCAGCACTATTTCCTCACCTATAAGAGTGCGCCGGGCACCATCCACCATAAAGTCGAAATTACCAGCATCTATGATCGCGAGGAAGCGCTCAAAGTCATTGGCGTGAGCCATGCCGACTACAAAGCAAAATATCCCGAGCTGGAAATGCGGTGGAAGTAGAGGGCGGGGGGGCGGTGTGTCTGTTTGTTGATCTCCTGTGCTCGCACAGCTCGCGGCCTCAGAAGACTTTCATTCGACGTGACGATGTCCATACAGCAGCGATTCTGAAGAAGAGGCGGCAGTGATCTTGTCTCCCTGGACGGCCAAGCTGCGCGAGTGGCAGGCTCGCGCCGTGTCAGCTGTGCTCACCCATACACGTCCTGATTTTCTTGCGACGGCGACGCCCGCAGCAGGAAAAACTCGTTTCGCTTTGCGGATTGCCCATCAATATCTGGCCGATCGCGTGGCCAGCCGTGTGCTGGTCATCTGCCCGACGAATCATCTTCGCACGCAATGGGCGACCGCTGCCGGCCTGGTGGGGGTGCAGCTGGATCCGGCTCTGACAAATGAACAGGCAATTGAAGCGCGCGACTTTCATGGCGCCGTCGTGACGTATCAACAGGTCTGTCTGGCCCCGACCGTATTTCAGCGCGCCTGCCGAAACCGGCCGACTCTGCTGATTTTCGATGAGCTGCACCATGCAGGCGAGGGCAAGGATTGGGGCAACGCGCTACGGGAGGCGTTTGACACGTCGGTTTTTCGTCTGGCCTTATCGGGCACTCCCTTTCGCTCCGATAACAATCCCATTCCGTTCGTGCGATATGAACATGGTGAAAGCCAGGCTGATTTTACCTATGGATATGCCGATGCGATTCGCGAGAACGTCTGCCGTCCGATTCTCTTTCCAAGTTATGAAGGGGAGCTGGCGTGGCTTTCGGAGGGTCGTGAACATCGGGCTACATTCGAGGATGGACTCACCTTCGATCTGCAACGGGAACGGCTCAAGACCGCGCTCTTGCAAGACAGCTGGCTGGGCCCTGTCATCACGGATGCCCATGCCGAGTTACGCCGGCTCCGCAAGCAGGAACAGCCGGATGCCGGAGGACTCATCGTCGCGATGAATCAAGACCATGCCAGGCAGGTCGCCGAACTCGTCGGGCGTATTACGGGCAGCCTTGCACATGTTGCCATCTCGGACGATCCCTCCGCTTCAAAGACGATCAAGACCTTTGCACAGCATAAGACTCAGCAATGGCTCGTTGCGGTGAACATGGTGAGCGAAGGTGTCGATATCCCAAGGCTCCGTGTCGGCGTGTATGCCACAAATGTCCTCACCGAGATGTATTTTCGCCAGGTCGTTGGGCGGTTCGTTCGAATGCAGGAGGGGTTGCCGAAGCCGCAACGGGCCTGGCTGTACTTGCCGAAGGACGCGACCCTCGTTCACTACGCGAAACGCATCAAGGCTGAACGTGACCATGTGTTGGAAGAGATCATGCCTTCGGTGCAGCGCACATTGTTCGGTACCGCCGCCATGTCACTGAAAGAATACATGCCGCTGCACGGGGTAGCCAGGATGGATACCCTGATTGGAGGAGAGGAGTCAGAGGCAGCCGGTGAGGGTAAGGGCGTCTCAGAGTCGATCGTGCCGCTTCATGACAAAAAGAACGAATTGCGGGACCAGCATCGCGCCCTTGTCGGCGCCGTGTCGCGAAAGACCGGAGTCGATCATCGCTATCTCAATGCCGAACTTATCAAGCGAACCGGGGGGCGAGTCGATCAGGCGACGGTCGCGCAACTGCTACGACGCATTGCGCTGCTGGAGAAGTGGCGGGATACAGGCTTTGCCTAATAGGATGCTGAAAAAGCCCTCTTCCCACCCGCCCAACCCCGGCGCCGAGACGCGCCTTTTCCATGCGTCGTTCTCGGTTCGTCCAAATCCTCAACATACCCCACAGGGTACGCCTCCGGTTTTGACTCGCCTGCGGTCTAGTTGGATGACTTTTTGAGCATCCTGTACAGATCGTAATCACAAGACTGCTAGTTTTCTGCTTTTCCGACTTCTTCCCGCAACTGAAACTTGAGGGAGGCATATTCCTTCATGCAGTAGGCGAGCAGCCGTTCTGAGCCGAACAGCATCACCATCCTGCCGTCTTTGTCTACAAGACGGCGTGTATCCTGCGGCCAGTAGATACGCGCGATCGCGTCGGGGTCGCCGGTCACCCAGCGGGCCAGGACAAACGGCATCCGCTCGACAGTGGTCTTCACTCCATATTCGCTGTCGAGGCGCGAGGCGACGACATCGAATTGGAGTTCGCCTACGGCGGCAAGCACCGGCTCCCGGCGCACATGATCGGGTGAATAGAACACCTGCATCACACCTTCTTCTTCGAGTTGCTGAAGTCCCTTCTGGAACTGTTTCTGCTTTGTGAGATCCTGACTTCTGAGTACCCCAAAACATTCCGGAGGAAAGAGTGGAATCGCGTCGAAGGAGCGGGGGCTTCCGGAACTGAGCGTATCACCAATGGCAAAGAGGCCAGGGTTTACCAGCCCGACAACGTCACCCGGGTAGGCCTCTTCAATCGTCTCGCGGTCACGACCGAAAAGTCGATGCGGTCGCGTCATCCGGATCTTTCGATCCAGGCGTGCGTGATGGACCATCATATCCTTTTCAAATCGACCAGAGACAATACGCAAAAATGCCATCCGATCGCGATGTTGTGGATCCATGTTCGCCTGAATCTTGAAGACAAATCCAGAGAACTTCTCTTCGGTCGGCTGCACCAATCCCTCCGAACTCATACGAGGTCCCGGCGGAGGCGCAAGTTGAAGGAATCCGTTCAGAAAGGGTTCGACCCCGAAGTTTGTGAGCGCACTTCCGAAGAAAACTGGTGTGAGTTGGCCGGCAAGAAAGCGGTCACGATCGAATGTGGTGCCGGCGCCTGTGAGTAAGGCGATCTCTTCCTGCAGCGGACCATAGGCTTCTCCGAGTGTCTCGGCCAGGCTTGGATGGGGAAAGGTTTCTACTCGCATCGGCGCCCGTTTCTGATTATGGAGGGTCCGTTGGAAGAACAGCACTTGAGGGTCTTGAAGGTCGTAGAGCCCCAGAAACCCGGATCCTTCCCCGATGGGCCAATTGAAGGGCACCGCCGTCATGCCCAAGGTCTGTTCGATCTCCTCAAGGAGTTCGTAGGGGTGGCGCCCGGGCAGATCCATCTTGTTGATGAAGGTCATGATCGGGATGTTGCGTTTGCGGCAGACGGCAAAAAGTTTTTTGGTCTGGGGCTCGATGCCTTTGGCGCAGTCGAGCACCATGACTGCGCTGTCGACTGCCATGAGGGTTCGGTACGTGTCTTCGCTGAAGTCTTGGTGGCCCGGCGTGTCGAGTAGGTTGACTCGCACTCCATGATAATCGAATTGGAGTGCGGTTGACGTAATCGAAATCCCTCGCGCCTGCTCCAGTTCCATCCAGTCCGACTTCGATGCACGCTGGTGCGACCGCGCATGTACAGCTCCGGCCAAGTGAACGGCGCCGGCGTAGAGGAGGAGTTTCTCAGTCAGCGTGGTTTTCCCCGCGTCCGGGTGCGAAATAATGGCAAAGGTGCGTCGCCGAGCGACTTCTCTCGCCAGTTCAGCGGACGACGATTTCTCGATCGGCAAAGACATAGACATTCCTTCTTCTATACGAATCACCGGATGGGGTATCGGAGATATGTTTTAGCACCTGAGAGAGGAGAAAACCACGGGTAGCCTATTGATCTCCTGTGTTCGCATATTACGCGGACTAGGAATCTACTTTGGCCGCCCAACTCAGTGGCATTGTCGAGTTTGGATTTTGGGGAGGGAGAGGGGAAGTACAGAGGTTGAAAGGGGCAGAGGCGTTGGCCCTCTGCCCCTCAACCTTACGTCGCTGCACTCACCGAACCCTTAATAGGTTGGTTCATTCATTGAACCGCGTACGCACCAGACGTTGTTGGAAAGGGTTTTACTCGAGCTACCCACGAGGCCATCTGTGAAGCTCACGCTAAACTTGCTGGTACTGCCACTGTCTGCAATCGACGTTGCTGACCAATAGTTGCCTGTCACACCAGTGAACACGACTGGAACATACGGTGGCACGAGCGATGGATCGATTAGACTTGCCAGCTCCACGACAGAGGGAAGGCGCCACCCTCGCGCCCCTCCGATCGGCTTGTTGAGACATTGAAAGCGGGCATCCACCCATGGCAGTGTCATCGTGGGTGTTTGTTCCCACACCAGCCCGGTGTTGTTGTCCCTCACAGCCGCACCGCCAAATTCTGTTAACACAGTAAACCGTGATGCCGAAGGGTTGTGGGTATCCCACCGCATTGTAGAATTCTCTATCGCACCTCCACCGCCGCTTTTGACTTTATCAAGAACCTCATCGAGTTTGTCCGAAATTTGTTTGAACGGGTTCACATGGTGGCCCTGATGCTTCTGGCGGTCATGTGCCTCCACTGGCGTGATCCCTCCGCCGAAGTTTGCCAGGATGAGGCCTCCAATGAACGCCACCGCACCGATCCCGTTCAGCCATTTGTTTCGCTTGTTCTGCATCATCGTGTTCCTCCTCGGTGATGTGATGGTTGCACGGCTCACTGTCTTCGGGCCCATGCGCCTTTCGGAAAAACTTCTCTCGTTCCTTGGCTTTGACTTCTGTTCCCTTCTTCCTGCTTAGTGTTGTGTCTCGATCTCGGCATGTTGCTCGATCGACCAATGTTGTTCGATTATCTCCATCGCTCTTGTCCGCACGTCGTCGTCTTCGTCCTCTAGTGCCACAACTAACGGGTCCAACGGTGCCTCCGTCCCCTGTTGTGCCCACAAATCCAAGACCTGGCGTCGCACAGAAGCATCCGGAGCATCCAGTGCTTGCGCCATCAAGGGCGACAGGGTCAGATGCTCCGGCACAGCTGGTTTTCGCGGTTCTGGAGTCGGCTCATATTCTGATTTCACAGGCGCAGGGAGGGGCAGGAGGTTTGCGGCCTGAGCGAAAGAGTCCGGGTGTGGAGTTCTTGGTATCTGCAAGACAGGTTGCGGCTTGGACAACCTAAGCGCGCTAGTACGTGATCCTATCTCCGTGGGAGAGTCGGATCCAGCCGGTCCACAGCCCGACAATCCAGTAATACTGAGAGATGCCAGCACCAGCATCACATCTGGACGCCAGACTTTCAGTGACATCCTAGGCTACCCTCCTTATCGGCAGTGACTGAGTATCGACTTCTTCCTCCTGCCAATGCGCAATCGCTGTGCCACCATGCAGAAATAATTCGCCGTATAAATATCCCCGAGATTTTATGAGCTTGGCGACAGTTATGCCGAGTATTGTCAATTCGGCCTGTCTGTATGAGCGATCGTGACCCGAAATTGGCACCTCAGAAGCCGGAAATTGGTACATCGAATCTGAAATCTGTACGTGCCACGGGCAACTGCGGCCAGAGCTTTCCCAGTAAAAGCGTTGCCAGAAACAAGGGGGTTGGAAGCACTGCTGTCCAAAATAGTCCGCTCTTCAGCATCCTTCTTGCCTCAATCGTACGAATACGACGGCTTCGGGTCTGTTCTCCGGTAAGGTTGCCTCGGCTATTGAGAAAACAAAGGGGTCGGGAGTCTTTATTTTATGACCGGAGGCGCGGCGTCTCTGAGTTCCATCCCCATGGGTACATGGCGGTAACCGTTTTCGGAAATTACCGCGAGTTGAACTTGCTGGAATGCTGACGGCTACCTTCCGGTCTCTTCAAGCATCGATTGCCACCAAGCTGCGTCGATCACGGAGTATCTTGTGGGCCAGGTTCTTTTTGCAACGGGCCTTCCTGTAACTCCTGCTGAACGGCTTTCAGGAATTCGGTCATCTCAAGGGGTTTCTTCATCGTGAGATGCGCACCCAGGAGTTTTGCCACCTTGAGGAGGTTGGGCTCTCCCTCGCCTCCAGTCAGGGCGATGATCTTTACGTGGGGCGATTCATGCCGCAACGCCATGGTGACTTCCAAACCGTCACTGTCCGGCATGAGCAGGTCCGTGATCACGAGATCAACGGGAGTATGCCGGAACTGCCGGAGTCCTTCACGCCCATTGGCCGCATCTATGACGAAGTACCCGGCTTCTTCCAGTATCCGACGGAGGAGAGCACGGATCTGATCGTTGTCGTCTATGAGGAGGATGGAGCGAGGATTCACTATGATGTCTTTCCGCCCGTAGCCAGGACCACATCATATCCGCTCAAATGGATTACGATGTAGAGGCAATCACAAATGCTATCCACATTGTCGATCATGCGAATGTTTCCCACGAGCGTCCCTCTGACCAGCATGCAACCTATCACGGAGAGGTTGTTGGGAAACCTGGGCATTTAGCCATAGCCACACTAGGTCTCGTTGGTCATTACGTAGGACTCGCACTGTAAGTTAAGTTCTTCATCGGAGGGTACCTGGGAGGCGATGGGAGAAAAAGATGTTGGATCCATGCAGGGCTCTATGCGGCGAGGGCCTTCTGATTCTTCAGCTTCTCCAGAGGGAGTAGGCAGATTGTTTTTGACTGCGCGTAACGGGCGACTAGCGCTGTATCGTGGGGGCATTGCGAGCAAGAAGAACGGTCGGCCTGCCCCTCGCATCATTCTGTGACCGCGCATTGAGAGCAAGGAAAGTAATCAGGCTCCCCTCCGTCTCGGCTGGTTGACGCCATCTGCAGAACAACGTAGCTTGTTGCTGGCATTTGAACCACACAAGGAGAACACACCATGGGAATGCAACCGTTACAGGATTGGGCACTGATTGAACCGTCGGAGGCCAAGGGACAGACCACCGGGGGGCTGTTTATTCCAGACACGGCGAAGGAAAAGCCTGTAGAAGGAACGGTCTTGGCCGTGGGGAAGGGGCGCTGGGAAACACCTGAAGAGAAGTCGGGTAGTAAGCCCAAAAAGAAACAGGAAAAAGAGGAAAAGATCTTCAGGCCTACGGTCCTCAAAGCCGGCGATCGCGTTCTCTACGAGAAATACCGCACGACGGAAGTCGAGCTGGACGATAAAGAACTTGTTCTCGTCCGCGAGTCCGACGTTTTGGGCTTGTTGGGATAAGGAGAAACAAATTACGGCAGCGAGAACTCTCTATTACTCGTTCATCGATTCCAAGACACAATAGACAGAACTGCCAGCTCCTCCGAAGCGTCCATTGTAATGGCTCCATGCATCAGGAGGAATGAGGTACGTGCTGGTTGTCTTTCTTGTTTCTCAGAAATGGGACAAGCGGATATTTTCCCTTGAATTGGTTTACGTACCCCACTAGGAAGTGTATTGCGGCTGGTAGGGTGGTGCGAGATAGAGAGTCTCTACGACTTGTTCTGCTGGATGTGGATCCGGTAAAAGGTAAACTCTCCAGGCGTCACGGGCGCGACGCCGACAAGACAAATCACACGACCATGGAGAATGTCCTCCGGGGTCATGGTGGATAGATCACAGGTGACAACAAAAGCCTCTCTTGCTTTATCACCTTGCAGAGCACCTGACACCCATAAGGTGCCGAGGTACCCTCGAAGATGTTGGATGATTTGTGTCCAGACGGGAGATATATTGCATTCATCGACGACCCATTGGAGTTCGTGCGCGCACCACGTTTCGAGCAACACACTCGTGACATCAATTCCGATAGCCGAACTGGAGGGGAGTCCTGCCTCGATATGTTCGACGGATATCTGCGGGGAGCAAGGCGCGCGCATTTAGTCCTCCAATGCAAACATAATTTGATCGCCAAAGATTCTGTGAAGTCGCTGGAGGTTCTCTGGCGCGATATAGAGGAACTCCACCCCCACCCGATCGTCTTCAACCCACTTCACCCGCACCAAGTCACAGACCGGGGTCGATTTCCCCTGCACATGATATATTTTGAGCCAGAGGTACTGTCCTCGTACGAGACGTTTTTTCAGGCATAGTCCGCATCCACGAAGGGACAGGTCAAGGACTTCGCCCTCGGCCATTCCTGACTTGTCTGCTACTGCCACGCGGAGGCAGACCGGCCTTCGATCATGCAGCCGTGGATCTTTCTGCGGCGCACACCTATTGGTTTCAAAGACAGTGGGAAGCACATTCTCCACGGATACCTCTGCTTTACGAAATCGGGCTGATGTCTGTACTGCACAGCAACTATCATGCCGTAGATTTTCGGCTATTAGAGAGGGAAAAAGCAGGAAATTTAGGGGGAAAGAGGTGTTCTGCACGATGACATGTATCAGTATAGATACATAGCAGAATCTAAAAGGATACTAGGCGTGAACTCGCTCATGGTGCTCATGAACGTATCGTCGCGAATTATGGCCACCGTTCCAACAAGCGTGTATGAACAGATTCGCCGCTTGGATAGTGAACAGGCACGGCGTCCACTTCTATTTTAAATGAAGTGAGATAGGTGCCATGGCGGCGGTAGAATCAGTTTGTTGGGTTCCATGAACCGGTTATGCTGAGTGGGTTCTAGGGAAGGACCCTCCCGGATACCAAATCCGAACAGCCCTAGGTGTATTCAAAGGAATACAGATAATACAGTGAGAATCGGTGAGGGATGAGCAGGAGGCACCTGATCGATGATTGCGTATTACAGTTGAACAGTTATTGATTCGACTGCCATATCGTTTCCTCTTTCCCCATCCAAGCGAAAGGGAAGACCTGCTATAACAGCTCTCCGCTCGCCCTGTTCCCAGAAGGAGGAGAATTTTCATGCCGTGATGCGCATGATCGCGCATTCTTCTCACCAACATTGGGCAGGCTCCTCACCTGTGTGTATTGCAAAGATTTTCACTGAACCATGACTCTCTTGCATTAATAGACCCAGCCCGATAGAGGCTCAGTCATGCGGAAGCGGGGTGGAGCCGAAGAGCTTGCTCACACGAAAAAATCTTCATGAAGGAGTTGACTGACTCGGTCGCTTTTGATACAAGCAGCTTCCCTGTGACGACAGACTGCATCGCACATTCTCCTGGAGCGGTTCTTTGCAGCATTCAGATTCCTCGTCTTGGACTCGCCGCACGTTCTTGAAAACGTCTGTTGTCGGGCTGCTGTTGCTCGGGAGCAAGCTGTTGTTGCCCGCATCCGTGCGTGCAAACGAGCTTCCTGACGGCGAACTCACCTTGTTCAACGTGCATACGAACGAGCGATTACGAGTTCGCTATCGTGATGACGAGGGGCACTATGACTTGACGGCGTTGGATGAAGTGAATCATGTGTTACGCTGCCATCACACAGGAGAAGTTGCCGCTATCGATGTGCAATTATTGGAGCACGTCAACCTCGTGCATAAGACGCTCGCTGGCGCAGGAGAGATTCACGTCATTTCCGGCTATCGGTCGCCTGAGTACAATGCCTTGCTTCTCAAGCGGAGCCGCCGAGTCGCGCAGCACAGTCTGCATGTTCAGGGGCAGGCGGTTGATTTCTATATGCCCGGTGTCAAGCTTCGTGAGATTCGGCATGCCGCATTGAAGCTCCAGTACGGTGGGGTAGGGTACTATCCGCGCGCGAAGTTTATCCATCTCGATTGCGGTCCATTCCGGACCTGGTAGCCCCCTTCCCTAGACTGCTAAAAACGATTGCGGCAATCTGGACTTCGATGGTCTGTGCCTGCGACGCGCTCAGTTGAGTAGCGCAACAGGGCATCTGCGCAGGATGCTCAAAAGCCCGTCAGCAAGGCCGCAGCGAGTGAAGATCCCGAGGCGTACCCTCAGGGGTACGTTGAGGGTCTGAACGATGCGAGAACGCCGCTGGCGGGCTTTTTCAGCATCCTGCTTTATCAGATCCGTTTGAGGAACAGCACTGACAGAGGAGGGAGTGTGACTGCGAGTGAGTGGGGCATTCCGTGGGAGGGGACCGCGTTGCTGTGAAGGCCCCCGGCATTTCCCATGTTACTGCCCCCATAGGCTGCGGCATCGCTGTTTAAGAGTTCACGATAGTAACCTTCGTATGGCACGCCAACTCGATAGTGCTCGCGTGGAACAGGGGTGAAGTTGCACAGGCATACGATGTAATTCTCCGGATCCTTAGCTTTTCGAAGGAAGGCAATGACGGATTGTGTCGTGTCGGACAAGTCGATCCATTGGAAACCGTTCCAGCTGTGATCGACTTCGTGCAGCGCGGGCTCTTCGCGGTAGAGATGGTTCAGGTCGCGTGTCAGGCGCTGGAGCCCTGCGTGTCGTGCGAAATCACAGAGATGCCATTCCAGACTGGTATCGTGGTTCCACTCGCGCCACTGCCCGAATTCTCCGCCCATGAATAGCATTTTCTTGCCGGGATGCCCGTACATCAAGCCATAGAGGGAACGGAGGTTGGCAAAGCGTTGCCAACCGTCGCCGGGCATTTTGTCGAGCAGCGACCGCTTTCCGTGCACCACTTCATCGTGCGACAGCACCAGGACAAAGTTTTCATCGAAGGCATAGAGAAGCCCGAACGTAATCTGATTCTGGTAAAAGCGCCGGTGGACGGGATCGTGGCCGAAGTAATCCAGCATGTCGTGCATCCAGCCCAAGTTCCACTTAAATGTGAAGCCCAGTCCTCCCACATAGGTGGGGCGTGAGACTCCCGGCCAATGCGTGGATTCTTCGGCGATAGTCATGGCGCCAGGGAAATCACGATGGACCAGGACATTCAAGTCTTTCAGCAGCGTGACGGCTCCGATGTTTTCGTGCCCGCCGAACTGATTGGGAATCCATTCTCCCTCCTTCCGGCCGTAATCGAGGTAGAGCATCGAGGCGACGGCATCCACGCGCAAGCCATCAATATGATATCGATCCAGCCAAAAAAGCCCGCTGTTCAGAAGGAAGTTCCGGACCTCGGCGCGATCGTAATTGAAGATGCGGCTGTGCCAGTCAGGATGATAGCCGAGCCGAGGATCGGCATGGTCGTAGAGATGCGTGCCGTCAAATTGGGCGAGCCCATGCGGATCATCTGGAAAATGTGCGGGCGTCCAGTCCATCAGTACGCCTAGTCCGGCCTGATGGGCCGTATCGACAAAGGCCATGAAGTCTTCGGGAGAGCCGTGCCGGCTGGTGACGGCGAAATAGCCGGTGGCCTGATAGCCCCAAGATCCATCAAACGGATGCTCTGTAATTGGTAACAGCTCAACATGGGTATAGCCCATATTCTTCAAGTACGGGATGAGCTTTGTGGCAAGCTCTGAATAGGTCAGCCAGCGATCCCCTTCCTCAGGGATACGCATCCAGGAGCCGAGGTGGACCTCATAAATAGAGAGGGGTGCGGCGAGCGGATCTTGCTTGGCTCTCGCAGTCATCCAGGACTGATCCTTCCAGCGGTATGAAGAAAGGTCACGGACGATCGAGGCGGTCTTGGGGCGCAGTTCCGATGCGACGGCATAGGGATCAGCTTTCAGAAGCGGCTCATCGTGATGGCGTGAGCGAATCTCATATTTATAAAGCGTGCCGCCTGTGAGTTCGGGAATGAAGAGCTCCCAAAGGCCGGTCGATCCGCGGTTCGTCATGGGATGGCGACGTCCATCCCATTCATTGAAGTCACCCACAACACTCACTCGAGCAGCATTCGGCGCCCAGACAACAAAATGGACCCCGGCGATATCCTGTACCGTTCGGAAATGAGCGCCCATCGTCTCATAGGCTTTGAAAAAGGTGCCCTCGGCGAAGAGATGTAGTTCAAAGTCGGTGAGGAGCGGCGGGAAGGCATAGGGATCGTACCGCTCAGAGACCTGACCACAATGGTCGGTGATGCGGAATCGATAAGTGCTTATTCCGAGCGGCCCAGGGATAATGGTTTCGAATAAACCAGCCTTATGGATGCGTGTCATCGGAATGGGCTGTGGCCCTTGCTCACCAAGGATCAGGGCTACATCGTTGGCTTCCGGCAAAAAACATCGAATCGCAACGGCAGGGGAACTGCCCTGGATTATCGGATGAGCGCCAAGAATTGCCAGAGGGTCCCAGTGGTGACCCTGTATGAGTTGTTCAAGTTGATCAATCGGCAAGTCTGACATAGAAGGAGGTCCCTCAATCGTGCATGTGATGTATCGTAAGGGGGGCGAGCCAAGAATGGAAGAAGAAAACGTCGCAAGATTTCAATATGTCCAATTCAGTGTTTTGTGTTTGTCTGCAGGCGTCCGTTGTCAGTTCGAGTGGAAGTTGCCCACAAGATGTTCGGAGCTTGTGCGGACATGTCGACGTCCCACGTCATGGAATAGTGACGTTGTTCATACCGTGTGTTCTGTTCTTACTCTCGTTGAAGAATTGCCCCAGGGAACGAGGAACGTGGTGCGCCCGGAGGGACTTGAACCCCCAACCCCCAGATCCGTAGTCCTACCAAGTGTCCTTGAGACTGAGAGTGAGCAAGAGTGACAGACAGAGACATTTCCTTGTGGATTCAGTGGATTAGGCCATTTGACTGTGCGATCAGTGGTGATGGAAGTATATTGGCAACCGTGCCCTAAACCGTGACCGAACCGTAACCAAAACCGTAACCAGAAAAGCATGATAAACCAGTGATCAGTGTAAATATTTATACCTGGTGATGGTGCCAAAGGTGGGATTTGATTTGAGGTCGTTTAAGCCCCTTCAATACTGACGCGAGGTTCGCAGACTTTGTGCTAGAAAGTCACAACTTGTGCCTTGGGAGGGAGCCAGATTGTGTGAGATGAAATGAGCTGTATTAATCGGTACTTAATCGAACAGACAATGCCAGATAAACTTGGGCCTTGAAAGGCCGCTCCCGGCCAATTTGCGACAGTCGTTAGCCCATTCTCACTGCTCGAACGCCGCTGCTAGCGGCGCGGCAAAGAGAGCGAGGAGCATGAAGTTCAGCGCGGCATTCTGCCAGGCGTCGATCCACAGCAAAAATGCGGTGTCTGGGATGAACCAGGCGACCATCGAAACTGCAACGATGTTCGAGCCCTCTCACGGTTGCCATACGCCCTGGGCTCTTCACTCTACCCCCTTCGCTCACACAAGACTCCCGTTTCGTCTCTGGAGTGATGGATACGCCTCCAACTTTGCAGTAGACTGGCCCATATCGGGTTATTGAGACGGCTGTGCTCAGTTGCCGGGCTGGCCGCAGCCGATCTAATCGTGAGGCGTTGCCATACCACACCTTGAACAGCACAGAATACGCCGCATTGGATGGCTTCGTGCGGCTGTGCTTGGCACCAATGACGGGATTGTTTCCACGGCGAGTCTCGTCTTAGGCGTCGCAGCCGCAGGGGGGAATTCAAAGAGTATTGTGATTACGGGCGTAGCCGGCCTTGTGGCTGG
This sequence comes from uncultured Nitrospiraceae bacterium, assembly GCA_963748375.1. Classification (GTDB taxonomy): domain Bacteria; phylum Nitrospirota; class Nitrospiria; order Nitrospirales; family Nitrospiraceae; genus Palsa-1315. The sequence goes on from CAVVIR010000014.1 coordinate 54,076, forward strand.
TGCGATGGCGATGGCGGCTGGCGAGTATGTGTCGGTGAGTTCACAAGCCGACACCGAGCGCGCCGATCTCGATCGGGAGCGTAAGGAGTTGGCCGCTGACCCCACGCAAGAGCACCGGGAAATGACCGCGATCTACGTTGGGCGTGGGCTTGATGCAGGACTCGCCTCCCAGGTCGCTACTCAGCTGATGGCGCATGATGCACTCGGTGCACATGGGCGTGACGAGCTGGGTATATCCGATACATTGACCGCGCGACCTGTTCAAGCCGCATTGGCGTCGGCCGTCACGTTTTCAGTTGGCGCGGTCCTTCCTCTCTTGATTGTCCTGTTGGTGCCGGTATCTGCGCTCATGTGGGCTGTTTCGGGGAGCTCGCTGGTGTTTCTCGCACTATTAGGCTCTCTGGCTGCGCGCGTCGGCGGCGCGTCTGTGATCATCGCAACCGCGCGGGTGACCTTTTGGGGAGCCTTGGCCATGGCCTTGACCGCTGGGGTTGGGGCTTTGTTTGGAGTCACTGTCTGACCTCTACCACTCCTGATCAAAGGAGCATACGGCACCAGGAACCATTGCGCGGCACGTGGTGGAAATCAGGTTCATCTGGTTGGTTTGGTCTGTCTCGTGTGTGTAGTTCGACGAATTCGCAACGCAGGTAAGCCGTGAAATACACGCGCATGGTACTCTTCGGAAACGTGGTGAACATACCGCGGCAGAAAGCATTTTGGGCATGAAGGAGGTTAGCGAAAAAGATAGAGCCTGCCTCTGTAATGCGGCAGGGTCACTCCCGAGAAGCTCACTCCCTTCACAGGAGTGAATGGGGCGGATTGATGAGACTATTCACAAGAGATCTGTCGTTGTTTCAAGGCACGACGAAGGCATGGGCCGGACCGACTCTGAGAAGGATTGACCCTACGCTCCTGCCTTTTGGTCGCTACCGGTTCGGCCTGTCACCTCATGCACGCCTCCAGCCACCAAATGCTGGACCAAGTTGTACAGGATGATTGGGACCATGACGCGTGGGTACGCGCCAAGCACAAGAGAGGCCAGAACCAGCCCAGTCCCATTATTATTCATTCCCAGTCCGTACATGAGCGAGACACGGTCAGCCTGGTCTACGTTAAACAGACGGCTGAGCCCATACCCGGAGGCGAAGGCCGTGAGGCAGAGGCCCGTGGTGATGCCCAGCGTTACCGCCAAGAAGTCGAAGTCACGGTCCGCTACCGCCTGGGGAAGCGAGACCGATCCATTCGAGTAGTTCAAGAGCAATAACACGATGGCATTGATGAGTTTGATAAATGGCATGACGGCCGTGAGCCGAGCTTCAGGGACGGCGAATCGCACACCAATGCCCAGCATTGATGGCAGAACGATCCAAAGGCCCAAGAACGCTCCCGATCCGTAGGCGGCGAGGTCTTGCAGGACCGCCTCATACTCCTCCGACGCCATTTCCCCGAATACCTGCAGCGCCACAGGCGTGACGAGAGGGCTCAGAACGGTTGAAGAGAGGACCAATCCTAAGCTCAACGCCAAATTTCCATTGGAGTTCTGCGCCCAGGCGGTGGACGCGCCGGCAATCGGCATGGCGGCGACCAACGCGAGGCCGACGAGGATATGCTGCGCTTCATCCGGTTCATACCACAGCCGCATGACCAGGGTGACGCCAAAAATATAGATCATAGGGATGACCAGATTGGCCGCGAGCCCGGCTAACATCACCCTGCTTTTTTGCAAGAGAGATTGTAAATGCGACGTCTTCACGCCCAGTCCAGCGTTAAACATGAGCGTGGCGAGGAGGAGCAGGAGCAACGAGACGTGGATCTTTGTTTGGAAAATGTGAACGTCGCCCAAGTTCACGTTCCTGATCCATAAACCGGCCGTCGGAAAGACGGCGGCAATGGCGTAGGCGCCGATCAAGAACCAGAGCAAATGGTGGTGGATGAATTGCGACAGAGCGAGGAGTGTAGGTTTGCGGTTCTCCATAATGACACGATCGTGAACTCATACAGAATACGCGAATGGCAGTGGGAAATCGAGGCGAGAATGATTTGACTATTTGGCTGAACGTTGAGGCAGAAGGGATGTAGGCAGGATTCAGGCATGACACAATGACGGAGAATGGCCCTTTGTTAATGAAATGAACCCAGCCTTCTTCTCACACGAGCCTCACACGAGGCACCATGGGTGTGGTTGCACGCGCAATCCACACGCATCGTCAGAACGAGGCGAGGCGCTCATATGCACATCATGACAGTGGGAATCGATTTGGAACAATATATTCCAGTTGCACAGACTGGATGCGCGAGGTGAGCAGGGCTCAGCTAATAACCGATCGCAGATGTACTATCCGGTCTCGATGGAAGTGTCGCGTTGATTTTGATAGCGTCATCTGGTTGGAGCACCTGATAGTGGTCGGTCGTGTATTTCGGCTCAGAGTCGATAGCTGACACTGACTGCCAGGTCGAGTCTGAACTACTACAAATGAGCCAAAAGTAGCTCTGCGATACGACTTTACGACCGCATCGCAGATTTGCAGCGCGTCCGACGACTCGACGACCAGTGACGATCCAGCGCGACAGACTGCGACGCCAAAGGAGTGAAATCAAGAGGTTCGATCATTCTTGGTATGACCAACTGCGATTGGATTAGATTCTGAATCGGGACCTAAATCGGGAGTGGAACCGGGAGTAAAACCGGGATCAGGGTTTATTGGTAGATCGAGCAAGGCTCTGTCCTTCCGGTTCTTTCCCAGACGCTTACTGAATTGGCTGTGCCACTCATTCGTTGCATTGCCCTCCTTATCAAAAAACAGGGGATTATCTGAAGACATCAAATAACATCCGGTACCCTATCTGGATCGTATAGTTCCAGCCTGGAGCGAACTCCGCGCCCGTCGGGGCCTGCGTCTCCAGTGAGCCGTGCTGTACGCCACGAAAGACCAAGTCGATCTGGACCATGGGATTCTTGTACCAGCGAAAGCCGGTTTGATACGCGGGAAATTCTTCTTCAAAAGAAAACGGATCGCCGTTGAACACTTCTCCCAAGAAGCGAACCTCCCGGGTCACAGGCGTGATCACCTCAAAACCCGCAGCCCAATACAGTTTGCTCTGGTACGTCGCCGGGCCCGCATCATACCGTGACTTCGCACCAAGATTGAGATGAATGGCCAAGTTATTGTCATACGGGTCAGTGTCGGGATCCGGGGTAAACAGAAACCAGCTGACATGAGCCATGGCGTACCCATCCCAATGCTGGTGATTGCCGCTGAGGGGAAATAACGTGGCGGCGGCAACGGAGAGAGAAGGAATCGCGCCGAGGGAACTGTGTAAGACATACTTCGGCTGAATCAGCAGGTCGAGCGGACGAGCTTGATGGTCCTGATAGGTGACCCGAATCCGCCTGCGGTCAGTTCGAAGCGGTCGGTGATGCCTAGGCCTTCCAATGTGCGCGCCTCATACGCGGGGCTCTCTCCCTTCACCACCGTCATGCCGCCGTATGTTTCCGTCGCGAGTTGTCCCTTATAGACAATCCGGGCATCATCAGTAACAAAGGGGCGAACCGCAAGCGCGTTTTCTGGACAGAAATAGGTCGTGAAGGAGGCGAGAAGGATCAGCGCGTAGCATACGGGTATAGACCTATTTGGACACACCTGCATCACGGGTCCCCCGAGCCTTTGCACCCTGCAGGGAGGCCCTATGACACTCCCGTCGTGAAACTACGAACCTCCTTCCCTTTATACATCAGTGGAAGAGATATAGACCGTAAATTTTCCGTTACATCCTCTATGAGTTTCCCCAGGGACGTTAAAGGTTGTGCTGGTTATGAAGTTGAGGGGGGAGTCGTACGACACCCCCCTGCCCCCCACAATGGTGCGCCGCTTCACCGCCAGCGGATATCAATTAAAATTCAATTCTTGATCTGGCGCGATCTATGTCACCTTCAACAGATACGGGTGTTTGGGCTTTGGCTTCTTCATCATCTGATAATGTTGTGGCTTCCAGCGGATTGATCCGGCCTGATCACGTTATTGATCCATTCAGGTCCTACCGCGCAGTAGAGAGCCGCGAGCGTGGGGCCCATGGCTTGTGAGAACCAGGTCTGCACTTCCTCCAGCGTGCGGTCTGTCGTCTCCACATGGAACCGACACCGGTAAATCCTTCGGTAGCGCCTTCCACCAAGGCAGTTCCGCCGACCGACACTTGGGCAGTCGAACAGTCTCGCGGTTGTATCGGGCGGGAGGTTGACCGTAGTTAAGAATCCTGGCAGGCTGAACAAACACAAATAATTTCCCAGGAGTCTTTTAAATGTGTGAGACACCGTTTCAAGAGAAAACGATAGAGTGGAGCGAGATAGGAAACTATCAAGATGACAGATTCATTATCGGGGACACAGATGTGCAGCATGGCCTCGGAAAATTTTCTTGAACGCGCGTGCAGGAGATTTATGACTCACTGGAAAAAACTGGAAGTGGAAAAAACCCTGTTTAGGGAATTTAGACGCAGGCTTCACCACTATTCGGCGAATGTCCCTCAGCCTCATGAACATTTGAGATGGCTTTCCTCATGCAGCACCATGGCGCGCCCACGCGCCTACTGGACTGGACATTCTCAATCTACGTGGCCTCTTACTTGCACTGGAGCACGCGGACGGACGATTGTGCCGTGCGGAAAATCAATAAGAGTGCGCGGCTGAAGGATGAGGGACAGAAGCTTTCTAGAAGCATCAGCCGGCCGGCACTAATTTTTCGAGATAAGGGAGATGAAGAGGTTGAAAAGCGTTTCAGGGACGATGTTTTAGATCGAGAGCCCGTAGCCGCCGTCGTACAGGTCAATCCGTTCCAACTCGACGAAAGACTGACAATCCAAAAGGGGGTATTTCTGTACCCATGTCAGGCTGGCAAATCGTTTGAAACAAACCTGCGAGCAATGCCTGGACTGACATTTCTTCCTGAATGTTTTTGGATTTTATTTACAGCAACACAGGTGCAACCACAACTTCAAACGCCTCTCAATAAACATAGGCGGGGCAACACTTTTTCCCGGCTTAGATGGCTTCGCTCGGGTATCTGAAGGTCTATCATCCGCTTCTATAGAACAATTCGCGCAAAATCCCGTAAAAGATCCTGCTCACCTATGTTCCTTCACAGGGATCTCTTCCTGAGCCGACGAAGTCCGATTTGCAACTCTATTAATGAATCCGTGCAACCGTTCATTGTTTACTTCTACTCCAAGGAGAACAATCTCTCGGGCCGCTGATGACTTCTTCTCCGTGGGAGCAGGCCCGATGGTCTGGCTTGATGACAAGGCTCCCAGCTCCACGTTCCCCGACCACCATGTCGAGGATATTGGTTCTTCTTCTGAGCCAAACGATTAAACATGCCAACGGGGCATCCGATTGAATATTTTCAGTTGGGTCGTTCTTCTCTGCAAAAAACCCACTCTCTAACCATGTCGGGATGCTCCACACTCACTTGTACCATCAAGATACATAACGAGCTGAGAGCCCTGAAAGACTCCCACAGTGTACTTAGGGCTCGTGAGAATGTGTGCTCCGGCTATCGCCAACCAGCAGAAGCTCAATCAACCCAGGATGCTCAAAAATGGCCAACGCTCCCCTCATTCCCTTTGAACCATTCTGCTGCAGAGAATTGGAAGTGCCTCCATGGGCATCATTCCTCCAGTGTGACGCAGGTATCCAAACAATGTTGCAAAACACAAAACAACAATTGGGGTGGCCACAGTGACAACCCCAGTGATTAACAGCAACACAACCCCTCTCACCAACTATGCTGCACAACAGCAGCTCTCAAGCTTGGTGTCTCAACTCCTGAGCCTTCTCCAGGAGGGAGTCAAGCCATGTACAGCCAAGGCTCTGCGGCAATCTCAGGACTTTGCCTGATAGAGCTGGGGTGAGTGAGTCGGACATGCCAAATCTTCTGGGGTAACTCTTCGCAGGATAGCGCTTCTTTGGTGAGATGTGAAAACCTATGCAAATGGTATTTACACAGAGGGCTGTAGATAGGGATCACTCCAAAAACCTACTAGT
>CAVVIR010000015.1:0-18197 GCA_963748375.1 uncultured Nitrospiraceae bacterium
TGAGCGATGCGAGAACGCCGCTGGAGGCGTTTTTCACGACCCCGCTCGCTAACTGACGGCCATCATGCGGTCCAGCCGCAATCTTTGCCCAGTGCTTCTCATCGTCCGGCACAACGATATGGTTCACCACGTGGCCGTCGGCAAGGTTCTCGATTGCCCAGCAGAGATGGGCTCCATCGATCCGGAACATCGTCGCGCACTGGCAGACCGGTGGGAGAGCAAGAAAACATTCTTATCGGTCAGTCGCGCTTCAATCGATTGACCAGATTCAATTCAGTTCCAACGGCCCAAGCCGTCCCAGCCGGCGCCGCTGTCACCGTTTTGATAATGAACTCCGTGGATCCAGATAGATCCGCTTTGTTCACGACATCTTCGTGGCATTCAGGATGGACGATCACCTTCCCATCCGGATACTGCTTGCGGAAATTGTCCACATGCACAGGCTGAAACATCTGGTGCACACTGCAGTGGCCTTTCCAGAGAATCAGCTTCGCGCGTTTGATCGCCTCACGCGTATTACCCCCGTTGGGTTGATAGGGATCCCAGACGATCATCTCTTCTCGCGGCATCCCCATCTTGTTGGCCGTATTGCGGCCCAAATGCTCGTCAGGGAAAAAGAGAATCTTCTCCCGCCTGGCCCAGGACCACTCTATCACTGCCTTTGCGTTGGAGGAGGTACAGGTAATCCCGCCATGTTCGCCGCAAAAGGCTTTGAGCACCGCGGCAGAGTTGACATACACCGCCGGCATGACGGTCTCTTCTACTGGGAATGATTCGCCCCAGCGTCTCCCAACATTGATCGACCTGTTCAATGGCCGCCATATCCGCCATAGAACAGCCTGCTGCCATGTCAGGAAGGATCACCGTTTGCTTGGATCGGCTCAGGATGTCCGCAGTCTCGGCCATAAAATGCACGCCGCAAAAGACGATATAGGGCCGCTCCGACCGCTCTGCTGCCAGTTTCGAGAGCAGGAGAGAGTCCCCACGAAAATCGGCATGCTCGATGACTTCATCCCGTTGATAATTATGGCCAAGGATCATCACCCGATCGCCTAGCACACGTTTAGCCTCAACCGTCCGGCGGAACAGTTCCTCTGCAGGCAGCTGCTGGTAGTCCGTGATCGGTTTTGGAAGCGTCGCTAGTGTTTGCACAGTTTCCTCAGCAAAAGAGTGAGAGGTGTCATTCTACGTTATGGTTTCCCGACAATCAATGAAGCAGGCACTATGAGAAGTTTTAGCAGGTTGCGCGAAAGTCTGTGAGAATATCAGAACTTCACTGTTCGGCACGTCAGGGACAACAGGACACCGTGCAGAATGCTCAAAAAGGCCGTTCAGCAAGGCCGCAGCGAGCGAAGTGGCGAGGCGTACGCTTCGGTACGTTGAGCCTCTGAGCGATGCGAGAACGAAGCTGGCGGACTTTTTCAGCATCCTGCTGGGTCTAATACCCCGTTGACAACGTAAGAGCCCAGCGATACCATTCTTAGCTGAAGCTAGGGGGGCCACACGGCTGAGAGTCCGCCCGAACGGACGACCCTCAGAACCTGACCTGGGTAATACCAGCGTAGGGAAGCGAGAACAACTGGGTACCGTTGATCTCTCTGCCGCACCCGCTTCTATCGGTGCGGCTTTTTTGTTTGGGAAATAGCGATCAGCTTCCGGAATCTGTACTAAGAGCTCACGGCTGATAGCTGACAGCATCCTGAAGAAAGGATCTCCTCATGAGCGACCATATAAACGGCAATGGATCTGCTACTGGTAACGGACGCGAATCTGTTGGATCAGCCTTCACGACCACACCGTTCCCCGCCTCCCGCAAAGTGTATGTGCAAGGAGAACAGGCCGGCGTGCGGGTCCCAATGAGGGAAATCAGTCTGACTGCCACCAAATCGATGAATGGGGGCACACCCCTCGCCAATGATCCGGTCACGATCTACGATACTTCCGGCCCCTATACCGACCCATCCGTAAAGATCGACGCGCGAGCTGGATTGGCGCCCTATCGCCGGAGCTGGGTGATCGGCAGGAACGATGTCGTCGAACTGGCAGATATCTCCTCCCAGTATGGCCGCCTTCGTGCAGCTGATCCCAAGCTGAACGAACTCCGGTTTCAACATATTCGCAAGCCGCTTAAAGCCAAATCCGGCATGAACGTGACCCAGATCCATTATGCGAGACGCGGCATCGTCACACCTGAAATGGAGTTCATTGCGATCCGAGAAAATCAATCTCGTGAAGTGGCGCGCGAACTGGCCTCGCGGAATGGGCACGGCGGCGGAGTCACACAACACCCCGGTCAGTCGTGGGGAGCCGGCATCCCCTCCGTCATCACGCCGGAATTTGTTCGCGACGAAGTCGCCCGGGGCCGCGCGATTATCCCTGCCAACATCAACCATCCGGAGAGCGAACCGATGATTATCGGCCGCAACTTCCTGGTGAAGATCAACTCCAACATCGGCAACTCTGCCGTCGCCTCCTCCATCGAAGAAGAAGTCGAGAAAATGATCTGGTCCATTCGATGGGGCGCCGACACCGTCATGGACCTCTCCACAGGCAAGAATATCCACGAGACCCGCGAATGGATCATCCGCAATTCGCCTGTGCCTATCGGGACCGTGCCGATCTATCAGGCGCTCGAAAAAGTCGGAGGCAAGGCCGAAGACCTGACCTGGGAGGTCTATCGTGACACACTTGATCGAGCAGGCCGAGCAAGGCGTGGACTATTTCACGATCCACGCCGGTGTACGCCTCGCCTATGTGCCGATGACCGCCACACGCATGACCGGCATCGTGTCCCGCGGCGGAGCGATCCATGCGAAGTGGTGCTTGGCTCATCATCAAGAAAATTTCACCTACACTCATTTCGAAGAAATCTGCGAGATCATGAAGGCCTACGACGTATCGTTCAGTTTGGGCGACGGGTTACGGCCCGGCTCCATTGCCGATGCCAACGACGAAGCGCAATTCGCCGAGCTGGAGACCTTGGGCGAACTCACCAAGATTGCCTGGCGCCATGACGTGCAGGTGATGATCGAAGGGCCAGGCCACGTACCCATGCATATGATCCAGGTCAACATGGAAAAACAATTGAAGGCCTGCCAGGAAGCGCCCTTCTATACGCTGGGACCGCTCACGACCGATATCGCGCCAGGCTACGATCACATTACATCCGGCATTGGCGCAGCCATGATTGGGTGGTTCGGTTGTGCGATGCTCTGCTATGTGACGCCCAAGGAACACCTGGGCCTCCCCGACCGGGAAGATGTAAAGACCGGCGTCATCACCTACAAGATCGCCGCCCACGCAGCGGACCTCGCCAAGGGCCATCCAGGCGCGCAGATCAGAGACAACGCGCTCTCAAAAGCCCGCTTCGAGTTTCGCTGGGAAGACCAGTTCAATCTTTCGCTCGATCCGGACACGGCGCAACTCTTCCATGACGAGACCTTGCCTGACAATGCCGCCAAGGTGTCACACTTCTGCTCCATGTGCGGCCCTCATTTCTGCTCGATGAAGATCACGCAGGATGTCCGCGACTACGCTGAAAAGTTGCAGGTGGATGAACAGCAAGCGATTCAAATCGGCATGAAAGAAAAGTCGGAGGAGTTTAAGAAGACCGGCTCCGAAATTTACCGGTAGGAGTTCCAATGGCTAAGCCACGACCAGCCCCGCTGAGAGAGAGAGACATCACACGCCACATCGCGCGTGAATACTATAAGGAGTTCGATCAGCTCATCGAGAGCGATGTCATCATTGTCGGCGCCGGACCTTCCGGGCTGATCTGCGCCCATGACCTGGCTGCGATGGGATTTCGAACGGTCATCATCGAACAGAGCCTTGCCCTTGGCGGAGGATTTTGGTCGGGTGGCTACCTGATGAACAAGGCTACAATCTGCGAACCGGCCAACGAGATCCTCGAAGAAATCGGCGTGCCCTGCAAGAAGATCATGGAATGCGAGGGGATGTACATGGTCGATCCACCACACGCCACCGGCGCGCTGATCGCAGCTGCCTACAGAGGCGGCGCCAAGATCATGAATCTGACGAGAGTCCTCGACTTAGTGCTTCGTCGCGACGGCCTGCTCGAAGGCGTTGTGGTCAACAACACAACAGCCGAAATGGCCGGCCACGACATGATCCACGTGGATCCCATCGCGCTCGAAAGCAAGGTCGTCGTGGACGCGACGGGCCACGATGCCGTCGTCGTGGAACTGTTGCACAAACGTAATCTCTACAAAGCCGTGCCCGGCAACGGCGGCATGTGGGTCTCTCGATCCGAAGAAGAAGTCATGGACCGAACCGGCGAAGTCTACCCTAATTGTTTTGTGATCGGATTGGCCGTGGCGGCGGTCTACGGCACACCCCGCATGGGACCGGCCTTCGGCTCAATGTTGCTCTCGGGACGCTATGGCGCAGAGCTGATTAAGAAGAAGCTGAAGAACGAATAACCTGTCCCCCCGGTTCCTGGAGGCCGATCAAAAAGGTCATCCAGCGAGGCCGCAGGGAGTGCGAACCCGGAGGAGGTACCGTCCGCACTTCGTGGAGCCGTTCGCCGATATAATCAATCTTGGCGAACGGAAAATCTCCTCCAGTACCTCCGGCCTCCGGAAGTTTCAATTTGGTACGTTGAGGAGTTCGCACGACTGAGAACGACGCTGGGGATCTTTTTCATCGGCCTCACTATGGATGTACAAGATTTTTTACTACAAGGCGAAGGCCACGAAGAAGATAAACGCGAGGCGTGGCAACTCTTCCAACAAGCCTATGAACTGCAGATGAAAGGCGAGCTGGAAGAAGCGGTCACGCTCTACAAGAAATCGATTGAGAGTCATCCGACTGCCGAAGCCTATACTTTCCTCGGGTGGACCTACAGCTTCATGGGACGGCTCGACGAGGCGATTGAGGAATGCCACAAGGCGATCGCGCAGGACCCTGACTTCGGCAACCCCTATAATGATATCGGGGCCTATCTGATCGAAAAAGGTGAACTCGACGAAGCGATGACCTGGTTTCAGAAAGCCCTGCAAGCAAGACGCTATGAGAGCCCGGCCTTCCCCCACCTCAATCTAGGTCGGGTTTACGAGCGCAAAGGGCAATGGACTGAGGCAATCGATTCCTACAAGAAAGCCCTGGTCCTTAATCCCAATTATGCCTTGGCAAAAAAAGCATTGGGGCGATTGATCAGTTCACTCAACTAGACTTGTTTGTTTGGTTCATTTGGTTTGTTTGGTCTATCTGGTTTGTCTCGACTCGGACGGTGTAGTTGAACTGTACTGGCCCCTTTTAACCAAAAAACGAGAGAAACCAAATAAACGAAATGAACCAAACAGACCAGAAGACCATTCTCGTTGCGGTTACCGACATCTTTTTCTATACCAAGGTCCGCGACGCCCTGATGTCGAAGGGCTATAAGATCGAACGGGCTCGGACGCAGCAGGACATCGCAGAAAAGGCCTTGGCTACGAACCCATCCGCATTCATTTTGAATATGAATGACGAGAGATTAGACGCGTTTCAGGCTTTAGACACACTCAAGGCCGACGCAAGCATGAAGACCATTCCTATTCTCGCTTTCGCCAATCACGAAGAAGTCGATACGTTTCACCGAGCCAAGGCGCTGGGCGTGACCAAGATCGTCTCGCGCAATGAGTTCTCCTCTCGGCTCAAAGACCTAGTGGAGGAAATTCTCGCGGCTCCCCTTACGCCTCACGTTTCACACCTCACGGATTTGGGATGAAACAGTCACGTCTCCATGAACATCACGCGAAGCTTGGCGCAACCTTTGAAGAGGTCGCCGGGTGGGACATGCCCGCTCACTATGGCCAATGGGGCACAGAGTATCAGGCAGTACGTCAGGCCGTCGGCCTTTCCGACCTCTCACACCGTGGGAAAATCCGCGTCACCGGCGATGATCGCGTGAAATGGTTACAGAGCCTCATCAGCAACGATATCCTCCCGCTCCAGCCGGGCCAAGGACGCTATTCAAGCTTTCTCACCCACAAGGGCAAGATGCTCGGGTACTTTCGAATCTACATCTTCCCTGACAATGTGTGGGTGGAAGATGTCGGCGAGGTGGGCGAGGCCACCTTCCAAGCCCTCAGAAAGTTTCTGCTCTACGGCACCAAAGCGAAGATGGAGAACTGTGCAGAGACCTGGGGGCTCTTACTCGTCAGCGGGCCCAACGCTTGTGCCACCGTCAGCGCCGCTTTCGGAGTCGAGATGAGCGACCTCAAACCGGTGAACGCCATCGCAGCGAAAATCGGAGGCCATACCGCGCTCGTCCTGCGTACAGAAGAAACCGGAGAAGATGATCTGGAACTATTGTTGCCTGCCGATGCCCTCCCCACAGCATGGGAACGGCTGATGGAGTCCGGTGCGACATACGGCATCAAGGCAATTGGCAGTCACGCTCGTGAGGCCCTCCGCATCGAAGCGGGCCTACCCAAGGCCGGTCCTGATCTCAACGAAGAGATCGTCCCGCCGGAAGCGAACCTGGAGGGGAAAGCGTTCAGCTTGAATAAAGGCTGTTACCCTGGGCAAGAAGTCGTGGCGAGAATGGACACCTACGGCAACGTGCGGCGAAAATTGGTTGGGTTGGTTCTCATAGAATCAGTGGTTCCTCCGCATGGAGCCAAACTGTACAGTGGCGATCGTGAAGTTGGCTGGATCAGCAGTGCCGTCCATTCCCCGCAGCTCAATCAAGTCATTGCGTTCGGGTTTCCCCTTCGCGACTTCAGTACGCCAGGCACCGAGTTGGCCGTGGAATTCGATCACCACAGATACCCGGCCACAGTTCACAGCATGCCCTTCTACGTCAAGCATTAGCTCGGTCACAACGGCCCCGTAGGCGATGGAGGCACGATGACACAACGGTGGATGGTCCTGATAGCTGCGGTGGGACTGATACCCCTACTCCTGGCCATGCGGCCGGTGGATGAAGCCCTGCTTGCAGCAGCAAGTAAGGGAGATCTCGGCGAGATCACCAGCGCCGTCGAAAAAGGGGCTGACATCAACGCGGCGGGTGAGGACGGAATTACTCTGCTTTACAAGGCAGCCGAAAAGGGCCACCAAGACGCGGTGGCTCTCCTATTGGACAAAGGCGCGAACCTGAAACAGGAAACGATGGACGGAGTGACCCCGCTTCACATCGCCGTTGAGAAAGGCCATAGAGCCATAGCAGAGCTGCTGTTGGACAAGGGCGCAGACGTGAACCAGGTGAGAACGGACAGCGGCGAAGCCCCGCTCTTTACCGCAGCCCAGGAAGGACACCGAGACGTTGTGGCCCTCCTGTTGAATCGCGGCGCCAATGTGAAGCAGGTACGGCTAGGCAACAACGCAACTCCGCTCTTTATCGCAGCGGGCAAGGGGCATCGGGAGATCGTGGCGCTACTGCTGGACAAAGGGGCGGAGGTAACATCGGTGACGACGAACGGATGGACTGCCCTTCATGTCGCCGCACAACAAGGGCATCGTGAGATCGTGGTGATGCTGCTGACGAAGGGAGCAGACAAAGCGGCAAAAGATGCCAAAGCCCTACGACCGGTCGATCGCGCACGTGAAAAAGGCCACGCTGCGCTGATTCCTTTGCTGGAGCCATGAGCGTATGGAGTTGAGGAAGCTCGCTTCACTTCAAGCATCTGTTGGAGGCATTTCGAAAGACGATCAAATACAACTCGCGATGATGACAATTCTACCCCTACTCGTATGCGTTCATACTCAACAAAATTGGAGGGTTGTATGAAATCGAATGCCTTTCGTCCTAAGGACTGCTTGACAGTACTTACGCTGCTTCTAGCTCCTACCGTGGCATATGCGATGTCAGGGATGGAAATGCCGGCCAGCGGAAACGCGAAAGCGGCTACCTCACTCTCGAAAAGTATGGGGGAGCCGATTAACTCATCGGAATCAGAGATCGAGATGACGTACAGTGCTGATGGGAAAACCGTTATCTTCGTCTCAGGGCGCAAAGGGAGCATCCCGTCACCTGGCGTTCCCTACAACTTCGACATTTGGATGGCCCACAATGTGAATGGCACGTGGCAAAACCCGATCCATTTAGGACCGGACATTGATCCGACCGTGGGACCGAACATTAATACATCTGCGTGGGAGCTGGAGCCGAGTCTGTCGGATGACGGCAATGTCATGTATTTCACGAGATACGAGCCAGGCAATCTGTCCACCGGCGATCTCTATGTGACGCAGAAAATCAACGGTGTCTGGCAACCGGCCAGAAATTGGAACGATGTCCCAGAACTCCCGCACATCAATACGCCCACGGGCGAGGAACACTGTCCGATTATTGCCTCCGACAGCCTGATCTACTTCAGTTATCAACAACCTGGGTTCACACAAGATAGCGACATCTGGAAAGTCGAGAGGAAAGATGGTGTCTGGCAGAAATCACAGAGCCTGGGGCCACGAATCAATTCCCCCTACCGTGACCATTTGCACTGGAGTGGCCTGTCAAAGGACGGGAAGAGCATCATCATCACGAGTATGCGTCCTGACTTTGGCTCACGGGGTGGGCATGACGAGTGGATTTCCTACCAAAATCCACAGGGCGAATGGCAAGAGCCATTGAACCTGGGCGATACCATTAACACGGCCAGCGAAGATATGTGCTGGGCCTTCTCGCCCGATGGCAAGAGATTTCACGGTAGCTGGGGACCGCGAGGCAGTTATAATCACGATATTATGTGGGTGAACAAAGATGATGTCCCATTGCTGAAGAATTTTGAGCCAATCGGACCACCACCTAATTTGCTCGCGACCAGCAAGGTGAAGTCTAGCAATACAAAATGATTGAGGCATTAGACATTAAGAGGATCGCTGGGTGTGAACCACCATGTTGAAACAAAGGAATCGGGAGTCTTAATTGGAATGTGCAGGGGTCAAATAATAGGGGTCAGATTGAGGTGGCCGCGCCCTTTGGCTGGTTGCCCTCGATGATTTCTCCAATACGCGAAACCAGCCAATCTTTCGCTGCCCATCCCTCAGCGTGCAGCCAGGAGCATTGAGCAGCTCCGCGATGCGCTCGCGAACGCCGGCCAATGATTGTCGGACAGCCAGCAGGCCTGGGCTCGCGATGCTCTCCTCCAGCCGCAGAACGCATGGTGTTAGCCATGCGTCACCAGCTTCATGTATACTCGCACAAGGAAGGGAGGAAACGATGATCCAAACGGTCGAAGCGGTAATCGATGAGCACGGCAATGTGCGGCTGCTAGAGCCCATCCATCTTCCGGTAGCCCGGCGAGCACTGGTCATGATCTTGGAGGAACAGCCGGTGACAGGGGTGCCCGAAAGTGCGCTGCTCAGTGAAGCGGTGCTTGCTGAGGACTGGAACCGGCCGGAAGAGGACGAAGCATGGTCACACCTACAGCGGGTGCAGTAGTCCTCGTCCGCTTCCCCTTTTCTGACTTGTCACAGACAAAACTGCGTCCGGCTGTGGTGCTTGCTGACGCTGGTCGGGGTGACTGGATTCTATGCCAAGTGACAAGCAAGTCTTACGGCGACACCCGGGCAATCAGATTGGAAGATACCGGCTTCTCCGCTGGGTCGCTGCGAGTCTTGAGCTATGCCCGTCCTGGTAAACTCTTCACCGCCAACCTGGATCTCATCGTCTCAGAGGTTGCCACACTGAAGCCGCCATCGTTGAAGGGAGTAGTCAATGCTGTGGTGGACCTTCTGCGTGCCGGCCACTCGTCATGATGCGGCATATCCGAGGGACGATGCCTAACAAGGCAATGGGGACCGATGCCGGAGGCCAGCGCAGCTCGTCGCCCCATTAGCTCTCTGCATAAGATCGTCCCGTCATGGCGGTCGCTCACTTCTCGGCGTTCGCCATTCTGGCTATCGTTCTGGATTTCTCGCAGCTGCCACAGCCGACGCAAACTCCAGCAAACTGGCCCGCTCCTCGTCGTCCAAGGCCAACAGAAGATGCGCTTCTTCGCCGTGCATGAGGCGAAGGCTGAGAAACGGTTCTTCGCGGCGTTTTTCTTTGTTGTCCCACATGGCATCGATCACCTGAACCTTGTCCAGCTGGCCGATCGACACCACGTCGTAGCGAAAATACGAATCGCCGACGACCATATCGAACAGGACATTGCCGGCAGTGAGCAACAAGAGATTGAAGCGCCCCTGATCTTCGTAGCCTTCGGGCAAAAATTTATTGATGTGACACAGCGCGACTTTACGAGTCCCTAACGCTGCGCGAATCTTTTCCTTCAGCGCCGGGTAATCGATCTGCATAGCCTTTTCATCGAGTCCTGTCGCCGCGGCGGCGGCACTCTGAGCCTGTTCAAAAATCTCATCCGCTGACATCAATCCTGCCATCTGTGGAATCCTTTCATCCGAACCCTGTTAACCCACTGTACGCCGAGCCTTCACTGCTCTGGCGACACCGATCAATCCCAGAGCTGCCCACGCAAACTCCAAGAAAATGAATCCGACTCGCTGATCCTCAATCGCCACGATCGCTAACAGCAACGACCCAATAATGTTGAACGCGAGGTATCCCGTGTGCAGCTCACTCCAGACCCCGCTCTGAAGTAAGCCATACGCCGACAGCACCATCAAGGCGCCCAATACCGAAATGAGCTGCAACAACATCGCACACCTCGCCTCACCCTCCACACACAACGATGGTGTACCGTAACTGGCTCTCTATCTCGATTTCAAGAGAATCTTCGCCACGAACCGTGACAACTACCTGGCAGACAGGTGATGGGAAAACCTCGTGGCACCGTCCTCATCAAGGACTCTCACGTCAAAGGAAGACTCCGTGACTCGAATCAGACCAAAATTCATGTACCCGCCTTCATTGACCAATGTGGTCGGACGTAACCCCACACTGGCCGATGTCGGCTTGCCAGACACAGCGGACAAGGGGCCGGCCACGAATTCATGGAAATCAGGAGTCCCATCACCGTTCGGATCGTAGACACTTGCCTGTACATGGTGGACATCGCCTGCCAGGAATACGACGTTCTTTACCCTCCGGCCAAGAATGTGATCCACGATCACCTGCCGTTCTCGTTCAAACCCTGGAATACCAGGACCACCGGCCCAGCCATCGTTCCCAGGAACGCTCGCACTCCCTCCTTTCGATATGGAGAGCGGCACAGTGGTCACAATCACTTTCCACGTCGCAGATGACTCGGTAAGCCCGCGTAACAACCATTGCAGTTGCTTTTCTCCCAACATGGTCTTCGCCGGGCCGTCTTGATCGATATTACGGCTTCGATACTGCCGCGTATCGAGGATAAACATCTCAAGATCTGTCCCGGCGCGCACGGTTCTATAGAGCCGGTCTGGATCATCAGCAGCCACGCGAATCGGCCAATACTCACGCAAGGCCTGTCGCCCTATCGGCATCCGGTCGTCGAACGGTCCGGAAAAGTCGTTCCGCACTTCATGATCGTCCCAAATCGCATAGACCGGAGTGGTCTCCAAAAACCGGCGCAACGCCTCCGCAGCCCGCTGGTCACGATGACGTGCACGGTACTCATCGAGGGTCGCCGCGCGAAAGTCGGCGCCCGGCTCGTTCGGAGGCGATGGGCACAAACCGTCAGCGTACACTGTATCGCCGAGAAACAAGAAGAAGCTGAGCTGCTGTGCGCGTATCACATCGAAGATAGGATAGCCGGCAGCACCACGCCTGCAACGTCCCTGGCCACCCAGATCGCCGCTCCAAGCAAAGGTCACAGGCGTATGGCTCTTCGCATCGTGGAGCGTGGTGAATTCCCCTCGTGCCACTGACCGCGCTTCGGTCGACGTACCTTCGCGCCCCTTCGTGCCGGCAAATACATACCATCGATATCGTGTGGCCGGCGCTAATCCCTCAAGCGGAATCGTCAGCGTGAAATCCGTGTCCTGGCTGGTCGTATACAATGGCGTCCGAGCCACGGGAGCGACGGCTGTCCCCATCTTCGACACGCGGTCCCAGATCGCCACCGGCGCCCACTCAATTTGCGCCATGATCGGCCCATCGGTCCGCAGCCAGAGAAGAGCCGACTGGCTCGTCACATCCCCCATTGCAATCCCCTGAGGCAGCAGATTCGTCGAAGCAGTATCCGTCTCAGCAAAAGGACTCCCAGGAGGAAGTCCCTCGCGCGAGGGTGCGGTACAGCCTGCAATGGTAACAATGGCAGCCAAGAGGAGGAGAAGAGGAAGTCGACCCATCATGCGATGGACTTACCGGAACAGGAGCGACACGTCAAGGTTGATAATCAGCCCTTCGGTTCTGCATACTATGCCTTCTTAGTCGGAGGGTGGAATGCACGATCTCACCTGTATGATCAAAGGCTGCCAATCCAAAGTCTATGCTCCTGCCGGCACCCACAGTGTCTGCCGAGCACATTTCTTAAGCTATCTCACCTGGCGACGCCGCAAAGGCCCGCAGATGTTTATGAGGTATGCCGGAATGACGATGGAAGAACGTGACCCTCTCGTTGGCGAATGGGCCAACACCATCCGCGAAGAAGAAGCTCCCACCGCATCAACAACTAAACCGTAGTCTCCCACGCCCGCATACAGGGAATGGTTCCTCACACCATTCGTTCTATCAGTTCCGATTGGTCGGCGCTGGGTGCGCGAGTGTACGGCGTTGGCCTCCTGGCTCATTGGAGGGGCTACGACTACCTGGAAACTCCAAGGACGTAGCCTTGTGAAGCAGTCCGCTGATAGGTTTGGGGTCAACAGGGGATGGCGAGTCCTAGGAGGTCATGAAGCCTCTTGGGTGGCTGTTGTTAGGTTATGGGGTCAGAAGGGCTGGCAGGGTACCGATAAAGGTCTAGATAGTGCCTTCATACCTGTAACACATTCCGATTTCTTGTCGGACTTATCCTTATCATCCTTCTTTGCTTCCTCAACTATCTTCTTCACGTCCTCACTCGCTCGTGGCTTCTGGTCGGTCTCCTTTGCCACTGGTGTAGGCTGGTTTCCTTCCTTCGGCGATTGCTCCGCAGCCAGCACCGAATGTGACCCAATCAAGAATATTCCAAGACTAACGAAGATCATGAAGCACAGTAGCAGAGATTTGCGCATGGTCAGTCCCTCCTGTGAAATTCAACCTTGCCTACCTAGGGAAGGTCTGATTAATTCAAAATTTTAGGCGGCGATCGATCAGATTCCCAGTGTTTTTCACGCCGATCGAACGAAATTGGGAATTAAGAAGTGGCCCCGGAAATTTGGACAGTGTGATAAGTGGTAGCCTGGCTTCACCGAAGCCACCGGGTGGTGGCAAACCAGAGGAGCAAGGCGATGAAGAGAACGAGACGCAATCACGGGGCCACCTTCAAGGCTCAGGTGGCCTTGGCAGCGGTCAAAGGCGACAAGACCCTGGCCGAATTGTCAGAACAGTTTCACGTCCATCCCACCCAGGTCACCGAATGGAAGCCGCAATTGCTGACGCGGGCCGCGGACGTGTTTGGCGGGACGAAACCGACGTCAGACACACCGGATCTCAAGACCCTCCACGCGAAGATCGGACAACTGGCGCTGGAGAATGATTTTTTAGAACACGCGCTCATCAAGGCGGGATTGCTGAGCGCAAAGCGATGATCGACCGAACTCACAAACTGCCCGTCATGCGGCAATGCCAGCTCCTGGAACTCTCGCGGGCGACCGCGTACTACCAGGCGACGCCAGTGTCGGCAACACAGCTGGCGCTGATGCGTCGGATCGACGAGCTCCATCTGGACCATCCGTTTGCCGGAGCCCGCATGCTGCGGGACCTGCTCAGGCGAGAGGGCCACACGATTGGGCGCAAGCGAGTACGGACCCTGATGACGCGCATGGGGATCGCGGCGGTGTATCGCAAGCCCCGCACCAGCCAGCGGCATCCCGCCCACACGGTCTCTCCCTATCTGCTGCGCCATCTGGAGATCACGCGCCCGAATCACGTCTGGGCAGCGGATATCACGTATATTCCGATGAAGCGCGGCTTCGTGTATTTGTTCGCCGTCCTGGACTGGGCGAGTCGCCGGGTGCTGGCGTGGCGGTTGTCCAACACGCTGACCACCGACTTCTGCCTGGATGCTGTCCAGGAGGCGATCACCCGGTATGGCACCCCAGCCATCTTCAATACCGATCAAGGGTGCCAGTTCACCAGCCAGGAGTTCACCGGATTGCTGAAAGACCACGGCATCCAGATCAGCATGGACGGGAAAGGCTGTTGGCGCGACAATGTGTTTGTCGAGCGGCTCTGGAAGAGCATCAAATACGAGGAGGTGTATCTGCATGCCTACGAGACGGTCAGCGCCGCGCAACAGGGATTAGCACGCTACCTGACGTTCTATAACCAGACCAGGCCGCACCGGGCGCTTGACGGGCACACACCGAATGGAGTGTATGTTGACAACCTGCCCACACGGCTCAGCGCTGCGTAGGCAGACTACCGCGAGGCGCCACTTAAGGAATGGAACATTCTGTCCAAACACATGGGGCCACCTCTCTTGCATAACAAGGGGCTCCAAGGGACATCAGCACTATTGCGCCGCTACCCCTGAGCCCAATCGTTAATGCGACAGGGCTGAGGACCGCTTTATGGCGGTGCGATCTTGGCGCCGAACTTCCGCACTTGGCCGATATCAGACGTTGGCCATTGAGTCGCCGTCTAACGAGGCTGTAGAACCCCCCCTCCTAGTCATAAACCAGATCCTTAAAAAGCAGGGCCCGCTGATTAAGAGTGGCAAAGGGCAATGATTCGAACCGCTCGATGTTGCGAAGGTTTCCCCGTTTAATCATTGAAAATAATGAGTTTGCTGGCTTTCTACTGATTCCATTGCTTCTATCGGATTCGGTCGTTTGTGAGAAATTTGCGCACAAATTTAGCACAGACAGAAGTTTTATCTTTCTCTGTGGATGGTACCGAAGGCGGGATTGTATAAGGGGGGATTGCTGAAGTCCATAGTAGGAGCGGCAATCCCCTCTTGCCCCATGATGATCGCATAAACCGTTCTTGTTTCTCTTTGTTGCTCTCTGCTTCCATACAGCCTGATTTGTGCACTCCGCTAACACCCTATTAACACCAGTAGAACGAGGCCGGATTCGGCGGTACCGCCAAAAGAAATTGGCGGCGATTCAGATCGTGAATCTGAGAACCGATTCGTGACCCCCCAGGCCATTCTTTCTGAATAGCTGATTGGGACTCCCGTTACGGCTGAGGTACTATCTCTCGGTACAAATCTTCCGGTACAATTTTTTGAGAACACGTTACTGAAAAGGGGGTAGGGTAAAACAGCGTCTGGGGAAGAAGAATTTGCTGTTCCGTCTTGGCATCTTTGTACTGGCCCCACTAATTTTTCGACAGCGTGGTTCATTCACAGATATGAAAACCTGTCCAAGCTGCAACATGCAGTCTAGGCAGAAACCGGCAGGACTTCACTTATGAAGCAAGGAGTTCTGTCCAAACAAACGGGACCACCTCTGAGTGTGAGGCGGTAGCGGTGTAACGATTATAGTTTTTGGAAGGGCTGCGTCACACAGGCGTAACCTTTTCTTTTTACATAGCTCGCTTTGGTAGTTGTGGAGCGGTTACCGGTCAGATAAAGGGGGATTCAGTGCTCATAGAAAAGGAGGTTTCGAAAATACTTGAGAAATACCGAAAGGCCTGGAGTAGCCGCTCGATTACCCCGAAGGGGCTTTGTCGGCAGGCAGGGCCCTGTTTGGAGACCCCCACGCCTAGCCTTCCTCAGATTTGGGGCCTGCGGTTGCTTCCCATCCCCTCCTGTGTTATCCCCTCACCGTGGCTCTTTTAGGATCGGAACCGTAACTGGAATCGGGACACGGAAACGAACGGCTTGTTCACTTTTCAACAGTACAAATTGATTGTCACCTTTCTCAATAGAGCCCTTATAGCTTTCGCGTCGCGCCACTTGTTCACAAAGGCCGCAAAATCAGAAGGGTGAGAAGGAGGCTCAGCAATGGCATATCAACCCATTGAAAATTACGGCATCATCGGCAACATGCGGACGGCCGCGCTCGTCGGCATGAACGGCTCCATTGATTGGTTCTGCGTCCCATCATTCGATTCACCGAGCGTGTTCGCCGCCATCTTGGACGACCAGAAGGGAGGCCGCTTCGAGATCGCCCCCCAGGAGGAAGGCATTCGGGCGAAACAGTTCTATTGGCCGGAAACCAACGTGTTAGTCACCCGCTTTCTCTCGCCGGACGGCGTCGGCGAGCTCGAAGATTTCATGCCGGTCGGCTTGCTTCGCGAATCGCCCTGGCAGGATCAATTGATTCGGCGCGTCAAAGTCACGCGGGGAGCGCTGACTTTTCGCATGAGATGCCGTCCAGCCTTCGATTATGCGCGTGTGCCGCATCGCGTATCGATCGAAGCACATGGCGCCATCTTTGAGTCGGCTGTCTTGAACCTGGGATTGGCGAGTGACGTTCCGCTCTCCTGCGACGGCGAGAGCGTCCATGCGACATTTGCGCTTCAGGAAGGCGAGGAGGCGGTGTTCCTCCTGCGCCCCTTGAAAGCCGGAGAGGAGTGCCGCCGGGCCCCCTCAAACACCGAAACGCAGGAGGTCTTCGAACGCACGGTCGATTACTGGCATCGATGGCTCTCCAAATGTACCTATACCGGCCGTTGGCGCGAAATGGTGTATCGATCGGCGCTGACGCTCAAACTGATGACCTTCGAGCCGACCGGAGCGATTATCGCCTCGCCGACCTGCAGCCTGCCTGAGTCGATCGGCGGCGGACGGAATTGGGACTATCGCTACACCTGGATTCGCGACTCCGCCTTTACGCTGTATGGCTTGTTGAGAATCGGCTTCAGGGAGGAAGCGCAAGCCTTCATGAAATGGCTAGAAGCGCGCGCCGGTGAAGTCGAAGCCGCTGGCACATTGCAGATCGTTTACGGAATCGACGGCCGCCACAACCTCACGGAGCGGACGCTCGATCATCTGGACGGCTATCGAGGTTCCCGGCCCGTCAGGATCGGCAACGGTGCCTATGCGCAATTGCAGCTCGATATTTTCGGGGAGCTCCTCGATTCGCTCTATCTCTATAACAAACATGTCATGCCCATCGGCTATGACGTCTGGATCCGTCTCCGGCACGGCCTGGATTGGCTCTGTGACAATTGGCAACAGCCGGACGAAGGCATCTGGGAGGTGCGAGGCGGCCGGCGTCATTTCGTCTATTCGAAACTGATGTGCTGGGTTGCGATGGACCGGGGAATTCGCCTGGCAAATAAACGGTCGTTTCCGGCCGATCGAGACCGATGGCAGCGGGTCCGGGACCAAATCTATGAAGACATCATGTCCAAGGGGTGGAGTCAGAAACGCCAGGCCTTTGTGCAACACTACGACGGCGACTCGCTGGACGCGTCGAATCTCATCATGCCGATGGTATTTTTTATGGCTCCCAGCGATCCGCGCATGTTGAGCACGCTACACGCCATCAATCGCTCACCGAAAGAGGGAGGATTGGTCTCCGATGGCCTCGTGTATCGTTACGACAGCGAGACCGGAGAAGACGGACTCAAAGGGGGAGAGGGCACGTTCACCATGTGTTCGTTTTGGCTGGTGGAAGCGCTCACCCGGGCAGGACGAGTCGATCGTGCGAAACTGACGGAAGCCCGGCTGTTGTTTGAACGGATGTTGGGACACGCCAATCATTTGGGGCTGTACGCCGAAGAGATAGGGGGAAGCGGCGAAGCGCTCGGGAACTTTCCGCAGGCCTTCACGCATTTCGCCTTGATCAGTGCCGCATTCAACTTGGATCGTGCATTGGACGGCAAGCCACATAGCTGACCAGTTGCGCAAGCGCACCGTGACGCTATTCGGATCGGAACGATCGCGGCCAAGCCGTTGTGTCGTTCGCCACAAACGTTAAGCAACTCGATCTCTCTCCCAGTCGTTTCTCGGACAAACCTGAGTTCCTCCCGCTTCTGATGAAGAGTCCCGACGAAGCCCTACCTCAGGACACTCAGCAAGACCAATCAGCAGCAAAAGAGCAGGATTCGTGATGCTAAACCTCATCATGGATCATCATGAGTCAGGGTGTTTTGGCACCAGCTTGGCACCAGAATCGAATACTGGTGGTTCTTAATCTATCGTTTACCAGTAAGACTGGTCCATTTCATTAGCACAGCACTTTTATACTGCGTGTTCTGACCTACCCCCCCCGAATCGAGGAAAGACGGTTACTGGATTGAAGTTTTCTCGCTATTCTGAACGGCTGCATCC
>CAVVIR010000016.1:0-175174 GCA_963748375.1 uncultured Nitrospiraceae bacterium
AAGCGTCGTGCAGGCGGAGTGATGCAACGAGCGGGTCTATCATGATCGATAATCCCCAAGATCCGATTCGTGAGGTCCCTGTCACCGAGATCATTCCCCCAGGGTCTTCCGAAGCATCGGCTCGCCAGTCGTCGAGCGTATCATCCAACCAAGAGCATCGGCTCCTTGCCTCCATGCCCGTGCCTCCTTCACCCCAGACCGGGCCTCGTCTTCCCTGGCTCATCGGCATCGCGATCCTGCTTGCGATCATCGGGGGAGGAAGCTGGTATTGGTGGATGGCCGGGACTCCGCCGGTCCACTACAACACTGCGCTGGTCGATCGAGGCCCTATCACCGCGGTTGTCACCGCCACCGGCACGGTCAATCCCGTCGTGTCGGTACAGGTAGGCAGCCAGGTGTCTGGGAAAATTACCCAACTGATGGCGGACTTCAATTCCGTGGTCATGGAGGGTCAGGTCCTGGCCACGATCGATCAGCGGCCGTTCCAAGCGAGGGTCAGTCAAGCCCGCGCATCACTCAAGAGCGGGCGTGGCAATCTGGCGAAGGCGAAGAATATGGCGACCCAGCGATAAGCGGGAACGTGACCGCATGGCCACTCTTCGACAGCAGGCATTTGTCTCACAGGCTGACCTCGATCTTGCCGAAACGAATGACCGCGACGCCCTGGCCCAAGTGGAGGTCGCGCAGGCGCAGGTGGATCAAGCGGTGGCCACCTTGGCTTCAGCCGAACTCGATCTCGGCTATACCACAATCTACTCGCCGGTAAACGGCATCGTGGTGTCCCGCAACGTCGATGTCGGCCAAACCGTCGCCGCCACTTTCCAAGCGCCAACGCTCTTCGTGATCGCCCAGGACCTGACGCAGATGCAGGTGAATGCCAACGTCAGCGAATCCGACATCGGCGGGGTCGCGGAAGGCAAACAGGCTAGCTTCCGCGTGGATGCCTATCCCAAACAGTTCTTCGAGGGCACCGTCACGCAGGTGCGCAATGCACCGATCAGCATCCAGAATGTGGTGACCTACGATGTCGTGATCACAGTGGACAATCGGGAGCTCAAGCTCAAGCCCGGAATGACAGCAAACGTGATCATCGTGACGGCCAAGAAAGAGAATCCTCTGCGCGTGCCGAATGGGGCCTTGCGCTTCCGGATGCCGGGGGTCCCGGTAGATCGCAAGGTCACGCAGGTGTGGGTGCTGGATCAGGCAAAGCAGGTGCGACAGACGCTGATCACCACCGGCATCGCCGATTCCCTCTTCACAGAAGTCGCCGAGGGGACGCTGATAGAAGGAGACCAGGTGATCCTTGGGATCGAGACTCCCGAAGAACAAGCCCAGAAGAAGCTCCCGCCGGGCTTCGATGGGGGCCCGAGGATGAGATGAAGGAAAATAAAGCTATCAGCGATCAGCTTTCGGCGTGCAGTTTCGGATCAACGGTTATGGATAGGATAAGGCGAGAGTTGAAGGCTGAAAGCTGCTCACGATGTCTTTTCTCTGGCTTACCATTGTCTCCGCTCTCCGCATTCTTCGGCGAAATCCGCTGCGTGCCGGGCTGACCATGCTCGGCATCATCATCGGTATCGGCGCCGTTGTGGCGATGGTCAGTCTGGGTCAGGGTGCCACCGCCTCCGTCCAAGCAGAAATCGCCAGCCTGGGCACCAACGTCCTCATCATCGTCCCGGGCGCCACGACCGTCGGGGGCGTGCGGGGAGGACTCGGCACGATTTCCACACTGACGGTCGACGATGCAGAGGACATCCGGACAAAGGTCGGTGCGGTCACGACCATCATGTATGGCACTCGATCGGTGCTTCAAGTAATTCATGAGAATAAGAATTGGAGCACCATCGTCCTCGGCACCACTCCGGAGTTCACCGAGATCCGCAGTTGGCCGATTGCGCAGGGGAACTTTTTTACACAGTCGGATATGGATTCGGCTGCGAAGGTCGTGGTGCTGGGAAAAACCGCCGTCCAGAATCTGTTCGAGCCAGGTGAAGATGTGATGGGAGCTGAGATTCGTATCAGAAATACTCCGCTTCGAGTGATCGGGGTGCTGGCGCCGAAGGGTCAATCGATCACAGGGCAGGACCAAGATGATTTTGTGGTCCTTCCGTTCACGACGGCTGAACGAAAAGTCCTGGGCACCAAGTTTCTCGGAACCGTCGGGATCATCCTGGTCGCCACCCAGACGCGCTATGAGATTCCCGCTGTCGTCGCAGACATCAAAGATCTCTTGCGGGCGCGCCATCGCCTTCACACGTCTGAGGAGGACGACTTCACCATCCGCACCATGGAAGATATCGCCAAAACTATCGCAGGCACGAGCCGGACCATGATGCTCATGCTCATGAGCGTCGCCTCGATTTCGTTAATTGTCGGCGGCATCGGCATCATGAATATTCTCTTGGTATCGGTTACGGAACGGACGAGAGAAATCGGGCTTCGCATGGCCGTCGGCGCGAAGCGCTGGCATATCCTCCTTCAATTTCTGATTGAAGCGATCATCATGACGGCAATCGGCGGAATCGCCGGCGTGGCTGCCGGTATCGGGGGCGCGAAATTGCTGACCACGATGGTCGGCTGGCCGACCATTATCTCTCCGGAGGCCGTCGTCGTTGCGTTTCTATTTTCTCTGATCGTGGGCCTCTTCTTCGGCCTCTATCCCGCGAATAAAGCGTCGAAGATGAACCCCATCGAGGCGCTACACTACGAATGAGGCTCACGACGAGCATGGCTAACATCGTGCAGAATCAGGACATTGCCGGGCGATTACGAGAAGTCGCACAGCTCTTAGAAGAGCAGGGGGCGAATCGGTTTCGCGTGCGGGCCTACCGCGCGGCCGCAGAGACGATCGAACGCTTGGCGATTCCCGCCGCAGAGCTCGCAGAGCAACAGGGTACCGACGGGCTGCAATCATTGCCGGGCATCGGGGTGAGCCTCGCGCGATCTATTCATACCCTCGTCGTCACCGGCCGGCTGCCGATGCTGGATCGCCTGCGTGGTCACATGGATCCGGTCTCGCTGCTCGCGTCTATTCCAGGAATCGGTCCAACCCTTGCCACACGGTTGCACGACGAGCTGCATATTGAAACGTTGGAACAGCTGGAAATGGCAGCGCACGACGGACGACTGGCTGACATCGAAGGGGTCGGTCCGAAGAAACTCCAGGGCATCGTCGACTCTCTCACTGCTCGATTAGGACGAATTCGGAAGCCGTCTCAAGCAACCGAGCCGCATACAACCCGCGAACCTTCCGTCGATGAATTGCTGGATGTGGACAGGGAATATCGCGAAGCCGTCCAGAGCGGCAGACTGCAGAGAATTGCGCCGCACCGCTTCAATCCAAAGAAAGAGGTCTGGCTGCCGATCCTCCACACACAACGAGGCGCCCGCCATTACACCGCCCTGTTCTCGAACAGCGCCCTGGCCCATCAACTCAAGAAAACGCGCGACTGGGTCATCCTCTACTATGATGACGATCACGGCGAACGCCAGTGCACGGTGATCACCGGCCACCAGACTCCATTCAGCGGGAAGCGAATCGTACGGGGACGGGAGGAAGACTGTACAGGCTACTACCAGTCTCGTGAAGCCATGATGACAGAGGACGACATGATCCAGATGCCGGGACAGAGTTACCAGGGTTCACTCCCTCCGCTGACGGGTGAGCAACGAACGCTGGCAGAGGAACTCCATTCCCACGTCCAGACGCTCGCGGGACAGATCGGCGAGCGCAATGTCTTTCATCACGACAGGCTCATCATGGCGGCGGAGTATATTCGGAAGACGCTCGCCGGTGTCGGGTATGTGGTTCGGCGGCAACCTTACGAGGTCGAAGGAATTATCTGCGAGAATATTGAAGCGGAAGTACGGGGAAGCCGGAGACCGGACGACATCATTGTCATCGGCGCGCACTATGATTCTGTGCAGGGAAGTCCCGGCGCCAACGACAATGCGAGCGGCGTAGCGGCGATGCTCGCCCTGGCTCGTGCATTCGCGAACATTGCGCCGGCCCGCACGTTGCGATTTGTCGCCTTCACCAACGAGGAACCGCCGTTCTTTCAAACTGAACATATGGGGAGTCGTGTTTATGCCAAGCGTAGCCGCGAGCGTGCTGAAAAGATTGTCCTCATGCTCAGTCTTGAGACCATCGGCTACTACTCAGATGAACCAGGTAGCCAACACCTCCTCTTTCCACTGAACCTCATCTATCCCTCTACCGGGAACTTCATCGCCTTCGTCGGCAACGTAGAGAACGGGTTCCTGGTGCAGCAGCTCGTGGGATCGTTTCGGCACCATGTGCAATTTCCCTCCGAGGGGGGAGCCTTGTGGGACGTGATTCCCGGCGTTGGATCGTCGGACCATTGGGCTTTCTGGAAGGAGGGGTTCCCAGCAGTGATGGTGACCGATACCGCCCCCTTCCGCTATCCCGCCTACCATTCACAGGCCGACAGGCCCGAGCTCGTTCAGTACGAAAGGATGGCGCGCGTCGTCTCCGGCCTGCGGGCCGTCATCGCAGAGATAGCGAATGCACCACATGAAGGAGGATAACCAAGAGAGAAATATCAGACTATCCTTGCTTTCCTGGCCACGTTTCCATTTTCTCTCCGAGCAGGGGCGGATGGAACGGATACGTGGAGAGGCTCGCGCCATTGCGGGCGCTGCAGATTAGGAGGCTGAAGAGGTGCCGAATGCGACGGCTCAGCCCCCTACCTTCCTTGTCGTCCCTGCTAACCCCTATTCCTCTGCCTGAACCCCAGGACGAGTAGGTGCCATAGACATACACGGAGATCGACAGGTGGCCGAGATTTTTTTCGATCAGCGGTTTCACGTCTTTCCAGTCGAGTCCCCCCACCCCAGTAGCCAAACGTGGAAGCGCCACCGTCTTGAACTTCTCCGCCTCACACTTTACAGAGGGCTTTGAGACAGTGATTCACATTCTCGATCGTGGCCCTGCCTGGCTTGGCTCCGTGACTGGCGGCTGGTGCCGGTGTAAACAGATTGACAATTCGAACGCCCCCGACCCCGGCCCAGGTCCACAATTCTCCGGTCTTGGGGGTAAAGGTCAGGGAGTAATGCCAGAAATCCTTGTACATTGTGGGCCACCGTTCTCTCAGGGCCAGAGCTAAGCCATTCGCGAAGTTGTCGTTCGGTGCGACTCCATGTGCCAGAGCGTCCACTTTCGTGAGTAAAATATCCCCTGCCACCTCCTTCAACATAATATGACGGCCTCGCGTTTAGTTGGGTAGGATGCGTGCACATCACTCTCTTAGAGGGCAAGAGGAGGCTCCCATACTCCATCATCGAACGACGAGCACGGCACAGTTCGCCCTTGACGACGAGCACCGGGCACGTCGAATGATGGATGAGCTTCGTCGAGACGTTGCCGAGTATGAAGCGATCGAGAGCGTCAAGCCCCTGACTCCCTACCACCAGGAGGCCATCCCGTTTCGGCGCGAGTTTCAAAATCGTCGGCGCAACCGCCCCCTGTTCTTTGCGAACCTCAGCCATGAGCTTCAGCGTCGGTGTCTATCCCAAAGAATTCTTCGAGGGGATCGTGACGCAGAAGCGCAACACGCCGATCAGCATCCAGAAAGTGACTGGTCGGAACGTGGCTTGATCTTTAGTTGGTCGGAACTAGGCGCGCGCACCGCGTCTTGTGGTGTTAGGTCAGTTGTCATCACCGGCGGAGATTCGCAATGCAGATCTGGCCCAACTATTGGCGGTTCTTGATGCTTTCTTCTACAGGTAAGCCCCGCCGTGCCTTACATAGACCCACAGTGCTCTACGCCACACTGGTTTATCTGAGGTGGGGGTCTATCTCCTCAGCCAACGCTTTCGGAATATTCATCGGTATCGGTTCATCTATTTCAATCGGTTCGTAGTGAACGGCCATGATCGATGTGAGGGGACACGAGATCCATCCGTTCATGCCGCGCACCTTAAACCGTGCTCCCATTGTCTGCACACCGGCAATGTTTCCCGCATCGACAATGACGCCTTCACTGTCCGTCCAGTCAAACGAATCAACAGTGAAGGAGCCGGGCAGAACTTCGTACCACATGCCATCCTGCAACAGCAGACGTGCGATGGTATTAATATCAATTCGAAAGCTCACGATGGACCTCCTCTGGTATGCCTGTAATTCAAGTGATGTCGGCACCTCAATCAGCCTAGGCGGGCGGGATCAACACCCAACCCGCCACGCGCCACATGCCTCAGAACAACTGATCAAGTTGCTGCTTAAGCTTATCGAACCAACCGGCGCCACTCTTGCCACCCGCAGATTTTTTTTCGATCTCACTGATTTGCTCATACATAGCTGTGTAATCATCCTTTTTGCCATAACCCAGTAACTCGGCGAGTTGTAATTGTTCCCGTGCCGCTTGAAGATGTTTACTCAACTCTTCGTTCTCCTCCTTACCACGGTCCTTCTTTTCCGTCAGCTCTTGTGCCTTCTTGAGCAAGTGGTCGGCACGCACCTTTGGCAATGGAGTAACCTCATCCGTGGTGATCACTAGAGTACTGAGCGCGGTCTGTAGTCCTGCTTTGGCCTCATCGATCTTGCCAGCATCGATGAGTGGCACGATCGCCTTGATTGCCGACGGATACGTCGCCAGGGGGATGTTGATCGTGCGAAACTGGGTTTCGCTGGCCAAATTGGCTATAAGCGGCCGAGCCTTCTGGATCTCGCGATTGTTCAGATGTGCCTTGGCTTCTTTAATGATCGCTGTAATCGTGTCAAGATCCGACAGCACGTCGTAGATAACCACTTCCGTATCGACCGGAGTCATTGCAAGCTTAGGATCGCGCGCTACGATAATGTCGAGCTTGCCTGTGACCTCTGCGAGAGCTTTCAAAGCCTCATCCTTCTTCTTGTTCTCCAGCGCCTTAAGCGCCTTAAGCGCCTTTTTCGTTTCAGCCAGGGCAATTGTCGCGTCAGCAAAAAGCTTTTTCCGTTTCTCGAAAGCTACATCTGCAGTCCCTTTGTCGACCTTCGGTTGTACTGATTGAGTGGTTGACGATTGTTCCTGCGGCTTGGCTGGCAGAGCCGTCTCTGCGGCAAAGCTCAAGGCAGACATCGGAAGTCCAACCAGGTTTAGTAGACTAACAAAGCAGCCTACACGTATGGCAGTTTTCATAATGTTGTCCTCCCTCTCCAAGGCAATTACGGTTACACGTATTGTGGCCTCTGTCTCTGTTGGTTTCCATCTGCGCCACTCAGCGTAGTCAGAGCGGGACGGTCATTCTGCGAGTGATGAATAATTCCTGTTTGGTTACGGTCAAGGCCCCTGGAGCAGTAGCCGTGATAGAGGATTTGGTGAAGATCTTGACTTTTGTTTAGGAAGAATTACCTCTCACACCGTTAGGCGGGATCCTCAAGGAGGCAGGCCCATGAAATGCGAACGCTGCGGCGGGTTCATTGTCGGCGTATCGTTCTTTGGAGGCGAGACGGCAGCTGAGGCATGGGAATACGCCGGGTGGAAATGTCTGAACTGCGGATTTATTACGGATCCACTGATTCAGAAAAACAGGCCTGTTCAATTTCAGCATGCGAATCGGCTAAACGCTCCTGTGAGACCAATTCGATGGAGTCATACATTCGCTGAGATTGCGACATAAGGGACTGTGGAACATGGGGAGCCACGCTCCCCGTCAATTCGCGTAAGTCGCGGAGATCTTGTCATGAACCGATTTGTTACATCGATCCATGCGCGTGTCGCAGCTCCGATCATCTGCGGACTGCTCTTGCTGACTGCGGCAGTAGTAGCCTGCTCACCGCCGTCAGACGTGATGATCCAACAGCCGACGGCGGTGGCCGCACAACCTGTTCCCCAACCAGTCGGAGATGCGGGCATCTCAACACAACCCTTCGTCGCCATTGCCAAGCAGGCAAAAGCCGCTGTCGTCAATATCTCCTCAGTCAAGAAAAACAAAAACCGGAACGAACTGGGCGCGAGTCCATTTTTTGACGACCCGTTTTTCCGCCGTTTCTTCGGCGAAGAATTCGAGGGTCGCGTACCTGCTCCTCGGGAACATCGGGAACAAGGGCTTGGTTCCGGCGTGATTGTCTCATCAGATGGGTACATCATCACCAATAACCATGTGGTCGAAGGAGCCGACGAGTTGACGGTCTCCTTGCCCGACAAACGCACGTTCAAAGCGAACATTATCGGGGCTGATCCCAAAACGGATGTGGCCGTGATCAAAATCGACCTGTCAAACCTTCCCGCCCTTCCGTGGGGCGATGCTACACAAATGCAAGTTGGTGAAATGGTTCTCGCCGTCGGCAATCCATTCGGCCTGAGTCAAACCGTGACCATGGGCATCATCAGCGCGGTCGGCCGTGCAAATATGGGAATCGTAGACTACGAAGACTTTATCCAGACTGATGCGGCAATCAACCCAGGGAATTCCGGAGGGGCGCTCGTCAATCTAAAGGGCGAACTCATTGGCATCAATACGGCAATCTTTACGCAAAGCGGCGGGTACATGGGCATCGGATTCGCCATTCCCAGTAACATGGCCAAGAACGTGATGAATAGCCTTATCAAGCACGGGAAGGTCGTGAGGGGGTGGATTGGGGTGTCGATCCAAGAAGTGACCCAGGACCTTGCCAAAGAGTTCGGCGCCCTGGATATGAAGGGTGCGTTAGTCGCAGATGTAATGGACGACAGCCCTGCCGCGAAAGCCAAGCTTGAAAGGGGTGACATTATTACAGCCTATAGCGGGACCATGATCCGTGATCCAGGCCAGTTACGGGCGTTAGTGGCTGAGACTGCGCCAGGTACAACCGCGATATTGTCGATTTTTAGGGATAAGAAGACCCAGGACGTCACTGTGACCATCGGCGAACTGCCCAAAGAGCTTGCCAAGACTAGCCGTCGTAGCGGTGAGAGTAGCAAGGGCGAGCATGCCCTCACAGGCATCACGGTTGAGAACATCCCGAATCAATCGGGACGATTAGGGCGCTCGAAGGCGCAGTCAGGCGTTGTTGTGACGGACATCGAAGTTGACAGCCCTGCTGAGCGAGCAGGATTGCGAACTGGCGACATCATTCGAGAAATCAATCGCAATGCAGTAAGGAATGTCAGGGACTTTGAGCGACTCACGAATCAACTGAATCCAAGGGCTGCGGTCCTTCTCTTGCTCAATCGCGGCAATGCCACAATCTTTTTATCGATCAATGCAGAAAACTAACAGCATGAACGACTCGTCTCGCGAGGAAAGAGTGGAATCGCCGATCGGATCGTGATGGGAGCAACAATCTAAAGGAGGTGCAACATGACTGACCATAAGGACAAGGCGGCGCCGTTGTGGCGAATCGTTCTGGCGATCGATGCTTCCGAGGCATCGGCCAAAGCAGTGTCGTTTGTGCTGACCAAATTCCGGCCGAATCGTTCGACCAGCGAACACGGGCAGGTGCCAATTCACGTGAGCGTGGTCCATGTTATGGCGCGTCGCCCTTTGGCCCCCATCGAGTTCAGATTTACGGCTCCGTGGGTCAAGTCGGAAAAGAAGGCGAAGGATGTTGCCCGCCGGTTGGTCAAACATAGCGCGCAGCAACTCATCACGGCGGGATTTGCGGCCGACCCTATCTGTAAGACCGGGGATCCTGCGGAAGAGATCATCAAGGTAGCAGCCAAACAGGGTGCTGATCTGATCGTGATGGGAGCCAAAGGGCTGGGGACCATTGACAGGGTCCTCCTCGGCAGCGTGTCGATGCAGGTATTGCAGTATGCGAACTGTCCAGTTCTTGTCGTTCGATGACAGAGCAGGTGTGCGCTTAAACTCCTCGGCCTTCTGCGCGCGTCCTAATAAGCACTGCTTTATCAATAATCTTTCCACCCTCGCATGCCTCGCTCGCTTAGGAATGGCACCCTTGTTGGTCCCCCTGCGGCCGTCGAACGAGCACATTCTGATCGTGCGCGCTCCGGGAGCAAGGGATTAGCACGGGTGTCATTCCACCCCTTATTCCTTTGCCTGCACCCCTTGATGATAGGTGCCGTACACATACACGGGGATGGACAGGTGGCCGAGATGTTTTTCTATCAACGGCTTCACGTCCTTCCAGTCGAGCCCGCCCACGCCGGTGGCCAATCGTGGAAGCGCGATACTCTTGAACTTCTCAGCTTCGATCACCTTGCCCAGCGCTTTGAGACAGTGATTCACATTCTCTATCGTGGCCCGGCCCGGTTTGGCCCCATGACTTGCAGCAGCTTCCTGAGTAAACAGGTTCACAATCCGAACAGCTCCGACGCCGGACCACGTCCATAACTCGCCGCTCTTGGGAGTAAACGTCTGGGAGTAATGCCGGAAATCCTTATACATCGCCGGCCACCGCTCCCTGAGTGCCAGGGCTAACCCGTTTGCGAAATTGTCGTTGGGTGCGACTCCATGCGCCAAGGCTTCCGCCTTCGTCAATAAAATATCCCCTGCCACTTCCTTCAACATGTGACGTCCTCCTCCATCAAATTAGTAATGAGTCGCAATTGTTATCATAGGGAACCAGATGAGTCTCCGCTGCACTCCCACCACGAAATGGCTTACAGGCACGCTTTTTCTTTCCGATTGATCGAAGGATTAGGAGCGAAACGGTTTGACATCACCTGACTTGCGCAACATCTTATTCACCTCATCAAGGTGCAGCTCTTCGCCGACGATCATTTCTCGTGCATATTCTTCCAACAGGACGGACTTTCCCTCGGAGACTTTCAGGAGTTCATAATAGGACGCGACGGCGGCCTTCTCATGCTCCAAGCTTTCCTGCAGGATATCTCCCACATCATGCTTCTCGGTTTCCAGGAGCGCCCCAATTTTCAGCGACGGGTGGCCGCCGAGCAAGGTAACCAGCTCACCGGCTTTATGCGCATGGGCAAGGCTCTCGTCAGCATTACTCTTCAGCCAAGACACAATAGGAATGCGGTTATAACCATAGACCATGAGAGAGTAATGCATATAGCGTACGACTCCCGCCAACTCGTGCTCCATAATCCCATTAAGAATCCCAATCGCACGTTGCGTGTCTTGATCGTTCATCTGAACCCTCCTGTTAGCGACTCTGTCCCGTCAGAAAAAGTTGCGACTCGGCTCGTATTTGGCATGTCTGCTCCGTCAGGCATTTAGAGCTCGGCACACCACCTTGAGCAGTTTGCTTGGAGACAAGTCTACTGGAAAACTCAATGTGTATCTACCTCGTTCTGCTCATTGCGGTACGCAAGGCCTTGAGTTCGACGAGCCGCTGTCCGGCCCCAGGCAGACCATGCGAACACGTGATGGAATCACTCTTGTCTTTTTTTCGTCTCTGCCCTATAGAATGAGTGAGTCGCATGCTGAACAATCGTTTGTTTCCGTGACGACTTCTGTCGTCGTTGCACAGGAGTGCCTGCTATGAAGATGCTGCTGATCGTGTTTCGTCAGTCGATGGTAGAACACATCCATGCCCTGTTAAAAGAATACGACGTCACCGCGTTTACTGAACTGCACAATGTTGCAGGCAGAGGAGAGACCGGACCCGACGTTCGGTTCTTCCTGTCACCCGGCGCCAACTGTGTGATCTTCACCGCGGTACCGGAGCCGCTTGCCTACCGCCTCATCGATGGGTTCACCCGCTTGAAAGCAGAACAGGGGATGCGCCAGCAGGACAATGCCTTCTCTCTTCACGTTTTTGTCCTCCCCTGTGAGCAAGTGGTCTAGCCACGGACATCGGTTTATTGTCTTCGGCTGCAAACCGTCAAAATCCGTATTATCTGCTAAACTTATCTCGGGAGCGGCACTGAGACCTCGGCGCTATTAGAAGGGGTATTGCGATGTGGTTTCGTCTTGGGTCCGGGCTCATGATGATGGGGATGCTCTGGGGATGTGCGACGCTGAATGATACACCGGCGTCACTGCCTGGGTCTGTCCCAGTATTTCAAGCCGATGAGACCGATACAGTCATCGTGCAAGCCGTACAGCGAGACCAAGAAGCGTTGCTGAATACTTGTGCCCAACACCAGTCCTGTGATCGGGCGCATTTCACACGTGCGATGATCGCGCTATTCCAGAACGGAGAGGCGGCGGCAGCCTCCTTTCAGCAGGCGATTGCCGTCGCACCGAAAGGCCCATTTGCGGATTCAAGCGGGCGTTGGATTCGTTTTCTTAACAACCGGACGGTCCACTCCGCTTCCGCCGATGAGTCCAATGGAGCGTTAGCAGTGATGAAAGGGCTCGTGCGCACTTGGCTGGAACACCAGTGGGTGACAAGTGAGTCTGTCCCCGTGCGGGCTGTGGACACTGCCAAAAGTCCAAAGCAAGCAGTCCACACTCTTCAGCAACAAATTCGTGACCGTGATAAACGGATCGTGGAATTGACGGATCAGCTCAGTGCCCTCAAACAGATCGATTTGGAGGTGCATAGGCCTAATAAGCTGAGTCTGCAGAGAACTCCATCCAAATAATCACGTCCCTCGAACCCACAACAATCGACGCGCGCTAGCCCGTATTATTCATGAACACTTCTGCTGTAATCGCGGATTCGCTGCTGCGACAAGCCTTCGGCGGGCAGGCTCGCCGCTCGCTCCCTCGACGTACTATTCAAGTACGCCTCGGGGGCTTCCGGCTCCGCATACCCGTCTCGCTACGCGACTGCGCGATTTCGCAACGAACCGTCATGAATAATGCGGGCTGCGAGCCAATCAGGAAAGACCGCTCGCTTTAAGATGGATTAGCTTTCAAAAGATCGGCGAGGAGTGTTCGCCCGCGGGCGCGCATGGCGGGGGTGCCATGTGCCGTGAATTTCTTCAGCTGTCGCAGGACGGCGGGGCGACGCTCGGGGGCCTGCGTCGTGAAATCGGCCAACCCTTGCATTGCGAAGGTCTTCACGATGCTGCTGGAGTCGCGAAGGTACTCTGTGAGGATGTCATAGACCTGTTGTTGTTCGCGTGTGGCCCATCGAAGGCGAGGCAGCATTTGCGCGACGTGCCAGCGCACTTCCTTCTGGTCGCAGCGTGCGAGTTCCCCCACGAGTTTGGTTCTATGGGGACGCAGGTATTCTGGGTGGATCGCTGAAATCTTTTCGACGGCGTCGGCAGCTCGAGCGCGCACGATCGGATCATCGACGGAAAGGCCGGCAAACAGAACGCCAAACAGCTCTGGATGGGCGAGCACCTCAGCCACAACTTCGTTGGACCGACCGATTGACCGGAGATCGCCGCCTTCGAGTTTGCGCAAGATTGAGGAGGTCGTCATTTCTGAGGATGCCAACAGAGATGTATCCGATCATATAGTTACTCGTCGAGGCTTGGGCGAAGAAGGAATGGTCCATAGATCATAGCAAACAGCACATAAGCCCCACTCCAACCGCCTGCCGCGAGACCCAATACAAGATTCGCCGGGAGTCCTGTCATCGGTCCGAAGACTCTCAGTGCCGCGCCGAAGTTGACCAGCATATAGATGAGGACCGTCAGAGGGCCCGCATGCCGGACGCGCCCTGTATGGCCAAGGCTGGCGCGGGTCATGACCGCTAGAGTCATCGCCCCCACTGCGCCCGCGGTAAACGCATGCACGGCATCCTCTTGCTGCAGACCGATCCCAAGAATCGAGCCTCCCAGTATGAGCAGCGACAATGTGAACCAGCCATAGCCGAAGTGCAGGATCAGCACCAACGGCTCGCGCCATGTGGTCCAGCCGTACCAGCGTGCCAGCCGACCCAGATTGGCTAACCCGGCCGCCACAAATATCCACCCGGTCGCCATCGAGTGCGGTTGAACAATCCAGAACGCCACGGCGAATCCTACGAGCGCGATCGACATAGCGTCGTAGCGCGAAAAGGATGCGGGTTGTTCCGCCCTGCCGGCGTTCGTCAGGAGTTCGCCGGTAAAGGTGGGGATGAGGCGCCCACCGATCAGTGTCAGCAACATCATGACCATCGCGATCGCGATACGTTCAGGACGATCTGTCTCCATCCCGTTTAGGGTAAGCACATGGAACAGCATATTGGCCCCGGCCAGCAGGCTCACCAATACCCCCATCGGCGAGCGATCCCAGCTTTTCGAGACAACAATCTCGCGCCAGACGAGCCCCGCCACCGCGACAAGAAACCCCGCGTCGACAATCGCGGACACGAGGGGCGTAAACCATGGAACGGCGATCAGCACACGTCCGGCCAGCCAGAGTGTCGAGAGCAAGATCAATTCATGCCCTCGAATCGGCGGGCGGTCGGTCCAGTTGGGAATGGCCGTGAGCAGAAACCCTGTGATCACGGCGGGGAGAAAGCCGAAAACCATCTCATGCACATGCCAGTCTCGCGCCGGATAGAGAAAGGTCGAGTCGCCAACTCCGGCAAGGACAAGAATCCAGGCAGGGACCGCTACACCGGCAAACAGCGCGGCGCCGAGAAAAAACGGTCTGAACCCGTAGGAAAAGAACGCGGGCCCCTGATAGTTGGGAATCTCGGGTGCCTGGTCAGCCATAGATGCGATCCGTACTACTCAACATGTGGGAATCCTAGTGGCGGATGTGTCTTCCCTCATGAAGAGGAGGCTCATCGGTGCGATGGACTCACCCGATGAAATTCGTGCCAAGCTACGTGCTGCCATCAGCCCTGTCAACAGATGGTTGATCACACAGTGTATTGACCAACTGAGGGGCTATCTCATCTGACCTTCCTTATATAGATTCAGCCCTCATCGCGATGATCAGCGTATTCTCCTTCATGTATAATGGGATGACGCAACGCTCAATGCTACGCATCTGACATCACTGCACGATACATCAAGAGAGGAGGAACCACATGAGCACGGCAACGGTGGAAATCCCGACTCATCAACATGTACTAAGTTTTGTCGGCGCGCCTCGGAAGATGCTGATCGGCGGTAGGTGGCTCGACGCTGCGTCGGGGAAGACCTTTCCGACCTACAATCCGGCCACGGGTGAAGTCCTCGCCCACGTGGCTGAAGGCAACAGTATCGATGTTGACAAGGCAATCGCAGCAGCGCGGAAAGCCTTCGAGGGCGGCCCGTGGCGCACGCTGTCAGCTTCTGAGCGTGGGCGGCTGATCTGGAAGCTCGCCGATCTCCTCGAATCTCACCTGGAAGAATTTGCCCAACTGGAGTCGCTCGATAACGGGAAGCCGGTCGGCGTCGCTCGCGCCGCGGATGTGCCGCTAGCGGTGGACCACTTCCGATACATGGCTGGTTGGGCCACCAAAATCGAAGGCAATACGATCCCCCTTTCAGTGCCATACACGCCCGGTGCCCGGTATCATGCCTACACGCTTCGCGAGCCGGTCGGCGTGGTGGCCCAGATCATCCCTTGGAATTTTCCACTGCTCATGGCGGCCTGGAAACTCGGCCCAGCGTTGGCCGCTGGCTGCACCATCGTCCTGAAACCTGCCGAGCAGACACCGCTGTCCGCCCTTCGACTCGGCGAGCTCATCTGCGAAGCAGGATTCCCTGACGGGGTGGTCAACATCGTGCCAGGCTACGGGGAGACCGCCGGCGCGGCGCTTGCGGCGCACCCGGACGTGGATAAGGTCGCGTTCACCGGCTCCACCGAAGTCGGAAAGCTCATCCTGAGGGCAGCGGCAGGGAATCTCAAGAAAGTCTCGCTGGAACTCGGAGGGAAGTCTCCCAACATCGTCTGTAGCGACGCCGATGTAGAGGCGAGCATCCCTGGAGTCTCGAGTGCGATCTTCTTCAACCAAGGCCAGTGTTGTTGCGCAGGCTCCCGGCTCTTTGTCGAGAAGGGGATTTTTGACAAGGTGGTGGCGGGCGTCGCGGAGGATGCGAAGAAGATCAAGGTCGGGCCGGGGATGGACCTCGCCACTCAAATGGGGCCACTCGTGTCGGATGAGCAGCAACGGCGAGTCCTCGGCTATCTGGAGTCGGGTTTCTCCGAAGGCGCCAAGGCAGTGGTCGGCGGGCGCAAGCTGGGCGACAAGGGCTATTTTGTCGAACCGACTGTGCTGGTCGATACTACGCAGAAGATGAAGATCATGCAGGAGGAAATATTCGGGCCGGTTGTGTGCGCAGTCCCGTTTACCGACTTGGACGAGGTGCTCCAGGCAGCGAATGACTCTATTTACGGTCTGGCGGCGGCGGTGTGGACTCGCGACGTCGGCAAGGCCCACCGCATCGCAGCCGAACTGCGCGCAGGGTCTGTGTGGATCAATTGCTACAACATCTTTGACGCGGCGCTGCCCTTCGGCGGCTATAAACAATCCGGATGGGGCCGTGAGATGGGCCACAATGCATTGGAACTGTACACCGAGGTGAAAGCCGTCACCGTAAGGCTGTGAATGAACATGGGAGAACGAAAGAGAGCCGAAAGAAACAGACTGAACCATGTTTAGAGTGCAAGACTAGAAACCATATCTGATATATTGAGGAAGAGACTTCCGGTGGTATGGTCGCTGGTCCATCGTTATGTTGGTGTGAAACGCGATGAGCGCTGACCTCTACACGAAAGCGGTCACGACGACCTCCAGGCTACGGCTTCTGGTGCTTTCGGAGGTTGACGACTGGGACTTTGGCCGGCAGGTGAAAGCCAGCGGGCATGAGATTGTTGCCTGGGCCCGTCCTTTCTGGAAACGAAATCCAAAGGGTTACGGTCTTGGGTATACGATCAGGACGTTCGTCAGAGCGATGTTGTGCCGATCCAAACCGATACGGGCGATGACACCTCGATTCGATACCTGGCGTTGGCTCGATAAGGAAAAGATCCAGCGCATCACGTCCCCCAACGTGAACTCTCCCAAATTCGTTGAATATGTGAAGAGCCTGAACATCGATCTGATCGTGGTCTTTTTCTTCCCTCAGATTTTGAAGCCGGCCTGCTCCACACCCCCAGCTTAGGAGTATTAAACTGTCACCCTTCATTGCTCCCTCGTTATGGGGGGCCGCATCCGGCGTTTTGGATGATCAAGAACGGGGAATCGGTGGCA
Source organism: uncultured Nitrospiraceae bacterium (assembly GCA_963748375.1). GTDB lineage: Bacteria > Nitrospirota > Nitrospiria > Nitrospirales > Nitrospiraceae > Palsa-1315. Next base: position 16,922 of record CAVVIR010000016.1, read on the forward strand.
GGGGTGACCGTTCATGTGATGACGGAAAAGATCGATGCAGGGGATATTGTCGCCCAACAAGAACTGATCGTCGGAGAGAACGAGAATGCGGGGCAACTCACGCAGCGACAACACCATGCCGCAGCAGCGCTCTTGACGGAAGCCGTCAATGCCATGGCGCAGGGAACCGTCAACCCCAAGCCGCAAAATATCGCGGAACGCACCTACTTTGGAAAAAAGAAAGCTGCCGACACCGTGCTTGATTGGAGTGGGTCTGCCAAACACATTGCCAATCTCTGGCGCGCGATGCAGCCCTATGAACCTCTCGTCGCCTGCCTCAATGGGACCACCATCAAGATTTACGATGCGCAACCTCAAGAGGGGCCTCCGTCCGGGGGAGTGCCGGGAGAAATCATCGCCAAACATTCTGGGAGGCTTGTCGTCCAGGCCGGCAACGGATATCTCGAGATACGGTCCTATGAGATCGTCCCGTTTCACGGGTGGCTCAATCGCATCCTCCAAGGGTTCATGCTGCCCGTCGGCAGCCGTTTCGATCCGGTTCCGTCGGCCATGGGGCTCACCTCTAAAGCCGCCTTATGAGTATAGGATGCCGACCCTTCAGAATGCCCCTCCGATCGTCGTGTGTGCATAATTCCGAGCAGGCATTGAGAGTTGTGATCGTGCTGTTTTTGGCCATCACCGTGAATGCCACGTCGGCGATCTCGGTGTTGTGTGCTGAAGAGACGCTACGTGTCCCGATGCAATTGACCCAGCTGAACCAGACGCCTCGGAAAAATCCATTCTTCGAGGGTGGACAAATGGTACGTCCTTCGCCAAAGGAGCGAGAAGCGGTCTATCAAATGTTGGCGCTCAAGCCGCGCCCCAAGACGTTGAAGGATGCGGATATGAAATTCCTGCAGGGTCTGCGCGACAAGGCATCATGGTTCGTACTCGATCAACGCATGGTGCGTGAAATATGGGCGGAGGTACATGGCAAGGAGTGGGATGATGCACGATAGCAGGATGAGGGGTGGCCTGGTTGGTCCCCCGTGCTCACGGAACCCCCACGATGAAGCGGTGGTCGTTCGACGTGCGCAGTTGGGGACCAAGCCAGGTCACCCCTTGAAAGAAGGTAACGAGCAAGCTTGGAAGGATCATCTTTGGTCACTCGCTGCGGCCTTGCTGGACGGTCTTTTTGAGCATCCTGCACAAGTCGGCCAGGCGAAGAAAAGGTTGAGGCTCAGGTTAAGATCGAGGCTAAGATGAGAACGTCAGATCGCTCTGCTATACGACCGCATTTTATCCGGTTCGAGTCCTGGTGGGCTCCCCGGAATCGGCCAAAGATGGTCACTGGACAGAGAACTTGAGGCTTTCGCAAGCACAGTTCTTGCTCAATAGCAGGCGTTTAGGAATGGCTAAAGTAGAAATATTTCAAAGCTGGGTGTTTCACTTGGTTTTCACATTTTCTACTTGAGGATCGAAACTTAGGAGCATTCCAATGGCTCTCGTCAACGGCACTAGATAAACGCGGATAGAAAGTCATTGAAACTGCTCACATGCCCGGTAGTTTCAAATCGACGCTTTACGCGCTCATAGTATTTATCATGAAGCAACACCTTGGGATTGCTCTTCGTGTAAGTGAGGCCTTTATGTTTTTCATTCACTAGCTTCTTAAGATATTTTGCTGCGAACTGAGACCTATTAAGTTCTTCTGGTTGATATCCGGGAAGTAACTCTGGATCTTTCGTAAGACGTCAAAGTACTGCTTGTATGTCTCAGAAGCTTCGGTTCCTTGGGTTTCCTTGGAACTACTGCCTGATCCCAAGGGCCCATGTTTCCAGGCAGAAGTGCTGGACAATAATGCGATAGTTTGGCCTCATCCCGGAGGATCTGACGAAGTTATCGATTTCGTCTCGCTTCTCACTATATGACATGCTTTCTGAATCTACAGCAATCACAAGCCTGTCTATATGTGAATTTGCTACAACGTCTTCTATGCCTCGCCTAATGACTTCAAAATAATTTGGGTAGCCGCCTCCCGAGTATATGACAATATTGTCGTTAGCCACCTCACTAAGGAGTTTACGACGATGAGACTGGGATTAACGAGAGGAACCCAATGAGCGTGACTTCGCTTTTCACCGATTGGGCCTTCAACAACCAAATAAATGTTCAAGCTTCGTTTCCGGAATAAAAGGGATCATTGAGAAGTTGGATGAACGCTTGCTGTTTTGAGACCCCGAACTTTTGCTGAAACTCCGATCCCTGCTTAATCGACACTACTGAGCCGACCCTGTGAAATATCCGCCAAGAGTTGATAGGCATGTTGTTAATCAAATATGGATGATGGGTAGTTATGATAAATTGAACACTTTCTCCATGATCCATCAAGAACTGGGGAAGGAAGTCTATAGCGTTTACTCCTAAGGAGTTCTCGTACTCATCAATTATGTAGATGGAGCCTGCCGGAAGAGTCAGTATATCAGTGATAATTAACAGAACTTTCTGCATACCGGAAGAGAGCTCGTGCAGGCCTATCCATCTACTTACACCCTTTCTTTTACGCTAAACACAGGAACAATCCCGCCAGATTGCATCTTGAAAGGCAGGGAGTCTGTGGCCGTCTTAATATCGCAATCGATGATTGAGGGGAATATCTGTTTAAAGGTTTCTGTCGCCACACTGTACAAGCCTTGATGGTTTTCCTTCAGAAGAAACATCTTGGCGCTTAGAGCATTTTCCTGTTGCCATAAGATATCAATCCCACCGGTTTTCGCGCTCGTAATCATTTCTGACTCAAGGGGCTGCTGGATGTCAAGCATCCGCAAGCCTGCATCATGAAAATTACGCCTCTGCACTTTAGCGAACGTCTCATAAAGAGGCCTGATTGTTTCTTCCTCTTTCAATAAGGTAACACTTGGTTTATCTATCTGCAGCTTGGGAAGCTTATCCCCGCTAAAGATGAAACTGCCAAGCGTACGCTCGACTAAGGTCTCCGCCTGAGCTTGTGAATTTAAGTGCTTCCGGCTTATCGCCTCATAAGTGATTTGATGTTTCTTCTTGGCGTCCACTTCACCTCTATATGCCCATCTGTACTCAAACTCTTGTGTTTTGACAGTTATTCTCCACTCTCCGGACCTGAATGGTTCACCCTTGGACACGGAATCAGAAAAATTAAATATTGTATTTAGATATTTTGTTTTCCCGATCCAGAGGTACCGACAAGCAGATTCATTTTACTTAATTCAGTTTCTTCGAACTCCCACGGTTAGAATTATCCGGACCTTTGTAATAGTAAGAAGAAATCATATGTTTAACCTAATTTAGTAGGGTTTGAGCCTTCTAGAGTTGATCGCAACGGCCCCAAGTTTATAGCTAGCACTGATTAAATGATAGGGATATCACTTTCAAGAGGACTTAGCTTGTAAAGCAGGTAGTGAGTGGATGGCCGAAAGACAAAAGGGACCGAGGCGCCGGTGGGGTGCTTATCGGGCAGCAAACCTCCTCGTTTACTATTTGTTCTTAGACTCCAGCGAGATCTTAACTATGATCATCGACTCTTTTTCTTCTCTTGCCGCCGCGCACGGAGCTGGGCGGGTGAGTTCTGTTGGTAATTTTGTTTGCTCGTCTACGCAGGCTGTATCGAGCTGGGCTTGTGTCAGGCCCGAGACTGCGGACAGGTCGGTTCCATGTAACGTCGCGCGATGAAGGTCGGCCCCGTCGAGTCGGGCGCCGGTGAGGTTGGCTCCGGATAGCGTGGCGCCTTGGAGATTGGCTTCTTGGAGGTTGGCGTGGGCGAGATTGGCACGAGTGAAGTTCGAATTCGTCAGGTCCGCTGCGACGAGATTGGCCGATTCCATCGTCGCCTCAGTGAATTGTGCACGGTGGAATTGGGCCTTCGGTGCATGGATCTCGCTGAGGTCCGCGTTCGTAAAGATGGCGCCGGTTCCCCTGGCGCCGATCAGTACCGCTTGTGAGAGTCTGGCGTTACGGAAATCCGCCTGGTCCAGGGTGGCTTTGTAGAAAATCGCCATCCGAAGTTTGCCGGACTGTACGTTCGCTCTGACCAACCGTGCTCCTTCCAGGTTGGCCCCTTCCAGATCTGCCTGCTGCAAGTCGGCCGAGTGGAAATTCGCGTAGCGCAGGTCCGCCCCACGGAGGATGGCCTCTTGCAGGTTTGTGCCCACCAGACTGGCGTCGTCGAGATAGGCGCTCTCTAAATCTGTTTCAGCCATCTGGGCTCCGTCGAGCCGCGCCCCGTCGAGGAGGGCGCCTTGCAAATTGGCTTGATAGAGGTTGGCCTTGCTCAGGACAGTTCTGCGGAGATCGGCTTCCATCAGGTCGGTTCCTTTCAAGATGGCCCGGGAGAGGTTGGCCCCATAGAAGTAGGTGTCGATGAAAGTGGCGTTCGTCAGATCGGCTGAGGCGAGGTCCGCCCCCTCAAAATGGGCCCGTTCGAAGGTGGTTTCGTGCAGTTGTGCCCCGGTCAAGACGGCGTCATAGAGCGCCGCTTCATCTCCGATTGCACGGAACAGATTGGCGTTCGACAATCGTGCATGCCGGAGATCGGCTCCCGCGAGGTTGCTGTCTTCCAAGACGGCTCTCGTGAGATCGGCTCCTGCAAGACTCGCTTGTGACAGATTACTCTGGTGCAGATTCGCTTGTCGCAGAATGGTCCCTTCCAATCGCGCTCGTTCTAGATTGGCCCCGGCGAGTTTCGCTTTGCGCAAGTCTGCCTGGCACAGATCCGCGCGTCGATGTTCCGGTTTCTCACGCTGTTCGAGCCACTGTTCATGCGATGTCACGATCGCTTGCAGCTGCTTGGGTGGAATGGTTTTCTTTTTGTACGGGCTGTCACAGCCGGTGAGGTAACTGCTTACGTGACTCGGTTCTGCCGCATGGGCCAGGGGCGTGACGCTGAGGGTTAGCATGGCGATCAACAGACTGTGGGTGGCACAGACTCCGGCTTTCGTGTTCTTCATTCGGGTCTCCTTGAGAATGGTTTCTTGATGGTACGGGGCTGATGGTTATGCATAGTGGTCCACGGCTCGTGCGAGATCCTGAAGCGGTTGAGAGATCCGTACGTCATAAGGGTGCTCGCATGTAAGACTCCGAAGGGAGTCGGGCAAGAGGGTTAACTGTGAGGCGGCCCATTCACGCAGTTCCGTCAGTTTTCGATTAGAAATGAGGCGGTGGCCCCCGGTCATCACAGGGCGCATGAGCGACTCTCCTGGGTCGGAGTCCTGCACCGTGGTGACGGTATCGTAATCGAATCGTCCATCCTGGGCGTAGTGCCGGTAGACTTGTTTGCGGCCGGGCCAGGTGGCTTTCCCTTCCGATCGCTTCCGGCAGGGCCGGCCTGCATACTCTTGAAGTTTGTACGCGCAATCGAGCGACGGTGCATCGGCCGACGTGGTCATGGCGGTGCCGACGGCAAAACTGTCGATCGGTGCTCCGCCGGCAATTAAACGTTCGATCCGATATTCGTCCAGATTGCCGCTCGCGAGGATTTGGGCTTGTGGCAAGCCTCCCTCGTCCAAGATGCGCCGGACTTGTCTCGCGTGGTTTGCCAGGTCGCCGCTATCTAACCGCACACCTTTCACCGCGATGCCCTGTTGTTTCAAACTTGGAGCCAGCGCTACCACTTTGTGTGCTGCCGCCTCCGTGTCGTAGGTATCGATCAAGAAGATCACATTCTCCGGTTGCGCCAGAGCGAAATGCTCGAAGGCGGTCGTTTCGTCTGTATGAGCCTGCACAAAGGAATGCGCCATGCTGCCGTAGATCGGAATATCATAGGCCATGCCGGCGAGGACCGTTGCAGTTCCGGCGAAGCCGGCCAGATAGCTGGCTCGCGCGGCGAGCAGGCCGGCCTCTGCGCCGTGCGCCCGGCGCAATCCAAAATCGATGAGCGGTTTCCCGCCGGCGGCCAAGACCGATCGCGCCGCTTTTGAGGCGATGAGCGTCTGAAAGTTAAGCAGATTCATGATCCTGGTTTCGATGAGCTGCGCTTGGGGGAGGGGAGCGGTCACGCGAAGAATCGGCTCATTGGTGAAAAACACCGTTCCTTCCTGCATGGCATGCACGTCGCCGGAGAACCGCAGATGTTCCAGATAGTCTAGACATGATCGACTGAATCGTCCGGTCTGTTCGAGCCATTCCAGCTCAGTCGGACTAACGTGCAGATGCTCCAAAAAGTCCAGGACTTGCTCCAGGCCTGCGGCCACCAAGAAGCCACGTTGGGGCGGTAACCTCCTGACAAAAAACTCAAAGACGGCGGTGTCTATCATGTGTTGCTCGACGTAGGCCTGCACCATGGTGAGTTGATAGAGGTCGGTCAGGAGTATGGTGGAGCACGGGTTCATGTTGCGAGACTTTCTTGCATGATGCTGAAAAAGTCCTTTTTCGTCGTTCGTGAAACGTGAAGCGTGAAACGTCCGAATCCGGAAGCGAACGACGCTTCACGAGATACGCTTCACGGGTTTCGAACACAACACGACCGGCCTTCTTGTGCATTCTGCGTGGTCTAAAACGTATAGGCCCTCGAAGTTCAGCTGAGACGAAATGGCTATACGCAGTATTCCAGACGGGTCGGGATCGCTCCCAATCGAATCATGGCCACTTCCGCCTTGCGCCCATCGTCCGGGTCTGCATTGACGGCCCGGATTGCATCGGTCAGTAAACAGACGTGGTAGCCGAGCACCCGCGCGTCTCTGACCGTGTTGAAGACGCAATAGTCCGTTGCAAGTCCGCCGATGAAGAGTTGTTCAATGCTCGCAGCCTGCAAGTGTCCGTGCAGGGGCGTTTCTTGAAACGCGGAATAGGCGTCCTTGTCAGGAAGAATTGCCTTATGAATGACGATGGCGGTCTCCGGGATTGGAAACGAGGGGGGCGGCAGCGCGCCGGCAGATCCAGCCACGCAATGGATTGGCCAGGGCCCGCCCTGCTCGCGAAAGGAACAATGGTTGAGGGGATGCCAGTCTTGCGACAAAAAAATCGGCAGACTGTGTGATTGGAATAGCGCGACGTACCCAAGCAAGACGGGGATGATCTCGTCGCCTCCCCTCACTTCTAACGCTCCACCGGGGAGGAAGTCGTTCTGGATATCGACGATCAATAAGGCATCGCCGATATACAGTGGTTCCAATAGTGTGCTCATGGCGTTACTACGGCATAACAAAAAAATACTCTCCCGCATGCTCAAAAAAGCTATTTAACAGGGTCTTCCAATCCTCGGTTACCTCTCGTCAAGGGAGTGGCCGAGACTGCTCTTTGCTGCGCGCATCGAGCGATATACGTGCTCCCTCCAAGCTTGCTCGTTTTATCCCCCAGGGATGGGGGGTAATTGATCTTCCGCTGCGCGCGTCCAACGAGGGGAGTCTGCGACCGCGCGTTGCGCGAGCACAGAAGATCATCAGGCTCCATCCCTCTCCCTGCTACCGCCCCTGTTGGGCTAACAGGCGCACATAGGCGACCACATCCTGCATTTCCCCGTCTGTCAGCTGGCCTCGCCATGAATGCATGGGGCTGAAGACGACCCCGTGCTCGATGGTCCGCAGCAGTTCTTCGTCGGATTTCAGGAAAGACGAGAAACGGTGGAAATTGGCCGGCGCCACCTTGAGCGTGTGCGCATCAGGTCCATCCCCCCATCCTCCGACACCGTGACACTTCTGGCAATGGCGCTCATACACGGCTTTCCCGCGCGTGGTATCAGACGGATATTCTTGCGCGTGAAGGAGCGGAGCAAAAAGGAAGCCGATGAGTCCCATGCTCAGAGTGGCTGTCATGCTCCGGGAGAAAATACGCATCACGCCTCCTAAACAGTTGCGGAAACCCCATAGGGGTATGTCCGGCATTGAAATGTTTCCTTGCCATCGACTACAAGATTCGATCCTCCAGCATACTCAAAATGACATCCCAGCAAGGCCGCAGGGAGCTCGGCGACCGAAGCGTACCCTTGGGGTACGTTGTAGGAAGACGGGCGACTGAGAACGACGCTGGGGGTCATTTTCAGCATGCGGTTAGCTTTTCTTGGTTGTGTGGGCGATGAACGACGTATACAGCTGCTGCATTTTCGCGCTGCCGCATTTCGGGCATGTCACGCGATTCGTTTCATGTTGCTTCAGCGTCAAGACCACCAACGATTCCTTCCCACAGTCCAGGCAGGTGTAGTCGTACATGGGCATGACGGTCCTCCTTTTACAGCGTCAAGGGCGGTGCTCAACTATGATCTCGGCCTGAGTTTGCTCAGATTGATAGCAGCAAGGGATGTGCCGCCATGTGAACGGAGGGGCGAGTCTATCGGCACGAGCCAGGGGACTGATTATTCATATCTCTGGCTGTCCCAGGCTGCTTCTCGCCTTGGCTTCGAGTGGTGCATTTTTCCTCACAGGCTGCCTTGGCAATGCAGCTCAATGCCCCAGTGACAGGCGGCGGTCTGAGGTGCATGGACAGATATTTCAATGCCTTTGTCTTGCTTCTCACCACAAGCCTCGCGCCGACTGTTTGGTATCTGCCTGGAACGTGACTTGCGAGGCTGAGGTGTATGCCGACGTTGAGGAAGGATTCTCTTGAACAATATTTGCAGTCCCGTTTCGGTCCTGGCGTCACGTTGCTGTCGTATGAGGTAATCGGCAAGGCCAGTTCGAAGGGAGCGCAGAAACAGTATGGCTATGGCACGCCGGTCAAGTTGACGTTCCGTATTGGCCACCGTGTGCAATCGGCTGTGCTTGAAACCATGAAACCAGGTCCGTTCGGTCATGAGCATCCGGCGGACCGGGCCCAGGCGATCCTCTGGGATTATGATTCCTATGGCCGGTTGCCGCGCCACGTGAAGGCGCTTGACGTCGGCGCGTTTACGGCCGACCAAGAGCTCAAGTCAGTCGCGTCGGCACAGGAGTTTTTTGTCCTGACTCAATGGACGGAGGGGAGCAGCTATCATCTCGATCTAGAACGATTGGCCAAGAGCGGAAGGCTTCGGAAGCAGGATCGAGAGCGGACGATAGCCATGGCGCGCTACCTGGCGGAGATCCATGCCAGAAAATTGCACAATCCTACCCTCTATCGGCGCAGGCTCAGGGAATTGCTCGGCCACGGCGAATGTATCATGGGTCTGACAGACAGTTATCCGGACCGGTATGAGTTCATCACGGCTGATCTCTTGCGCGGGGTAGAAGACGCTTGCAACCGGTGGCGCTGGCGCTTGCACGGGGAGGGGCAGCGGCTGTCGCAAGTCCATGGAGATTTTCACCCCTGGAATGTCTTATTCAGGAAGGGAACGGACTTTTCGGTGCTCGATCGGTCACGAGGGGAGTGGGGGGAACCGGCGGACGACGTGACCTCGATGACGGTCAACTACCTGTTTTTCTCACTTTGCCGTTGGGGTACTTTGCAGGGGCCGTTAGAAGTGCTGTTTCGACTCTTTTGGGATACGTATATAGAGGCCAGTCAGGATTATGCGGTCACAGAGTCGGCCGCCCCCTTCTTTGCGTTTCGAGGGTTGGTCTTAGCGAGTCCTGTGTGGTACCCCAAACTATCGATCGAGGTGCGCCGGACCATTTTCAGATTTATTGAACATGTGCTCGATGAACCGCGATTCGACTCATCGCGGGTGAACGAATATTGCCGGGAGTGAATGAGCCGGACAGCTGAAGGCGATGGACAAGAAGCATTCGCTGTATTCATGAGCCAACCCCAAAGCTTCGCCATTTGGATTACGGGCCTGCCCGCCTCGGGCAAGAGCACGATTGTCTCTGCTCTAAAGCCGCAGCTCGAAGGGCTCGGATTAACGGTCGAGGTGTTGGAATCCGATGAGGTCAGGCGGGTCATCACACCGGCGCCGACCTATTCAGAGGCGGAGCGGGATCTCTTCTACCGCGCGTTGGCATTCATCGGACAGAAGCTCGTGGCCCATGGTGTGACCGTGGTCTTCGATGCGACAGCCAGCCGCCGAGTGTATCGGGACTTTGCGAAGTCCGTGATTCCTCGTTTTATAGAAGTGTCCGTGGAATGCCCTCTCGCGATTTGCATGGAGCGAGACAGGAAAGGAACCTATCGAAAGGGCCAGTTAGGCGAATCTCTTACCGTTCCGGGGCTTCAATCTCCCTACGAAGCGCCGATCAACCCGGATTTCCGAATCGACAGCACCACCACTCCCTCAGGCGATGCGGCTCGCCAGATCTTGGGTTTGGTCAAAGCGAAATTCCTATAGCAGGCTGCTGAAAAAGAGGAGGGGATGGAGCCTGATGATCTTCTGTGCTCGCGCAACGCGCGGCCTGAGAAGGCCCTCGTTGGACGCGCGCAGTGGAAGACCACTCAGCCCCCATCCTTGAAGAGAGAACGAGCAAGCTTGGAAGGACCATCGTTGTTCGCTCGCTGCGGCCTTGCCTGCGGAACGGCGCGTCCCGGGGCAAAGAGTCTGTCTTGGCAGACTCAGGGCGGGTGGGTGAAATCTCCGCCGGGGCTGGGCGGATCAGAACCGCGGCCTTTTTGAGCAGCCTGCGAGGCACTTTGCCGTCGTTAGAGGGCAGGTCTAGCGAGAAAGGCGCGACGTGAAGTTTGTGGTTCCAATAACTTCGACCGTCGACCTTGAATCCTCTCCCATCTGGTTTGTCCCACCTTTCTTGCAAGTCTTGCGGAACCGTGGAATTCCTCGCTATTTTTTCTGTATGATGGCATCCATGTCACGCGATCGGCAAGATTTCACACCAGTGACGTTGCTCCGCAATCCACATGTCATGACCGTGCTCCCAGGCCGTTGGCCTCGCCGAGCGCTCCTTGCCGGAGTCCCGACCGAGTCACGCCTCTTTACGACCGAGTCTCACACCCAATTACTCGGCTTCTGTCACTGGCAGCCGTACCGCACTGCCTGCCAGACCGTGGTCCTCGTACACGGTCTTGAGGGTTCCAGCGAGTCTCACTATATGCGGGGTATCGCCACGAAAGCCTATCGCGCAGGCTTCAACGTCGTTCGGATGAACCAACGTACTTGCGGCGGGACCGAACACCTCACACCGACGCTATACAACAGTGGCTTGAGTCAGGACTACCGAGCCATCGTGCATGAGTTGTCGCGCGTGGATGGTCTCACTTGTATCTGGCTTGTCGGCTATTCGTTGGGAGGGAATCTCGTCCTGAAAGCAGCCGGAGAAGAGGGCTCGTCAGACACGGCGTTGGCCGGCGCGATCGCGGTCTGCCCGACCATTGATCCAGCGCAATGCGCCAAAGCTTTGGAAGCGCCTCGCAACTGGGTCTACCACTATCATTTCTTGACCCAACTCAAACGGCGCATGCGCCGGAAAGCGGCGCTCTTTCCCGGCAAATGGGATCTCGCCGGACTCGACAACATTCGCATCCTCAGTGAATTCGACGACCGGTACACCGCTCCGGACGGGGGATACGCCAGTGGAGCCGACTATTACAATCGCTCAGGCGCACGCCTTGTGCTCGATTCCCTCACAGTTCCCACCCTCATCATCACGTCGCAAGACGATCCCTTCATTCCCTACTCCATGTTTACGGTTCCGCTGATTCAGCATCACCCGAAGATTCGGGTGATCGCGCCTCGCCACGGGGGCCATTGCGGGTTCTTTCACTGGGCACACAAGGGAGAAGATCCCTACTGGGCAGAGAATCGGATTGTGGACTTCATGCAAAACCATTCACTCTCCATGTCGCCGGTATGATTCGCGAGTAGTCTTTCCCGTCCTCGCTTCGCGTCTGTTTTCTCTGCAGCTTCGCCACAAACAATCTTGAGCAACGCGGGGTAGGGATTGCGGCTAGGCCAGCGATTCAACGGCGATGCGTACGCGCGGGCAGTCGATTCTGTCAGGCGAAAGGGCTCGTACAGACTGCAGAGGCAGCGTCATGGCATTGGTCCTATTTCCTTGAAGTCCTGCCGCATGGTCTCTTCGACCTTTCTGAAACACGTCGGACAGTAGGTGTGCGAGAGTGCAAGATCGGCTGGATTGATCCCATGGGTCTTTCGGTATGTCTGTTGCGTGATCCAGAGCTCACGACCTGGGGAAAATCTTGTATCGTCGCGAATGAGTCCGCAGGCGCAACAGATGGGGAGCAACGTCGGTGGGATGAACGTTTCCCTCCCCGGAGCGGAAGGCGCTTCGCGATTGCGCTGCATAGCGGTTTTTTTCATAGCCATGACAGGCCTCCATATGCTTGTCGGCGGAGTATAGGCTGTGCCGTCCTGGCTGGAGAACAGCATCTGATATGTCCGATGATTTCAGTGGCGCCCATTGAAAATTTCCGGTTGATTCAAAGCGGTGTCCCTGCGTGAAAGCAGCAGATGCGGGATCCTTGTTCTGAGTCCACCCTGGAGCCAAAAGCCCATATCGTGATACCCGCATTGTCGCACCATGTAATCGTGAGGGAATGCATGGTGCCGTGGTGGTATGTCGAAACATGCCGAAACTATATACAAGAGAGGACTCGCCTCCGACACTAGGCTTTTTACTAGTTCTAGAAGGAAACCTTACTAGACGGAATCTCAAGGGGGACGGCGAGTTCATCCAGCGAGCAGGAGTCGACTTGAGTCAGTTGCCGATGGATTTCCGATTCGAGTAAATATGTTTGCGTCCTGTGTCGCATCACAACAGAAAAGAGCGCGGAGGACGCCTCCGCATCGCCCGCACCATCCCCGACCCTCGCTCAACGGATCGTGAGTCGACACGCATACGGCAAGGATTCGCTTAGAGAAACTAGCAGGCTGTTGACAAAGTCCGCCCGCATCGTTCTCGCATCGCTCAGAGGCTCAACGTACGGCACAGAGTACGATTCCGCCTCTTCGCTCGCTGCGGCCTTGCTGAACGGCCTTTCTGAACAGCCTGCAGGCCATTGAGCTTCTATCAGTGATCTCGGGCGTGGTGTCGTTCCCGGCATCGTCATCCACTTTGTCAACAAACTGCTAGGGGGTTCCCTAGGTCTGAAGGAAGACCTTCTTAGGGCCTGCACCATATGTTGATGATCTTCCTTCTTGTCTGATCTTGAGAAAAAGCCTAGACTCTCGTGTCGAGTAAGGCCATTACCCGCGAGCGACGACTGTTCAGCGCCGCGGTCTCTGTCACTCCAGGGAAGGCACACACTGTGGGTACGGCACGGAAGACTCCGAGAAAGACTAATCCTGCTAAAGCTGGGGCCAAACGCAAAGGCGCCAAGCCAAGACCTATGAAAGGGCCACTTCCTCGTTCAGAACGCGATGCCTCTCAGATGCCGCAGAACGAGGAACTGCGCCAGGCTCAGATCGAACTCGAAGCGGCCCGTGAGTGCTATGCGGCGCTCTACGATTTCTCCCCAGCCGGCCATCTTACGTTGGATAGCCACGGCACGATTGTGGAGGCCAATCTGAGGGCTGGGACGCTGCTCGGCGTCAACCGGAAGGAGCTGATCGGCCAATCATTCGGCCACTTCGTTGCACAGGATGATCAGGACACCCTCCATCGGCATTGTCAGGAGGTCTTCAAGACCGGCACCCGGCAAAGTTGCGAGGTGCGGCTCACGGAAAATGCCCGACGCCGCCTGTTGTGTCCATCTCGAGAGCATCGCGGTGCAGGAGGAGCCAGGGCATAGTGCCCATTGGCGGACGGCGCTTCTCGATATCACCGAACGGAAGCGGGCTGAGCAGGAACAGGCCCGGCTCATCGAGGATCTGACCCGGTCGCAAAAACATTTTCAATCTCTCTTCCACTGGATTCCCTCCGCCGTCGGAATCAGTACCCTGGCGGAAGGCCGATTTATTGATGTGAATGAGGGGTTTAGCCGGCTGACCGGATACAGGCGAGAGGAAGTGATTGGCCGTACCACTTTAGAATTGGGAATGTGGGCTGATCCATCCCAACGCGCGATTGTGCTCCAAGAACTTCAGAAACAGGGCTCTCTGCACAATCGGGAAGGACAGCTTCGTACCAAGTCCGGAGAGATTCGTTCTCTCATGATCTCCGTCCACCCGATCCAACTTGGTGCCACTCCCTGCCTGATTTATCTGGCCCATGATATTACCGATCGCAAGCGGGCGGAGGAGGCGCTACGTAAAAGCGAGGACCGGTATCGCGCGCTCTATCAAGACAGCCCTTTCATGTATTTCACCGTGAGCGCGGATGGAGCCATCCTTTCCGTCAACCGGCTGGGCGTTGAATCGCTCGGTTTTCTGGCCGAGGAACTGATCGGCCGATCCGTGTTGTCGATATTCCATGAGGAAGATCGGGCCGCAGCGCGCGTGTCCCTCGACAGAAGTTTGGCGAATCCAACCGATCTGGCTACCTGGGAGTTCCGCAAAGTGCGGAAGGATGGGACCATCCTCTGGGTCCGGGAAACTGTCCGGCTCGTAGAGGACGATTGCGGGGCTCTTGTCATGCTGATTGCCTGTAAAGATATCACCGAGCGAAAACGAGCGGAGGAGGCGTTGCGCGAGAGTGAGTCGCGTTTCCGGATCATGGCGGATACTGCGCCGACCCTGATCTGGATGTCGGGCCTCGACAAGTTATGCACGTATTTTAATCAGGTCTGGTTGGACTATACCGGCCGGACGATGGAGCAGGAACTGGGGAACGGCTGGACGGAGGGCGTGCACCAGGAAGACTTCGACCGTTGTCGGAAGACGTATGCAGATGCCTTCGATCGGCGCGAGGCCTTCCAGATGGAATACCGCCTCCGCAAGGCAGATGGGCAATATGGCTGGGTGTTTGATAAAGGCGTCCCGCGCTACTTCCCCTCCGGCGAGTTCGCCGGGTACATTGGGACCTGCATCGATATCACCGAACGCAAGTGGGCCGAGGCAGCACTGCAGGCCAGCGACGTCTTCACTCGTGCGGTCCTGAACTCACTCTCCGCGCAAGTCTGTGTGCTGGACAGGGAAGGGGTCATCCTCAAGACGAACGACGCCTGGAAAGAGCTCGTCCAACGGCAGGCGGATGGCATATTCGCTATCGGGGAGGTCGGGGACAATTATCTTGATCTCTGCCGCCACACCACTGTCGGTGGCATATCGACAGGCCAGGCCATTCTCAAGGGTATTGAGCAGGTGCTGATGGGCAGTGAACTGAGTTTTATCCATGAGTATGGTTGTCATTTGCCGGAAGAAGACTATTGGTTCCTCATACGCGTGACTCCGTTGAAAGATGCGAAGGGCGTGGTCATTTCTCATACGGATACCTCACGGCGTGTCCGGATGGGGTTGGCGCTGGAGCAAAAAACAGTTCTGCTCGGCGAAAAACAGAAGGAATTGGAATCCTTGGCGGGGAAGCTGATCGAAGCTCAAGAAGCGGAGCGCAAGCGGATTGCGCGCGAATTGCACGACGACTTCAATCAGCGATTGGCGGCTCTGTCGCTGGAACTGGAGAGTATGGAGAGAGCCCCTATCGCCCTACCAGAGCCGATCACCCGGCAACTCGCTGCGATACGCGTTCAGACTGGAATGCTGTCCGACGACCTGCACGATCTGGCGTACAGGTTGCACCCGTCCTTGCTCGAGCATGTTGGCCTGGAGGTTGCTGCACGGGATCACGTCTCCGAGTTTGCGAAGCGGACCGGGTTGTCCGTGAGGTTTATCGGGCGAGAGGTGCCGAAGACGTTCTCGCCGGAGGTCGCCACCAATCTATTTCGCGTCTTGCAGGAGAGTTTGCAGAATGTGTCCAAGCATGCCCAGGCGACAGACGTCACCGTCAGACTGAGCGGCTCGTCCAAAGGGGTCGGCTTGTCGGTGCGCGATAACGGCAAAGGGTTCGACTTTGAGGATAAAAACGCCGGCGCAAGAGGACTTGGCTTGGTGAGCATGCAGGAGCGAACGCGTGGATTGGGAGGGCTTCTTCGGATCCATTCCTTGCCCAGGAGCGGGACGAAGATCTGTGCGTGGATTCCCAATTTACAGGAGGACGCATGAAGAAACCGCGCGTGCTCATGGCTGATGACCATTCGTTGATCCTCGCCGGGTTGCGGAAGCTGGTGGAGGTTGAGTGTGAGGTGGTGGGCACGGTGGAAGACGGGCGGGCGCTGGTTGAGGCAGCGCAGAAGCTGCAGCCTGATCTGATTCTCCTGGATATTGCGATGCCGTTTTTAAATGGGCTCGAAGCGGCCCGGCAACTCCGGGTACTGGTGCCGGAAAGCAAACTCATTTTTCTCACCATGCATGCCAGCCCGACCTATGCCACCGAGGCATTCCAGGCAGGGGCTTCAGGATATCTCCTCAAGCGGTCCGCGGCCTCAGAGCTCAGCGCGGCGATCCGATCAGTCCTCCACGGCCAACACTTTCTGACCCCATTGATTACGAAAGATGTGCTGGACTCGGTTCTCAATCCCTCCTCCGGAGAACGAGGTACGACTGTGTCCATGGCGCTTACCCCGCGCCAGCGGGAAGTGTTGCAGCTTGTCGCTGAGGGCCGCGGCACCAAGGCGATTGCCACGGCGCTCAAGGTGTCGGTGAAAACAGTGGAGTTTCACAAGGCCCGCATCATGCAGCAGTTGGACATTCATACCACTGCCAGTTTGACCAAGTATGCGATTACCCACGGCATCACCAGCCTCTAGCAGGCAGGATGCTGAAAAAGCCCGCCAGCGGCGTTCTCGCGTCGCTCAGAGGCTCAACGTACCAAAGCGTACGCCTCACCTCTTCGCTCGCTGCGGCCTTGCTGGAGAGCCTTTTTGAGCATCCTGCAGGTGATCCGGCACTATCAACCTACCTATGACCAGTGGACCTTGCCGCGCAAAAAACTGAGCTTTTCAGCAAACTGCTAGTCGAATGGCTTCTGAACGCTAGGGTTTCACCTAGTTTCTTTCACTCTCAAAAAATCCTATAATCTCTATAATCGCTGCCTTTTCTAGGTGAGACGACAACACATGAAGAAACCGCGAATCCTTCTAGCCGACGACCACCCGGAAATGCTCAGCGCGATATGTGGTGTATTGGAAGACAAGTTTCATGAGGTAGTGGGGATGGTGGCAGATGGGGAAGCCCTTGTGGAAGCGGCACAACGGCTGAAGCCCGACATTATCATCACAGATATTTCGATGCCGAAGCTGAACGGCCTCGAGGCCACTCGTGCCTTACACACCAGTGTCCCGGACAGCAAAGTGATCATTCTTTCGGTCCATCGGGAGCCGGTCTATGTGTCCTTGGCGTTCAATGCAGGAGCTCGCGGGTACCTGCTCAAGAGAACGGGTCTTCATACAGAATTGCCGAAAGCGCTTCAACGCGTGATCGCGGGCGATCGCTATATCGGGCTGGGGATACGAGAAGAGTGCGCGCTTTCGGATGGGGCCGAAGTATAGCAGGCTGTGAGAACAACCATGTCGGTAGACCTGACATTCTGCGTGCGGTGAATCATGCGGGCTAGCCGTATGCTGAAAAACCATTCTGGTCCAGCGAAATTTTGATGGCCTCACGATTTCGACTAGATAGGAAGATTCCTGCAGGATGCTCAAAAAGGTCGGACATCTCACCTGCCCCCACTAGCACGCTGAGACGTGGCATTGGCCCAAGCGAGGTCCTTCTGGTTCCCCGACCTTCCAAGAGGGAGTAGGCAGATTGTTCTTCACTGCGCGCATCGGACGAGCACATTCTTATCGTGCGCGTTCTGCGAGCAAGAAGAACGGTCTGCCTGCTCCCTCGCCCTGCTTCATGAGTGAAAGGCCAACACCGAGCAGGGCATCTTGTGCAGCACGGCATGAGATACGCTCCCGAGTACAAAGCGAGTGATGCCCTTCCTGCCTCTTGTACCCATCAGAATCAGATCCGATCGCAGGGTGGTCGCTTGTTGCAAGATCATGGCAGAGGGTGTTCCGACCACAGCGACTCCATGCGCCTGATAGCCTATGGCGCGCAGACGTTCTGCCACACTCTCGACGTACTCGGCTTGCTTCTCCAGTATCTCGGTGGAGGCTGCAGCAGCTTTGGCATCGTCCGGCCATGGCGGCTCTGTCGAAGGCAAGACAGTCATGAGTGTCAACTCAACCGCTTTGTGAAACGGTTTGAGCTGGAGAAAACGAATCGCGGCTTCCGCATCGAATGAGCCTTCGAGTGGCAGTAAGATCTGTTTCATCGCTTTGACCGGGCCGTTCACGATCAATGTGGCACAAGGGGCCAGGGTGAGGATGCGGTGTGACACGCTGCCGAGTAGCCGCTCCTTGATGGGGCCAAGACCCCGTGCTCCTATCACGATGAGATCGGTGTGCTGCTCCTCAGCCATCGAGATAATCACTTCTGCCGGAGATCCGATTTGAAGATGTTTCCTTGTGGGGCCTGCGTGCAGCGGGAGGAGGGACTGAACCCGATTGAGCAGCCGCTCGCCGTCTTCCCGCATGCTCTGCTCAAGAGCCTTATACATCTCCTCCGCCGTTTCCGGCATCATCGCCATTTCAGGGTACGCCGGCCGTGGGACGTTCAAGGCGTGAAGCAGGGTGAGTTGTTCTGCCCCGGCTATGTATTTCATGACATGAACGGCTTCATAGGAATTATCCGATCCATCGACCGCAAGTATGGTTTTCATCAAAGATGCTCCTTTGTTTGCGCACCTGTACTCTTGTGCTTCGCAGAGTGAACGTGTTGCTGAAACCACGCGAGCGCATGCTCCGCCACCTGCTCAAGTGTGCCGGGCTCTTCGAAGAGATGCGTTGCACCGGGCACGATTACCAGACGTTTAGGACAGGAAAGCAGTCGGTACGCTGCTCGATTCATCTCGATGACCGGTTCATCGTCTCCACCGACAATCAGCATGGTCGGCGCAGTAACCGACGGCAGATAGGCTTCGGCCAGATCCGGCCTCCCCCCTCGCGACACGATGGCCTGAATCGACGAGGGGTCGCGTGCTGCCGCCTGTAGAGCCGCGCCCGCTCCTGTACTGGCGCCGAAATAGCCGATGCCCAGGCCCTTCGTCCGATCGTCCTGTTCGAGCCAGGCTTTGGCCAACAGAAGCCGATCTGCCAGCAGGTCGATGTCGAAGACCTTGCGGCGGTCTTCGGCTTCATCCGGGGTCAGGAGGTCGATCAAGAGCGTGGCCACCCGTCCTTGCTGGAGAAAACGGGCGACGAAATTATTGCGCGGACTGAATCGTCCGCTGCCGCTTCCGTGGGCGAAGACCACCATGCCGAGCGGCGACACAGGGATCCCCAGATGGCCATCCAGGCTGACGCGGCCGGATCGGATCGTCACCTCTTGTGGAGCCTGCAGGTCCGTCGATGATGCCATCGTCTTCCTTTAATAGAATGCTGAAAAAGTCCGCCAGCGGCGTTCTCGCATCGCTCAGATCCTCAACGGGGACCCGGCCGCCTCACTAACTCGGCGGCGCGCACAGACGTGGTGTTCCTTATTCGTCGCACCGTGCGCCCCAGAGGGTACGTATCCGGTCTTCGCTCGCTGCGGCCTTGCTGGACAGCCTTTTTGAGCATCCTGCTGGCCATTCAAGCACGAGCACTCCATGTATTATCTCCACAGCGTGTCGTGCAAAAACTGAGTCTTTCCGCAGACTGCTAGATCACGATCGTCTTGCGCTCACAGGATGAGCGACGCGATTCCCAGATACACCGCCACACTGAGAATCCTGTACCACGGTGGCCACAGGACCACTCGCGAGTGCGGGATCAATGCCTGCTCGGCTCAGTCCAATCGGTAACAGGCTGGCGACGAACGTCGCGATCATGGCGGTCAAGGCGAGCGTGATTGCGAGCGTAAAGGCGACCGATCTCGCCCCGCCCCAGGCCAGCAGGCAGGCGCCGGCGGACAGTCCTACGATGCCGCCGATGAGGAGGCCGACTGCACCTTCCCGTAATAATTGCGCCCCCAACGACACCTTGCCGTAGGCTAACGCACGGACGAGAATTGTTTCAGTTTGGGTTCCGACGGCGTCGGCCATATACACGACCAGCGGCAAAAAGAAGGCCAAGGTGATGTTCTCTTTCAGTGTGGCTTCGAGCAACGACGCGACACCACCGGCCAGGAATCCTCCTGCCAACCCGATCAAGAGCCAGGGCACACGCGCTCGAACGATCTGAGCAATTCCTCCCACCTCCGGCGGGGCCGGATGAAAGGCGGCAAGACCTCCCATGCGCAGAATGTCGTCCACATGTTCTTCATGCAGCAGCGCCAGCAATCGTCCGATAGGGATGGCCCCCATGAATCGGCTGGACTCGTCAATCACCGCCACGTCGGCATCGTGTTGCTCGACGGCGAGCAGGGCCACAGTTTCCGCATTGTCGCCGGCTCGGACGATCAACGGCGGATCCCCACGTAGCGCATCCAGCCGTATTTCTGGGGAAGCTGCGAGCAGGCGTTCGATCGAGACTTGCCCGGCCAGCCGCAATGCGTGGTCCACCACGTACACATGCCCGACTTCTGCCCATGTCCGGCTCTGCAACAACTTCATGGCGTCGGCGACGGTGCCATCCGCGCGAGCCTGCGGGACAGTCGCCGTCATCAGATCCGCCGCGGTCGCCATGGCACCGGTTCCTATACCGTCAGTGTTATCCGATCATCACGGCGAAGACGTGTGCGGTTCGATTGTTTCACCATGCGATGTAGTCAGTTGCGATGGGTGGTTCGGTTCATCATGATTCCTAGCTGAGCGACTTCGCCACAATTCACGCAACGCCACACCCGTAACCAGAGCGGGTCGCTGCTGCTGCCCATGTCGATATAGGAATCCACGGTCATCATTCCGTGATATCGGTGGCACGGCATCGCACATCTCCTTTGGTACTCTTGCTCCGCACGACGAGCAAGGTCGGGCGACTAACAGGCTACAGAAAACGTAACGTACACTTCTTGAACACCGTTGGATCTCCCACTAGTGTCGATGCAGGAATCGCCGCAGGATGCTCAAAAAGGCCGTTCAGCAAGGCCGCAGTCGATGAAAGCACCGGAGGCGTAGCCTCTGGGCTACGTTGAGGATGCTTTCGAGGCGAGAACGCTGCTGGCGGACTTTTTCAGCATCCTGCTACTGACAGTCAGTTGGACAGAAAAACAGGATGTAAAGCCCGACCGCCAACCCTAGCAGCACCGCCCCTAAGAGCAACCATTGATTGCGCGTCATGTGTCGGCACGACCTTTCTCCTTGCAATATCTCAGCAAGTCCAGTGCCGTTGCCTGCACAGTCGCGTGAGGCGTAAGGGGTGAGGGGTAAGGGGTGGAGAGGAAAAGACATTTACTCGATCGGTCCCATCACCCTTCACCCCGTACGCATCACATCTCCTGTCGCCTTCTGCCACAGCAGAGAAAGTCGAGCTGTAGCAGGACACCCCTGCTCACAATGCAAAGAGTCGATGGTGGATGGCGTATGGTCCGACAAGAAAGACAAAGTCTTTGTTTCCACTATGCTCTTAGTCATCGCTTCCGACTCTTGGTGCGGTGGCACCGCCCTTGCTGGTAGCAGGGAGTGAGTCGATCCAGTGGGAGGTCGTGTGGCTGATCCGTTCTGTACGAGGATTCTTGTTCCGGTAGATTTTTCTGCTTGCTCAGAAGAAGCCTTCCGCATCGCGCTGACGCTTGCCAGGACCTTTCAGGCCGAGCTGTTACTGTTGCACGTGATCGATACGAGTGCCCTGGCGGCCTTCAACCGTCTTGGGTTGTTGGCTGTGCCGTCCGACTCGCAAGCGCAGAAGCGGCGACTGCGGCATCACGCCCGTTTAAATACGCGGCGGTTGCTTGATTCGGAATCGGCCAAAGGTGTGAAGATCACCAGGCTGTTGGCGGAAGGTGTGCCTTTTGTGGAGATCGCAAAGATAGTCCGGGTGGAAAAAGTCAACCTGGTGGTGCTGGGTAGTTATGGAGGGCGGTCGGACACGGTCGAGAAAATATTTTTCGGCAGTACGGCAGAACGGGTGGTGCGGACCGCGGGTTGCCCGGTGTTGACTGTTCCGCTGCCACCAACGCCAAAGCGTTCGTGAAAGGTAAAACGTAAAACGTACGGACTGCGGAACAGTCTTTCTCTGAAACCTTTCACGTTTTACCTTTTACGGTGTTAAGCGTCCTGAGAAGAGGGAGGGGAATATGAGCACTCAGAAGGGGCAGTGGGGATTGGTTCTTGTACTTGCCGTCACGTGTGGGTTCTGGTGGGAGGCGACGGGGCCTATTTTCGCTCAGTCGGAGCAAGTCGTCGAGGTGACAATCAAGGATTTCAAGTTCGTAGCCAAGCAGGGAGTGCTCCGCCTTGGATTTCCTACGGTGATTAAGATCAGAAACGAAGATGCCGAAAAGCACGACTTTGGCTCGACCATGTTTGAGGGCATTCCGACTCAGGTCGAGAAGGACGGAGTGATCGTCTATGGCCGAGGCGTGGGTGGGGTATTTCTCGATCCCAAACGGGAGGTGGCCATTCGGTTCAACATGTCGCGGCCTGGCCGGCATGAGTTTAGGTGCTCCATCCATCCGAACATGAAGGGCGAGTTGCTCTTACTCAGCGCGGAGGCGGTGTAAACAGGCAGGCGGCTGAAAAAGTCCGCCAGCATCGTTCTCGGCTCATCGAAATCCTCAACGTACCCCAGAGGGTACGCCTCCGGTTTCGACTCGCCTGCGGCCTTGCTGGACGGCCTTTTTGAGCAGCCTGCGCGCCATCGAAGTTTTGCCCTGCTGGAATAGTTCTTCTGCCGTCTGCCAGAGGTTATGGGTTGTAAAGGGAGGAGAGGGCTCCAGTGATCAAGCGAATCTTGTTTGCCACAGACTTTTCGCAGTGGGCTAGGCGGGCGGAAGACTATGCCTGTGCGCTCGCCTGCTCGTGGAAGGCCTCCTTGACTGTGCTGTGCGTCGCGGAATTTCCACCGGGACTCAATCCCGATTACCTCGTCAATCAGCAATATCTGGCCGATCTGCTCAAGACCGCATCGTCGCAGCTCGTCGGTCTCAAAGGCCGGGTGGAGCGGCGGGGGATTGCGGTCACGACCAGGGTGGCTACGGGGATTCCAAGTGAAGAAGTGATTACCGTGGCACGGGCGGAGGACTCAGACCTGATCGTCGTAGGGACCAGGGGCAAGACCGGCCTTGCGCACGTCTTGTTAGGCAGTACTGCCGAACGGGTCATTCGTGGAGCCCCTTGCCCGGTGCTGACGGTGCGAATGGAGCCGGCAGACATTGAAGAGGAGGAGGGTGCCTTGTCGAAGCCTATCACACTGGAACGCATCCTCGTACCGGTCGATTTTTCCGATTGTTCCCTCGATGCCTTGGGGTATGCAGCCGTGGTGGCGCAGCAGGCGAAGGCCTCTCTCATGTTGCTGCACGTCTTGGAGCCGGTGTCATATGGCTTGGATTTTACTCTCGGTCAGAGTAAGGCACGTCATGCTGACGCCGAGACTTGGACGAAACGACTGGAGGAGCTGGCGTCTTCCCACCAACATCCCACGATGCAGGTAGAATCTCGGCTGAGGGGAGGGTTCCCAGCCGATTCAATCTTAGATTCTGCCCAGACCATGCCCTGTGACCTCATCGTGATGGGTACGCACGGGCGCCGTGGGATCTCTCACGCCATTTCTGGCAGCGTGGCCGAGGCCGTTCTGCGAAAAGCTCGCTGCCCTGTCATCACGGTGCGGAGCCCAAAGTTTGGACCAGGCTCTCGCCAGACGGTTCCGGAAGAAGACTCTCCCGTCCTATCCACCTAACTACAAAGGAGTGAGTGATGATGAGCGCAACTAAACCAATAAAAAAAATGAAACCGCCGATGCGCTCGCCCTTGGCGGCATCGCCACGATCTATCGAGCTGCCGGAAGGTCTGCGGGAACGGATTCTGAGTAAGGCGTTTGAATTGTGGCAAGAGCGGGGCTATCGAGACGGACACGATCTTGAAGACTGGCTCGACGCCGAGGCCATCGTGATGGAGGAAATTCATGAAGCTCGCGAGTGAAATGACCGCCGGCCTCTGGGTGCCTCTTCTCCCGCCGCTCGACACGTTGATCGCTCGGTTAGACATCCTGTCGTCAGAACCGAGGATGGCTGGCCAGCGGCAGATCGCGCTGAGTCTTGCACTTCAGCCCTATCTTGAGGGTGGGGCAGGGGCATTGTTGTCTCCGCTGCCGCAGGAAACGGAGTTAGCCGACCTCATACTCTACGCCGACTTCTACCCACAGGACGGGCAACTGACGTTGATCGAGCAGTTGCGCGATGTCATCACTGAGCATATTCCGCAAGAAGAGCGCGTGTGGTTGGATCCGCTGAAACATTCCTATCTCGACCTGGCCGAATTCCTATCGGTCGACGAGCCCACCCAGCGTCTGGTCTTCCGCTCGATCGGAAATGGACGGGTCTATCGAGTGCCTGACGGAGCCTTCCGCAAGGACCTACAGCAAGGACAAGTCCTTCTCGCGCGGTTGATCCGCGAGCCGGGGGATGTCGAGTGGGAGCGGGCGGTCATTGCGGGGGCTGCAATCGTGTTATCCAACGAGGACGGAAAGGGTCTGCTGAACGCCACGCTCGATTACCGGCGGCAGGTAGAAATTTCCGCCGGGTCTTTCGAACTCGGCGATTGGCCGGAATTCGTCAAGCGCTATGGGCATGTATTGTTGTGGACGTTCGCGCGCATGCGGTTTGCCTCGCTCATCGACGCCGTGAAAAGTATTCACTATGTGGCAGAGGGGGGGCAGCCCTATCTGTATGCCTTGGCCCTGTACGATCATTGCGAATACGGACACATGAATGACATGCTCGCAGGTCTTGAAGGATTTGAGCGTGAAGCTGCGGTCTCCCAGCCCAGTGGAGCCTCAACCTCGAAGGGCGCGCAGTATTTCGTGCAGCGAGGGGCATCCGGCTCCTTTGAATCCGCAGTGGTCGCAAGACTGATTCTCACGGCAACCCAGTTGTGGGTGGAGTGTGATTCGCGAGAGCGGCTTGATGCCGTCAAACACAAACTGGCAGCCACGTTTGGATTCTCTCTTCATTTTCGCGGCGAAACCTGTACGCCACCGCCCCGACAACTCAAGGAGTCGGAGCTGGCTGTCAAGGAGCCTCTGACGCTGGTGATTTCGGCGGAGGAAGGTCGAGCTCTCTTGAACGGGTTCCTCGAGACGCTGTACTTAGGGTGGGCAGAACGGGCCTGCCCGTCGCTGGGGAATCACATGCCGCGCCATGTCGCGATGTCAGCAGCCGGCCGCGAGCAGGTTGCCGCCGTGATCGCCGACATGGAGCGATACGATCCCGGTGTGAGGCTCGTGGGCCGGGCATCGTTTGATTACAACAAGCTGAGAGCCCATGTTGGGTTGGATGAGGTCGGTTGATGACGACTCGGCACAAGACTCGACTCGCCGAGACCCTTGAAACCTGCCGTCCTGTGCCGCCGGACACACCGAACATCCTCAAGGCACTCCTGGCTGTCCAGTCTGCTCGAGGCTATGTCCCGACGAATGCCATTCCTCAGATTGCGCAGGTATTAGGCGTGACGGAGGCCCAGGTTGCGGGGGTCTTGTCCTATTATTCCGACCTACGGACTCAGCTGCCTGGTCGGCACCTTATTCGAGTGTGCATGGGCGAGTCTTGCATGGCCAACCACGGCGCGCGAGTTTTCCGTGCCATCCAAGATTATATACGCATGACTGCCGAAGACCCCACGCAGGCAGAGCGCTTCACTGCGGAGCAGATGTCCTGCGCAGGAAATTGCGCGTTGTCGCCGACCGTGATGATCGATGCGAACCTCTGTGGGCGAGTGACGCCGTCGGGTGTGCTGTCACTTCTGGAGCCCTATAGATAGCAGGATGCTGAAAAAGCCCGCCAGCAGCGTTCTCGCATCGCTTCGAGGCTCAACGTTGAGGGGCACGCCTCGGATATTCGAAATACTGAAGGGGCTTATCCGCTCGCCAAGATTTATTGCAAGGGCGAACGGTTACACGAAGTGCGGTCCGTACCTCCTCGCCACTTCGCTCGCTGCGGCCTTGCTGGACAGCCTTTTTGAGCATCCTGAAGCTCTGCTGACATCGACAGCACGATGTATGTCCCCAACGCTGTATGTGCATAGGTTGAGTTTTTCGGAGTCTGATAAATGAAGACAATACGCTGCTATCTTGCCAACGATACCTCTTCCCGTGCGGCCGGCGCCGAACGACTTGCCGATGCTTGGAGCGAGCGGCAAGAGATTCAACTGATTCGCACGTCCTCGCGCGGAGCCTTTTTTCTGGAGCCGATGGTGGAGCGAGAGACACCCAACGGGCGTGAGGCTTGGTTCAACGTGGCGCCGAACGACTTGCCGCGCATCGTAGCCGGCGTGGGTGGAACGCCGGTTGCGGGGATACCCTTTCTGCAACAACAGACCCGCTTCACCTTCGCCAACTTCGGCATCACCGAACCACTTGCGCTCGATGAGTATCAAACACGAGGCGGACTCAAGGGATTGGCGGCGGCGCGGAGCCTCTCGCCGGAAGCCATCGTCGAAGAGTTGGGCATCTCGCGATTGCGCGGTCGGGGAGGGGCGGCGTTTCCTGTGTGGAAGAAGTGGCAGGTTGCGCAGCAGGCCTCGTCGGAACAAAAATATGTGGTGGCGAATGCCGACGAAGGGGACGCCGGCACCTATTGTGATCGGATGATCATGGAGGGCGATCCATTTCGATTGATCGAAGGCATGATGATCTGTGCGCGTGCGATCGGGGCGACTCGTGGCTATATCTATTGCCGGTACGAATATCCAGCGGCGGCGCAGGCCATGCGGTTCGCGATTCAGAAAGCGCGTGAGGCAGATCTGTTGGACAGCGACGACTATCCGTTCGATCTTGAGGTGGTGAGCGGTGCCGGCTCCTACGTCTGCGGCGAGGAAACCGCCTTGCTGGAATCGCTGGAGGGCCGCCGTGGTGTCGTGTTGGCGAAGCCGCCCTACCCGGCAGAGTCCGGACTCTATGGCAAACCGACGATCGTCAGCAACGTTCTGACCTTCGCGACGATTCCCAATATCCTAGCCAACGGGGGCGCGTGGCATGCCTCCCTCGGGACAGAAGGGTCGCGCGGGACGATGGCCGTGCAGCTCGGTGGTCGAGTGAAGCAGGCCGGGCTGATTGAAATTCCTTTTGGCCTCACGCTCCAAGACGTCTTGGAGCGATTCGGTGGCGGCATGGCAGCGGGCTCGAGGTTCAAAGCCGTACAGGTCGGGGGGCCGTTGGGGAGCCTGTTTCCCGAATCGCAACTGGATATCCCTATTTGCTATGACGCGTTCGCCGAGGCCGGAGCGATTCTCGGGCATGGCGGTATCGTCGTCTATGATCACGAGACGGACATGGTCGAGTTGGCACGGCATTTCATGGCCTTCACGGCGGACGAATCGTGCGGCAAATGCACACCATGTCGCATTGGATCGGTGCGAGGCCGTGAAATTCTCGAACGGATTCAGCGCGGCCAGGGAACTGCGGAGGATCTCTTTCTCCTGTCCGATCTCGGCGAGACCATGAAAGCGACCAGCCTCTGTGCATTAGGGGGGCGTGCCCCATACCCTGTGTTGACGGCGATTGAACATTTCCCGAATGAATTCAGAAGCAAGCTGTCAGCATTCAGCAGTCAGCAATAAGCTGATCGCTGAGAGCTGATTGCTGAAAGCTGGAAACGATGAATCTGACCATCAATGGCCGTTCTGTCGCTGCCGAACCGGGCGATACCATTTATATGGCCGCGCGGAAGGCCGGGATTTCGATCCCCAGCCTCTGCGTCTCGCATCAACTCGCTCCCTTCGGCTCCTGCCGACTCTGTATCTGCGAAATTGAGGGGCAGTCCGGAACTCCTGCCTCCTGCACGACTCCAGTCAAACCCGATATGGTCGTCCGAACTGAGAGCGATCGGCTCAGGCGGCATCGCCATAACATCGTCGAACTCTATGTGTCTGAACAGCCTGAAGGAAGCGAGATGTCGGGCCCATTGCGTGAGCTGGCGCTCGCCTGCGGCGTGGATAGAGTGCGGTATCCCGATGGGGCGCGCAGCAAGCGCGCTTCCGTGCGGGACGACTCGAACCCGTTTTTCACCTTCGACAATGCAGCCTGTATCTCCTGTGCCCGCTGTGTGCGAGCCTGCGATGAAATTCAAGGCACACATGCCTTGACCATGATCGGGCGAGGATTTCCGGCAAGACCGGCGGCGGGAGCCGGCTCAATTATGGGTGAAGCGGCAGCCTTTGCCACATCCAACTGTGTGTCGTGTGGCGCCTGTGTGAAGGAATGTCCGACCGGCGCGCTCACGGAGAAAACAGTGTTGGAGAAGGGCATACCGACCGGAGCTGTGCGGACGACCTGCGCCTATTGTGGCGTAGGCTGTGCGTTCGATGCTGGTGTGCGGGATGGACGAGTGGTTCAGATGATTCCGGCAGACGATGGGCCTTCAAATCGGGGACACGCCTGCATGAAGGGGCGGTTCGGCTGGACCTACAACGATGCACCGGATCGTCTGCGAGTCCCACTGCTACGACGCGGGAATGATTGGGAAGAGATTTCCTGGGAATCGGCCTTGGATCGAATTGCGCAGGAGTTCACGCGCATCAAGGAGACGAAGGGTCCGGATGCGCTCGCGACTATTTCGTCCAGCCGGGGCACGAACGAAGAAAATTATCTCTTTGCCAAGTTCATGCGTTGTGTGATCGGGACGAACCATATCGACAACTGTGCGCGTGTCTGTCACAGCGCGACCGTTACCGGCATGATGGAAACACTCGGCGCTTCAGCCGCAACCAATTCCATTCAAGACCTCGATTTGACTCAGCTGATTATGGTGGTGGGGGCGAACCCGACGGAGTCTCATCCAGTGGTCGGGGCCAAGATCAAACAGGCCCATCGGCGAGGGGTGCCTTTGATTGTTATCGATCCTAGGCGCACAGAACTGGCGCGACTGGCCGATCTGCATCTCCAACTGAGGCCCGGTACAAATGTCGCCTTGCTCAATGCGATAGGCCATGTCTTGGTCAAGGAGGGGCTTCTCGATCAGACCTTCATCGCGGCAAGGACCGAAGGAATCGAGAATTGGCTCAATACGGTCTCAGATTGCACACCGGAAATGGCGGAGGCCATCACCGGTGTGCCGGCCCATCTCATCGCGCAGGCGGCACGGCGCTATGGGAGTAGCTGTGCGGCGTTTTGTGTCCATGGTCTCGGTGTAACGGAACATCGCTGGGGCAGTCATGGGGTGATCGCGCTCTGCAACCTCGCCTTGGCCACTGGCAACATCGGAAAGCCGGGCACCGGCATCAATCCCTTGCGTGGACAAAACAATGTGCAGGGGGCCTCGGATATGGGCTGCCTTCCGACGTACTTCGCCGGCTACCAGAATTTGGATGATCCGAAGCTGGCAGCGCTGCATCAGGCTATCACTGGCCGTCCGTTGCCCACGAAGCGTGGCATGAAAACGCCCGATATGTGGGACGCGGCGATTGCGGGTCGGCTCAAGGGGCTCTGGATCATCGGCTATGATGTCGCGCAGACCGATCCGAATTTGAAGAAAGGTGCACGAGGCGTTGAAGCATATGGAGTTTCTCGTGGTGCAAGATCTGTTTCTCTGCGAGACCACGAAGTTTGCGCATCTAGTATTGCCCGGCGCATCGTTCCTAGAAAAGGACGGCACCTTTACCAATCTTGAACGTCGTATTCAGCGGATCAGGAAAGTCGTGGAGCCGTCTCACGGGATTCTTCCGGATTGGCGAGTGGTCTGCGAAGTCTCAACCCGGATGGGTTATCCCATGCCCTATCGGCATCCCTCAGAGATCATGGACGAGATCGCGACGCTCACGCCGATGTTCGCCGGTGTGTCCTACGACCGGCTCGACCAGCATGCGGGTTTACAGTGGCCTGTGCCGACTGCCTCCCACGAAGGCACAGCCCTCATGCATCAGGAGACCTTTCCAAAGGGGAAGGCGCACTTTGTCGCGGTGGATTACCTGCCGCCTGGTGAGGCGCCGACGGCTGAGTATCCCTTCGTGCTGACCACGGGCCGCATTCTCCAACATTACAACTGCGGGGCCCAAACCAGACGGACGGACATTCTCGAGTTGGTCGATACCGATGTGCTGGAAATGCATCCGGCCGATATGGAAGGGCTGCATCTGCGCGACGGTGAGATCGTTCGTGTGGTGAGTGCCCGTGGCGAGGCATTGCTTCCCGTCGTGGGGAGTGAACGAGTCATGTCGGGACATCTCTTCACCAGCTTTCACTTCCCTGCTTCAACGGTGAATGCATTGCTCTCGTCAAGTGCGGACGAAAGTTCAAAGTGCCCTGAGTACAAGGTGTCTGCCGTGCAGGTGGAACCGATTGAAGGGGACGAACTCGATCCGGAAGATGAAGCGGAGTTGCGGCATATGCACCGCCAACTGATTCTGTAGCGAGAAAGGGAACAGAATGCGAGGCCGGAAATCTGTTAGAGGCCTTATTCTATTGTTTGGTCCAACTTCTCATAGAGCACGAGGGATGAGCCGGTCGGTCACGGCTGGGTCCTCGAACGGAGGTGCAAGATGGCGGTTGAAACGAGCGGGCAGGAACCCAAGAAGATCACGGTGAGTGTGATCAAGGCAGACATCGGCGGGTGGGTCGGTCACTCGGCGATCCATCCGGCTTTGATCCAGAACGCACAGGAGAAACTCGCGACGGCCAAATCGAGCGGGGTGCTCGTGGATTATCACGTGACGGCTTGCGGGGACGATTTGCAACTCATCATGACGCACCGGTATGGAGTCGATTGCGAAGCGATTCATCGTCTTGCCTGGGAGACCTTCGAAGCCGGGACCCAGGTGGCCAAGGACCTCCATCTCTATGGAGCGGGGCAGGATCTTCTTTCCGACGCCTTCAGCGGAAATGTCAGAGGCCAAGGGCCCGGGGTGGCAGAAATGGAAATCATCGAGCGAAAATCAGAACCGATCTTGATCTTCATGGCGGACAAGACCTCAGCAGGCGCATCGGAATCTTCCTCTCTATAAGATGTTTGCCGATCCCTTCACGACTGCCGGCCTCGTGATCGCCCCGACGTTGCACCAGGGGTTCCGATTTGAGGTGCAGGATATCCGGGAGCACAAGAAAATCACCTTCGACTGCCCGGAAGACCTCTACGACATGCTCATGTTCATCGGCTCGCCTGGAAAGTACACCGTCAAGCACGTCTTCTCCCGTGCCGACGGGACCATCGCTGCCGCATCGTCGACGGAACGACTGTCGCTCATCGCGGGCAAGTACGTCGGTAAGGACGACCCTGTGATGATCGTACGAGCGCAGCAGAACTTCCCAGCGGTCGGAGAAGTGCTGGATCCGTTTCGCTACCCCTGGATCATCGAAGGCTGGATGCGAGGATCGCATTACGGACCGTTGATGCCGGTGTCGGTGAAGCAAGCCACGCCGACCAGATTCGATGGCCCGCCGCGCGTGGCCTGTGTCGGATTTCAGTTGGCCGACGGACGGCTCATCGGGCCGCGCGACATGTTCGACGATCCGTCCTACGATGAGGCGCGGCGGGACGCCAATCGAGTGGCAGATGTGCTGCGCATGCATGGCCCGTTCGAGCCGCACCGGTTGCCTCTGGAAGAGATGGAGTATACAACTATGCCGCAGATTATGGAGAAGTTGGAAGGCCGCTGGGTAAAATTTTAAGGGGAACGGATGACATTGAAGAAAACGACCGTTGGAATACTGGTCGGGGGTGGACCGGCGCCGGGAATCAACAGTGTCATCAGCGCGGTCACGATCCGAAGCATACTCGGCGGCTGCGACGTGGTCGGCATCATTGACGGATTCAAGTGGCTTATGGAAGGCAGTGAGAGTCGGGTACGCCCCCTCTCCATTGAAGAAGTCAGTCGCATTCACTTCCGGGGTGGTTCGTATCTGGGCACCTCGCGGGCGAATCCGACAAAGAAGGCTGAGTCTCTCGCCAAGGTCCTGTCCTCCTTGATGCAACTGGGCGTCACACGCTTGGTGACCATCGGCGGCGACGATACCGCCTTCTCATCGCTCAAACTGGAGGAGCAGGCGGCTGGGCGGATTCAAATTGTGCATGTGCCGAAGACCATCGACAACGACCTCGATCTTCCTTATGGCATTCCGACGTTCGGTTTTCAAACGGCCCGGCATGTCGCCGTCGAAATCGTGAAAAACCTCATGGTGGACGCTCACACGACTTCGCGCTGGTATTTTGCGGTGACTATGGGGCGGAAAGCCGGCCATTTGGCGCTTGGAGTCGGCAAGGCTGTCGGCGCGACCCTCACGATTATTCCCGAGGAATTTGGGGAACGACCCGTGAAACTTCAGCGCCTGGTCGATCTCGTAATCGGGACGATGATCAAGCGGCTCAGCGGAGGGCGCTCTGACGGGGTGGTCGTGTTGGCGGAAGGACTGATCGAGATTCTTGATCCGCAAGACCTGGGTGGATTGGAGCATGTCGAGAAGGATGAGCATGGCAACCTGCGATTAGCAGATGTGGATATCGGCGATGTGCTCCGGCGTGAAGTCACGAAGGGCATGAAAGCCGTGGGACTTGCCACGACGATCCTCGCCAAGAATGTGGGTTATGAATTACGCTGTGCGGACCCGATCCCGTTCGATATGGAATACACCCGCGATCTCGGCTTTTGTGCGGCGCAGTTTCTTCTGGATAGAGGCACGGCGGCGATGGTGTCGATCCAAAATGGGCGATTTACCCCGATTCCTTTCAAGCAGATGGTGGATCCCGTCAGCGGCCGTGCGAAAGTACGGATGGTTGATGTCACGGCGCAGTCGTACCAGATTGCGCGCCAGTACATGATCCGGCTATCCGACGAAGATTTCACAGACCCTGTCGCATTGGGCCGCTATGCAGCCCTCACAGGACTATCGCCGGAGGCCTTTCGAGACCGGTTTCAACCTGTTGGGTCGAAGATAACGGGCGCTTAAACACAAGGAGGGTGCATCATGAATGTGGTCGTGGCGATGGATGGATCGAAGTACGGGTACTGGGCCTTACACTGGGTGCCCAAGTTACCGCTGGTCGAGCCGCCCAAAGTCCTGGCGCTGCATGTGCGCGATCGTGCGTGGCTTCAGTTGCCGTTTCGGACGAAGGTAGAGACGCAGCGCGTGGAAGCGCGTTCGGCACGAACCCTCAAGAACGTCACCGAGCAGTTGGCAGCGCTGAAACTTACGGGTACGGCCCGTGAGGAAGAAGGGAGCGTGGCGCCGACGATCCTGGAACGCGCACCCAAACACAATGGGCTCCTGGTGGTCGGCAGTCAGGGCCTCGGCGCTCTCGACCGCTTCACGCTCGGCAGTGTATCGACGAAACTCAT
The DNA here is from genome assembly GCA_963748375.1 of uncultured Nitrospiraceae bacterium. Lineage (GTDB taxonomy): Bacteria > Nitrospirota > Nitrospiria > Nitrospirales > Nitrospiraceae > Palsa-1315. The sequence goes on from CAVVIR010000016.1 coordinate 50,065, forward strand.
CCAGCAGGCGACCTGTCCTGTGCTTGTCGTCAAGAATGAGGCGGTCCCCGTGCGGCGAATCGCCTTGGCGACCGATGGGTCCCCTGCATCGGCCAAAGCCCTGGAATTTGTGCTGACCAAGTTTCAGCCTGATCGGCCGACCGGCAAGGGCCGGTCGGCGCCGATTCATGTGAGCGTGATCCATGTGACCCTACGCCGCCCGTTAGCCCCCTTCGATATCGGCACGACGATCCCCTGGACCCAGCAACGGAGACTGAAGGTCAAGGAGGAAAGCCGGACATTACTCGACCAGAGCGTGCAGAAGCTGATCGAGGCGGGATTTAGGGCCAAGTCCGTGAGCCGGGTGGGGAATCCCGCTGAACAGATCATGGAGGCGGCGTCGAAACAACAGGCCGATCTGATCGTGATGGGAGCCCAAGGGCTGGGCGCGCTTGATCGGTTTTTTCTCGGCAGCGTGTCGACGCGAGTGGTGCAGTACGCGAACGGTGCTGTGCTCGTCGTTCGATGACGGAGAGAGAGTGCCATATAGCATTGTCGGGGCTATCGCCTCAAGCAGGTGACCGCCGGTTTCTGGCTGTCGGTTCGAACGCGGAGGAAACTCAATCGAAAGGATGGGCACCATGAATGTGCTTGTGGCGACGGATGGATCGAAGTATGGAGGATGGGCACTGAACTGGGCGGCCAAGTTGCCGTTCGCTGAGCCGATAAAAGTCATGGCGTTGCATGTGTTGGATGTCGCTGCGCTCCGCGCACCGTTTCTGGCGCAACCGGTGATGGCCGGCAATGAGCAGTATCTCCAGGAAGAAATCAAGCGTATGGAGGCGCGTTCAGCCAAGATCATCCAGGAGGCGACACGACAGTTGGCCTCGCTGAAGCTTACGGGCACGGTTCGCAAGGAGCAAGGGCCGGTCGCCCCAACGATCTTGAAACGGGCGCCCAAACGAGACGGGTTCCTGGTGGTGGGTAGTCAGGGGCTCGACGCTCTCGACCGGTTCATGCTCGGCAGCGTCTCGACGAATCTGATCCATCATGCCACCTGTCCGGTCCTCGTCGTCAAAGGCGAGGCGGTACCGTTACGGCGGATGATCTTGGCGATCGATGGGTCAGATGCCTCGGCCAAGGCTCTGAAGTTTGTGCTGACCAAATTTCAATCGGATCAGCCGACCGGCACGAGTGGGCGCGCGCCGATTCACGTGAGCGTGCTCCATGTGCTGCCGATGGTCATGTACCCGGGGTTGAAGGAGGCCAGCAAAAAGTTGCTCGAACAGAGCGTGCAGAAGCTGATTAAAGCGGGATTTACTGCCGAGCCGCTGTGTTATCTTGGGAACCCTGCGCAGGAGATCATGAAGGTGGCTTCGCAACAACGGGCCGATCTGATCGTGATGGGGGCCCAAGGGCTCGGCGCCATCGCCCGGTTTCTCATCGGGAGTGTGTCGACAAGAGTGGTGCAGCACGCGAAAGGTTCCGTACTTGTGGTTCGATGAGCGATTGCCATCAGGGAGTCTTGGGCGACCATTCTTGTACCCGAGACTGGGAGGAGGTTGCTCTGCGATAAAGGTTCCAGCGGTGTCTTTTTCCGTTCTCTCCATTGACACTAAGCCATCTGTCCCTGCTCAGGCTTTCGCCTCTGTGCCGGTTTATTCTCCTGTTCACGCGCTCCTATGCTCCTCGTAGTCGGAGAAATGCGGTTGTGGCAGGAGCGGCGTTGAGCAGGTCCGTACTCAGGTCGGTCAATGGCGCGAGATGTGTTTCCGCAAGTCGTGCGTCACCCTGTCGAGATCATTATCAATGCCGAATTTTAGGTGAGAGCGCCGGCTGATCCAGCGGGGCCGACCTATCCGGGCGGTGTCGGGGTTTGACAATTGCCGACAAGGTCGTAATGATAGGCGCCATACCACAGGCGACTGTTCGATCGACGTACACGAGAGGTGATCCATGCGCTTATCGCTTCGATTTCTACTGCCGTTGGCCTTGGTGTTAGCCGTCTTGGCCTATGCCGTCATTCCCCTTGTCGATACCTTGACGTTGAAATGGTTTGTGCGGGATCTCGAGGTGCGGTCGGAACTCATCGGCCGCACGGTCGAAGCGCCCCTTGTGGATCTCCTGGCGGCGGAATCCAAGACAAAATTACACAACTATTTTAATCGAATCATTCAGGATGAACGGCTTTTCGCCATTGGGTTTTGCAGCCGTGAGGGTAAGCTGACCTATAAAACGTTGACCTATCCTGATTCGATCCCGTGCGATGGAACCACCACGCTTGTAGCCGGGAAGACTGCGCTAGTGGGACTGACCCAAGGGACGGTCCATGTCTCCGCGATCGGCATTGAGGGGAACGGCCGCGCATGGGGGCGCCTCATGCTTGTCCAAGACATGAGTTGGGCTGAGCGTCGAAGCAGCGATACGAAGTGGTACCTCTTCTATCTATTTGCCATCATCGGTGTGGTGATCTCCCTCGTGACGGTGTTGGTTGCGCACCTGAGCTGGCGTGGGTGGGTCACAGGCGTGCGAGCGCTGCTGCGTGGCAAAGGGCTGGCTACCCTGATTGGCGATCAGCGGCACGGCGCCGATCTCCTGCCGGTCGCCCAGGATCTTCGTTCTCTCATTCATGATCTCGAAGCGGATAAACGCTTGAGGGATGAACATCAGATGAGCTGGACCCCGGCGACATTGAAAGCCATCCTCCATGACCATCTTGCCGGGGACGAAGTGCTCATTGTGTCCAATCGCGAACCCTACGTCCACAATTGGAATGGGCAAGATATCGAGGTCCAAGTGCCGGCCAGTGGGGTTGTCACCGCCCTCGAACCGATTATGCGTGCCTGTTCGGGCGTGTGGATTGCGCATGGCAGTGGTACGGCAGATCGAGAGGTCGTCGATGCGCGCGGCCATGTCCACGTGCCGCCCGACAATCCCGCCTACGAGATTAGGCGGATCTGGATGTCACCGGAGGAAGAAGATGGGTACTACAACGGTTTTGCCAACGAAGGGCTCTGGCCGCTTTGCCATCTGGCCCACGTGCGCCCTGTGTTCAGAACCTCGGATTGGCAGCAGTACCGGGAAATTAATGAACGATTTGCGTTGGCTATTATTGAGGAAGCCAAAACCGACAACCCCGTCGTGCTCGTGCAGGATTTCCACCTCGCGCTGGTGCCCAAGATGGTGCGAGATCTTTTACCGAATGCCACGATCATTATGTTTTGGCACATTCCTTGGCCCAATCCCGAGCGCTATGCGATTTGTCCGTGGCATCGAGAAATTCTCGAAGGACTCTTGGGAAGCAGCATTCTCGGGTTTCACACGCGCTTCAATCGCACCAACTTCATCGAAACGGTGGATCGCGCACTAGAAACGAAGATCGATTGGGACAGCTCTACGATTTCATACGGCGGCAAGTTAACCGCGGTGAACCATTACCCGATTTCGATCGAATGGCCTAGTCGGGTGCTCAAGGAACAGCCGCCTGTGCCGACGTGTCGGACACATATTCGTTCGAGCAACGGACTCCCGCACACACAGCGCGTCGGCCTCGGCGTCGAACGAATGGATTATACGAAGGGTATTCTCGAGCGATTCCTTGCTGTCGAACGGCTTCTGGAGCTGCAGCCGGAATGGATCGGCACATTCTCCTTCATCCAAATCGCTGCCCCGAGCCGCTCCAAGATCGAACAATATCAGCAGCTCACGCAACAAGTACGTGCGTCGGCCGAACGCATCAATCAACGATTTGGGCGCGAGGGATATCAGCCGATTTCTCTCCGGATCGAACACCACGATCCCCAAGAGATCGCGACGCATTATCGAGGGGTCGACTTCTGCATCGTCAGCAGTCTGCATGACGGCATGAATCTCGTGGCGAAAGAATTCGTCGCTGCGCGGGACGACGAGCAAGGTGTGCTGATCCTCAGCCAATTCACCGGCGCCAGCGACTGAATTACCCGAGGCGCTCGATGATCAATCCGTACAACATCGATCAGTGTGCGGCCGCTTTGCATGTGGCCCTGACCATGCCCCAAGCGAACAACGGGCGCGTATGCGTAGTATGCGCGACATTGTGCAGGAGTTTAACGTCTACCGCTGGGCTGGACGTATGCTGATGGATGCAGCTCGGATGCGGCAACGAGCCCGCATCGCCCGCCAAACGGGGGCGCGAGACGCGCGCACGACCACAGGCGGTCAGGCATGACCTATGTGTTTTCTGAGGAAGGGCGCCTGGCACTGTGCGCGTTGACTGAGAAACCCGTCCTCTACGCCTTCGATTTCGACGGGACGCTTGCGCCGATCTCGCCGGATCGGGATTCCGTCAAGATTTCCTCGTCCATGCATGAACCGTTACAGGAGCTTGGGACACGCGCGCCCTGCGCGGTGATTTCCGGTCGAGCGCTTGCCGATCTTGCGCCGCGGGTCGATGGAGCGGTTCCTTATTTGATCGGGAATCACGGGCTGGAAAGCCCCTGCGCGACTCCCGCGGCCTTGGTCTTGGCTGAACATGTCTGTGTGGAATGGATGAAGCGAGTGAGCACGGACTTTGCTCAACCGCTCAAGCTCTATGGGATTGAGATTGAAAATAAACGCTATACCCTCACCTTCCATTATCGAGGGGCCGATGATCCGGTCAAGGCTCGCGGGGCCCTGGTCGTCCTTCTCGATCAACTCACGCCGACTCCGCGTCTCATATTTGGGAAAGCCTCGGTGAATGTGTTGTACCCGGGGCAAGCAAGGAAAAGGGCAAGCCGCCTTGGCTCTCATGAAGCATGTGCGGCAGACGCATCTGTTTTTCATCGGCGATGATGACACAGACGAGGATGTCTTCGAGCTGTCAGAAGGGCTTGCCATGGGGGTGCGAGTGGGCCGGCATGAAAAGTCGCGGGCGGGGTATTTCATCAAGCATCAGGGAGAAGTCGAAGAGATTCTCCGCTTCCTGGCACATCGACTTGTTCGAACCCCGGAATCGCACGTTTCCTAAACCCGCGGGTCGTACGTTCAACTCGGGTCAGGGTCACATCTTCACCAAGTTCGGTGCAGACATACAGACCTGTGCATGCCTAGCGAATACAGTAATACACGGTTCAGCGCCGTAGACGCATGTCGGTCGAAGCGTCCCTAACGCCGACCACGCCCCACAGTTTAATACCTTTTGTAGCCTACCGACCGAAAAGAAGAGTGGCTCCATGCTGCAGACGAACGGTCCGTTATCTGCTACCTTGCCGCGCGATCTCACGTCCGGCTTGGTGGTGTTCCTCGTGGCGCTGCCCTTGTGTCTGGGGGTGGCACTGGCGTCCGGTGCGCCATTGCTCTCGGGGGTATTGGCCGGGATCGTTGGTGGCATCCTCGTGGGGATGTTGAGTGGGTCGCACACCAGCGTCAGCGGCCCGGCCGCCGGTTTAACAGCGGTCGTCGCCGCTCAGATCCTGTCACTCGGATCATTCCCGGCGTTTCTACTGGCGGTGGTCCTCGCGGGGCTGATCCAGATCGGCCTGGGACTCGCCCGGGCCGGGTTCCTCGCTGCGTTCTTCCCATCCAGCGTCATCAAGGGCCTCCTGGCCGCCATCGGGGTGATCCTGATTCTGAAACAGATCCCCCATCTCCTCGGCCACGACCCCGACCCGGAAGGGGAGATGGCCTTCCAACAGCCGGATCACGAGAACACGTTCTCCGAATTGGCCCGAACGATCGGGGACATCCACCCCGGCGCGGCCGTGATCGGCCTCTTGTCGATCGTGGTGCTGTTCGTGTGGGGCAAGTGGAAGCCGTTGAAGCACTCCCCTGTTCCCGCACCGCTGATTGTGGTGCTGCTGGGCGTCGGAGTTAGCCTGTGGTTCCGGCAACTCGGCGGGGCGTGGGTTATCGAGCCAAGTCACCTTGTGCAAGTGCCGGTAGCGGACAGCCTGGCGGGGTTCTTCGGGTTTCTACAATTACCCGACTTCTCGCAGTGGGCGAACCCGGCCCTGTACACCGCCGCCGTCACGCTTGCGGCCGTGGCCTCACTGGAAACGCTGTTGAATCTGGAGGCGGTCGATAAGCTCGACCCCCAGCAGCGGACCTCGCCCGCGAGTCGGGAACTGCTTGCCCAGGGGATCGGGAACGTGACCGCCGGACTGATCGGCGGACTGCCGATCACGTCGGTGATCGTTCGTAGTTCCGTAAATATCAACGCCGGAGGGAAGACGAAACTCGCCGCGGTCATCCACGGCGTTTTCCTGCTGGTCAGCGTCGCGCTCCTGCCGGTGTGGCTGAACTTGATCCCGCTGTCCTGTCTGGCGGCGATTCTCGTGGTCACGGGGGTCAAACTGGCCAGCCCCGCGCTGATGAGGCAGATGTGGAGTGAGGGACGATACCAGTTCGCCCCCTTTGCGTTGACGGTGGTGGCCATCGTCGTGACCGATCTGCTGATCGGGGTTCTGATCGGACTGACGGTGAGCGCAGGCTTTATTCTCTACAGCAACATGCGCCAGCCGATTCGCCGTTTCGTGGAGCAGCACCTGGGTGGTGACGTGGTGCACATCGAGCTGGCCAACCAGGTGAGTTTCCTGAATCGCGCTGCCCTGTCCAAAGTGTTAAACGAGGTTCCACGCGGCGGAGATGTGTTGCTCGACGCGCAGAATACGGACTACATCGACCCGGACGTGCTCGGCCTGATTCGAGATTTTAAGGAACAAACGGGGCCGGCCCGCGGCGTCGAAGTGAGCCTGGTTGGGTTTCGGAGCGAGTATCAATTCGACGACCAGATCCAGTATGTGGACTACTCGACCCGTGACCTGCAAGACGCACTCACGCCGCAGCAGGTCTTGCGCATCCTGAAGGGCGGCCACGAGCGGTTTCGCAGCGGCCGGCGGTTGACCCGCGACCTTGTCCGCCAGGCCCGCGCCACGGCCGAGGGGCAACATCCCTTGGCCGTCGTGCTCAGTTGCATCGATTCCCGCACACCTGCTGAGCTGATCTTCGATTTGGGCATGGGCGACATCTTCAGCGTCCGCATCGCCGGCAACGTTACGAGCTGGAAGGTGCTGGCCAGCGCGGAGTACGGCTGTGCGGTGGCCGGGGCAAAACTGATCTTGGTCATGGGACATACCCGGTGCGGCGCTGTCACAGCAGCCGTCAACCTCATCGGCGAGGTCCGGACGGCCGCCGAGGCCACCGGTTGCCAGCACCTCGACTACATCCTCAAAGACATCCAGCAATCGATCGATCCGGCCACCTGCAGGGCCGTCGAAGCACGACCGGCTGCCGAGAAGCAATCGTTCGTCGATGCCGTGGCCCGCCGCAACGTATTACGGGTTGTTGAACAGATGCGCGAGCAGAGCCGGACGCTCGACGGTCTCGTTCGGGAGGGGCGAATCGCGATCGTCGGCGCGATGTACGATGTCGTGACGGGCGACATCGAGTTTCTGGCAGAGGATGGAATGTATCACGCGATACCTCCGAAATCGGTTTGACCGTCTGAGCGAGGAAGATAGAGGGGCAAGGTGGCGAGCCCACGCGGGACGTCGGCGCCTCACCACGTACTCCCGTCGAAGCGCCTTTCAATTTTCTCGAACCCTCTTTAAGGGAGTGGCCGAGGCGGCCCTTTATTGCGCGCATCGAACGAGCACATTCTGATCGTGCGCGTTCTGCGAGCAGGAGGACGGCCAGGCTACCCTTCCTATCTTTCCCAGGCCGCGCGTCGCGCGAGCACAGAAGATCATCAGGCTCCATCCCTTCCTCTGTTCTGTGAGCGAGAAGGACACCTGGCTACTCCCTACCGACTGGCGGATTTTTTCAACAGACTGCCAGTCTTCTCGTATGGTCGAGTGATTCCCTGAGATCAACGACATCTCCTCTCAGAAGCCCAGCGGGTGTGATCGGATCCCTTCGGGAGTTGAATCGATCCGAATAACGTTGGGATACGAGTGAGAAACTATGATATTTAATCCGCAGGGAAACAAGGAAAGGTCGAAGGACAGGGATCGTGTCGTTGTGAAAGGGACAGGATGTTGAGCTTTACGGATCACTGGACAGGCTACCTCGCATTAGCGGTGTTTCTGGCCGCCTATGTGTTGGTGATTGTCGAAGAAAATCTAGATTTGCGGAAATCGAAGCCCGTCATGGTGGCGGCCGGTGTGATCTGGATTCTGACGGCGATTGCGTATGCGTCTCAAGATCGATCCCATGCCGTCGCCGAAATCCTGCGCCATAACCTGCTGGAATACGCCGAATTGCTGTTGTTTCTTCTCTCCGCGATGACCTTCATCAATACCATGGTGGAGCGAAATATCTTTACCTCGTTGCGGGCACGTCTCGTGTCATTCCGCTTGTCCTTGCGCGCCGTGTTCTGGCTGACCGGCATATTGGCGTTTCTCATTTCTCCTGTCGCAGATAATCTGACGACCGCGCTGGTCATGGGCGCCGTCGTAATGGCCATGGGAGCGGGCAACGCACGATTCATCAGCGCGGCCTGCATCAATGTGGTGGTCGCGGCCAACGCGGGTGGCGCGTTTAGTCCCTTTGGGGACATCACGACCCTCATGGTCTGGCAAAAAGGTGTGGTACATTTCGGCGATTTTTTTGCGCTGTTCCTTCCCTCTCTCACGAACTGGCTCATTCCGGCCGCACTGATCTCCGTCACGATTCCGAACGAGAAGCCGTCAGCCAGAACAGAGTACGTGCGGGTGAAATATGGCGGCTATCTCATCGTGATCCTGTTTTTCGTCACCATAGCCGGAACGGTGCTCATGCATCATTATCTTGAGATGCCCCCGTTTCTCGGCATGATGACAGGGTTGGGCGTGCTGAAATCGTATGGGTATTTTCTCCGGCGCAAGGAGCTGGCAACCTGGACAGAGACTTCCGCGCTTGATGGCGAAAATGACGTGAGTCGCCGCGAATTGTTCAAGCCTGCCGTCAAGCCGTTCGATGTATTCATCAGCATGAAGCGTGTGGAGTGGGATACGCTCATGTTCTTTTACGGCATCATGCTCTGTGTCGGCGGTCTTGGCGCGCTGGGATATCTGGCTACACTATCCAATGTTCTCTATAAGGGTATGGGTGCCACCACCGCGAATATCCTCGTCGGGATTCTTTCAGCGGTGATCGACAATATCCCCGTCATGTTTGCGGTGTTGAGCATGAATCCGGATATGAGCCTCGGCCAATGGCTGTTGGTGACATTGACCAGCCGGTGTCGGTGGATCGTTGCTGTCCATCGGGTCGGCAGCGGGCGTGGCTCTCATGGGGCAGGCCCGGGGGATCTATACCTTCTCGGCTCACCTGAAATGGATATGGGCGATTGCCTTGGGCTATGCTGCCAGTATCGCCGTGCATCTGGCGATGAATGGCGCGCTCTTTAGTCCCTAGCAGGATGCTGAAAAAGTCCGCCAGCAGGGCAGGGAGCAGCCAGGTGCCCTTCTTGCTCGCAGAACGCGCACGATAGGAATGTGCTCGTTCGATGCGCGCAGTAAAAGGCAGCCTTGGCCACTCCCCTAAAGAGAGATAGAGAGAATTGTAAGTGCCAGGCACAACGCGCGCAGTGGGGGCTCATCCAGGCCATCCTTGGGAAACGTCACCGAGCAAGCTTGGAGAAGCTGTTGTTAGTTGCTCGCTGCGGCCTCGCCCGTGGAAGGGCGCGTCCTGGGGTAAAGAGTCTGTCTTGGCAGACTCAGGGCGGGTGGGTGAAATATCCGCCGGGGTGGGGTGGGTGAGAACCGTGGCCATTTTGAGCATCCTGTGATCAGATCTTGGGAGATGACTACTCGCAAGATGCCGTTCTATTGCGGCGGACGATCTACCGGCATCTGAGTTGATCTCGACCGCTGGTGAACAGTTGTTCTTGTAACTAGAGACGCGAGAAGGGTACTATAGTGCTGAGTGTCGTAGCTGCATCACATCTGCTAGAGGGAGCTGTTCACACATTTCAAGAACGTATTGACAATCTCGTCATCCTCGTATTTACTTAAAGGCGCTGTGGCAACGATTCGTTCATTTTTCTCGATTCTCGTCTTCATGCTGCTTCTCTGCACCCTATTCCCGGCCGGGCAGATCGGCTGGTCTTTCAATAGCCTGTGCGATTCGACCGGCGATACTGGGCGTGCGCAAGCCTGCGATTTCAGCGACGGCTGGGAAGCAGCCGATTTCGAAGACGATTCGCCGCAGGAGGCGAATGAAGGCCGCGTCACTTTCCACATGAGTGGGTCAGATTGTGAATCAAGCCGCTCACATGCCTCGATAGACGAGATCCCTCCGTCCTCTCTGTTCGTCTCCCAGCTGTTGCATCCTCCGACCGCACACAGTTAGCGCAGTCCCTACAACCTTTTTCGTTGTTCGATCTCGATTGAACAAGCTCATCGTGACTCCGATGGAGGCAGCACATGCTGGCTCGGCTTTGGAATTATGTCGTATTGATGACCGTGATGGTGACGGGGATGAATGGGACGCTGATGCCGTCCTTCGCCCAGGCGAAAGAGCAGACCCCCACATTCACCTCGACCGCATCATCGACTTGGCGCTGGAACGGAACCCGGCGATCCTGGGCGCAAAAAGCGTGATCGAACAGAATGAGGGCATGCGGACCCAAGCTGGCGCCTATCCCAACCCCACGATCGGCGGCCAGACGGCGACTGGCACGATTCGAGACCCCAGCAACGGGGATCCGTATGACCGAGTACGGCATGACGCTACATCAGACGGTGGAATGGCCGGGCATGCGGGCGGCCCGTCAGAACGCGGCAGCGGCCGGTCTAGCCGGCGCGACGGTCGGCCTCGATGAAGCCAAGCTCAATCTCATTGCGGAGGTGAAGGGGCTATTCTACGAACTGCTGCTGGCGGAACGGACCGTAGACCTTCTTCAGCAGAACTTGGAGATTGTTCAGGAAGTGGCGCGCATTGTCAGAGCCCGCGTCAGATCCGGCGAAGGCCCTCAATTCGAATCGGTGAAGGCGGAGGTGGAGGTGCTCAAGGCCAAGCAAGAGATGACGAAGGCCAAGAATGTCGTGCGCGTGAAACTCGTCGGATTGGACACCTTGACGGCGGGGGCCTTGGGGACTCGGTACCAGGTGCAAGGGGATTTCCGCTCGCTCCGGGATCGTCTGGATCCGGAGCAGATGGCACGAGGGACCTGTCGCAACATCCCATCCTCAAACGCCAGGGAAAACTGGTGGAGCAGGCTGAATCTACCGTCACCAAGGAGCGGCAAGCCCGTGTGCCGAACGTGACCCTGTTTGGCGGGTATGCCAGGGAAACTGGCCGCGAGGGGGTGGTGGGGGGCGTGAGTCTGCCGACGCCCCTATGGTATCGGCAGCAGGGGCACATTGCGACGGCGCTCGGGACTCAGCGAAAAGAAGAGGCAGAGCTGATTCGTGCCAGGAACGACCTTACCCGTGCCATCAACCAACATGCCCGAGAGGCGGAAACGGCGCAAGAACAGATCCTCGTCTACGAGGAAGGGCTTTTAAAGCAAGCGCAAGAAGCGCTTCGCATCGCCCAATTGAGCTTCCGCCAGGGCGCCTCCAGCCTCTTGGATGTCCTCGATGCCCAAAGGGTCCAACGCCAGATCACTGTGGATTACAATCAGGCACGGTTCGAACTCTCCTTGGCGCTCACGCGGTTTGAGCGAGCCCTGGGCGGTCCACTCTAATTGAAGAGGACAGATGAGCAGCATGGTCATTTTTTCAGGCCGATATATTAATCGATGCGAGTGTCGTTCGCGTCCGCGAAGCCGTTTGAGTGCGACGTGCGGGGTCTTCTTCGGCCTGCTGCTGTTGGCCTCCTCCGCGGCTTGTGACCGTGCGCCGGCGCCGGCTCCAGCAGAGGAGAATATCCCGAAACATGCATCGAACGAAGCGCGTCTTGTTCGGTTCCCGCTGGATGAAGTCACCCGGTCCGGTGTGACGGTGGAACCGGTCGGACGGACCGCATTTCGGACGTATCGCACCTTCCCCGGCGTCGTGCGGCCAAACGAAAACGCATTGGCGAATATTACGACCCTTGTGCGTGGGCGGGTAGCCGAGGTGCATGCCGATTTGGGGCAGATGGTCAAACCCAATCAGCTATTGGCCGTGCTTCATAGCGGTGATCTCGGACTCGCCCAGTCTGCCTATCTCAAGGCCCGCGCGCGGCGGCACGTGGCGGAGCAGGCCTATCAGCGGGCGCAGTTTCTTTTCCAAGAGAAAGTCATCGGCCAGGCGGAGGCGCAACGCCGAGAAGGAGAGATGATCAGTATCCGCGCCGAGGCGCAGGAGGCGCTCGAAGGGCTTAGGCTGTTAGGCATGGACGACAAGCAGATCAAATCTCTGGAACGGACCCAAACGATCCGCTCGCAGGTTCCCATTGTGGCGCCCTTTGCCGGTCGGGTGATCGCGCGTGATCTCACGAAAGGAGAGCTGGTCGAAACCGCTAATAAACTGTTTGTGGTGGCCGATCTCTCGACGGTCTGGGTGGTGGCCAATGTATCGGAAAAAGATGTTTCCTATGTGCAGCACGCGACCACCGTTCCGAATCAGCCGGTCGAGGTCCATGTGACGGCATATCCCGACGACGTGTTTCAGGGGACCGTTGCGTATGTCGGCGACGTCCTAGACACTGCAACGAGGACCATGCAGGTGCGCCTCGTCTTGGACAATTCCAAGGGTCACCTGAAGCCGGAAATGTTTGCAACGATTCGCGTCTCGTCAGAACCGGCCGCGGATGTCCTGGTCGTTCCCGAAGCCGCCGTTCAGCACGATCGGGATCGCAGCTTTGTGTTTGTCCAACAGGAGCCCGGCGTCTTTGAAGCCAGGACGGTCAGATTGGGCGAGAAGAATGGGACCTTTGCCGAGGTCCTCGAAGGGCTGCGGGAAGGGGAAGTGGTCGTCAGGGAAGGCGCCTTTACCTTGAAATCTGAATTGTTAAAGCCCAAAGACTGAGCATGATCGATAAACTTCTTGAGTTGTCTCTGCGTCGTCCTCTTCTCATTCTGACGTTCTCCGGCCTTCTCGCCCTTCTGGGGTTTTATTCCTTCCGCACGATTCCGATCGACGCGTTCCCCGATGTGACGAGCGTGCTCGTGCAAGTCGTCACAAAAGCACCCGGCCTGTCCCCCGAAGAAGTCGAGCGGCTGGTGACCTTTCCTATCGAGCAACAGGTCACCGGGGTTCCACATATGACGGAACTACGCTCGCTCACGAAAGTGGGATTGTCGCTGATTACGGTGGTCTTCGACGATCAGATGGATATCAACCTCGCCCGCCAAGTCGTGCTCGAACGGTTGATCGAAGTGCAGGAAAATCTGCCGCCAGGATCTGAGCCGATGATGACACCGAACAGCACCGGGCTGGGAGAGGTCTATCAGTACTATCTGGAAGGTCCTTCGCATGCCGGGCTGGACAAGTCCGCAGTCGAACGCGAATTGATCGAACAGCGAACGGTGCAGGACTGGGTCATCCGACCGTTGCTCAAGGGTGTCCCTGGCGTGATCGATATCAACTCGCAAGGCGGGTATGTCAAACAGTACCAAGTGCTCATCGAGCCGGAACTCTTGCGGAAATATGCGCTCTCTCTGGACGAAGTATTTGCCTCCGTGGCGAATAACAATGCGAATGCCGCAGGTAACATCCTGGAGACCTATGCTGAAAAGTACATTGTCCGTGGCGCGGGATTGATTAAGAAGCTCAGCGATATCGAAGACATCGTCGTCAAGGAAGCGGGCGGCACTCCCGTGCATATCCATGACATCGCCCAGGTCCAGATCGGCCATGCCATTCGCCATGGCGCGGTCGTCCTGAACGGTGAGCGCGAGGTGGTGGCTGGAATCGCACTGATGCTGCGAGGGGGAAATGCCCGCGATGTCGTGGAAGGCATCAAGGTCAAGATCGCCGAGATACAGGACAAGGGTCTGTTGCCGGCAGGATGGCGGATCGTTCCTTTTTACGATCGTATCGAATTGATCTCCGCTGCGTTGAAGACCGTCTATAAGGCGCTGGGAGAAGGCATACTTCTCGTGGTGGTCGTGCTATTCATCTTCCTGGGCGATACCAGAAGCGCCTTGATTGTGGCAGCAACGCTCACGGTCACACCGCTCGTGACATTTTTCGTGATGGATCGATTCGATCTTACGGCTAATTTGATGTCCTTGGGTGGCCTGGCCATCGCCATCGGCATGATGGTCGACGCCTCCGTAGTGGTGGTGGAAAATATCCACCGGCATCTATCGGATCCTCGCCATCAAGGTCTGCCGCGACAGGCCCTGATTCTCAATGCCGCTCGGGAAGTCGCTCGCCCCGTGGTCTTCGGTATTATTATCATCATCATCGTCTTCATGCCCATCCTCTCTTTCCAGGGTATGGAAGGCAAAATGTTCAGGCCAATGGCCTTTACCATCATGATCGCCCTGATGGTGTCGCTCATTCTATCCATTACCCTGTCGCCGGTCCTGTGTTTGTTGAGTTTGCGTGCAGGGCATGGCGACACCGATCCGTTCGTGCTTCGATGGGCCAAACGCAGCTATCTTCCTGTATTGCGCTGGGCGTTAGGACATCGAGCTGTAGTGCTGACCGTCACCGGATTGGCGCTGGCAGGCAGCATTGCACTCTTCCCATTTTTGGGATCGGAGTTTGTTCCTATCCTGAATGAAGGCACCATGGCCCCTCTCACGATCCGCTTGCCTAGCATTTCTTTGGAGCAATCGATCAAGATCGAGCGTGAAGTGCAGAAGGCGGTGATGGAGTTTCCAGAAGTGCAGATGATGGTGTCCAAGATCGGACGCACGGAATTGGCGAACGATCCGCAAGAGCCGAACGAAAGCGATTCCGTCGCCATGTTGCATCCGATCGACACATGGACGACGGCTCCTACCATGGCAGAGTTGAAAGAGAAGGTTCGCGAGCGGCTGGCGAAGGTGCCCGGCGCAAACTTTCTGATCAGCCAGCCGATCCAGCAACGGGTGGACGAACTCATCTCGGGGGTGCGCGCTGAGGTCACGGTCAAACTGTTCGGGCCGGATTTAGATGAGCTGCGTAAGACGGGGGATGCGATTGCCGGCATCCTCGGCACGATTCGAGGCGTCGAAGACCTGAAAGTCGAGCAACTCTTCGGCCAACCCTACATCACGATCGATATCGATCGTGGCAAGATTGCCCGGCACGGCATCAATGTTTCGGATGTACGCGAGGTCATCGCCACCGCGATCGGAGGAGAAGCTGCAACCCGGGTGTACGAAGAGCATCGACGGTTCAATTTAGTTGTTCGGTTTCCAGAGCAATATCGGAACAGTATCGAGACTATCGGGAACATTCGACTGAAGGCCAGCGGTGGAGCCTACATTCCACTCAGCGATCTCGGCACTATCAGGATGCACGAGGGGCCGGGGCGCATCAACCGCGATCAACTTCAGCGGTATCTGCCGGTCAGCTTCAATACACATGGACGTGACATTGGTGGGATTGTGGCTGAGGCCCAGGAGCGAATGGCCCGGGAGATCAGGCTTCCGGAGGGGTACACGGTGGTTTGGGGCGGATCGTTCGAAAATATGCAGCGGGCGATGGCCCGCATCAAGATCATCGTGCCGATTACGATTGCGGTGATATTTTTGCTCCTGTTTTCGTCGTTTTCCTCGCTCAAGCAGGCGGCGCTGATCATTTGCAATCTCCCGTTTGCGCTCATTGGCGGAATTGTCGCCTTATGGGTGACGGGAGAATACCTGAGCGTGCCGGCTTCGGTCGGTTTCATCAATCTGTTCGGCGTGGCGGTGTTGAACGGCATCGTGTTGGTCTCGTACATGAATTCGCTTCGGCTGCAGGAGGGGATGGAAGTGCGGCAGGCGGTGCTGTCGGGTTGCGTCATGCGTCTCCGGCCCGTCTTGATGACGGCGCTGGTCGCGTTACTGGGACTGGTGCCGCTCGCTCTTTCCCAGGGGATCGGATCGGAAGTTCAGCGGCCTCTGGCCGTCGTGGTGATCGGCGGACTCGTCAGTTCGACGTTCCTCACGCTTGTCGTCCTGCCTGTGCTCTACCTGTGGATTGAAGATCGAGTCGCCGCTCCGAGCCCGTCACGAGGCTCGCCGGCGGCCATTCATCACACGGATGGAACGCCGCAGACAGTTCCATCACAGCATGTATAAGAGCCCCTGGCCGCCAGGGATTACTCGTTGCCGAGAAGTATCCTGCTGATCGGTTTTATCGACTCGTCACGTACGCAGGCTTGTTACAATTCTCACACCATGAATCTCGGCTATATTTCAAGGCGTCTGTTGCTGAAGCGCGCGGCGGCGTTGGGGCTGCTGGCAGCGGCAGAACGATTCGCGCCTGCCTATGCTTCGATGAGCGCCGCCGATGCTGGTTCACAGATCGCGCTCAGCGGAGATGTCATCGATCTGACGATCGCCGAGCAGCCATTCCACCTTGACGGGCGCATTGGAACCGCCATGTCAATCAATGGAACGATCCCGGGGCCTGTCATTCGTCTGAAAGAAGGTCAACAGGCGACGCTGCGCGTCACAAACCGCCTAAAGGAAAGTTCGTCGATTCATTGGCACGGGTTACTGCTCCCGCCCGCGATGGACGGCGTGCCTGGCGTGAGCTTCGCCGGCATCGAGCCTGGCGCCACCTTTACCTATCGTTTTCCGGTCAAGCAAAGCGGCACCTATTGGTTTCATAGTCACTCCGGCGGGCAGGAGTTAGCGGGCCTGTACGCGCCGATGATTATTGACCCCATCGAACCGGAGCCGTTTCGCCACGAGCGTGATTATGTAGTCATGCTTTCGGATTGGAGCTTCGAATCACCGGAAGCGCTGCTCTCCAATCTCAAGAAACAAGGGGGCTATTACAACTTCCAGAAACGTACGGCCGGCGAGTTCTTTACCGATGTGGGGCGCATGGGTTTCTGGCCTGCATTGCAGAACTACTTGATGTGGGACCGGATGCGGATGGATCCGACCGACTTCGCGGACGTCACCGGCTACACCTTCACCTATTTGATGAATGGTTTGTCGCCTGCCGGCAACTGGACCGGGCTGTTTCGTCCGGGCGAGCGGGTACGCCTGCGATTGATCAACGCGGCCGGCATGACTTTCTACGACGTACGCATCCCCGGTCTCAGGATGACGGTGGTGCAGGCCGATGGGCAGAATATCCAACCGGTCGTGGTAGATGAATTACGCATGGGGCCGGCGGAGACCTACGATGTGATTGTCGAACCTGCCGAGGACCGCGCCTATACCATCTTTGCCGAGACGATGGACCGCAGCGGTTATGCGCGCGGCACGCTTGCGCCGCGCCAGGGCATGAGTGCGGAGGTTCCCGAGCGGCGGCCTAGACCGCTCCGCACGATGGAAGACATGGGCATGAGTATGGAAAGCATGGACATGCCTGGGATGACGATGCATGGCACGGAGCACTCAGGCGGCACCCAGAAGAATGAATCTTCTGATGACCCCGCCAGCATGGAACACAAGCTGGACGATTCTGGAATGCCTCCTCCGCAACACATGCATGAGATGCCGGCCATGGATGTAGGGGGCCATAGCCGCTTGAAGATACCAGGCGCCGGGCCAGTCAAGCACGGCTCCGACCACCATGGACCGGGCAATCAAACGGTTGCCGAGTATTCGCAGAACCGCATGGGGGAGCCAGGAAGAGGACTGGAAGACAGTGAGCGGCGGGTGCTGCTCTACACGGATTTGAAAAGTCTTGCGCCTTATCCAGACCAGCGGGAGCCGGAGCGCGAGATCGAACTCCATCTTACGGGCCAGATGAATCGGTACATGTGGTCATTCGACGGCAAGACGTATTCTGAAGCGAAAGAGCCGATTCACTTCCGGTATGGCGAGCGAGTGCGTCTGACCTTTGTGAACGATACGATGATGGAGCATCCGCTCCATCTGCACGGCATGTGGATGCAGATGGAAAATGGCACCGGCCCCTATCTTCCACGGAAACATACCGTCGTGGTTAAGCCGGCGGAGCGACTGTCTGTCGCCATCACCGCGGACGCGCCAGGACGCTGGGCGTTTCACTGCCATCTGCTCCTCCATATGGAGGCGGGGATGTTCCGCGTCGTCGAGGTGTCCGATCAATAACGTGGGTGCTCGAGCGAGAGGTACTCTACGAGCTGTTCTTGCGATGGTGCTGGTAGGTGTGCTCAGCGATGGCATCGCCGCGACAGCGGTCTCCGCACAAAATATACGAGGGGCATCTACGGCACCCACTGTCACCAGCCCATCTACCCTGCAAGTAGGTACGTCGACCCCTGTACCTCCACCACAACACTGGCCTGCTCCCGTCAACGATCAGGAGCATCGTCTCTTCACGCTCGTCGACGTCCTCGACTACCGCCCGAAAATAAGCGGAGGGCAAGGGCATGACGACTACCGATGGGACATCGAGGGGTGGTATGGCGGGGACTACAACAGACTCTGGTTTAAAAGCGAAGGGCAGCGTGATACGGCCTTCAAGGCGGACTACGACGTGGACTTTCAACTGCTGTATGGCCGGTTTATCCGGAAGCATTACGATCTGCAAATGGGCGGCCGTGTCGAAACGCAGTCCTTCAAGGGGCGAAATGTCACGCGGGGTCTGGGGGTGATCGGGATCGAAGGGTTGGTCCCGTACAACTACGAGTTCGAGTCCGCTCTGTTCATCGATCAGGACGGCAAGGTGTCCGCCCGGCTGTCGTTTACGAAAGACCTGTTGCTGACGCAACGGCTGATCTTCCAGACCCGCTTCGAGACCAATGCCGCTGTCCAACGAGTCGAGAGATTTACGACCGGATCGGGCCTCAATAATCTCGAATTCGGGGCTCGGCTGCGGTACGAAATCCGGCGCGAATTTGCCCCCTATATCGGCATCTCCTTCGACCGGAGCTTTGGTGAGACCGCGACCCTGGTACGCCAAGATGGAGGCGATTCGTCTCAGGTTCGATTCCTCGTGGGGGTGCGGGCGTGGTTCTGAACGGGAGCGCTGCCACGAATGAAACCGAGAATAAAATTACGGATGATAGGCTCGAATGGCTTAAGAATAATGGTTGGCAATAGCAGCAAAACCTTCATGAATACTGTAGGCTGATAGATGAATAACCGTTCACGGGGAGGACCCTGCGGATGTCGGAACATCAGGTTGAGCCCCATGTGTTTGTCATCATCGGTGCGACCGGCGATCTGACGCGCCGGAAGCTCCTGCCGGCGCTGTATCATTTGCGGGACCAGGGAATCCTGGAAACCCGCAACACGCTGATCGTCGGAGCCTCCTTGCCAGAGATGGGTGAAGAGGGGTTTCGGCTCTGGGCCTTCGAAGGTCTTGCAGCAAGCAGGCTGGCACAATGAAACGGAGTTGCGCGCCTGGTGCGAAGAGTGCTTGCACTACCAGACGTTGCATGAAGGGGGATTGCAAGATTATGAGGCCTTGGCCTTGTACATTCGTCGACTGGAGCGTACCCACAGGATGCCGGAGAACCGGGTGTTCTATCTGGCGTTGCCACCGGACACGGTGCCTCTCGCGATGGAGAAGCTGGACCAGGCGGGGTTGCTCAAGAGCCACGGGTGGGTCCGTGTCGTGTTCGAAAAACCGTTTGGCCGCGATTTTCACTCGGCCCGGCATCTGAATACGACGCTGCATCGCTATATCGACGAGTCTCAGATCTACCGTATCGATCATTACCTTGGCAAAGAGACGGTGCAGAATCTCCTGGCGTTCCGTTTCGCCAACCCGATTTTTGAATCGCTCTGGAAACGCGACACGATCGAGAACGTTCAGGTTACGGTAGCAGAAGATATCGGCGTCGAGCATCGAGGCGCCTACTACCAACAGGCTGGGGCGCTTCGCGACATGGTGCAGAATCATCTCACTCAACTCATGACGGTGGTGGCAATGGAAGTGCCGGTGTCGTTCGATGCCGCTGCGATTTTGAACGAAAAACAAAAAGTTCTCCATTCCATCGCGCCGATTCTTCCTCGTGATGTTGTTGTTGGGCAGTACACGTCCTGGCAGGTCGCCGACCAGACGATTCGCGGGTATCGTGAGGAACCTGGGGTTCCAGAGGATTCGAATACGGAAACGTATGTGGCGCTGAAAGTCGAGATTCACAATTGGCGATGGAAGGGCGTGCCCTTTTATCTCAGGACGGGAAAACGCCTTCCTCGTAAAATGACCCAGATTGCGGTGACCTTTCGTGAGGCGCCCACTCAAGTATTTCGGTCTCTCGATCCCGGCAGTATTTCGCCCAATATGCTGCTGATCACGCTCCAGCCCAGTGAAGGATTCTCGCTCTGTTTTTCTGTGAAGAGTCCAGGACGGCCGTTCCAACTGAGCGATCGCGCATTGCAGTTCGACTATCAGCAAGCGTTTGGCCAGCTCCCCGAAGCCTATGAGACGTTGCTCCGCGATGTGATGATCGGCGACCAGACCCTCTTTGTCAGCGCAGATTTCGCCGAAACGGCGTGGCGACTCTATGATCCGTTGTTGGCGGGAGAAAAATCCGTCCATTTCTACAGCGCGGGGAGCTGGGGGCCGAGAGAAGCGGATGCGCTGCTGGAAAAGAATGGACATCGGTGGGCGTTGGGGTGGTGAGAGGAGGGTGGCCTGTTAGTCTCCTGTGCTCGCGCAACGCGCGGCCTCAGAAGGCCCTCGTTGGACGCGCGCAGTGGGAGACCAATCAGGCCACCCTCCTAATGGAAAAAACGAGCAAGCTTGGAAGGATGGGAAGAGAAGGGTCAGGTGCCCTTCTTGCTCGCGGAACGCGCACGATGAAGGGGATGGAAGGACACCCACATTGGTCCTGTGCTCCCGGAACGCGCGCCCTCAGAAGGGCCTCGTTCGACGGCCGCACTTAGACCACCATGAGTGTCCTTCCAAGAAAGAGAAACAAGCAAGCTTGGAAGTGTCATTAATGCGCGCAGTAAAGGGCAGCCTCGGCCACTCCATTTTTTGAGAGAAATGGAGAGATAGCCGGGGGCCTAGTAGCCACGCACAGTGAGAGACCAATTAGGTCAGCCTATCTTTTTCAGCGTCCGGCCATCTATTGTGACGCATCCCCTGAAGTGATGCTATCGAGGTGCGCGATGATGAATTTCGCGTCGGCGACTGGGTCTGTCGCGAAGGGGGCTGTGTGCTGACGGGTGACCGGGGTTCCCAATCTCTCGGCTGCTTGGCGGATGGGCAGAGGGAAGGAGGCGTCTTCCTGTATTTTTCTGAGGTATGCCATGGCATCGCCGCGCCATCCTGGAACAGAGAATCGTGCGATCCACGCTTCGATGGCATGGGCCACGGCGCGGCGAGCACAGACTCTCGCCTTCCCGTCATTGCGTTCCTGCCGCGCGGCTTCAGCTGCCGCAAGCTCCCGCTCAATTAGGGCCATTGGCGTCATCAGGAGAAATCTTTCCGATGTGCAGGGTACGCTGTTGTTCATTGTGATCAATTACAGATAAGATCCGCAAGCCATCGCCTGCACATTTTGGAGCGATGACGGCGGCAGGACATTGGATGGAACGAGCGTTCACCGTAGTAAGAGGAGCGTAAAAAATAATGGCCGCAAAGATAATCGAAGGGAAGAAGCAGAAGGTCTCGGTGAAGAAGGTGCCGTCGGTGCGTCGGGGGAAGAAGTCCAAGGCGACATCCGCCGTGGTCCTGGTCCTGCACGGCTCCACGGCGCTCCGCCGAAGGAAGTCGGCGGAGAGATTGGCCGAATTTTTACAGGTAGAGTTGTTCAGGGTCGATGTGTCGGCGGTTGTGAGCAAATATATCGCCGAAACGGAGAAGAATCTGAACGATGTATTCGATAAAGCAGAGACCAGTGGTTCGATTCTGTTTTTCGACGAAGCCGATGCGTTATTTGGAGTGCGCACCACGGTCAATGACAGCCATGATCGATTTGCGGATCAGGAGACGGCCCATTTTCTCCACCGTATTGAGCATCATCATGGAATCGTGATTATGACAACGAATGGAAAGCGACGCATCGAGCAAGCTTTTTTGACCCAGATGCGGGTGGTGGTTATGGTGGGGGCGGCGGGGACTAGGCGTAAGAGGACGCGATAGCGTACGGCCTAGCAGGATGCTGAAAAAGTCTCCCAGCGGCGTTCTCGCGTCGCTCAGAGGCTCAACGTACCGAAGCGTACGCCTCACCTCTTCGCTCGCTGCGGCCTTGCTGGACAGCCTTTTTGAGCATCCTGCTGGTGACCGGCACTATCAACCTACCTATTACCAGTGGACCTTGCCGGGCAAAAACTGAGTTTTTCAGCAACTGCTAAGGAGACGATGCACGGAAAGATGCCGGCGATTGCCACGGGCTTTCGAAGCACTTATGAAGCCCGGATGCGGCGCCGCTGACTTCTACGCGCCAACCATGCGCCAGCCGTTGCGCCAAACATAATGCTCAGCATGTCCAGAATGTGTTTGTACCAGCCGTCCAGGCTGAGGCCGGGATCCGAAGTCGCGGCTTCAAACAAGAGAAAACCTAAAAGGCCTGCAGCGGCGACGCAGACCACAGACGCTGTAATGATTGCGACCTGCTTGCGATAGCTCGGTACGAGGTAGATGATCGCACCCACAAAGGATGCTGCGGAAATCGTCCTCGTGATAAAGATGATGTACGTGCCGATAATCGGCACCCCGTCCATATCCGGCGATTCCCAAAACTCATCGACACGGTCAAAGCCATGAATAATGCCGAACGCTGTGCCAATAGAATGGTTCGCGGCGTACCACAGCATGATACCTGCCGGCACCGCAAGGGCCCATCGAAGGATATGTATCGCTGGATTATTGCGCATCGGTTGAAGCGGACATCGGGTTTATGTATTGGTTCCCCTCATCGCGGCGGCGCTCACTCATTTCCTATCATATAACTGGTACAAACTGAGAACGCAATCAGAACCATGCAACTCGTCAGTCTGCCCCATCATTCACGAATAGCATCGCCACTTTCAAGAAGCATGGTGTTCCATTCGCGGTAGGAACAGCGATTCAAGCAGAAGTGTTCATGAATCATGCGGGCTAAGCCCAGGTGCTTTCTCGTGGGGAAAGAGGTATTCTCCGGCATAACCGTTCACTGGATACTTAGCCCGCATGATTCATGACGTTTCTGCTGCACGCGCGGATACGCGGCTATGACGAGCAGTCTCGCCGTTCAGCCCTTCGACATACTGCACGAGTATGCCTCAGGGCTTCACGCCTCCGAGTGCCCGTCTCGCTTCGTGTCTGCACGCGTTCGCGACGAACCTTCATGAATAATGCGGGCTCGCTTGCTGAAGATAGCAACGAGAGCAAGCAGAGGAGTCTTTCATTTCTGGGTGACTGCATGATTTCATCGCCCGATCCCTTATTTTTCTCGTGCTTCACGACCCTCTGAAACCTCAATGTCGCTTCACCGTGAAGTTCCAACTTCGCCTTATGCGCTGAATAGTTTCACCGCGCTGACTGTGAGCGTCACCGAGTACAAGAACAAGCCATGATGACCTTCCGCAACCATCGCCTTCGCGACTTTGCCGTGCCGATGGGCACCAATTGGCTGCTCAACGACCTTGCCGAAGCCAAAGGCAAGCAGGAGCTATACACCCGCCAGTCGCCGCAAGTGCTGAAGGCTCTGCGCGAAATGGCCCTCGTGCAAAGCGTGGAATCATCCAACCGTATCGAAGGCGTCACCGTCGCGCCGGACCGACTGCGCCCGCTCGTCCTTGGCAACGCCCGTCCCAAAGACCGGTCCGAGCAAGACATCATGGGGTATCGCCGGGCTTTGAATCTCATCCACACCGAAGCCGACGCCTTGCCCGTCACCCCCGACTTGCTGCGCCGTCTGCATCGGCTCTGTCAGGAGGGCAGCGGCGATGCGGGCCAGTTCAAGAAGCTGGACAACGAAGTCATCGAGCTGCGACCAGGCGCGGCACCCATCGTCCGGTTCAAGTGTGTTTCCGCCAAAGCCACGCCCGTTGCCGTGGACGAACTTTGTCTCGTCTATCGTCACGCGATCGACCAGGACCATATCCCACCGCTCGTAGCCATCGGTGCGCTCGTGCTCGACTTCCTCTGCATCCACCCGTTTCGTGACGGCAATGGGCGCGTCTCCCGCCTGCTTACGCTGCTGGCGCTCTACCAGCACGGCTATGAAGTGGGCCGGTACACCAGCCTGGAGCGCCTCATCGAAGAGGCGAAGGACGACTACTACCACGTCTTGCAGCAGAGCTCCCAGCGCTGGCATGAGGGCAAGCACGACCTCTTTCCGTGGCTCAATCATTTTCTCGCCATCGCCCGCCGCGCCTATGGCGAATTCGAGCGGCGCGCCGGTGAGGTCAAAGCCCCGCGCGGGGCAAAGGCCGGGCTCGTGCTCGCGGCAATCCGCCGGCAATCCGGTGAGTTCCGTCTCGCCGACATCGAACAGGCTTGTCCCGGCGTGGGCCGGGAATGGATTCGCTCCTTGCTCACCGATTTGAAAGCGGCTGGCGAAGTGGATTGCCGGGGCAAAGGCCCGGCAGCGCGATGGCGTTATCTGGGGAGTAAGGGTAGTAACTCGTGAATAAGGGTAGTACTAAGGGTAGTAACATGTGAGGACTCTTTCCCCGAAACGTTTCACGTCTCACGAATCGTGGACGGACTTTTGAGCATCCCGAGACGATTCAGGCCCCAACACCATACGAAATATGTCAACCGTGCGTTCTGTATAAACCGAGTTTTCCCGCAGGCTGTTAGATCCATCTGGCTCCCTTGTGCGATAAGCCTGAGACCGGACAGACCAACCCAGCCAGTTGCGTCCTCACGCTGTACGCTTCACCATTTACGTCTCACATCCCCCAAAGCCGGGGTGCTTTCTCGCGGGGAAACGGGTATTCTGCGCCGGAAAACCGGACTTCCTTGTCTCTATGCCGACACTGAATTGGATCGGGAAAGAGGCCGTGGTCAATCATCACCAGCAGGTGCCGTTCCATCTGCTCAAGGACGTGCCCGAACTGTCCTGCGGCGATCCGGGCGACGGCAATCTGATCGTGCAGGGCGACAACCTCGTCGCGCTCAAGGCGCTGCTGCCGTACTACGCCGGGCAGGTCAAGTGCATCTACATCGACCCGCCGTACAACACCGGCAACGAGGGCTGGGTCTACAACGACAACGTCAACAGCCCGGTCATCCGCGAATGGCTCGGCAAAGTCGTCGGCAAGGAAGGCGAAGACACTCGACCGGCACGACCGCTGGCTGTGCATGATGTACCCGCGGCTCTCGCTGCTCCGGCAGTTTCTGCGCGAAGACGGGGCAATTTTCATCAGCATTGACGACAACGAGGTGCAATCGCATCTGCGCTATGTAATGGATGAACTTTTCGGCGGGAAAAATTTCGTAACCACAATGCATCTGGCAGAAGATTTTCTCGCCAAAGGGAGTCGGCAAGGCATTTCTCAGAAAACCACGATTACGTTGTTTGTTACGCGAAGCACGCTGGACAAGTGGCAACGCAACTTAGCTCCTCGCGGATCGAAAAGCAGGATGCTACGATACAAGAACCCAGATAACGATCTCCGTGGCCAGTGGATTTCAGGATAACTTGACGGCACGGAATTTCCTACAGCCTAGGGACATCTACGCGATAACCTGTCCATCGGGGCGGGTGATATCTGGAGGCCCACCAAAGGGTACCTTATTACCGGTTCTCAAAAGACAAATTCAGAAAGTTGGATCGGGACAATAGGATATGGTGGGGGAAAGATGGCAATGACATGCCGCGGCTGAAACAATTCCGCACCGAGGTGCAAGAGGGAGTTGTTCCGGTAACTATCTGGCCGCTACACAGAGGCAGGACATGCTCAAGAGGCGAAGAAAGAGCTATTATAGATCAGTGGCCTTGCACGATTCCGGCGCTGTGTTTGTCAACACCAAAACCCACGCATTTGCTTGAACGCATAATCCGAATCGCCACGAATCCCGATGACTCTTATTCTCGACTCGTTTTCTGGTTCTGGGACTACGGGGCACCCCATATTGAAGGTGAACCAAACTGCGTACGACAAGGAACCGCGCCGCTTTCATTCTTGTGGAGATGGAGCCGAAAATTTGCACTTGAAGTTACCGCCGAGCGTGTACGGCGAGTGGCCGAAGGTTACAAGAATGCCAATGGCGAACAGCGTGAATGGACTTGGCGGAAGCTTCCGCTATTGCGAGTTGGGAGAGCCACTGTTCGACGAGAGCGGGAAGATTCGCGAGACTGTGAGCTTCGCCGAACTTGCGCGGCACGTGTATTTCACCGAAACGGGCGAGCCGCTCCCGCGCGAGCGCGTGACGAAGTCGCCGTTCATCGGCGAGTGCCGGGGCGTTGGGATCTATTTGTTGTTCAACGGCATCCTCGGCGATAAAAGCTCGCAGGGCGGCAACGTGCTCACGCGCTCGGTGTTGGCGAAACTGCCGAAGTTCGACGGCCAGAAAGTGATCTATTGCGCCGGGTGCTTGCTGGGGAAAGATCGGCTTCAGGCTGAAAGGATTCTCGTTCGGCAGACGCCCTACGAGATCAAGGTGAGCTGACGTATGTCTTCCCGTAAGAAACCGTTCTCGCCCTTACGCGCTTGGAGCCGCTGATTGTTACGATTCGCGGGCATCGGGTCATCATGGATGCTGACTTGGCAAAACTGTATGAAGTGCCGACTTTTCGATTCAATGAGGGGCGGTTTCAAGTTCCAAGTGCAACGGGTGAATGATGGCGCAGTTGTGCATAGACTTCCAGGGGCGTGGCAAAGTTCAGGCATTTTCGTGGGCGCGTATTCAAGCGATGGGCGATGGCGTTCAACTCGCGTTGCGTGTACCCCGACAAGTCAGTGCCCTTCGGCAAGTACTGGCGCAGCAACCCGTTGGTGTTCTCGTTGGTGCCGCGCTGCCAGGGGCTGTACGGATCGGCAAAGAACACTCGGATGTTGAGCCGCTCCGCCAAGCGCGCGTGCTCGGCCATCTCTTTTCCGCGATCGTAGGTCAAGGTTTTGCGCAGCAGCGCGGGCACGTGCCGGAGTTTTTTGGTGAAGCCCTCGCGGGCACTCCTCGCATCCGTCCCGTCCATCCGTGCCAAGATGACCAGGCGCGTCGTCCGCTCCACCAGGGTGCCGACGGCCGACCCATTGCGAGCCCCTTTGATGAGGTCGCCTTCCCAGTGGCCCGGCACGGTGCGGGGGGCCACCTCGGTGGGGCGCTCGGCAATCGGCGTCATGTTGGGGATCTGGCCGCGTCGGTCGGTGCCTCGCGACCGAGGCCGGCGCGCCTTGCGCGCCTGACGCAACGCGGCCAGCAGTGCGCTCCGCAGCGTGCCACGGGGCAGCACATAGAGCCCCACATAGATGGTTTCTGCCGAGAGGTGTTTTTCCATGTCGTCAGGATACGCGCGTCGGAGACGTCCGGCAATCTGCTCGGGCGAACAGCCCTCGGCCAGATGCGTCCGCACATACTGCCACAGCCAGGGATCCAGGAGTTTGCGGGGTCGCCGTGGCTGACAGGCTCGGGCCGCCGCGAGGGTGTGCGCCGTGCAGGCACGATACGGTCCCCCCACTGTATTGCGGATGTGCTCGCGGCTCACGGTGCTGGGGGCCCGCCCCAACACCCTCGCCATCATCCGCAACGAATGGCCGTGGGCCAGGCCCAGGCTCAAGGTCTCACGGTCTTCAGCACTCATGTGTCGATAGGATCTTGTGGACATGGCAACACCTTAGCCCATCAGGGCCGGTAGTGTTGCACTTGGAGTTAGAACTCAAGAGGCATTTAAACGGAATCGTCATCGATTCCTCGATGATTTCGTCTTTCAGCGATTGACCGCGAAGGAATTTTCCGATTTGAGGTCGTACATTGAGACTTCAAGCGGGAAGGGGATTGTTGATTCAACGAATACGGAGAACTCATCGCAATTTGCGATCAGTTCATCCCGAGTGAGCAACGTTGCTGAACCGGTCAGAATTTGTGACC
The DNA here is from genome assembly GCA_963748375.1 of uncultured Nitrospiraceae bacterium. Lineage (GTDB taxonomy): Bacteria > Nitrospirota > Nitrospiria > Nitrospirales > Nitrospiraceae > Palsa-1315. Next base: position 77,919 of record CAVVIR010000016.1, read on the forward strand.
ACCTCCGCCGTCATCGTCTGAAGTCCGTATCGTCCCTGGGCCTTTACCGAGCATGGCGCATTCATGGCGGCCAACATTCTCCGTAGCGAGCAGGCGGTCCCCATGAGCGTCTTTGTCATCAGGGCGTTTGTGCGCTTGCGAGAGCACATAGTCGCCAATCAGGCGATTCTCAAACGTCTGGCCGAAATCGACCGAACATTGCTCTCAGCACGACTCGGCGCTGTTGGATCTGTATGAGAAATCACTCCCGCTTCTTCAGCCTCCCCGGACCATCCCAAGCGTCGCATCGGCTTTCAGTCGAAAGGCAAGCCGTGATTACGCTGAAAGACTATCAGGAGCGCGTGCTCGATTCGTTGCGCGAGTTCTTTCGCCTGGCCGCGCAGACCGGAAACCCCGATACGGCGTTCCGTGACCGTGACACGGCGAGTGTACGGGGAAGTGATGCCCTATTTCCCTGTGTCGGTTGCAGGGCTGGAGTCGCGTATGCCGTATGTGTGCCTGCGCGTGCCCACGGGCGGCGGCAAGACGTTGCTGGCCTGTTATGCCGCCGGGCTCGCCTTGCACGACTTTATGCGCGCCGACCATGCCGTCGTCCTGTGGCTTGTGCCCAGCAATACCATTCTCGATCAGACTGCCGATGCGTTGCGCGATCCGCGCCATCCCTACCGCCGTGCGTTGGAACTGGCCTGTGGCGCGGTGGAAGTGGTGACCATTGCGGAGGCGTTGCGTCTGTCGCGCGCAACCGTGGAGGGGCAGACGGTGGTGATCGTGGCGACGATTCAATCGTTCCGCGTCGAGGACACGACAGGGCGCAAGGTCTATGACCAGAACGGCGCGTTTGCCGAACATCTGCTCAACATCCCGTTGGACCGCCTGGCCGATCTGCTGCCTGGCGCAGACGGCAAACCCAAGCCGTCGCTCGTGAACATGCTGCGGCTGCGCCGGCCTATCGTCATTGTGGACGAAGCGCACAACGCGCGTACCGACTTGTCCTTTTCCACACTCGGCGATGTGCTTGCCCTCGTGCATCGTCGAATTTACGGCGACTCCGGCACGGGAAAAGACTCCATCGAACGTGCTGCATCGGATCTCGGCGGCTGAATTGAAAACCGCGCAGATGGTGAAGCTGCCGCTGCGGGTTATCACGCGGCATCCGAGCCAGCGAGATCAACTGCTGGCGGAGGCGGTCACGCTCCGTGCCGATCTCGAAAAGCTGGCTGTGGCCGAGGGGCAACAGACGAGCGAGTATATCCGGCCTATTCTCTTGATCCAGGCTGAGCGTGTCGATGCCTGTGAGCCGCTACGCGACCGGCTGGTGCGCGAGTTCGGCCTATCGAAGGACGAAGTGAAAATCTCCGTCGGCAGGCTCGATGAGTTGAAAGATGTGAAGGATATTTCGTCGCCGAAGTGCCCGGTACGCGTGATTATCACGGTCGAAAAGCTGCGGGAGGGATGGGATTGCCCATTTGCCTATGTGTTATGCAGCCTCAAGGAGACACGCTCGGCTACGGCCATTGAGCAGATCGTCGGACGCATTCTCCGGCTGCCACTCGCCCAGACCAAGCGGCATCCCGATCTCAACTGCGCCTATGCCTTCTCGGTATCGGATTCGATTACGGATGTGCTCGCGGAGTTGCGCGAGGCGCTGGAGCATAACGGCTTCACGGCAGCGGAGGCCGAGCGGATCATCATTCCGGTGCCGCAAGGCATCCTGCCGTTCGGTGTGCAGCCGCAAACCTTGAAGCTTATGCCGTCAGAAATTGACGCGGCGGTGGCCCCAGTCCAGGTGGCGGCACTCGCCGGCAAAGTGCGAATCGACTGCTGCAACAGGCGAGATCACCATCGTGGTCCCGCTCGATCATGAGCGACACCGAGAAGCTGAAGAGTTGCGTCAAGACTCCCGAAGCCAAGACTCAGGTTGAGGAAGCGGTCGCGCTTGTACGAGAGGCGGAGAAGGCATTCGGCGGCAGTGGGGCCACACGCGTCCCCTCGCCGTACGAACGGCAACTGGATTTTCTCGTGCCGCTGCTTTGTGTCCTCGAAAATGGAATGCTGTACGAGTTCGAGAGCACGTTTCTGATCGAACACCCCTGGAAACTCAGCGAGAAAGATGCCTCACTGCCAGCAGGACTATAGCCCTCTGGTGCGTCCCTACGGCAAAGCCGGACTGGTGGACATCGGAGACAAAGGCGAGGTGCAGACCAGCGTGATCCGAGAAACTCCGGAGGCGGATTTTGTCGGCACATTGCATCAGCAAGTGCTCCAACTCGGTAGTGCGAACGAATGGTCGCTCGAAAGTCTGGTCGCGTGGTTGGACCGGGAAATTGACCATCCGGACATTCCTGCCGGTGAATCGGCGGAGTTTCTGAGAAAAGTCATCCGAGGGACTCATGGCGAAGTTGGGCATGACGGATGTCAGTACTCTGGCGCTCGATCGTTTTCGGCTCCGCGATGAGATTGCGGCCCGTATCCAGGATCACCGAGAGAGCGAGCGCAAGGCATCGTTTCAGTTGTTGCTTCTCCCGGATCTCGCCACTGACCGTTGACGAAGGGCGCACGATCAACTTCAAGACGATGGGCTATGAACCGAGCCGTGTCTATGAAGGGGGCTTTCAGTTCCAAAAACACTATTTCGGGCCAAAGCCGGGACGAACTATCCGAAAAGACGTCCGATGGTCAGACCACGGAAGAGTTTCGTTGCGCGCAGTTCCTCGATGGTTTGCCGCAAGTGCAGTTCTGGGTTCGGAACCTCCCTCGCAAGCCCACGTCATTCCGGCTGCAAACTTCAACAGACTGGTTTTATCCAGACTTCCTCTGCCAACTTACCGATGGGCGGGTGCTTGCGGTCGAATATAAAGGAAAACATCTGTATGACGCTGTGGATGCTGAGGAAAAGCGGGCAGTTGGTCAAGTGTGGGCTTCCCGGAGCGGTGGCCGGTGCCTGTTCGTGATGCCGACCGGCGGAGATTTTTCTGCTATTGATAAAGCGGTAGCTTCTGCATAGGGCTCACAAAGTTGGTCGGGAGCCTTTTCTCGCCGGAGTGTCCCCTGTTCCTTCCCATCCAAGAGCTAATGGGCCTCATTCCAGATTGAAAGGAGCACATGGCAAATCATCGCGTAGATCTCAGAAGTATCGCTCGTCGCGGGACCTTCTATGGTAAAGCAAAAGAAGATGCCTCAATTATGACTCATATGCCTCAAGGCAGCGCTCATTCGAATGCCTCAGGAATGCCCCAAATGCCTCACAGGGAAACCCGACAATGGCCCGGGCGTCACGATGTTCTCGCGAACAAGGGGACATTGGGGACATGAGGATGTTGATTATGGGAAAGGGACAAAATAGAGACAATGGGGACATTGAAAGGGCTCACAAACGGCTCATTCTGAGCAGGCGATAAACCAGACAAACCCGCCATCCGGGAACTCGACATGAATTGGACAAAGCAGGCATTGTCCCGGGTGGCATGACCTAGGACCTCAAAATCGGAAGCCAGCACGATGAGCACCGTCGGCCAACGAGAGAAGCGAACCCAGCAGCGCGTAGTGACGCTGTTCCGCGAGCAGCTCGGGTACGACTATCTCGGCGATTGGACCGACCGAGCGGGCAACAGCAACATCGAAGAGGAATATCTTCGGACGTTCCTGCGCGACAAGCAAGGCTACGACGAGGCGCTGATCTCACGGGCGCTGTATCTTCTCGACAAGACGACGGGTGACACGAGCAAGCATCTGTACGACCGCAACAAGGCTGTCTATGAATTGCTGCGCTATGGCATGAAGGTGAAGGCCGAAGTCGGCGAGAACACACAGACTGTGTGGCTGATCGACTGGAAGAATCCGGAGAAGAACCACTTCGCCATCGCTGAGGAAGTTACCCTGTTGCCCGCCGACGCCAAGGCCCACGCCAAGCGTCCGGATGTGGTGCTGTTATTTGCTGCATGTGATCGAAAGCAACGGTCCTTCGAGAGTTTCCAGAAAGGGCCATACGATTCTTGAGCTTCAGATTTCCAAGCGGGCCGGCAGGCGTAGGCGTGAGCAGATTCTGCTTGGCTGGTATCGGAAGAATCTCAAAGCGCTAATCCCGCCGTTGATCGAGAAGTGGGAAGCGAAGATGGGCATGACGGTCGGGAGTTGGGGCGTAAGAAAGATGAAAACGAAGTGGGGAAGTTGCAACAGGGCTGAGCAGCGAATCTGGTTGAATCTTGAGCTAGCTAAGAAACCTGTTCGGTGTCTGGAGTACATTCTCGTTCACGAGATGGTGCACCTTACCGAACGGCACCATAATGACCGATTCACGATGTTAATGGATCAGTTCATGCCAAGCTGGCGGCAACATCGAGATGAACTGAATCATGCCCCGCTGGCGCATGAGATGTGGAGCTACTGATTGTGTCTGGATGAGAAGCGCCACCATGCTCCACCCCAATCCAAGCACCAACTGGGACTCATCCCAGATGAAGGGACATATGAAAAATCATCGCGCTGATCTGAAGACTATTGCTCGTCGAGTCATGATCGAACGAGGCTTCTTGCCGGATTTTTCTTCTGAGGCGATGGCCGAGCTTGCCGGCATAGAGACTGCCGCCACCGAATGGGACTCGAACATCCGTGACTTGACGGGGCTACTCTGGGCGTCGATCGACAACGACGATTCCCGAGACCTCGACCAACTCTCCGTCGCCGAGCCCCATCCTGATCGGTCTGTCACCATCCTGGTTGCGATAGCCGACGTGGACGCGCTGGTCATGAAGGAATCAGCCTTGGATACTCACGCCAAACACAATACGACGTCGGTCTATACAGCCGGCGACATGTTCCCCATGCTGCCGGAAAAACTGTCGACCGATCTGACATCTCTCAATGAAGGGCAAGACCGTCTCGCGATCGTCGTGGAGATAGACATTGCGGAGGATGGGGCAGTGCTCAGTTCCACTCTCTTTCGAGCGCTGGTCCACAACCATGCGAAGCTGGCCTATAATAGCGTCGCAGCCTGGCTCGCAGGGGAGGCGCGTGCGCCTGAACGGCTTGATGTTGTCCCAGGCCTTGATGCGCAACTCCGGCTGCAAGACCAGGTCGCGCAGCGGCTCAAGGCACGACGACACGAACAGGGAGCGCTGAGTCTTGAAACGATCGAGCCAAAAGTTGTGTTTGATGGTGAGGTGCTGACCGATCTCAGGGTCGAACAGAAAAATCGCGCCAAGGAACTGATCGAAGAATTTATGATCGCGGCGAATCAGGCGACCGTCTCCTATCTCAAGGGAAAAGGTATCTCCCCGTTCCATCGCATTCTGCACTCTCCCGAACGCTGGCAGCGCATTCGGGAATTTGCCGCACGCTGGAATGGGCATTTACCACAGGAGCCGGATGCGAAGGCGCTCGAATCGTTCCTCGTCACGCGCCGGAAGGCCGATCCCCTCACGTTTCCCGATTTGTCCCTGGCCATCGTGAAACTCATCGGCAGAGGCGAATATGTGCTGGATCAGTCGACAGGGGTTTCGCCGGAACATTTCGGGCTTGCGGTGAAGGGGTACACGCATTCTACGGCTCCCAACCGCCGCTTTCCCGATCTTATTACTCAGCGGCTCATCAAAGCGGCGTTGGCCGGTGCAGCAACGCCGTACCGTCCAGAAGAACTGAAGTATCTGGCCGACCACTGCACGGAGCAAGAACACAATGCGGAAAAAGTCGAGCGGCAGCTCCGCAAATCCGCAGCGGCGTTATTGCTCGAATCGCGGATTGGGCAGCGTTTCGACGCGATCGTGACGGGTACGTCAGACAGAAGCACGTGGGTCAGGCTTCTTGAGCCACCCGTCGAAGGGAGATTGGTGACAGGCGAGCGAGGCCTCGACGTCGGAGACAAGGTATGGGTAGAGCTTCTCAGTACGGACATTGAACGAGGGTATATCGACTTTGTCAGAGTCGGATTGTGAGTGAGTCGCCATTCTCTGGTTTGTTTGGCTTAGGGAACGACATAAACCAGCCGGTCTTTCCACTTCACGCGCTTGTGACCGGCATGTGTTCTTCTGCCTGCCTATCCGGTGTTTCTAAGCTGGTGCGGCCGAGTGCGCCGTCGCGGTAGTCCGACAGGAGTATCCTCGCCGCTTTGTCCCGGTCTATCCCGCCGCCGCTTCTGGTCAGCAGGCAGCCGCGTTTGTTGCCGATGGCCTCGATTACGCCGGCACTAGTCAGCCCGTCCACAGCAAACCCGTAGCGGGCTGTGAGTCGAGCCGGATAGCGCGCAAGCAGGATGACGGCGAGAAATTCTGCGACGGCTTCGTCATCGACGACCTTGTGGCCTATGGCGTTGACCGTGGCGAGGAGGAGGCCCACATGAGGGTCTTTGATGGTTCCCCACAATAGCCCAGGTGAATCGGTGATGGCCATGCGGTCGTTCAGTTTGTGACGTTGTTGGACCTTGGTCACAGCCGGTTCATCTCCCACACGAGCGATGCGGCGTTTAAGGAGCATGTTCATCAGCGTCGATTTGCCGACGTTGGGGACTCCCATGATCAGCATGCGCAACGGCTTCGCGCTGCTGTGGCGATGGGGGGCGAGCGGCTGACAGAGCTGAGGTATCTTGGCGGCATCGCCCGCATGACGACAAGAAAGGGCCACGGCGCTGACGCCCGGTTGTCGGTTATACAGGTCCAGCCAAGCCTGAGTGATAGTGGGGTCGGCAAGATCGGCTTTGTTGAGGACTTTGAGGCTAGGACGCTGGCGGGCCAGGCGCAGCTCTTCGATCAGTGGATTGCAGCTGGCGCTCGGTATGCGCGCATCCAATACTTCGACGACGACATCGATCGCCTCCATCGTTTTGGCCGCTTCTTTGCGCGCCGTATTCATGTGACCCGGGAACCACTGGATAGACATGGAGGCAGACTTTCCAGGGAAAAAGAAATGTACCTTACCAGGATGGTACAAATGCTGCCAGCATTAGGGAGCGTGGGTTGTGGGTTAAATTGAAACGTTAAGCCGCTAGCAGGCTGTTGAAAAACGGTTCAAGACTTAGGGAAATGTAGGGCATAGGCGGGGTAGCAGGTGGCTCTCACACAACCCGCAGGCGGTTCAAAAAGCCCGTCCAGCAAGGCCGCAGCGAGTGAAGACCCGAGGCGTACCCCCTGTGGTACGTTGAGGGTCTGAACGATGCGAGAACGAAGCTGGCGGGCTTTTTCAACAGCCTGCTTGTTATCGCAGATGTTCGCGGCCGTGGGGGGTGGTGAGATCTTGGTCGGGGCCAAGAGGGACGATACGGGTCGGATTGATGTCGTCGTGGGTGATGTAGTAGTGCCGCTTGATGTGGTCGAAGTTCACGGTGTCGGCGATCCCGTCGGTCTGATAGAGGTCTTTGAGATAGCCGAAGAGATTGGGGTAGTCGATGATCCGCCGGAGGTTGCACTTGAAATGGCCGTGGTAGACAGCGTCGAAGCGTACGAGGGTGACGAACAAGCGCCAATCGGTTTCGACGAATTGTGAGCCGAAGAGATAGCGTTGACGCGCCAGCCTGGTCTCCAGTTGATCGAGCGCGTCGAAGAGGCGCAGCACGGCCCGTTCATAGGCCTGCTGCGATGTGGCGAATCCTGCGCGATAGACTCCGTCGTTCACGTTCTCGTAGATGAAGGTATTGAGGTCGTCGATCTCTTTCCGGATGCCGTCCTGATACAGGTCGATCTTGCTTTCAGTAAAGCGATTGAACTCGCCGTTGAACATGCGCATGAGGTCGTCGTCGGAATTGGTGACGATGCGTTTCGTCACCGTATCCCACAACACAGGGACAGTGAACCGCCCCCGATAGTTCGGATCGGTGGCCTTGTAGGCCTGGCTGAGGAATTTGAAGTCGTTGATGGGATCGAGCGAATGCCCCGGCCCTTCGCGGAACGCCCAGCCTCGCTCGTCGCGGATCGGATCCACGACCGTCATGCCGATGACATCTTCGAGCTTCTTGAGCTTTCGCACAATGATCGTCCGATGTGCCCAAGGGCAGGCCCAGGAAACATAGAGATGGTAACGGCCGCTCGCCGCCGGATAGCCGGAACTCCCATTGGCAGTGACCCAGCTTTGAAAGGCATCCGGCTGCCTGATGAAGGCGCCTTCGCCGCTCTGCTCGTCTGGAAATTGTGCCTGCAATGGTCATCGTCGGGTCTCCGTGTTTCTGTACCGTACCATATTGGGAGTGAGGGGGGAAAGGGAAGGGCGGCCTGGCCGTCCTCCTGCTCGCGGAACGCGCACGCTCGGAAGGTGCTCGTTCGACGCGCGCAATCGAGGATCGACCAGGCTACCCTTGAAAATGAAATGGGGAATTGGGAACGCGCGCAGTGGAAGATCAATCAGCCCCCATCCCTGAAGAGATAACGAGCAAGCTTGAAGGATGAGTATGTATATCGCCTGATGCGCGTAGGTGCGGATTGACTGAGGAAATTCTGGAAAGTACAATGTCTCAATATTCTTTCTCGGGGAACGATTGGTCATCAGACTAGAGGGTATCCGAGAGGGGATGGGAGGCGGTCATGTTCATTCAGTTGGTTCAAACAAGGAGGTCGTCGTGATGCAGAGGATGGGACGTATCGGGTTGATGGGGTTAGGGATTGCGCTGGCAGGCTGTCTCAGCGTGGTTCCAGCTTTCGCAGGGGATAAACCAGCAAAAGCACCAGTCGAGGACGGGTCGAAGTTGATGATTACGTCTCCCAAGGACGGGGATAAGGTCGCTGATACCTTTGAGGTGAAGTACGACTTGACGAAGGGTTCGCAAGCGACGCATGTCCATGCCTATGTGGATGGAGAGTATCAGAAGGGGTTTGCCGGTACGCTGAAGAGCCTGAGCAAGGGGACACACAAGGTCACTGTGACCGGCGCCACCAAGGACCATGACCCTGTCATGGCTACCCATAGCGTCACCGTCGACGTACAATAAAGCCAAGACCAGCCATCTTTACGGCTACGAGGGCCTCTTGTGAAAGAGGCCCTCGTATGCCGGATTTACCAAACAGTTTCCACCCTTCACCCACCTAGACCTACCTACAAGAATTGGCAAACCAGAAGAGAGTTACGGCATCGGTTTGGGGGGCGACTGCGGATTGGGCTGAGGGACTCCGATCTTCAATATTCGTGTCAGCAACGGAATCGCCGTTCCCTGCATGACGACAGACGTGAGCGCAATAAAAAACACCATATGGAAGATCATGTCGGCCTTCTCGAGCCCGGCCACTAAGGGAAACGTGGCCAAGATGATCGGCACGGCCCCACGGAGCCCCGCCCAGGCCACAAGAGTCTGCTCTCGAAGGGACATCGGCGAAAAGGCCAGCGCCGCGTGGACACTCGCAGGGCGGGCGATGAAGATCAGGAAAAGGGAAATCAGGATGCCTACCCCGGCGATTGGCACGAGCCTTGCCGGAAATACCTGCAACCCCAGCGCCAAAAACATGGTGACCTGCATCAGCCAGGCCAGCCCATCGTGAAAACGTAAGACGCTCTGCTGGTGAGTAAACGGTTTTCGCGCCATGACGAGCCCCGCCAGGTATACGGCAAGAAAGCCACTCCCGTCCAGGTAGTCGGTCAGGCCGTAGGTCAGCAGCGCCAAGCGCCAGCGACAGTACCGGATAAATACCTTCCAACTCCAAGTCGAGCGCATTGAACAATCGCCGCATGATCTCGCCCATCGCAATGCCGATCACCGTTCCCACGCCCATTTGCATCACAAAGAATAGGACAAGCTCCCCGAAAGAGGTCGAGGGTTCCGTCAACAGTCGAATCAGCGCGATCGTCAGCACGACGGCCATCGGATCGTTGCTGCCTGACTCGAATTCGAGCAATTGGATCAATCGCCGGGGGATCTTGGTTTTTCGCGCCCGTAGCACCATGAAGACGGCCGCAGCATCGGTGGATGACACAATTGCGCCGAGCAAGAGGCCCTCCAGGAATGAAAACCCCTGGACCCAGGCGACAAACATCCCGATGAGCAGCGCAGTGATCAGCACCCCGATCGTCGAGAGCGACACTCCCTGCCACACGATGGGGCGTATCGCCGACCACTCTGTGTCCAACCCACCAGAAAATAGAATCAAGACGAGCGCAGTGATACCCAGCGACCGCACCAGAGCTGGATTGTCGAACGAGATGCCGCCGAGACCGTCGGATCCCGCCAACATGCCGATGGCGAGGAACAAGACCAGCGAGGGGATGCCAAATCGATTTGAGAGCTTGATCGTGTAAATGCTCAGAATGACGAGGGTGGAGAACACGATGAAGATCACATCAATGGAATCGGCATCGTGCTTGTGTCTTTCGAGGTTATTTGCCCAGGTCTGATGCGGTCTATAGCATAGACAACCGAATCCCGCTAGCTACCAGATGAGGCAAGGAGCTGCTACTTAGGCAAAAAAGAGAGGGCGGGAGAGCAGGCCGGTGTTCGGTCGATGGGCGCAGCAAGGGTAGCCCCAGGCTCTTCCTTGAGGAGAACGTGCATCGGTCCATTGTGTTAACGTGAATGAGAAAGGGGCGATCCCACGCAGGTGTGTGCCGATGGCCTGGGCCGAGTGCCACGCCTGACAGGTGGGGTCGATGTGGTGGGAGTATATCGTGCGTCTAGCCCTGCTGTTGATCATTGTCGCTATCGTCGTATTCGGTCCGCAACTATGGACCAGGCGGGTGTTTGCCCGGCATAGCATGCCCCGTCCTGACTATCCGGGAACTGGAGCGGAGTTGGCGCGACACCTGCTTGATCGGCTCGATTTGCAGCACATCAAAGTGGAGATGACCGAGCAGGGCGACCATTACGACCCTGAGACTAAAGCCGTCCGCCTGACTCCCGATAAATTCGATGGGAAATCCCTCACCGCTATCACCGTGGCCGCCCATGAGGTCGGCCATGCCATTCAAGACCATACGGGCTACCAACCGTTCACGGAGCGCACGCGGCTTGTGCGGGTCGCGCAGGGGGCGGAAAAGCTTGGAGGGGTCGTGATGATGGGCATTCCAATCGCTGCGGCGTTGGCGCAGACTCCAGTGGCGGGTGTGGTCGTCCTGGTTGCCGGGATGGCGACGATGGGGATCTCCACACTTGTGCACCTTGTCACGCTTCCAGTCGAGTGGGACGCCAGCTTCCGGCGTGCACTGCCGATGCTCCAGCAAAGGAACTACCTGTCGCCTCAAGACGAGCAGGGGGCCCGCCGCATCCTCACCGCGGCTGCCCTGACCTACGTGGCGGCCTCCCTCGCGAGTCTGCTGAACCTGTGGCGGTGGATCGCTTTCCTACGGCGATAGGCGCCGTCACTGTCACGGAATGTTTTCAGAAGAGTTCTGTGCAGGGCTAGCCAACTGCCCAGGGCTTTCGCTACGCCATCGAAATTCGCAACCCTGGACTGGTTGGTCTTGAGTGGCAGAAGGTGTTTGAAAGCCATGCGCCCAGCTGATGTTGTTCGCTCAGTGAGCTCCGCTCTCAGATCCTGAAGATGGAGGGATGATGGATTGGCCAGGGTTAGATGACTTGAAAGGGATCACGGGTGTTCGCGGCCACCAACTCGCCGCAGGCAGTACAGTGATAGTTGTCCGTCAAATAATCGTCGTTGTTGTGTTCCAATTCCAGGTGCAGATGCCGACAAGGTGGATTGTCTCCCTCTGCCCACTTCTCGCGTAACGCAGCAGCTTGCGATTTGGTCATGATAGTCACCTCTGTTGTCTGATATCGTTATTCAACCAATTATCATCTAACACTTCGGTCGAAGAGATCAAGTGGAGATTGTCCTGCTCCACTTACATTCTTGGCTGTGTTTTAAATATTGTACACCATCTTCTTTCTGCAAGGAATGTATCAGCCCGTTTCGAGTCTCCACTTCATTAGCAGGGTGTTGATAAAATACTTGAAAACTACGGGGCCATAGAAGGATGAGCAGGGTAGCCTGGTCGTCCTCCTGCTCGCGGAACGCGCACGATAAGAATGTGCTCGTTCGACGCGCGCATTCGAGGATCGAGCAGGCTACCCTGGAAAATGAATTGAGGAATTTGGAAGACATCACGCAGTGGAAGATCAATCAGCCCCCAAGACTAGCAGTCTGCTGAAAAACCCCTCGCAACGCGAGGCGTAATATGATGCTCTGGTTGTAGGAAGAACGGAGGGGCAATTATGCGCGGACCATTTGACGATCAGGGACAGCTATTTTCATATATTTCTCCGGAGCAACGGGTACCGACGCAGCATCCGCTCCGGACCATACGCGAGCTGGTGCGCGAAGTGTTCCGCGATCTCGACCACGATTTTCGCATACTGTATTCCACGACCGGGCGCCCGTCGATCCCGCCTGAACAGTTGCTGAGTGCGCTGCTGCTGCAAGTGTTTTGTGGTGTACGAAGTGAACGGCAACTGATGGAACAACTGGACTACAATCTGCTGTACCGCTGGTTCGTGGGGCTTGCGCCGGACGACGCGGTGTGGGACGCGACGACCTTTACGAAGAATCGCGAGCGATTGCAGCACGGCGATCTGTTCAATCGCTTCATGGAGACGCTATTGCATCACCAAGCGGTCACGCCATTGTTGTCAGACGAGCATTTCTCCGTCGATGGCACGCTGATCGAGGCGTGGGCCGGCCACAATAGCTTCAAGCCGAAGAGCGATACAGACGGCGACGGGGCGGATTTCCACGGCACGACACGCAAGAACAACACGCATGAAAGCACGACCGATCCCGACAGCCGCCTCTATCGCAAGAGCGAGGGGACGGAGAGCAAACTCTGCTATATGGGACAGGCCACGATGGAAAACAGGAACGGCCTAGCCGTCGCAGGACTTGTGACGCAGGCCAACGGCACAGCGGAACGGGCGGCAGCGGAGAAGATGCTGGGGAAGAACGCCTCGCCACATACCCGCATCACGGTCGGTGCGGACAAGGCCTATGATGTTGTGGAACACGTGGCGCGCCTGCGGGCAAAGAACATCACCCCGCACATCGCCGTCAACGCGTATGTCACGAAGACCGGACAGGCACGCAAGACGTCCATCGACGGACGGACCACCCGGCCAAGGGCTACAGCTTCTCGCAGGGCAAACGCAAACTGATCGAGTGTCTGTTTGGATGGGGCAAGCAACCTGGCACCATGCGCAAGACGAAATACCGGGGGCTCGCTGGAGTCGCCGCCGGCTTCCTGCTCAATCTGATCGGCTACAACCTCATCCGCATCCCGCAACTGCTGGCGCAGAGGAGATAGAGGTGTCCGAAAACGTGAAACCCTTCCGATACGGCACAGAGAATCCACTACCTCTCAAAATACCAACGCGTAGCTATCTCAAAACACAGAAACTCCCGTCAGAAAAGAGGGTTTTTCAGTAGACTGCTAAGTGGCTTCGGTACAGGAACCGCCGAACAGCCGACGGAATCGTTCCCCCCCGCGTATTCTCTCAGCACACTTCTCGCCGACGTTGGCTCCGAAAACAATTGCAGAAATATCAGTTTTTGAAGTCAAACCTGATTTAGCGTGATATCCAAGGGTTAGCAAGTCCACTCTTGCCATAAATGCATAGTTAGTTATTGCCATGGTAGATGACGCGATTTGGCAGATCTGTATCTATGGGTTGTGTGTCGGCGTGGTGATTGCCGTCATGCTGGGACTTCCACCTTTGCTCGGCGAGCGTCACTGGAAAAAGACTGAGCGTCGATCTGAAAGCGCAACCGGCGTTCCCTATGAATGTGGGATTCGGCCAACTGGCAACGCTCAAGTCCGCCCACCGGTGCAATATTATTTGATCGCCATGTTCTTCGTTATTTTCGATGTGGAGGCGGCGTACCTCTATGCCTGGGCAGTTGCAGTGCCGGAGACTGGATGGCTTGGCTTTATTGAAGTCACGATCTTCGTGGCCATTCTGTTGGCATCCCTTGCGTATTTGTGGCTCACCGGAGCGCTCGACTGGCATGCACAGTCTCAACGTCCGAAAATCCGTCACCGCCAGAAACTAAACATGCAGGAGTCAAAGGAGTTCTACGATGACCGAGTGGCGTAATGGACGACTGGAGGGTGTGCGGATTACCAATGGCGGTGATGGTTCGTTGACCTCTGTCGTTGGCGACTCGGTCCTCTTTGCGAAGCTCCAAGACCTCTTAGCATGGGGACGAAAGAATTCACTCTGGCCGTTGAACTTCGGCTTGTCGTGCTGTTTCGTCGAAATGGCCACGAGTTTGACCAGCGTCTATGACGTCTCTCGATTTGGCGCAGAAGTCCTCCGTGGTTCACCACGGCAGGCCGACGTGTTGGTCGTATCAGGGACGGTGTTTCTAAAGGTGGCGCCTGTCATCAAGCAACTCTACGAGCAGATGCTTGAGCCGCGTTGGGTGATTTCGATGGGGTCCTGCTCAAACTCTGGCGGGATGTTCGACGCCTATTCTGTCGTGCAAGGCGTCGATAAATTCATTCCCGTGGATGTGTATATGCCAGGATGCCCACCGCCGCCCCATGCCTTTATGGAATGTTTGCTGCTCCTCCAGAACATGGTTGGATCAGAACGCCGTCCCTTGAGCTTGCACTTCGGTCCACAGGAGGTTCAGAGACCCATTATGCCCTCGCTGCGTGATGCAAAACGAGCCGAGCGGATGAGTCAACGTGAATATCCCGGTATCGATGTGCTTCCGCGGACCGATCTTCTCTCGCCCCATTTTGCAGGGCAGCCGGACGGTCGCCCGAAAGGCAAGTCATGACTCCACGACTTTCGGCTGTACGAGATTCCTCAATCGGGGAACAGACTGGACTCGTGGGGGAGCTGACGGCCCACTTTGGTTCTGACGGATATCTGACCGCTGTGCAATCCACCAAGGATGAGATTCCAACCATCTGGGTTGAGAAAGATCGACTTCATGAAATTCTCCGCTATATCAAATCTGAACTGACTCGCCCGTTTCCCATGCTGTTTGACCTGAGCGCGACCGACGAGCGGCTTCGTCGCCATCATGACGGGTTACCGATCGGAAGTTTTACCGTGTTTTATCATCTCTTTTCCTTTGATCGGAACCAATCACTCCGCATCAAGGTGGCGCTGGATAGTGAGGCACTTTCTCTGCCGTCGAGCATCGATCTGTGGCCAAACGCCGATTGGTATGAACGAGAAATTTTCGACATGTTCGGGATTCGGTTCGACGGACACCCCTGTCTCCGCCGCCTTCTCATGCCTTCGTGGTGGGAGGGGTATCCGCTTCGAAAGGATCATCCCTCGCGTGCGACAGAAGTCGGGCAGTTCCAAATGCCGCCGGAGAAGCTGGTCATGGCACAGGACGCGCTGCAATTCAAGCCCGAGGATTGGGGGTTAGCCCGCACCCACCACGATCAGGATTCAGATTTTGACTATATGTTCATCAACCTTGGTCCAGCCCATACCGGTACGCACGGGGTGCTTCGACTCGTGGCGCAACTCGCGGGCGAGGAAATCATCAATATTATCCCGGATATCGGCTTCCATCATCGTTCTCAGGAAAAGATCGCCGAGCGGCAAACATGGCATTCGTTCATTCCCTACACCGATCGTGTGGACTACCTCCAGGGTGTGCTGAACGAAATGCCGTATTGTCTTTCAGTCGAACGGTTGGCGGGCATCACCGTGCCACCACGGGCACAAGTCATTCGAGTCATGATGTCTGAGTTCTATCGGATCGCCAGTCATCTCGTCTGGTACGGGACCTTTGCGGGCGACATTGGTGCCTTGTCACCGGTCTTTTACATGTTCAACGATCGAGAACGCATCTTCTCGATCACCGAAGCCATTTGTGGTGGCCGTATGCATCCGAATTGGCTCCGGATCGGTGGAGTTGCACGAGATCTTCCGATTGGGTGGGACAAACTGGTTCGCCAGTTTGTCGATTGGTTTCCTAGCCGACTCGATGACTATGAGGGCCTTGTGATGGACAACCCGATTCTCAAGCAGCGGACCGTCGGGATCGGGGTCTTGTCTCTCGATGACGCCATCGCGTGGGGTGCCACTGGTCCGATGCTGCGTGCCTGCGGCTTGCCGTGGGATTTGCGCAAGGTCCGTCCGTACTCCGGCTATGAGCAGTTCGACTTTGAGGTCCCGGTTGCTTCAAACGGCGATTGTTATGACCGAGCGCTGGTGCATGTCTTGGAGTTGCGTCAGTCGCTGCGGATTATTCGCCAATGTCTTGAATTCCATGCCATCCGGTCCCTATACCTCACTCGATGCTCTTGCGACTCCGCCGCTGAAAACACACACGATGCATGACATCGAAACGCTCATCAATCATTTTGTCGGAGTGAGTTGGGGCCCGGTGCTTCCTCCCGGTGAAGCGGAAGTTCCCACCGAATCGTCGAAAGGCCAAACCAGTTATTACTTAACGAGTGATGGGTCGCAGCTTTCGTACCGGACGAGAATCCGCACCCCTTCGTTCGCCCACATTCAGATGGTGCCACTGATGGCACGTGGCGAGTTGTTATCAGATCTCTTAGCTGTCCTTGGAAGCGTGGACTATGTGTTATCCGATGTGGATCGCTGAAGAACAGTGCTCAGTGCTGAGCATGAAGCCAACGGGTTCCAAAACTCATAACTCAGCACGCAGGACTCACCACGTATGCTGTCAGACACTGAACGACGAGAACTAGAAGACGTAGTCAAACATTACCCTGACAAACGGGGGGCGGCCATCGATGCCTTGCTGTCCATCCAGCGACGACGTGGCTGGATCTCGGATGACACGCTCCTCGAGATTGCCCAATTTCTTGAGATCACGGCCGAGGATCTGGATAGCGTCGCCACGTTCTACAACCTCGTCTTTCGGAAACCGGTCGGTCGGCATGTCGCCTTCGTGTGCGACAGTATCAGTTGTTGGATCAAGGGGTGTGAGCAAGTTCAGGAGCGGATCAAAACACTCTATGAAGCGGATCTCGGGCAGACATCACCGGACGGACGTCTGACTGTCTTGCCGATCGCGTGCTTAGGGCAATGCGAACGGGCACCGGCCCTGATGATCGATCAGGATGTATACGGCGACGTCACGCCCGAAAAGATTGAACAGATCGTGGAGAAATACAAATAGTCCAGGATATCCGTCATCGACTTAACATGGAACGACCACTCACTCAACATATTCATCCGGATGGTACGACGCGCACATTGCGTGAGTACGTCAAAACGGGTGGGTATCGCTGCTTGCAACGGCTCTCCAGCGGGCTGGCCCCTAAGGACCTGCAGCGGCTGGTGGCCGATGCCGGATTGCGCGGCAGGGGCGGGGGTGGGTTTCTGACCGGTACGAAGTGGAGCTTCGTGCCCATGGGGCCCGACGCGCCGAAACCCAAGTATATCGTGGCCAATGGCGATGAAATGGAACCGGGCACATTTAAGGATCGTGTGCTGATGGAGGGCGATCCTCATGGCCTGGTCGAAGGAATGATCCTGGCTGGCTATGCCATTGACGCAGCGGTTGGCTACATCTTTCTGCGTGGGGAATACCATCTGTCGGCCCAACGACTGACCGAGGCGATTGCAGAGGCCTACGCAGCCGGGTATTTGGGTAAGCCTCTTCCTGGAACGGGATTTCGCTTTGACCTCCATCTGCATGCCAGTGCCGGCCGGTATATTTGTGGCGAAGAAACCGCGTTGATTAATGCACTGGAAGGCAAGCGAGCAGTGCCCCGCGCAAAGCCTCCCTTTCCGCAGACGGTCGGCTTATGGGGGAAACCGACGGTCGTGCAGAACGTCGAGACCCTCTACAACATCCCACATATCGTCAATCAGGGATCTGACTGGTATCACCGGTTGAGTCGGACTCAAGACGGTGGCACGAAGATCTACGGTATCAGTGGCCGCGTCGTCAATCCTGGATGGTGGGAATTGCCGCTCGGCACCACTGCGCGTGAGGTCTTGGAGCGATATGCCGGAGGGATGGCTGATGGCGTTCGCTTTCGGGGGTTGTTGCCAGGCGGTATCTCCACGGCATTTATGACTGAAGAACACTTGGATCTCCCCTTAGATTTCTCTTCGATCCCACCCGAGGTTGGTCGTCTTGGCACCGCCACGATGATTGTATTAGACGATCACACCTGTCCGGTTGGGTTTGTGCTGAATCTCGAAAAGTTTTTTGCCCGTGAGTCCTGTGGCTGGTGTACGCCTTGTCGGGAAGGGTTGCCGTGGGTCGCGAGAATTTTAATGTCCTTCGAGGAGGGACGCGCGACCAGCGAGGATTTGTCGCTTCTGAAGATGCATGCCAAGTGGCTGGCGCCAGGACACACCTTCTGCGGTCTCGCACCAGGTGCAATGGCCCCGTTGCAATCGGCCTTGAAATACTTTCACGATGACTTCGAGCGGCACATCTCGACGGGAGGATGTCCCTGGAGCAAGAAGTCGTCACAACAGAGGGTGTTGGTCTAGACCTATGGCAACCATTATCGTCGATAACAAGTCATATACTGTGGATGAGCAACAGAATTTGCTCGCCGCCTGTCTGGGACATGGGCTGAACGTGCCCTATTTCTGTTGGCATCCGGCCATGGGATCGGTCGGAGCCTGCCGCCAGTGTGCGGTCAAACAGTTCAAAGACGATGGAGATCAGTCTGGTCGACTGGTGATGTCCTGCATGACACCAGCGACGAATGGCACTCGGATCTCCATCGATGATCCAGAGGCCAAGGCCTTTCGCGCATCAGTCATTGAATGGCTGATGGTGAACCATCCACACGACTGCCCAGTCTGTGATGAAGGAGGGGAGTGCCATTTACAAGACATGACGGTCATGACCGGGCATGTCTACCGGCGCTACCGCTATCAAAAACGAACCCATCGCAATCAGTCTCTCGGCCCATTCATTCGGCATGAGATGAATCGGTGTATTCAATGTTACCGCTGCGTACGATACTACCGAGACTATGCGGGCGGACGTGACCTCAACGTGTTTGGCTCGCATGACGCCGTCTACTTCGGCCGGGAACAGGATGGCACGCTGGAGAACGAATTCAGCGGAAATCTGGTGGAGGTCTGTCCGACCGGAGTCTTCACCGACAAAACCTTCTTTCACCACTACACGAGGAAATGGGATCTGCAAGCAGCCCAATCGATCTGCCCACATTGTAGCCTTGGCTGCAATACCACCGCCGGTGAACGGTCTGGGACTCTGCGTCGGATCACCAATCGGTTTAACAGTCAGGTGAACGGCTACTTTTTATGCGATCGGGGACGGTTTGGGTATGAGTATGTTAATAGCCCGCATCGCATCAAGCGGGCCGTGGTGAGGCAGGAACGTCACCCATCCCAGTTGGGAACGACGGAAGGAGTCCCGCAGCCCCTCGAGTTCGCAGCGGACTGTGTACGACAGGCTCGTGGGATTGTGGGCATTGGGTCACCTCGCGCGTCGCTCGAGGCCAATGTGGCCCTTCGATCTTTGGTTGGGCCGCAGCACTTTTATCAGGGGATCGATGAGCAGGAACGCCAACTTCTCTCCACGATACTCAAGGTTCTTCAGACTGGACCGGTGCCTTCGGCGTCTATTCACGATGCCGAACAGTCAGATGCCGTTTTCGTTCTTGGATCGGATCTCTTGAACGAGGCGCCACGCTTGGCGCTTGCTCTTCTCCAGTCAATTCGGCAACAGCCGATGGAACAGGTCGATGAATTGAAGATTCCTCGATGGGATGAGGCGGCTGTGCGGAACGCGATGCAAAACCGACGAGGCCCGCTGTTCCTCGCTGGGTTTCAGCGTACGTGGTTTCATGAGTATGCCACTGACACCTACTTCGCCGCGCCGGACGATATTGCCAGGTTGGGATTTGCCGTGGCTGGATCCATCGGTCAAGGGGCACCCTCCGTTGCGGATCTCAGTCCCGAGGTCAGGGACCTCACACAGCGTATTGCTGAGGCCCTTACCCATGCCCAACGCCCACTGATCATTGCCGGAACGGAAAGCGGCTCCCAGGCGACGATAGAGGCAGCAGCCAATGTGGCCTGGGCCCTGCATCAACAAGGGAAGCAGCCACGACTCAGCTTTGTGCTTCCAGAGTGCAATAGCGCAGGCCTCGCCTTGCTCGGTGGCGGAAGCTTGAATGACGCGTTCGATGCGATCCGTCAGGGAAAGGCCGATACCGTGATTGTGCTGGAGAATGACTTGTATCGTCGCGCAGATCAGGCGAACGTCGATGCCTTCCTTGGGACAGCGCAAACGGTTGTTGTCATCGATTCCATTGAGCATCGCACGACGGCGCATGCCGATGTGCTGCTTCCGGCTGCCACAGGTCCGGAATCCGATGGGACATTTGTCAATCAAGAAGGCCGAGCCCAGCGTTTTTACCAGGTGTTTATCCAGGACGGTGACATCAAAGAGAGCTGGCGGTGGCTGAGTGACCTTGGCCGTGCAACTTCACAGGAGGGTGGGAGTGAATCCGGAGTGGCGGCCTGGCGCAACTTCGACGATGCGGTCTCCGCAACGGCGATAGCGGCTCCTGAGCTGGCACGCATCGGAGAGGTCGCACCGTCAGCGAGTTTTCGTTTGGTTGGTCAAAAATTTCCCAGACAGTCTGAGCGATGCAGTGGGCGTACGTCACTGACCTCTCATCTGACCATGCACGAACCGCCTCCTCCCGTTGATCATGATTCGCCGCTTGGTTTTACGATGGAAGGATATCGAGGACCACTTCCTTCACCGCTGATTTCCCAATTCTGGGCTCCTGGCTGGAATTCTATTCAGGCTGTGAATACGTATCAAGACGAAGTCGGTGGGCCATTGCGCGATGAAATGCCGGGAGTCCGGCTCATCGAACCAGTTGCCACGAAGGCAGCCGGTTGGTTCACCACCATTCCACGTGCGTTTCAGCCAACCGATCATCAATGGTTGCTGCTTCCTCGATCCGCCGTGTTTGGAAGCGACGAACTCAGCAACCGATCTCCGGCGATTGCCGAACGGATTGGCAAGCCGTTCCTGTCCTTGCATCCATCAGATGGAGCGCGGTTGACCCTTGAGGACCACAGCACGATTGATCTGGTGTTGCAGGGGACGACCTACTGCCTTGTTGTGCACCTCGATCCTTCTACACCAGTGGGGACGGCAGGGCTCTCCCTTGTGCCTGAGGTATCTGGCGTCAGAGTGCCGGCTTGGGTTGATCTGTTGAAGGCAATCCAGACGGAACAAAAGCGGAGGGCTGCATGATCGATTGGAGCCACACCGCACTCACCATCGCCGTCATTCTTGGCAGCTGCCTGACCGTGGCCGGGATGCTGATCTGGGTCGAACGTCGACTCCTCGGACTCTGGCAAGAACGATACGGCCCCAACCGTTTAGGGCCAGGCGGGTGCCTGCAATCACTGGCGGATATGATCAAGATCTTTACGAAAGAAGACTGGATCCCGCCCTTCGCTGACAAAGCGGTGTTCGTCATTACGCCGGCCATCGTCGTGATCACTGCACTCATGTCGTTTGCCGTCGTGCCGATCGCGCCCAACTTCGTGGTCGCCGATCTCAATGTGGGCGTCCTGTTCTTTTTGGCCATGTCGAGCCTTGCCGCCTACAGTGTCATCATCGGAGGTTGGGCATCCAACAACAAATTTGCGTTTCTCGGCAGCCTTCGGGCCATTGCACAGCTGTTGAGCTATGAAGTCTTCATGGGGATCTCGCTGATGGGAGCTGTACTTTTGGCAGGCTCGTTTAACCTGAGCGATATTGTGAACGCGCAACAGCATCAATGGTTTGTGATCCCTCAGTTCTTGGGGTTTCTTGGGTTTTTCATGGCGGGACTGGCTGAAGCGCACCGCACCCCGTTCGATATGCCTGAGGCGGAAGCGGAGCTCGTTGCCGGCTACCACTCCGAGTACAGCGGGATGAAATTTGGGATGTTCTTTGTCGGCGAATACCTGAGCATCCTCCTCCTTTCAGCAATGACGGTCATTCTTTTCTTCGGCGGGTGGCATGGACCCTGGTTGCCGCCGGTGGTGTGGTTTGTCCTGAAGATGTTCGGCTTTATCGCCTTGATCATCCTGATTCGCGCGGCCTGGCCACGATTCCGTTTTGATCAGCTCCTGTCATTCGGTTGGAAGGTCGTGATGCCACTCGCGTTGATCAATCTGTTGGTGACGGGCGGGGTGGTGTTGTGGAGAGCAGGATAGCAGGGATTCACTATGCGGCAGTGAGCTCGGATCGGATGTGATGCAAAGGGGAATCATCCCTGTAGAACGGTTGTACGTATGATGAACACGTGGATATACGCCCGGAATCTAGTCGTGGGGTTATGGATCGTCTTTAAACGGACCTTCACGAAGCCGGTTACGGTTCAGTATCCGGAAGAGCAACCCTATTTGCCACCACGTTGGCGTGGACGCATCGTCCTCACCAGAGATCCCGACGGAGAAGAGCGGTGTGTGGCTTGTTACCTCTGCTCTGCAGCCTGTCCTGTCGATTGCATTTCGCTTCAGGCTGCAGACAATCCAGAGGCTCACGAGCGCCGCTATCCGGAGTTCTTCCGGATCAACTTTTCGCGCTGCATTTACTGCGGCATGTGTGAGGAAGCCTGTCCGACCAATGCGATCCAACTTATTCCAGATTTTGAACAGAGTGAATATGCACGTCGGAATCTGGTCTATGAGAAAGAAGACCTCCTTATCAGCGGGACCGGCAAGTATCCCGACTATAACTTTTATCGGGTTGCCGGCGTAAAGACTCGCGACAAAGACAAGGGACAAGGTGAGCACGAACTTCCACCGGTGGATGTGAAGAGTTTGATGCCGTAAGGACGTGCTGAGTAGCTAAGTATACGAGTCCTGACATTCACAACTCAGGACTCAGCACTGAGAGAACGATTATGGAGATCCTATTTTATATCGCTGCCGCGGTGACTTTCTTGGCGACGCTACGCGTCATCACGCATGTACATGCGGTCCACGCGCTACTCTATCTGGTCGTAGCACTGATCGCGTTGTCACTGATTTTCTATTTACTCGGTGCACAGTTTGCCGCCGCGCTTGAAATCATTATTTACGGCGGTGCCATTATGGTGCTCTTCATCTTTGTCGTGATGCTCCTAGGGCCACTCGCGGTTGAACAGGAACGGACGTGGCTCTCACCCAGCGCATGGGTAGGGCCTTGTATCCTGGCCCTGGTGCTTCTAGGAGAAGTGGGATATCTCCTTGCTTCCGGGGACCATCCCACGATGGCAGTCACAGAACCTAGCCAGAAAGGGATCTCTATTGCCCTCTACGGACCCTATATCATTGGGGTGGAATTGGCGTCCATGCTGTTGTTGCCTGGGTTGATCGGCGCCTATCACTTAGGGCGCCGTCATATCGAGTGAGGCCCGTTCATGTTGAGTACGCCTGCGCTGGTGTTGGCCATCATGTTGTTTGGTCTCGGATTGATCGGCTTATTGAGTCGACGGAACATCCTGTACATGCTCCTGTCGCTCGAAATCATGTTGAATGCTGCAGCGCTCGCGTTCATTGCCGGAGGGGCCCGTTGGGGACAAGTCGATGGGGAGATCATGTTCCTGTTCATCCTCACCCTGGCAGCAGCTGAAGTTTCTGTTGCACTAGGGATCGTGCTGCAGCTGTCGTATCGGTTCCGGACATTAGACGCTGATGCATTCTGTGAAATGAGAGGGTAATGAAGACATGGCGTCGAGACGTTTTCTCGCATCAGACGCTTGCAGGAAACTGATAATGAACATGTATTTGAGAGAGACGAGATGATCAGCTTACTTTGGCTTATCCCAGCACTTCCGCTCGCAGGCTTTCTGGTGTTGGCCATCTTCGGAGGGCGGTTCACCAGGCAACAGGTCGCGTGGGTCGGTTGTGGTTCGGTCGGCACGGCGGCCTTCACCACTGCGCTTGTCGGCAGGGAGTTTTTTCAAGGCTTTCCCGATCGTGAGTCCTACCATCAAACATTATGGAATTGGATCGACACCTCTGGAATGACGGTCGGATCTCCTGGTATCTGGATGCGTTATCACTCTTGATGGTGGCGGTGATCACCGGCATCGGTTTCTTGATCCATCTGTACTCCGCTGAGTACATGTCCGACGATGATGGCTACGCCAGGTTTTTCGCCTACATGAATCTATTCGTTGCCGCCATGCTGACGCTGGTGTTGGCAGACAATCTGCTTTTGCTCTATCTGGGCTGGGAAGGGGTGGGACTCTGCAGCTATCTGTTGATCGGGTTTTGGTATCGCGAACCAGAGTACGGCACCGCCGCACAGAAAGCGTTTATCGTCACTCGCATCGGAGATACAGCGTTTGCCATCGGGTTATTCATCCTCTTTACACAATTCAAAGCCTGTCGATCCAACAGGTCCAGAGTCTTGCGACGGAGGCATGGCCAGTGGGCTCAAACGTTGCCGTGATCGTGGCCGTGCTCTTCTTGATCGGGGCGGTTGGGAAGTCAGCGCAATTGCCGCTTCAAGTGTGGTTGCCGGACGCGATGGCCGGCCCCACTCCGGTCAGTGCGCTGATTCATGCGGCGACGATGGTGACAGCGGGGGTCTACCTTATTGCCCGCATGCATCATCTGTTTGAGCTCGCGCCATGGTGCAAGAGGTTATTGCGGTGATTGGCCTCGTGACGTTGCTGCTTGCAGCAACCAGCGCCTTGGTGCAGCAGGACATTAAGCGGGTGCTCGCATATTCGACGATGAGCCAGATCGGCTACATGTTTCTGGCGCTCGGCGTCGGAGCCTGGTCTGCTGCACTCTTTCATTTTCTCACCCATTCCTGCTTCAAAGCCTTGCTCTTCCTGGCGGCTGGATCCGTCATCCGCAGTCTCCACCATGAGCAGAACATTTTCCGGATGGGCGGGCTCCGGCGGCATCTGCCATGGACTTTCTGGACATTCCTCATCGGAGCCGCTGCGATGTCCGGCGTCCCCCTCATCACCTCCGGGTTTTACAGCAAAGACTGGATCCTGTGGTCGGTGTGGTCTTCACCTTTAAGCCACCGGTGGATCTGGTTCGGTGCACTCCTCGGGGCCATGCTGACTGGCCTCTACAGTTTCCGACTGATCTTTCGAGTCTTTTTCGGAGAGAGTTCGCACGCAGCCGACCGGCGAATCAGGTTTGGCCATGCGTGTGCCTCTGGTGGTGCTGGCGTTCTTGGCGCTCACATCGGTTTTCTCGAGATTCCTCACACGCTAGGGAATGTGACTCTGTTTAGCCACTACCTGTCGCATGCGCTCCCAGCGATAGCACTCCTTCCTGGGATGGATGAATCGAGTGAGGCCCGTGAACAGCTGGCCGTCACCGTCTCGGCACTACTCGGGATCGGCCTGGCTGCTCTCCTGTTCCTGCCTGGCTCCACTTCTTTGGCGCGCGAGGGACAGATCTATCCACGGTCGACCCTTCGATGACCTTCTGCAAGGAGGGTGGGGGTTCGATCGACTGTATGATCGACTGTTCGTGCGGCCCTGGTTTTCTTTAACCAGAAACTCTAGTGAATGCTCGATCGCGGGTACGAGTGGCTGGCCATTGTGCCGAATCCTGCCATGGATGGATGAGTCACACGCAGACGGGGCATGTCCGTTGGTATGCCGCCACCATTGCTGTCGGAACGTTGATGTTACTTGGTCTATTTGCGATGTAAGTCGTATGGTTCTCTGGCTACTCATACTCATTCCAATTCTCGCGGCACCTCTCGCATGGATGGGACAGCAATGGTCTCGCAACGCTCCTCGTTGGATTGCCTCGGGGCGTTATCTATTGATTTCTTTTGATCCTTCTGCTTGGAGCCAAGACCACCAGTACAGACTTCAGGTCACGGTTCATGGCTCGTAGAAAGTCACACCAGTTGGATTCCTCGCTGGGGCATTAGTCTCGCATCTCGGCCTCGATGGTCTCAGCGTGATCCTCATCCTCTTGACGGCCTTCATCGGTCTCGTCGCGATTGGTGCCTCCTGGACAGAAATCCAGAGTCGCGTCGGATTTTTCCACTGTAACGTCCTGCTGGCCTTGGGTGGCGTCATTGGGGTGTTTTTAGCCATCGATCTGTTTCTGTTTTTCTTCTTTTGGGAGCTCATGTTGGTCCCCATGTATCTCCTGATTGCCATCTGGGGGCACGCGCATCGCCGGTACGCCTCGTTCAAATTCTTCTTGTTTACGCAGGCCGGTAGCTTGCTGATGCTTGTCGCGATCATCGCCCTGGCACTCCTTCATCAGCATGCGACGGGCGACCCAGTTTCGACTATGCCGATCTGATGGAACTGACCGTGACCAGTGGGATGGCCTGGTGGCTGATGTTGGCATTTCTCATCGGGTTCGTGGTGAAACTAGGGGCCCCACCCTTTCATTCGTGGTTGCCGGACACCTACACAGAGGCTCCAACCGGTGCGAGTATCATCCTCGCCGGAATCTTAGCGAAAACTGGTGCCTATGGGTTACTGCGGTTTACATTCCGTTATTTCCCGGCGTGATGAGCGAGTTCGCGCCCATCGTTATGGGGCTTGGCGCAGTCGGCATTCTCTACGGCGCGGTATTGGCATGTTGCCCAAACAGATATCAAACGATTGGTGGCGTACAGCAGCATCAGCCACATGGGGTTTATCCTGCTCGGCGCCTTCGCCGGGACGGAGCTGGCATTGCAAGGAGCGATGATGCAGCTGGTGGCGCACGGGCTGAGTACCGGTGGCCTCTTCATGCTGGCAGGGGCGCTTCAGGAGCGGTATCCAGACGAGGGACATGGGACAGATGGGAGGACTGTGGGGGTGACGCCACGTCTTGCCACGATGGCGCTTTTCTTTGCCTGCGCCTCATTGGGGTTGCCAGGGCTGGCCAATTTCATCGGTGAGTTTCTCGTTCTATTTGGGTCCTATGCGACTCAACCGGTCATGACCATTCTGGCATCCCTTGGCATGGTGATGGCTGCCATCTATTCCCTGGGTATGATGCAACGCACATTCTTTGGTCACAACAAGAAACCCGTATCAGCTCCGGACCTGTCGAATATCGCATTTGGGACATTACTGTTCATCGCAGTCCTGCAGATCTGGCTTGGTCTCTATCCGAAGGCCGTATTGATCACGACGAAGCCCGTCATGGAACAACTGGTCACAGCCTGTCATGGCGTCACCCAATCCGACTCATAGCCATCAGAATCGGTGTCGTCCCAACCATCTTGACCTCACAGGGGAGTACCCCATGATCCTCCAAGATTTCATCGCCCTTTCGCCCATTCTGGATCTCGGGGCTTTCTCCCTCGTGACGATGCTTGCGATTGCCTTCAGACGGAATCATGCAAGGATCGCGGTGTGTGCATTTATGTCGTGCCTGTTCACCCTCGCGACGTTGCCATGGGCAGCCACGGCGCGCCACGAGCCGTGACAACCTTGTTGGTCGTGGATGGACATGCTTTGTTGTATATGGGGCTCATATTGAGTGCGACGATGGTCATCATTGCACTGTCGTACCGATATTTGAACTGTCAGTTTCATGAGCAAGAAGGTGTCGAGGAATATTATCTGCTCCTGCTACTTGCCACGTTCGGGGGATTGGTCCTGACCACAGCTGCGCACTTCGTATCATTTTTTCTCGGGTTCGAACTCCTTGGGCTGTCTCTCTGCAGTCTGATCGGTTATTTACGAACCCGACGAAACCCACTCGAAGCTGCGGTGAAGTACCTGCTGCTCTCCATCACGGCATCAGCATTCCTCCTGTTTGGCCTGGCCTTGCTGTATTTCGAAAGCGGAGCCATGACGTTCCACGAGGTTGGAGTGAGTGTGAAACAGTGGCAGACGTGTCCCAGCACTGTGGTTGGGAGGATTGATCCTGGTCCTGGTCGGCATCGCATTGAAGCTCGGTCTCGCACCGTTTCACATGTGGATTCCCGATGTGTATCAGGGAGCCCCCACTCCCATCACGACATACATCGCGACGGTCTCCAAGGCAGCGGTGATGGCACTGCTACTCCGCCTTGCCACTGAGGTCGGGATATTGGAACTGCCACCCGTTGTGCACCTGTTCAGTCTTCTGGCTGTTGTCTCAATGGTCACAGGGAATGTGCTGGCGCTCTTGCAACAGAATGTGAAACGACTCCTGGCCTATTCGTCGATCGCCCACTTCGGCTATGTATTGGTTGCGCTGCTGGCCGGCGGTCCTCCCGCTGCGGAAGCAGTCACCTTCTACGTGATCGTCTATTGTGCCATGACCTTGGGCGCCTTTGGTGTGGTGACTGTGTACTCGAGCGAGGGAGGGGACAAGGACCGTGTCGAGGACTATCAAGGCTTGTTTTGGACTCGCCCCTGGCTCGCCGCCATGCTGGCACTGAGCCTGTTATCGCTGGCCGGTATCCCAGTGACGGCGGGATTCATCGGAAATTTTATGCAATCGCGGCCGGTGTTGATGCTGGTTTGTGGTGGCTTGTGTTAGCACTGATTGCGAACAGCGTCGTCAGCCTGTATTATTATCTTCGATGATCGTCACACTGTTCGGCGAGGAGACAACTCCGGCAACGGTTCCTCAAGGACAGCCGGTGCAGGTGGCAGAGGCGCCAGGCTGGACAGCTGTCGTCTCGCTTGGTTTCGTTGCATCGATCATCCTCCTCTTGGGAGTCTATCCAGAACCGTTGATCCAGCTCATCCGTGAATCCGTGAGTAACCTGCTCATGGTAGCGGCGCAGAGACCATAAATGGATTCGAAGCGAATCATCTCTCGTAGTGCTCAGTTGAGCAGCCGCGTTCTGCCAACCTAGCAGTCTGCTGAAAAACCCCTCGCAACGCGGGGCATAATATGATTCTCTGTTTTTAGGAAGAACGGAGAGGCAATTATGCGCGGACCATTTGACGATCAGGGACAGTTATTTTCATATATTTCTCCGGAGCAACGGGTACCGACGCAGCATCCGCTCCGGACCATACGCGAGCTGGTGCGCGAAGTGTTCCGCGATCTCGACCACGATTTTCGCATACTGTATTCCACGACAGGGCGCCCGTCGATCCCGCCTGAACAGTTGCTGAGTGCGCAGCTGCTGCAAGTGTTTTATGGTGTACGAAGTGAACGGCAACTGATGGAACAACTGGACTACAATCTGCTGTACCGCTGGTTCGTTGGGCTTTCGCCGGACGATGCGGTGTGGGACGCGACGACCTTTACGAAGAATCGCGAGCGATTGCAGCAAGGCGATCTGTTCAATCGCTTCATGCAGACGCTATTGCATCACCAAGCGGTCACGCCATTGTTGTCAGACGAGCATTTCTCCGTCGATGGCACGCTGATCGAGGCGTGGGCCGGCCACAATAGCTTCAAGCCGAAGAGCGATACAGACGGCGACGGGGCGGATTTCCACGGCACGACACGCAAGAACAACACGCATGAAAGCACGACCGATCCCGACAGCCGCCTCTATCGCAAGAGCGAGGGGACGGAGAGCAAACTCTGCTATATGGGACACGCCACGATGGAAAACAGGAACGGCCTAGCCGTCGCAGGACTTGTGACGCAGGCCAACGGCACAGCGGAACGGGCGGCAGCGGAGAAGATGCTGGGGAAGAACGCCTCGCCACATACCCGCATCACGGTCGGTGCGGACAAGGCCTATGATGTTGTGGAACACGTGGCGCGCCTGCGGGCAAAGAACATCACCCCGCACATCGCCGTCAACGCGTATGTCACGAAGACCGGACAGGCACGCAAGACGTCCATCGACGGACGGACCACCCGGCCAAGGGCTACAGCTTCTCGCAGGGCAAACGCAAACTGATCGAGTGTCTGTTTGGATGGGGCAAGCAACCTGGCACCATGCGCAAGACGAAATACCGGGGGCTCGCTGGAGTCGCCGCCGGCTTCCTGCTCAATCTGATCGGCTACAACCTCATCCGCATCTGGCTTCGCTTCCAGCAGCAGGCTGTATGCATGCGTGCATGAGGACCTCGGCATGACACCCTCTGCTTTTCGGTCTGGTGGGAGGGGAGTCACGCTTCGTTATACCACCGTGCCGACGGTTGTCGGTCGCATGCTGGTGGCGGTCACGGAGCGGGGTATTGCGACCGTGAGTCTTGGAGATACTGAGACGGTGCTGGTCACGTCGCTTCACAACGACTATCCAAATGCGGTGCTTCGTCGCGACAGAAAGGGATTAGAGAAGCATGTCTCTCGTCTTCTCAAGTGCCTCAACGGGAACGCAACCCTGGATCAGCTCCCGTTAGATGTGAAGGCGACGGTTTTTCAACGCAAAGTTTGGCAGGCGCTGCAACAGATTCCTCGCGGACAGACCAGGTCCTATCAAGAGATCGCATGAGCGATTGGACAACCAACGGCAGCTCGCGCCTTGGCCAGAGCCTGTGCCGGCAATCCCGTTGCAGTCGCCATCCCTTGTCATCGAGTGGTTCGAGGAGATGGACATTTTGCGGGCTATCGCTGGGGTCTTGAACGGAAGCAACGTCTTCTTGCCCTGGAACGAACGTGAACCGCAAGTCATAGGCTGGTTCTTTGCCTTTCCGATTGTAACTTTCTCCTTGTTATCCGCCACGATCATTGTACCCTTTCCAATTGAGTTCCAGTACTGCAATGCTTAACCGATAAGTATCGAGAAGAAGTACGGAGAATGATGTTGGAATTAGGAGACAGGGAAGCTGAGCGCAAGGGTAGATTTTGCGAGTGTATCTTATCTTAAGAGGTTCGGTTAGAGTCACATCAGGTCCACGAGTAAAAGAGGAAATGACGGCAGCATCTGTTTCGAGGGGCGTGGTGTCCCGCATTAAAAGCTGACACCATTCTCTCCGAAACGGAGCCTGTCCAGGATCACTTTTATGTCTCAAAAACAGGTCGTCATCATCGGGGGCGGGTTCGGAGGCCTGACGGCGGCGCAATCGTTGCGTGATGCAGACGTGGTGCTCATCGACCGCACCAATCATCACCTGTTTCAACCGTTGCTCTACCAGGTGGCCACTTGCGCGCTGTCTCCCGGTGATATCGCCTGGCCGTTGCGCACGATTTTTCGGGGGCATCCGCATGTTCGCGTGGTTATGGATGAAGTCCTGTCCATCGATCGTGTGGCGCATCTCTTACGGTTGCGGGACAGCAGGCCGATTGCGTTCGATATCCTCATCGTGGCCCCCGGATCGCGGCATTCGTATTTCGGGCACGACGCGTGGGAGCAATCCGCGCCAGGGCTCAAGACGCTAACCGATGCGGTCTACCTTCGCGAGAAGATGCTGTTGGCATTTGAGGAGGCCGAACGACGGCAAATCGCCACCGGCACACGGAATCAACTCACCTTCGTGATCGTGGGGGGAGGCCCCACCGGCGTGGAGTTGGCCGGTGCGCTGGCGGAGATCGGACGGAAGGCCATGGGGCCGGATTTTCCGAACTTGCACCTCGATGATCTTGCCATTCTGCTCGTGGAAGGCGGCTCTCGCATTCTGCCAGGGTTTCCCCCCGACCTGTCGGCAAAAGCGGCGACTGCGCTGGAACGCAAGGGCGTCACAATCACGCTCAATAGCCTGGTGAGTGAGATCCGCGCCGATGGCCTGGTGATCGGAAGCGAATTCATCCGGTCCACGAATATCATCTGGGCGGCGGGCAATAGGGCGTCGCCGCTTCTAACTTCGCTCGGAGTTCCCCAGGACGGGTCCGGTCGGATCAAGGTTCACCAGGATCTGACGATTCCAGGGGAGCCCTGGATCTTTGTCATTGGCGATGCCGCGCATTGTGCCGATGCGGGCGGAAACCCCTTGCCGGGAGTTGCTCCCGTCGCCGTGCAGCAAGGCAGTTATGTCGCGAGGCTCATACGTGAGGAGACCGCATCGGACCAGCGCCGACCGTTTGTCTACGAGGATCGAGGCATGCTGGCGACCATCGGACGGGCGCAAGCTGTGGCCCAGATCGGCCTATTGCACCTATCCGGAGTGGTTGCCTGGCTGCTCTGGTGCGGGGTACATATCTACTTACTGATCTGGTTCCGCAGTCGCGTGCGAGTGATGGCAGAATGGATATGGTATTACCTCACATTCAAGCCCGGTGCGAGAATCATCTATATGAGGAAGCGACAGATTGGCGAAGAAGAGCCGACTCGCCGTCACACTCCGCGGGGTCTGACTCGAAGGAATGATGTCGTTCCGACAGAAAAAATTGAGAAGCGGGCCATGTAACCCAATGTGTCTCGGACACCGCACTCCATCTCTCTCATTTCACTCCTCACGCCCAACGGCTCTACACTTCACGGGGTTTAGCCTGCACGAACATTGTGCGTGAGATTGCACCCACTGGTAATCTTGATAAGGAGTGATGATGCTCGTTGGGGCGCAAGGAGATAAACAGGTGATGCCCTTTGTGCAAAAGGCCGCATTGGATGTGATCTCAGACCAGGCTCAGGCAGTATGGGGGGAAAATCGCTCTTCTCACCCGGCCAACCCCCACGCACACGACGCGCTTTTCCGTGCGTCCTTCTCGATTCGTCAAAACTTTTAACGCACTCCAGAGGGCATGCCTCCGGTTGTGATTCGCCTGCGGCCTAGCGGATACCTTTTTGAGTGCCCTGAGGGAGGATTCTTCTGACCTGTCTGGGAAGCAGGCCATCGAAGCGTGGGGTTGCCGACTTGGTTCCTCGGCGGTCTGCTCAATGGGCCATTGATCTCCCACGGGAATCCCCTTACCCTATAGCCGTATGAAGTTGATGAGGCAGTCGCGGCTAGGGTATTGCGTCGACAGTTCAGGCTCTGTGAGCTTGCACCTCGCGCTGGCGATTGTGTGCGTCACGCTGGGGGCCTGCGCGGGAGTAGTTTCGAACGGTGATCTCTCGACAGTCGCGTCAGTTGATCTCTCGCGCTATGCCGGTACCTGGTATGAAATCGCGCGGCTTCCGATGTGGTTTCAGCGGCACTGCGTGGATTCCAAGGCGATATATTCCAGTCGCCCCGACGGGTTAGTCGGTGTGCATAATGAATGTGTCACTAAATCCGGTGGAGTTGAGCAGGCAGACGGAGTGGCGACGGTGGTCGACCCCAAGACG
Organism: uncultured Nitrospiraceae bacterium; assembly: GCA_963748375.1. Classification (GTDB taxonomy): domain Bacteria; phylum Nitrospirota; class Nitrospiria; order Nitrospirales; family Nitrospiraceae; genus Palsa-1315. Next base: position 110,798 of record CAVVIR010000016.1, read on the forward strand.
AATGCGCGACTCGCGGTAGCGTTCGACAACTGGTTCGCCCGGTTGTTTGGCTCATCCCGTGAGGGAAATTATTGGATCCTTGATCTTGACCCAGAATATCGGATCGCAATGGTGGGGACTCCAGATCGTCGGTATCTCTGGATCCTGTCACGGACCCCTCAGCTGGAGAACTCCACCTATCAGCGTCTGGTCGAACGGGCCAGGCAGTTGGGGTACCCTGTGTCGGATCTCATCACAGCTCGACGCGCTGCCTCATCGTGACTGATTGCCGCGTCTCGTCGCAGGCATCAATAGCCCACTCATCATGGAGAACACAGCATGGCTTTGACCACCCACAATCATGTGCCGGTTCCTTCATTCATGTATGGCACGGCATGGAAAAAAGAGGCGACGACCCAACTGGTGCAAGTAGCGGTGGCGGCAGGCTTCACCGCCATCGATACGGCCAATCAACTGATCCATTACCAGGAAGCGTTGGTAGGGGAGGCCCTATTGACTCTCGCGCAGCAAGGGGTCACGCGTGATCGTCTCTTTCTTCAAACCAAGTTTACGCCGACGAATGGCCAAGACCATCGCACCCCGTACGATGCCTCGGCCAATCTCACGACCCAAGTGACCCAGTCCTTCGACAGCTCGTTGTCGCACTTGCACACCGACTACCTCGACTCCTATGTCTTGCACGGGCCCTATCAGCGGCAGGGATTGGGTGCTTCTGACTGGGAGGTATGGGCTGCCATCGAAGGGCTCTATCGATCCGGGAAAACAAAAATGATCGGTATCAGTAACGTTACGGCTGAGCAACTCACACAGCTCTGTGCCCGAGCGGCGGTGAAACCGATGATGGTACAAAACCGCTGTTATGCCGCCCTTGGGTGGGATAAAGAAGTTCGGGAGATCTGTCGGGTCCATGACATCATCTATCAAGGCTTTTCGCTGTTGACTGCGAATCAAGGAATCTTTGCCGAGCCAGCTATCCGTGCCATCGCCCAACGGTTAGGGGTCGGCCTCGCGCAAGTCGTGTTTCGATTTGCCATGCAGGTCGGGATGCTCCCATTGACTGGCACGACGAATCCACAACATATGAAAGAGGATCTCCAAGCTGAACAGCTCACCCTTACCGCTGAAGACATGCAAGTAATTGAAACGATCGGGATGTAAACTGGCAGGACGTTGAAAAAGGCCACCAGCGGCGTTCTCGCATTGCTCAGAGGCTCGGAATCACTGGAGGGTATTTTCCGTTCGCCAAGATCCATGCTACGGGCGAACGGCTACACAAAGTGCTGACGGTACCTCCTCACCTCTTCGCTCGCTGCGGCCTTGCCGGACAGCCTTTTTGAGCGTCCTTCGAGAAGGCTTATGAGGGGAGTTCGATGAGGCGTAGCGTGTAGAGATATTGGTAGAGCCCCTTCTGGTCCATCAATTCGGCATGGGTGCCGGTTTCCACGAGGCGACCTTTGTTGAAGACGAGGATCCGATCGGCTCGTTGAATCGTCGTCAAGCGGTGAGCAATCACAAAGGTCGTTCGTCCTTTCATGAGTTGCTCCAGTGCCTCCTGGACGAGTCGTTCGGACTCACCGTCCAGGGCGGACGTGGCTTCATCTAACAATAAGATCCGTGGATTTTTCACGATGGCTCTGGCGATAGCGATGCGCTGCCGCTGCCCGCCCGACACATTGATTCCCTTTTCCCCCACGATGGTTTGATACTGGTCCGGGAAACTCATGATGAAGTCGTGGGCATGAGCGGCACGGCTCGCTGCGACCACCTCTTCCTGAGTCGCCTTCTCGTTTCCATAGCGGATGTTGTCGAGAATGGTCCCGCCGAACAAGATCGTCTCTTGCGGAACCAAGGCGATCTGCCGATACCAACTATCCATCGTGACGTGGCGGAGATCCTGCCCATCGATGGTGATGGTTCCTTCTGTTGGGTCGTAGAAGCGATGGAGCAAGTTCATCACGGTCGTTTTTCCGGCCCCGGTGGGACCGACAATGGCGATGAGTTCGCCGGGCTTGGCTTCGAACGACACGTCCGTCAGGACCGGTCGGCGTGGATCGTACGCAAAGCCGATATGGTCGGCCCGGATATGTCCTGAGACGGGAGACAGCGTTGTAGCCGTGGGGGAATCGCTCACCTCAGCCTGTGTGTCGAGAATTTCGAACACCCGTTGGGTGGCGCCTTGTGCCTCTCTGATCTGGGCGAACACACGGGCGGCGGAGCTGAAGGGGCCGATCAGGATTCCGGCAAAGAGAACGAAGGCAAAGAGGTCGCCCGGCGACACGCTTCCGTCGATGACCTGCCGTCCCCCATACCACAACACCGCCGCTGCCGCGGAGAAGGTAAGGAGGCTGATGACGGGAATAAACACCGCCATGACGCCGGCCTTTTGCATCGTGAACGCCAAGGTCTGTTCAACTTGTATGGCAAACCTGGTTTCTTCGCGCTGCGTTTGGACGAAGGACTTCACGACCCGGATACCGGAGATCACTTCCTCGATGAGGGTGCTCATGGCTGCGGTGTGATCCTGAATCGAGGTCGAGAGCGATTTCAGTTTTCGCCCGAAGAACTTGGCCACAAGGACGAGCAATGGGAGCAGAACGAGGATTAAGAGACAGAGCTGCCAATTCATGATCAACAAGAACGTGATGCCTCCCACGAAAGTCACGATCTGTTTCGCGCCGTCGATCGGCGTTTCAGTGACGATCGATTGGATAACTGTCACGTCGTTCATGAGCCGTGAAAGAAGTTCACCCGTTCTCCGGCGGGCAAAGAAACTCACCGATAACGTGTGCAGATGTTTAAAGAGATGTCGGCGGAAGTCGGCAATGATGCGCTGCGAAATCCATGCGGTCAGATAGCTATGGCCCATCGAACAGAGCCCCTGCAGGATGACGAGTCCAAGAAGGATGAGAATCATATTCGTCATTTTGGGCTGATCGCGCTGCACAGTAATGATGTCCCACAAGGTGCCGGCCAACCGCAGCAAGGTCAGGTTGACGGCAGCGACGCCCATGACCAGCAACCCGGCCAGCACCATGCGAGATAGGTAGGGTCTCAGGAATGGGAGGAATCGTGAGAAGGTAGACATCAGGCGATCTTAGCAGACTAGGAAAGAGCGATGTTGGTATGGGTGAACGTCGATGGAGTGCAACAGCCTGCACTCTGAGGGTCTGCTCGGTGTGAGAACATGCTGCGGGAGTTTCAGTACTAGCTAGAAGAGGTGGCTGCAGAACGCCAGGAGGGACTTGAAGAGTGGGATACTGGCGGGAGGCCTTCTCGACAGCTACAGTTCCACGACGGACTCGATCAGGTTCTTGTTGATGGCCACGAAATCCGAGTGATCCTTTTCATTGATCACCACATCCGTGAGACTGATAAAGAGGCGTTGTTCTTCGTTAATCGCATCGGACACACGATTCCGCATCGGGGGAATGAGGAAATCACCGACATAGACGCAGCTTACAGTTCGGACGCAGATGCGAACTTTCTTGCCTTCGGGCACTGACCCCTCCTCCCCCGTCTCGGGTGAAGCTTAACTTTTTCGACGTTCAAATTTTTGACGCCGGCGCAGCTTTTTATACTTGTGCTTGCGCATTTTTTTACGGCGTTTTTTGAGCACACTGGACATGCATGTCTCTCCTGCAAAGTGGTGAGTGTAGAATTTTCCACGGCAAATTGCAAGCTCATCTACGGAACACATTGATCATGACTGTGCCGAAGCCGAACACGGTGAAGGCTTGCAATAGGGCGTGTGCCGGCTTACGTGCTGCTTGACCTGCCGGATACTCGTTTCTATACTGCCATCAGCATGTTTCCACACAAATCTCCACGGTTTCCCGTCTTACTCCTTCTCGGTGCGATGCTCTTGATCGGCGTCGGGTGCGGGGGCAAGACGATTCAATATCCCGAAGATCACGAACGGTATCTCCGTATCGATCGGGCGGTGGAATCGCTTCGTCAAGCTTATGTGAGAGAAGATTCGTCGGATCTGGCCTCGCTCATGATGCCGGTTGACCAGCTTGACAGGCTGCGGGAAGAAGCTCAGGGCGATTTCGAGACGTTTAGTGCTATCACGTTGGACTTCGCGATCGAACGCATTATGATCGAAGGGGACAACATCGATGTGTTCGTGCATTGGCAAGGGTTGTGGAAAAAAGATGCGGACGATCCGGGTCTCCGTCAGCGAGGCCACACGAAATTGCAGTGGGTCGGCACACAGTCAATTCTGTTGCGCGGGGTTCAGGGCGATGCTCCTTTCGGGATGAAAGCGCGGCAGGTCACAATCGATCCCACACGTTCTCCTAAGAAGAAATAATTCATGCCGTCTCGCCGATCTTCTGCGCCGGTACAAGCCGATTTCCTTGTCATTGGAAGTGGTGTTGCGGGTCTTCGTGCGGCGTTGGAATTAAGCCGTGCCGGCCGTGTCATCGTGCTGACGAAAGGGCATCCGCTTCAAAGTAGTTCGATCCATGCGCAGGGCGGGGTGGCGGTGGCGATGAGTGAAGAAGACGACGTGGCCATCCATTTAACCGACACACTCAAAGCAGGCCATGGCCTCTGCCAAAAAGAAGCCGTACGGGTCCTTGTGGAAGAAGGACCCGATCGGATTCAAGAATTGATCGGGTGGGGAGCCAAGTTCGACAAAGTCGGCGGTAAGTTTGCGTTTGCTCGGGAGGCTGCCCACAGCCGAAGCCGTATCCTGCGCGCGCGGGGGGACGCGACGGGGAACGAAATGGTGCGAGTGCTGATTGCCGAGGTGAACCGGCAGAAGCGTATTCAGCGATTGGATCATCATTTTACTGTGGATCTCATTGTTGACGCGGGACATTGCTGTGGGGCCGTTGTCTTGGATGAAGGATCCGGCCGCCAGTTTGTGCTACCTGCTCGGGCGGTTGTCTTGACGACCGGCGGGGCCGGTCAGATCTATGCGCGGACGACGAATCCTCCGAATGCGACCGGCGATGGAATGGCGATGGCACTACGGGCAGGCGCGGTGCTTCAAGATATGGAGTTCGTTCAATTCCATCCTACCGCATTGTATTTGCCGTCGAGTCCGCCATTTTTGCTGTCCGAAGCGATGCGAGGCGAGGGTGCGCAGCTTCGCAACAATAAGGGAGCCCTGTTCATGCAGCGATACCACCCCATGGGAGCGTTAGCGCCTAGAGATATCGTGTCACGGGCGATCTTGGCAGAAATGGCGGCGACGAAAGCACGTCATGTTTATCTTGATGTCACCCACTTGGGTGCGGAGTTCGTGAAGCGGCGTTTTCCGACTATTTATGCGACCTGTCTTCGCTATGACATCGACATCACGGAAGAATGGATCCCGGTGTCTCCCAGTGCGCACTATATGATGGGAGGGGTCTGGACTGATCTGAATGGTGCGACAACGGTTCCAGGGCTTTTTGCTGCCGGGGAGGTCGCGTGCAGTGGCGTGCATGGAGCAAATCGCCTAGCCAGCAATTCCTTGCTCGAAGGATTGGTATTCGGCGCGCGCGCGGCCTCGGCAGCTGTGGCGTGTGCCGGGCGACAGAGGCCTCCCTCACTCTCATCCCAGGAGGCCGCGCTCCAGGCAGGCCAATTCGGCACCTTGGAGGATGCAGAAAAATTGCGAAGCTCCCTGAGGCGAACGATGTGGGGACAGGTGGGTGTCATTCGCTCGGGAGAATCATTGATCCGTGCTTGTGCGCAACTATCACGGTGGGCACAATTGATCACCCAGCCGTTTGAAAACCGAGTCGCGCTGGAAGTGAAAAATATGGTGCAAGTGGCGCAATGCGTGGCGGAAGCGGCGTTGTGGCGAGAGAACAGTGTCGGAGCCCATTACCGGTCTGATTTTCCAGAAGCGAAGCGGCTTGGATGGCAACAACACAGTCGCCTGGTAAGTGGGGAAGTGACTACTGGGAGAACCGCCCAGAAATCGCGGGGGTTGCTGCTGTCTCTGGGGGGCCGTATCGGTTGACCGGGCGTTCCACGATGACACCGTCACGGACGAGGAACGTGCGATAGTAATGGAGCACCTTCCGGACGTACTGTCTGGTTTCATCGAACGGGGGAAGCGCTTGATAATGCTCAACCGCATTCTCTCCGGCATTGTAGGCCGCGAGGGCTAGCGGTAAATTGCCGTGGAAACGGTCGAGCAGTTGGCGTAAATATTTCGTGCCTCCGCCCACATTATCATCCGGATCGTACATATCCCGCACATCCAGGCGCACGGCGGTTTGGGGCATCAGTTGCATGAGGCCGATCGCACCAGCGCGAGACACTGCACGAGGATCAAAGTTTGATTCAGCTTTGATGACCGCTCGGATCAACGCGGGATGGAGCCGGTGTTGGGAAGAATACCGACGAATGACAGGTTCGAGTTCTTGCTCAGACAAGGCGGAGTGGAATCGGCTGGATTCAATCTCGATTTTCCGGTAGCGAGAATCGGAAGGGACATTGGTGAGTGAGATTGAGCCGTTGGGTCCGATGAACTGATAAATTTCTGCCGTAGTGGTTGGGATGGCACAGGCCAGCGATCCGATTCCTACGATGACCGTTGCGGTGAGTCCAATGGCTGCGTGCCGATGGAGGGATCCCATGAGAAGAGAAAAAGCATTGTGCATGGTTGCAACGATAGCAGTCTACCGCCAGGTGTCAAGAAATTGCAGATCTTATGCCTCGAGGTCGGCAATGAATAGTGAAGAAAAACAATGGGTTTTGTGATGGGTGTGTGAGGCTATGGTTCTAGAAAGTGCGCTCGGTTGGCTCTAAATAGGCTATGGATCTGCAGGGTGAGAAGTCCTGGGGCTCCCTTCCCTATCGGATGTCCGTCCACCATAGTGACCGGCATCACCTCCATGCTCGTGTTGGTGAGAAAACACTCATCTGCGCAATAGACTTCCTGAACCCCAAAATGTCCTTCATCTACGGGGATCTTCAATTCTTGCGCGAGGTTGAGCACAATGCCGCGAGTGATTCCGTCCAGCAGGCCGCATGCAAGTGCCGGGGTGCAGAGCCGGCCTGCTCGGACGAAAAAGAGATTGCTGACGGTGCATTCCGTCAGATGTGACTCCCAATTGAGGAGGATGCTATCAAAAGCACCTGCCGCGATGGCTTCCCGTTTGGCCAGGATATTGTTCAAAAAGTTTGTGGCCTTGATCTGAGGGGACAGAGCGCTGGGTAGGTTCCGTCTCGTTTGGGCGACGATCAGGCTTACGCCGTGACGGTATTGTTCTGGTGAGGGAGGGCGAAGCGGTTTGGCCATGACCACCACGGTGGGGGTTGGACACAGGGCTGGATCAAGGCCGATGTCGCCGGCTCCTCGGGAGATGGTGATGCGAAGGTACGCATCGGTGTGTTCATGGCCGACGTTATTCCGTGTCATCGCTTCGTGGAGGAGTGCTGGCCATTTGTGTGCGGGGATGGGGATCGTGAGCCCGATTGCGTCCGCAGACCGGCGAAGCCGGACAAGATGTTGGTCCGGCATGAAAATCCGCCTCCCGTAGGAGCGAATCGTTTCATAGACGCCGTCCCCATAGAGAAACCCATGATCGAAGACGGAAATGACGGCCTCCTCTTCTCTCACAAACCGATCATTGAGATAAATCCACATGGTTACCCCTGCTGCAGTGCGCTGAAGAACGCCTGGGCTTTCTGGAGCGTTTCCTCGTATTCCTTGGCCGGATCGGAGTCGGCGACAATTCCTGCACCGACCTGCAAGTATCCCTTCCCTGCACACCATACCAACGTTCGAATCACGATATTGAGGTCGAGGTCGCCGTTCCAGCCGATGTATCCAAACGATCCGGTGTAGGGGCCCCGGCGTACCGGCTCTAGTTCCTCGATAATCTCCATGCAGCGGATCTTGGGTACGCCTGTGATCGTGCCTCCGGGGAACAGCGCTCGAATCAGATCGAAGGGAGTGGCATCCGGCTTCAGGACGCCGCTGATATGAGACACGATGTGGTTGACGTGGGAATACTGCTCGATCGCCATGAATTCGTCGACCCGCACGCTGCCGAATCGGCAGACGCGGCCCAGGTCATTTCGTTCGAGATCGACGAGCATGAGGTGCTCCGCCCGTTCTTTTTCATTTGCAAGCAGTTCACCAATGAGGCGTTGATCGTCGCGCGGGTCAAGTCCGCGTGGCCTGGTTCCAGCAATGGGGCGTGTGTCTGCCTGCCCGTTGTGCAAACGGACGAGCCGTTCGGGCGAGGAACTGATCAACGTGACGTCATCGAAGTGCATGAGCCCTGAGAAGGGCGAGGGGTTTACGGCTTGGAGACATCGATAGAGTGTCTGTTCATAGGGTTGCCGATCTATTCTCTCGTCGTAGGTGTTAGGAGGATCCAAGGTGAATCGGTGCGACAAGTTGGCTTGGTAGATATCTCCGGCTGCAATATATTCTTGGCAGTTCCGGACTTGATTGAGGTAGGCATCCTGCGTTTGGTCGGGATGAAAAGCCTTTTGATCGAAGGAGGGGAAATTCTTGAGGGGCACAGGCCTTCGGCTCAATCGGGCTTCCCACTCGGCCAGACGATCGATACCTTCGTGATAGAGTGTCTCGCGAGGCTCTCCCAAAAACCGTTCCATGGGCGGGAAAAAGATAAGCTGCAGACAATCAGTTTGGTGGTCGATGACGGTGACGATGTCATACAGACCGAATTGCAAATAGGGCAACTGCAGATCGTCTTTGGCCAAGGACGGAAGTATTTCGAATTCACGCACGAGATCGTAACTGAGGTAGCCGACCGCTCCGCCCCAAAAAGGGGGCAGGCCTGGAAGAGGCGCGATCGGGGGGTAGGTGAGGAGACGACTGAGGCTGCCAAAGGGATCTTGTGAGGAGTGTTCGTCTCCTTCGTTGGTGCGAAGAACCGTCTGTCCTTGCCGCCCAATCAGTACCGCAAACGGATCGCTCCCCAGAAATGAATAGTCGCGCCCGCGATTTGACCGTTTTCCACTATCGAGGAGGAATGAGGGCTGAGAGGGAGATGCAATCAGACGGTATAACTCGAACGGTGTCCTGCCGCGTCTGTCCAGCGTGAAGACCAGAGGCTGTGGAGGTCCATCAAGGAACGATGATTGAGAGAAATGCATCATGGATGAACGTGTGTGGCTCCATCCCTGCGTGTCACTCACTATACCCTACGGCACTGGTCCCATCACAGTGCATGGTCAGCTTGACAATTTGACATTGATTCTGCTTGAATTGCGAGCCCGCCATCGGCAGAGTCTTTGTGGCATCAGCTGCATTGCGCTCTCCTCCGTGGGTACGACATGCCCCCTTCACAAGATCCATTGTACGCCGGGCTTGGCCAAGCGGTTCGGATCGCAACAGATCTGGTCGCTGCGCTGATTGTCGGAGGAGGGTTGGGGTGGGTGTGCGACACATACCTTTTTGATTCTTCTCCCTGGGGAATGGTCGTCGGCCTAATGTTGGGAGGCGTGGCCGGGATCAAGAATGCGTACCGGTCGGTGCAGCGGTGGCCGAAGACATAACGATGTTCACGAGACGATACAGATAGAGCGCCATGGAAGAAAGCCCGCTTCATCCCTTCGAACTTCACGAGTGGATCCCGATTTCGCTCGGCGGATTCGATATTTCCATCAACAAGGCCGTGGTCATGATGTGGGTGGTCGTCTCCCTGGCGGCGTTGTTCATGGTGGTCGCAGGATCGGCGCGCAAACTGGTGCCCGGCAAGTTACAGAGCATAGCGGAGCTCATGGTAGACTTTATTCGCAGCATGATCCTCGATACGATGGGCAAAGAGGGAATGCGATTTTTCCCGCTCATCGCCACCCTCTTTCTCTTCATTCTCTTCTGTAATATTATCGGGTTGATCCCCGGCAGCTACACCGTGACGAGTCAGATCATCGTGACGGCTGTGTTCTCCTGTGTGGTGTATGGAATCAGCCTGGTCATGGGATTCCTGATCCATGGAATCAAGTTCCTAGGCATTCTTGTCCCGCCCGGTACGCCAGGGTGGCTATTGCCGTTAATGATACCGATCGAGTTGATGAGTCAGTTGGCGCGGCCCATTTCACTGGCCGTTCGGTTATTTGCGAATATGACGGCCGGTCACGTGATTCTCGGAGTCCTGTTCGGCATGGCAATCAGCGGCGGATTGTTGATTGGATGGTTGCCCTTTGCCTTTACGGTTGCGATATATGGATTGGAAGTCGGTATCGCGTTCATTCAGGCCTATATTTTTACCATATTGACCTGCGTCTACATTGGGGATGCATATCATTTGCATGGCCATGATGAGCATGCGCACTGACAGGGCAGCTGAAAGGCCTTCCCGAGCGTTCTCGACCGACGTCTGCTCGTGGACATCTCTCATCGTCCGTTTCAAGGCATTCGCGTCCTGCGGCCTTGCTGGGAGGCGATATTGAGTAGTCTGTTCGGGCGTACAGTGAGTTTTCATTAAAGGAGGATAGACAAACAATGGATTTAGGAGCAGCAGGGTTGATAGGCATGGGCTGTGCCGCAGCAGGGTTTGCCGGAGCCGGTGTAGGGATCGGCTACATTTTCGGGAAAGTGATTGAAGTGGTGGCACGCCAGCCGGAAGCGGAAGCTCGTGTCACAAAATATATGTGGATCGGATTCGCGCTGGTGGAAGCCATCGCGTTGTATGGGCTGGTGGTGGTGTTCATCATTATGGGACTCCGCAAGGGGTAGGTTATAGGAGCAGGCTTAGGTCTAGGTCAAGGCCGAGGGACGCAGCTCTGCCTTAGTCTCAACCTTTCTGAGTATAAACTATGCCGCAGTTTGAATCTCACTTTTTTTCTTCCCTCATTTTTTGGGAAATCGTGTCGTTCGTGATTCTCCTCTTTGTGCTCTACAAGTTTGCCTTTCCCGGCATCTTGAGTGTGTTGGAAGAGCGGGAAAAGAAAATTAAGGGCAGCCTCGATGAAGCCGAGCGTCACCGGTCAGAGGCAGAGCGAAAGCTCAAAGAGTACGAGGCCAAGCTGAACATGGCTGCGAAAGAGGCAGACGGAATTCTGGCTGCCGCAAAAGAACGAGCGCAGCGGCTCATGGAGGAAAATGAGCAGCGGATGACGATCGAAGCCGAGCGGATCAAAGGTGACGCGACGCGTGAAATCGATCATGAGCGTCGCAAGGCGATTCAGGATATTCGCGCTCAAACGACTGACCTGGCTTTGATGGTTGCGGAGAAAGTCGTGCAGCGGAGCCTGAACGAAGCGGACCACCGAAAATTTGCAGATGAGGCGCTTGAGGCGCTGTCAAAGTCTTATCAGCGATAATGCTTGGATCTGGCGGGGTCAGCCTAGGCTGACCCCGCCCGGTCTATATCCTTCTAAATCCACACAGATAAAGCGAAACCCTACTTTGCGCAGGCGGGCGCTGATGTGTGCACGCATGTCCGGTTGATTCAAACGGGGAAAATCATCCGCTCCAACCTCGATTCGTGCGACCTCTCCATGCTCCCGTACGCGCATATGGTGAAATCCTTCAGCATGCAGAATGTCTTCTGCTTCTTCCACTCGACGGAGCTTTTCGATCGTGATCGGGACACCGCGAGGGATTCTGGAAGAGAGGCAGGCTGCTGCCGGCTTATTCCAATTTGAGAGTCCCAACATTTGGGCCAGAGCCCGCACGTCAGATTTGGAGAGGGAAGCTTCGACGAGCGGGCTTCGAATGCCCCATTCTCGTGCCGCCTTGATTCCCGGCCGATCGTCTCCGAGGTCATCAAGGTTTGTCCCGTCTGCAATCCATTTGCTCGCGCGCGGTTCCCGCAGCCCGTCCAACAATTGATAGAGATCGGTCTTGCAATGGAAGCAGCGGGCCGCATCGTTCTGCACGAAGGCGGGAATCTCGAGCTGATCGGTGTGGACCAGCTCATGCCGCGCCCCGATCTCTATTGCAACCTGTTTCGCTCCGTTGAGTTCAACCATGGGAAATGTTGGGGAGACAGCGGTGAGGCCCAGCGCCTGTTCGCCGAGTTGTTCATGGGCGATCTTCAAGACGACGGTGCTGTCGATCCCACCGGAATAGGCAACCAGGACGGACTGCATGTCCGAGATGATGTGGCGGAGCGTCGTGAGTTTGATCTGGAGGGAGTCGGTTATCATGGATACGTATCCTTAGCGTTTCGCTTAGCAGGCTGCGAGAACGCCGCTGGCAGGCTTTTTCAGCATCTTGCTAGAATTTGACCTTCGCTTTGGCGAGGTCGCCTACCACCACTAACGCGTATCGTTTAGGGTCCAGATATTGTTTGGCAACGCGTTGGACATCTTCTTTCGTGACCCGGTCTATCCATTTTGGGTAGTCCGAAAAATATTCGAATCCCAATCCATAGAGTTCCACTTGAGCGAGCACGTGCGCGAGTTTTCCCGTGGAATCAAATCGTAGGGGGAAGCTGCCCACGAGAAATGATTTCGCTTCGGCCAACTCCTGGTCGGATACGGGAGTATCGCGAATGGATTTGATCTCGGACAGGACGCTGGTGATGGCTTGATTCGTCGTCTCCGTCTTGGTTTGAAGGTTGACCCAGAAAGAACCGGGCATCAGCCGAGCATCGAAGTGGCTCATGATCCCGTAGACTAATCCCTGCTTGTCGCGAATCGAATCCATTAAGCGCGAGGAAAATCCGCCGGCCCCAAGGATGTAGTTCATGACTGTCACGGAATAATAATCCGGATGCATGCGCGGGATGCCCTCATGGCCAAGCACAATCGTAGATTGGGTGAGATCTTTCTCGATAAGTTGGACTGTTCTTCGTTCGACCGGCGAGGGCTTTTTCATATTCCGAGCTGTCGAGGCCACCTTTTTCCAAGCGCCAAAATGGGTCTGTACGAGTGCAGTGGCCTGTTCTAGTGTCATATCGCCGACGATGGTCAGGATAACTTGGGAAGGGGAATATTCCTTTCCGTAGAAGGCTTGCACGTCGGCTAGAGTGATTTTATCGAGCGTCTCCTCTGTTCCGTTGACTGGCCATCGGTAAGGATGCCCGTGGAACACGAGCTGATTGAACGCCTTCATGGCAATGTGGCCTGGGTCGTCATTGTCGCTGGCCATCTCGCCGAGAATTTGGGTGCGAATCCGTTCGAATTCCGGCTTATGAAACGCAGGTCGTTGCAACATGTCAGCGAGTAGGGTAAAGCCGAGGTCGAGGTCTTTCTTGAGAACGCGGGCGGAGACAGTGGTGTAGTCCTCTGAGGCTTTGGTTTCCAGGGCTCCGCCGACGAAATCAATTTGCTCTGCTTGCTGTCTCGATGTGCGCGTGGTTGTCCCTTCGTCCAGAAGACTGGCGACGAGGTTTGCGAGTCCTGCTCTGTCGGGAGGGTCTTGAGCCGAGCCAGCTTTGATGAGCGCGTGGATTTCAACGATGGGGAGGAAATGTTGTTCGAGCACGAGCACGGTGATGCCGTTTGTCGTGATAAATTTTGTCGGTGTGATCTCTGCCGCTCCACTGGAGCCGTTAGCCAGGAGGAGTGCGCACAGTCCTACCACGAGGGTGAGAGCCATCTGTCGTCGAGGCGTGCCGGGCCGTCGTCTTGTCGTCGGCATCATCAGGGTTTCCCCTGTTGTGTTGCGGTGGAGGGTGTCTCTGGTTGTTTGGGAGGCAGGGGGATCAATGTGCCGACGGTCCGATTGTCTTCAATTAAATATTGACGAGCGACACGCTGAATATCTTTAGGAGTGACCGCCCGGATCTGTTCGACAAACTGGTCTATTTTCCGCCACCCGGCACCAACAGATTCAGCTTGGCCCAGCAGCATGGCATGCCGGAAGTTGGAGTCCTGTTCAAACACATGAGTGGCTTCCACTTGATTCTTTGCTCGTTGTAGTTCTTGCTCTGACGGTGGATCGGTCTGGAGCCGTTTGATCTCTTGATGAAGAGCATCCTCAACCGATTCCGGCTTCTGGCCTGGGCTCACGAGAGCATAGAAATAGAAAAGGCCTGGATCGGCCTGCAGCAAGCTGTATTCTGACCCGACTGCCAACGCCGACTTTTGCTCGTAGACAAGGCTCTGGTACAAGCGCGCACTTTTCCCGTGCGATAGAATTGAATCGAGGATGTCGAGTGCATACGAGTCTTCACTCGTAAAATTGGGCACACGATAGCCGATCATGACGAAGGGGACTTGTGCCTCTCGCTTCAGGAGAAAGCGGCGTTCACCTTTTTGCTCCGGTTCAATGGTGGCGATCGGTTTAGGTTCCGGTCCTCGCGGGATCGGTTCGAAGAGTTGTTTGATCGTGGGGAGCAAGTAGTCGGCGTTGATGTCGCCTACCACGATGAGGGTGGCATTGTTGGGGGAGTAGTAGGTGTCGTAATGCCGCTGTAAGTCATCGAGCGTCATGGCGTCCAAGTCGCCGAACCAGCCGATGACCGGCCAATGATAGGGGTGGCTGAAATAGGCCTGCGCGAAGAGCGCTTCGACCAGTGCGCCTTGGGGGTCGTCCTCGGTGCGAAGGCGCCGTTCTTCCTTTACGACTTCTCGTTCCGTCGTCAATTCAGGCCTGTCGAGCACGAGTCCTTGCATGCGATCGGCCTCAAGTTCCAGCGCCAGCTCGACGCGGTCGGCCGCGAGATTTTCGAAGTAGGCGGTGAAGTCTTGGCTTGTGAACGCGTTGTCTGTCCCGCCGTTCTTGCGAATCAGTCGAGAAAATTCGCCCTTGGGGTATTTGGCGGTACCCTTGAACATCATATGCTCCAGCATGTGTGAGAGGCCTGCGCGGCCCATCACTTCGTTGCGGGAACCGACTTTATACCAGACCTGGACGGTCGCAACCGGAGCTTTGGGAACTTCGACTAAGAGGACTTTCATCCCGTTGGAGAGGATGAACTCATGAGGTTCCACTGCAAACACGGGTGACGTGAGGAAGAAGGCAAGGCTCCCTGCAGCAGCCAGCCACGATAATCGCATGATGGATTGAAAATACAGCCAGGTCATGTTTGGGTGGTACGCACCGTGTATGCTAGCAACGGGATTCAATTTGTGTCAAGGCACGTTCTGTGTATTCAGGGGAGAGATTCCCTAATTGGCCGCAGGCGCCAAGAACGTCTCGCCCCCGGCTTTTACGCACGAACGCGTCGAGGCCCGCCTGTCGCAGGATGGTTTGAAAGGCAGAAATATTGCGTTCAGATGGGCGGCGGAAGGGGCTTCCGGGAAATTCATTGAACGGGATTAGATTGATTTTGCATGCGATCCCGCGGACGAGTTTAGCGAGGCGGCGAGCGTCGTCCCCATGATCGTTCACCCCGGCTAGCAGGACGTACTCAAACGTGAGTCGTCGGGTCGGTGGTACGGGATAGCGGCGACAGGCGGCGAGCAACGTTTTAAGCGAGGCGATCCCATTGGCTGCCGGCATCAGGCGGGCGCGCTGGTCGTCCGTTGTGGCATTCAGCGAAATGGCGAGGTTGACGCCGAGCGGTGCGATATCTTTCAATCGCGAGGCGAGGCCGGCAGTGGAGACGGTCATGCGTCTCGGCGACCATCCGAGCCCCCACAGTTTATTGGTCAGTCGCCGGATGGCCTCTGACAAGGCCTCCATATTGGCTAACGGTTCTCCCATTCCCATAAAGACAAGGTTAGTAATCCGCTCACCAGGGTCGAGATGATCTTGGGCGGTCAGCACTTGCTCCACGATTTCGTGTGATTTTAAGTTGCGTTTCAATCCCATCGTGCCGGTCAGGCAGAATCCGCAATCTAGGGTGCAACCGACCTGCGTCGACACACAGAGGGTTAAGCGGTCCTCATCGGGAATCAGCACAGTTTCGACGGTGAGTCCATCGCTGAGCACGAGGATGAGTTTCCTCGTGTGATCAATCGAACGGAAGATGGTGCAGTCTGCGGTACGCTGAATCGTGGCGTGTGAAGCCAGCGCGGTTCGCTCCAATTGCCCCAGGTCTGTCATCTGGTTGATGTCTGTGGCTCGACGTTGATAAAGCCAGCGCAAAATCTGACCGGCCCTGTAGCGAGGCCATCCGAACTGATGCACGAGTCGGCCAAGCCCTTCTTCATCAAGGGCCAAGAGGTTCGTGGGAGCTGTGCGTGATGGGAGGGCGTCTTTTTCTTGCCGCATGGGTGCAGCCTATCACAGCCTCAAAAAGTGGAACAAGGTACAGGATTTATGCGGCTCTGCTGGCAACAAGGAAGACACACTGTTATATATGTACAGACCAAGAGGGAGACGAACGGTGCGCGACACTCTATATCAACGGATCAGACGACATATGCTCCTCGGCACGTCCATTGGTCTCTGTTGGTTTGGCCTTTCCCTCAGCCAGGCGTCCGCCGATTCTCCTTCACCATCGGTCTCGGCCAATTCCGATGCGTGTGAGAGGGTGGAAGATTGCTTTCAATCCGCAGCGTTGCCGCGGGAGAGGTTCGGGAAGACACTCACGAAAGAGCAAGTGTTGTTGCTCAAACTCGATCGGCTGCAACGTCTGATGGAACGATTTCCCGCCACAGTGTGGGCTAAACGTGCCGGGTTACTGTCCGGTGTGTTGTCCCTTGAACGAAATCCTGCCGTAGCGATTCAATTTCTTCGTACGGCACAGCAAGACTTTCCGATTTTGGATGACTATATCCGACTCTGGACAGGGGAGGCGCTGTTGAACCTTGGCGACCCCAAGCAGGCGGCAGGCATGTTCGAAAGCATTCGGCAAGCGGTGCCGGATTCGTACTTATCGACGAAGGCCGCGTATCGAGCAGGGGAAGCGTGGTATCAGGCATCGAGTTGTCCTGAAGCGACAACATGGTTTATCAAAGCGGTGGAGTTGAACGATAAGGAGGCGGAGGCTCCCTTGGCGCTTCTTCGACGGGGCGCATGCCAACTGCGGGAGAACAATGTACGGGAAGGCCGTGACACGTTGATGCGGCTCTGGGTTCGATTTGCTTATAGCGCGCAAGCGAAGGAAGCAGAAGCGTTATTGGCCTCGAACCTTGGCGGGGAGCCGTGGGTGGTTCAGTCGAGTGAGCGACTGGCGCGAGCCCAAGCGTATCTTGGACAATCTTTCCATGTCGAAGCGATTGAGGAGCTTCGAAAGTTTCTTGCGGCGGAACCGAAGTCGCCGAGGCGGACTGAGGCAAAGCTGAAGCTCGGGATCGCACAGGTGCGGCTGAAACAGTATGACGAAGCCCGAGAGACATTTCGTGCATTGGTGAAAGACGGAGGGGCGGAATCCCACGAAGCGTCAGTCTGGCTGGCTCGTGTCTATCTTCGGCAAGGACAGGGAGACAAGTTGTTGGATTTTGCCAAGACGATGCCGACCGCTCCGCTCTCTGCCGAGCAGAGGGGGCAGATCACCTTGTTTGCCGGAATGTGGTTGGAGGATCAGGGGCGTTTCGACGACGCGATTGTGCGGTATCGGCACGTAGCCATGAATGGAGAACCGGCATCCCAGCGTGCCGAGGCGCGTTGGCGCGTTGGATGGATGTACTACCGTATGGCTCGGTACCGTGAGGCGGGTGACGAGCTTCGCCCGCTCATCGATCAGCATGACTACGATTTTGAGCCACAGGCGCTCTATTGGATGGGACGTGCAGCCGAATTGAGCCAGCAGCCTCATGCCCGTGAGCTGTATTCGCAACTCTGTCAACGATACGTCTATACCTATTACTGCCAACTGGCTCGCGAACGGACCGATCTCACGCTAGCGGAATCTCATGCGGCAGAACCGATTGCGGCAATTCCCTTGGTGAACGGTGGCACGCCGGCGAACGGTGAAGCTCCTCGTTCAGTGACTGCCAGGGCCGAAATCGGGCAGCAGCCGGCATACCGTCGAGCGCTTGAGCTCAAGACACTAGGGTTAGACTTGGATGCCACGCGTGAGTTGGCTGGATTAACTGATCGCTATAACCAAGACCCCGATGTGCTCATGGCGCTTGCAGCGATGTTGAACGAGGTGGGCGCCTACCATCATGCGCTCCGACTCGCGAGGGCGAGGTTCCGTGATAAATTGGAACGAACCAACGGGATCGTCGATCCGTCACTGTGGAAGGTGGCCTATCCGACCGGGCTACTTTCCACTATCAAGAGCCAGGGGGCCAAGGGCGTTGACCCGTATCTGGTGGCGGCGATCATTCGAGAGGAAAGTCAGTATGATTGGCAAGCTGTGTCGCGTGTTGGTGCGATTGGCTTGATGCAGGTGATGCCCGGAACTGCACATACTGTCGCGCAACGGCTTGGACTTCCTGCCGTTGGACGAGATGACCTTTTCGATCAAGAGACCAATATTCAGATTGGGGTCCACTACGTCGAGCAGTTACTTGAACAATTTTCAGGAAATGTCGCGTTGACCATCGCGTCATACAATGCGGGGCCAGCCATTGTTGGAAGCTGGGTTGCGCTGCATCCTGGACGAAGTCAGGATGAGTTCATCGAATTGATTCCGTATCAAGAAACGCGGCAATATGTGAAGCGTGTTCTGCGAAGTTACCGAGAATATATTCGGCTTGACAAAGCCTCCTGACGTCTATTCCTTGACAAGATTTAGACAAGTTTCTATAGTGCACCCCAACCTATTGTGGTCTTAAGGGAGAGTGTGAGTGGATGGCGCTTGATCGACTGGACGCGTTTGAAAGTCGTATTAGGGACCTGGTGAAGCTCGTTCAAGAGCTGAAGAAAAAGAATGCAGCGATTGAAGAAGAATTAAAGATTGCTCGACGACGATTTACAGAGAAGGATGAGGCGAATCGACGGTGGGAGCAAGAGCGTGTCGATATCAAGTCGCGTATCGAACGAGTGCTCAACGACATCGAATTGTTGGAGTGCCTAGAAGAACGCAAGGAGGTGGCCCGTGACTAAGACCATTGACGTGGAAATCTACGGCCAACGGTACACGATCCGTGGTGAGGCGGACGAAGGGGAGGTCCGGCGGCTCGCGAGCTTTGTCGATGGCCAGATGCGCCATCTCGCTGAAGGGATGAATACGACGACCCCGTCCAAACTCGCTGTACTGACAGCCCTCAATATAGCCCATCAGTTGTTTGATCTCGAGCGAAAGCGTGCTCAGGGTGAAGCGGATATCGAGCGACGCATGAAATCACTTATGGAATCAATTGAGGAGCAGGTGCCGACCTCGCTCTTTCGCTAGATTCAACTTGCAAAGGATGTTCCTCTTTGTTATCGTGCGTATGTGTGTAGCGGGGGCTGTCGTTTCACGATTAGGGATTATGATGAGGTCAAGCTCGAACCGGTTGAGTGATCCGGGGATACGATGAAGTTACTGCGGAATGGATCTGGGTTTTTGATGCTGGCGAAACTCATGCAGTTAGAGTGTGCACAAGGGTTCCTATACGTAATGTATAACCTCTTGGAGATGTTGGGCAAGGTGATGGAGTTCATGTGGCCGTCGAGGAGTACAGTCTGGGGAAATAGCCAGCAGCTAGCTCCAGTTCGCGTACTCAATCCTCGCCTACGGAGGATATCTCACCGACGTCAAGGAACTACCTGGGAACCATCTCGCACAGGACATATCCGGCATCTCAATCCAGCAAAGCCCCCATTCCCATCGAACCCGTACTCGTAGTAGGTCCGTAGACCGCGTTTCCAGCCGTCCTCTTTTCGTCTCTCCATTGCGGCCCCCGCATTCAAGACCGTTCAATAATTCCGTATCACACGAGGCGCAGAAGCAGGATTCTTCTCGCCTCGCGACTGTAAGGGGGGAGTCTACATGTCAACCTCAATTTTGGCCTATCTGTTGACTGGACTCATAGGAGGGCTGCTCGGAATTGGCATTTTTGAGCTGATCCGCCGCTCATCGGGCGCGAAGAAAAAGGTACAGGAAGAGGACCAAGCCCGACAGGCTATACAAAACGCTCAGCGGGAGGCGGAGAACATTGTCAAAGAGGCGAAGTTAGAAGCAAAAGATCTTCTGTTGCAATCGAAAGAAGAGTTGGAGAAAGACCAAAAGGTCAAGATGGCCGAGTTCGCGACTGTCGAAAAACGGTTGATTCAGCGGGATGAAACCATCGAGAAACGAATCAGTGTGATCGACAAGCGGGATAGTGAAGTGCAGAAGCGAGATCAAGACCTCGCGAGGCGAGAAGAGAAGCTGCAAATTAAAGAAGCGGCCTGTTCTCGTGTGGAGAAAGAACATCGTGAGGCGTTGGAGCGCATTGCGGGAATCACGGCTGAAGAGGCGAAGAAGCAGCTTATTCAGGAAATGGAAAGCCAGGCGCGACTCGAAGCAGTTGGTCATGCCAAGCGGACGATAGAAGAAGCGCGGGAGAATGCGGAGCGGGAAGCGCGCGAGATCATTACCAATTCAATCCAACGTGTGGTGCGTGACTACGTGTCTGAATCCACGATTTCTGTCGTGCCGATTCCGAATGATGCCATGAAGGGACGGATTATCGGGCGGGAAGGGCGCAATATCCGTGCGATCGAAGCTGCAACCGGGATCGACCTGATCATCGATGAAACGCCTGAAGCTGTCATTGTGTCGGGCTTTGATCCATTGCGCCGCGAAATTGCCAAGGTCTCGCTTGAACGGTTGATGCAGGACGGACGTATCCATCCGACGCGGATTGAAGAGATCGTTGAAAAGGTCAAGGTCGATATCGACAAACTTATGTATGAAGAGGCCGAGAAAATCATCTTTGAGTTGGGGCTTTCGGATTTCCACCCGGAGTTAATCAAGGTGCTGGGCCGGCTCAAGTACCGGACCAGCTACGGGCAGAATAATCTCTATCATTCGCGAGAAGCGTCGTACATTTGCGGCATCATGGCGTCGGAGCTTGGCCTCGATGTGAAATTGGCGAGGCGGGGAGCGTTGCTGCACGATATCGGGAAAGCCGTCAGCCACGAAGAAGAGGGTCCGCATGCCATGTTGGGTGCTGAAATTGCCAAGAAGTACGGTGAGAGCGAAAAAATTGTGAATGCCATTGCGGGTCACCACGAGCAAGTTCCGCCGATCTGCCCGGAATCGGTGTTGGTTGCTGCGGCTGAAGCGTTGTCTGCAGCCAGGCCTGGGGCGAGACGGGAAGCCTTGGAGACCTATGTGAAGCGGCTGGAGAAATTGGAATCGCTTGCCACGACGATTAAAGGGGTGCAGAAGGCGTATGCCATTCAAGCAGGCAGAGAAATCCGTGTCATTGTTCGACAGGAAGATATTACTGATGCCGAGTCGTTCCAGCTGTCTCGGGATCTTGCGAAGAAGATTGAGCAGGAGCTGACCTATCCCGGTACGATACGAGTGACAGTGATTCGTGAGAGTCGGTATGTGGAGTATGCCAAGTGAAGGTTCTGTTCATCGGCGATATTTTTGGAGAGCCAGGGCGTCGTGCGTTGGCCAGGGCAGTTCCAAGACTTGTGGCTCAGCGGCAGATCGATATTGTGATCGGGAACGGCGAGAATGCTGCCGGCGGCTTCGGTATCACCCCGGAGTTGGCAGAAGAGTTATTTGACCTCGGTTTGTCGGTGATTACGACGGGGAATCATGCCTGGGATAAAAAGGAAATTCTCGACTACTTTCCCCGGGAGCCACGGCTCCTTCGTCCGGCCAATTATCCGAGCGGTGTGCCAGGTAACGGAAGTGTCGTAGTCGAGTCGGCCGGCGGGGAACAACTCGGCGTTCTTCAGCTGATGGGGCGCGCCTACATGCCGACATTGGACTGTCCATTCCAGGTAGCAAAGAAAGAATTGACCGCACTGAAGAAGCGAACGGCGGCCGTGATTGTCGATATGCATGCGGAGGCCACATCAGAGAAAATGGCGATGGGGCACTACCTGGATGGAGAGGTTGTTGCTGTCGTTGGCACACATACACATGTACAGACGGCTGATGATCAGATCCTCCCGAAAGGCACTGCGTATCTGACGGATATCGGGATGACTGGTCCGCTTCATTCCGTCATCGGGGTAAAGAAAGAGTTAGCGATCGAAAAGTTTCTGACTGGGATGCCACGACGCTTCGAAGTGGCCTCGGGTCCTTCCGTCTTTTGCGCGGTGTTGCTTGAACTCGATGCGCGTCTTGGTAAGGCGTTGTCAATCGAACGAATTCGCATCATCGACTGAAGGAGACTCACCACGAACCTTCCTGGTTTTGCCACTTTCATTTCTCAGACTGCTCTTCCGAATCGGGTGTTCACGGTTTCGGAGTTGACGGGGCTGCTCCGTACTTCCATCGAAGAACAATTTTCCGACATCTGGTTGGAAGGCGAACTCTCGAATCTTCGCGCCCCCGGGTCGGGACACGTCTATTGCACACTCAAGGACAGGGCGAGCCAAATTCGGGCCGTGTTGTTCAGGTCCAGCGCAGTTCGGCTGCGCTTTGCTCTGCAAGAGGGGCTCCAAGTCATCGTGCGGGGACGACTCACGGTGTACGAACCGCGCGGAGAATACCAGATCGTGCTCGACACGGTAGAGCCGAAGGGAGTTGGTGCGCTACAGCTGGCAGTCGAGCAGGTGAAAGCACGATTGGCAGCGGAGGGGGTGTTCGACCAGGAGAGAAAGAGGCCACTCCCCGTGTTTCCTCGGACTGTGGGTGTGGTGACTTCACTGACTGGGGCTGCCATTCGAGATATTCTGGCTGTTCTTCGTCGACGTTGGCCGACACTCCATATTCTTATTGCTCCGGTTCAAGTTCAGGGGGAGGCTGCGGGGCGTCAAATCGCTGAGGCGCTGACTGATTTGAACGACTGGGGTTCTGTCGATGTCATCATTGTCGGGCGCGGCGGAGGATCCCTGGAGGATCTCTGGAGTTTCAACGAAGAGATTGTGGTGCGCGCTATTGCCGCATCCCGCGTGCCGATTGTATCGGCTGTTGGGCATGAAACCGATGTGACGCTCGCTGACTTCGTTGCCGACCTCCGGGCGCCGACGCCGTCGGCAGCAGCGGAGGCGGTGGTTCCGGTATTGGCTGAGGTTGTTGAGCGATTGCGGGAGTTGACAGTCCGTGCGGGGCAGGTGATGCTCCGACATTGTGCCTTCGAGCGGCAGCGGCTCGAAGGCGGCATTGGAGGGCTGACGGATGTACGATTTCGTCTCCAGGAATCAGCACAACGGACCGATGATCTCGTCGATCGATTGCGCGAAATGATCCAACGATTGCTTACCTATGGGCACAAGCGGGTTCATGAGGCGCAGCGTGATCTGTCGGGTCTCAATCCTATTCTCACGATCAAGCAAGGCCTCGCGACAGTTCCGCAATTTTCGAAGCGGCTTGAAGGACAGATGGGAGTTATGTTGGCGCAGCATCGTCACCGGACCCACGCGATGCTGGCGCAGCTCAATACCTTGAGTCCCCTGGCGATTCTGGGACGTGGCTATAGTATTCTTCACACAGTTCCGGCTGGTCAGATTGTCCGTTACGCGAATGATGTGGAGGTTGGGCAGGAATTGGACGCGCAATTGTCACGTGGGCGATTGAGTTGCAAGGTGATGCGCGTGTGCGACAATTCCACAGTTTGAAATCGCGGGGCGGTCCAGTATAATAAGCCTTCATCCATAGATCGGGAGGCGTGTTGTGGCAGCAGTGAAATTTGAACAAGCAATGGCACGATTGGAAGCCATCGTTGGCGAGTTGGAGAAAAACGACCTTCCGCTGGACGAATCGCTCAAGATTTTTGAAGAGGGTATCCGTCTCTCAAAGAATTGTCTCAAGATTTTAGAAGAGGCCGAGCATAAAGTAGAAGTGCTCGTGCAAGATAAGAATGGCAAGAAACGGCTTCATGCCTATTCTCCAGACGACGCTTCCGATGAACCGTCCTCCTAGCGTTCCCTGCACAGGCTTCTACCCCCGTTCATGCTCTCATGCGTGGGCTCCCCAGCCGTAATGGCCTCCCCTTCGCGTGTTCACAAAGAACGGTTGGACCGTGTGCTTGCAGCCCAGGGTTTGGTGCCGAGTCGGGAAGCTGCAACGAGAGCTGTCTTGGCAGGAGAAGTATCCGTCGACGGGGTCGTGGTGGATAAGCCTGCGAAGTTGGTGTCGTTGGATGCACGGATCCAGGTTGTGCAGCCTGCCTTGTACGTCAGTCGATCTGGTGACAAACTCGCCGCAGCCCTTGATGCTTTTCAGATCGACCCGAAGGGGACAATCGGTTTGGACGTAGGCTGTTCGACGGGTGGATTTACCGATTGTTTGCTGCAGCGAGGGGCTACTCGTATTTATGCTGTTGACGTCGGGTATGGGCAGTTTGAGTGGAGGCTTCGTCAAGATTCACGTGTTGTCTTGCTCGAACGAACCAACATTCGGTATGTTGACCGTACAGCGGTTCCTGAGCCGATCGATCTGGCGGTGATCGACGTGTCCTTTATCTCTCTGACACTGGTCTTGCCCGCGGTCGTTCACCTACTCAATAGCGCAGCGGTGATCGTGGCGTTAGTGAAGCCACAATTTGAAGTCGGTAAGGGCCAGGTGGGGCGAGGGGGGATCGTGCGCGATGATGTGCAGCGTGAGGCGGTGACTGAGAAGGTTATTCACTGTGCCACGCAGTTGGGATTTCAGCTGAAAGGTGTGCTCGACTCTCCCGTGATTGGGCGGAAAGGGAACCGGGAAATTCTTGTTGGTTTTACGCGCACGATTGCAGCCTGACTAGGCACATGATGGATAGACGATGATGCGGATTCGTGGGCAATGGAGGCATGCATGAAAGTACTTGTGACCGGAGGCGCTGGTTTTATCGGTTCGCACTTAGTCGATCGTCTGATCCAGGAAGGGCATGAGGTTGTTGTGGTGGACAATCTGTCCACTGGAAAACGGAGAAATCTCAATCGCGCTGCCCGGTTCGTTAAGCTTGATATCCAGAGCTCGGGACTTGAGCGGGTACTTCGCAACGAAAGACCTCATATGGTCATGCACCTTGCTGCGCAGATGGATGTCCGAAAATCTGTGGAAGATCCGATGTTTGATGCCCAGGTGAATGTCCTTGGGACACTAAACGTCCTGCAGCAATCGATCAAACATGGCGTGCGGAAAGTGGTGTTCTCGTCATCGGGTGGGGCTATCTACGGCGAGCAAGAGATCTATCCGGCCCCTGAGTCCCATGTCACGAGACCACTGTCACCATACGGTGTCAGTAAACTGTGCGGGGAGCAGTATCTTTCCTACTATCAACGAGTGAACGGACTTCAAATCGTAATCTTGCGTTATGCCAATGTGTATGGTCCACGGCAAGATCCTGAGGGCGAGGCAGGGGTGGTTGCGATTTTTATTCAGAAGCTATTGAACAACGAGCAGGCGATCGTCAATGGGAATGGACGGCAAACGCGAGACTTTGTGTATGTCGAAGATGTCGTTGAAGCCAATCTTGCGGCGATGGGGCAGGATATACAAGGGACGTATAATGTCGGAACAGGGGAAGAGACCTCCGTCAATGATTTGCTCGGAATTTTAGTCCGCCATACGAATTCGACATGCAAGGAAGTTCATGGGCCGGCTAAAGGTGGCGAGCAGGCACGGAGCGTCATTGATTCAGGGAAGCTCCGGCAAGAATTATCCTGGGAGTCAAGAACTGAACTCAGTGAAGGGCTCAAGCGCACCGTCGACTATTTCCGCGAACGCATGGGCTAGGCCTGATGCCTTGTTCATGGTGGGGCACGCACGCGTCCCACGTGCGGTGATCAGGTTGGGTCAATATCGAGGAACGGTTCCGTCTACCTGGGTTGACCAGGCATCAATTCCTCCCACCAAATTCTTCACATTTGGGAAGCCTTGTTGAAGCAGGAAATTCGTGGCATCGGCGCTTCTCATGCCATGGTGGCAGATGGCGATGATTTCTGAGTCGTGGCTCAATTTCGAGAGCGATTGAGGGAGCGTTCCGAGTGGAATGAGCGTTGAGCCATCCAGTTTTGCGAGGGAATATTCCCAGTCCTCTCTCACATCAAGCAGCACCAATTTGTCGCCTTTATCAAGGCGTGTCTTCAGTTCTTTCGGGGAAATGACGAAGCCCATAGGGTGCCCTCCTTACTTGTGTTGGTAATAATAAGTGAGCGGAGAAAAGCTTGTCAATGAGACCGATGATGCCATCCGGTCTGTATTATTCGTATAGACAGTAGTCAACTTGCCGAGCCTTGGGTTCTCCTCTTCATGGAGAGGGTAGTCGGACATACCGCACATTTTTGTCAGCATATGTCTGCATATAGATTCATAGCAGGTGAGTTTTAATCTGAAGCCAGCTGCCCAAGATGAGGCTGTTAGTTAGCTTATGTATAAGATATTGATTGGTTGTGACAACTATATGCCCACATACGTGGGTTGGGCCCAGAAATTGCTTTATTTCAAGAGAGAACGTGGTAGGCCAGGAAAGGTCAGAAAGGTTGCCTGAAAATGGCCATAGCCAGAAGAAAGAAACAAGCAGAGCAGGTGCTTGTGGTCATGGTGACGGTGAAAAATCTGAAAGAAGCTGTAAGGATTGGCGAGGAAATGGTACATATGAAACTCGCTGCTTGTGCGAATGTCATTCCAGGTATTCAATCGATTTATCGTTGGAAGGGAAAGGTTGTCAAGGGACAGGAAGCGCTGGTCATATTGAAGTCGACTACACCACGGTATCGTGCGCTCGAGAAAGCAATTGCAACGATGCATGCCTATGAGATTCCTGAGATTATCGCGTTGCCAGTGACAGAAGGTCTTGAGGCATATATCCGCTGGGTGCGGAGTGAGACCCACAGTTAAATGTTTGGAGAAGAGACTATTTATAAAAGTAAATGGTTGACTGAAGCCATTTCTGTCGATACACTCGCCAGTGATTGATTACTGATGGGATTAGGATAGCCCACTCAGCGGGGGATGAAGGCTATGGGACAGACGAACGGCGCCGAGGACAGCGACTCCTATACTATCGTGGTCTTTCGTGGCGCAACAGCCAAGCCACTGCGGTATAGTTTCCCTCGTAAGCTTGTCAGTAGGCTATTGATTGTCGGAGCCGTCTTAGCCCTTGTGAACGTACTTGTCATTGGGCACTATGTCATGAGGACCAATGAAGTCTTGGAGCTTTCTGCATTCCGCGCAGAAGCCATGAGTGCACGGGAGCAGACGGGAGCCTTTTCTAGTGCTGTCGATGATTTGAAGAAGCGTTTAACAGCTATGAAAGAGGTCAACCAGCGGCTTCGTGTCATGCTGGGTATCGAGAATCCTAAACCTGGGGATGTGACGAACGGTCGAGGCGGTGAGGATACTCCCATTCCAGATGGCAATGCTTTCCCTACCTCTGAGAAGACCTTCAAGAGTAGTACGGAGAGTCAGTCCTCCGGTTCGCTGGAATCAAGTCAGGGTGCTGTGACTAGCCAAACGGGCTCATCTGCTGATTCAAACGGACTCACCGAGCAGGAAATGATTGCCTCAATCAAGGACGGTATAGAGTGGCTGTCAAAAGAATCCACGATTCAGGAACAGTCGCTTCAAGAGCTCTCGCTGGCTGCTGAAAAGAAATCTTCTCGATGGGCTGCGACTCCTTCCATTTGGCCGGTGAAGGGTTGGGTGACCTCCGGGTTCGGGCCAAGGGTTTCTCCATTTACAGAGAAACCGGCGTGGCATGACGGGTTGGATATTGGAGCTGCGGCCAATGCGCCGATTCAGGCTCCGGCTCAAGGACGTGTCACCGCAGTCGGCTTCGATCCTAAATTGGGAATTCTTGTGAAACTCGACCACGGATTCGGAATCGAAACGGTCTACGGGCACCTTGCAAAGTCGTTAGTCAAAGAAGGGCAGCGTGTGAAACGTGGAGAAGCCATTGCATTGGTAGGCAGTACCGGATTAGCCACAGGTCCTCACTTGCACTATATGGTCAAAGTGAATGGTCAAGCGCTAGATCCCGTAAAGTATATCCTCGACTAGCTCGTTAGACTCCTCGCTCACTCATCGTTCCCATACCCACGCAATCTACCGAATCCCCCTACCTCCTATGCTATACTGCCGTGCTAATACGGTCGTCGAGGCCATGCTGCCGCTCTGGCTATGACAGATATTGAAATTAACCGGTCAGTGAAGGCGCGTCCAATTCAGGATGTCGCCGATCAGCTTGGCATCCAGGCCAACGAGCTATTTCCGTACGGAAGGTTGAAAGCGAAGATCTCGCTTGACGTCCTGGAAAGGCTTCAGGCTGCGCCGCTCGGCAAGTATATTCTTGTGACCGCCATCAATCCGACCCCACTTGGGGAAGGCAAGACTACTACGTCTATCGGGCTTGCCATGGGTCTCTCACGACTCGGCCATCGAACGGCCGTCACGCTTCGCCAGCCTTCGTTGGGGCCGGTATTTGGAATTAAAGGTGGAGGAACTGGAGGAGGAAGGGCGCAAGTCCTTCCGATGGAAGACATCAATCTTCATTTGACCGGCGATGCCCATGCGGTATCGGCCAGTCACAATCTCTTGTCGGCATTTGTTGATAATCATCTGTTTCACGGGAATAGATTTCAGGTAGATCTCAATCGAATCACGTGGCCGCGGACCTTGGGAGTCAGTGATCGGGCGTTACGCCAGATCTCGCTGGGAGAAGGGGATGTAAGCCGCAGGGGACAGTTTGTGATTACTGAAGCCTCCGAAGTCATGGCGATCCTGGCATTGGCATCGAGTCAAGCCGATTTACGACACAGGCTCGGGCAGATCGTCGTTGGGTTTACAACGGATGGTAAGCCACTGCGGGCAGAAGAGTTTGGATGCGCCGGGTCCATGGCAGTCTTGCTCAGAGAAGCGTTATTGCCGAATTTGGTTCAGACTCTGGAGGGGACGCCAGCGTTTGTGCATACTGGTCCGTTCGGGAATATCGCCCATGGGAATTGCTCGATCCTTTCCGATGCCGTCGCCTTACGTTGTGCAGACTATGTGGTCACGGAGGCCGGATTTGGGAGTGATCTCGGAGCCGAGAAATTTTTCAACATCAAGTGTCGCCTCTCAGGATTCAAGCCGGCAGCCGCTGTGGTGGTGGCGACGCTTCGCGCACTTAAGCTTCACGGTGGCGGAGGCGCAGCCAAGGTTGGAGCCCCGCTTCCTGTAGGCCTGACTGGGCCGAATCAAGATGCATTGGCCAAAGGCTTTGCGAATCTGGAGCAGCATATTGCGAATGTGAAAGCCCATGGGGTGTCTGTGGTGGTTGCGGTCAATGCGTTTATCGATGACCCGGTGGCTGAACTTGAATGGGTGCGAAAACGGGCTCGCGAGGTTGGTGCGGTGGATGCTGCAATCTCAACACATTGGGCTGATGGCGGGAAAGGGGCTGAAGAGCTGGGAAGGGCTGTGGTCGGTGCCACAGAGAAACCATCGTCCTTCAAACATTTATATGATACAGCCTGGCCGATTAAGAAGAAAATCGAGACCATTGCCACGCAGATGTATGGAGCCTCAGGCGTGTCGTTCAATGCACAAGCTGAACGAGATATTGAAATCGCACAGCATCTCGGACTCGATCAGTTACCCATCTGTATGGCCAAGACGCCGTTGTCGTTATCGCACGATCCGGCGTTGAAGGGGCGTCCATCTGATTTTACGTTGCCGATTAAAGAGGTGAGAATCCTCGCAGGGGCCGGGTTTCTGACGGCGGTCTGCTCAGGTATCCAACTCATGCCTGGATTGCCCAAGAGGCCGGCAGGAGAACGTATCGGGATCGATCCAGGCACGGGCGAGGTCGTGGGGCTGTCCTAATGCTAGCGCTGTTTAAGATAGCGGAAGAATTCTGAGTCTGGACTCACCACCAGCGTGGACTTGTCTTTGAAGGTCTTCTTGTAGGCTTCCATCGAACGAGTAAACTCAAAAAAATGAGGATCCTGCCGGTAGGCATCAGCATAGACCTTAAAGGCCTTGGCATCCCCAGCGCCCCGAAGCTCCTCCGATTCCTTGTATGCCTGAGCCAGAATAATTTCGCGATCCTTTTCCGCCTCTGAACGGATTTTCTGGGCCTCTTCGGCGCCTTCGGCACGGTACTGCTTCGCTTGCCGTTCCCGCTCTGCTTGCATTCTTGCGAACACGGCCTTCTCGTTCTGTTCAGGGAGGTCGGCGCGCTTGATTCTGACGTCCTGAATCTCGATTCCATATGCCGACGCTTTTTCGTGCGATCGCTGGGTAACGATTTTCATGAGGTCGGCGCGGTGGTCTGCGACGATTTCTAGAAGGTCATGGCGCCCGAGTTCGACCCGGAGCTCAGAGTAAATAATGTCGTTGAGCCGTTGCAGCGCTCCCCGTTGGGTTTGAAAGTTCTGGTAAACTTTTAGCGGATCGACAATCCGCCATTTGGCGTAGTTGTCAAGCAGGAGGGTTTTCTTGTCTTGGGTGATCACATCTTGCGCATCTGAGTCGTAGTCCAGTAGGCGTTTATCGAAGTAGGTGACCTCCTGAATAAACGGTATTTTCACATAGAGCCCCGGCTCCGTGATATTGCGGACGGGCTTTCCGAGTTGAACCACGATCGCATTTTGAATGATGTCGACGACGAAAATCGGTGAGGCTCCTAGGAAAAACAACCCGGCGACAACCACGAGCAGTGCAATGATGAATCCCTGCTTGGTCACGATTTACGGTCCTCAGTGGCTGTGCTGGTCAGGGGTTTATGACGATCAAGCGGAAGGTACGGAAGCATACGATCGGCTGCCTTGCCGTCAATGATGATTTTCTCGACGTTCGGCAGGATTTCTTCCATGGTTTCGATATAGATCCGCTTGCTGATGATGTCTTTGGCTTGATTGTATTCTTTCAACGTTGCCGAAAAACGGTTGGCTTCACCCTGGGCGCGATCAACCCGCGCCTGGGCATTGCCCTTGGCCTGGTTCACCACCTGGGCGGCTTCGCCTTGGGCTTTGGGGAGAATGTCGTTGCGATAGCTCTGAGACTGGTTGATGAGTTTCTCTCGATCTTCTTTCGCGTTCGTCACATCCTTAAAGGCCGCTGCCACGGCTTCGGGAGGGCTGACGTCCTGTAGTTGAATAGCGGCGATCTGGACGCCTCCCTGATACTGATCGAGAAGCGATTGCAGGAGTATCTGAGTATCTTGCTGGATCTGGGCCTTGCCGGTCGTCAACGCCTCGTCGATTTTTCCCTTACCGACCACTTCCCGCATAGAGGCCTCGGCAGCTTTCCCGATCGTCTCATCGATTTGTGCGACGTTAAAAAGATAATTGGCAGACTCTTTAATCTTGTATTGCACGATGAATTCGATGGCCAAAATGTTCATGTCGCCGGTGAGCATCAAGGCTTCTTGCGCGAGCATCTGTTGGCGGCCTTGCCGATCTGTGCGGAAGCCGACCTCGATGCGGTGGAGTTTTTGGACCTTTGGCTGCAGGACGGTTTCGACAAAGGGGATCTTCGCGTGAGGGCCAGGTCCCACGGTTCGGACAGGGGTGCCGAATCGCTTGACGACGCCCTCCTCATCCGGGGCGACGATAAAGGCACTATTCCAGGCAAGAAAGACGACCAGCCCTGCCAAGGCGACGTTTCTGAAACCGCTCGAGGGCATCAGATTCTTGAATGAGGGCAACAGATTCTGAAACTGCGATTGTGCCTGCCTCAGGGCATCCTCAAGCGGGTCGCTTTTCTTGCTCCAAGGATCTTTTGGGTCCCAGACCATATAAATAATCAACCGAAGGATAATAGCGAATGATCTCTAATCTGACCACCTTAGCAGACTGCCTAGACGCGACGCAATCACGATAATCCGTAGAGGGTCCCTCATGCCTTCTTGGTGTGTATGAAGGGATACCTGTTTGTCGGGAAAAGCGAGGTAAATGGCTGAACTCTTCCTCGTTTTTTTGATGGGATGGTCCTGCCCCAAGCAAGCCACGGCTGTAATCGCCCCATTACGCAGGCGGATTTTTGAGGTACTTGGCTACAGAATTCTGGTGAGGATGAGGTAGGCGATACCAGCGAGGAGAGCCGCCGCCGGCAACGTCACCACCCAAGCGAAGACCATGTCACGCACGGTTGTCCAGCGTACACTCTTCCAGCCTTTGAGGAGCCCAATTCCAATAATGGCCGAGCTGCTGATATGCGTGGTCGAGACCGGCAATCCGAGAGAGCCGGAGAGGAGAACGAGGGACGATGTCGTCAGGTTTGCAGACAGCCCCTCCGCATGATTCATCTTCGTGACGTTCTCAGCGAGGACTTTGGTCACGCGAAGCCCCCCAAAGTAGCTACCGAGCCCCATCGCAATGGCCACACCCCCGAAGGCGGTGAGCTGGGACGACGTGCTGGGCCACGCAGCGGTCGTGCTGCCGAGCAAGAGCATGGCGACGATTTTCGGGGCATCGTTCGTACCGCGGGCAAACGACGCAAGGCTGCTGGAGATCCAGTGAATCGTATCGAGCCCCACAACCAGCCCCTGTAAGCCGGCGCGGTCGCATTGCGACGGTATTGCCATGATCGGCTGGCTCAAACTCGTGGCTTGAAACAGAGTTTTGGTGCTGCCATTCGCATCGATCGCCACCAGTGCCCGCGAGGTCGGCATCACGCACAGACAAGCCCCCTCCCATTTTTTCGCGAGTGTGCGAACAGCGGGATGGATGAGGAGTGAGACCGTGAAAGCGAGGAACGGACTGAGCAATAACGGAAGCGCAACCTTCTTTCCGATCGCGGACCAGACCAATCCCTCTCCGGCGAAGGCGACGAAGCCGGCGCCGACGATGGCTCCAGTGAGCGCGTGAGTCGTTGAAACAGGGAGTCCCGTGCGCGAGGCAAAGAGGATCCACGCAATCGCCCCTGTTAAGACAGCCAAGGTGACGGTCGGTCCGATGATTGTGCCGGTTTGGACGAGGCCATGGCTGAACGTCTTGATCATCGCACTTGCGACATAGGCCGCCAACCCTGCTCCGACCACAGTCCAGACCGTTCCCCAGACGATAGCCGACCGATAATTGGTGACCCCGCTGCCGACTAACGTCGCGATCGCTTTGGAGACGTCGTTGGTTCCATTTGCGAAGGCGAGACCAAAAGCGAGGGCGAAGGCCAGCAGAGAAATTTCCATTATCCGTAATCCTAGGCGGTGACGGATCCGCCACAAGACGAACCGGCTCCGGCCGTACAGCCATAGCAATGATTGCGGGTTGTGATCTGGCGCTGATTGAGTTGCACCAGATCAAAGTCGCGGATATGAGCGGGGGCGCCATGATCCACCGGCAGATCGAGCATCTGGTTGAAGTCGCAGTCGTACAAGGTGCCGTCCCAGCTGACTGAGATCGTGTAGCGGCACATCACGCCGGCTGCGGCAGCGGGATTGAAGGCGTTGGCCAACCGTTCCATATATTGCTCGTAGTTGCCGCTCTCCAGGAGAAACTCAAGAAACCGGCTGATCGGCATGTTGGTGATCGTATAGAGATGGTTGAACTCGACTCCATGCCGAGCCCGCAGTTCTTTACGAAACTGCGCTTCGATGGCCTCTTGCTTGGGAGGGAGAAAGGCTCCTACAGGATTGCACACAAGATTCAACGACAACCCGCTGCCAGCCCGGCCATAGCCGAGCCGATTGAGAAGGCGAAGCGCCTGGATCGACTTGTCAAACATGCCCTCCCCTCGCTGCGCATCGGTCTGGCCGGCGCGGTAATAGGGGAGTGACGCGACAATTTCCACCCAATGTTCGGCTAGGAATTCCGCCAAGTCCGCTTGGGATGGAAGAAGCAACACGGACAAATTGCAACGATCCATCACGTGGCGACCCAGCGCCCGGCTCTGTTTGACCAGCCAGCGAAAACTGGGATTGAGTTCCGGTGCTCCACCCGTGATATCGACCGTTGGAATATCGGTCTGAGCGAGAGCCCGGATGCATTGCTCTGCCGTTTCGAGGGACATGAGTTCAGCACGGTCAGGTCCCGCATCGACATGACAATGTCTGCATGTCTGATTGCAGAGCTTACCGACGTTGATCTGAAAGACGGTGATCCCGGTGGCACGAAGCGGGAGCAGGCCGATGTGATCGAGTTGCGTCTCGAAGGGGGGGCAACTCGTGGTCCTCCCGAGCATTTTCAATTGCTCAGTGGGAGAGGCGAGGGGGCTCTGTTGGCCTAGCAGGGTCAGTGTCATGGGATTCTTGTTCACAATGCCGTGGCCCGTTTCGAGACCGACTCACCGAGATCTTCTGCGTGACTCAGTGTCACGACGTATCAGCAGCAACTCCCATTGGGGGTGCAGGTCACGGCATCACCGCCGACGTGCCGGCCCGCGCGATTAATGATCGCAAAATGGGGAGCGTAGCCGTCAGTTTCTATTACGTGCAGAGTCTTCGAACAGATTTCCACCGGTTCGCCTCGGCGATACACATGGTGATCGTCATCGGACGCTTCGATGAAGGGTCCGGCGAGCATGGCAAAGTGCCCTTGCCAGGTACATGGAGCGTCTGCCGGGTATACGGCGGTCCATCGGTCGTCGGTTTGATCCAGCCAGAGAGGCTCGGAGGAGAGGACGAAATGAGATGCCAACGGGGTCTGGCTCAACAGACACACAGCGTCGGGAGTAATCGGCTGAGGAATGCCTCGAAGATGAGTCGTGCCCAGTTCATCGACCACTCGGCTGAACGGCCCTCGAAGGGTGGCATAATGCATATCCGGTTGAGGCGAGCGTGTGGGAAGCTTATATCCCGTCAATGTGACGGAAAAGAAATGAATGCCGTCGATGACCTGCCAGGGTGAGGCTTTGACCAGGTGAATGCCTAAGAAGCCGGCCCCTGCCATTCCCGCAATATAGCCGGTGAGTGTCAACGCTCCGGAGAGGCAGTCACCCCACTTGTCAGCGTCATGGACCAAGTATTGTGGAACCGGTTGATCAGCCACGATATCGGAAATCGTAAATCGTCCTCCCGGTTTGGCGACGCGATACATTTCTCTGAAGACCTTGTGTTTGTCCGGCGCCAGATTGATCACACAGTTGGAGATGATCAGATCGATGGTGCCATCGCTGACCGGCATCGCGTCTGCCATCCCTTTGCGAAACTCGACGTTGGAAGAAACATATCCAAGGTTCGCTGCGACGACGGGGGCATGCGTTCGGGCGATGGCCAGCATCGTGTCGGTCATGTCGATCCCGATGACGTGGCCAGTGGGGCCCACGAGCCGAGAGGCTTCAAAACAATCGATGCCGCCGCCTGAACCGATATCCAGCACCGTTTCTCCAGGGGAGACGGTCTTGAGCCCAGCCGGTGTCCCGCAGCCGTATGAAATCTTCAGCACTTCTTCCGGGATGAAGGATTGAAGCTCGGCCATGTCGTAACTGGTCGGACAGCACATCTGTTCGCCCGTTGATGCAGCACGCGCATATCGTTCGCTGACTTTTTGGGTAATCTGATCTATAGGCATAGCATCCTCTCAGGCAAATGAGCATACGAGTCTATCCATGTATCAACTCCCTGCCTGGTGCGTCAACTTCGGCTTTTTCTTATTCGTGCAGGAGTATGAACAAGCCCAGTAATACGTCGTGTGGGAGCCCGTGTTCTTACAGTCAAATCTCTTTACGTAAACGGCGTGCAGATAGACTCTTCTGAGCCTCAGATCGCAAGAGAGGATGAGTGATGAGAATGTGCTATTTCTTCAGCACGCATTTTTCATACAGGTTGTTGAGTTTGCCCGTGGAATCATATCGAATTTTCAATTGGCGATAGCCGCCTTCGTTGTACAACTCTCCAAATTCTTCTCTGGAGTAGAACGAAGTCGAATAGAGGGATTTCTGGCCGTCGAGCTTCCGTACCTTGGCTTCGATGGCCCTATTGAAGTATCCCTCTTCGTGCTCGGTCT
The DNA here is from genome assembly GCA_963748375.1 of uncultured Nitrospiraceae bacterium. GTDB lineage: Bacteria > Nitrospirota > Nitrospiria > Nitrospirales > Nitrospiraceae > Palsa-1315. The sequence goes on from CAVVIR010000016.1 coordinate 146,400, forward strand.
TTACCGCGTCCCAGAATCCGAAATTGACATAGAGTTTACGGGGGGTCATGGAATACAACGAATACGAGACAGATGGGTCATAGGCAGTCACAGGGCAGACCCAGACCGGCTTGATTCCGATCTCCTCATGGAAGAACTGTGCAAACTCAGGCGCATGTTCGATCGGGATTTCGACATCCTGGATTACGGCTTCTTGCCGTCCCCGAATTGTCCTGGCAACCCATTGCGCAGCGCGTGAGTGACGGAACCACTTCAAGAACTTCCAATACGTCATGGAATTAAGACGTTCTTTTCCCCAGAGCCACCGCACCACGGAGTACTGCAGGAAAAATTGTTTGGAGCACCAGAACCAATCGGTGTCCCACCGCCAGAGATAGTCATGCGCTGTGAGATAGTCCGTTTTTTTTTGCTGGATCGATTGATAGTAAATTTGCCGGTAGGTGTAGTCGCTGACCCATTCGGCGTGGTCGATGAACTCCCCAGTGGTGATATAGAGTTCCTTGTCGTGAAACATCGCCCCGTCGATGAAATCCACAGACCGTTCGCTGCACAATCGCGCAATCTCACGGAAATACTGTTCCCAGTCTGAGTATCGGTGGTGTGTGAGTTTGACAAATGGCTTGATGGGGAGGAGCTTCACTTTCAGCTTCAGCACATACCCGAGCGTGCCATAGGAGTTTGGAAAGCCGAAAAATAGGTCGCTGTAATCATTCGATTTCGTTGCGACAACGACTCTTCCATCGGGGAGAAGGATTTCGAGTTCTTGCACCGTTTCGTGCACAAACCCATATTTGAATGAAGACGATTCAATGCCGATGCCCGCGATGGCCCCCCCAATAGTGATCGATTTGAGCTGAGGCACGACGGTGGGCATCAGCTGGAACGGGAGTGTTTCCCGGACCAGGTCTTCATAGGTCGTCAGGCCTTCGACTTCCGCAAACTGCTCGCGTTCATCCACCCGGATCACATGGTTGAAATCGCGCAGGTCAAGCCGGTGCACGCGCGCCTGCTCACGTTGCCGGAATAGATTGGAGGTGGTTTTCTCAAGTGCGAGCGGGTCGGCCGCGTTCGTTGCGCGAATGGCTGCCACCGCCCGCGCTCGTTTGCCGGCGTATTCCTGCTCTGAGATCATGCCGGTTACCGCACCGATTCATACCCGCCCAGTACACCTTGCTTGGACATCACAATTTGCCAGAGGTGAATCTTCCGGGCGCGGAATGCCCCTGCGAGGGATAACAGATAGTAGCGCCACATTCGATGGAACCGTTCGTCGAACTTTGCTTTAAATTTCCCCCAGTGCTTGTCCACATTGTTCTGCCATGCCACGAGCGTTTTGTCATAGTCGGGTCCGAAATTATGCCAATCTTCCATCACCAGCAGTCCATCCATTGCGGCGCCGAGCTGAGCCACAGACGGAAGCATGCCACCCGGGAAAATATACTTGTCGAACCATGGATCGGAGGTGGTGACTGAGGCATTGTTCGCGATGGTATGGAGCAAAAAGAGACCGTGCGGTTTCAATCTGCGATGGGCCGTTTCCATCAACGTGCGGTAATTCTTATATCCCACATGCTCGCATAGACCGATGGCCGCGACCTTATCGAATTCGCCGGTCGCTTCCCGATAATCTCCCTGAATCACTTCAACGGGAAGATCTGCACACCATCGGCGCGCAAAGGCAACTTGCTCCGAGGAAATATTATGGGCCACCACCGAACAGCCATACTTGCTGGCTGCATATTGGGCGAAGCCTCCCCACCCGCACCCGAGTTCAAGGATACGGTCGTCCTTGCGAAGCTGCAACTTCCGACAGATCAACTCCAGCTTCTGTTCTTGTGCTTCTGCCAGAGTTTGCACCCCCTTCCAATAGGCGCAGGTATATTGCATGTGGGGGTCCAGCATTTTTTCGTAAAAATCGTTGTCCAAATTGTAGTGTTCGTTTGCCACTCTCTTGGAGAGCCGCTTATTCTGCATATTGAAGACGCGAGCTTTGACTGCATTGACGATGAGGCGCTTATCGACGATGTCCTTATCAAGCTGGACGGTGTGGACCTTTGCGAAAAACTCGTCCAACTGAGCGGAATCCCACCATCCATCCATGTATGACTCGCCAAGCCCCAACGATCCCTCGGCCAGAACACGACCATAGAGCTTGTCATTGTGCACCTGGATATCTCCAGGCTGAGTGCCATCGATTGTGATTTGGGCCTTATCGAGCAATCGCTGAATACTCTGCTTGTGACTCATCGCGTGCCTATCCTTATTGACTTCAATCGGGTCTATGCGGTGAAGATATTATTCCGGTCCCGTGCTATGAGCTGGCAGAGTCCGACCCATGTGGGCCTCACGTTCGGCAGCGATGGTTCTGGCTTTGATGTGTTCGGGAGGCACTCTGAGGTCCCACACGATTCCAAACCACGACAAGAATGACAAAATATAATAGGACAGGTCCACTTCCCACCAAAACCATCCCTGCTTCGCGGCCAACTGATAGTAATGGTGATTGTTGTGCCAGCCTTCTCCACAGCAGAGGATGGCAAGAATGAAACTGTTCTTACTCCCGTCGTTGGACTTGTACCTGACTCGGCCGATCATATGCGTAAGGGAATTGATGAAGAATGTGCAATGGTACAGCGCGGTCGTTGAAATAAAAAATCCCCAGATGAGCCCAGGAAAGCCCCATAGGCTATAGATCAGCAGCGCGTAGACGAGTGGCGGGATGAAGTAGAATCGGTTCAGGAAGCAGATTTCAGGATATTGACGAAAGTCCTTCACGAGATTCATGTCGGTTGGCACAGAATGAGCCGACAGGATCCATCCGACGTGAGAAAACCAAAATCCTCGTTGCAGTGGGGAATGAATATCTTCTTTCTGGTCTGAGTATTTATGATGATGCCGATGGTGAGCGGCCCACCACAACACGCCTTTCTGTGCGGATGTCATCGCGAGGAACGCCAAGAGAAACTGGAATAGTCTGCTGGTCTTATACGAGCGATGGGAGAAATAGCGGTGATATCCTGCCGTGACGGCAACCATTCTCAGATAATAGCTGCCGATGGCCAGTATGACCCATTCCCAACGAATTCCGGTCAGAAAGGCCAAGAGGCACATCAGGTGGATGGTCAGAAATGGGATGGCGTCCCAGTCCCAGTGCTGAGAAGGCCGTTTCCAGGATCTACCGATGATAGAACTGTCGGTATGTTGGGCCATTCCGTTCATACAAATATCACTGCGCCCTCAGCGTAAGCCACGAGGGCTCACAGCGAGTGGCCTCTCGTGCGTTCCTGATATGTTAGAAATTATCCATCCCAACCGGCCTCCATGCTCTTCCCTGCAGTGAAGGCGGCATCCATCCGGGATCATGCCGAGTTTGCGCGTCGTCGCTCCGTCGTAGAGGCCGTTGATCGTCTTGGTCGCGATTCGGAATGGATCGACATCGGAGAGACCTGCGCAACAACGATCGCCCGCTCGCACGATCGTGGCGACATCGACCGGTTCCGTGGAGCCGTTGCGCGTTCTCACTCGCATGGTTCGCTGCGGACAGGTGTCGTGGGTCGAGATATCTTGAGGCGGGCCGGCTTCTGGCGCGATAACGGAACTGGCCATTTTCTCGACAGGTTCACTGGGCATACATATGCTCCTCCTTCGACGGGCTAGGCAAAAGGGGTTACCCTTCGCGTAGCGTCGCGAGGAAAAGATGACGGTCTAGACGCGCGTGAATTCGCATGCGTATCTCGAACCGACCTCCACTCCCACGGATGACATCAAAACCATGTATGAGAATTGGTCGTGAACGAGAACGGAGAGAGGAGACTGAATCCGAACCAGCTTAGACCTACAGAACTCCCTCGAGATTTCCAGGTCGAACCGGCTCAGGTTGTCTCTCCCATGCCGGATGCTGGCAGGTCTTCAGGCTCGCGAGCACTTCGGCTTTCGCCGGGTTCCTGCTATCCACCACTTCCCAGCTCCAAAGAGCTAGTGCGTGTCGTGGGTTCGTGCTCGCTTAACGCACGAGGCAGTCCCGGAGTCGCACCGGGTTCCCTCTTACTCTCTGAGAATGTCCAGAGGACCAGCACGGGCCGCAGTTTATTGCGGCATCCGGTATTTGTCAACAGCGATAGTGCGGGTCACGGCACAATACGGTTTCATCAGCACGATGTCGCATGCTAAAGAGCGAAAATCGCCTCTATCGTTGCCGGGTCCTACTCCCCAGGTCCAAGCCAACACCTGCTCATTTCAGTATGTGGTGCCAGAAGATAGAACAGACTAGAGGTGGGCACTTAGCCTGCATTATTCATGAAAGTTCGTCGCGAAAGCGTGCAAACACCAGGCGAGACGGGCACGCGGAGGCGTGAAGTCCTGAGGCATACTCGTGCAGTCTGTCGAAGAGCTGAAGGGGGAGACTGCCCGTTACAGTCGCGTATCCGCGCTTGTACCAGAAGTTTCATGAATAATATGGGTAGGACGTGAGGTGTGGAGCGGCAATCCTGATTAACCGGACTCTCTGCGGTTTACAAAAGACGATCACTTTCCCCGCGCGACTGAACCCTACCTATTTCGAGAAGCCCTACGCATCTGCATTTGCCAGAGCCCCCAATAGACAGCGGCATTGAGGACGACCACTCCTGTGCCTAACAGCAACTGTACGTTGTGTGTCAGGCCCTCAGGGTAGAGCACCGGCAGCAGATACTGTGCGATGAAGTCGGAGCGATAGGAGGCTTCGCCACCTTGCTCGCGCAACCGATTCTCCAACGGAGTGAGTGGGCAGATCCAGCCGGTGAATTCGACGACCGCGCCCCAGGCAGCAGCCGGCAGGTGCAGCCATGCAATCCATCGCCACTTCGGCACAAGTAGTCCACCAAAGATCACGAAGAAAACAAAGCCGACATGAATGCACAGGACCAGGTCGGCAAGCCATGAGTGCCACATCATGTCAGAAGAGTCGGGGAAGTTGAAGAGGGTCGATTGGTTGAGGATAGACGAGTGTAGCGCCGTCGATGATCGCAAACCGCGTCAACCGATGTTCGTCCGTCTTGGCTTGCGAAAGGATATGCCTGACCTCCCAGCCACGCGTGACCAGTGCATCGGCGATCAATGATCGGTGGCAGCGCCACGGGACAGCTTCGGCGCACATCATCGCGCTTGGGCCTTGCCGACTCTGCATCATTAATTCTTCCAGTGCATTCCAGAATTCTGCCGTCTGCATATAGTCGGCATAGCCGCGAAAACTAGCGTTGCGCCATCCGTTGTTGATCGAATCCTTCCGAGCCGTTCGAAGGCCCCCAAGCGCAGGCATGTGGAGAGAGCTGAGGCCGGCATCTTTCAGGCTTTCGGCCAATCTGTCCGTATTGAATTGCGGGGTGTGTCGTGAGCGTGGAATCGTTCGGACGTCCACGAGGAGGCGGATTTCGTGCGCCCGCAAGCAATCGATGAACTCACCGATCGGTCTGGTCGAATGGCCGACGGTCCAGATTGTGGGTTGTCTAGCCTGCATGTTTCGGGACGGTTCGTTGCGAAATCGCGCAGTCGCGTTGTGAGACGGGCACGCGGAGCCGTGAGTTTCCGAGGCGTACTTGAATAGTACGTCGAGGGAGCGAGCGGCGAGCCTGCCCGCCGAAGACGTGTCGCAGCAGCGAATTCGCGATTGCAGCAGAAGTGTTCATGAATCATGCAGGCTAAGCATGGAACAGTGTGGCATAGTGAGCGGGGAATCGCCACAAGGTGGGATAGGAGATGATCAATCCGGCGGCAATTTCTCTGGATCGATTTCGAGCAGCCTCAGTCGGCCGTTCGCGATGTGCTCAGTCTTGTAGAGACGATCGCCCATTTGTATGGTTCCGATAAGGAGATTGCCGGTGACGACAAATGTAAAGTCACCCTTGGATGGGGGCTTGAATGTACCTCGGACAACGGCGGTATCGTTAATTCGGGAGACCGTCGACATGACATCCAACTCATGGCTGGTGCGATCGAAGAGTTCAAGGGTGATTCTAGGGTGGGGTCTGGCTCCAGCATCCTTCAAGACGTGAAGGAGTGAGAGGTCGAGCACGATCTCCCGATCTCGGAGCACCCAAGGCCTTCGCGGCATCGATGGCAGATCGGCGGCGGGAGGAGTCAGGACTGTCTGCCATAAGCTCTTCGGTGTCGGGCGCTCATCAGCCCATACGATCTGGACGCAAAAACCGCCCAACAGGGCGGCGAGGAGCACGTAGCTGAATCGGTGGACCATAGAGCCGCCTTCTTCTCCATGACGTAACGGTCTTTCGCTCCATTATATAGAGAGGCGCGGCTTGGCGCGATTGGAAATAATTGAGAGGCGCCGCTCGTGCCTGACTCCTTCCGGTCAAGGCACTATCGAACCTGTATGCCTGTTGGTGTAGCCGGAGGCGTCACATCTGTGGTCGCTGCACGCCATGCCGCGACGACTTGACGCACATCGTTCATGGAACGCGCGTTGTCTGCGGAGTTCGCTGGATTGGTGGCGTGATCGATCCCGAGCGGACGTCCGTTATAGAGGAGCCGTGGGTTAGAGAAATACTTCACGCGCGGGCACGACACAGTCGGGCAGCCATAGGCCATGATCGTCCGAAACTTTCCGACTTCGTCCCGATACCCATAGGAGTAAGGATAGACGCCCGTTCCACCCGTGGTTCGATCGTGTGCGTTGCCCATGTTATGTCCCAACTCGTGGGCGAAGGTATTGTTCGCGATGCAATCACGCGCCGTCACGCTGAATGCGTAACTCGCGAAGCTGGCACGCGGCCCGTTTGTCATCACGTACGCGATGCCGCAAGAGTTGCCTCCATTGTCCACGATCAACGCGACGAGATCGGCTTTGTGCTGATCTCGCAACTGATGGATCTGATCCATGGTTCCATCGGTGGTATTCTGTAGGCGGGTGAGATCGGTGTTCATGTTTCCCGACTCTGAATAGGCCACTTCGGCCGTATGGACGAGCCGGAGCTGCATCGCGATCTGGCTGTTACTGTAGGCTTGATTGGCCGAATCGACCCCCAATGTGATTAACGCTTCCATCGCTGCCTGGCCGCCTTCCTTGGCCTTGGCCGTCGATGTGTAGACGACCATCAGGTCGACGATCGAGTCACCTGCTGCTGCGGCAGTGGTCTCCGTCTGCTGTGAGATGCCTCCCGTGGGAGGGGTGGCATTGGGATCATCGTCGGCCACGACGAGAGGATGGTCATCAGGAGGTAAGGCCTCTTCGTCTATTTCTATGAGATGGTGAAGAGTTCCGCCGGTTGACTCGATCTTGTAGAGGCGTTGGTTCGACAGAATCGTTCCCACCATGGTCGTGCCGTGAATCACCAAGGTCACATCGCTTCCTGCTTCTCCTCGCAGCCGTCCGCGCCACACCTTTGTCTGATTGGGGTGCTCGCGAGGCTGGTCAAGGTCCAGGGTTCGAGGTCCGATATCGAAGAGATCCAGCGTCACGTCGGTGCGAGCCTCGGTACGAGGACGATTCATGATATCCAGTGCTGCGGGGTTGAGTGTCATGGTATGCTGCCGCCGTATCCATCGTTTGAGTGTTTGGGGTGTTGGCAGTGCCTGGGCAATGGCGGGAGCTGCTGCGCTTGGTACTTCTGTGAAGAGCGGTATCTGGGGCGGCGTCGATGCGCCCATTACGGCCGAAGAGGTTCCAAGCGCAGTGATGAAAAAGCAGAGGACCATTGTGCTTGAACGAAGGAAAGAAAGGCAGTGTCCTCCATCACATACTGGTGACTGTGGAATGGGTGTCGTCGGTTCCATGCATTTCTCCTAGTGCTTCACGGCGTATGACGATCCCGAAGAGCAAGGGCAATGCCTTTCCCATGGACCGATATCGATCGGGAAAATAGTTCTGATACCTCTTAAATATCAAATGGTTTCGAGTCTGACGCTAAACGGATGACAAATGGATGGAAAAGAAACTTCGTTGCAGGAAGCGGAAGTGGAGGGCGTAGCCTACGTAGAAAACAGTTCGGTCATTGAGCAGCCCATCCTGTGAAGTAGCAGGATCTTCATCGTTGTGTGGCCTGAGAAGCCCAAATGGTGAGGCTATCAGAATCTTCTAAGACCTCGATTGGAACCTCATAATAATTTTTGAGCGTCTGATTGGACGTGGGTTTGAAGGGTTTCATGCCTCGGTCGCGATAGCGAGGTGCGGTCGTCTGATCAGTCTTAAAATACAGACGTCCCTTGTGGATGATCCCGAAGAACTTCTCTCGGTGGTACAGTCCGTACCCGCCGAACATCGCGCGGCTGGTCACGCCGCGCAGATCGACCAGTTGATCCAGCACATAGTCTTTGAAACCATCCTGTTTGGTTGCCATCGGTGCATCAGAGCGGCTTGCGCCCCGCGACCATCCGTACAGCAATGGGGAGTGCAATGCCATCTGTTCGGCGGTATTGGTTGGTGGAGGTGATGATGCGGCCACGCGCGTCTGCTTTCTGTTCATCGGACAGTTTGGCGAACAGATTTTGAATCGGCGCGGCGATGTCCATGACACTGGCGTAATATTCTTCTCCTGATGGAAATTTCACATCGGCAACGAATTCTTCTTCGGACAAGTTCGTGAGCCCTGCCTGTTGTAGCATTCCTGACAAATCGCCCGGCGTTGCAAGCCGGAAAATTCCCGGTGCGGTTGGGTCTGGTGGCGGCAGATCAAGGAATTGCTTAATGACGGCAATCGGAATCATCAGATAGGGGTTCTTGTCCGGAGCCGACCAGACAGCCGCAGCGACCCAGCTTCCAGGCTTCAGCACGCGTGCGATTTCAGCGGCGGCTTTTGGAATCTCTGGAAGAAACATCAAGCAGAAGCGGCTGGTCACCGCATCGAACGAATTCGCCTCAAATGGAAGCGAGGTCGCGTCGCCTGTGCGGAACGTCACGTTTGCGAGGCCCAGCGCTGTTGCCTTGCGCCGCGCGACAACGAGCATCTGCTCGGCGAGGTCCAGCCCGATCACGCTTCCATTCGGCCCAACGGTTTGAGCGCCAAGTAGGGCGGGATAGCCGGTTCCTGAACCAAGATCGAGCACTTGCATGCCGGCTCGCAGTCTGGCATCGGCCACGAGTCGGTGATTGAGAAATGCCATCTGTTCGTCGAAGAAACGATCCCATTTCTCCCAGCCTCCGGCGACGCGGTTCCAGTCCTGCCGTTGGCCTTCGATTACTTGTTGTGCGGTTGGTTGCGTCATGCTGCTCCTTCCCGTGGGGGTGTTGTACCTAAGCGTGCGTCATCCGCCGCTGAGGGCGCAGACGATATAGATCCGATCCTCCCGCTGAATCGGTGCGTTCAGGTGCGGTGCCTGTTTTTCATTCACAAAGATTCTGATGTGTGGTCTGATCGTATCCTGCTCCGTGATGATTCGAAACCGGATGCCGGGGAAGCGTCGATCCAAGTCTGCCAGCGCCTCAGCGAGCGTGGCGCCCTCCACTTGCACCTCACCCTGCTGCGCCGTATAGGACCGCAAGGCGCTGGGGATGTGCGCTGTCATTGCCTGAGTGCGGCAGCTTCCACGGAATAGACCTCCGGCAGGTGTTTGGCAATGCAGGTCCAGGTGGCTCCTTCATTTCGGCTTGCCCAAATCTCGCCGCTCGTCGTGCCAAGGTAGAGTCCCACCGGCTCTTGGACATCCAATGTCATCGCTTGTCGTTTCACCGTCCACCAGGCATTTGCGCGGGGAAATCCTTTATCCTGTCTCATCCAAGTCTTCCCGCCGTTGTGTGTGACGTAGGCAGCAGGTTTACCGCCAGGACTCACGCGCGGCCACACAGTTGAGCCATCCATCGGGAATACCAGGCTGTGTCAGCGTCGCGCGGGTGCACCACCATTGGAAATCCAATATCGCCGACCTTCTTCGGCATATTGTTGCCGATGCGCACCCACTCGTTCGATGGTCTGTCCATCCGGTAGATCCCGCAATGATTCTGTTGGTATAAACGGTCGGGATTGGTCGGACAGAGCCGGACACAGTGGGGATCGTGGAACGTGACGGTAGCTGCGTCGAACCCCTCGACTGTTTCGAGCCCATTGATTATGGGCGCAAAGGTTCGTCCGCCATCGGTTGATTCGTGCACACCCCCTCCCGACATGGCGAAGTACAGGTGTTTGGCATTTCGCGGATCAACGAGAATCGAATGCAGCTTCGGTCCGTCCGGGGTGCCATCCTGTACGCTGCCCATCCACTCGCGGTACTGCGGATCGTCGTTGATATCCGAAAACGGTTCCCACGTGGCGCCGCCGTCGTTGGAGCGGAAGAGTCCCTGTGGCGAGGTGCCGGCATACCACAGTCCCGGCTCACTGGGATGTCCAGGTGTGAGCCAGAACACGTGATCCACCACTCGGCCATTCTGGCCCTCCGGGGCTTTGGGAAAGGCCGGCGGAGTCTTCGCTTCTTTCCACGTCTTGCCGGAGTCCGTGGACCGGAACACCGTCGGCCCCAGATGTCCCGTGCGAGTAGCCATGAGTATCGTACGTCGGTCGCGTGGGTCCAGCACCACATGATGCACGATGTGGCCTAGGAACATAGGCGCGGACAGTTTCCACGTGCGGCGGGTACGATCGCCGCGCAAGATGAATGTTCCCTTGCGTGTGCCGATCAGCAGCGCTACAGCGCCGGTGTTACGTTGTGGTGAAGTCGCCTTCCTCGATCGCGGCATCGGAGCCATCCCTGTACGAGGTTACTTGATCGTCTGCAACGTCTCGCGCAATTCCTTCAACTCAGTACTCAGGAGATCAAGATGCAGGTCGCGCTGCGGTTGATCGCCCTTGAATTTCCACAGGCGCCCGAAGATTGCGCCGAGTTCCTTCTTGTGAGTCACGGCGAGGTCGTAAGCCGGCAACTTGGCTTGCGCCTCTGTCACACCGCAGAACGCATCATTGAGCGCATGAAACTGATTGTGCAAATCATCGAAGGCGGTATCGACGCCCTTCCCGCCCTTGGCCTTCGCTGCCGAGGCCTCCATCATGTTCGTGAGGTTGATCATCGTCTCTACGCCGCTGGCGCCCTTTGCTTGCATCGCATAGTCGCCTGCTCGGGGATAGAACAGATAGCTGCAGCCGGAGAGTCCGAGCAGCAACATTGACAGGATGAAGGTTCCGATTAAGCGGTGCATTGGAGCCTCCGTGTATTGTGAAGGGTGACTCCTTGAGAAGGGCTGTTCCCTGAGTGATGAGCTCAGGGAACAGCTCCCCAGTCAAGAGTTCGTTTAGACCGTGACGGTCACGGTCTTGATCGCCGCCTTCACCTGGGCAGCCATTTCCTGCGGGATTGACTCCAGCTTATGGCACTGCTTGGCGTGGGTGGCTACCAACTGCATCAGTTCCGCCTCGGTCTCAGCCCGCACCTGGAATCCACAGCCGCCTGTCGGTTGGACATCCAGACATCCGAGTTGCTTGTACGGTTTCGTCGCCATGGTCTCTTCCTCCTGTGTGGTTAGATGAATGATGGGGCTCTACTTCGCACGGGTAAATTCAAACCGTTGCGGCACCTCCTTTCCATTCTTGCTGAGCATCCATTCCTGGGTGAAATGATCCTGATCCTGAAAGGTAAACGAGACCTTGCGCATGTGTGCATCCATTGGCTGGGCGAGATTCGTAATGTCGATGAAGTTGAAGGTCAGCGTCTTGGCGTCGCCCTCCGGCCTATCGGCGCGCATACGAGGCTGGTTGCCGAGCTTACAGTAATGGGTCAGCATCAGGCCGCCCTTGTCGGCATGGTACATCGTCATCATCAGCGGCTTCTGAGCCTTCGTCATCGTCTCGACCAGGGTCGTGCCACTGCCGGTCCATTGATATGACGCGGTCATCGGTTTTCCCTCCGGGTCCTTGCCTTGCCATTCGCCTACGAGTGAGGCCAGCGGGCCAAAATCGGGAGCGGTCGAGGTATCAGCCTGCCCCCGTTGGGGGGGCACCGCGATAGCGTACAGGATGAGAGAAAGAGTGATGAGCCATTTCATGGGAGGCCTCCTTCGGTAAGCCGTAGGATGTGTAGTCAAGCAGTTCTCCAACCCAGGTCAATGTGACCCACAGTCCGGCTCTTACATCGAGTAGAAGAATTCCTCCTTGACGATCTTTCCGTTTTGAATTGTATAGAGACCTGTTTCATCCAAAGTCATGCGCTTCCCTGTGTGTTTTGGTGTGACATCGTATTTGAAATGCAGGATGAAGCGGTCGCCGTTGGGATAGGGCCCGTCAACCGTGCCTCCGTGGATTTGATGATTATCGACCCACCATTGATTCTTTCCCTTGATCTTCGCGATTCCTTTCTGGGTCTGCTCCATGCCCGGCATGGCGCAGGTCTCGACGCTCTCGATATTCGGCGAGTAAAAACGATCGATCGCCTCCTGGTTCTTCCCCTGCTTGCACAGAGCCGCCACTTCTTTTCCGATGTCCATGGTCGTCATGACAAGATCCTCCTTGGTTGATAGGCGATGGCATACGGGACTCGATGCATTATCCGCATTGCCTGAATGAATCCGCGTGAGGGTGCGTTCTTTTATCTCTATCCCCGACGCGATTCATGGCGAGGAGTCTCTTATGGAATCTTCACCAGTTTCTTCGGCCGTTGTTTCAAGAATTGGTCCGGCTCGGTCTTGTAGGTGGAGTGATGATGCGTCGCAATTGATGCATCGATGATCGCACCACAATTCAGGCAGCGCCAGCCGGAGATTTCATATCCCGCAGAGCCCAATCCAAGATCGTCATACCGTTCTTGAACCATCAACCCATTGCAGCGTCGACATGTCATGGGGCACCTCATTTTTTGAACATCCTCGGCTGGTTCGAGTATTGAACGAACATTTAATGCTTGGTCGAAAAATATCGGCTCAGTCTAAGATTGAGAGAGCGGTCTCCACTGTCTGTTTCACCGCGTCAGCCGACGCTCCGGACTTGATCATCACAATGGTTCCTTGCAGCATCGTCGTGAGAAAGCGCGCCAGCGCACGCGGATCTTTATCATGCTTCAACTCACCCTGCAGTTTCGCGCGGACCAAGACTTGGAAGAATGTATCTTCAGCCATCTTCAACGCCTGGCGGAGTGTGCCTGCAATCTCGTTCTCGTGCGGCGCCAGTTCCATGACCGTGTTGGCGATCAGACAACCTCGGCGTTGCGGGTCGGCCAGGGCTCCGTCGATCATGTCATGAATAAATCGATGGAGTGTGGGAAGGGCCGGCCCCGGTTGGTCAAGGAGGGAAAGCTTCGAGCCGACGAAGGTGGTGCAGTACCGGTCCACCACTTTGAGGAACAGTTGGCGTTTGTCTCCGAACGTGTCGTAGAGCGAACCGCGATTCAGATCCATCGCGCTCAGCAAATCTTCCATCGATGTGGCTTCATAGCCTTTGTGCCAGAAGACCTGCATGGCCTTCTCGATGGCGTCGTCTGGGTTGAACTCCCTCGGGCGGGACATCTGAGCTCTCCATATGTTCCGGCTCGGTGGGGAAACTATCAAATACTGGAACGATCGGTCAAGTATGAATCTTCCGGTGTCGCCCTTGATAAGAACGACGGCGTGTTTGCCAAGTTGGTTGCCTCGATTCTAGGGTCGGGGGTAGGATCAGCATTTCTGTTCACCAATATCGACAGACGAGGGTATTTCCGAATCCAACATTCGACTGTATGATTCCGGTGTCGCGGCACGATAGGTCGTTCGCTGCTATGAAGTGCACAACAGAATCGATCTGGCGGGATTCGAGCCGCGCGGCGCGAATGCTGTTTCAATCGACATGCAAGGGGAGTGATGCAAGACACGCAGCGGGTCATTGAGCACATTCGGCAGGCCTTTCACGACACGGAGCATCCTGGCGATGCGTTTTTACAGGGAAGCCACGAGGGCTGCGAGCCGGGTGAGTCGGTTGCACCGTTCATCGCGGTCACCGATTGGTCGCAACTCGACCCCGTAGTCCTTGACGGCAGCTACAATGTACTGAGTTTCTTTTCAGAAGGAGGTTTCCGGTATTTTCTGCCTGCCTATCTGATCGCTGATCTCGAAGAGCTACTGCAGACAGCCGATCCGGTGTTCCACCTCACAAATGGATTTTCAGACCAGGTCGTCAATCTTCCCGCTGGGCAACGGATCTATAAGAAGACGATTGGCAAATCGGCCTTCGTCAATCCACGCCGATACGGGGCCATGACTTGGCACGATCATGTTCGTTGCCGGCTGTCCGTCTTTACTAGAGAGGAAGCCGGAGCTATCGTGTCCTACCTGGAATACAAACGAGACAAGGATTCTCACGGACTCAACCGAGAAGCGATCGATGCCGCGCTCGACAGCTTCTGGCGTGACCGAGCTGCGAATGGGCCCACGCATCATGCCGTCAGACAGCACCTCGATCAAGAAGCCGAATACCTAAGAGATATCGGAAGCGGGAGCGGCTTTGACTAATCGACTCCAGTTCCATTCCTGTAGCGCAAGGTATTATTTCGATGCGCTGGTTGTGCTCGACATGCTCAAGGGGGCCAGTTCGTGCGACAATTCAGGCTGGCGGAACTTTTCAGCGTCCTGCTAGAATCAGTCCGTCATGCCGATCGAAACGTTCACCGCACAAGTTGAGTCGATCAAGAATCTTACGCATGACGTGCGCCAGCTCGATCTACGTCTGATCGAGCCGAGGACGATCACGTTCAAGCCCGGCCAGTTTATCTCATTCGAGATGCCGGATCCGCAGACCGGCCGTCTCCTCACGCGAGCCTATTCCATCGCGTCGCAACCCAGCCGATCGGGCATCATCACGCTCTTGTTCAATCTGGTATCGGGTGGTCCTGGCTCCGGCTTTCTCTTCCATCTCAAGGCAGGAGAGAAAACACACTTCAAAGGACCGGCTGGGCATTTCTATCTGCGAGACGGTCCGGAGCGAGAACTGCTGTTTGTCGCCAGCGGTACCGGCATTGCGCCGATTCGATCCATGTTGTTGGCAAACGCGGAAAGTCACAACCCGAGACCGGCGACGCTGTTCTGGGGCTTGCGCAGCCAGCAGGATTTGTATGATCAGGAGGAACTGGCTGAATTGACCAAACGAACGCCGACCCTCACGGCTGTCACCACGCTTTCCCGCCCTGATCCAGGTTGGTCCGGTGAGTCGGGCCGCGTGCTCCGTCTCATCGAGGAGCGGATCACCTCAGTCAAGAATGTAGCCGTGTATCTTTGCGGGAATAGCGCGATGATCGCTGACGCCACATCGTTGCTTCAGAAAAGGGGCTTGTGCCCTATCTATCGCGAAAAGTATTACGACGACACGAGCACGTCAGACAATTAGCCTGGTCCCATGCAACGACTCATAAACAAAGTTGCGATTGTGACTGGTGCCAGCAGCGGCATTGGTAAGGCGATTGCGCTGCGGTTTGGGGCTGAAGGCGCACACGTCGTGGTCACAGCCAGACGGATGGCGCGTTGTGAACAGACCGTCGCACAGATTGTGAAAGAGGGCGGCGAGGCTTGGGCCATACAAACTGATGTAAGCGATGAACGTCAGGTGGAACGATTGATCGAACAGACGGTCGCATACTATGGGCGGCTGGACATTCTTGTGAACAATGCGGGCGTTGTTGCAGGCGGGCGGCTTGCCGAGACGACGACACACTCGTTTGACGAAGTCATGAACGTGAATCTGCGCGGCACGTTCTTCTGTTGCCGGGCCGGATTCAAGCAGATGAAGCAGCAAGGCGGCGGGCTTATCATCAACATGTCGAGCGTGGCTGGCCTACAGGCCTGGGCAGGGATGGGTGCCTACAGCGCGTCGAAGCATGGCATTATGGCGTTGACGAAATCGCTGGCCGACGAAGGACGCCCGCATCACATAAAAGTGAGCGCCATCTGTCCGGGAGCCGTGGCGGATGAATTGGTCGATGCCTCGTCTGAAGACATTCTCCGCAGCGAGAAGATCGATCCGTTCGATGTGGCGGAAACTGCCGTCTACTTGGCGACCCTGGGACGATACGCAGTGGTGCATCAGATCGTCATCGATCGATTGGGCGCAGACTGGTGACGATCGCTTCAGCGTCTACATCGACTCAGCCGCGGCAGGCGGCAATCCGCTTCATTTTCATAACCGTCGTACTCGACGTGCTCTCGTTTGGTATCGTCATTCCCGTGTTGCCGAAGCTCGTTGAAGACTTTATGTCCGGCGACACGGCGCAGGCCGCGTCAATCTACGGCTTCATGGGCATGGCCTGGGCACTCATGCAGTTTGTCTGTTCGCCTATTCAAGGCGCGCTGTCGGATCGCTTCGGCCGGCGGCCGATCGTGCTGCTATCCAATCTCGGCCTCGGCCTCGACTACATCTTCATGGCGCTCGCGCCCAGCATCACGTGGCTCTTCGTGGGCCGAATTATCTCGGGCATCGCGGCGTCCAGCTTCAGTACGGCGGGGGCATACATTGCCGACGTCACGCCGCCGGAGAAGCGGGCCGCCAGCTTCGGGATGATCGGCGCGGCGTTCGGCTTAGGCTTCATACTCGGTCCAGCGCTGGGAGGGTTGCTCGGCGTGGTCGACCCACGACTTCCGTTCTGGGGTGCGGCAGTAACGAGTCTGGTGAATGCCTGCTACGGATTCTTCGTTCTGCCGGAGTCGCTCCCGCGCGAGAAGCGCATGAACTTTTCCTGGAAACGGGCCAATCCAATCGGCTCGTTCAGACTGTTACGGTCGCATCGCGAACTCCTCAGTCTCGCGGCGGTGGTGTTTCTCGGGTACCTCGGGCATGCCGTCTTGCCGAGTGTGGCCGTGCTCTATGTCGGCTATCGCTACGGGTGGGACACGAAGGCTGTCGGCTTTATGCTGGCCGGCGCCGGCGTCACCGCCATGATTGTGCAAGGGCTGCTCATGCGGCCGCTCATCGCCCGCTTTGGAGAGCGGAAGACCCTCTTGACCGGATTGCTCAGCGGTGCGCTGGGCTTTGCGGTCTACGGCGTGGCGACCGACGGATGGATCTATTGTGCGGGGATTCCCGTCATGGCCTTCTGGGGTCTCGCCGGTCCGTCCGCGCAAGCGTTCATGTCCCGCCGCGTGAGCAGCTCCGAACAGGGTCAGCTCCAAGGGGCTATTGCGGGGCTCTCCGGGATCGCTGGCCTCATTGGACCGGGCCTCTTCACCCAAGCCTTCGCGCTCTTTATCGGTGCACAAGCCAGTTGGCATCTCCCCGGCGCGCCGTTTCTTCTGGCGTCCCTCTTATTGTTTGTGGGAATAGCGATTGCCTGGCGAGCGACGCGGGTCACCCGTGTGACGTGATGAACGGTCCCGCAGGCTGCTCAAAAAGGCTGCCAGCAAGGCCGCAGCCGATGAAAGCACCGGAGGCGTAGTTTTTCTCACCCGCCCACCCCAAGCTGCCAAGACAGCTTGTTCTCCAAGTGGGCTACGTTGAGGATGCTTTCGAGGTGAGAACGAAGCTGGCGGCTTTTTCAGCATCCTGCAGAGCGGTACTTGGCAAAACAGATCAGATCCAGATGGTCGTAGTGATCGGGGAGGATCGTTTCGGCCTTGTAGCCGAGACTCATGAACAGGTGGATGTTCCTGCCTGTACGCAGCATCGTGCAGGCAAAGAACTTATGGACATCGGTTGCGACCCGTTCGATCTCAAGTATCAACGATTTAGCCACTCCATGGCCCTGGTGGGCAGGACTCACGGATAACAGCCGGATGATGCAGACCCCAGCCACCGTCCAGAAGCGCACCGATCCCACCACCGCTCCCTCTACCTCCGCCACGAAGATATGTTTCTCCTTGGCATCTTCCCTGAGGCTGTCGAGCGTTTCCGTCGTCCACCCACTGACTTGATAGACGTTGGTGTATTCGCCGAACGCGGCCTGCTGTACGTGAAGGATGGCGGTGAAATCAGCTTCGGTGGCGGGGCGGATGTGAATCATGAACGGTGTTCCAGCAGGATGCTCTCCTCTTGTTCAAGACATGTGGGCCAGCAAGTTTTGGCCTGTCCCTATTGTTTTTCACAACCTGCAGATCGATTCTTCGTATCTCGATCGCGTGAGGATATCAAAGTCAGGCACGATCTTCTATCTGCTGCAATCAGTGGGACAGTAACTGGATTATCTGTGGGGAATGAATTCTGGCAGGCTGCTCAAAAAGCCGACGGTTCTCACCCGCCCAACCCTGACGCGCCGAGACGCGCCGTTCCGCAGGCAAGGCCGCAGCCGATGAAAGCACCGGAGGCGTAGCCTCTGGGCTACGTTGAGGATGCTTTCGAGGTGAGAACGCTGCTGGCAGACTTTTTCAGCAGCCCGCTAGTTTGCGGCCGCCAGGCGGATGAACTGGTACGTCATCGCGTTGACTCGTGCGAGATAGTCTCGCACCTCGTGGTCGCCGCACCGTTGGCGGTGGGTCAGCAGGAAGCCGCGCGAGGCATAGGCGTGGCCGGCTCCAGCTCCGCACAGATGGATCACGGCGGCCAGATTCTGCTTTTGCCGGAGTGTGACTGTGCCGATCCGTCGAGGTCCTACGGCACTCGCGACGCCTCGATCCAATAGCGCCGAGGTCAGTTGGATGGCATGGCTCGGTACGACGCGGCTGTAGAGGCTATTGAACCAACAGGAATCCGGGTTGTGCCACGGACCGTCCTCGACCACACGATGGTTATGGATGCAGTAACGCGTGGCTTCCTGGAACGTCCCGTCCGTAATCTGATACATGCCCACCGCGCTCGATGCCGGGCGGTAGACCTCCAAGGGGTTCCACGTCAGGTGCCACCGCCAGTAAGTCCGTGCCACAGGATTCCCTCCGCCCTCAACCTGCGCCAGCGCCGCCAGCAACTCGGGTGTCATGACAGATGTCGCATGCTTGCGGAAGTGTGCGCCGTATTGCTTCCACGTTTCGGCAGGGTTCTTGTTGAGAGAGTGGCCCAGTGGAAAGAGGACTTCGGTCGGCTTATTGAATGCATGATAAGCCCAATTGACGCCGAGCCAGAGCAGCAGGATACCCGATACGATCACGACAGTACGTACGGTCGGCGGCGAGGCGAGCACGGTTTTCTTCGCTGCACGGAACATACGCCAACGCGCGCGCGTGAAACGCCGGAGGGTTTTGAAGTTAAGTCTGCGCATGCGCCGCTTGCGGCGGCGAGGACGCTTGGGAATGCGGTGATTGGGGCGGGAGGGCATGGGGATACTATAACCGAAAAAGAAGAGGGGATGGAGGCTGTTGATCTTCTGTGCTCGTGCAACGCGCGGCTTAGGAAAGCCCTCGTTGGACACGCGCAGTAGAAGATCAATCAGCCCCCATCCTTGAAGGATACAAGCGAGCTTGGAAGGGAAGAGAAGGGCAACCTGGTCGTCCTCCTGCTCGCGGAACGCGCGCCCTATGAAGGGCCTCGTTCGACGCGCGCATTCGAGGATCGACCAGGCTGTCCCTGTAGAGGATACGAGCAGGCTTGGATGGAGCAGTTGTATCGTTGGACGCGCGCATTCGAGGATCAACCAACCCTTGGAAGGACACCATTATATGAAGGCGTGAGGGCCAGAATTCTGCTGGCCTTGGTTTTTATGGAGCGCATGACTGGTTTCGCTGAGTTGACACGTACCGTCGCCGAGTCGTAGCCTGTCGTCGATTCTCATCGCAATCATCGAACAAGACCATCCCCCGTTTTTTGGCATGAGGATCGGCTGGTCGTTTAGCACGAACGCGTAAGATCCTTGTCCGAGGGGCCCATGCCTGCGTCTCTCGACCACATCCATTCCAGCACCCCGATGGGGGCCAATCTGATCGCCGACGGCGCGACCTTCCGCGTCTGGGCACCGCAGGCTCAGGCCGTGTACGCGATTGGCGATTTCAACCATCGGGTGCGCAACCACGCGAGTCTGCTCACGCGCGACGAGTTCGGCCATTGGCGAGGCTTCATTCCCGGCGTCCGGGACCGCGAACGCTACATGTTCTACATTGTCGGGGAAGGGAGCGAGGGGCCGAAGCGCGACCCCTACGCCCGCGAGCTTGAGGCGCCCTTTCCCAGCGAGTGCATCGTCCGCAAGACCGACTTCCCCTGGCACGAAAGCGGGTACGTCGCGCCGCCCTTTCATGAGTTCGTCCTCTATCAGCTCCACGTCGGCACCTTCTTCACACCGAATCTGCCGCACAAAGGCGGCACGTTTCTCGATGTCGCGTGCATGCTACCGTATCTGACCGAGTTGGGCGTCACGGCGATGCAGCTCATGCCTATTCAGGAATTTCAAACCAGCTTCAGCCTCGGCTACAACGGCACCGATTATTTTTCACCCGAGATGGATTTCGCCGTGGCGGATGACGACCTGTCTCCATACGTGGCCAAGGTGAACGGCCTCCTTGACGCGAAGGGCCTGCGCCGCTACCGGACGGAGGATCTGCGCGGAGAAATGAATCAACTCAAGGCGCTGGTGGATCTCTGTCATCTTCACGGCCTGGCCGTGATCCTCGATGTGGTCTACAACCACGCGGGCGGCGAGTTCGGGGACCAGAGCCTGTACTTCTTCGACCGCCAGTCTCCCGCCGGCGGGCAGGGGAATTCCCTCTATTTCACAGACAAGGGCCATGCCGGAGGCCTCGTGTTCGACTTCGCCAAACCGGAGGTGCGGGATTTCCTCATCCAGAACGCCACATTCTTTCTCGATGAATACCGTGTCGATGGATTCCGTTACGACCAGGTGAGCGTCATCGATCACGACGGTGCGCCGCACGGATGGCGGTTTTGTCAGGATCTCACCGCCACGTTGCATGCACACCGGCCCGGGGCGTTGCACCATGCCGAGTATTGGAACGTGAATCCGTACGTGGTGAAGGCGCCGCCAGACGGGGCCGGCTTCGACACGACCTTGACCGACGGCTTGCGCGTAGCGATCCGCGACGTCATCGGCAACGCGAGCGCCCCTGACGAGCGTCCCCTCAACATGACGGGCCTGGCCCGGAGCCTCTGGCCTGAGGGCTTCCGGGAACAATGGCGCTTTGTGCAGGGGCCGGAGAATCACGACATCGTCTACCGCGACCGGGAACAGCGTATCGCTCGTCTCGGGGATCCGGCGAATCCCCGCTCCTGGTTCGCCCGCAGTCGTGCCCGTGTGGCGATCGGGCTTAGTCTCACCGCGCCGGGCATTCCCATGCTGTTCATGGGGCAGGAATTTCTGGAGGATAAGCAATGGTCGGACGATTTTGTGTCGCACCACGATCTGCTTCTCTACTGGGCCGGCCTCGACCGGGGCGACAAGCAGATGCTCGACCATGTGCGGTTCACGCGGGAATTGCTGGCGGTGCGCCGGAATACTCCCGGCTTGCGCGGCCAGGGATTTCGCGCCGTGCACGCGCACGATCAGAACCGGGTGCTGGTGTTTCATCGCTGGGTGGAGGGGGCAGGCCACGACGTGATCGTGGTCGTGCATCTGGCGCCTTTCAACCGGTTCGGCTACCGCATCGGCTTCCCCGGCGGCGGGGAGTGGCGCGAGGTCTTCAACAGCGACGTGTACGAGAATTGGGTCAATCCCGGCGTGATCGGCAATGGCGGGCGGGTTGTCGCCGACCCGCACCCGCTGCATGGCCTCGGCCATTCAGCCGGTCTGGTGCTCCCGGCGAACAGCCTACTCGTCTTTATGCGTTGACACCCACGGCCAGCGAGTCGTCGCCTTTTTCGAATGTCCCACTGCAACCGACTGAACAGTAGGATGTACGTATCTTCCTTTCTCATATCTGAGTACACGAGCGCATCAGGTCTCACTGGTATAAGGAGAGCCATGGCGATCTTTCTGCTCGGGGGACTCTTGACCGTTCTGTACGCGGGACCTGCTCTGGCGGGGATGGAGTTTGCGCCCTCGTCGATTGCGAAAGGTGCGCTCTTAGTGGCCAGCCCATCGCTGGACGATCCGAACTTCCGCCAAGCCGTCGTGCTTGTCGTGGAGCATGGGCCTGAGGGAACCGTCGGGCTTATTCTGAATCGTTCCACGAACGTTCTCCTGTCCAAGGCATTACCGGACATCACCGTACTCAAGGGGACCAACTACCAGTTGTATGCGGGTGGGCCGGTTGAGCCAACCCGATTTCTCCTATTGTTCCGATTGAAGGAGCCTCCAGCAGACGCACGATCAGTCTTCGACGGGGTCTATCTGGGGCGCACACCAAAGGTTGTGGAATCCATCATCACACAGGCCAAGTCGACCGAAACCTTCCGGGCGTTTGCCGGATTTTCCGCATGGGCTCCGAGGCAGCTGGAAGCTGAGATGCTTCTTGGCGCGTGGGCGATCTTGCCGCCAGATTCATCCAGCATCTTTGACAAAGATCCGGCCGCACTTTGGTCAGACTGTATCAGTCGGCTCCAGGCGCCCAAGGTCCAGGGGGTAGCCTGGTCGATCCCCTTTGCTCATGGAACCCCCACGATGAAAAGACTGGAAGGACACCCACGTTAGTCCTGTGCTCCCGGAACGCGCTCCCTGAGAAAGATGGTGAGGGAGCGGCCCGGTGCCCTTCTTGCTCGCAGAACGCGCACGATAGGAATGTGCTCGTTCGATGCGCACAGTAAAGGGCAGCCTCGTCCACTCCCCGAAAGAGAGGTATAGGGAGTCGGAAGGGCCTCGTTCGACGGCCGCACGTAGACCAACATGGGTGCCCTCCCAGGGAAGGAAAAGCAAGCAAGCTTGGAAGGGTTAATTAGATGTAAGGTGGTCGTTCGACGTGCGCAGTAAAGAGCAACCTGACCGTGTAAATGCAACCATTTCAGACAGCCGTTTGTTTGATTTCATGCCTTGAACAGGGTATCTCTACGCGGTGAGAGAAGAGCCTTTGTGAGAAGAGGCGAGAGTCATGAGTGCGACATTTCCGAGCGAACGAATAGAGCAAACCATTCTCTTGCTTCGCGGTCACAAGATTATCCTTGATAGAGACTTGGCTGCAATGTATGGCGTCTCAACCAGGGATCTCAATAAGGCGGTATCGAGGAATCTGGACAGATTTCCCGATGATTTTATGGTGCAGTTGACACGCGCGGAGTTCAACGACTTGAAGTTCCAATTTGGAACATCAAGTTGGGGAGGAACCAGGAAGTTGCCAAGGGCCTTTACGGAGCAAGGGATTGCCATGCTCTCCAGTGTTCTCCGAAGCAAACGGGCCATCAATGTGAATATTGCGATTATGAGAGCCTTTGTGAAGCTGCGAGAGTTTGCGGCAACCCATAAGACCTTGGCGACAAAGCTGGAACAGCTTGAGCGGAAAGTGGGAGGGCATGATGGACAGATTCGGTCGCTATTCGATGCCATCCGTCAGCTTATGGAGCCGCCGACTTCGAAATCCCGCCGCATCGGATTCAAAGCCTGAGCAGATCCGTCTGTCCGCAGCGGCTCATTGCCCTGCCCCTTCAAACGGAACCCCAGCCTCGATCTTCGTCATGGACGTGCGCAGTGGAAGATCAATCAGCTTCCAAGCCTACGTCCCATTTGAGTGGCTTTACCTTTGCATGGTAAAATAAAGCATTAGTAGGGGGGTGCTATGGCCGTTCAAAAGCTCAGCAGCAAGAATCAAATCGTCATTCCCAAAGAAGCTCGGCAGGCGATGGGTGTGAAAGGCGGCGATGAATTGCTGGTCGTCGTGAAGGATGATCTGACGCTCGTGATGCCCAAGCCAAAGCGGTATGCCCGCACCCTGCAGGGGCTCGCAAAGGGTATGTATCCTAAAGGCTATCTGAAGCGAGAACGGCGGTCGTGGTAGGGGCATCTCCCGCGCCAGGTCTTCCCACTGAACGCGAACGAATCGGCCTGGACACGAATCTCTTCATCTATTTTCTGGAAGATCATCCCCGGTATGGGGAGTGGTGCGCATCGTTGTTTGACCTCATCGAGCGAGGCCATAACCCGGCGGTGACACCGTCACGCTGCTTGAATTGCTGGTCCAGCCCTATCGCGAACAGAAAGAGGAACTCGCACAGAAGATTTTCGCGCTCACCAGCACGTATCCACAAATTGAGTGGGTTCCCGTTTCCATGAATGTGGCGGATCGAGCAGCCGAATTGCGCGCCCGCTATCGCCTCAGCACGCCAGACGCGATCCAATTAGCCACGGCCATCGTCCACAAGGCCAGACGCTTTTATGGGAACGATCGAGGCCTGCGTCGGGTAAAAGAAATCGAATGTGTCATTGTGGACGATGTGACATGACTGCGTCGGTTCTGAGCTCACATTCATCATGACGGTTCGTCGCGAAAGCGTGCAGACGTGAAGCGAGACGGGCATTCAGAGGCGTGAAGCCCTGAGGCCTACCCGTGCAGTGTTTTAGCCTATGAGTCGCAACATCCTCATTGTCAGTGCCCACCCCGATGACATGGAAATCGGCATGGGAGGAACCGTCGCGAAACTGGTGCGGAGCAGGCCGAGATTACCTCGCTGATCGTGACAGATGGCGGCCGGGCGTCGAACCCCTTTGGCTGGACGGAGCAACGAATGGCTGAAGTGCGGCGGGCTGAAGCGCTGCGGGCCGCAGAGGTTTTGGGTGTGAAGGACGTCATCTTCTGTGACCAGCCGGACGCGGCAGAAGAGGTCGATGTGGAGGCCGTCAGGCGGAAGCTCGTCGAGGTCATGACTCGCCTCAAGCCCACCGAGGTCTATACGCTTCACGAAGAACTCGATCGACATCCAGGCCACCGCCAGGCGGGCCGGCTGGTGCGAGAAAGTGTCAGTGAATCGGGTCTTTCGCCGTCGGGAGGGGTCTGGGCCTATGAAGTCTGGGGCCCGTTCGCGAGATGGGATCGCCTGGAGTACATCGACGCCTATGTGGAGAAAAAGAGGCTGGCCATCGCGGAGTATCGAAGTCAGGTGGCGACGATTCCTTACGCGGAAGGGATCCTCGGATTGAATCGCTGGCGCGCTGTGTTCGCCGATCCCATGGCCGACGCCCCGGCCGGCACATATGCAGAAGTGTTCCTCCGCGTGGCCCTCGTGCAATAGGGAGACGGGGTAGCTTGCACGGTCCCTCGTGCTCGCTGCACGCGCCGAAGACCAAAGATTGTCGGATCACGGGCCGGCTCGGTCGATGCGCGCAATGGGAGACAGATCAGGCCACCCTCTATGAGAGGAGGCAACGAGGAAGTTTGGAAGGGGAGTAGCGAGACAACCGGCAAGGTCTCTGTGCTCCCGGAACAGAGGAGGGGATGGAGCCTGATGATCTTCTGTGCTCGCGCAACGCGCGGCCTCGGAAGGCCCTCGTTGGACGCGCGCAGTGGAAGATCAATCAGCCCCCATCCCCGGAGGGGGAACGAGCGAGCTTGGAAGGGTGAGAGGGGAACAGCTAGTCCATCCTTCTTGCTCG
Organism: uncultured Nitrospiraceae bacterium; assembly: GCA_963748375.1. GTDB lineage: Bacteria > Nitrospirota > Nitrospiria > Nitrospirales > Nitrospiraceae > Palsa-1315. The sequence continues at coordinate 171,648 of CAVVIR010000016.1, forward strand.
CTGAGGCCGCACGATCAGAATGTGCTCCCTCAATGCGCGCAGTGAAGGACAGTCTAGCTGCTCCCCCTTAAGGCAAGGGGAGAAACTAGGAAGTCCAGCGTTGGATGTGCGCAGAGAAGAGCAGTTGGGCTACCCCTTTGTTGAAGGGGTTGTCTCAGGCAAAGCCCCACAAATGGAAGCGTTTTGCCATTTCGCTAAGTTGACACCTACCGGTAGCGAGTCGTAGCCTCTCCTTATCCCCTAGTCTCCAAGCTGGTACCCACAATGGAATCTTCCCGACAGCCATTCCGTTTTGAGGATCCGAGGCAAGAGCGGATCTACCGCCGACTCCATGACTTCGTTGGCTCGGGGCCTGCCGATTTCTTTCGAGGACGCGTGCCGGCTCATGCATGATCCTGTCGTCCTACGAACTACAGCCACTTGTTTCCCATTCGTTACGAGAGATCGAAAGCGCACTCCGTGAGGTATTGGAAACTATGGCAGAACGGGAAGATCGCCTTCAGAGTGCCGAGAAATATGGGAAACATAGAGAATGAAATCTCGGCAATTCTCCATGGGCTCGAAATCCCGGAAACCGATCCCGTCGCCAAGGCGTGGCTAGGTTTACCGGGGACGGAAAATAGCATGGGCTTGCTGCACGAGCTCATCCGCGGCGCTTGGGTCCCCGCGTCCTGCAGATAAAGCCTTCCTTCAGTTTTGGAATGACATGCAGGGGATTTTCGATGTTGCATTGGAGAAGTTCGAGACGAACTACCTTGGAGTCTACCGGTTCCTGGATCAACTAATTGCGAAACCGGTACCAGCGCAAGCCGACGTCGACAAGCTCAAGAAGAATGTGCCGAATAATATCGTCGCTCATGGATATTTCTCCGGCCGACTGACAAACCCCTCGTGGCTAGACCTGCTTCAGACGAATAGTTTGTTTACCCATCCGCCTGCGCCCGAGGTGGATAACGAGATGGGCACCATCGGGTATTCAGCATGGCCGCAATCACGGTATCTCGCTCGCATGGCGCCCCAAGCACCTAAAAAGTCCTAGACATCATGTGGCCGTCCCTTCCACCGACAACATTCGTATTTATGAGGATTTCGCCAGCGCAGCCGCCGCTATGCCGGCCGAGCTTGCAGCGAAGTGGAGTGAGCGAGAAGCGTACGGATCAACAAACTGGAAGGTCTTTTCGGTCTGCTACCCGAGAAGCTCAGTGCACTCATGAATCATCTCCTCCAGGGGGAGCATGTAACTGCCGCCCTCGGCCTTGCACGGTCCCTTTTAGAAATCTACCGGATCCCGGGCCAGAGAAGCAGAAGGAGGATAAGGGTGAGTACAGCCTCCCTCCAAAACCACGCGCTCGGATTTCGCCCTGGGTATACAGGCGGATAATTGATCGCATGGTTCCCTGCTGACCCCAGCAGCACGGATACAGGCTTTTGACCTGCTCTGCGATCTCTGAAAAGGCCATTGCCCTCTCGAAAAGTTCTTCAGAGGAGGAGCCAAGGACTATTCCTTCATTTGGTATCCCCAACTTGAGGACAAACCACAGGGAGATCACCTCAAAAATATCCTCGTATCCGCTGTACGCGAGGTGGCGCATGTCATTGCGGAACAAGATCCTACGCAGGTATCGGCAGTCGTCGAGAAATTAGAGAAACGCCCTATGAGGTTTTCATCGAATCGCGCTAGACTTCGTTCGACAGCATCCAGACCCTACGCTGATCGCTGCAAAACTAACGCTTCGGCGTCTCTTCGATGCCCGCGGCAGCCGGCATGAATACGAACTATTGGCCCGAGAATGGTTCGGCAAACTGCAGGTCGGAGACCAGCAGAAGATTCTTAAATGGATCGAGGCCGGCCCGGATGATGACGAAGCGTACAAGCGCCATCATAAAGAATGGTCTGGCCAAGAGCCGTCAAATGAAGAGCTCGTACAGCATAAGAAGCGGTGGCAACGCGACCGTCTCGCTCCTATACATGGAGTACTCTCCCCAGATTGGAACCAACGGTTTGAAGAGCTAATCGGAGAAGTGGGAAAACCTGAACGAGACGTTACTGAGAACCCTCGCGTGGAGGTATGGAGAGGTCCGACAAGTCCCATGTCCGCGGCTGACTTCCAAACAATGAGCGCCCAGGAAATTGTCACCTATCTCAGTTCATGGAAACCGACGCATGAGGGGATGAGCCCATCCCGACAGGGTCTCGGCCGGGCGTTAACTGAGGCCGTGCACAAAACGCTTTCCGCTTTGCACCTGAGGTAGCGAAGTTTAAAGGGCTAGATCCCACCTATGTACGATCGCTCCTTGAAGGCATTCGACAGGGAATCGGGGAGACAAAGGATCTCCCCTGGCCAGGGATCCTTAGTCTCTGCCATTGGGTTGTCAATCAGCCGATGTATTGAGGGACGACAGGTCGACAAGTGGAACGATGATCCTGACTGGGGATGGACACGGAAAACTATTGCTGGCCTCCTGGGAGCTAGTCTTGAGGAAGGCCCTTCATATCCCGATAGACCTCAGAGGTCAAATCTGGAACATCCTTGAGCTCCTGACGAACGATCCGGATCCTAGTCCAGATGAAGAAGCCACACGAGGCGAACCCTTTGATCCTTCCACGTAGCCATCAACTCCACCCGAGGTGAGGCGATGCAAGTAGTGGTGCGCTATTCCCTATGGGTGAGACGCAGCTTGGAAAAACATCCGAATGGAGATCAGAAGATTGCACGGGGGTTTGAGGAAATGCCAGAAGTGCAGCAGGTGCTCGCAGCGCATCTCGATCTAGCCCAGGATCCTTCCCTTGCAATCCGATCGGTCTATGGGCGGTGGTTGCCATCATTAACTTACCTCGACGCGGAGTGGACCAAAAATCATGTCCGAGCAATCTTCCCGCACGAGGAGAGTCTACGGCGGTACCGCGATGCTGCTTGGGACACATATGTTGTGTTCTGCCATCCGTATAGCATTGTCTTCGACGTTCTGCAGGAAGAGTACAGGGACGCGATCGAACAATTGGGTACACCAGGCACTACCCGCCCAGCCTCTGACTCCACTACTGCTACTCAGCTGGTTCAGCACCTCATGGATTTATACTGGAATGGGAAACTCCCTCTCGAAGATGAAACAGGCTTGTTGGCGAGGTTCTTCGAGAAGGGTACCGATGCACTTCGTGGAGAGGCTTTGCAGTTTCTTGGACAAAACCTCGGCCGTCCGGACGAGCGTCTATCAGAAGAGATCTCTGTCCGCCTGAAAAAGCTGTCGGGAATGGCGGCTAGCAACAATCACGGCCTCAGGCACTCCTATCAACCATACTGCCGAACTGGCCGCATTCGGCTGGTGGTTTATCTCTCAGAAATTCGATGATGCTTGGGCCATGTCACAGTTGCTTGTTGCGCTCGTCCTCGTCCTGAAGGCGGAGCCAGATTATCATGTTGTCGAACGATTGGTTACCGTCGCGGAAACTATGCCGCTCGAAGCGGTGCAGTGCCTGACGTTGATGGTACAGGGCGACAAAGAAGGATGGGAGATTGGAAGCTGGC
>CAVVIR010000017.1:0-4593 GCA_963748375.1 uncultured Nitrospiraceae bacterium
CGAAGAACAAGAACCCCCCGCCCGCTACCCCCGGCCCATTGATCGCCAGCCCAATCCCGGTCGGAGGCTTGAAACCGAGTTGTATGCCGAAGGGTCCCATATTGCCGGGCGAGAAGGATGTTTCCACGGCCAGCCCTAATCCCTCGACGGCGAAGGTAATGGGGCCCAACTGACCGGTCATACCTGCGCCGATCGCGAGCGTGACATCTGCGGATCGATCTACAGGAATGAGGAGCTGTACTGAAATGGTCTGGACCGTGATAGGCCCGAGGCGAAGGTTGGTGTTTATTACGGTTTCAAATCCACCGCTGCCGAGAAAGCGCAAGCCGTTACGTCGCGACCATTCGATGCCGAGCGGGATGGTCAGCCGCCGCTCGCTGTCGCCGAGGAGATTGTGCAGAAATGAATCAGTTTCGCCCGGCTGAAGCACAAGGGTTAGTCCGTGGAGCTTGGCTGCCAGCCGAATGTCCAGTTCATTATTGACGGAGGAGGCGCCAAACTCGGCCGAGGCTCCTTGGAGTTCAAGGCGTGGAGTTTTCGGTGCACCGAGCAGCAATGTCGGCAACGTTGGCTTGAAATCAAACCCGACACCGATGCCAGCCGAAGGTGGCGGTTCGCCTGGTTGGAAGGGATACTTGATCGACGCCTCACCGGGACGGAGCACGATGCCTAGTTGAGAAGCGGCATTGGTGCCAGCCTGCACCCGAAGATCGATGGTGGGCGCAAGGTGCAGAGTGAGAGGAAATTCCTGTGGGATGTGAGGCTGGAGCACAAGACCCGGTGGCGTGGTGCCGTCCCCCTTGAGTTCCACCACACTGATGGCGGCCTCGAGCTCCTGATCGGCGATGGTAATGTAATAAAAGGGGACTTTCAGCCACGAAGAGTCTTCATCCAGATCGACGTCGCGGCCTCCGTAACCGTTGGTCAGCGCCTCCTCCGCCTTGCCGATGTAAACAGGGAAACCGAATGCGAATAACAGTTCGCTCAGGTGTTGGAGCAATAGTTGGAATTTGAATTCCTGCGTGCCCCACCCGTAGACTCGGCGAGGGAGAGACAGTGGGTCCCTGATAATGTCCGGAATATTCTTCCAATGAAAATGGGTGCGGATGTGCCCACGTTGGTGTGCCGTGGCCGTGATATTTTCCGTCTCGATCACATTGAGGATCGAGAGTAGATTGAACATCATCGGTTGATGCGCGGCGAGATAGTCTGTCAACAGCACTTCGAACAATCGTTCGCCGATCTCGCGCAGAAACACTTCTGCATCCACCTCCGGCGGAGCCTGGTCAATTCTACGGATCGCCTGGTAGGCGGTTTTGGCCTTGTCGAGCAGGGAAAGGACTTCGCGTTCGCTGGCATCCTCGCGCAAGGCCTCGACCGCTTGTATTGCTTCGGCGATCGTGGTGCCAAGGGCGGTATAGGCCGGAGGCACAGCGGTCGTTTCCCAACCGAGGCGAAGCATGAAAGCCTGGAACGCATCGGCGCTGCCCAATGCACGGCGCATCGGTGCCAACGCATCGATCATGGCACGGGCCACCTGTTCCAATGTGCTGGTCGTGGTGCTCATTTCTGCGGATAGATCTCGCCGTAATCCAGGTCGATGGAAAAATGTTTGTGGGGGTCGATAATGTCGACCAGCAAGTACCGGCACACGGGGCAGAACTCTTTCCCATCACTGTCGGAGTTTCGCATGATGCAATTGCCCGTGGGGTGGTAAATCCCACAGTGGTACGTTTTCCCGCCGGTAAACAACCCAACGATTCGGTTCTTGTGTTTGAAGCAGCGGGGAAAATCGATGTCGAGCTTCTTCGGTTTCTGAATATCGTTCTTATCCGGCACGCAGATCTCGTCACTGTCTGGATCCTGGTTGAGTGCGCAACCTCGATCCGTAATGTGGTCCTTGACGTTCAGAGCGATCACCTCGGCGAAGGGATAGTCCTCTGAGCGGGCCGATTCACTGGCTTCGACGGGGAGGTACAGCACACAACCGGCTCCAAATCGTGCAGCATCAATCGTGGTAAACGAGTGACCGGTCTTGGGGGAGACCAAGATCGCTGCGCCGAGGGGATTGTCAGCTCCTGCTGGCCGCGAGAGGTCCGCCAGCCCACCGGGGTCCGCGAGGCCAACGATCTGTAAGTGATCGCTGACATCCAGGCTGCCATCCAGAATGCGCGGCAGGGGATTTGGGAATTGTCGTACGCGCAGTAGCACCGTATTACCTTGCTTGAACTGCAGGCTCTGACCCAGCGGAATCGGAATCCTGAAGACGCCGGTGGTGGCCTCAGTAATGGTGCCCATGAGGACGGTGGCGTTCCGGATGCGATGCCAGCGCCATTTGATGCGATCGCCGTCGATATCGTTGAAGGAATCGAGGAGGTCGCTGTGTTTTTGGAGATTGCCGTAACGCTGGTCGATTTCGCGGCTCTGAGGCAACGTGCCCTTTTCACTGTACTCATCGCCTAGGCCGAATGAGTGTGCCACCTCATGGCAACCGCGAATGAGTCGGTCGTGGGACATATTCTTCGAGATGCGCCCGGTGAGATCGATGCGATAGGTTGGTTTGCCTGATACGGGTCTGGCAGGGATCTCATACCGGTCTTCGACATTCATGGCAATGTATCCGCGGCCGTAGTTCACGCCTCGATCCCATTTGAGCGAGGACAGGACAAAGATCAGCGGGTAGCTGTTGGGAGATGTTCCGTCCGTCCGTGCGGCCCAAAGCTGACCCATCGGATTTCCCTTGGCATCATGGAGACGGTTCAACATTGGATCCAGCCGCGAGCGCGACATACGCCGCGGGTGAAAACCGACTTGACGATTATCGCTTTCGTCTGTGACATTGGGGTAGTCGCCGTAGGCCAAACTGAGCGTCGAATCGCTTTCCTCCATAAACGTTCGTCTCGCCAACTTTTGCCAGCGTCGTATGGTCTCATTCGCAATTCTTCCATGCGGCACGCCATCGAGGATGCTGTCCCAGTAGTCCCGAATTTCCTGCACGGGCCGATCGAGCCCCTGGCCGGGCACGGGAAGGCCGAGTCTGAAGAGGAGGTTGTTGAGTCCCCAGCGTTCTCCCGCCGATGGGTCCTCCGGATCGGGGACGCAGTACAGGTTCACGGTGCCATCGGCGTTAGTCTGTACATCGCCGTTGTTACGCTGGCTAGGGTAGACCTCACAGAGTACCGAGATGCCATGATGGTTGGATGGCATGAAGGCTTGAAAATAATTCATCGACGTAGAAAGCAGGTCGAAGGGGCGGGTGAGCCGGCTTTTTTTCATCAGCCCCAAGAGGCTTCTTACCTGAGATTCGAACTGCGGCTTGTCATTGGTGGTGTAACCGTCGCACAGGAAGAGGAAGTTGGGCACGAGCTCCGGGTTGATCGTGCCGGGCCACGTATCCTGGACTTGCACGGTCTCAGTCTTAATAGTGCTCTCCGTAGCCCAATCCGCTGCGAATCGGATATGGCCGACGGCTCGGACCTCTTGTGGCGTTGGGTTCCCGGGATCGCGCAGATCAGGCGGAAGTGTGGCCGTGATCTGCACCGCTGGATCACTCGGCCCGTTCCCGACTGAAACGATCAACCGGCCTGATGGTTCGACGTTGGCGAGAGGCCCCCACGTCAGTCCAGGCTGATTGGTGAGGTCGCCCACTGTCCCGTCATCGAACTGCGCTCGTACACTGAATCGCTGAAAAGTGGTTTGCGGTAAAGTCGGACCGTTTGGCCGCAAGGTCAGCACCGGAGGGGTTAACCAGGCAGAGGTTACCCGGTTATGAAGATGAATCCGGATGCTGATGCGGTATTCCTTGTCGTTGCTCGAATCCTCTGCGGTAGCGTGAAGGAGAAAATTGTGAATGGTCGACGCTGGGGTAGGGGGTGCAGGTACACGAATCTCACCGTTGTCATTGTTGATCGTGATCCCGAAGCCGGAGCAGGTCGGGGGCGTGACTGTGAGGTCGAGCACGTTTCTAAACGAAGGTTGGAAGTTGATCGTGACATCCGCATTGGCAGCCAGGTAGGTCGCGGCATCTTGGCTGGAACCGTCAGGGAGCTTGAAATCGACCTCGTTGAGCAGGGCGGGCAAGGTTCTCCCGCGCAAGAGATGGATGTCGTAGTGCCGCTGATCTTTCCAGCTGATTCCAGTAATCGGCATGGGAACTTCTCGACTCGGAGCTTCCTCCGCAACACCTTCAGCTTTCTGTTCGAGGCTTCGTGTGTCTGCAACCTCGTCGGGTGATTTGCAATGAAACTGGTTTTACACGACCGGCAACCTACGCCGCTCAAGCAAATGTGTCAACATCTCACTTACCTAAACAGCGTGTGTTGCAGAAATGGAAAAGTGACAAAATAATTTTACGTGTCACACGTGTGTCGCTGTCACGCTAACCTCTGCTGTTACATAACTCTTCGATATTTGTGATTTCAGGTACTATGCGACCAAGTCCGTGCTGCGATAGCGGGCGCGGCCGTAGAGATACAGGCGGGCGCTAACAGAAGTTGTCGAAGAGTTTGCCAGTCAACGTAAGAGATGCATTACGGAACTTGGACACAGGTTGGATGCCGCGAGGATTTGAGACGGGGATATCTGTCGCTATGT
>CAVVIR010000018.1:0-141676 GCA_963748375.1 uncultured Nitrospiraceae bacterium
TTCCCTGTAGGGGCATCCTGCCATTGTAGGCGCTGGGATACGTGCCGCCGCATTGATAGTGGTCGTTGCCGGTAATGTCGATGACGGCGCCGACCCCCAAGGGGCCGCCGAATCCGATCGCGAAGCCATGGCTGGTATAGCGGTCGTTTCCTGCCCCATCGAGCAAGAGGCCGAGCCCTCCAATGGCGGCGCCCTGAGTCAGGCGATTCCCCGTATAGACGTCGTTACCTTTCGCGTCGAACAAGATTCCGAGTCCACCGAATCCAGCGCCTCCCGACCCCATGTCGAGCTGGTAAACATCGTCGCCATCGTGATCGATTAACAGCCCCACCCCCAGCCGCCCGGTGGCGAGTCCGAGCGGAGCCCCTGTATACGTATCGTTCCTGCGAGGTCGATGACGACGGCATTGCCCTGATTTTCGTGTGCAGATGCGGCAATCATCCCCCGGTATTGATCGTTGCCGCCTACATCGATAATCAGGCCGATTCCCTCTTCAATCTCATAGGTATTCGGTCCTGGGCCACCAATAATGATCAGTCCATAGGATGTCTTTTGGACCAACAGGACGTCACCTGTGACGCCGGGAGGAATGGCAGAAACCGGTAGTGGTATCGTCCAGGTTGCAGCGGCTTGGTGAAGCCACGGTTCATTGGCAAGGCGGGCGAGGACTTGGGCGGATGCAAGAAGACTGGCATAGTCGATCTGCTTCTCAAGCAGTTCGGCAAATCGGAGATCGGCGTTGACTTGCGCGCTTGCCTGGTTCGACAGGCTCGAAATTTGTGGAGTGAAGTGCTCTGCTATCGACCGTGCATGCAGAAATAAGAAGTGCCTCTCTGCTTCTGTCAGATTTGTCAGCGCTTTCTCGCGGTGCAGCGATGCCTGTTCCAAGCTTCCGATCATGAAGGCGAGGAGGTCTTCATGCGTGGAATGCGTCGGCAGCGGAATCGGTTTTGAGAAGGTGGATGTACGATCCCTACCGGCTTCGAGCGCATCGAGAAGGGCGGGAAGATTGATGGCCCCTCCTTTTGCCATGTCGGCCAATACGAGTCCCTGCTGCTCTAATTCCGTCAGACCGTCCCAGGGATCTTTGAGGGCCTTGACTGTGAGGCGATGTTTGAATTGCGCTGGGATCTGTTCGACCGCTTCATGCTGAGCAAGTAAGTTTCTATGGTGCGGCTCGGTGAGTTGCTCAAAATCCTTTCGGACGGTCGACGCCAGCCGGTTGAGCGCCGATTGGCGAATATGGCTGTTGGGCGTGGGCAAGGAGCCAGTCGACGCGTGGAGGCCATGTATCGCACTGCAACTTGGAAGCCATATGAGCAGGGGGGCGCTGAACAGAAGCAGCAGGAATCGGTTCATGGTCTGTGTCCGCAGCCTATGGGGAGACATTACCTTTTTTGTCAGGTTTTGGGATCGTCTTGCGCATCGACCCCGACACGATGTGGAACTCATACAACCGACACTCCAGCGGACCATTGAAAAGGGGAATGCGTTTCGATGGTGCAAGGCCGATGAGTTTTGGAATACGCAAATCGCCGGTAAAGATATAGGCTCGCCACCCGCTGAATCGTTGTTTCAACCAGTTGCCCAGTTTGGGATAGAACGCATCGAGTTCCTCGGGCCGGTTGAGCCGGACGCCGTAGGGAGGATTGATCAACAGCACGCCCTGCTCAGCTGGAGCTTCAAGGGCGAGTATGTCGCTCTGCTTCAGGCGAATATCTACCGAGACTCCCGCGCCCTGAAATGTCCGTTGCGCAATTTTGACTGCGGCTGGATCCTGATCGGAGGCATAGATGGCAGCCGGCACCTCTGCCAGTTGTTTCACCCGAGATGCTTCGCGCAGATGGCCCCAAAGTTTGGGATCGTGGATAATCAAGTGCTCAAACGCAAATGACCGGGACTGCCCGGGCGAGATTCTGCGCGCCATCAGCGCCGCTTCGAGGGGGATCGTTCCCCCTCCGCACATAGGGTCGAGCAGCACGTCGTTCGGTGTCCATCCAGCGAGCCGCAGCAAGCCCGCCGCCAGGTTTTCTCGCAACGGTGCCTCGACAGACACGATACGATGGCCTCGCTTGAAGAGCGGGTCGCCAGAGGTGTCTACATAGAACGTCACCGTTGACTCATCGAGAAACGCATCAAGCCGGATATTCGGGTGATGGGTGTCTATATTCGGTCTCTTATGGCGCACTGCCATAAACTTATCGCAGACTGCGTCTTTAATACGCAGCGTGATGAAGTCTAGGCTGGTGAGTGGACAACGGCGTGCGCTCACTTTCACCTTGATGGTCTGCGCCGACGTGAACCAGTCCGGCCAGGACAAGTGATAGGCTGCATGGTACACATCGTCTTCCGACAAATAGGGGGTTTGGCCGACTTCCCAGAGCACGCGGCTGGCTATGTGGCTCTTGAGATTGACCCAATACATGCTGGACCAGGGAGCCAGGAAGGCGACTCCGCCTTCCGTCTTTGTGGTCATAGGCACGCCAAGGTCGTGGAGTTCCTGTTCGAGGACGCCCTCCAGCCCACTCGGGCAGGGTGCAAAGAACCGTAGTTTTGTGCTATCCATGCTCATTGCATCGTTGTTTGTGAAGCGTCGTTCGTATCTCGCTTCACGAAATACGTTTCACGAGATACGTCTTCGTTATGAACTATTGTAGCGCCTGCGGTGCTCCGGTTACGAAGAAGGTTCCCATCGGCGACAACTTGCCCCGGTTCGTCTGCGAGATCTGTCAGGCCATTCATTACCATAATCCAAAGATCGTCGCTGGCTGTATTCCGGAATGGGACGGCCACATTCTTCTCTGCCGGCGCGCCATCGAACCCAAGTCCGGCCTCTGGACCTTCCCTGCCGGGTTTATGGAGATCGGCGAGAGTACTGAGCAGGCGGCTGTTCGTGAGACATTGGAGGAAGCGCAGGCTCAGGTGGAATGTATCAGCCTTTTCGCGGTCCTCAGTCTCCCGCACATCGGCCAGGCCTATTTGGTATTCCGAGGGCCGATGGGTTCACCGGATTTCGGGATAGGTGAGGAAAGCCTCGATGTGCAGTTGTTCTCACTCTCTGAGATTCCCTGGGACCAGATTGCCTTTCCCGTGGTGAAGGATGCCCTGCGCCGCTATGTCGACGATGTGACCAGGGGCGAGTTCCAGGTGCACGTTGCGAGCCTGCCCGACCGATTATCCTAACCCGCAGGAGGCTGAAAAAGGTCTGTCCAGCCAAGGCCGCAGCGAGTGAAGGCCCGAAGGCGTACCTTGGGGTACGTTGAGGGCCTGAACGATGCGAGAACGCCGCTGGCGGGCTTTTTCAGATCCTGCAACTCCATCAATTGAGCGTGGGAATTGTAAGAAGGGAGAGGCTGTGGCCCTCTTCATCGTGGAGGAAGCGAAACCCATTGGCCTCAGTATAGTCAATAGTCACCCGGTCCATCCGTGGCGCACTCCGCTGATCCATTGCAATGGTGAGCCCATCCATCTGCTGAACGTCGTCGTCAGGTTGGGTGGTCGCTTCCAACGTGATACTGAAGCTTAGCCGTGAATCGTCCACATCGCGGACAGAAATCCGGACGATCGGATCTTCAGGGTGATGGGTTTGAATCGCTTTCAGTTGTGTGATGGCGGCAAGAGTGACAGCAATCATAAGCGGGCCTCTGTGTGGCGAACGATGCCGTGAATGTCGATCAGGTGATTGTCACGGTCGATTGAATAGAAAATCCTCCAGTCCTCGACCGCATATTTGGACAGGCCTGGCAGATCTGTTGCGATGGCCTCGTGGCGCAAGTTATCGATGTTGGAGGCAATCCATTTGGTCTTATCCAGGAGTCGCTGTGCCATGGTTGGCTCAAGCCTTCCAAGATCTTTGAGGATAGCTGGGCAATAGGCAAGACGATACCAGGCCATGTTGTCCTTACCAGCGGAGACCGAGTTGGTCGGCAATGTCCTCGCCGGACAGTCTCTCCGTACTCGCCAATGACTCTTTCAGACGGGCATGCAAGCCACTGCCGAGCTGGAGCCCGAGGTCAGGGTCACCCAGCAGCTCGCGTAGACGGTCATCGACGATCCCGTGCACGAGTTTTTTGAATTGTTCTTGTGAAAGCTGAGAGAAGTCCATGGAGAGAAAGGATACGGAGGCGAGCGCCTAAAATGCAACTCTTGCGGGCTAGAGCCCGGGCTTGCTCTGAAGTTGTTGGATCAGCCGTTGGATCATGCGGTCCAGCCGGTCTTGATGCGGGGGGGCTAGCGTCAGAAATTCAAGGCCGATGCCGGCAGGTCCGGACCAGCGGATTGCGGCATTATCGATGAGGATTGGTTTGGACTCACCGGGGATATGCAGGTGGACGGCGAGTTGCATGCCGGTAAATGGGCTGATGATGCTCTCTACGCAGCATCCCTTGGCAGAAAGGTCTCTGACTGATCCTGCATGGCGGAACCGATTTTGATGCACCAAGGTGCAGGAGAGCGACACTGGAAATCTGAGATGCTTTCGGGTGACCATGGTTGTGCAGTAGAGATTTCTATGGAACGACGTTCGCTTGGGTTGCGAGGAACTGTCCCAGTCGGGTTCGTTCCTGCTCCAGCATCTCATGAAATTCTACGCCAAACTCGTGTTTAAGGGTCCATTGCACTGTCGCGGCTTGAATGGTGATGGCGATCGGTTGTTCCGGTGTCTGGAGGTGGACTGTGAAGCGTGTGCCGGTCTTGACTGGAAGATCACTGACGACCTTACAGCCACCCATCCCGAGGTTGTAGACGATCCCGACCCCAGAAGGGTCACCCGCAAATATCGCTGGGAATTCCACTTGATAGCGAACGTGCTGTCTCTGTTCCGTCACAGTAGTGTCCTCAGAAGGTCTCTGTCTCAATCGCGCATCGGTGAGAGATGTTTTCGACTATGCGTTCGTCTTATGTAAGGCTATTCGGTGAACAGGCGGTTGTCAAAGAAAATGCGATCTTTGGAGATAGCAAGTTCCAATAGATTTATGAGGAAATCGTAGGGCCAGATGGGTGGGTTTCGTATGAGTAAACTATGGCGCACATGATGCGGGAGGCCAGGCAAGTTGAGCGATGTACACAGACGTGACAGATGAGTATTCGATCTGTTGACCGTTCTTGGCACATCGACGGCCTTGCTGGTTCCATTTGAATCCGGTTTGATTTTCACCGGTCACGCTTCTAGAATGCCCCCATTGGATTGATGTTGCATGCCCACCATCTCTGGCTCCCGAACAACCTCACAACACAAGAAGAAGCGCTCGAAGAAGTCCTTCGTCCTCGATGCCGCCATGAAGCGCCGTTTTCAGGCTCGCTTGCTGAAGTGGTACGCGAAGCATGGCCGTGATCTGCCTTGGCGGAAGACCTCCGATCCTTATCACATTCTGGTTTCTGAAGTGATGTTGCAGCAGACACAAGTCGATCGGGTGATTCCGAAGTACCACGAATTTCTGGACCGCTACCCAAGCTTTGAAGAATTGGCCGACGCTCCGGTCTCGGAGGTGAAGAAGACATGGTATCCCCTTGGCTACAATATCAGGCCTGAGCGATTACATAGTATCGCGTGCGAGACGGTCGAGCGGTATGGAGGCCAGCTTCCGAGCGATGCGGAGGAATTGCTGTCGTTCAAGGGGATTGGACGATACACGGCTGGCGCGATCCGCTCGTTTGCCTTCAACGAAGATGCGCCGATTCTGGATACAAATGTCATTCGCGTCCTTCACCGCATATTCATTGCGAAGGGCGATCCCAAGGCTCAAAAGCCGAGGCTCTGGCAACTGTCGGAAGCCCTCATTCCAAGCGGGAAGGGCTATGATTTCAATCAAGCGATTATGGACTTTGGGGCGACCTGCTGCACGGCAAGAAATCCCACTTGCGGGAAATGCCCGATGAAATCGTTTTGTAAGACGTATCCGTTCGATCCGAATGTATGAAGGGTCACGGTGCGGTATGAAGGTCGTTGAAGTCGCTGCCGGTCTTGTGTATCGCGAAGGCCGCTACCTGATCGCCCGTCGGAATCCTGGTGTTCACTTGGCCGGTTTCTGGGAATTTCCAGGCGGGAAATGTGAGCCGGGTGAAACCATGGAAGAGTGTCTACGGCGGGAGCTGTTTGAAGAACTGGGTATTCGTATCGACGTGCCTATACCGTTTCAAATTATTCGCCATGAGTACGAGGAGAAAACCGTGGAGCTGCATTTCTTCCGTTGCCGAATCGAGGCCGGAAACGCCACAGCAATCGACTGCGCGGAAATTCGTTGGGTCTGGCCACAGGAGTTGGGCAATTTTGAATTTCCTCCAGCGGACCGTCCTATCATTGAGGCTCTCCAGCGGCAGACGCTGAGGCAGGCTTTATGAAAGTTGTCCTGGATATCGAGACGATTCAAGCGCCACGGGAAGAATGGGCGCGATTGGCGGGAAAGCTTCCGTCAAGCGGAGAGTCTGGCCCGGTAGGCGAGGGCTACGATTTGTTTGAGGCGGGAGCGGCTGAAGCTCAACGACTTGCTGAGGATGAACAATATGCAAAGTCGGCTTTTGACGCGACGTATAGTCAAATTGTTTGTATTGGCCTTTTGGAATTTTCCGATCAGCTTGAACCGCGCGGGGCGGTAGCCTGGTACGGCGGAAATGAACGGGAGTTGCTGTGGCAATTCTGGAGCCGTTTGGCTCAGAACCGCCCGTCGCTCTTCATTACCCATAATGGTCTAGGCTTCGACCTCCCGTTCATGAAGAAACGATCGATCATTCACCAAGTCAAGCCGAGCCTGGAGATCAACCTCGCCAAGTTTCGCACAGAGCCGGTGTATGACACCATGGCAATCTGGAGTAATTGGGATATGCGTGGGTGGGTCAAGCTGGATGTGCTGGCGCGAGCGCTGAATGTCGAAACGAAATCGGGCAGTGGCGCTCAGGTGGCTGAGATGTGGGGGAGGGGACAGGGGCAAGAGTTGGCTCGCTACTGCCTACAAGATACCTATGTGACCTATGCCTGTTATTGCCGGATGAATTTTCGACAGCCTCTGTCCAGTGAAGTGGTCTTGCTCCAGCCTGAGTTGCTGAGTGTCGATTGATGCAAGCTAGCGAACCCGCGTCGCCTGCGCCGATTTCTTCTTCGGCGCCGATTTACCGGAGACCTTGGTCAGCTTGAGCGCTTTAATTTCCTCATTGCGGTCCCGGAGTTCGCGCTTCATCCATTGCGACTCCTTGCGAAGCATAGCGATCTCGGAGTTCTTCTTGGCGAGCGCCTCTTTTGCCACCTTCAAGTCACTGAGTTTCTGGGCCAAGAACTCGTCTTGCGCGACTTCCTGCCCCGCACTTGCAGAGGCCGCCTGAGCGTTTGCCGGGGTAGACGCCGCCATGGAGGCGATTGTAGTGCTTGGGGAAGCTTTTGCGATCGGCATGGACTCGGGCATCGGTGTTGTGGCGAGCGCATGATAGTCGATGATCATCGTCATGGCGCCGGGCGCATCGCCGGCGATATAGGCCGGAGCGGGTTCGGTGCGCGCCACCGACTCAGGCATAAACCCCGTCTGTGCGGCGCCTTCTTCAATGGTCACGTAGATCGATCCCTTCTGCACATAAATACTGCCCGTGATGGGTTCAGAGCCTGACCCTGCCGATGAGGATATGTTAAACCCAACAAGCTGTGCGGGTTTTGCTTTGGATAAGCCTTGCGCGAGCAGGGGAGAGAGATATTCTGCATCCTCATCGCTGAAAATTCTCATCGGCTTGCTGCCACCAACGGGCATTCCCGAAGATTTACCCATGTCGTCTTTGCGGTATAACCCTTTCACGATTTTTGTGATGGTCTGTTGATCGATGACAGCAGGATGGCTGGCGTCAAACGACCAGTTGGCCACTTCTTCCAAGTAGACGGTGCCTTTCGTATTCTGACTGAGGGTTGTCTCTGTTCCACTCGCGCAACCGCTGATGACAAGGGCGCATGCGGCGGCGACCCCGGCAAGGCTCTGCATCATCGGACGATTCGTATTCATGAGCGGGAGACAGCTGTTCATCTTGACACTCCTTCTTTCAGGCCAGGTGTATAGGCGATGATCCGTAGCGAGGGGCCTTGCCGGTATGCCAGGAGGACTACCAGATTCCCAGGCCCATGAGCGCCATACTCAGTGCGATCCATCCGAAGATTCCCAACGCAATGAGGGTTTCTAGACTTATGGAGGGAGCAGCTTTTTCTTTTACGCGGGACTCTTGCTTCTCGATCATGACTATCTCCAAGAGTGAAGGTGTTAGGTACGTAGTCGCGATCCATTTGGATAGCAAGGACTATGCCTTTGGAGAGATGGAGCAACTCCGCGATGTACAAGAGCAAAAACTAGAAGAGGAGAGGAACGATTACCTGCTCAGTGTGGATGACATTGAGCAGAAAGTGGCTGAGCCTATGTGCATGATAATGTTGTGATTAGTCGCAGGATCCGCTGGGTTATTTTTTTGAACGTCGCGAGGAAACCACCTGGTCCGCATGGATGATTATACGGATGGTACCCTCACAGTATTTCTTGAGTGTTGTGAGGAGGAAGGGGAGATCGCAAACCGAACTTGTGCACGGGTGTTCGTTTTGGAGCGTCTTCGACAGAAATGTTCATGGAGAAGTCGGATGAGCTCCAACGAGTCACGTCATCGGCGGACTTTCTGCATACAAGGTTGTGGAAGAGGCATCGTAGATGGCAAGGGAAACCAAGTCGCCTGGTCGAGAGGAGATCGTACGTTTGTCCCAGATGACGGTGATGTTACCGTCCGATTTCCCCATTCCTTGCGCCGCGGATCGCTTCGCGTCCCCTTCGACCAGGACGGGAACGGTTGTCTTCAAAAATTCCCGATTGCGCTCGTAGGAGATGTTCCGCTGGAGGTCGAAGAGCCTGGTAACCCGTTCAGTCTTCACGCCTTCTGACACATCGTCCGGAAATTTGCGTGCCGCGATGGTGTGCTTTCGCTCAGAGTATTTAAAGATAAATGCTGAGTGAAACCGTATTTCCTCAACAAGCCGGTAGGTCTCGGCAAAATCCGCATCGCTCTCCCCACAGAACCCACCAATAATATCGGTGCTGAGCACGATGTCGGACCGCAGGGTGCGGATACGGTCGACCAAGGCACGATACTCTTTGTTGGTGTAGGTGCGATTCATCAAGCCGAGGATGCGGTCGCTGCCGGATTGTAGCGGTAAATGAATCTGCTTGCAGATATTGGGATGTGCCACCACGGCTTCGAGCAACGGGAGTGGAAAGTCTTTGGGATGAGGGGAGGTAAACCGCACACGTTGGATGCCTGGTACATCTGCGACGGCCGTGATTAATCGCGCAAAATCCCACTCGCCGAACCGGTAGGAATTGACGTTCTGTCCCAGGAGTGTAATCTGCTTGAACCCTTGCTCAGCGATCCGATGGGCCTCCTGAACAACCCCCTCTGGGTCGCGAGAACGTTCACGTCCTCGAGTGTAGGGAACTACGCAAAAGCTGCAGAAATTGTCACAGCCTCGCATCACGGCGATCCAGGCATTCACCCCGTCGGTTCGGTCAGGTGCCACATCGTGATAGGTTTCATATTCCGACAGGTCGACCGCAAGTCCCTTCTGATCCAGTCCCTCTTCTTGAGAGTGCATCGCGTTGCGGATCAACATCGGCAGCTGGCGATAGGCGTCAGGGCCTGCGAGGATATCGACCAGCGGTTGAATATCCGTCAGCTCCTCTTTTAGATTTTGCGCCATGCAGCCGAGGACACCGACAACCAACGGGCGTTGCTGCTTGAGCTTCTTCAGTTCAGATAGGTGTTTGTAGACCTTATTGTGGGCATTCTCCCGAATCGCGCAGGTGTTCATCAGAATCACATCTGCGCGCTCACGCTCCTCGGTAAAGGCAAATCCATCTTGTTTCATGAGCGAGCGAACGAGTTCTGAGTCGTACTCGTTCATCTGACAGCCAAAGGTTTCAAGATGCACCTGAGTCGGTGTGAATCTGGTCGTCATAGCACAGGTACTCCTCGCATAGGCTGACGGTCCTCTGTCAGCTGACCCACCGCCCAACGACCCGACGCTCCGATAATCCGAACTTCCTTCAGGTCATTTGTGAGGTCGATGTCCGATGACACGCCCACTTTCAAGAAGTTTCCTGTCACTCCTAACCTGAAACCATCCTGTACTCCTGACTCAAAGAGAACGGGTACGGTAGAGCCGATATACTGTTCCGCAAAAGCCAGGCGTTTCAGACGAGACAGGTCGGCGAGTACTTTTGCGCGTTGCCGGGCGACTGTGATTGGCACCTGATCGGGCAATTTCATCGACGCTGTGCCGGGCCGTGGCGAATAGGTAAAGACATGGAAGTAGGAGAAGGGAAGCTCACGTGCAATGCTTAGCGTGTGCTCGAAGGCGTCATCGGTTTCGCCGGGAAACCCTACCATTAGATCGGTCCCTAGCCCAAGTTGAGGAATCTTTGCGACCGCCCGCTGAATCAGACGGACATATTCTTCCGCGTTGTACGGGCGATTCATGGCTGACAAGATATGGTCGGCTCCACTCTGCAGGGGGATATGGAGATAGGGGCAGAGCTTCGACGAGGACGCCATCCGATCGAGGAGGGCATCCGTGATCGTCGTCGGCTCGATAGATGAAATCCTGATTCGATCGAGTCCTTCAACCTCTTCCAATTCTGCGATCAACCCGACCAGATCGAGATCGCCCTGGCGATATTGCCCGACGTTGACGCCGGTCAGCACAACTTCCCGGTAGCCCCCTGCTGCAAGTATCCTGGCTTCTTGAATCACATCATCCAGGAGGCGACTCCGTTCATGCCCGCGCGCAAAGGGGATAAGGCAGAAGCTGCACATCACATTGCAGCCGTCCTGGATTTTGAGCAGTGCTCTGGTTGAGTCCGGCTCGCCATACTCAGGAAGGGTGAAATTCTCCCGGTCGAGGGTGCGCGTATGGAGCACTTCCGGATCCGGTTGCTTTTTTAGATCATCGGGGGCCGGAAGAAACGACGGTAAGTCCCATTTGAATTGATTGCCAACAATCAGATCGATTCCGGGAATGGCACGTAGCTCGTGAACCCGGTCTGGGCGTAACAGCCGGTTACCGCCACAAAGGCCTCAGGGGAATGTCTCAAGGTTTTGCGGATGATATAGCGGCAGGTCCGTTCTGCTTCTTCTGTGACAGTGCAGGTATTTACGACGAATAAGTCAGTCGGCTCACCGAACTCAACGACACGGTAGCCATCACGTTGCAGGCGAGCCGCGAGCACCGCAGTTTCTGCTTGGTTCAGCCGGCAACCGAGTGTATGGAGAGAAGCACGTTTCATAATAGCTGGGGCATTATAGGGAGTTCCGCGCGATAGGAGCAAGGATCTCCCATATGATAGCTCAAACTCGATCTGACGTTCGGGGTCTGATTGGGGCGGGAGGGTGGTTCTAGAAAAGGCAAGATTTACCGTTGCGATGGCCGCTATCGGCCAAGTGCAGTCACGAAGTCCGAGAAAACCCGCGCTATTGAGAGGCCGCTCCCTGTTAGAAAGCCGTCATACGCCATCGATCCAGATACTCTTCAATCCTGAAATGATCGGGCACTTGCGGAATATACCTGTTCATGTATAATTGAGTCATGAGCGAGCAACGAAAAACTGCTCGAGTGGATAGGGAGCAGCCACAAGGATCTGATGGCGTTGCCGACCGACGTACGGCGGTTCTTCGGTTACGCGCTTTCCCTTGCTCAAGCCGGCGATCAACACGATGCAGCGAAGGTGCTCAAGGGTTCGGTGGTGCCGGCGTGCTTGAGGTTGTCGAAGACGATGCCGGCGGCACCTATCGAGCCGTATACACGGTCAAGTTTGCGGAAGCGGTGTTCGTCCTGCACTGCTTCCAGAAGAAGAGCAAGAGCGGAATCGCCACGCCAAAAGCCGACATGGACATCATCCGCGCCAGGCTGAAGGTGGCCGAGGCATTTGCAAAGGAGCTACGAAATGAAAAAACGAATCATTGACGGTGTCGAGGTGCAGCGCAGCTCCGGCAATGTCTATGCCGATCTTGGACTGCCTGACGCTGAAAAACTCAAGATCAAGACCGGCTTGGTGGTCGAGATCAGGAGGGCCATGCGCCCCCTTGGGCTGACTCAACAAGCGGCGGCAAAACGCATGGGGATCACCCAACCGAAGGTGTCGGACATGATGCGCGGCGACTTCTCCAATCTGTCCGAACGCAAGCTGATGGATTGCCTGAATCGGCTCGGCTACGACATCGAAATCAAGGTAAGGCCGGCCTCCGAGCCTGTCGGGCATTTGATGCTGGCAATCGCTTGATATACATGGCGCAAGATGAATAATACTGCCTTCACGTGATGGCCAGCGTAACTGCTCAAAGTATACAACGTATCAGTGGCGACATTGACTGCCTGGCAATTTGATTTCCCTTCCCGAATAGGCGAATCTCCAAACATCCGTCACCGATCCGTCTTCCACAACTATTAACGAAGCCGAAAACATCCCGCTCCCCGGACCGAGGAAATCGAGAAAGTCGATTCCCCGGTATTCACAGGTCTCTGCTACGCTCAGGAGTGTCAGGTATTCGTCGACGCCCTTCCTGGACGACGTTCCGGCGATTACGTCGCGCAGCCGCGCGAAGGCCTTGATTGCGTGCTCGGCGTTGTTGTTGTTCCAGGGTACACCGTCGTAACGCAGAAACGTGAAAAGCGTATCGCGGTTCTTCTCAAATCGCTGTTTACATTTCAAGGCCGCTTCGCTGTTGAATTCCGACGCGCCAAGAAATCTGAAAAACCGGTACACGGCTGTCTGGTGCTTCCTGAGAAAACGCGCCTTCAGCCCGTGGCGGTCGACGGTTTCCACCATAGGTTTCAGCAACTCGGCAAAGCCCGTGGCGATTGACTTCATCTCCCTGTCGAACGGGTTGTTCAGAATCTCGTCGTTAAGATCGCGCATGAGGTGGATCAGGCATTTCTGCTGCGGACAGGGTATGGCTTCATAGGCCGCGTAAAAATCGGAAACGAGGACGCCCTTGAAACCCTTCAGCAGCGTTTGGACGATCTCGGCCTCGCGGCTTTCCGCAAGGACATACGCCACTTCGGTCATGTTGGTTAGAACCCAGACGTAAGCCAGGTGGCCCTTGATGTTCGCTCGGGTCTCGTCGGCATGGACGAGTTCGCCGCTGACGATCCGTTCGAGAATTTTTCTTTTGGCGAACGAATACCGGTCAGCGGCTTTGATCTTGAGATTGTTCAGTGTGCTCCGCACCAGATTGAATCCGAATAACCGGCTCAGGCTGTGCTGCATGGTGAGTTGCGGAACGCGTAGGCCTACGATGTGATAGACGAAGTAGGCCGCAACGTTCCAACCCCACTTTCGGGCGTGCAAATACCATTCGTTCAGGCCGTACTCGTGCCCGCAACTGCGGCACCGGTAAGCTTGGAAAACGTACATCACCACCCGCCGTTTCACGCTGTCCCTGCCGAAAACCAAATCCTCGACGGTCCGAGTCGAAGGCGGCTTTTTATCCGGCCCCGTTTGCCGCACTCTGGGCAGGAGGCCGGGGCTTTGGCCACGACGATCTTTTCGGCTTTCCGTTGGCACCGGCTTGTCCGCTTCGGCCGTTTCTGGCTTGGCCTCGCTTCGGTACCTGTACGCACGAAAACCCGATCCCGCTGGTAGTTCCAGTATGCCGCTTCGTTGATCTGCTCCATGTCCGGCAAAGGGCTTTTGAAAGCCCGCCATTTCGACAGGATGTTCTTACCTAGTTCTTCGGCATGGACCACCTCCGAATCCACCCCCGGTTCGTTGCCCGAAACTGCGGGCGACAGGATCCGGACGATGGTGTGGGCGACGAGACTCAAGGCTTCGCAGTCGTTGGCGTTGTAGGCGATCAGCCTGTCCCGTAGGCCAGTGTCCTGCGACTCTTCCCATCGGGAACGCCAGACGATGGACAGGAGCCCAGAGGCCGAAGGATCTGACCACTCGAACCCAAGAAAGCGGGCGATCTCCTTAAGTCCGTTTGAATAGGTAGGGAAGTATATCCGGGCGTAAATCACGGCCAGCAGATTTGTCGAGGATGTAATGGCGGCTCCTGCGGCGGAATGTTCCGGAGGCCCGCCATGCCGATCGCACATTTTCCTCAGGAACGTTTTTTCGAAACTGCCGTAATGAAACAGCATCGGATGATCTGAGTCAGACAGAATATCGATGAATTCGTCCCAGATACGCTTCTCGTCGGCCGCCGAGTCAGCCCAGAGGACATGTTGGATTGCCCCGTTAGGTTCTTCCACTCGGACACCGATAAGATAATAGAAGTCGCGATCCGGAAGCCCCTCAACGTCGAGGAATATTGGCGTGCCTTCCATGGCCAGTTTCAGGTTCCCGACTATATGGGTTTTGTGTTCGCGGATCGCAAGGGCTTTCAAGGCGTGGTGGTATTTTTCCGGTCGAGAGGCCAGGCGCTTTAAGCGGCGGCGCGAACGGAAGGTGTAAGCGAGTTGGGAAACGGTAAAAATGCCTTTACCCCTGAACCTTGCCCTCTCCTTATCGGTGAGATGTGAGAGGAGGCTGAGATCGTCTTTCTCTACAGCGTTTTTCCTGCATCGATCTTGGAATCCGCACTCCGGGCAATGCCGGTTGAGAATAAGTTCCGGCGGAGAGGTGGCAGAAAGCAGGGCGAAAACTTGGGAAACCTTCCGGTGCACACCTCGCGACAAGGTGCTGGCCTTTATCGAAAACGTTGCCCGCTTATTGCCGTGCACGATTTTTGACACACCGACCTTTGTACCCAATGCCTTCGCCAGGGCAATCGCCTCGAACGCTGCCATCGTCTTATCCGATGCCGACAGTTTGTTGGCTGCCACGAAGCTGATCGGGACAAGTTGGGACGTCGCTCCCTCCTGTGGGATCCGCTGAATCAGTGCAATATCAGCCTCCCAGCCCTGCGCAGAGACGATTTTCTCGACAGCAAACTGCCACAGCGCATCTTTCGAAAGTCCGGGTTCTAGCGAAGCGATGCCAGATTTCGAGGCATGGGCAGTCAGATTCAAAGTGGCTTCATGGCGGTAGGATTCCTGCCGCGTGATAACCCAGTTCGTGTATTCGCCGCCGGCCGGGATTTCCCCCGCATACAAAAGGTAGCATTTGATGGGGCATGCAATGAATGCCTGAAGTAGGCAGGATGTAACCACCACCGGGCGCTCCGCGTGACGTCCGAAGTCGCTACGGCATCTAACTTATCATGCAATTGACATTCGTCCTACGTTTGACTGTTTCATGAAATTCAGTTGCACTTATCGTTCTTGCGTGGCGCCTCATAGCTCGCTGGTAATCACAATTCATACTCGGTCAGCGCCCCGAATTTATCCATGCCAAGTGTATCAAGAAGGTTATTATAGAATCTTCGCAAGAGGTCCGATTGGTAAGTCGATGAGTTTAGTCTGATTAATTTTAGGGTACGGGACAAAAACCAGCGTGGGTTTCGCATGCGGTTATTTGTGATGACCAGGATCAAACGGAGGTCGAGAGCCTGCATCAATAAGCAGCCGGTTTGTAGCGGTAACCGGTCATTCGTTCTCCAGATTCCTCAATGACGGCAACGGCGACATCAGACATTTGCACGTAGTGCGTACATGTTCACATGACTTCAATAAGATTTGGGCCATGCTACGGCACAAACTTTGAGCGACGCTGTCATCATTTGAGCGATAGAGCATTGAGCTCAGCTTGACGCACACTCTGGTCTAGCGACAACTCTCCGATTGTCTATGCTCGTGCTGATGGGAACCTTCATGTCTTTGGGAATTTGAGTGGGCTGATGATTGACTGGATCGAAACGCTCTGTCCCAACCCGCATTATTCATGAACGCTTCTGCTGTAATCGCCGATCCGCTGTTGCAACAAGCCTTCGGCCTGCGGGCTCGTCCCTCGGACCCTCAACGTACTGCACGAGTACGCATTGAGATATAGTCAGAAGTTGTGGAACGAGGGTGAGAAGGTGGCGTACCTTTCCGGGTGAACAAAACCCGAACACACCGGCTGGCAGGCCGGGGAAAGGCACGCCAATGATGACGATAGTCCGAACGAAGGCGGAAGCGCAAGAGTGTGAACAGGTCGTGGCCACGGCGTTGGACGAGTTGGCCCGGGAAGGGGCTCGCCGCATGATTCTGGCCGCCTTGGAGATCGAGGTGGAGGAGTACCGGCAGCAGTATCGCGATGCACGTGACCCCCGCGGCCATGCCTTGGTGGTCCGCAATGGGCAGGCCCGCCCCCGTCGCCTCACCGTGGGAGCCGGGACGGTCACGATTGCGGCTCCGCGTGTCAATGATCAGCGCGTGCTGCATGGCGCGCGGCAGAAGTTCACCAGTGCGATCCTCCCGCCGTATGTGCGTCGCTCTGGGAACGTGAGCGCGGTGTTGCCGCTGCTCTATCTGCATGGCCTGTCCACCGGAGACTTCCGTGAGGCCTTGCCGGTGCTGCTGGGGGAAGACGCGGCGGGGCTCTCGCCCGCGGCGATCACCCGCCTGACGGCCACCTGGCGGATCGAGTATGACCAGTGGCGTCGCCGCTCCCTTGCTGATCGCGACTTCATCTACGTCTGGGTGGATGGGGTCCATTTCAACATTCGGCTGGAAGACGATCGCTTAGCGGCCTTAGTCGTCGTCGGGGTCCGCCCCGATGGGACCAAGGAAGTGATCGCCATCGAGGACGGCTATCGCGAGAGCACGGAGAGTTGGCTCGCGGTGCTGCGGGATCTCAAGACCCGCGGCATGCCAGCCCCGGCCGTGGCGATCGGCGACGGGGCGCTTGGCTTCTGGGCCGCGATCCGCGAGGTCTGGCCGGAGACGCGGGAGCAACGCTGCTGGGTACACCGCATTGCCAACGTGCTGGATAAGCTCCCGACGCGGCTCCAGCCCCAGGCGAAACGGGCTTTGCACGAGATGATGTATGCGGAGAGCCGGGCCACGTGCGAGACCGCCATACATCGATTTACCCAGGACTATGCCGCGAAGTATCCCAAAGCCGTGAAGTCCCTGGTCACCGATGTCGCCCGGCTCCTGACCCACTTCGACTTCCCGGCGGCGCACTGGAAGCATCTCCGGAGCACCAACCCGATTGAGTCGACCTTCGCCACGGTGAAGCACCGCACGCGAGTGACCAAGGGGGCCGGCTCGCGCACCGCAGGACTGACGATGGCCTTCAAGCTGTTGGAGACGGCGCAACGCACCTGGCGTCGGATCGATGCGCACGACCTCCTCCCGCTCGTCCGCGCGGGTGTCGTCTTCAAGGATGGACAGTCGGTGAAACGGACGGAACAACGAGCAGAGAAGAAGACGGGAAGGGTCGCCGCTTGATCAGCCTAATCCACAACTCTTGACAATATCTCGTACGCATCGGGTCCTTACGGCTCCGCGCGCAGGTCTCACGACGCGGCTCAGCGATTTCGCGACGAACCGTCTTGAATCATGAGGGCTAAGGCGTGAAGCGGTCTTGAACCATAGGAACAAACAGCATAGATTGTCACTGTCTACCGACTGGTTACGCCTCTGAGGGCAAGCTCCATGTCGCTCACGATCACCGTCGAACACCTCGTGGCCATTGCCGGCCGGACCACTCCACTTATGCCGGACTTGGCCGAATGGCTCAATCGCCTCTGCCCGCTCTATGAGATCGACGTACCCCAGGAATACTGCCATTTCCTGGCCCAGGCGTGCCACGAGACCGATCACTTCAAGACGCTCCGCGAGTACGCATCTGGAAATGCTTACGAGGGCCGCCAAGACTTGGGCAACACCCAACCGGGCGACGGCGTGCGCTTCAAAGGCCGTGGGATCTTCCAAACCACCGGCAGAGCCAATTATTTAGAGTTGGGCATTAAGAAGGGCCGCCGAGACATGTTCGTCGATACCCCGGAATTGCTTGAGCAACCGGAGTACGCAGTCTGGAGTGCCTGCGAGTACTGGAAGACGCGCGGCCTGAACGACATTGCGAACCACGCCGACTCGGATGTCTTGAAGAAGAAGTATAGGGGAGCCGTGCTCGACCTATCGCCCGTGGAGTACATCAGTTACAGGGTCAATGGTGGCAACCGAGGGCTGGATGAGCGGAAGAAGTTCTACCTGATTGCCCAGCGTGTCTTGACCGAACCGGCCGCACCAAGGTTGGTGCGCGCTAGAACTCCAGCAGGCAAGCGAGCTAAGAAGCGCAAGCCTCCCATCAAGCGAGCTTCCACCCGCTCGCGTCGCACATTGAGGGAAAAATCCTCCGCCTCGCGCGCGAAGCCGGCTCGGGCCTCTCATAGAAAACGGTGAAGCTGGAGAAACATCCCCGGCTCCAGGTCGAGCCGTTGAATGCATGAAATCGCCTGCTAATCTTCTCCACGCCAGGTCGCGCGCTATTCTGGGTTGAAGGCCTGGGAAGGCCATGATAGAGTTCGCCTGCCTGCCACCCCATACATGAGATACTTTTGTGACACCGTCGCAGTTGGGGGCTTCCATCTTCTTGGTTTTGCTTCTTCTCCTCCCTGTGTCCGGTGGATGGACGAAGGAGGTTCTTCCTCTCGAACCTGACCTCGCGACAAGAATCGACGAGCTCTACGATCATGAGGCGCGGTTGTTCATAATGCTGTATTCACTCAAAGGTAATGGTCAAGTCGATTACGTGACGGGCCGTTTAGTCGAGGATTACTCCCGCAGCAGCTACGGCAATCCTGTCTATCGAACGGAAGCCTATCCTTTGTTTTACTGGTGGAACCACACCATGTATAACGATCCGGAGCAGGATGGTGTGAACGGCAACGAACGGGTCTACCAGGAACACATCGAGTTCGATATTTTGCGCTATAAGCCCTGTACCTTCAATGGACAACCCTGCTGAGATTTACTCCTCCTTCCCATCTCGATCAATCAGATTTCGAGAATGTCTGAGCCGTCCTTCCCTTCCGATGATATGCTGCCCCTTCATGGGTACTCAAGCGCCTCGATGAAGTCAGGCTCGATCATTCAGATCCTTGCGAACCGGCGGATCGCCATCATGTTGCCCCTAGGTTTTGCCTCGGGGTTGCCATTAGCCCTCACCTCAGGGACGTTACAGGCCTGGCTGACAGTTGCAGGGCTCGACCTGAAGACTATCGGCATCTTTACGCTTGTCGGTCTCCCATACACCTTGAAATTTTTGTGGGCCCCGTTGATGGATCGGCTGGTCCCTCCCTGGCTGGGGCGGCGGCGCGGATGGATGCTGGTGACGCAGATGAGCGTCGCGCTCGGATTGGCGGCCATGGCAATGACTGGGCCAGACCAGCGCCCTGAAATACTCGGGGTCTTAGCCCTAGTGGTGGCCTTCCTCTCGGCCTCACTCGACATCGTATTCGATGCCTATCGGACCGATGTGCTTTTACGTCCTGAACGGGGGTTTGGCGCAGCGGTGTGGGTGAACGGCTATCGATGTGCGCTGTTGATTGCGAGTGCCGGTGCTCTCCTGTTGGCCGATTATATTGGCTGGCAAAACACCTATTTGCTGCTCGCTGCGCTTATGGCAGCAGGGATTGTCACCATCCTTGTCAGTCCTGAACCGTCGGAGCCAGGTGCGGCTCCGGCGAGTCTGGCCGAAGCGATTGGAGGACCGCTGAAAGAGTTTTTTACACGCCCAGGGGTGATCGGGCTTCTTGCCCTGATTGTCCTGTATAAGGTCGGAGATGCGGTTGCGGCGTCGCTTCAAACGGCATTTCTCATTGGAGGGATGGGTTTCTCCGTCAGCGAAGTCGGGTATGTGAAGGGCCTCGGGATCGGAGCCACACTCATTGGCGCATTGGCCGGAGGTGTCGCCATGGCCAAGCTCGGAATGGTTCGATCACTCCTGCTTTTCGGTCTGCTCCAAGCGGTCTCAAACTTGGGGTTCATGTGGCTTGCCTGGATGGGTAAGAGCTACATGGCGCTCATGACATCGATTCTTGTCGAGAATGTGACGGGCGGTATGGGTACCGTCGCATTTGTCGCACTCATTATGTCGTTATGTGACCATCGTTATACGGCAACTCAGTTCGCATTACTCTCTTCCCTGGAAGCGCTCGGGCGAGTCTTCTCAGGTCGTCCGTCGGCCGAGTTGGTCGAAATGGTCGGCTGGGCGCAGTTTTTCTTCTGGTCGTTTCTGGTCGCGCTGCCAGGTATCTGGTTGGTGTGGGTTCTCAGAGCGCAGTTGCATCGAGAAGTCGGTCGCGATCCACAGGCTGTAGCCGGTTCAGCCGACCTTTGACGGCTGTATGCGTCGCTGGAGGAACAAGACGAACAGCATTAATGTTGGAAGGGGGGCTAGGATGAAGGGGACAAGCCACAGCCAGAAATTCTTCCCACGCATGCGGGCTTGATCGATCATCCAAACAAATACCCAAACAATCAAGCCGATATAGTTGAGGGTCATCCAGCCGGTTGTATAGGCTGTGAGGTCGCTTGTGTTGTCCAGTGCGGTCTTAAAGAGATAGATCCCGAACATGACCACAAAAAACCCTAATAAGGCCCCGACAAGGCGTTTGCTCCAGACAAACATGGTAATCCTCCAGGTACAAGCAACGGGAGCAGTATGGTGGCTGCCACACACTTCACGTCCGTAGGCTAGTCATCCGGCTGATGTTTGTCAAAGGGGAGCTGCGCGTTTCCGTTTCCAGTGAATCCATAGAGCCATCAGTTCAGCATAAGTAAGGTCCTGTATGAGCCTTCTACGGTTAAGCCTCTTTGTGGCAGTATTAGCTGTCAGTGTCGCACTTGCACTGACGAATCCCACTACGGACCAATATCTGGGTTTCGTACAAGCCAAGCTCACTAAGGCCATAGACCGAATGGATCAATCCACACCCCAACGGGAAGGAACAGTCGTCAGAAATATCTTTCGCAGGCATAGTCGGGAGTTGCTCGATAGCATGGTAAGGCCTCACACCACACGCCAGAATTGGGGTATTCTCAGCCGGTTTGAAACGACTGTGCTGGGCACTCGAGTGGTGGTGATCGGTATCGGTAATCAGTTCATTCCCGTTGAAGGGGTGGATGAGGCCGTTCTGACCCTCGGTCGCCGTGTGTTTTAGTTTTTGTACGGTCCGTGAATGATAAATAGGGTCTATTTTGGGTCGCACTTCTGTGAATAAGTCGGTCGTAATTCTCCAAAGTCTGTGTTTTCTCACCACTTGTTGTTATCCACAGAAACTCCTCTGTTTCCCCAGACGCACCACTATATTTAGTGTTGACAATTCGTAGTGATCGCTATATATAGACAGCCTGTGCTCAACTTGAAATAATACCCACCAAAAGTAGGGGGTCTAAAACACTTAGGATATCGACTGAAAGTAAAGATACAGACAGGCTATTTCAATTTGGAATCGAAAGCAGTTCCATCCTATACGCAGACTGGGGGGAAACCGTGAGAATAGAACGCCGGTTTACACATCGCGGACACAGTCCTTATGAAGACCTACCGTTCGTGAAGCGTTCGTCGGAAATTCGTAATCCCGATGGATCGACCGTGTTTAAATTGGAAAATATCGACATTCCCGAACCCTGGTCTCAGCTCGCTATCGATATTCTCGCCCAGAAATATTTCCGGAAGGCTGGAGTGCCGCAGCGAGATGAGCAGGGGAATCCGATCATCGGGCCGGACGGCGAGCCGCAGTTGGGAGGAGAGCGTGATTCCCGACAGGTGTTTGAGCGGCTGGCCGGTTGTTGGACTTCTTGGGGGAAGGACTTCGGCTATTTTAAAACGCCGGAAGATTCCGATGCGTTCCATGATGAGCTCTGTTACATGCTCGCGCATCAAATGGCCGCGCCCAATTCTCCCCAGTGGTTTAACACCGGGCTTCATTATGCGTACGGGCTTTCAGGGCCTGCCCAAGGACATTTTTACGTCGATCCTAAGACCCGTCAAGTCGTCAAAGCCACCAATGCGTTCGAGCATCCGCAACCGCACGCCTGCTTTATCCAATCCGTTGACGACGACCTGGTCAGCGAAGGCGGCATCATGGATCTGTGGGTGCGGGAGGCGCGTCTATTTAAGTACGGGTCAGGGACCGGCACCAACTTTTCCAGGCTTCGCGGCGATGCCGAGCCGTTGTCCGGTGGTGGACGTTCGTCTGGGTTGATGTCGTTCCTTCGCATCGGCGATCGGGCGGCTGGCGCCATTAAGTCCGGTGGGACGACCAGACGAGCTGCCAAAATGGTCTGTCTCGATTTGGATCATCCAGACATCGAGGAGTTTATCAATTGGAAAGTGGTGGAAGAGCAAAAAGTCGCCGCCATGGTGACTGGTTCAAAAGTCTGCGCACAGCGCCTCAACGCGGTTCTCAAAGCCTGCCATGTTGTTGACGAGGCTGGTCAAATGAAAGTTGAGGTCGATGCCAAGCAGAATCCGATCCTCAGGGAGGCTATGGGAGCCGCCCGGCGGGATGCGGTTCCAGAGGCCTACATCCAGCGGATGTTCTCCTATGCGCAGCAAGGGTTCACGCATTTTGTGTTTCACGAATACGACACGAATTGGGACGGCAAGGCCTATCAAACGGTGTCCGGTCAGAACTCAAACAACAGCGTACGCATTCCCAATGATTTTTTTGCGGTGCTGGAGGCGGATGGCGATTGGCAGCTTAAGCGACGGATCGACGGGAAAGTTTCCAAGACCATCAAGGCGCGAGATCTCTGGGACCAGATCGCTTGGGCTGCTTGGATTTGCGCGGACCCCGGTACGCAATACGACACCACGATCAACGAATGGCATACCTGTCCGGAGGACGGCCGTATTAATGCCTCCAATCCTTGCTCCGAGTACATGTTCCTCGATGATACGGCGTGCAATTTAGCGTCGCTCAACCTTGCCCGGTTCTTTTCGACCGATGGCCAATTCGAGTTGGAGAGTTTCCGCCATGCTGTGCGCCTCTGGACGGTCGTACTGGAAATCAGCGTACTGATGGCGTCGTTTCCCAGCCGTTCTATCGCCGAGAAGAGTTTTGAGTTTCGAACGCTGGGGCTTGGCTATGCCAACTTAGGCACGGTGCTGATGCGTCAAGGCATTCCGTATGATTCTCCCAAAGCGCTGGCCATCTGTGGCGCACTGACCTCCATTATGACCGGCGAGGCCTATGGCACATCGGCTGAAATGGCCGCGGAGCTATCTCCTTTCCCTGGCTATGCCAAAAACCGCAACGCGATGTTGCGTGTCATTCGTAATCACCGGCGAGCCTCGTACAATGCCGCTCCGGAAGAATATGAAGGTTTGACGATGACGCCGATAGGAATCCAGCCGGAGCACTGTCCTCCCGAGTTATTCGTGGCGGCGCGCCGTGCGTGGGACCGTGCGCTTGAATTGGGGACGGCCTACGGGTATCGCAATGCACAGGTCACGGTGATTGCTCCAACAGGTACGATCGGGCTCGTGATGGATTGCGATACAACGGGCATCGAACCGGATTTTGCGCTGGTCAAATTTAAAAAGCTGGCCGGTGGAGGCTATTTCAAGATCATCAATCAAAGCATACCCACTGCACTCACCACCTTGGGGTATAACGAGTCTCAGATTCAGGATATCGTGAACTATTGTGTCGGACGGCACACCTTGCAGACGGCACCATTCATTAACCATGAAACCCTGCGGCGGAAGGGGTTCGATGACGCGGCACTTGCGCGAATGGAAGGCGGCTTGGCTCAGGCCTTCGAGATTCAATTTACGTTCAATAAATATGCGTTGGGTGAGAGTTTTTGCCGTGAAAAGTTGGGATTGACCGATGCGCAATTGAATGAGTCCAACTTTAACATGCTGAAGGCGTTGGGATTTACACAAGAAGAAGTCGCTGCTGCGAATGATTATTGCTGTGGGACCATGACGGTAGAGGGGGCCCCACATCTTAAGGCCGAGCACCTTCCGATCTTCGATTGTGCAAATCGTTGTGGCCGGATTGGCCAGCGGTATATCGCCGTTAATGCGCACATCCGCATGATGGCGGCGGCGCAACCATTTATCAGCGGCGCCATCAGTAAAACGATCAATATGCCGGCCGATGCGACCCTTGAAGACGTCAAATCATCCTATCTCTTTGCCTGGAAGAGCATGGTGAAGGCCGTGGCTCTGTATCGAGACGGCTCGAAGTTGAGCCAGCCGTTATCAGCCTCGACGGATAGCGGTAAGACCCTCGAGGCCTCGTCTGAAATCATGTCGATTGCAGAAAAAGTTACAGAGCGGGTGTTGGTGCGATACTTAGCGAAGCGCCGGCCCCTCCCAGCCAGACGTAATGGATACACGCAGAAAGCCGTCGTTGGTGGTCACAAACTGTATTTACGTACAGGTGAGTATGAGGACGGGACGTGCGGAGAAATTTTCCTCGATATGCACAAAGAAGGTGCGGCATTTCGCAGCCTCATGAACTGTTTTGCCATTGCGATTTCACTTGGCCTCCAACATGGCGTTCCGCTTGAGGAGTTTGTCGAAGCCTTTGTGTTTACCCGCTTTGAACCGAACGGGCCGGTTAAACTAAACGACCGTATCAAGATGTCCACATCGATCATCGATTATATCTTCCGGGAGCTTGCGGTCACCTATCTCGACCGGTATGATTTGGCGCAGGTCAAGGAAGAGGATCTTCGAATGGACTCTGTCAAGAAGGATGAGCAAGACCCTGAGTGTGTGGAAGAGGAAGCCACTCCTGAAACGCTGGCGTCGACATCGATCAGCACAGAGATATTTCCTGCACGACGAGGTGCGATACCGCGTCATAAAGGGAATGGCCATGGAAACGGAATTGGGAACGTCTCGCACACCGTCGAATTGAAGCGTGAAACGTTCACGTTAACGGCTGTTCAAATGGCGCGCCAAAAGGGCTACGAGGGAGATCCTTGTTCTCAATGTAAGCAGTTCACCATGGTGCGGAACGGCACCTGCCTCAAGTGTGAAACTTGCGGCGAGACGAGCGGCTGTTCGTAAGAAGGAAACACAAGAGGTACCCCTTGGTGTGGGGAAGGGGTTTTCGTAATCTCCGATCAGGGCAACCGTTCGGTCTCGAAGCAAGAGGCGAAGCCGTTTCATGGTACGGTCATGGTTTGCCGGACGACGTTTTCCCAACAATTTGAATGAGGCTTAGGGAGTAGAAGTCCATGCCGACAACGACACAATTAGTCATTAGCGGAAAAAGTAAACCCGGTGTTCTGGCGAAAGTAGCTCAGGTCCTTGGTGAGGCCAAGGTCAACATCAAGGCCTTTTCTGCTCCGGAAGTCGCCGGAACGGGGAAGCTGAGACTGCTGGTTGCGGATCTAGAAGGGGCTCGTGCGGCGCTGAAAGCAGCAAAGGTCAAGCATACAGAGGAAACTGCTTTGCTGTTGAGCCTCGAAAATAAACCGGGTGCGTTGAAAGAAGTGGCGGATCTGTTGACGAAGGCACGCATCAATATTAAATGCGGCTACTGCACCCCATCTCGAGAGGGGAAACGCGCGATTGTCGTGCTGACTGTCTCGCACACAGCGAAAGCACTCACTATCTTGCAGAATCAATCACTCGACGAGTTTTAGTCGGATGCTGAAAAAGTCTGCCAGCAGCGTTCTCGCATCCCTCAGACCCTCAACGGATGCTGAGATGCTGGAGGGGGTTTTCCGTTCGCCAAAATCCATGACATAGGCGAACGGCCCCACGAAGTGCGGTCGGTACCTCCTCCGGATCTTCGCTCGTTGCGGCCTTGCTTGGAGCAAGGCGCGTCCCAGGGCGAAGAGTCTGTCTTGGCAGACTCAGGGCGGGAGGGTGAGACGTCTAGCCTTTTTGAGCATCCTCCAGTAGTGTCGCCCTGTTGTCCCGCACGTGCGTACCATCGAAGTTTTCGTATGCCAACGAAGTTCGTCTGCCGTCTACTAGACACATCACGTAGCGCGGAAGCCTTCTGGTCTCGCTGCTCAGCCCTTCTTCTCATAACCCTCATGGTCGGTACCCTGGCCGCTTGCAGCGGCGTACCCAAACCTGTCTATTTTCCAGGCTATCCTGTCGGGTTTGTCGAGCGCGGGGTTGCATCATGGTATGGCCCCGGATTCCATGGAAACAAGACGGCGAATGGTGAACGGTACGATATGCACCAGTTGACGGCTGCTCATCGGACCTTACCACTTGGCTCGATCGCAGTGGTTCGATCAATGAGTACTGGCCGGCAGGTCACGGTTCGTATTAACGATCGTGGTCCATTCGCGAGGGGGCGGGTGCTCGATCTTTCGCTCGCTGGGGCTCACGCGTTGGGAATGATTGGAGCTGGAACCGATGAGATAGAATTACGTGTCGTTGGGTATCAAGGGCGGGCTGCTGATATGGGGGTTTTGCGAGTGCAAGTGGGGTCATTTTCTGATCAGCAGAATGCCGCAAACCTCTTAGAACGTGTGAAACAGTTCTATCCCGGGGGAAGAATCCAGGTTGTCGATCTGCCCGACGGAAAGCGGTATCGAGTACAGATTGGTCAGTTTTCAAGAGAGGCCCAAGCAGAAGACGCCGTCTCCCACCTCGAATCCTCCCTTGGGCTCCAAGCCTTTATATTTCGAGACGATGGATAATGAACGAAGACATTCTTACCCATCCTGTCCTCCTAATTCTTTCGTGTTTCCGCGAATATGCAATGCAACTAGCTGATATTGTAGTGCGTTTTCAGCATAAACTTGCTCGCTACTCCATCCCTATGGTAGATGTATAGTCCAATGGATACAGGTCCAATAGACCCCTATCACGTTACTCTGTTCCCCCACATCTCACAATGCCGGGTCAAGGCAAGAGGGGCCAGCCCCTGGCCACCCTCCTATTCCAGGCTGGCCGATATAGTCAGATGTCTCTAATACAGTGCAGTCTATGGATATTCTAATCCTCTTGGGTCTTATCGTTCTTTCGGCTGTGATATCCACGGCCGAAATCGGTTTCTTTGCAGTGAACTCCACGAAGCTGAAAGCGCTTGCGCAAGCTGGGAATACTCGAGCGAAGTTGGCGCTCCATCTCCGTAGCGACCCTCAAAAGCTCCTCTCGACCATTTTGGTTGGTGACCGTCTGGTCGGCGTGGCGACACCGATGTATGCCACCTTTCTGACTCTGAGTATCTATGGCGGCCAAACTATTTTTGACGAGGCGCTTGCTGTCATGGTCGGTCTGCTGACGTTTGTTCTCTTAGTAGCCGTCGATGTGATTCCTAAAACGCTCGCCGCCAAGTTTGCGGTTCCAGTCACCCTGAACATGGCCTACCCCGTCTACGCGGTGCAGCTGCTTCTCAAGCCCCTGTTATTTATGATCGTGCCGATGATCTACAAATTGACAGGAGGGAAAGGTCTGACGCTTCCCCTCGTCACTGAGGAAGAGTTGAAGATCATGCTGGATGAAGGAGGGAAGACAGGGACCATTGAGTTTGAGAAGGTGAAAATGATCAAGAACGTCTTCCAACTCAAAGACATCACAGCTGAGGACGCCATGACGCCTCGTCTGTACGTGTTTTCGTTGGATGGGAATCTGTGCCTGAAGGAGGCTCAGGAACTTCTCTATAACTCGAAGTACTCACGGATTCCTGTGTATGACGGGACGCTTGATAACATTACAGGCATTCTCTACAAGACAAGGGCGTTGACTGAACTTGCGAAGGGGCAGAATGAGGGGAAGCTCAAAGACATCGCCTATCCTCCGCTGTTCGTTCCTGCCGGCAAGACGGCGGACGACCTGATGAAGCAGTTTCAACAGGAGAAACGGCATATGGCCGTTGTGGTCAACGAATTCGGTGGCGTGATGGGGATCGTCACCCTTGAAGATCTTCTCGAAGAGGTGGTCGGAGAGATCATGGATGAAACCGATATTACGGAAGAACTGATCAAACGGTTAGGGAAGAACCACATCCTTGTCCATGGTAGAACTGAAGTACGCAAGGTCAACGATTTCCTGAAAGTCGACCTTGGCGATGAAGCGGTGACGATCGGCGGTCTGATTCAACAAGAGCTCGGTCGAATTCCCAAAGTTGGAGAAGAGGTGCGGATTGCCAACTGCCGAATCCTTATTCATGAAGCCGAGCCACGGTCTGTCCGCAGTGTCCAAATCTTCCGGGAAGAAAAATCACCGGTTCCCGTCGAAGTTCCGAACCTCGACCTCGTCAGTTAGGTCCTTTTTCATCCGCTGCAATCAGAGACGCGAATTCCTGTTCAGTCAGGATCGTCACCCCCAGCGTACGGCCTTGCTCCAGTTTCGAGCCTGGATCTCGCCCTACAACCACATAGGATGTCTTTTTGCTGACGCTCGAGGACACGCGCCCTCCCATTGTCTCCACCGCCTGCTGTGCCTCGTCTCGTGAGAAATGATCCAGTCCACCGGTAAAGACGAAGGTCTTCCCTGCGAGCGGAGATTTCTTCCGGTCACCAGCAGCAAGACCCGGGGCAACTCGCACGCCTGATTTTTGGAGCTGTACGATCGCCTCCCGGTTGCGCGGCTCAGACCAATAGATTGCCAGGCATTCTGAAATTTCAGGACCGATCTCACGAATGTGCTTAAACCGTTCTCGATCTGCCGACATAATCTCCTCGAGAGAGCCAAATTCACGAGCCAGGACTTTGGCGATGTGTTGTCCGACTTGCCGGATTCCCAGTCCCACCAGAAACCGATCCAGGGGAGGGGTTTTACTCGCTGCGATCGATTCCAAGAGGAGAGTGGCAGATCGATCGGCAAATCCATCAAGTGTAACGAGATCGTCTTTAGTCAGGCGGTAGAGGTCGCCGACTGATCGTACCAGTTCTTGATCGACCAACTGCGCCACAGTCTTCTTTCCTAGGCCGTCGATGTTCAGGGCGTGTTTGGACGCAAAATGTTCGATAGCTCCCTTTAATTGAGCGCCACAGATTAACTGACCGGTACAATAGAAATACGCGCCTTCACGACCAACGGTCGATCCACAAACTGGGCAGTGGTCTGGCATGCGAAAAGGAGAAGTGCGTTGCTCCCCGGAGATGGAAACCCGTTCGGTAATCGCGGGAATGACATCGCCGGCTCGTTCCACTTTGACGGTATCGCCCATCCGAATGTCTTTGCGCGCCACTTCATCGGCATTGTGCAGGGTCGCCCGGCTGATGGTGACGCCACCGACTTCCACCGGCTTCAAGAGCGCAACTGGGGTGAGGGTCCCGGTTCTTCCGACAGAGATGACGATATCCTGCACAACGGTGATTTCCTTGCGCGGCGTAAATTTGTAGGCGATAGCCCATCGTGGACTGCGAGACTTCATGCCCAGTCGACTCTGCCAGTCTCGTCGATTGATTTTCACAACGACGCCGTCTATTTCGTAGGGCAACGTATCCCGTATCGACTCCGTTTCGAGATGAAACGCCATCACGTCCTTGATTGACGGACAGAGATCTCGATGCGTCGGCACAGGGAGGCCCCATTGAGCCAATACTTCCAACTCATCCCAATGTGTCGGCGGCATGGAACCGGACATGCCCATGATTTCATAACAGGTCACGACCAACGGACGGGTTGCAGTAATCGTAGAATCGAGTTGACGGAGCGAGCCGGAGGCTGCATTGCGCGGATTGGCAAACGCTTCATCACCCCGTTCTATCATGCGCCGATTGAAGGCTTGAAAGTCATCGAGGCGCATATAGACTTCGCCTCGCACGACAAGGTGATCGGGGAAGCCGGATTGCGTATTTAACTGCAGTGGCAATGAACGGATCGTGCGAAGATTGACTGTCACATCCTCTCCGGTCGTTCCATCGCCTCTTGTCGCACCACGAGTAAAGACCCCATGGTCGTACACCAGTTCGATCGAGAGCCCATCGAATTTTGGTTCGACGCTGTACTCGACTGACATGGTTTCCAGTTCGCGTTTCATCCGTTGATCGAATGCCAAAACGTCACTCTGTTCGACAATGGAGTCCAAACTGAGCATCGGCTGTTCGTGGGGAACCTTGGCTAATTCATGAAGAGGAGGGGCGCCGACGCGTTGAGACGGAGAATCTGGGGTTACCAATTCAGGGTGAGCCTGTTCGAGTTCGATCAGCTCTCGAAAAAGGCGATCGTACTGAGAGTCGGAAAAATCTGGGCGATCCTTAACGTAGTACAGGTAGTCGTGATGCCGGATTTCATCCCTGAGGGCCTGCAGTCTAGCTAGGATGTCGGCGTGGGCCATAGGACTGGATGGCGACGAACGAGGACGCGATGGGGCAGACCGTACCATAGGGCTAGGGAATCGGTCAAACGACGAAATTGCCCCACATTCGCTTTGACTTTCACCGCGATAAACACTATTTTAGATGGTTAGTTTAGTCGAGTTTCCATTGTACTGCAACCAGTGGCTGCCTGTTGCTGCGTAAGGAAAAGATTGTCTCAACCGCCAGGGGAGGTATCCATGAAAGGGGAGAACTGCGTGAACAAGTTGATGCCCAGATTCAGCTTTCGAATCGTGACCATCATCTGTGGAGGGCTCTTGCTGAGCGGATGTGTGATGGCCGAGAAATACGATGCGGAAAAGGCGCGCAGTCTGAATTTTCAACGTCTTCTCGCCCAAGAGGAGAAGCGCACGGGTGAGCTCGATAGTGAAGCGAAGCGAAGCAAGAATGAGTTGATGGAGTATGAAGCCAGGAATCGGGAGCTCACGGCGCAGTTGCAGGCTACTCAGGAACAAATGACACGTATGCAGGAAGAGTCAGAGGCCATGAAGGAATCCGCCTTGTTGGAACGTAAAGCGAAAGCCGATATGAAGCGCAAACTCACACCGGTGCGCAAAGCGCTACCCGTTGAGCCGATACCGAATGCCGTGGATCCAAGCACGCTGGCGCTTGGGGCGGCTCCTGAGGCTCCGGCTATGTTCAAGCAAGCAGAATCGTTGCAAGGAGGCATGCAGTCGCCCACTCTGCATATTGTGAAACCTGGCGAAACCCTGTATCGCATCAGTCGCCAGCATGGGGTGACAATAGACAAGGTCAGAAAGTGGAACAAGCTGCCGGATGACATTATCGAGGTAGGACAAAAGCTCATCGTGGGCCAAGAGTAATAGGACGGCCACGTGGCCCCGCCGCAATACTCACTCAGTCTCGACCAATTTCGGCAGTATGCCGGACAAGGCAATCTCGTTCCGCTCTATCGAGAGATCCTCGCGGATTATGAGACCCCAGTCTCTGCCTTCGCGAAAATCGATCATGGCCCTTCGGCGTATCTCCTGGAGTCCATCGAGGGCGGTGAGAAATGGGCTCGCTATTCCTTCCTTGGCAGCGGTTCCCCCATCGTTGTGTACGAAGATCGTGGCGACCTTGTTGTCGTGCAGGGTACGCGTAAGAGGCGTATTCCTAGCCGTGGAAATCCTCTCGAACGTTTGCGGGACATGATGGAGAGCTATCGTCCGGTTACCATGCCGGATCTTCCACCATTTGTCGGCGGTGCGGTCGGATACTTGAGCTACGACATGGTGCGCACGTTTGAAGACTTAGCGGCGCGGCAGAAGGATCCGCTCAACCTTCCTGATTTTGCCTTCCTGCTCACTGACACCTTGCTGATCTTCGACAATGTCTCTCAGAAGATCAAAGTTGTGGCCACCGCTCATGTCACGACAAAAGGGGAGCGCGGCATTAAGGCTGCTTACCGATCGGCGACAGAACGGATCGAACGCACGATCACGAGGCTCAAGCGCCCGCTCCGTCGCACACGGCTGCATCGTCGCCGCAAGCCGGTGGTCTTTACCGCGAATATGAGCAAGGCAGATTTTGAGAAGATGGTCAGGCGGACGAAGGAATACATTCGAGCAGGCGATATCGTGCAAGCCGTACTATCCCAGCGATGGGAAGCCAATGTGCAGGCCCCTTCTTTGCAACTCTACCGCGCGTTGCGCGTGGTGAACCCCTCGCCGTATATGTATTACCTGCGTATTGCGGGGGTCGAGCTGGTTGGCTCCTCTCCGGAGACACTTGTGCGGTGTGAAGATGGCGTCATCTCCGTTCGCCCCATTGCCGGCACCCGCCGCCGCGGCGTCAATCCTGATGAGGATCAGCAGATGGAGCAGCGACTTTTGGCGGATGAAAAGGAACGGGCCGAGCATGTGATGCTGGTCGATCTGGGACGAAATGATGTTGGACGTGTGGCCAAACCCGGTTCAGTTACAGTCGATTCGCTTATGCATGTGGAACGATATTCCCATGTTATGCATATTGTGTCGAATGTAACAGGACAACTCGATGACTCTAAGACTTCGTACGACGTGTTGCGGGCTTGCTTCCCAGCCGGTACCGTCTCCGGGGCGCCGAAGATTCGAGCCATGGAGATCATTGATGAACTTGAGCCTACAAGGCGAGGCCCCTATGCTGGTGCAGTGGGCTACTTTAGCTTTTCCGGTAACATGGATATGTGCATTAATATCCGGACGGTCGTCGTGAAAAATCATCAGGCCTTCATTCAAGCCGGGGCAGGCATCGTTGCCGATTCGAATCCGGAACACGAATATGAAGAGACCTGTAATAAGGCAAAGGCCATGATGAAAGCCGTCGAATTGGCCGAGCAAGGACTGGAGTAAAAAGGGGTGATCGGTGATGAGTGATCTGTGAAGAGTTAGACGGAATGATTCCTTAACTCGTCACGCATCACTCATCACACGTCACGATTTATCATGCTGTTGATGATCGACAACTATGATTCCTTCACCTATAACCTCGTGCAATA
Organism: uncultured Nitrospiraceae bacterium; assembly: GCA_963748375.1. Lineage (GTDB taxonomy): Bacteria > Nitrospirota > Nitrospiria > Nitrospirales > Nitrospiraceae > Palsa-1315. Next base: position 32,616 of record CAVVIR010000018.1, read on the forward strand.
TTTTGGGGAACTGGGTGAAGACGTTCGCGTATTCCGCAATAATAAGATTACGATCGATCAGATCGAGTCTCTACAACCAAGTCGCATTGTGATTTCTCCGGGACCCTGTACGCCGATGGAAGCCGGCGTATCAGTCGAAACCATCCGGCATTTCGGCGGGCGTCTCCCGCTCTTGGGTGTGTGCCTCGGCCATCAGTCTCTCGCTGTGGCGTTTGGAGGAGAAGTTATTCGAGCTGAACGGTTAATGCATGGCAAAACATCGAAGATCCAGCACGACGGGAGAACGATTTTCCATCAGCTGCCCAGTCCTTTCGATGCGACACGTTACCATTCTCTGATCGTGAAGCGGGACACGCTACCGTCCTGTTTTGAGATCTCCGCCGAAACAGCCGAGGGTGAAATCATGGGATTGCGGCATCGGTCTCTGGGTATCGAAGGAGTGCAGTTTCATCCGGAATCGATCCTCACCACGTTCGGGAAGGACCTCCTCCGTAACTTCCTTAAACTCTAGTGTCAGAGTGGTCGCTATTCCATGATCAAAGACGCGATTGCGATACTCGCCGACCGTGCCTCTCTCACCGAACAACAAGCCGAATCGGTCATGCTCGAGATTATGGAAGGCGCGGCGACTCAGGCCCAAATTGCCGCCTACTTGATGGGGCTTCGTTTGAAGGGAGAAACCGTGGACGAAATCGCCGGCTCCGTGCGGGCGATGCGCGCCAAAGCCGTCGCGATTCCGTTGGAGATCCTATTGGTCGTCGATACCTGTGGTACCGGCGGGGACGGGGCTCACACGTTCAATATCTCCACGACGGCGGCGTTTGTTGTGGCAGGCGCAGGTTTGACCGTGGCAAAGCACGGTAACCGTTCTGTGTCGTCCAAGTCAGGGAGCGCAGATGTCCTCTCAGCCCTCGGGGTGAAGATTGATTTGTCGACCGAGCGCGTGGCCGATTGCATCAATGAAGTGGGTATCGGATTTCTCTTTGCTCCGCTCTTTCATGGAGCCATGAAACATTGTGCCGGTCCCAGACAGGAGATGGGTATTCGGACGATGTTGAATCTCTTGGGCCCTCTGACCAACCCTGCCGGGGCCACCGTTCAAGTGCTCGGCGTCTATGAGGGGAGATTGACCTCCTTGCTTGGGAAAGTCCTCATGCACCTGGGGTCGCAACATTGCTTTGTCGTTGCATGGGATGGACGGGCTCGATGAGATCACCCTCACGGCGAAGACCCAGATTTCGGAAGGGAAGGGGGGCGTCTTTCGAACTATCTTCTGGATCCGGTGGAGTTCGGGCTCGCACGTGTCCCAGCGAAACAATTGACCGGAGGGACCCCGGAAGAGAATGCGACGATCACTCGCGATATTCTCCAAGGGCGGAAGGGGCCAAAACGAGACATCGTCTGTTTGAATGCCGCGCCGGCGCTTGTTGCGGGGAGCAAGGCGCAAGACTTCAAGAGGGGTTTCGCTTGGCCGGCCAAGCGATCGATTCCGGTGCGGCGGCTGAGAAACTTGGCTCGCCTCATGGCATGTACGAATAAGGGTCGTGACATCATGATTCTCGATCGATTCTTGAACATAAGAAAGCAGAACTTCGGCGAAAGCGAAGCCGAGGCTATCTTGCGGATCTGAAGTCCAAGATTCGCGATGCGCCGACTCCACTTGGCTTTGCGGTAGCCCTCGATGCGACGAGAACGGGCAGCAGCCCTGCGCTGATTGCCGAGGTGAAAAAAGCCTCGCCCAGTCTCGGTCTGCTGCGCCCCGAGTTTGCCGATCGGTTCGACTATCTTCGAGATTGCCAAGACGTACCATGCCCATGGGGCCTCGGCTCTGTCTGTCTTAACCGACAAGGATTTTTTCCAGGGCGAGCCTTGACTATCTCCGTGAGATCAAGCAAGCAGTGCCCTGCCTGCGTTGAACAAAGAGTTTATGGTTGATGAAATCCAGTTTTACGAAGCGCGAGCCTATGGGGCCGATGCGGTCCTCTTGATCGTTGCCGCGCTTGAACGGCAGCCAATTGATTGATTTCTCACGCGCTCGCCAGGGGGCTCGGCTTGGATGTGCTCGTAGAAACGCATCATGAGCGCGAACTCGATAGGGTATTGGAATGGCTCCCTGATGCGAGACTGATCGGCATCAACAACCGAGATCTGAAGACGTTCACGACCGATCTGGGGGTGACGCTGCGTTTGGCAAAACGGATTCCATCCGGCAAACTGATAGTCAGCGAAAGCGGCATTCGCACAGCGTGAGGATGTGGTGCAGTTGGTTGAAGCCGGCATCCATGCCATGCTCGTTGGAGAATCGTTTATTCGTGCGGAAGACATGTCCGAAGAAGATTCGTGAGCTGCGGGGAGTGCCGGTCCCATCGCACGCGTGAAATGGCCGCCATGCACGAAAGTCAAAATATGTGGGATCACCAGCGCTGAGGATGCTGCTGGTGGCAGTTGAGGCGGGGGCCGATGCGTTAGGATTTGTTTTCTATCGGAAGAGCCCACGCTACATCGAACCGACGGTGGCTCAGTCAGATCGTGATGGCTTACCTCCGTTGGTGACGCCGGTGGGCGTGTTTGTAGACGAGGAGCAACAGGTCGTTCGTCACCTGATGGACGACTGTGGACTTGTCATTGCGCAGTTACACGGCATGAATCGGCGATTTATTGCAAAGAGTTAGGCCGCACGGTTCTCAAAGCGTTGCGGCTGAAAGATCGGAGCACATTTCTCGCCTTAGCAGAGTTTCGTGGACGGGCCGGCGTCCGTGGGTTCGTACTGGACGCCTTTTCCGATCAGTTCTACGGAGGGACTGGACAGGTGATCGATTGGCAACTTGGCAGCAGAGGCGGCCAAGGCTGCGAGTGTGCTGCTGGCTGGGGGGCTTACCCCGGAGAATGTCGCGAAGGCGATTCAAGCGGTGCAACCCTACGGCGTGGATGTGAGTAGCGGTGTCGAGCAAGCGCCCGGCAAGAAGGATCACGAGAAAGTCCGCGCATTCATTCGCGCTGTCAGGCTTGTCTCTCCCTGAGACGCCTGTTTATACTGCATCAGGTCTAAGAAGGAGAAGGACAATGATGAGCTCGGTTCCCGACAGCAAGGTCGCTTCGGCGCGTACGGCGGACGCTATGTCCCAGAAACCCTTATGCCAGCGCTGCTTGAATTGGAGCAGGAATATGCTCGTGTAAAAAAAGACCGAAGCTTCCAATCGGAGCTCGCCTATTACTTGAAGCACTATGTCGGGCGGCCGACGTCGCTCTATCTTTGCCGCAGCGACTCACGAAGCGGTTGGGCGGGGCGAAGATTTATCTGAAACGCGAAGATCTCTGTCATACCGGCGCCCATAAGATCAATAATGCGATCGGGCAAGGGCTTCTCGCCAAGCGAATGAAGAAGCCGCGCATCATCGCCGAAACCGGAGCGGGACAACATGGAGTGGCAACGGCGACTGTTGCGGCGATGTTCGGGCTTCGAATGTGAAATCTATATGGGAACGGAAGACATGCAGCGTCAGGCGTTGAACGTATTCCGGATGCGATTGCTCGGTGCGACCGTCACAGGAGTTGATGCGGGAAGTCGAACGCTTAAGGATGCCATCAGCGAAGCGATGCGGGATTGGACGACCAACATCCGGACGACCCACTACATTCTTGGCTCAGTGCTCGGGGCCGCATCCCTATCCGATGATGATCCGGGATTTCCAATCCATCATTGGGCGTGAAGCCCGCGACGCCAGATTCTGGCGGCAGAAGGGCGGCTTGCCCGATTGTCTCATTGCCTGCGTCGGTGGCGGCAGTAACGCGATCGGACTCTTCCATGCCTTCATCCGGGACAAGAAGGTGAAAATGATTGGTGTTGAAGCCGGCGGACTGGGCGTCGCGAGCGGAAAACATGCCGCGCGTTTTGCCGGGGGAAGCCCGGCGTGTCTTGCAAGGCACGATGACCTATCTGCTCCAGGGCGACGACGGACAAGTGAATCTGACCCATTCGGTTTCAGCCGGGTTGGACTATGCCGCGATCGGCCCGGAGCACAGTTATCTGCGTGATCAAGGTCGAGCCGAGTACACCTCAGTAACCGACGACGAAGCCATGGCGGCGTTCGATATCCTGGCCAGAGAAGAAGGAATCATGCCGGCACTCGAAAGCGCCCATGCCATTGCCAATACGATGAAGGTGGCGCCGAAATGAAGAAGAGCCAGCTCCTAGTCGTGAATCTATCAGGCCGAGGAGATAAGGATGTTCAGCAGATCGCGAACATGCGAGGGATTACGCTGTGACCGCGCAGCTTGACCGTACCTTTGCGCAGTTGCGGCAACGAGATGAGAAGGCCCTCATTACCTATGTGATGGCCGGCGATCCGTCACTGCAAGAGACCGAGCAACTGGTTGTGGCCTTCGAACAGGCCGGCGCCGATATCATCGAACTGGGCGTCCCATTTTCCGACCCCATCGCCGATGGCCCCGTGATCCAACAGGCGGCAGAACGAGCCTTGCGAAGCGGGACATCGCTTCGAACGATCCTCTCCATGGTTATTCGTCTCAGGACCAGGACTCAAATTCCACTGGTTTTGATGGCGTACTACAATACGATTCACGCGTTCGGTCCAGAACGGTTCTTCCAGGAAGCGGCCGAAGCCGGCATTGACGGTTTGATTTTACCTGACATGCCGCCGGATGAAGCGGGCCCGCTCAAAGGGCCGGCTGCTGCGGCTGGGCTTCCACTGATTTTTCTGCTTGCCCCTACGAGCACGGCGGAGCGACGGACATTCGTGGCACGCCAGTCGCAGGGCTTCGTCTATTACGTGTCACTGACTGGCATCACCGGCGCGAAATTGCTGAACCTGGCTGATGTAGGAAAGAACGTCGAAAAAATCAGGAAAGTGACGAAGCTTCCTGTGGCAGTCGGTTTCGGAGTCGCGACGCCGGAGGATGCTGCCAAGGTCTCGGCCATTGCCGATGGAGTAATCGTCGGCAGCGCGATCGTCAAACAGATCGCCGCCCATCGAGAGGCACCTGATATGGTGAAACATGTCGCAGAGTTTGTCCGCTCATTGAAAACTGCTATGAGATCTGCTCAGCCTAAATCAGGCTAGTCGGTTGATCACACCTTCTTCTCATTGAAAACAGGACGAGGCGACGCTGGAACTGACGCAAGTTGGTCTCTTCAACCGCACTGGGGAAAACTCAGGCGAGGGCAGGGTTACCGCTTGGCTTGGGGGGGCATGGCTTGAATCATCTCGGCTGCCAACTCTTTCGCGACGTCCTTTAAGTTTGGCCGGTAAAACATGTAACTGCTTGATTTTTCATGTCGCGCTTTCCAGACGGTGATGCCGGTGGTGGCATCGACCAGTCGAAGGCTCAGCCCGACTCGACCGACATTGTCGCCTTCTTTGCGCATGTATTCCCAAGAGTTGACCCGTACGACTAAAAACGAGTCCACGTTCAGCGCTTTCCCCAATTTCACAGCGGAGTCCTTGTCGGACTGACCGGTCATCTCCAGACGTGAGAAGTAGAAGACCAGCGCATCGAACGCCTCCTTGGAGGCTTGGAAGACATCCGTCACATTTTCAGGGGACATCACGCGCTCGATGTGGCCGCCTTTATTCAGGGAGCCGGACAAGACTTCTTGAATATCCTCGCGCGCGCTGTCGTATTGGCTTGCCATGGGAGGAAGCACAGCAATAGCTTGAGGCCGGAACATTCTCGCACCTGGTCCTTCCCAGACCTCCTGCAATCCGCCGCATCCTGCGATGAACAGGATGAGTGCGGAGAGCGCAAGCTGAAACATATGGCGTCGAGTCGTCGGCATAAGTTCAGTATACCATCAGAAAATCCAAGCAATAGCCCCTGAGGCTAGTGCGCCGCCGTCGTCAAAATCGTATCCTCCGGCAACATCCAGTCGAAAGGAGTATACGCGGAGTCCGAGTCCGGCTGTCGGCGTAAAGATCGATCCCGCATCCTGCACATTCTTATAGGTCCCGACCCGGAAAGAGAGAAACTCAGACAGAATAGTCTGTTCCATACCGAGGCTCAAGACCTGACTCTTGAGGCCGGGAACAAGTGTCTGATTAGATGTGATATCCATGTCGGCGGTAATGGTCATCGTCGACCAGGGATTCACGGCCACACCCCCTCGTACCTGAGGGGTCAGCTTGTATTGGAGCCCGCCCGGAGCATCGAAGGTCGGCTGATTGATGTCTTTTGCGACCACACCGAATTTCAGCCAGGAAGAAGGACGATACATGGCTCCGAGATCGATTCCATAGGAGGTGGAGATCTCTGCCTTCCCGAAATTGTCCTGAAGATTCGGATCCAATCCGCCTTGAAGGTTGGCCGTGTTGTTGTAAGCCGCGCCTTGGATGATCTTGCCTGTGACACCGACTGAAAATCTTTTATCTGCAAAGGCATAGGCATAGGAGACGGCCGCCTGCCTGGCTTCCAAGCCCCGTAACGCCATCTGACCGGCTATATTGGTCTGTCCACCGCTGGTGGTCACTTGTAGCGGTGTGTTCACGAACGCTCCGGCCGTTGCGACATCAGACACGTTGAATCCAAAGGCGTGCTCGCCGAAATGACCTTTGACATACAGGCCGGCGGCCCCGACCCCAGAAATCGTGGCGCCGGGTTGATTGATTTCATTGGCGATGTTCTGCGCTTTCGCCTGATTGGCAGATGACGTATCGTTGGTGTTGAAATCATTGAGATCGTCCAAGGCATTGAAGATCCCCACTCGATCCGTCACCTGACCGGTCCCTTGGATCCGAATGTCCATGGATTTGACCATGGCCAGCCCCGCTGGGTTCCAATAGGTGGCGTATGCGTCCGTGGTCACGGCCACTCCGGCGCCACCCATTCCAGCCGCACGGGAGCCGACGATGGCAAACTCCACTGCCATTGCCGGCGTCGCCATCAGAGGCAGAAAAAAACATATAAGAATCCATATGGATATACGTCGTTGCATCGTGGCGTCAATTTTATGACTGCTCGTGGCTGCTTTCCACTGTATTCAACGAACGAGTGCTCGTCAAGAGTTAGACGATCTGGCCATCCTGCATATGCACGATCCGGTCGGCCTGAGCAGAAAGTTTGTCGTTATGGGTGACGATCACAAAGGTTGTCCCGCGGGCCTTGTTCAGTTCGCGCATCATCGCAAAGAGCGCCTCCCCTGTGTGTGTATCCAGATTTCCCGTCGGCTCATCGGCCAATACGAGGTCGGGTTTTTGTAAGAGGGCTCGTGCGACCGCTACGCGCTGCTGTTCACCGCCTGACAGTTCACCAGGTTTGTGATGTAACCGAGCTCCCAGCCCGACCTCCTGCAACAACGTGATGGCTTCCGGTTCGATATCGGCTGGGTTTCGCCGCTGAATCAGGGCCGGCATACAGGCATTCTCGAGCGCCGTGAACTCCGGCAGGAGATGATGAAACTGGAACACAAATCCGATACGACGGTTCCGGAAGTCTGCCTGTTCACCTTCCGACAGGCGAAACATATCCTGCCCGTCGAAGTGGACGGTGCCCGTGGTTGGCCGATCGAGCGTTCCGATAATGTGGAGCAGCGTGCTCTTTCCGGCCCCCGATGCTCCAATAATTGCAATGAGTTCCCCGCGCCGAATCTGAAGATTGACGCCCTTCAGCACCGTGAGGGTTTGCCCGCCCATCGGGAACGATTTGGTCAGATCAGTCACGGTGATCATGCCGGCGCTCCTAGCTGAATGAGATGTGCTGAAAGGATCGGCATGATCATTCGTAGCGCAGCGCAGCCACCGGTTCGAGCTTGGCTGCTTGGAGGGAAGGGTAGACCGTCGCGGCGAAGCTGATCAGAATGGCGGAGCCGGCCACAAGGAGCACATCCATTGCTTGGACGTGGACGGGGATCCGCGAGATGTAATAGACCGATGCATCGAAGGTCCAGAATGTCTGTATCAGCCACAGAAATGCGTAGCCGAGCGGGATGCCGATCGCGGTTCCGGACAGGCCGATTATCAATCCGTTCAGCATAAAAATGCGCCGGATGCTTTTCCTGGTGGCGCCCATCGCCTTGAGGATCGCGATCTCTTTTTGCTTTTCTGTCACGATCATGGTGAGGGTGCTGACGATGTTAAAGGATGCCACGATGGTGATCAACACCAACAGCAAAAACATCATCGTCTTTTCAAGTTTGAGCGCCGAGAATAGATTGCGATTCATCTGCATCCAATCGCGCGCGCCATAGGCGAAGCCGAGCGATTGCTCCACGGAACGGGCTGTCTCGTCCGCGTGGAAGACGTCCGTGACTTTAATTTCAATGCCCGTCACCGTGTGCCCCATATTGAAAAACTTCTGCGCCTCCGCGAGATCGATGTAGGCCAACGACGAGTCGTATTCGTACATGCCGGATTGAAACAGCGCAACCAGCACGAAGGTGCGGATTTTCGGTACCATACCCATTGCACTGATCGGGCCTGCTGGAGGGGACACCACGTTGACCGTATCACCGACAAAGACGCCGAGCCGCATCGCGAGTTCCTTGCCCAGAATGATACCGGGCTTTTCCGTCTCGACTGGCGGGCCATTGGGATTATCGGCTGGTGGCTGTTTCACCTTGACCGGCTTGCTGAGGTCCGTTAACTCTCCAGTCGAGAGATTTTTGGCCAACTCCGTCACCGTCGCTTCGCGTTGCGGGTCAATCCCGCGGATGACAATGCCTTGCACGCCGTTCTGGGTCGTGAGCAAGACCTGCTTGAGCACAAACGGGGTTGCCGCAACGACACCGGGAACGGTTGCGACTTGCTTGGCGACGGGATCGTAGTCGTTCATGCTGTCTTTCATCCGGTCCTGCACGATGATATGGGCCGTCGTCCCAAGAATCTTCGCCTGAATGTCCTCTTTAAATCCGGTCATGATGCCGACTGTCCCAATCAGTGCCGCCACGCCGAGTGTGATGCCGGCAATGGAGACCACGGTGTTCAATGAGATCGTCCGATTCCGGCGCTTGGCGCGCAGATATCGCAACCCGACAAAGATTTCGAAGGGAAGGGCCACCGTTATTTCTCGGGCCTGAGTTGAGGGAAGAGAACCACGTCGCGGATCGACGCTTGGTCGGTAAAGAGCATGATCAGCCGGTCGATGCCGATGCCTTCGCCCGCAGTGGGCGGCATACCGTATTCTAAGGCGCGCAGGAAGTCTTCATCGACCAGATGCGCCTCTTCGTCGCCTGCTGCGCGCTGCGCGGCCTGGCCTTCGAACCGTCCCCGCTGATCCAATGGATCGTTCAACTCTGAAAAGGCATTCGCGATTTCCCGGCCGGCAATATAGAGCTCGAAACGATCGGTCAGCTCCGGGTTCGAATCCTTGCGCCGTGCGAGGGGAGAAATATCGAGGGGGTAGTCGGTGATAAAGGTCGGCTGAATCAGCTTCGGTTCGACGGTTTCCTCGAAGATTTCGTTCACGATATTGAAGAGTGGCCATTGTGGATCAACCGAAATGGCGAGCTCTTTGGCCGCCGCAATCGCCTTCTCCTTATCCTGAAGGACGGAGGCATCGAGGTTGTTCACCTCCAGAATCGCCTGGTGATACGACCAGCGGCGCCATGGAGCTGTGAGCGTGATGTCTTTCCCTTGATAGCTGATGACGGTCTTGCCGAAAATCTGTTGTGCCAAGGAGGAGACCAGTTCCTCTGTGAGGACAATCAGGTCCTGATAGTCGGCATAGGCTACATAGAATTCCAGCATCGTGAATTCCGGGTTGTGAATCGTCGAGATGCCTTCATTCCGGAAGTTGCGGTTGATCTCAAACACGCGAGGAAAACCGCCCACGATCAGGCGCTTCAAATAGAGTTCCGGCGCAATGCGTAGATAGAGATCGACGCCGAGGGCATTATGGTGGGTGACGAAGGGTTTTGCCGCAGCCCCTCCTGGGATCGGATGCATCATCGGCGTTTCGACCTCAAGGAAGCCTCGTTCGATCAAGAAGGCGCGAATACCGGCGATGATTCTACTACGGGTGGCGAATATGCCATGGACTTCGGGATTCGCGATCAAATCGACATAGCGCTGCCGGTAACGGGTTTCCACGTCCGTCAACCCATGCCATTTTTCCGGAAGCGGTCTGAGGGCTTTGCTTAAGAAGGTGAGTTGTGCGACTTCGACGGTGAACTCATTGGTCTTTGTGCGAAAGAGTGTGCCGGTTACACCGATCCAGTCTCCCAAGTCGAGTAGTTCGGCAATACGATACCCCTGCTCCGTGAGGTGATCCTTCTTGAGATAGACCTGCAGCCGGTCAGATCCGTCTTGCAATACGGCGAAACCTGCTTTACCGAATCGTCGTAGGGCGACGATGCGTCCGGCAAAGGTACAGGAGATCTTTTCCTCTTCCAACACCTCTTTAGGTTTCTCCGCATGGAGTTTAATCAGTTGGCCCGCGCGATCCTTTACCTCGAATCGCGTACCGTAGGGCGCCACGCCTGCCTCACGCAGGGCGTCGAGCTTCTTGATGCGTTGTTGTTGCTGCTCGTTCAGTTCGTCCATAGCTGTTTCAGCATGAGGCGACGCGCAAGGAGTTAGACGGGCGGATCTTCCACCGCTTCTTGTATGGCGCCTTTTGCCATTTTCCTTTTCAGATACGCCTCGATGAACCCGTCCAGATCTCCATCCATGACGGCGGCGACCTGTCCCACTTCGTAGCCGGTCCGGAGGTCTTTGACCATTTGATAGGGCTGGAACACATACGATCGAATTTGGCTGCCCCAGGCGTTATCCTTTTTCTCCCCGACGATCGCATTGAATTCCGCCTCTCTCTTTTTGAGTTCGAGTTCATAGAGGCGGGCTTTCAGGACTTTCATGGCCCCGTTGCGGTTTTGGAGCTGCGACCGTTCGTTTTGACATTGCACGACGATTCCGGTCGGCAGGTGTGTCATGCGGATAGCCGTCTCAACTTTATTCACATTTTGACCGCCGGCGCCGCCTGCACGAAATGTATCGATCCTAAGGTCTTTGTCTTCGATCACAAGGTCGATCTCTTCATTCACCTCCGGATAGACGAAGACCGAGGCAAAGGAGGTATGCCGCCGTTTGTTCGCATCAAAGGGGGAAATGCGCACCAATCGATGGACGCCTGCCTCGGCTTTGAGATAGCCGTAGGCGTAGGGCCCGGTCACTAACAGCGTCACGCTCTTCACACCCGCCTCTTCTCCCGGAAGTAGATCGAGGGTTTCAACCTTGAATTTCTTTCCCTCGGCCCAACGCACATACATGCGCAGCAGCATCTGCGCCCAGTCTTGGGATTCCGTCCCGCCGGCGCCGGGATGAATTGCCACGATCGCATTGTTGGGATCTAGTTCGCCTGAGAGCAGCAGTTCAAGCCGAAGCGCGGCGAGCTTTGGCTCGAATCGATCGAGCTCGAACGTCAACTCCTTCACAATCTCGGCATCGTCACTTTCTTCTGCCAGTTCAAGCAGCGCGCCCAGATTGTTCATGGTCTCATCGATGTCCCGCCACTGCTGGAGGTCATGCTCAATCGTAGATTTTTTCCGGCCGATCTTAGCGGCCTGCTGCGCGTGATTCCAAAAATCCGGGTGCGATGTCTGTAGCTCCAGATGTGCCAACTCAGCCGTCATGCGAGCAAAGTCAAAGATGCCCCCGTAGTTCAGATACCAATTGTCTGAGGGTCTGCACGCGATTTTTTATCTCATCTAACATGGAGCGATCCTTTCTCGTTACACAGGAGTGGCCGCGATGGCATCCGGCTCAGAACCCTTAGAGCGAAACATGCCGAGTAAGAATAAAAGCGCGCAGAGTATAGCACAGCCGTAGGCAAACACATCGCCGTACCGACTGTAAAATGTATGCGGGCGCCAGACCTGAATCGTCGCTTTGACGGCGTGCTCCGTAAATGTCGGTGTGGCCTCGACGATGCGTCCGAACGGATCGATGAATCCAGAAATGCCGGTGTTGGCCGAGCGAGCGAACGCCAAGTGATTCTCAACCGCGCGAAACACGACCATCGAAAAATGTTGCGAGGCTGCCGACGAGGCGCCGAACCAGGCATCGTTCGTGACGGTCACCAAGAACTCCGCCCCATTCGCAGCGAATTGCCGTACCAGGTTCGGGAAGATCACTTCGTAACAGATGGCGACTCCAAAATTAATCGATCGCGGTGCGGTTCCAGCTATGTCTGTTGCCGCAGATCGTGGTTTCGGCGTCAAGGTCAAGACCGCTGGACCGGGGCCTGCTTCGAAATCACCGATTCCTTCCACCAGTTTATCGAGGAAAAATAACACCGACGATTTGAGCGGGATATATTCTCCAAAGGGAACCAGATGTTGTTTGTCGTACCGTCCCAACACCTGGCCGTCCGGGGAGAGGAGGTAGGCGCTGTTCAACAGATAGGGCCGCCGATCCGGGTAGAAACGCACGGCGGGACTCCCAAACAGGATCGGCGCATGGGCTCGATTGGCTATGGCAATGAGTTGCAACTGATAGACTGGTTCACGCTCAAAGACGAACGGCGTTGCCGCTTCCGGCCACACCACTAAATCCGTGCCCAGGCCGAGTTGTTCGGTGAGTCGATCAAAGCGCGCGAGAGTCTCCTCTCGATAGGAGGTGTCCCATTTGACCGCTTGATCGACATTCGGCTGCACTATTCCCACACTGATGGACGATCGAGGAATATCGGAAAACGGCGTTTCAGATAACGACGCCAGGCCATACTCCCACGAGAGTGTGACGAGGAGGGCCGCCATGGCCACGAGTTCCCAAGGGAGCCTGGCAGGTCGGAATCCCCGGAACAAGGGCATCAGCCAGGAGAAAAATTCAGCGATGGCGACGTTCACCATCACAATAAGAAATGAGATTCCATAGACGCCCATGTGATCCGCAATTTGTATGATCTCAATTTCCCGATATTGAGAATAGCCGAGGAGGCCCCACGGTAATCCACTCAGCGCATAGGTTCGGGTCAGTTCGAGAGTCACCCAGAAACAGGGAAAGACAAAGAAACCGTAGCGAGGAATCAGCATTCGAAACCACACGGCTCCGGCCGAGTAGAGACCGACATACAAACCCAAATAGGCTGTGAGCAGCAACATAAGGCCGTAGCTGATCACCAGCGGGACCTTGCCGTAGGTGTTCATGGCGGTGACCACCCAGGCCATCATGCCTGTAAAGGCAATCGTGCCGGACAGCCACCCGATCCAAAATGCCTGCGTTTTGGTTTTGCCGTCCAATGCCCAATGCAACGGCACAAGGGCGACCCAAGCCAACAGCCCGAGGTCCGATTTTGGGAAGCTCAGCGAGAGGAACAGACCGCTCGCGCCGGCTAGAACGAGTGAACGCGCGAGGGAATGGGTCATGACTCGCACATTAGCGAAAGCTGAAGAGGGATGCAACTTTCAGTTAAGGATACAACCTGTGCACCCACCCTTATTATAGGGGTGGGTGCGATTTTGGGTTGACGGATGTTCCATGAGCACCTATAAGTATGGGCGGTAATCTGGTATCCATGTGAAAGACGTGCCGTGATGAAGCGGCCCATGGGAAGAGAGCAGGATTGCCCTGACCTTGATGGAATGATGCGACTCATACAACAGGAGGTTATGTTATGGATCGAAGTGTAGTCGGCGTGTGTCTGAGCCTCAGCTTGATAGTGTTGGCAGTTGGTTGCGCTGGGAAGAACGTTTCGTCCTCTTCAGGGGATGCCGCCTCACGAGCCGGGCAGACTAAGAGCGAAGAGATCAAGCCGGATGCGATCAAGCCGATACCACTTGAGCGATCATTCGAGCGGCCAGCAGACACCGCACCATCCAATCTCGCGCTGTCATCGAATCAGGACTCCGACAGCCAAGCATTGGGCGATGTGTTCTTCGATTACGATCGGTTTCACGTCCGTAAGGAAGCGATGCCGGTGTTGGACGCCAATGCCCTATGGCTTCGCGCCAACGGGAGCAAGACGGTGCTGATTGAAGGCCATTGCGATGAGCGAGGCACCGTGGCGTACAATCTCGTCCTGGGTGAAAAACGGGCGCGCGCGGTGAAGAAGTATCTCCAAGACATGGGTGCGCAGGCTTCGCAGCTTCAGATTACGAGTTATGGAGAAACCAAACCCTTCTGCAAGCAGCAGAACGAGGACTGTTATCAACAAAACCGTCGCGCACATTTCGTGACAAAATAACCATCGCGTGCGCCATTAGGACATGTGCATTAGCAGGCTGCGGAAAAACTCGGTGTGCCCATATTAATATCGGTGACATACTTCAGATAGGGCGAAGGTCTCAATAACCGCAGGATGCTCAAAAAGCCCGTCCAGCAAGGCCGTAGCGAGCGAAGAGGCGAGGCGTACGCTTCGGTACGTTGAGCCTCTGAGCGATGCGAGAACGAGGCTGGCGGACTTTTTCAGCATCCTGCTAGATGTCGGCCATCAAGGAGGAAGAAGTGAGGCACTATCACACCCACATCTTAGGAGTCGGGCTTCTCGGGATCATCTTAGCCACTGGCTGTGCAGGCAAGGGCGAGCGTATTGACCTGAAGGTTCCCATCGCGAACGTGGCAGATGGGAAAGCGGTGTCGATGAGTCTCGCGACTGTTGCGATTCAGCCGTTTGAAGACCATCGTACCGATCGATCGCACCTTGGTATGAGACATCATCTATGGGGAGGGGAGAGTCACTTCAGCCTCCCGAACGGCACGCTTGGCGAGGCGACGGCACAGGCATTCGCGGACTTTCTCAATGGGAAAGGTTGGAATGCGACCGTCGTCGAAGGGACAGGAGCCGAAGGGGCAGATATGACCATCACCGGCAGACTCATCGATGTCGGTGTGGATGCCACGAGTGGCATTGGCCAAACGACCCTTAACGCGAAAAGTCGGATGGCTGTCCAAGTGAAGAATCGTGCCGATGGAAGCCAGATACGTGAGACCCTCATCGGTGTCGGAACGAACCAGGTTTTCTGGTTCGATCCTGAGGATGCCCAGGAATTGCTCAACGAACTGTACAACAAGAATTTCGAAAAGTTTGTGGCGGACACCAAGCTTGATGGCATGATCCTCAAGCTTCGCTAGCAGTTTGTTGACAAAGTGGATGACGACGCCGGAAACGACACCACGCCCGAGATCACCGATGGAAGCTCAATGGCTTGCAGGTTGTTCAGAAAGGCCGTCCAGCAAGGCCGCAGCGAGCGAAGAGGTGAATCGTACTCTGTGCGTACGTTGAGCCTCTGAGCGATGCGAGAACGAGGCTGGCGGGTTTTGTCAACAGCCTGCTAGTGGAGTTCTTCATGCCATGGGCCCGAGAGGATCCATTCGGGATCTCATGTGAAAAATTCGGCTCAGTCAAACGTAATGAGCTCGAACAGCTCATCGATGACTATGAAGAGGGAGAGGGCTACGACCATGCATAGTGAGTCAATCCTTGACTCGCTCGCATCGGAAGAATATCGTATCTCTGTGGGGGGAGCTTAACGCCCCGAGGGAATATGGTTCATAAGGGGATCGAGCGTCGGGATGGTGTGCAAGCCCGGCTTGACCGGGAAGCCTAAAGTCCCGCCAAGATCTCCGTCGTACCTATGCTGTCCTCGGTAGGTGCGCGCTCCTCCCACCCTAAATTGCCCGCTCATTCCGGTTGGCGGTTTTCCCCGTTTCATCACCCCGCCATGTGCAGCCGCGCTCCTCTCACAACTGTGATGAGGTCCGCTGTGTCATCTCCATCGTTCGAGATGGCAATGATGATGTGCTGAAGCTATCCGGTGTCGTCCCCTGACTGGAGAAGATGAATGAGCACGCATAAGTCACCTGCATCCACGTCCAAGAATACAAGCTCCCGTGCCGCTTCAGCAGTGACAGCGGTAGAAATGGGCGCGCGGCAGCGCGAGATTTCCGTCTCCGAATTCTTCACCAAGAATCGGCATTTACTCGGTTTCGACAACCCGCGCAAAGCGTTGCTGACTTGCGTCAAAGAGGCGGTCGATAACGCCCTGGATGCCTGTGAGGAAGCTGGGATTCTTCCTGAGGTGACGGTCCAGCTGGAAGTTGTGGCTATTGGATCGGCAGCAAAGCCCTCTGCGAGTCAGGCCACACGCTTCCGAGTGACGGTCACGGATAATGGCCCTGGAATCGTCCGCCAGCAGATTCCGAAAATCTTTGCGAAACTGTTATACGGATCCAAGTTCCATCGCTTGCGCATGAGTCGCGGTCAGCAGGGGATCGGCATTTCGGCGGCGGGGATGTATGGCCAACTGACGACCGGCAAACCGGTCAAGATCATTTCGCGTATCGGCCCCAAGGCGTCGGCCCATTATTTCGAGGTGCAGATCGATACGAAGAAAAATGAACCTCTGGTCCATGAGAATAAGCAAATCGAGTGGGACCAGCCTCGAGGCACACAGGTGGCGATTGAAGTTGAAGGCCGTTACCAGAAGGGCCGCGCGTCGGTGGATGAGTATCTCGAGCAGACGTCAATTGCCAACGCTCATGTGAAGCTCATCTACCGAACGCCGGATGGGGAGACGAAGGAATATCCATGCGCCTATCATGAACTGCCGCCTTCGCCAAAAGAAATTAAGCCGCATCCCTATGGCATCGAGTTCGGGATGTTCCTCAAGATGCTTCATGAGGCGAAAAGCCAGACTCTCTCGAGCTTTCTCTCCGCCGATTTCTGTCGAGTGACGCCGGCGCTCGCGGATGACATGTGCAAGACGGCGAAGGTGTCGCCCAACGCAAGGCCTCGCGATATTCGCGGTGCGACAGCCGAAACGCTCTATCATGCGATTCAAGCGACGAAGATCATGGCGCCGCCGACCAATTGCTTGTCGCCGATCGGGGAGAAGGCCATCCTCTCTGGTCTCTACAAGCAGATTAAAGGGGAATTCTACACCGCTGTAAGCCGGCCTCCCTCTGTCTATCGTGGCAATCCCTTCATTATCGAAGCGGGACTGGCCTTTGGGAAAGGCCCCGGATAGCGAAACCAAGCCTGAGAAACCGACGATGCCGCTGGCCGAAGGGGAGCAGGAAGAAGGAGACTCGGAACTCGCACGCGTGATTCGCTATGCCAACCGGGTTCCGCTGCTCTATCAACAGTCTGCTTGCGCTATTTTCAAGGCGGTGCTGGCGACAACCTGGCGCAACTATGGAATCAGCCAATCGCGCGGGGCCCTTCCCATAGGTCCGATGGCTATCTTCGTGCACATTGCTTCCGTCTGGGTGCCCTTTACCAGTGAATCGAAAGAGGCGATTGCGGAGTATGACGAGATCCATAAAGAAATTACCCTCGCGCTTCGTGAGTGCGGGCGGCGACTCGGGCTCTTCCTGCGACGTCGTGAGCGAGCAGCGAGCGAATTCCGGCGGCGAAATATTTTTGAACTCTATATCGAGGAGGTCGCCGAAGCCTGTAACAGGTTAAAGGGTGGGAAGCTGCCTGTCGAAAAATTGAAAGCGCAATTGCAGAAGATTGCGTCCTCTCGGACCGGCGGTATGAAGACGGATGAGGCGCTCGGCAAGACCGGTGCCGGACCTGAAGGCCTGCCGCATTCCATTATTGTCACAGCGGAAGGTATCGAAGGAGAGGCTCCACTGGCGGCTCCTGTTTCAGATGAAACAGCAATCGAGGAGCAGCCGGCTGCTTCGAAATCTGAACGGCGACAGAAGGCAAAGACACGGTCTGCCAAGAAAGGGTCTGGCAAGGCCACAGCCGTCCCATCGGTTCCAACGAAGGGTTCCTCCTCACAGCACCATAGAGGCACGGTCGGTACAGGTCGCAAGACTCACCGGACAGAGAAAAGAAAATAGGACGGCGTATGGCAAAAACGAAAATCACAAAGAATGGGGCGGTTGAGAAAAAATTAGTCGGACTGGCCGATATGGTGATCGCATCCGCGCAGCGGGCCAAAGATCCAACCATGGAGATTCCGCTCCGTGCCCTTTCGAACGTGACCTTTAATGCGCGCAAGGGTTTGCTCGAAATGGGGGGAAGAAACAGGCACGTTCGTTCTTTAACGTCGGCATGGCCAAGAAATTCATGCAGACGATGTTGGTTGCAGACGCGCTCTCGGAACTACAGCGCGCCGAACTGACGACCTCGCTCAGAGAGATCTATTACCGGACGAAACACACCATTCAGGACTCGCACGAGAATACCTTCGATACCCAGGACGAATCGGACCCGATCATCGAGGATCTGGAAGTGTCGCTCGTGGCGCTCCGCGAAGAGTTGCATGTGCGTGCGGAGAACGGCGGGAGTGTCGTTGGTCCGCTTGTCCTTGGAGATGACGGCGATCGCGTGGATTGCGCCAAGCTGGGCAAAGGTGGCTACTCGGTTCCGTCGATTGTTGAGCCGGAGTATGTGGAGATCCGCCGCTGTACGGCTGACTTTGTGCTGTTGGTTGAGAAAGGCACACAGTGGAATCGCCTCTCAGAAGACAAATTCTGGCGTCGTTATAATTGTGTGCTGTTGACGGGAAACGGGCAACCGCCTCGTGGGGTGCGCCGTTTGGCCAGGCGACTACACGAGGAATATAAACTGCCGGTCTATGTTCTGGTCGATAACGATCCCTGGGGGTACTACATCTATTCCGTCGTCAAGCAAGGCTCGATCAATCTGGCCTTCGAGAGCCAACGGATGGCGATTCCCAAAGCCAAGTTCATCGGCCTGTCCAGCGCAGATCCGGAGCGGTACGAGCTTCCGCGCAATGTCGGCATCAAATTGAACGAGAAAGACATCGCCCGCGCGAAAGAACTCCTCAACTATCAGTGGTTCCAGAAACCGGCGTGGCAGGTTGAAATCAAGCGGATGCTCGCGAGCGGACTCAAATACGAACTGGATGCCCTCGCCAACAAAGACTTCCAGTACCTCACGAAAAAATACCTTCCACGGAAACTGAAAGAAAAGGACTGGCTGGATTAGGCTGATCCGTTCTCTTGCATCGTATTCTGACCTCGGTATCTACTCCGCGGGCAACATCAGATACAGCCCGATCACGATGATCGGCGCCATGACATACATCGCCTTCTTGCCGAAGCTGTCATAGACGCCATAGATTAAAATTGCGCCCATGAAGAAGAAGTAGAGTTGCCCGATACCCCGATATCCCGCGCTATGTTCTGCCGCCAACGCGAGGGCAGGCGATCCCAGGATCAGTCCGGCGGAAAGGGCTGCTAATCGTTTCATCGCAATCTCCATTTCGATGAGGTTAAGAAACGGGACGTCATACCGATGGCTGGTACTGTTGCGCAAACAACAACGCCCTCATGGCGAAGTCTGCCACGAGGGCGCGATTCAGTTCTTGAACGATGCTGTGTGGCTTGATTGGACGAAGCTAGCAAGGAGTCACAATACACCTCTGTGCTGTATGAATAATGGACGCTATGCTGCGCCTTCTCATAGTAGGAAGTCAAACCGGTGTCAGTGGGGAGAGGCGCAAGATGCGTGAGGGGTTAGGGGCATGGATGATATGAGCAGTTCAATCCCGCCGCGCGAAGGAGGGTTGTCGGGCAAGTCTTCAAATAGTGCGATTGAAAAGACTCCCGACCCCTTATATTTCCCCGCTGTGACGACGCGAAAGGAGTGTAGGTTCCGCTGCTTGTTTCCGCATCCACCACGCCAGTCCCCTCAGACCGCGACTGAGAAGGACGAGGGAATTCTACCGCCCCCTGCATGCGCTCGTGAGAATGTCCGTCATTCGATCTCAGACAACAAATGCTGTAGGGCGGCTTCGACGTGTTCGGTGCCCACGTCGGCGTGACCAGCTTTGCCATGTTCTATGGCTTCGTTGAGATGATCAATCCCTTCGCTCAAATGCAAGCCTCTACCTCCCATCTTCGCAAACTGCAGCGACGTTTCCGCATGTTTCACAAGCTCCTCAGCATGCCCCTCTTTGCCATGGGCCACCGCTTGCTTGGCGTGGTCGATGGCCTCCCTGACATTACCCAAGGGGGACGGGTGGGCGTTCACCATGGGCACACCAACGAACGCTCCAAGCGCAGCCAGAATGAGGACACCACGGTAGAATTTGCTGATCAACTTTATCTCCCTCCAGGGTTATAATTCACTGCCGAAAACGCCTGACCTTAACACAGGGTTTCGGTAGCCTGTCAAGAAGTCCTGACAGGCCTTGCGAAACCGAGTTTTTTGTTTGAGGTCCTCGCTCAGAAGTCGTTACGCTCAACGACGTCCCGTTCTTTCAAAACCTCGTCTTCTTCACCGACGATGGTGGTACTGTGGTGGCGGAGTGTGTAATGTTGAGTGATCAATGTTGAATGGTTGGGATGAGCGGGAAGGTGGGGACGGCGAGAAAAGCGCCGGACTGTCATGCGAAGAGGGTTGTCGGACAAGTTTTCAAAGAGGCATCTGAAAAGACTTCCGACCCCCTGGTTTCTGCCTCACCGTGCCCCGATCCTCGCCTGATTGCCGAAGGAAGTCAAATCCACCCGCACGGCCCTTGCGCCTTCGCTGATAACCCTTCAAAATGCGCCGTCCACGAGGCCGATGTATGGCGGGTAAACAAAAATCCACAACGAAGGCTCAGGCTCAAACTCAGCCAGAAGTTCAGTCGAACAAGTGGCTTCCTTGGTTGTCCTTGCTTTGCCTATTTTGGGCGGGCTATACCTTCATTTCTCTGATTACTTCGAACTCCGTGTTGACAAACAAATCGACAATAAACTTCGACAGTCTGTCGAGAAGATCGATACCAAAGTCCAAACGACCAACGACAAACTGGATGTTCTAGGTCAGCGAGTTGCCAAGATTGAAGGAAGGCTTGAGGGACTCCAAATACAAAACCTATCCATGCAGCCGAACAAGAGGGCCAATAAAGCAGGCCTCGGAGATTTTGAGCACACCAAAAAAGAGGGGACGAGTCTTGATCCCAAAGTTATAAGGGTTGCTGGACAAGAATTTATTTCAGCGGGGGTGAGTAGTAGCGACCCACGGATGTCTAGGAAGACAGGACTTGCGTTTCTCGACTTATCGCTCACTCTTAAATGCCGCCCTGAGCCCCTCCCACTGACACAGTTTTTCCTAAGGAAAGTCCGTATTCCGTTGGAAATCCAGGTGCAGTGTAGGCCTACAACCTGAATTTAATATATACTTTTACTACAGGGGAAAAGTTCCAGCCATAAGAGCCGCATTGTAACGGATCGACTCACCCTTGAATGCAGGTGAAAAAATTGGCTTCGAGTTTCTGGCAATTTCAGGCCCTTCCACGACCGGAGTCTTGGACGACTTAAAGCTGAAAAACGTGATCTTTAAGGACATAACGATCCACTGACGAAGGTGGTAAAGCTTCAAATGGCAGAATGCATATTCTGTAAATTGCACCTTTGAGGTAGTCACAAAAGCCAGACGTGTCAAGAGTTTCGCTAGCACCGTCTGGGCGTCACGAACCTGCCACAACATTTCGACGCTGAGGGGATAGCCACGATAAGTTCCGATCTCCCATCATCCAAGTGTAGGAGAAAAAGGCGGTCGTGAAATCTTTGTTTGGTAACGTGAAGTTACGCTGCCACAGGCGATCAATAATGATCCGATGCCTACTGCGAATTCTTAATGTTCTGCTAGCGTCGACTGCGAATGGTCTCTCAATCTCTTGCTTCATTTTCATGGGTAGCCTGGTTGATCCTCGATTGCGCGCGTCGAACGAGCGCATTCCTAGCGCGCGCGTTCCGCGAGCAGGAGGACGACCGGGCCACCCTTCCCGACCTCTCTTGATTCGAGTTCGCAGTTAGCTAGGCGGTGAGGTCGGTTCAGAAAAGAGGCGATAGTGGCTTGCCGGTCTCAATAGCCGCAGGATGCTCAAAAAGGCTGTTCAGCAAGGCCGCAGCGAGCAAAGAGCGGAGGCGTACCCTCTGGGGTACGTTGAGGATCTCTGAGCGATGCGAGAACGATGCTGGCGGGCTTTTTCAGCATCCGCTACGACCGGTAGCTTGCGTTGATGCGAACATAGTCGAACGACAGATCGGTCGTCCAGATATGGGATTGGTGGCGGCCTTGCCCCAGCCCTACTGCGATCGTAAATTCTTTCTGGCGAAAGACTTTCGCGATGCGGGCTTCAGCAGCGAGTCCGAGACCCATTCCTTTTGTGACCATCGGAACCCCGCCGAACGAGAGGCTCAGCTTTGAAGGAGTAATCGGAACCCCGGCTCGTCCGATCGCCGCCATCACACGACCCCAATTGGCATCCTCTCCGAAGAGGGCGGTCTTTACCAGATTTGATGTGGCGATGGTTTGAGCCACCTGCCGTGCCTGCGCCACGGTGGCTGCTCCGGTCACCTCGATGTTCACCACCTTGGTAACACCTTCCCCGTCACGGCAAATCGCCAGCGCGAGTGATTGGCAGGCTTCTGTCAGGAGTTGAAGGAATCGCTGAAAGGCGGGGGTGCCTTCTTTGATGGTGCGGTTCCCAGCCATACCGTTCGCCAAGCAGAAGACCGTATCGTTCGTGCTCGTGTCTCCATCGACTGAAATGCAGTTGAATGACTCGTTGGCCGCGAGACTGAGAGCCCGTTGGAGAGCGCTCTTCGTGATTGACGCGTCCGTAGTGAAATAGGCCAGCATCGTAGCCATGTTGGGATGGATCATGCCCGAGCCCTTGGCCATCCCGCCGATGGTGATTAAGCGCCCGCCGATGCTGTCTTGTAGCGCGATGGTTTTCGGGCACAGGTCGGTCGTCATGATGGCCCTGGCTGCATCCGGGCCTCCACGGTCACTGAGCTGAGCAAAAAGATTTGGGATGCCCTTGACGATTCGATCGACCGGTAATGCACGACCGATCACACCGGTAGAACCGATGAACACGTGCTGCGAGGGAACTCCCATGTGGCGTGCAAGTACGGTGGCAGTCTTCTTTGCGGCGGCTAATCCCTTGGCGCCAGTACAGGCATTGGCGTTGCCGCTGTTGACGAGAATGGCCCGTCCGATTCCCTGGCGTAAGTGCAAGCGATCGACGATGACCGGCGCCGCGACGACCTGATTTTTCGTAAAGACTCCGGCAATGGGGCCGCTCTGTTCAGAGACGATGAGCGCGAGATCCAACAAACCTGGTTTCTTAATCCCGCAATGGAGCCTGCGGCGCGGAACCCCAGTGGTGCAGTGACCCCACGACGCGGAGATGCGGTTGTTATTTTTTTGCCCATGATCGAGAGAATATATATTGATCTATGCAGGATGCTCAAAAAGGTTGTCCAGCAAGGCCGCAGGCAAATCGAAACCGGAAGCGTACCCTCTGGGGTACGTTGAGGATTTCGACGAGCCGAGAACGAAGCTGGCAGCCTTTTTCAGCATCCTGCTTAAGGGTAGGCGGCGGGAGCCGTTAAACCCGTCTCCTCAGGGAACCCCAGCATGAGATTCATGGCTTGAATAGCTTGGCCTGCTGCGCCCTTCACAAGATTATCGAGCGCGGCTACTGTGATGACTGACCCCGAACG
Organism: uncultured Nitrospiraceae bacterium; assembly: GCA_963748375.1. Lineage (GTDB taxonomy): Bacteria > Nitrospirota > Nitrospiria > Nitrospirales > Nitrospiraceae > Palsa-1315. The sequence goes on from CAVVIR010000018.1 coordinate 55,988, forward strand.
AGAGTCAAGGTAGACGCCGATGTCGCAATAGTTGGAGCCCTTGATGTAACGCGGATTTGGAATGGTCTCTTCCTGGACCCTGACGAACCGCTCATCTTTGTAGAAGTCTCGATACAACGCGCGCAGGTCCGGTAGGGACATTGGACTCTTCAGTTTGCAGTAGGCGGTGCTCAAGATGCCACGGTTCATCGGGACGAGGTGGGGAGTGAAGGTTACGATCGGTTGTGCAGGCGTCATTTGTGATGGTTGTGCAGCTCGTTGAAGGAGCCTGCCGAGTTCTTGTTCAATCTCAGGAATGTGGCGGTGCCCACCGAGTTTATACGGCTCCAAGGATTCATGGGCTTCGGGGAAATGGTAGGGGAGCGCCGGGCTTCGTCCGGCCCCTGAGATGCCAGACTTCGCATCAATGACGACGGTGTCCGGTTGCACCAGATTGTGGGCGAACAGCGGAGCCAATTGCAGAACGGCTGCCGTTGGGTAACAGCCAGGTGAGGCCACCAATCTTGCCTTGGCGATGGCGGCACGATGCAATTCAGGAAGGCCGTAGACTGCGTCCCTTAGCAAGCCAGGATAGGTATGGGGCGTTTTATACCATTGTTCATAGATAGCGGGGTCTGTGAGGCGGTAGTCGGCGCTGAGATCCACCACCAGTTTCCCGGTCTTCAAGCAGGCAGACACCGGCTCCAGTGATTTGGTATGGGGAAGGGCCAAGAAGACCGCATCGGTCTGTTCGGCCAAGGCCTCCGGCGATAGCGCTTGAAACGAGAGAGACACAAGACCAGCCAGACTCGGGAAGACTGTTCCCACGGGAGAGCCGGCAGACTTCTCTGAGGTGACGGCGTAGAGATCGAAGTGTGGGTGAAGGGCTGCAAGGCGGACGAGCTCCGCTCCGGCATATCCACTAGCTCCTGCAATGGCGACACGTACTTTTTTCATCTGTCTCACCTGCCATGCGCTCAATGGACATAAAAAAGGGAAGGCCTGGAGCCTTCCCTTTTTCCTACTGTGGCTCCGATGATTATCGTTTGGAGTACTGGAACCGCTTTCTCGCACCCTTCTGTCCGTACTTTTTCCGCTCTTTGACGCGCGAGTCCCTGGTCAGCAAGCCTTCTTTCTTTAGGGGAGTACGGAGGGGTTGGTTGAGTTCCACCAACGCGCGTGCGATGGCATGGCGTAAGGCACCGGCTTGTCCAACCTGCCCGCCGCCCTGCACTGTGGCCTTGATCGAGTACTGTCCCATCACGCCGCCGATCTCAAGCGGGAATTGAATAATCTGTCGCAGGGTCAGCCGCGGGAATGCCTTCTCGATCGGTTGTTGGTTGATAGTAATGTCGCCCGCCCTCCCAGTGACCCAGGCTCTGGCAATGGCACACTTTCGTCGTCCGGTTGCATATTGAGTTGCGACTGCCATGCTATATCGTCTCCTTCTTCTTCCGTGTGATGTCTAGAGGGTGATCGGTTCCGGTTGTTGGGCCTGATGCGGATGGGTGGGCCCTACGTAGACGCGGAGCTTTTTTGCCATATGGTTTCCCAGCGGGTTTTTGGGAAGCATGCCTTCGATCGCTTTCGTTAAGAGTACTGTCGGGTCCTTTCGGAAGACATGCTGCGCCGTCGCGGTTTTGAGTCCGCCAGGAAATCCGCTATGGCGGCGATAGAGTTTTTCGGCCATTTTCTTGCCGGTGAGATGAACCTTCTCCGCATTCACAATGACGATATGGTCACCCATGTCTACATGAGGGGTAAAGGTCGGGCGGTGTTTGCCGCGCAACATCCCGGCCACTCGGGCTGCGAGCCGGCCCAGCGTTTTTCCCTCCGCATCCACCAGGTACCATTTTTCCTGCACGTCTAACGGCTTTTGCATATAGCTCAACATTATTCTCTCCGTTCTTTCACGATCGAGTGACTTAGGTTTCTTGCACTTCCGGTGCGCCGATATCTTTCGACTCCAGCTTTGCCAGCCAGGCGTCGAGATTCGTCGTGCGTCTCTGCTTCAACACGTCTTGGGTGATATAAATCGGGCAAGGAGCCCGCAGGGCCAACGAGATGGCATCGCTGGGTCTGGAATCGATGGTCCTTTCCAAGCCTTTGTTCGCGACATGCACCGTGGCATAATAGGTACTGCTTTTGACGTCCGTAATGACGACGCGTTGGATCATGATATTCAAGTGCTCAGCGAAACTCTTGATCAAATCGTGGCTCATGGGCCGTGGGGTGATCATGGTATCGAGCGCCAATTTTATGGCGTTCCCTTCTGCTGCTCCGACCCAAATCGGAAATGTGTCGGGTACGCCGTCTTGGCGTGCTAAGACGACAATCCTCGTGTCGGTGTTGGCTTCTTCCAGGATGCGTTCCACCCGGTATTCAACCATACCTTGTTCGTTGGGTTGATCGACGGTACTCATAATTCTGTCGTGTTGACTCAGGAGTCTAGTTTCCCAAAATCTTCGGGTTTAAGATTTTCCAGCCACTGTTCAAGCTCTTCGGAGCTCTGTTTGGTCATGACAGAATTGTTTGCAAACACCGGCGCATTGCTCCGGAGTGCGAGGGCTATCGCATCGCTGGGTCTGGCATCCACCGTGTATTCTGAATCTTCATACATGAGATGGATTTTTGAAAAATAGGTGTGCTCCGACAAATCCGTAATCACCACGCTGATGACTTTTGCGTTGAAGGCATCAAGGAATGACTTCATGAAGTCGTGTGTCATCGGTCGGGGAGGCGTCACATTTTCCAGGGACATGCTGATCGCGCCGGCCTCTGACTTGCCGACCCAAATGGGGAGCATGTCGGAATGCTCTTCGTCACGGAGCACCACGATGTAGGCGTTATTATAGGGGTCGAACATCAACCCTTTCACATGCATCTGTGTAATCATGAACGCACTTGCCCCGTATCGCTCTCCGTAACCAGTTGTCAGGAGGTGTCGATTGTCTCGATGGATCACAAACCGGTAAAATGTAGCATTTTAGAAGTCTGGCTGTCAACGAAGCCTGCGAGATCGCAGGAGAAATTCAGAGAGGACTCGCCGAATACAAGCCTAGTCGGAACTTCTCTTGCCCGCGCAAAACCGTTCGGGCTTAGGCCGGCGGGCGGTAGTTCTGATCGAGTTTCCCAGTATCCGTTTGCTCTCCAAGTTTGAGAAAGGCCTTCATCTGTTTCTTCACGAGGTCTCTGCCACTTTCTTCACCCAGATTGACCTGATACTCGTTAATGACCATCACCCGCATGCCTTCCCATTTCTTCCAGCAGGGCTTGCAGACTTTGGATTTGATCTCGGTTTCAAGCTTTCCCATGAAAAGAGGGTCGGTGATCGTTTCTCCTGCTTGCCCACACGTGACGCATTGAACGTCTGCCATAATTTGAGACTCCTCCCGAATACAGTAATGAGGTGAGTAGTGGAGAAGAATTCTAACACTGCGGTCGCAAGAATATAAAGAGGGGGAGCCGATTGACCCGCCTATGGCTTCGTGCTAAGAAGATTCGACTCAATGCCGCATGCCCGGATGGCGGAACTGGCAGACGCGCCGGACTCAAAATCCGGTTCTCGCAAGAGAGTGGGAGTTCGACCCTCCCTCTGGGCACCATGGGTTCGCAGTGTGTGGTTGGTATGGTAGGAATGTGTATCGGAGTTAGACGATAATCGAATGATGCAGAGCGCGGAATGACATCAGATTCTGTAGAAGGTCAGTTGACTTGTGAAAATGGGTAGCCTATAGTTCGCGGGCATCATTAGGGTGATGAAAAAATCTCATAGATATAGATCGTCTCATCTTCGTGTCGGCCACGGCACGGCATTCTTTCATTCTCAAAATCTTACCGAGGAGGCAGCACATGCGTAACGTGTTGGCACTGGGGGCGGCAATTATTTTTGTCGGCGCCGCAAGTATGGCAATCGCTCAAGAGCGATTGCAGTCTAACCAATCCGGCATGGGTGTGGGCGAAGGGGTTGGTGATGTATCTGGGTCGAGTCCTCGCGTGAACACCTACGATCGAACCCAGCTTCTCGACCGATTGTCGCAGAACGAAAGCATGTTTGGTCGTGTGATTGGATTCGATCTGACAGCCAAAACAATGTGGCTTGAGATGGGTGGAAGCTCTCACGATGAGGGACGTGCAGGTGGTGGCGCAATGAACTACCGTACGGTATATTTTGACGACAAGACTAATTACGATCAGCTTCGTGTTATAGCGTCTGGTGACGACGTGGCCATTCAGGCAATTGAGGAAACAAGTGCAAGCCAGCCATTCGGCACAGGTCGTAAAATTGTCCGTGAGGTTATCGTCATTCGTGGCAATGAGAAGCTTGCTGGTTTCGGTGGCCTTGGACAACACCCGGACCCTAGGACCGAGCGTGGGATCGAAACGAACAGTGGTTCCACCACCGGTGGCATTGGTGGCTCTGTTCTTCCAGGAAAGATTGATTCCGGCATCACCAGCCCGGTGGGTGAATTTACAGGTTCCGCTCCTTGCTGGCAGTGCGAGCCACAGCCAGGATGGGGTAATGCCGCAACCGGAACCAAGTCAGATTATGGGGCAGACTACACCAAGCCAAATTTGGTCAAGGGCCTGAACTAATTCGAGACACATTCGCAAGCGTCTAGCAGAAGAGAAGGGGCAGCAAGACGCTGCCCCTTTTTTTTTGCGCTCACTGTGTGGTCATATACGGTACCCTGCTTGCGAGGCTGCCGACTCCTTGCTAGGATTGCCAGCGAACTCATGCGGTGAATTGCCAGGATGGGCGAGAAGGAGGAAACGTGAGTGGAGAGGACCCTACAACACTGACTCGCGAGCCAGATACCGAGTTGGATTTACGGGGAGTGATTTGTCCCTATAACTTTGTCAAAACCAAGTTGAAGCTCGAAGCCATGGAGCATGGGCAGATTCTTTCAGTGCTCTTGGACGATGGTGACCCCATTCGAAATGTCCCCCTGAGCGTCAGCAATGAGGGGCACACGGTCCTTTCACAAGATCGGCTTCAAGAATTCTATCGAGTGCGTATTCGACGCCGCGAAGATGAGTAGCGCATGGATTTTTCTGCGCATCTTTGTGTGCGCGCGATCCCATCCTCTTTCCTTCGATGACGACTGTCACCGCAGAATCCTTTGCCACGAGTCCGATCTGATCGCGCAGCGCACTCGGCACCCCTCGCAAAACAGTTTCTTTAGACGTTGTGAGATCTATTGCGATGGTTACCTGCCTGGCGGGGAGTACCTGTGCCAGAACGTTCAGGAGCCGCGCAAGGGTTTTAGGTTCCACATAGAAGATCGAGGGTGCTGCGTTCATGTTGGAGCCGGGAGAGATGTTGCGCGAGCGCACGGACGGTTCTGGGGAAGCGTCCCTCAAAGATGATGGCATCGCCGGAAAACCCAGAGATCGCCGTCGCGGCCGTGAGGGTAGAAGGACCTGGGATGGCCTTGACCGGGATTCCTGCTTGATGGGCAGTAGCCACAAGTAGGCTGCCTGGATCATAGATGACTGGAGTGCCATTATCTGAGACCAGGGCGATATCCTGTCCCTGCATCAACCGATGGAGAAGGAGCGGCATTTTCTCATGCAGATTGATCGGGCCGTAGCTGGTGACGGTTGCTGTAATCTTATGATGCGCCAAGAGCGCCTGGGTTACGCGAGGGCTTTCTGATGCCACAATCCTGACGTGGCGCAATGTAGCAAGGGCTCGCAGGGTAATATCGTCTGGGTGGCCGATCGGTGTACTGACGACATAGAGGGTACCGATGGAACCAGAGACGAGTGTCCGCCTTCTCGTGTCATGATCGTTTGGTTGACTCCCCTCTTGCGCCATCGATATAATCCACAGCTTAATGTTGTCTGTTTGTCCTGAAAAGTTGAGAGGATAGCCCTCTATGGCCGCCATGTTTTTCATGGTGACGATGGCCTTGTATTTTGCGGCCACCGTTTCCTTTCTGATCTATCTGCTCTGGCCTTCTGAGGCCCTGGCCCACATCTCTTGGGTATGACAGCGACCGGGTTTGCCACCCATACGGTCGCATTGGGCGCAGGGATGATCGGAGCGACGGACATCGCGCTCGCCGAGCATTCCATGAAGCCCTGTCGTTTTTTTCCTGGATGCTGATTCTGGTGTTTCTCGCCGTGGAGTTTCGCCGGCATCTGCATGTGCTCGGCTCGTTCATCGTTCCGCTGGCCTTACTCTCGCTGGTCTCCGCCGCGGCGTCTGCCGGACAGGCGTCGACGCTTCAGCCGGTGTTCGGAACGCTGTGGGTCCATGTCACGCTGAGCATGCTCGGCACGGTCGGCTTTGCCGTCGCCTTCGTCGCGGGGGTGATGTATCTGATTCAGGATGGACTTCTCAAGTCTAAGCGGTTCAATGTGCTCTACGCAAAATTGCCTGCCCTGGATTATCTCGATCATCTGAATCAACAGTCGATCGTGATGGGGTTTCCGCTCCTGACCCTCGGGATCATCAGCGGCGCGCTTTCCGCGGAGATCGTCTCGTGGTACCTATGTGAACTGGAACCCGGAGCAGACATGGGCCTGGTGACATGGGTGTTCTACTTCGCCGTACTGGTCGGACGTCTGACCATCGGATGGCGGGCCAAACGAGCGGCCTATTTGACGATCATCGGGTTTGCCGGCGTGATCCTGACTCTGATCGGTGTGGTCCTGAAAAGTCACGGGTCGGTGTCGTGATATGCATATCATCGTCGTTGGGCTGAGCCATAAGACCGCCCCGGTCGAGATTCGCGAGAAACTCGCCGATTCCCGAAAGCCGGCTCGGGGAAGCACTGAGTCGGCTCTGTTCGTATCCCGGGGTCCGAGAAGGGGTGCTGCTCTCGACGTGCAATCGGGTTGAAGTCTATGCCGTCGTTGAAGAGATGGAAGTCAGGGTATGGTCGAGTTCAGGAATTCCTGGCTGATACCCACCTCTCCCTCTCCTCCGAGCAACTGACGCCTCATCTCTACTGGCATGCCGGCGATCGGGCCATTGGCCATCTGTTCCGGGTCGCCTCCAGCCTCGACTCGATGATCATCGGTGAGTCTCAGATTCTCGGGCAGATCAAGGATGCGTTCGAGGTTGCGCTGACGCACAAGGCCTCCGGCTTGTTGCTGAACAAGATCGTCAAGAAGGCGATTTCGGTCGCCAAACGTGTGCGCACAGAAACGAAAATCGCCGAGACGGCCGTGTCGGTGAGTTATGCGGCCGTCGAGTTGGCCAAGAAGATTTTCTCGAACTTGACTGAGAAGACCGTGCTGTTGATCGGGGCGGGGGAAATGGCCAAGTTGGCGGCGCGGCATTTGATCGCCAACGGCGTGCGGCAGGTGCGGATGACGACCCGAAATTTTCAGCATGGCGTGGAATTGGCCAACGGTTCAACGGCACCGCCGTGCCGTTTGAGGACTATCAAGACGGAACTGGCCGGGGCCGATATCGTGCTGGTGTCGACCGGGGCCTCGCATTATCTCGTGAGCGGCCGACGATGTGCAGCGCGCGATGAGGCAGCGGATGAGCCGTCCGATGTTTTTGATCGACATTTCCGTGCCGCGCAATATCGATCCGGCGGTGCGGCCGTCGATAATGCGTTCCTGTTCGATATCGACGACCTGCACATGCGAGTGGAGCAAAACCGCGGGGAGCGACTGCGTGAAGCGGCGAAGGCCGAGCAGATGGTCGTGGAAGAGGTTGCGGTGTCGTGGGCAGTGGCTGCAATCACTTGGAAGTGACGCCGACCATCGTGGCCCTGCGCAGCCGGACCGAAGAGATCAAGCGGCGGAGAGTCGATAAGACATTGGCGACGATTGGCACATCTGTCGTCCGACGGATCGAGCTGCGTGGAGGCCATGGCGTCCGCCATCGTCAATAAGATGGTTCATGGCACGATGGTGACGTTGAAGGCTGAGGCGAATTCCTCGGAGGGCGCGGCCTATGTCGATGCGGCCCGCCGGTTTTTCAGCCTCGGACGATACTCCGCTGGTATCCGGCCGGGCAACGGGAGTCCGGGCATCGAGCAGAGACCGTCTCCGGCACACGGACTGGTCGCCTGCCGAGGCGTCGTTGATGCAGGCACACGACCAAGGAGCAAGGCCGGCGGTAGCTAATGCCGCTAGTACATCTCGATGTCAGATTCGTTCCACATGTGATCGGGACGGTGGTCGGTCGAAGCGAGCGATGTCACAGTCGATGAGTCGTTCAACGCTTATCCTGGGCACGCGCGGCAGCAAGCTGGCCGTGCATCAGAGCCAGTGGGTGCAGGCGCGTCTGCAGGAACTGGCGCCGGGCCTGACGATCTCGCTGCAGGCGCATCCAAACATCGGGCGACAAGATTTTCGACGTTCCGCTGGCGAAAATCGGCGGCAAGGGACTATTCGTAAAGGAAATCGAAGACGCGCTGTTGAGCAAAGAGATCGACCTGGCCGTGCACAGCATGAAAGACGTGCCGACGGCATTGCCGGAGGGGTTGGAGATTCTGTGCGTGCCTCCGCGCGAAGATCCGCGGGATGCGTTGATCACGCGTGACGGGTTGTCGGCTGGACCAATTGAAGCCGGGCGCTCGGATCGGCACCAGCAGTCTGCGCCGGCAAGCCCAGTTGCTGCATTACCGTCCTGACTTTCACATCGAGATGTTGCGCGGGAATCTGGATACGCGCCTGAGGAAACTCCGTGAGGGACAGTTCGATGCGATTGTGCTTGGCCGCGGCGGGATTGCGGCGGCTTCGCCTGGGACGCAGGAAATTACGGAATATCTTTCCCGTAGCATCTTAGTTTGCCTGCCATTGCCCAAGGAGCGCTCGGCATTGAGGCCCGCAGAGACGACACCTTCGTGCGCGATCTGTTGAGTCGGTTTGAAGCATCGCGCCGACGCGCATCACCGTGACGGCGGAACGTGCGTTGCTCCACCGCCTCGAAGGGGGATGCCAGGTGCCTATCGCGGCGCATGCCGTGCTTGAGGGAGACAGGCTGAGGCTTGATGGGCTGGTGGCCAGCGTGGACGGCCGGCGGGTGATTCGCATCAGATCCAGGGCCCGGCGACTGAGGCCCAGGGTCTCGGAACCAAGCTGGCGGAACGCTTGCTGGCGCGATGGGGGCGATGTGATTCTCAAGGAGATCTACGGGCAGGCCTGATGGCATGACGACGCAGAACAGGAACAGTCTATTTGGTCGGGGCCGGTCCCGGTGATCCAAGTTGCTGACACTGATACGCGGCAAGGAATGTCTGGAGCAGGCCGATGTGGTGCTGTACGACTATCTCGCGAATGAGGCGCTGTTGCAGCATGTCTCCACCGCGGCTGAACGTATGTACGTCGGCCGGCGGGGGCGCGGCCAGTATCGAGACCAAGCGGAGATCAATCGATTGCTGATCGATCATGCTCAAGCGGGGAAAGCGCGTGGTCCGGCTGAAAGGCGGCGATCCGTTTGTCTTCGGCCGCGGCGGGGAAGAGGCGGAAGCCGTCGCGGCTGCCGGGCTGGAATTTGAAGTCGTTCCTGGTGTGACGGCTGCCGTCGCGGCGCCGGCCTATGCGGGCATTCCGGTGACCCATCGCACGTTGGCGTCCACCGTGACGTTCGTCACCGGCCACGAAGATCCCACGAAAGATCGAAGCTGCGGTCGAATGGCCGACGTTGGCGACCGTGCATGGCACGCTGGTGTTTCTCATGGGCATGACCAACTTGCCGAAGATTGTCCAATGCCTTCGAGCCGAAGGGAAGGATGCGCACCACGCCCGTCGCCCTGATCCGATGGGGGACGCGAGCCGTCGCAACGAACCGTCGTGGGGACCTTGGACGATATTGTGGAGAAAGCGGCGGCGGCCCATATGGAACCGCCCACGGTCATCGTGGTCGGCGAGGTGGTGCGTCTCGGGAGCAGCTGAATTGGTTTGAGCGCCGGCCGCTGTTCGGGAAACGGATCTTGGTGACGAGAGCCGAAGCCCAAGCGGGGGAGTTTTCTGATTTGATTAGCGGCCGAAGGTGGGGAAGCCGGTGGAATGTCCGACCATTCGAGATCGTGCCTCCGCGAAGACTGGGCGCCGCTGGATCGGGCGCTGTGGCTCGTCTGTCAGACCTACAATTGGTTGATCTTCACCAGTGTGAACGGGATTGCTCCATTCATGACCGGCCTGCTGGAGACGCAACGTGATGTTCGCGCATTGGCCGGTCTGACATGTGTTGCATCGGGCCGCGCACGGCGGAGGCGCTGGCGGCCTATGGCTTGCGTGCCGATGTGATCCCGGAACAGTTTCAGGCGGAGGGGATCCTGGAGGCGTTGGCTGAGCGGCAGATGCGTGGGGCGCGTGTCTTGATTCCGCGTGCGTTGGTGGCGCGGGAGATGCTTCCGGAACAGTTGCGTGCCGAGGGGGCGACGGTGGATGTGGTGCCGGTGTATCGCACGATTCGCCCGGCAGTCGCGACGGATCGCCTCGCTGACGCAACAGCTTCGCGACCGGGCGGGTCGACAGTCGTGACTTTCACCAGTTCCTCGACGGTGAGGAATTTCGTCGAGTTGTTTGCGGACGAAGGACGAATTGTTGCGGTTGGTGGGAGGACGACCGTGGCCTGTATCGGACCCATTACCGCAGCGACCGCTCGCGAGGCCGGGCTTAACGGTCAGGTGATGGCCGGACAGAATACGGTTCCGGCGCTGGCAGACGCCATCGTGGAGTATTTTGCAGAATCGGCTCAATGCCGACACTGCTTCCGCGCGCAGTTAGATCGATGACCGGATGGCAGGTGACAGCAGGATGTTCTTACAAAGGGAGGGTACGGCATGGTTCCAGTCAAGTCATTCATGGTTCCGAAGAGACAAGTTCATCACCGTTGAGCGTGATATGGATGTGCGACTGCAGGGCGGATCATGCGCGATCGCAACATCGGCAGCCTGTTCGTCACGAACGGAAAGGAGGTCATCGGCATTCTCACAGACACGGACATGGTGCGGCGGGTGGTCGCCACCGGGGCGGATATCGACACAAGACGACCGTCGAGCAGATCATGTCGCGCCCCATCATGACGATCGAAGAACATAAGACGCTGCTGGATGCGAACGATCTGATGGCGCAAACCCATCTCCGCCACCTCGGCGTGACGAAGGACGGCAAACTGGTCGGGATGATTTCCGTGCGTGATCTGGTGGTGTTCCTGACCAACTTCCGAGGAAGTGAGCGACGCATGGCATTTCCGATTCAGCGCCTGCGTCGTCTGCGGGAGAAGGAGACCGTTTCGGCGGATGGTGCGGGAAACGAGCTGACTCCGAACGATTTCATCTATCCCTTGTTCGTTACCGAAGGGCAGGGACGGCGGGAGCCGATCGCCTCGATGCCGGGGCAGTTCCGCTTGTCGGTCGATCTGTTGGTGAAGGAGGCGGTCGAGGTTCAGGCTTTGGGCATTCCTGCCATGATCCTCTTCGGGATTCCCGATCGGAAGGACGAGCGAGGGAGTTCAGGGTTTGATCCGAACGGCATCGTGCAGCGGGCTATCCGTGCAGTCAAGGAACAGGTGCCGGAGCTGGTGTTGATCACCGATGTCTGCATCGATGAGTACACGAGTCATGGCCATTGCGGCATCGTGAGGGACGGCAGAATTCTCAATGACGAGACGCTGGATTGTCTGCGGACCATGGCGAGGACCCATGCGCAGGCGGGCGCCGACATGGTGGCCCCGTCCGACATGATGGACGGGCGGGTGGCCGCGATCCGCGACGAATTGGATCAGGCCGGATTTGTCGAAATGCCCATCATGGCCTATGCTGCAAAGTTCGCATCCTGTTTTTACGCGCCGTTTCGGGACGCCGCGTATTCCAGTCCGCAATTCGGCGATCGCCAGTCCTACCAGATGGATCCGGCCAACAAGCGTGAAGCCTTGCGGGAGATCGACCTGGATATCGAAGAGGGGGCCGACATCATCATGGTGAAGCCGGCCATGCCGTATCTGGATATCATCGCCGCTGCGCGAACGGACGTTACTGCCGATTGCCGCCTATCAGGTGAGCGGGGAATACAGCATGATCAAAGCGGCGGCCAACGCCGGCTGGTTGGATGAGCGCGCGCGATGATGGAGTCGCTGCTCTCGATCAAGCGAGCCGGCGCCGAGACTCATCCTGACCTATTTTGCCAAAGAAGCCGCGCGGCTGCTCCAGTGACGGCACGCATGAAAGTGACGCGTGGATTCCATGGGGAAGGTCCACGACCCTACTCCGGTCGTCACCATCGGTAATTTTGACGGTCACCATCTCGGCCATCGCGCGCTACTGCAAACGGTGGTGGAGACCGCCGTCGGGAGGCACGGGTACAGCGCTCGTGCTGACCTTCGATCCGCATCCGGTCAAGATTCTCGCCCCGCAGGTCGATCTTCGGTTTCTCACGACCCTGGAAGAGAAACTGGCGCGCTTCGAGGCCGCAGGGATCGACGAAGTGGTCTTCTTGGAGTTTACTCCCGCTTTTGCAGCGATGAGTCCCGGTCAATTTGCGGCAGACATCCTGCATCGATCTCTTGCCTTGTCTGAACTATTTGTGGGGAATCACTTTGCGTTTGGGAAGGGCCGGAAAGGTCGTATTGATGACCTCGTGCATCTTGGCGAGCAGCATGGATTCCGAGTCCATCCCATGCCCCCGATAATGTGTGACGGTGACGTGGTAAGTTCGAGCAGGATTCGCCAACTTATTCAAGCGGGAGAAATGGAGCGGGCTACCGCATTGCTTGGGCGCACCTATGGAATTCGCGGTACGGTGGTGCGGGGGACGCAACAGGGACAGGCAATGGGCTGGCCCACGGCCAATGTGCGCATCCCCGACGACCGTGTTGTCCCACCTGATGGCGTCTATGCGGCGCGGACGGTCTTTGGGCCTCAGATCTATGATGCGATCGCGTACATCGGGACGAGGCCGACCTTTGGCGCAGGCGAACGGCTGATCGAAGTCAATCTATTGGATCAAACCTGCGATCTCTATGGCCAACAGATCACCGTGCAATTTGTGGTGCGGTTACGCGGCGATCAGATCTTTGCCTCTGTGGATGAGCTCTCACAACAAATTGCTTGTGATGTGGAGCAGGCACGCAGCAGCTTGCGGCGGTTTTCGCAGGGAGTGCGGTAATCTTGGCCACCGAAGCGACAATCATGAGGTCGCAATCTAGACCCACCACACGGCCGACGTTGTTGGCTCAATTTGTTCGAACCGTGCGACAGCATCAGCTGTTCGTTCCCGGTTATCACCTATTGGTAGCCGTGTCGGGCGGGCCAGATTCGATTGCGTTGTTGTCGCTTCTCCATCGCCTGCTCCCCTCCTGGCGCCTCACGTTGACCGTCATCCATTGTAACTTCGGGCTGCGCGGAGCGGAGTCCGACGGCGATGAATCATTTGTGAACACCTTTTGCCATGAACGACAGTTGAATCTTGTCATCCATCGCCCCTCGTTGGCCAAGCGGAGACAGGGATTGTCGCTTCAAGCTGCAGCACGTGACGCGCGATATGACTTCATGAAACACATGGCTCAGGAACTAGGGGCCGACCGCATTGCGGTGGGTCATACTGCCAATGACCAGGCTGAAACGGTGCTCATGTGGTTATTGAGAGGGGCCGGCATGACCGGGTTAGCAGGAATGTCGTACGCTCGTAAAGACGGGATTATTCGACCTCTTCTCGCAGCCTCCCGTAAAGAAGTGCTCGCGTATTTGGATCATGAAGGGCTGACCTATCGGCGTGATTCGAGCAATGAAAAACCAGTCTATCATCGCAATCGAATCAGGAAGGAACTGTTCCCTGTTCTCACACAGCTGGTGCCAACTGCCGTCCGTGTGCTGCAGCGGCAAGCGGATTTGCTACGAGAAGACGAACATTTCCTGGAAGATGTCACAGGTACCCTTGTGAAGGCACTTGTCAACCGTGAGTCGCATGGTGTGCAACGAGTCGATCATCGAGCCTTCGTCGAGTTGCCGGTTGCACTTCAGCGGCGTCTGATTCGATCCATCTTACGGACCTACGACGAAGAGGGGCGCGCGAGCAGTTTTTCGGTCGTGGAATCAGTTCGGCGCGTCTTTCTCAAGGAGAAGAGCGGGGCTCGGCTGCCATTGAAGCAGGTCCTCGTGACGCTGGATCAGGGGGTGGTGCGATTTAGCCCAGGTGCAGGGAGAGATTGCAGCCATCCGATTGATGTCGACCAAAATAAGAGCGCGGTACATATGGTTTCGGTGCCTTCAATGGTCTCATGGGCTGGAACGAATCAGGAAATTCATGTACAACGTATGACTCGTGGCGCTGCCGATGAGCTAGGGAAGATTTCTTCTCACGGTGTGGCACTGTTCGATGCCGACCTGTTTTCCGAGCCCTTGGTCGTTCGCGCATGGCAGGCTGGCGACCGATTTGTTCCTTACGGGATGAAGGGGAAGAGCAAGAAGGTGCAAGACTTCTTTACTGATCAGAAAGTGGCTCGTCCTGGACGGGCGAAGGTTCCGCTATTAGTAGCGCCGGAGGGGATCCTCTGGGTGGTAGGGATGCGGCAGGACGAGCGTTTTGCCGTTCGTCGCGGGACGACACGGTGTTTGGTTGTCTCGGTGTACAACCGGGTGGGAGAGAGGGAGTAGGGAGTTATGGAGCGGATCTTCGGTCGACCGATTGTGACACAAGAAGAAATGCGTGCTCGGATCCGTGAGTTGGGCAAGCAGATCACAACGGATTATACTGGAATGGATTGTGTTTTGGTGGGAGTATTGAAGGGAGCCTATGCGTTCTATGCCGATTTGGCTCGCGCAATTAGAATTCCCATACGAGTGGATTTTCTGATGGTGACGAGTGAAGGATCTCAGCGTAAATCATCGGGCAAGATGAAAACCGTTAAAATGGTGACTGAGTTGACCGAGGACATTACGGGGAAAGATGTGTTGCTGGTTGAGGACATCGTCGACTCCGGGCTTACGGCTCAATACTTGGTCAAGACGTTGGCGAAAAAAAAACCGCGCTCGATTAAAGTATGCACCTTGTTGAGTAAGCCGGACCGGCGAGTGATCAATGTCACCATTGATTATGTTGGATTCAAGATTCCCGATAAATATGTCGTGGGGTACGGACTCGATTATCAGCAGAAGTACCGGAACCTTCCCTATCTGGCTGTCCTGGATATGGAGGGAGATCACGAGTAAGACTTCGATCTCACGGTTGTCAGTATGCAGGCACCTGTGGTAACATCAATCACGATGATGGTTGTTCTGACCATCCGCGTGCCATCCACAAGGAGATCTGGATGAATTCCAGGACAAAGAATATACTTTTCTGGGTTGTCGTCGGCCTCTTCATGATTTTGCTGTTCAACCTATTTAGCGTGCCGCACCACGAGCCGGAAGAAGATGTGATTTTTAGTGAATTCATGACCAAGCTCGATAAGGGCGAAGTTGAGCGTGTCATCATCAAATCCAGCCACATTAGCGCCATCCTGAAAGATAAAACTCGTATTCGAACCTATTCGGTGGAATATCCTGAACTTGTGCAGGTTCTACGGGACAAGGGTGTGCAGATCGAGGCGAAACCGCCGGACGAAAGTCCTTGGTATATTACGTTCCTTGTGACCTGGGGGCCGTTTGTCCTGTTCCTGGGCTTGTGGTTCTTCTTGATGCGGCAAATGCAGATGGGTGGCAACAAGGCCATGTCGTTCGGTAAGAGCAAAGCTCGTTTGCTGACGGAAGAGCGTAAAAAGGTATTGTTCGCCGACGTGGCTGGTGTTGAAGAAGCCAAGAATGAAGTGCTTGAGATCATCGAGTTTCTTAAAGATCCTCGCAAGTTCCAAAAGCTCGGTGGACGTATTCCAAAAGGCGTGTTGATCGTTGGCCCCCCAGGCACAGGGAAAACGCTATTGGCCAAGGCCATTGCCGGCGAAGCCAATGTGCCGTTTTTCAGTATTAGTGGATCGGACTTCGTTGAAATGTTTGTGGGCGTTGGCGCGTCTCGTGTTCGCGACCTTTTCGAGCAGGGGAAGAAACATGCACCCTGCATTATTTTTATCGACGAAATCGATGCCGTTGGCCGACTTCGTGGAGCAGGGTTGGGTGGAGGTCATGATGAACGTGAACAGACGCTCAATCAATTGCTCGTCGAGATGGATGGGTTTGACACGACAGAGGGTGTGATCTTGGTTGCTGCGACTAACCGGCCGGATGTCCTCGACCCTGCCTTGCTCAGACCGGGGCGGTTTGATCGGCAAGTCGTGGTGAATCGACCGGACATGCGGGGTCGTGTTGAGGTTCTCCAGGTGCATACAAAGAAAGTTCCAATTGCAGCGAATGTGGAGTTGGAAAAAATCGCGCGCGGCACTCCGGGGTTTTCAGGTGCTGATCTTGAAAACTTGGTCAATGAAGCGGCACTCTGGGCTGCGAGACTCAATAAAAAAGAAGTAGAAGTCATCGACTTTGAGATGGCTAAAGATAAGGTGCTGATGGGGGCTGAGCGAAAGAGTATGTTCTTGAGCGACGAGGAGAAAAAGACGACCGCTTATCATGAAGCTGGGCACACGCTGATTGCCAAGCTGCTTCCTGGAACGGATCCCGTACACAAGGTAACCATTATTCCTCGAGGCCGCGCATTGGGTGTCACAATGCAGCTCCCTACCGATGACCGGCACGGTTATTCGAAGGGCTACTTGCTCAACCAACTTGCCATCCTCATGGGAGGTCGAGTGGCAGAAGAGTTGGTCTTGAATGAGATGACGACGGGGGCAGGAAACGATATCGAACGCGCGACAGACCTCGCAAGGAAAATGGTTTGTGAATGGGGCATGAGCGAAAAAATGGGTCCTCTGACGTTTGGTAAACAAAACGAACAGGTTTTTCTTGGGCGAGAGATGGGGAGTTCGCGCGACTTCAGCGATCAAATCGCCATGGAGATCGATCAGGAAGTCAGGCGTCTTGTGACGGAAAACTATGAGCGGGCGAAGCGGTTGCTCACGGACAACATGGCCAGTTTGAAGCGTTTGGCGGAAGCACTCTTAGAGAAAGAAGTACTCGACGGGTCCGATATCGATCAGATTCTGATGCAGTCCCCATCTCAGCCTGTTCCTGCCTAACTTTCGTATCGCTGCTCCCGTGATGCCATCTCAGGGCATTGGTATCACGGGGCAGTATATCTAAAAGACGACGTGCGAGAAGGGAGTCTTTCTCGCACGTGATGCGTTGTGTGCTATACCTCCATACTAGGGAGGGGTATAGCACACACGACGGTCTCTTAACATGCTGTGCGATGTGAGAATCTATGATAGTGACACGACAGGCAAAAGATCGGCTGATAGAATTTCCTGGTAGACCATTGATTATGGGTGTAGTAAATGTGACGCCTGATTCATTCTTCGATGGCGGCCGTTTTTTGGATACAGCTGCTGCGGTTGCGCATGCCATTCAATTAGTAGAAGAAGGGGCCGATCTGTTGGATATCGGCGCAGAATCAACACGCCCTGGCGCCGATGTTGTAACCGAGGTAGAAGAGTGTCGTCGTGCGATTCCTGTCGTGACTGCGGTGGCAAAGGCTGTGTCTGTTCCCATTTCAATCGATACCTCAAAGGCCGCGGTCGCGCGAGCGGCGCTTGATTCTGGGGCGGTTCTTGTGAACGACATCACCGCGTTGCGCGGTGATCCTGCCATGGTAGATGTGATAGCCGGAACGGGGGCTGGTATTGTTTTAATGCATATGCATGGTACACCGCGGACCATGCAGCTGGCTCCATGTTACGACAATGTGTCTGCCGAGGTCTCAGAGTTTTTTGAGGAACGAATCGGTTTTGCGATGGCACATGGCATTGTACGAAGACAAATCATTCTTGATCCAGGTATCGGATTTGGTAAGCTACTGGAACATAATCTTACATTGTTAGCCCAACTATGCCGCTTCGAGCAGTTTCAATGTCCCGTGATGGTTGGTGTCTCACGGAAGGCGTTTCTAGGTCAGCTCGTAGGCCGTCAGGTTCAGGAACGGCAATGGGCCACGGCGGCCGCAGTTGCGATTTCGGTAGATCGAGGGGCTGGAATCCTTCGCGTTCACGACGTGAAAGCCATGAAAGATGTGGTGGAGGTTGCCGCGGCGATTAGTCGGCAGTCCACTATTTCCATGAGAGCACAACATGCGTAAACTGTTTGGTACCGATGGGGTTCGAGGGGTCGCGAACCTTGATCCAATGACCAGCGAAATGGCGATGCAGCTGGGCCGAGCCGCAGCACATTTGTTTATGCGTCGATCCGGGCGCCATCAAATTGTCATCGGCAAGGATACTCGGATCTCCGGCTACATGCTGGAGTCCGCGTTGACTTCCGGGATTTGTTCGATGGGTGTTGATGTGTTACTGGTCGGTCCTATGCCGACGCCGGCCATCGCATTTTTGACGAGGAGTCTTCGCGCCGATGCCGGGGTGATGATCTCGGCCTCGCACAATCCCTACCAGGATAACGGCATCAAGTTTTTTTCCAACGATGGGTTTAAATTACCTGATGAAATGGAACTTCGCATCGAAGGCCTGATCGTCTCAAATGAGATCGCTCATCTAAGGCCGACCGCAGATGCCATCGGGAAAGCCTATCGTATCGATGATGCCGAGGGGCGGTACATCGAGTTTGTCAAACGGTCTCTTCCGAGAGAGTTGGACTTTCAAGGGATTAAAGTGGTGGTCGATTGCGCAAATGGCGCAGCCTACAAGGTTGCGCCGACGGTGCTGCGTGAACTCGGGGCAAAAGTCGAAGTGATCGCCAATAAACCGGACGGGATGAATATCAATGCCGGCTGTGGCGCGGTCCATCCCCAATTACTGCAGAAGGCAGTTCTCGATCAGGGGGCACAACTCGGGGTAGCGCTGGACGGGGATGCTGATCGCGCCATCTTTGTCTGCGAACAAGGCCGCATCGTGGACGGTGATCATATTATGGCGATGTTGGCGCTCGATCTTCATCGCCAAGGGAAGCTTGCAAAGCAGACGATTGTGGGGACTGTCATGAGCAACTTCGGATTGGAGTTGGCCATGATGAAAGCGGGTATTGCCCTCGTGCGGACTGCCGTCGGCGATAGGTATGTACTCGAACTAATGTCGGCTGAGGGCTACAACTTCGGGGGAGAGCAGTCAGGCCATTTCATTTTCCTGGACCATAATACGACCGGTGACGGGTTGATTTCGGTGTTGCAAGTCTTGTCTCTCATGAAACGCACAGGACAGCCCATGTCTGAGCTGGCCAAATCCATGACGGCGGTACCACAAGTATTACTCAATGTGAAGGTCGCCCAGAAAC
The DNA here is from genome assembly GCA_963748375.1 of uncultured Nitrospiraceae bacterium. Lineage (GTDB taxonomy): Bacteria > Nitrospirota > Nitrospiria > Nitrospirales > Nitrospiraceae > Palsa-1315. The sequence goes on from CAVVIR010000018.1 coordinate 75,205, forward strand.
CGATTCTCGACACGGTCCCAGAACTCCAACGTGCGATCCATGAAAGTGAACAGCGTCTGAACGGCAGTGGGCGCGTGTTGGTCCGATATTCCGGGACGGAACCGCTCTTACGAGTAATGGTCGAAGGTGAGCGTGATGATCAGATTCGTGAGGTCGCCAATCATCTTGTAGACGTGATTAAGGTTCATCTGGGTTAAGGTATCGCCCTCCATTGAGGGAGGCTTATGCTGCCGTCCCTCACCGTCGCCTTCATTGCCGGGCTCTTAGTCGGATCACAGATTCCCTTCTTTCCCCTCGTCACCTCCTTCCTACTCCTCCTTATTGGGTTAGGTGCGGTTGCCCTGGAACAATTCAATCGCGTATCCGTTCCAAAGGTTACGTGGCACTACGGAATACTCTTAGTTGGAGTGGTCTATTGGTTGCTGGTCGTCAATCTGACTGCCCATGCTCCAATAGCCGAGGATCCTTCCGATGCAACGATCGAAGTCACAGGCCGTATTGTGGCGCCTGTGCAACAAGCGCCCGATCGCCTGGTCATGATCATCAGGTCGGACAATCCAGTTGCATCGGCACCATCTAGGCGTGTACGGCTGACATGGCGCACACCTGAACGAGTATTCTTCCAAGGTGATCGGGTGCGCTTTCGGGCGATCGTGCGACGTCCGAGCGGGTCACTGAACCCTGGTGGATTTAGTTATGGGGTGTATCTGGAGCGCCAAGGGATTGATGCAATCGCTTCAGTGACCGGACCGAATGCGGTGCAGTTTCTTGAGTCGGGGTATGCGCATGCCTGGTGGGCGGTTTGGACTCTATTCGATCAGTGGAGAAGCGATATTCGTCTCGCTGCGGTGCAGACTCTTTCACAGCCTGCACTCGGATTGTATACGGGTATCATCATCGGTGATCGAGGGTATTTGGACCCGGAGCTCCGTGATCAGTTTATGACGACCGGGACAGTCCATCTTCTTTCTATTTCAGGTAGCCACTTGGGTCTCGTCGCGCTGCTCATTTTCTCGCTTGTTAGATGGGCAACGATTTTGTTGCCTTCCGATTGGCTTCTTGCAGTGTCTCGGAAAATCACACCGACTCGCATCGCTGCTCTCTGCACACTTCTTCCGGTCGCTGGCTACGCCTGCCTGGCCGGAGCTGAACTTGCTACGATTCGATCATTGTTGATGGTAATTGTTGGACTGAGTGCGATTTGGCTTGGTCAGGAGCGCCGGCTCTTTCATGCCCTCTCTGCCGCAGCAGTGGTGATATTGCTGCATGATCCTCAGGCGCTATTTGATATCTCCTTTCAGCTCTCATTTTTGTCCGTCATCGCAATGGCTGGATGGCTCTCTCGTCAGACGGTGGTTGACCAGGAAGAATTACTGAACGAATCATTTAAACCATCGTATGTGAGAACTTGCATCCGGTGGGGGAGAGACTCGATCATCATGAGCGGCGTCGTGACCTTGATGACCCTTCCTCTTGTTGCATACTATTTCTATCAACTGCCGTGGCTCGGTCTTTTCACCAATGTAGTGGCCGTTCCTGTGATGGGAATTTTGCTCGTTCCGATTGGCCTGGTGTCTGCCGTGTGGGAGATTGTGATAGGGGGAGCCATATTGCCTCTGGCGGCATTGAATCAGTGGATGCTTGACTACTTTGTGATGGAGATCCGCTTGATATCGATGCTCTCTGGAGGGGAATGGCATGTTGCGGCCCCTTCAGTGTTCACCATGGTCCTATTTTATGGCTGCCTCACTCTGCTCTGGCAGCGAGTGGGTGGTACGGCATTCCGGTTGGACAGTGAGTGTCGGTGTCCTATTGTTATTGTTGTGGTGGGCATGGTCTCCACGGATGTTTCTTGATGGAGATCACTTTCGCGTCACGTTTCTCGACGTCGGGCAAGGCGATAGCGCGGTGATCGAGCTGCCCGATGGACAGGTGGTATTGATCGACGGGGGAGCGACGTATGAACGATTCGACATGGGTCGAGCGGTGGTAGCTCCATTTCTTTGGAATCGAGGCATTCGCACTATTGACCAGGTGATCGGCACACATCCTCAACTTGATCATGTCGGAGGCCTTGCCTGGGTGGTCCGACATTTTGTTGTGAAACAGTATTGGGGATCTGGAGAGACTCGTGAGGAATTGTTTTATCGACAGCTACAACAAGCATTAGCCAGTCAAGGACTCCAAGAAGGGGTTGTCAGTGAAGGGCAGGAGATCATTTCATCCGGTCCCTGCCGGTTGGTGGCCCTCAATCCAAAGAGAGATGGGTACCTTACGATGCCGTCACACGAAAGTCATGCGGGGGGGCAGGCGTTGAACAATCGTTCTGTGGTCACGCGTCTCACGTGTGGCAATCATACGATGCTCTTCGCCGCGGATGTCGAACACAATGCTTTGTCGCGGATGTCACGCTCACCGTTTCACAGTCCGGTCGATGTTCTCAAGGTTCCGCACCATGGGGCTGTGAGCTCGTTGCATTATGCCTGGGTGGCATCACTACATCCTCAGTATGCCGTATTTTCGGCAGGGCGCCATAATTCCTATAGGCACCCCGCAGATGCTGTTCTGGATGCATATAAGTCGGAGGGCAGTATGGTGTTACGGACCGATCATGACGGAGGGGTCTGGTTTACCGGAAGAGCATCCGGTGACACACTTCACGTGCATCGAGCGAGTGACTTGGTGCTTCAGCCAACCAACAGTGTCTCGTGCCTGTTGCCTTGTGAGAAGGCAAACTGGATCCGGATATGGCAACAGTGGCGTGACGGCCATTAATTGCTGTTTTGCCGGATCATGCAGGCCAAAGTGTTTACCTGCTACCGCTGTTACTTAGGTGCAGAATACAGGGGCATGAGCGAGTGCACATTTCAAGTGTCTGCAAGGCGAAATTCGTCAATCTCCCTCCCAAGTAGTGAAGCCCCGATAGCATAAGTCTCCAAGTTTACTCAGTTTTCATCATCTGACATCAAGGCATAGCATGTGCATATGCCTATACTGGCCTCAGCATAAACCAGACAAATTCCTAGGAAACACATGATATGCCACATCTCGTACGGATCGTGATTCAGTTACCGGTGAACCTCAAAACCCAACTCGATAATCTGAAACAGCAAGGATACACAACTAGCGGTTTCATTAGAGCTATGTTGGAACGGGAGTTTGCCAAAATGGAAGAGAACCCTGCGCCCTCTGTTCCAACCGCGAAACGTGTCGGTAGTCGGTAGCAGGTTGTAAGAACCCTGATCATGCACAGAAAGGCTTGAGGAGCTGTGACCCGGTTAATCGATCTTATTCAGGGACAGTCGAGCCAGGAATCCGCTAATCCTGATGTGAAAAACCATGCTCTCTCCATGAGGCCGGCAGGGCTTTCCCATCCAACTCCCACACGTTCACAGTCTGTCACTGAGAATGATTGGTATCAACGTGCATGCCATGTCATTCAAGGAGTCAAGCGAGCGGTTCAGGCCAGGCAGCCGTGGGTGATCGATGACGTAGTGAGCCTTGCAGCCGGTGTTGTGACGTCTCTTCGAACCAATGACCAACTGCTTGAGAAGGTTCTCCAGCGCGAAGCGGGAGACTTTGTTGTCACGAATGCTGTGAATGTTGCGATCGTCAGTGTGAAGATTGGGGAGGGACTTGAATATGAATCGGCAAAGCTCGAACAAATTGCATTAGCGGGGTTGCTGCACGATCTCGGCATGTTTGTCCTACCGGACTCTCTGCTGTACAAGGCTTCCGCATTAACGGAAGAGGAAGTTCGGATTATGCAGGAGCATCCACAGCATGGATCCTGCCTGGTCGAGGAAGTTGGAGCATCCTATCCATGGGTGGGGAGGGTGATTCTCCAAGAACATGAACGAATGGATGGGAGCGGGTATCCTGGACGATTGACCGGGGATCATATCGATGAGATGGCCCTCATCATCGGACTGGCAGATGTGTTCGATGCCCTGATGAATTCACGACCCTATCGACGTGGCAGGTCACCCCATCAGGCGATTCGCACATTGCTTGTATGCGGCAAGACGGTGTTTCCGCATCATTTTCTGAAAGCATTGGTCGAACAACTCTCGATCTATCCGTTAGGCACGACTGTTCGTCTGAACACCGGCGAAACCGGAGTCGTGTCTCAGTTGAATCGGCAGTACCCGCTGCGTCCGATCTTGAGACTCTTGCAATCGGGTCATGCCCCAGTGCCGAAGACGGTGGATTTACGGGCTGAGACTTCCTTGCACATTGTAGAAGTGATGCCCATCGGTTAACTATCGGTTGAGCGCAGTAAAACGTTAGGAGATGAGGCTGTGCGACAGCGAATACCACGACTTTTCATCGGTCTTCTGGGAGCGGGTGTGGTTCTTTGCGGACCGTTTTTTGGATGCCACAATCCGGCCAACTCGTCTTTGCCACCGTCAGCGATCAGCCCTCCCGGAACAGTCATTCCACCTTTGCCGAAGGGAGACGTTTATGCCGATGAAACTGTTCCAACTTCGGAAACGCCCATCGAAGCAGGGGACACACTCGAGGTAGTGATTCATCGCGGTGCAGGCGAGGAGAGGTTTTCCAGTGTCGTTCGGGAGAATGGAAAAATTTCTATCGGATTTATGGAGGTCGATGTCGGCGGTGTCACCGCGGCGGTCGCAGAATCCCGTGCCGAGCAAGCAGCTGTACCGTATATGCACAAACCGCGTGTGCAGGCTCTGCTGAAGAAAAAAGTCTTGAAGGTCAAACGGGTCTTTGTATTCGGGGATGTGAAGAAGCCGGGGATGGTGCCCATGCCGAGGCATATGACCGTGCTGCAAGCTCTAGCCGCGGCCGACATGTATCAGGAAACGGCGTTGATGGACGAAATCCGGGTGATTCGAGGCGGTGACCTCGCGAAACCGCACATGGTGATGGCCGATCTCGCACGCGCGTTTACCTATGGCGATTTAAGCAGGAACATGTCGCTGGAGGAAAACGATATCGTCTTCGTGCCGCGCGAACATTTGGGCGATGCCACCGAAGCTGCCAAAAAGGTCATGCCGATCATTTCGACTGCGATCGTACCGTTCTATCCGGCGTTTATTCTTCCTGCATTGCTGAAGTAATGATTGTCGGAATCGAAACGAGAGAAGGACGCTGACCCAATGGCCCAATACGAGCTCAACGTTATCGACTATTGGTTGATCGTTAAGAAACGGAAATATCTTATTCTGTTGGCGATGGGGCTCGTTCTGTTGTTCACGTTCCTGTTTTCAGAATTGTTCAAGCCGAGTCCGCTGTATGAAGCGTCTGCCCGAGTGAAGTTCGACCGAACGAACACGGTGGCCCAACAGTTGATTGAGACCATGTCATTTTCAAACGCCAACGACCTCAACTCGCAGACCGAATTTATTCGAGGATTCCCTGTGATGGAGCGTGTCGCGATAGAGTTAGGCCGAGTCCCGGCACATGTGACGCCGGAAGAGAAGCGATCGGCCACCTATCTCAATACCGTGTATTACCTCGGTCAGGAAATCCAGACGCAGCGCGAAGGTGATACGAATATCATTCGTATCACAGCGACCTCGGATCAACCGGAGACGGCAGAGAAGACGGCCAACTCAGTCGCCGATGCCTATCGGCTGGAAAACATCATGACTCGGAACCGTCTCGTCATGGAATCAAGACGGTTTGTTGAGGAACAGCTGACTGAGCTCGAGAAGCAGTTAAATGCTGCTGAAGATGCACTGAGGGTGTTTCGGGAGCGCGAGGGGCAGGTCTTTTTGACCGATGAGGCGCGCGCTGCTTTGGAGACATTCACCAGATTGGAAGACCAGTACAATGAGGTGGTGCGAAAGCGAGCGGAGGGAGAACGGCAGATCTTAGTGCTGAGCCGAAGCGATGCAGTGGTCGGAGATCAACCCGGCCGGATCTTCACCGAGGAGCCGTATGCGCTGCTGACGGTCCTGAATCAGCGCCTCCTTGATCTCATCCAGGAACGGAACACCCTTCTGATCAACTATACGACGGATCATCCACAAGTCCGTGAGCAGCAGCAGAAGATCGATAACGTCAGAGCCGAGATGATTCTAGAGCTCCGAGCGAAGCTCAAAACCATGCAAGATCGAGAAGCCACGCTTCTGGATCAGCGCAATCGCTATCGGGATCGGTATTTTCAGTTCCCGCGAGCAGCGATACGGATGAGCCGCCTTGAGCGCGATGTGAAAGTCAATGCGGATTTATTAGCGACCCTCAAAGGCAAGCTTCAAGAGCTGCAGATCAAAAGTGCGGAACGGATCGAAGAAGTGACGATTATTGCGCCGGCGATCACGCCTAGCGCTCCAATCAATGCACCCAATACCGCGCTGAACCTCATGGTTGGCTCGATTATGGGGGTCTTTCTCGGATTCGTCATCGCCTTTGCGCGCGAATCGTTCGATACATCGATTGGCACCATCGAAGGGGTCGAAGAATTTCTCAAGGTGCCGGTCCTTGGCGTCATTCCGCAGTTCGACGGTAAGGAAATGGAGGCTGCCGCCCGCGCGGCGCTTGCAGTCGATGCCTCTGCATCGACCGTAGAAAATTTCTCGAAACTTATCTGTCTGATCGATCCAAAGTCTGTCCTCTCTGAAAGTCTGCGGTCGTTACGGACGAATATTCAATTCGCCAGCATGGATCGGAAGATCAAATCTATCCTTTTCACGAGCGCAGGTCTGGGAGAAGGCAAAAGCACCTGCGTTACAAATTTAGCGATCACACTTGCCCAAGAAGGGCAGCGAGTACTACTTGTCGATGCAGATCTGCGGCGACCGATCGTGCATCAGCGATTGGGGCTCGAGCGAGGCCCCGGTCTGGCAGATGCGTTAGTAGGCAGTACGTCATGGCGCAAGCACGTGCGATCTACGACAGATTTGATGCTTGGGCCAATGGGGGTCGATCGGGTGCTGAGCACGCCGGGCCTAGATAACCTGCATATTCTGACCAGCGGTTCAGAGATCGGTAATCCGAATGAGTTCCTCAATATGAACAAGATCAAGGCATTCGTGAATGAAATGAATGAAGAATACGACCTCGTGCTCTTCGATAGTCCTCCCATTCTTCCAGTGACAGATGCAGTGGCATTCAGCTCACGCGTCGACGGAACGATTGTGGTCTACCAAGTCGGCCGGATCGGTCGGAATGCTCTCAAGCGTGCCAAGTTCCTCTTGGACCATGCGCAGGCCAATGTCATGGGTGTTGTCTTAACGAATGTAAAGTCTGAAGTCGCATCGGACTCCGGTGCCTACCGTTACGAATACCGCTGACGCAGCAGTAGGAGATGACATCCCATGCATGCGGCAATGGTGAAACCTCAAGATGCCGTCATCGTGTCAGTGTTGGCCGCCGTGCTCGCACTCGGCCTCACGCTCGCGACTCCAACCATCGGGTTACAGGTTGTCGTGGGTTTTCTCATTGTGTTGCTGGCCTTCACGTCAGTTCCGGCCTCGCTCTTTCTGCTAATCGGATCCATGTTGCTCTCTCCGGAAATTACGGTCGGGCGTGTGGCCGGAAGAGGTGTCGGGGTTCGAGAACTCTCGTTGCGTCTAGACGATATCTTGCTCGCAATCATCGGATTTAGCTGGTTGGTCAAGACCATCATCTATCGCGATCTTGCCCTCATTCGCGAGACGCCGCTCAATCGCCCCATCGTGTACTACATGCTGATCTGTGTGCTGGCCACATTGGTCGGCGTCATCGCCGGTCGTGTTCGCCCGCTGACTGGATTCTTTTTTATCCTGAAATATCTTGAATACTTTTTCGTGTTCTTTATGGTCGTCAATCATGTGTCGACTAAACAACAGGTCGTCCGTTTGGTGACAGCGTTGCTGGCTATTTGTTTCGTGATTAGTGTGTATGCCATCGCTCAGATTCCCAGCGGGCAACGTGCGAGCGCGCCGTTCGAAGGAGAAAGCGGGGAACCGAACACGCTTGGTGGATACCTGGTCTTTATCATGGCGATCGTCACGGGGATCTTCCTTCATTTGAAGTCAGGGCCGATTCGAATCGTACTTGCCCTTCTTTTGGGGGTTATTAGTCTGGCTCTTATGGCCACACTTTCTCGCTCGTCCTACCTGGCTGCTGGTGTGTTAATGCTGGCTGTCGCTGCAACGCAATGGCGACGGCCTGGTGTGCTCGCACTGATGCTGCTAATCTTGATTGTGCTCCCTTTCGCTATGCCTGCAAATGTGAAGGATCGGGTCAACGAGACCTTCTTTGGGCGTCAATATGGGGGCGAGATCAAAGTGGGGCGCGTCGGGTTGGATCTCTCTACAACAGAACGACTCCGTTCTTGGCAGTATGTGCTCAAAGATTGGGTGCATAGTCCTTTGATCGGGCGCGGTGTCACCGGCTACGCCTGGGCAGACGCGCAATACGTCAAGATTCTCGGCGAAACGGGCCTCGCCGGCCTTGTCGCATTCATCTTTCTGATTGTACGCTTGTGGCGTCGCGCGCGGGAGAATTTCCTAGCAGAGCAGGACCCTTTTTGTAAGGGATTGGCGCAGGGACTGCTGTTCGGCTTGGTGGCCATGCTTGCGCATGGTATCGGGGCCAACACCTTTATTATCATTCGTATTATGGAACCCTTTTGGCTGTGCGCGGGTCTCGTCATCATCTTGCCTCGTTTGACATCGGAACAGACGAGCCCTGTCACTCAGCGAGTCCCTATATGAAGTGGTTTCTCTTTTGTTACTGGTATGAGCCGGATGCACCATCCGATCCTGTAGGACTCGTTCGACTCTGGGCATTGGCACGACAGCTATCGCAACGGGGCGACAGTGTCACAGTCTTCCCTCCACGCTATCGTTCCTCGTTGCTTCAGCGAGGATTTGTGGTTGCCCCGATTCCGTTCCTCCCATGGCCGGTCTTGCGCCCCATTTTTTACGCGATTCTCTCTTTCGTTGTCGGCGTCGTACGAGCCTGTTGGTCAAAACCAGATGTCGTGTATTACCGGTGGATGGAAAGTCCTCACCCGCTGTTGCTCGCGAGACTGTTTGGAGCCCAGTGCATCTGTGAGGTTAATGGAGAGCCAGTTCCTCCATGGTGCGCAAGCGGGTTGAGAAGTCGGATGACTCATACCTTGGCTGCCTTTGCCCTACGCCGTTGTGATCGAGTAGTGGTGCTGACAGATGGACTTCGAAGTCTCGTGCAATCGCAATACGGTGTACAGCCTGATCGCGTGGTCCTGTTGCCAAGTGGGTCGGACACTGTGGTGTTTAGACCCAGGGAAAGTAGCGTGTGCAGGCAAGAAGAACATTTAGACCCTACATGCCAATACATCGGGTTTGTCGGCAGCTTTTATCGATATCAAGGTTTAACGACCTTGTTGGAGGCGTTTGCACGCATCCACGATCGCCGCCCTTCGACACGATTGCTCATGATCGGTGAAGGAGAAGAAGCTGCAGCACTTCTTGAACAGGCGGCACAGCGAGGTCTGTCTTCTTGGATTACCTGGGTCGGCCGAGTCGAATACACCCGTGTTCCCATATGGATTGGCGCCATGAATGTGTGTGTTGCGCCCTTCTGTGGTGACCGGGGTGAAACATCTCCGGTGAAGGTATTCGATTACCTAGCCTGCGGAAGGCCTGTCGTTGCGAGCGCCATTCCGTCGATGACCGAACTGTTTTCTCGTGCGAATGGGGTGGTGTTGGTCCAGCCCGATCAGATCGATGCGCTCGCCGAAGCAGTGTTGGACCTGCTGGCAGATCCTGAGGAGGGGCGCCGATTGGGGTGTGAAGGACGCGTGTTTGTCGAGCAGCGGTTTGGGTGGGATGCGATCGTTGGCACGTTACGTGACCTGGTTCGACAAATTGTCCCACACGATCATGATCGGCATCGGCTTGTGGTTAATGACAAATAAGGGTGGGGGAACATGAGTCAGCCTGTGGCGGGTTACAACGGTGGAGTCGCTCCTGAGGAGTTGTATTTGCATCTGATGAAGCAGTGTCTGACGCGGATGCTTTGGAAAGAGAAATATCGGCCGATGACGTCGGTCAGTGGGTGGAGAAGAGTCGTATTGGAGCCTCTTCAATCGTTGTTGCATCAAGTCCAGCTGGAAGTTGTCAAAATAGAATCGGATCGAATGGGCGAGAGAGAGGATGGCCGTGATTGGCCGATTGAAGCAGAGACGATGGTTGGGTTGAAGCGGTTGGATAATCTCCAACAATGTGTGACCTCGGTGATTCGAGATGGTGTGCCGGGAGATCTGATTGAAACCGGAGTCTGGCGTGGTGGATCGTCGATTTTTATGCGCGCGGTATTAAAAGCTTATGGTGATTGTTCAAGAAAGGTCTGGTTGGCTGATTCCTTTTGTGGGTTGCCACAGCCTGATCCAGCCCGGTACCCGGTCGATCGCGGTGACCGGCTGTGGACCTATCAGGAGTTGGCAATTTCGTTAGAAGAGGTGAAGGCCAATTTTTCCCGATATGGGTTGCTAGATGAGCAGGTGGAATTTCTCCCGGGCTGGTTTCGCGACACGCTACCGTCTGCGTCGATTACTCGATTGGCAGTCCTGAGGCTCGATGGAGATTTATATGAATCGACGATGGACGCATTGTCTGCCTTGTATCACAAGGTGTCGCCGGGGGGATTTATCATCGTCGATGATTTCGGGTTGCCGACCTGTCGGGCCGCCATCGAAGATTTTCGTCGAGCGCGAGGGATTACGGATCAGATTCATCAGATCGATTGGACTGGGGCCTTCTGGCAACGCTCGACGGAGAATAGGGGCACAGTCGTTTCACCGGGCTACATTGCGCTGCATGCCGCTTCATAAGGCACAGTCCGCGCCATGAATATTCTGGTCTTTTGTGACGAGGATCTTGGAGTCGCCGGAGGGGGGGCTCAACAAGTTGTGCAGTTCGTGCGTGCCCTGGAGGCTCGAGGACATATATTGCGGGTAGTGGCGCCGAGGCCGTCTACCGATATGAAGGATGATGCCGCGTTAGTCAGTGTGAGGGGATTGTGGATATGGGTTCCTCGCCTCCCGATGATCAGACCATGGGCCTATCTGGTCGGCTCGGCGATCGCACTGCTTTGGATTATGTGGAGAGAGAAGCCAGACGTCATGTTGTGGTTCGATTCGCCGGGCCAGATCGCTCCCTTGATCTGTGCCGGTGTCATGCGATGCCCCTATGTGCTCTTCGTCAATGGAGTAGCGGGAGAGGAGTTGACTGGCCTGTGGGGATGGAAACCCATCCGCAATCTTATTCAAGGAAGCTTACGGGTATCGGTGAGACGAGCACAGGCGGTTGTCAGTGTGTGTCGGGAAATTCCTCTCTGGATGCAGCGAGAGTGGGGTATCGCAGCTGACCGTTGCCATGTGATTCGAAACGGTGTCGATCCATCCGTCTGTGTGCCTCATCAGAAGGAAGAAGCCTGTCACCGACTCGGGCTTGACCGTAACGGACTGTACATCGGATTTGTCGGGGGGTTTTTCCCCTGGCATGGGCTCGACACCCTCGTCGAAGCCATGACGATAGTTTGCCGTGAATGTCCAGCCGCCAAGCTTCTGCTCGTCGGCGATGGCCATACAAGACCAGCGCTTCAAGCAATGGTGCGTCAACGCGGTCTTGAAGAAGCCGTATCGTTTGTGGGGCGAGTGAGATTTGATGAGGTAGCGTGGTGGATCGGGGCAAGCGACGTATGTGTGGTTCTCCATCGACCGGTTCGTTTCTATCCTGGTGATTCAATGAAGCTCTGGGAATATTTGGCTTGCGCGAGGCCTGTGGTAGCAACGACCGGCGAGGGCTATGGCGATACGGTGGAGAGGTTGGGCGCTGGGCTTTCGGTGAAGGAAGAGGATCCGGCGGGTCTTGCCGAGGGAATGCTTCGCCTGCTTCGGGACCCTGCCTCGGCGAGAAAGATGGGGCAAGCCGGACGCGTGGCTGTTGTGCACTCCCATACATGGGACGCGAGAGCGATGGAACTGGAGCAGGTGTGCAGGGTTGCGGCTGCTGAATATGTACGTGACCGGGTGTGTGCCTGATGACAATGCCGTCGATTGAAGACCGGGTCCGCCCGGTTGATCATGATGAGCCAGTTCCTGGATCCATGAGGATCCGTCATCGCATCCTCCAAGCTGGAGGATGGGCGCTCGCTGGATTTGCTGTTGAGAAGGGGATTGCGGTTCTCCAGCTGGTCGTTCTGGCGCGACTGCTTGTGCCGGGCGATTTTGGATTGATGATGGCATCCGCTGCCATCTTGCTTGCGGTGCTGGCATTTTCTGAGTTGGGCTTAGAACCGGCGGTCATTGCGAAGCCGGATGTCAACGAGGAAGATCTTCGCGTCGCCTGGACCTTATCGATCGTTAAGGGGCTCGTACTGGCCATCGGTCTCTGGGGTCTGGCAGACGTGATTGCGACCGGGATGCAGATTCCCGAACTCGGTCTGTTCCTCCGTGTCCATACTGTCGGAATTCTTCTGCAGTCCTTACAGAGTCCGGCGTTGTTCGTATTGCTGAAGAAGCTGGATCTTAAAAAACGGGTATCGTTTGATCTCAGTCGCCGTGTGCTCGAATCCTGCGTCACGATCGGCTTGGCTTGGTGGTGGCAGAGCGCATGGGCGTTATTGGGTGGGCAGCTGATCGCGTTCTTATTCGGGGCACTTCTTTCGTACTGGATTGCGCCGTGCCGCATCGGATGGTCGCTCAATCGCGCATCATTGCTAAGCCTCTGGAACTATGGACGATATCAGAATTTCACAGGATGGTTTCTGTTTACGGTCATGAGTGGAGGAGATCTCGTCGTAGGACGTTTGTACGGAGTCACAGCGTTAGGCCACTACCAAGTCGCCATGGCCATTCCAATCATGATCGGCATTCGGGCTATGAGTGTGATCTCTCAAATCAGCTTGCCCACGTATGCCATGTTACAGAAGGATCGGCCTGGAGCGATGCGTGCCTTGAGTTTACAAATGAGCCTCACGGGGATGGTCATTGTGCCGAGCGCGTTGGTGACGGCAACCCTCGCACCGTATCTTGTCCCGTTCGTCTTCGGTCCATCCTGGACCGCAGCGATCGATCCGTTGCGCGTTCTCTGTTTGTTTGCCATTGCCGCGGCGTTTTGCAGCGTGATGGCTGCGTTTCACTGCGGGGCCAATCACCCTGAATTGCAAACTAAAATCTGGGCCGTGATGTGTGTGTGTTACGTCGCGATGGTGATTCCGTTTGCGATGATGTGGGGACTTGTCGGTGCGGCCTGGGCAATTTCGCTGACTTTCGTGATCGGTCTTGTTTTGCACGTCATGGCGACGGTCCAACTATTAGGACGTGAAGCGTGGCCGGCGTTTGAGCCGTTGAGGTGGGCAGGTGGAGTCATGGCGATTGTTGTGCTCGGTTTCCTGCTCAGCCATACAGTTCCTTCGATGAGAATAGAGCAGTGGCCGGCGATGATATGTGGGCTCGCTGGCATCAGTATTTATGGATGGCATCTCTGGGCGCGCGAGTATCCCCGTTTGCGGACCCTATGGAGTGCCTGATTGGAGGGCCTCGGTGTTCCAAGAACATGAAGTGGATGTCTCGATCATCATCGTGAATTGGAATACGCGGGACTTGTTGCGCTCTTGCCTGCAGGCGCTTGCGAGTGCAAGAGGAGGCGTTCGTGCTCAAGTTCTTGTGGTCGATAACGGGTCGATCGATGGCAGTCCCGTGTTGGTGGCGGAAGAGTTTCCATGGGTGGAACTGGTCAGAAACTCAGAGAATGTCGGCTTTGCCCGAGCTAACAATCAAGCCTATCAACAAGCACGAGGGCGCTATGTATTGTTGCTGAATCCGGACACAGAAATGAGAGGTGGATCGATTGAATTGATGGTTGAGTTTCTCGATGCTGATTCACAACGGGCGGGGGTGACTGCGGTCTTGCGAAATCTTGACGGGACGGTACAACGTTACCACAAACGGCTGCCTCGCTGGCGGTATGTGTTGTTCTCGGAGACGATATTGAGGAATCTATTTCCACGCAATCGCTGGACTCGTGCCTTCTATATGTACGATGAACCTTTTCAAAGCATGACGGAGGTTGAGCAACCTCCAGCTGCCTGCTTAATGCTGAGACAGTCCATCCTCGCGCCATCATCTTTGTTTGATGAACAGTTTCCCATTTTTTATAACGATGTGGACCTGTGCCGGTGGTTGTACGATCGCGGACATCGCTTATTCCTATTACCGGGAGCCGAGGTCATGCATCATGGAGGCGCAGGAGGAGTATGCGAATTACCCGATCAGGGAATCATCGATAGCTTGATCGGGCTTGTTCGCTATTATCGGAAGCATGAAGGGCGTCTGTGTGCCGGAGTACTGTGGCTGATCCTGACCGCCAATTCTTTGCTCGTGCTTGGTGGAGGATTGGGAAAGGTGGTAGTGGGCCGTCGATCACCGCAATGGTGGGGGCATGAGTTAGCCAAACGCGTGCGACTGGCCATTGGACAAGAGGCCTTTCATTATCCCAAAGACATGAACCCAGACCTGATGTCGTGTGTGGTGACATGCCGACACTAAGGACGGAAGAAGCTGTTCTGTGTTTGCTCTGTGGTACGCCAGGGGAAACGTTATTTCGTGGACTGCACGACCGTCTCTATGCAGTTGAAGGCGAGTTTGGCTTTGCCCGCTGTTCCAGCTGCGGACTGGTGTGGGAAAGCCCACGACCGACGATTGATGAGATTCCGAAATGCTACCCGGACGATTATGAACCACACGAGGGGCAGGTACAGGGTGAGGCGCCAATTCGACCGGCTGCTGGGGTTCGGGATGTGATGCGCGGGCTGATTCTGAGTGAAATCTTTGGCTACACCCAATTTAAGCGGGATGAGTGGTGGGCTTCGGTGGGAGGGCGGGTTCTCGGACAGGTTCCTGCGCTGCAAAACCGCGCACGATATGGGCGCGACGAACTCTGCCCTCCCTTCGTCGAAGGTGGGACGCTTCTGGATATCGGATGTGGAGCGGGCGGGTATCTTTCAGCGATGAAAGCGCTTGGATGGAAGGTCATGGGGATCGATCCGTCCCCTCAGGCTGCCCGGATCGCGCGCGAGAATTATGAGGTGCCTGTGAAAGTGGGGACGTTGGAGACATCTGGACTGTCCGACCGCAGTATCGCTGTTGTGACCATGGTGCATGCCATTGAGCATGTGCCAGATCCGCTGACTCATTTGCGCGAGTGCCATCGGGTGTTGCAAGACGGCGGGCGCTTGGTTCTGACGACACCGAATATGGTAGGGCTTATGAGTCGACTGTTTAAAGAGGATTGGATGGCGTTGGAGCCTCCGAGGCATTTGTGGTTGTTTACCCCGAACACGTTGCAGGCCTGTGTGGAGCGAGCAGGGTTTCGTGTCGAGCGTGTATTGACAAGGCCATTCCTCTCCCATGTGAACTACGAAAAGAGCCTGCGGATCCGTCGCCAGGGACATGCGCGCGGCAACTTGCAACCCTGCGATGCTGGCCTGGTCGCTCGAGGGCTCCACCGGCTTGAACGAGGGCTCTTGCCATTCTGGCGGTGGGCCGGCAATGAACTCATGCTCAGCGCAGTCAAACAATAGGAGTCGATATTCCGTGGACCTCACGATCGCCATCATCAGCTACAACACGCGGGATTTGCTGTTGGCCTGTCTGCAATCCATTCGGGACATGACCAAGGACGTGGAGTATGAACTGATCGTGATAGATAACGCATCCAGCGATGGTAGCGTCGCTGCCGTACGAGCCCACTTCCCTCAGGCAAGGGTGATTGCGAATCAAGATAACGGCGGCTATGCCAAAGCTTGTAACCAAGCTGTCGAAATCGGCAAAGGCCGTCACGTGCTCTTTCTGAACAGTGATACGGTGATGAGAGCATACACGCTTTCTAGGATGGTGGCATGTTTGGATATGCACCCCGATATTGGGGCTGTCAGTTGTCTCCAATGCGATAAAGCCGGGCAAGTGCTGCAGTCCTGCTTTCCCTTCCCTTCGGTCCGCGACCATCTGCGCTATTCGCCCTGGGTTCCAACGATCATTAAACGTGTGATCGGTGGCGATGTTGAACTGGATTTCACGGTCTCGCAAGACGTGGAGTGGGCGAACGGCGCCTGTCTTATGGTGCGGAAGAGATTATTCGAACACATGGAGGGGTTCGACAGTCGGTTTTTTATGTATTTCGAAGACGTTGATTTGTGTCGCCGGATTCATCAGCGAGGCTATCGTGTATGGCATGCGGCAGATTGTGAGGTCATCCATTTGATCGGACGCAGTAGTGTGGAGTATCGAGATCAACTCAATGTGCAGTGGGAGCTCAGCCGGATTCTCTATGTCGAGAAACATTTCTGGTGGCTCGAGCGGCTCATCATGAAGGCATGGATTGGAGGAGGAGTGCTCGCAAAAATCTTCAAGGCTGCCTGCTCAGGTCGGTCTGATCGTTATCAGCAGATGGAGAAGTTGAAGGCGATGTTATGGCGCGTATGGGTGGGACAACCGCATTGTAAAGGGAATGCCGCCTATTCAGTCGGAGGATAGGCGGCATCGGAGAAAGGCCGTAATCCAGTACGGAGGAAACGGTGTGTCTGTGTTCTGTCTGAAGAAAGGTGTGGGCAATCGATGAATCGGACCAGTGTGAGCCAACGCGAACAGTACGATGATGAATGGAATGGGTGGAAAGCCGAGGCAACGGCGTTTGCCGGTGTACGCCGGTACGATCAGATCAGCAGGGTGGTCCGTCTGCTAGGTGCGAGGAAGATCCTGGACGTAGGGTGCGGAGACGGTCGACTGGCAAGGGCCATTCGAGCGAGTGGTCTCGATGTCGTCATTCATGGTTGTGATGTGTCGACTGCGGCCCTCACTCGAAGTGAAGGACTCGATCGGCAGTACGCTGTCGACCTCAATTGCGAGGCTGTACCGGAACCAGACGAGAGTTTCGATTTGGTCATTGCGAGCGAGGTGATCGAGCATTTGATTATGCCGGATCGTGTTCTGGAGGAATTTACCCGTGTTCTCAGGCCTGGTGGCCATGTCTTGCTGACCGTTCCGAACGTCGCGTTCTGGCGATTCCGTGTCCAAGCATTGAGCGGCCAGGTGCCCTCAGTGACCGCCGATACTCGCCACCTGCATTCGTTCAGCGCATCTCTCCTGACGCAGCTTGTCGGGAAAGCCGGCCTTCATGTTACGCAGCTTATAGGCCTGCGCCAACGATTCAATCGACTCAGTCAACTCCATTTTCAATTGCTCAGCGACACGCTGCTGATCGTTGGAAGGAAACCGTGAAATCGTGGCATACGAGCTGACCAGACACGAATTCAATCGAATCATCCGAGCTTACAGACCCTCTCAGTACGAGACGTTTGGAGCGCAGGATGCACGGTTTACCACGCCGATGAATCACGCCTTGAAATGTCGTGATCGTCTCCATGTGGCGCTTCGAAGCGGATTGCAGCGATTGCCCGATGGATCGCAGACGATCGTGGATTTTGGTCCCTTCCCGGGCAGTCTGTTGCGTCTCTCGCGTGGGCTCCAGCCGACGAAAGCGGCGCGTTTGTTCGGTGCCGGACTGATGGCCAGTCCCGAGTTTGTGCAGTTCATGAAACAGGATGCCGATGTCGAGATTCTCACCGTCAATCTCGATCCTGCCGGGCAACAATTCTTGTCAAAAGGGTATCAGGAAACAGTACCCTTGCCAGACTATTCCGTACAACTTGTGTTTGCACTGGAGATCGTTGAACACCTCACCTCCCCATTTCATTTACTGTCAGAGGCCTACAGAATTTTGAAGTCCGGAGGCCACCTTGTGATCACGACTCCGAATGTCACCCGAATCGGGAATATCTTCAAGCTGTTGATCGGTCGATCGCCTAATGATCGTCTGGCCCCCCCCGGGTATAACGAGCCCAACGATGAATGGCGTCCTCATGCACGCGAATATGCGATGCATGAGCTAGCAGAGATGCTGCGCCATGTTGGGTTTGAGATCGCACAGTCGCGGTTTTTTCTGGGCGAGGACACCCAAGACTGTCAACAGACTGCTCGGCAGAGCGTGATCGATTGGATTAAAGTGCCGTTCTACCTTATCCCGCACTTGCGCGGGAGCTTATTGATTCTCGGGAGAAAACCATGACACCGGTCGTCCTTGCAGAACTGGCTGGGTCTTCGGCCTATGGAGGCGGTGAACGGTATCTGGAGCTGCTCTTTGACCGTCTCGACCGCACGCGATATCGAGCGATGCTGATCTGTCCTGAGCCTGGTCCGTTCGTAGGGCGTATGAAAGAGCGCGGAGTGGAGACACACCTCGTCCACTTGACGCCTCTGTTCAACCCCCTTGCCCTCTGGCGGTTGACCCGTTTGCTTCGGCGGGAACGAGTGACGATTCTACAAACGCACGGTGCCAGGGCGAACTTTTATGGACGCATTGCGGGACGTCTGGCCGGTGTGCCGGTCATTATCTCGACCGTCCATAATTCGCTGAAAGACTACGAAGTCCGTTCGCTTAGGCGATGGCTCTATACAGTCTTGTTGCGTCTTACGCTCCCCCTTGTCCATTGGATTATTTGTGTCTCAGAGGCCAATCGCCGCGACCTGATCGAGGAGTGCCCTGCTGCGTCGACGAAGGCATATACGGTTTACAACGGCGTTGACCTCTCGGCATTTCCTTCGCAATCGGATCGCCAAATAGTCAGGCAGAAGGTTGGAGTTGCACAGGGACCTGTATTGGTGACCATCGCGCGATTGACGGAGCAAAAGGGTCATCGCTACCTATTACAGGCGCTTCCTCGCCTACTTCAAACATGGCCACGGCTTTGTTGTATGTTCGTGGGAGAGGGCGAGTTGTGTAATACATTGCAACGTATGGCGATTGATTTGGGTGTCGAACGAGCCTGTCGGTTTATGAGGGCCCGCGAGGACATTGCCGACATTCTGGCTGCTGCGGATGTCGTGGTGCTGCCGTCCCTGTCCGAAGGGTTTCCGTTTGTGTTGTTAGAGGCATTGGCGATGGGCTGTCCCGTGGTGGCGTCACGGGTCAATGGGATCCCAGAGTTGATTGAAGACCACAGGACAGGATTGCTCGTGCCGGCGCGAGATCCTGATGCGCTGATGGTGGCTATTCGAGAAGTGCTGAGTGATCCAATCGCAGCTGTGAGGATGGGGGCAGAGGGGCGAGCTCTGGTTCGAGAGCGGTTTACGGTGGACCGTATGGTTGGGAATACGACGGCGATCTTTGATGCGGCGTTACACGACGCGGGCATTCGGGTACCCATTGAGAAACGGATGGCAGCGTGAAGCAGATAGCCATGCCAGAGACAGAACAGATTGTTTGTCCTTGTGGCAGTCAGGCGATGCCGGTCGATGTCTTTCAGACTCCGACCAGGCGGTATGTGCGTTGCCCTGGCTGTGAGCTTGTGTTTCTGAATCCTCGCCCATTGGGGACCATGGTCGAGCAGTTTTACCGGGAGGACTACGACGAGGCCTATGGCGAGGCCGAGGCCTCGTCGGACCGCGACCCAGTTTTTGAGAGTGTCGTGGGACGTCTTGGCCTCTACCGGCAACCTCCTGGTCGACTGCTTGATGTCGGCTGTGGCGACGGCGCGTTCTTGTCACTTTGTCAGTCGGCGGGATGGACATGTTATGGGTTGGAGTTGTCGAAAAAAGCAGCCGAGCGTGCGGCTCGTCGTCAGCTCACGGTGCTTCCGTCTGATTGGTTGGAACAAACAGGGGAGCGTGAACCATTCGACGTGATCACCCTTGTAAACGTACTCGAAACGGTGACAAATCCGGTGAGCCTCTTACGGCAGGTCGCAAGCGCATTGACGCCATCGGGTCTCGTCGTCATCAGAGCAACCAACGGGGCGTTTCACCTCCCGATGCGGACACCGGCCCGGTGGGTCGGGTCCCGCTTTGATCAGGCATTTCATCTTTTTCTCTATTCGCCTCACGCGCTCCGCTCGTTGCTGAGGGGAGTCGGACTGGATACCGTCGCGATCTATAACTCGGTTCCAAGTCGGGGGCCTCTTACTTCTGCCAACCCGTGGATGAGTCGACTCAAGTGGCAGATTGGTGCGAAGGCCTTTTGGTCCTACGCGGAGGTGCTGTATAAGGTGACGGGTGGGCGCACGGTGTGGGCCCCTTCATTTGAGCTCATTGCTCAACGGAGTGAGGGATTGCCATGAGTCGATCCCATTGGTTCACTCTCCGTGGGCGACGCTCAATCAAATTTGTAAGCATGGTCATTGCGCTCTGCCTGCTTGCCGCAATAGCCACGTTCGGAGTGCGGTCATTATTTACTTCGGTGGGATCTGCCAAACATATCCGATATGAGCCGGTCGACGTGCCGCCGCAGGAGGTTTCGCCCCGCCACCAGAAGGAGCGGGAGGAGTATGAGCGACGCGAGCGAGTCTTGATAGAGAAAAGTCGGTAGTACGTTCATTTGGAGTGGCCATTTCATGTGTGGTATTTGCGGCCTCGTAGGGGATCACGATCCGGTTCTCCTTGACCGGATGCTCGATCGGCTTGTCCATCGAGGGCCGGACGAGGAAGGCACTCATCATGACGTAGGTATGGCCTTTGGCGTACGGCGATTGCGCGTGATTGATCCTGTCGGTGGCCATCAACCGGTCAGGAATGAGGCTGGCACCGTCTGGGCGGTGATGAATGGGGAGATCTACAACTATCGTGAACTCCGCGAAGAGCTGATCAAAAAAGGCCATCGCTTTCAGTCCCGGTGCGATACTGAAGTCCTGGTGCATTTGTACGAAGAGGAGGGGCCGGAAGCGGTCTACCGGTTGCGTGGAATGTTTGCCTACGCCATATGGGATCGGGAGCGGGACCTCGTGTTGCTGGTTCGCGATCGCTTGGGGATCAAACCTCTCTACTACGCTGCTCTAGCTGGCAACGCGGGTGCTGATCAGCGTGTGGTCTTTTCTTCAGAACTCCCGTCACTGCTGGAAGGACTGCCGAGTTGGACGATTCGCCCACAGGCCATCGCTGACTTCCTATCGCTACTCTACGTGCCTGGCCCCGAAACGATAATTGAAGGTGTTCATCAGCTTCAACCTGGGGAGGCTCTGAAGATTGTGCGGGGTCGTTTAGCGTTCTGGCGCTATTATCGTCCTCTGGAAGCGCTGAGTAATCAGGTTGAGCCTCCGCTGGGCGACCAACGAGCGCGCTTTCTGAGCACGTTGCGTGATTCCGTGCAGGCGCATCTGCTCAGTGACGTGCCGCTTGGCTTGTTCCTGTCAGGTGGGCTGGACTCTGCGTCGATCTTGGCCTGCATGCGCGAGGTGATTCCTGGATCGATCAAAACGTTTTCCATCGGGTACGATGCGCCGGAAGACCAATCGTACAATGAGCTCAAAGCCGCCCGGCTCCTCGCGACACACTTCGGGACGGACCATACGGAAGCCGTGCTGCGACCCGATGCGGTCTCGCTGCTTCCTCGCGTCGTCGCCGGCATGGGAGAACCGTTTGCGGACTCTTCGGCCATTCCTACGTATCTGGTATCTGAGGTGGCTAGAGGGTCTGTGACGGTTGCGCTATCCGGCATCGGCGGCGACGAGCTCTTCGGCGGCTATCCTCGCTATCTTGGGCTACGGGCTGCGGCTCGCTATGCATCACTTCCTGTGGGGATGCGTTCATGGATTGCGTCTCGCGCTGTGTCCAGTTTGTCGGATGGCGCAGGGGGCCACGAGGTTCGTGGCCGCATCAAACGATTTCTCCTGGACGGCCATCGTCCGTTAGGTGAGCAATATCTTCGCTGGACGACATTTCAACCGGCCGGATGGGATGCGCCGTTGTATGCCGAGGCACTCCGGGTTGCTGTGGTCGATGATGTTTCCCTTCACCGTGTCCGAGACTTCTTTCAAGAATGGCCCTCCTGCGACCCCGCTGATCGTGCAATGGGTGTTGATTTGCAGACCTATTTGCCGGACGATTTATTGCGGATGGGCGATCGAATGAGCATGGTCCATTCGCTCGAATTGCGTGTTCCGTTCTGCGATCACCATCTGTTGGCTTTTGCTTGTTCGTTGCCGGCCTCAACAAAGTTTCACGGATGGAAGTTAAAAGGATTTATGAGATCTTCTCTGCAAGGCATTTTACCTGAAAGCATTGTCGCAGCCAAAAAGCGCGGTTTTATGCTACCGCTCGCACGATGGCTGAGAGAAGACCTGCGCGAGATGAGTCGTGATTTGCTTTCTGATGAGACCATCCGCCGTCGTGGTTATGTCAACCCTGCCTACGTGCAGTGGCTGCTTACAGAGCACCACAGCGGACGGCGGAACTTTACGGATCAAATTTATGCGCTCATGGTATTGGAATTGTGGCATGGGCAGCTGGCACAGTCTGTTTCCTCCTATCCAATGGGAGTAGGCGCGGCATGAACGTCGTCTTGCTCGCAGAAGTCACGGTCGAACAGGTCATCGGTGGCGCTGAACGAGTGCTCCGGCAACAAGCGTTGGGTCTCGCCAAGCTAGGCCATAATGTGCGCGTGGTGGCGCGGGCCCCCTTTGAGTCTGCAGAGGCTGACTTATCGATCGGAAGTGTGACCGAACGGCGGTATTCCGTCAAACGAACCAGCGAGCCGGCCTTTGTCTGGTCTTCGGTGCAAAACTCTCTTCGGGTATTTGATCTCACGATGCAGGGCTTGTCGGTCGATGTCGCTATGATTCATCAATCGCTGGCCGGTCTCGGTCCGATTCTGTTCCGCTACGGGATGGTCAATCGCTGGGTCTATGTCTGTCATTCGTTGGCGCACGAGGAATATCTCACCAGAGCAGAGCGGGCTGCGACGACGCATGAACGGGCCAGACGGCGGCTGAGCGTGCGTGCCCGGCGTTGGATTGAACGCATGGTGATCCGCCGCTGTCATCATGTGATCGTCTTGAGCGAATTCATGAAGCAACAAGTTATAGCCACGCATGGCATCACTCCGAAGTCCATTACCGTGGTTCCCGGCGCAGCCGATCCGGCCATGTTCTACCCGCCGCAGGATCGGAACGAGATCAGACGGGAACTCAAATTGCCGGAGAATCATACGGTTTTGTTTACGGTTCGCAATCTGGTGCCTCGCATGGGGTTAGAGCATCTTCTCGAAGCCATGACGATGCTCGGTGAGGAGCAGCGTGACCTTCTCCTCCTCATTGGTGGAGATGGCCAACTACGCTCGCGATTGGAAGAGCACATTTCCAGCAAGGGATTACAAGATGCAGTCAGGTTGCTCGGATTTGTGCCGGAGGATCAATTGGCGAAGTACTACCAGGCTTCCGATTTGGTCGTGATGCCGACGCGACAACTCGAAGGGTTCGGCTTGGTGACGGTCGAGGCGTTAGCCTGCGGTACGCTGGTTATGGGGACGCCAGTCGGCGCGATCCCTGAAGTGTTGAGCACGGTTGATCCGATGTTTGTCACTGAAGGAACAAACGCGGCGTCTCTCGCAAAAACATTACGGCTGATATTAAAGCGGTTTCGCAGTCAACCAGGTGAGCGAGAGCGCTGGTCAAAGAAAGGTCGCGCGGTGGTGGAGCAGCGATATAATTGGGCGGCGCATACGGTAGATCTTGATCGACTGTTCGCGCGCTTGTCGAAAAACAGACCGGCTCTATCACGTGAGCCGTCCGGAGCGAAGAAGGTGATTCATGTGATTACGCGGCTGGATCATGGCGGGTCTGCACAGAACACGATGTTGACCGCTCTTGGTCATGACCGTGCCCAGTTCGAGCTGCTGGTGGTTGCCGGGTATCCAGGTCGTTGGGATGCGCAAGGCGGACAGGTCGCAACTGAAGAGAATTGCCGGCGACTTGAGAACGCGGGTGTTCGCTGGATGCTGCTACCTTCCCTGACACGAGAGGTCCATCTACTGAAAGATATACAAGCCCTGTGGCAATTGACTCGCCTGTTCTGGCAAGAGCGGCCGGCATTGGTCCATACCCATACATCGAAGGCCGGTGTGTTAGGGCGAGTGGCGGCCTGGATCGCGAAGGTCCCAGTCATCGTCCACACGCCCCACGGCCATGTGTTTTACGGGCATTTCGGTCCAATCCGATCCTGGCTGTTTCTTCAGATCGAACGGGTCCTGAGTGCGATGACGGATCGACTGATTGCGCTGACGGACGCGGAACGACAGGATCATCTCGATCGTGATGTCGGCAAAGCCGACCGGTTTGCCGTGGTACCGAGCGGGATTGATCGTGAGCGGTTTGAACGGGCGAGGGCTCAGAGGAAACAACAGCCGGATTGGTTTGGTTGTCCATCGGATGCGCTGATCGTCGGATCGGTCGGATGGCTCACCGATATTAAAGGCCATGAATACCTGATTGAGGCTGTTGCTAAATTGAAACAAGACTTTCCCTCCCTCCATCTCGTGATCATCGGGAGCGGAGATCGGCATGAGGCGCTCCTGCAGCAAGCGGAATTGGTCGGTCTTCGGGATACCGTGCATCTCCTGGGTCACAGGGATGACGTCGAAGCCTGTCTGGCCGGGATGGATCTGTTTGTGTTGCCTTCGCTCAATGAAGGGATGGGGCGTGCGCTGGTCGAAGCCATGGCAGCCGGGTTGCCGGTGATTGCCTCCCGTGTTGGTGGTATTCCTGCCGTCATCAGTCACGAGCAAACTGGTTTGCTGGTTCCTCCTGGTAATGCCGGTGCGTTGGCGGATGCCATACGGCGATTACTTGATCGACCGGATTGGGCTCAGCAATTAGGCCTGGCTGCGGGCCGTAGTATAGACAGCCGATATGGTTCGCTTTCAATGGTTCGCGTGATTGAATCAATTTTTGCAGAGGCGCTCAGTGCTCGCGGGTAAGAATAAGGAAGCGATGAATCGCACCTATCGATTGATACTGGCGTTTGTGATCATGGCGTCATTTTTGCCTGGTTTCGATGTGAGAGCACAGGCATCGGAAGTGCGACAGCAGGTGCTGGCTACGGTACATGTTCATAGTTCTGCCAGCACCGGTGAATTGACTGTTGAAGCGTTGGCTGAACGGGCGGAAGAACTCGGCCTGGATGCGCTGATTCTGACCGACAATTTTTCTCTGCGTTATGAGTATGGACTGTGGCCGTTGCCGGGTCTTTTAAAACAACACGTCAGTTTTCCCTCTGTGTTGGAATATGGAATCGAACGGTACTTGGACGAGATCGCGGCAGCGCAGAGCCGTCACCCGAAGCTGATCATCCTACCCGGAGTCGAGGTTGCCCCCTATTACTATTGGACCGGCTCGATTCTGGATCGAACGTTGACGATGCATAATGCTCAACGCAATCTTCTGGTGATCGGTCTGACCAAGCCGGATGACTATCGATCCCTTCCGGCGAGCGGGAATCCATCTTCCTACACATTCGATTGGCGAGGAGCCGTGAATGGTGTACCGATGTTGTTGGCTATTCCAGCCGTCTGGTTGTGGAGGCCGTTCCGGCGCGATCCCGATCGGCGATCGCTCCGGCGGGCTATCGCCTGTGTGCTGATCGTCCTTGCAGTGGCGCTCGTGGCGAATGCCTGGCCCCTGAGCCAGCCTGCGTTTAGTTCATATGATGATCGGTTGGGGTATCGTCCCTATCAGGCCCTGATCGACGATGTGAGGGCGAAGGGTGGGCTTGTTTTTTGGTCGATGACAGAAGCGCGAGACTTTCATGAATATACTGCTGGCCCGTTGGGGACTGTTACCGTTAAGACGGAGCCCCATCTTGAGTCGTTGCTACAGACGACGGGGTATACCGGCTTTGGGGGGCTCTATCAGGATGGACGAACAGGCGTGAAGCCAGGTGAATTGTGGGACCGGTTGCTCCAATTGCCCGCCAGTGAACAGCGCTCGCCCCCTGTGCTGATCGGGGAACTGGCGTTTCATGGATTCACGGATGCGGGAAAGGACTTGCATCGACTTGTGACGGTGCTTTGGGTGAAAGAGCGGACAGCTGCCGGTCTTCTCGAGGCGCTTCAGTCCGGTCACTCCTATGCGGTGGGGGATGGCGATCAGCATGTTCAACTTCGATTAGATGAGTTCCAAGTTGTGTGCCACGGCGGAACCAGATCGGCATCGGCCGGCGACAGGCTTGATCCTGGTGGGGCGCGCGATCTCATGATTCGACTCTCTGTCACGGCGACCGATCGTGGCAGTCACCCTGTGAAGGTGCGGGTGATTCGCTCTGGCCAGATTCTCGCGCAATTGGCCGGTCAGACGCCGTTTCGCATCGACTGGCCGGACACAAATGCGCCAATCGCAGAGCGGATCACCTATCGAGTGGAGATCACCGGCAGTGGCGAACTGTTGAGTAACCCCATTGTTGTGGAGCCGATTCTTCCGCTGAAGGCTATGAGCTAAGGCACCATCGATGCGCGTCACGATTCATCAACCTCAGTTTCTACCCTGGCTTGGGTATCTGGACAAGATCGATCAGGCCGATCTATTCATCGCGTTGGATTCAGTGCAGTTCAAGAAGAACGAGTGGCAAAATCGTAATCGAATCAGAACCGCAGGCGGTTGCCAATGGGTGACCGTACCGGTCCATCATCGGTTTGGCCAACTGGTGAAAGATGTTCAGATCAACCAAACTGTGAATTGGCAACGCCAGCACCGACATGCCATCGAGATGCATTATGCGCAGGCGCCATTCCGTGACCGCTACCTTCCGGAATTGCTCAGCCTCTATGCCATGCCATGGGAACGATTGCATGAGCTGAATATGAGGGTCATTCGTTGGCTGCTTAGGGCATACGGAATTACGACGCCTGTCCGTTGTGCGTCGGAGTGGGAGGCGCGTGAAGAGCCTACGGATCGGTTGATCGATCTGTGTCATGCCGTCGGCGCATCGGGATATCTCTCCGGTCCTGGCGGGGAGCAGTATCTGGATGTGATGCGATTTGACTCGTCAGGATTGAAGTTGGAGATGCAACAGTTCCACCATCCGATATATCGGCAAGTCTATGAACCATTTATGCCGGCGATGTCGGCCATCGATCTATTGTTCTGTTGTGGCCCAGAGGCGTTGACGCGACTGCGCGAGGCACGAACGGGACAGAGTGTGGTCACGGCGACATAGCACGAAGAGTTTTCGGACAAAAATGTTGTGGCGTAGTAAAAACTCAATGGTCACTATTTTCAGCATAAATAAGGATACGGTTATGCTGGATGCTCAAAACGGCCGTCCAGCAAGGCCGCAACGAGCGAAGAGGCGAGACATACGCTTCGGTACGTAGAGCCTCTCAGCGGTGCGAGAACGAAGCCTGGTGAAAGGCCCGTCTCGGCTCGCCGGGGCTGGGCGGGTGAGAAGAGTGACTTTTTCAGTATCCAGCTGAGCGAAAGGGGACGAGATGGCGACTGATCGTAGAAAGCCGATGCGAATTCTGGCCATCGGCGCGCATCCGGACGATATTGAAGCTGGGTGCGGAGGAACATTGCTCAAGTATGCGCAAAAGGGGCATCGCATTTTTCTGATGGTGATGACGTCTGGGGATAAGGGAGGGTCGAGCGGCGTACGCAAGCGCGAGCAGGAAGAATCGGCGAAACAATTACGGGTCGAAAAAATTTATTGGGGCGGGTATGAGGACACGGCCGTTCCGATGGGACGCGAACTCATTCAGGAGATCGAAGAGGTGGTAAAGGAAATTCAGCCGCACTTCATTTTCTCGCACTATCACGACGACACCCATCAAGATCACCGGCACCTGGCGATGAGTACCATCACCGCAACCCGCTATACTCAGAACGTGTTGTTCTATGAAGGACCGACTACCCAGAACTTTTTGCCGACCGTGTTCGTCGATATCGACCATGTGCTCGAGGACAAGGTCAAATCAATCGAGGCCCATGCCTCCCAGGTAAGGAAGACCAACGTTGAAGGTCTGAGTATTGTGGATGTGATTCGGGCCGGGGCGCATTTCCGCGGCATCCAGGGTCGGGTGAAAAATGCAGAAGGCTTCGTGCCGTTGCGATTGTTTATTAACATCGGCCAATGACGACGGTGGCGACCATGATTCCACACTCACGGCCTGCGATTTCGCAGGAGGATTTGCACGTGACGGCCGACGTGCTTCGCTCCGGTCAGATTGCTCAAGGACCCTGGGTTGAGCAATTTGAGCGTGAGATGGCCGCCTTTGTCGGCGTGCGGGGTGGGGTGGTGGTCAGTTCAGGGACTGCGGCGCTGGAGCTGGCGTTGCGGGCGCTTAGGATTGGAATGGGCGATGAAGTGATCATGCCGAGTTATGTGTGTGCCGCGCCCTGGCTTGCGACGCAACGAGTCGGGGCACAGGCGAGGCTTGTCGACATTGATGTGAATACGTTCAACATCGATCCACTCGCAGCCCGTCGGGCGGTGACGAAGAAGACTCGTGCGATCATTGTCCCGCATCTATTCGGCCTGCCGGCCGATCTGACTGCGCTGGAGCGGCTGGGGATTCCATTGATCGAGGATTGTGCCCAGACGTTAGGGGTGACAGAGCAGGGTCGCCGTGTTGGCACGGTTGGGCGGCTTACCATCTGTTCCTTTTATGCGACGAAGATACTGTGTGCTGGAGAAGGCGGGATGGTGTTGTCGAATGACGCGTCGTTGCTCGAACGAATCACATCGCTGCGCGAATATGATGGCGCAGCAACCTTGGATCCATCTTCCTTCAATCTCAAGCTCACCGACTTGCAAGCGGCGCTCGGGCTCTCCCAGTTAAGGCGGTTCTCCGCCTTTCAGGAACGCCGTTCTTTCCTCGCAGCAGCATATCGTGACACGCTTTCTTCTACGACTGCCGTCGGTCCGATCGTACCCCCTGGTAGGACGCATGGCTACTATAGATTTGTGATCAGGCTGCCGCATGCACAGACCGCCCCTGGCGGTCTTGCAAATATGATCAGCCGGTTGGAACAGCAGGGGATTCACTGTCGTCAGCCTGTTTTCCGCCCGCTTCACCGTTATCTTGATCAGCCAGGTTTCCCTCATAGCGATGAAGCGGACCGAACGGCACTGTCGATTCCGCTCTATCCCGATCTCACAGACGATGAAGTTCTGCAGATTCAGCAATCGTTGGTGCAGGTACTTTCATGAAGGCTATCGATATAGAGATTCCACCCTTCGCGTTTCGCAGCAGCCGACGCTGGCTGACACCGATTGCCCTGGGGCTCTGCTGGGTGTGGTGGCCTTAGCGGTTCCGATGGTCCGTCAATTCTTTGTGTTCGAAGGTCTTCGGTGGCTCTACATCCTCCTCTTCGCTTTTCTTGGCGCCGGCGCGTTGACGCCGTTCATGGCGCATCTCAGCCATCAGTGGGGGTTGGTCGATCAACCATCAGCGCGTAAAATCCATGCGCATCCTACTCCCAGGCTCGGTGGTGTTGCTGTCTTTCTTGGATTCCTCGGCTCGGTCCTGTTGAATTCAATCCTGCCGGACTGGATGATCGGGATCCTTGCAGCGGGATCGCTGCTGTTGGTGGTCGGCGTGATCGACGATGTGTGTGAACTGCCCGCATGGTCCAAGCTGGTTGCTCAACTGGCGGCGGCGGGGATTGTCATCGCGACGGGCAAGGTTCTGACTCTGTTTCCAAGCGGCCCAGTCGGCGATGTGTCGAATGTCATGCTGACGTTGCTCTGGATCGTCGGGATCACGAATGCCTTTAATTTTTTCGACGGCATGGATGGGCTGGCCACAGGGCTGGCTATTCTTATCGCTGGATTCATGGGCGCGGTGGCGTTTGAAACAAATCAGTCGGGATTGGGCTGGCTCGCCATTGCCGTCATCGGCGCAGGGGTAGGGTTTCTTCCGTATAATTTTCGAGGGCGTAAGCCTGCTGTCATTTTTCTTGGAGATGGGGGGCAACCTTCCTGGGATTCACACTGGCCTGTCTCGCCGTGAAAGGGAATTGGGCGGATCATAGTCCAATCGTTTCGTTCAGCAACCCGCTCCTCATCTTCGGCGTGCTCATCTACGATATGATCCACATCACCGTGGAACGGGTCGCGACAGGGAAAGTGCACTCCATCAAGGAGTGGCTCGACTACGTGGGGAAAGACCACCTTCATCATCGGTTGGAACGTGCCTTGGGGTCTCGCCAAGCCAGTGTCGCAGTGATCTGTTTGATGACCATTTGCCTGGGGCTTGCGGCGTTAGCGCTCCGTCATGCCGAAACCACTGAAGCGCTGTTGCTGTTGCTACAGGCGGCCTTGATTGTGGTCATTATCACGATCTTGGAATGGAGTGGTCGCCACAAGCACTAACCCCTTGCACTGGTTCTCAGTTCCCGCTACAAGATCCCTCCATGGTTCCTACTGTTGAATGGAAAGACGGCGCCGTACGACTACTTGACCAAAGCCGGTTGCCGGAGTACGTGCATTTCTAGACTGCCGGGATTATCAGACTGTTGCCGATGCGATTCGCACTTTGAAAGTCAGGGGGCCCCTGCGATTGGGGTGACCGCGTCGATGGGCGTCGCGCTTGGAGCCCAGACCGTTACAGCATCCGACTACGAGTCCTTCGCCAGGCAGGTGCGCACGATCTGTGATCATCTGGCGGCGACCAGGCCGACGGCGGTCAATCTGTTTTGGGCCATCGAGCGGATGAAACACCTGCTCGCCTCCTTACGCACGGAGCCGATTGCATTCATCAAGACCGCGCTACTGAAGGAATCTCAAGTCATTCTGGATGAAGATATTGCGCTCTGTAAGGCTATGGGGAAATACGGCGCAGAGCTGATCGCAAGCGGCCAAACGATCCTGACCCATTGCAATGCCGGTGCGCTGGCAACAGCCGGTTATGGCACGGCACTGGGTGTCATTCGTGCGGCGTGGGAGCAGGGAAAGAAGATCCAGGTCATTGCGGATGAAACCAGGCCGGTGCTTCAAGGCGCGCGCCTTACGGCCTGGGAGTTGATGCAAGACAAGATTCCCGTGACGCTCATCACGGACAATATGGCAGGCACACTCATGCGGCAGGGGAAGATTCACCTCTGTATCGTGGGGGCCGATCGGATTGCGGCCAATGGAGACGTGGCGAACAAAATCGGTACCTATTCAGTGGCTGTCCTGGCGAGAGCCCACGGCATTCCCTTCTTTGTGGCTGCGCCCTATTCCACGATCGATTTGAAGACAAAAACAGGAGCGGACATTCCGATCGAACAACGGAATCCCTTGGAAGTGACCACCATCCACGGCAGTCATCCCATCGCACCAGCCGGAGTCGCAGTCTACAATCCCGCGTTCGACGTGACCCCGGCAGAATTCATCACGGGCATCATCACCGAGCGGGGCGTGTTCAAGCCAGGCGATCTCGCGGCACAGTTTCAGCTGTAGCCCGTTCCGCCATAAGACGAAGAAGTTCTACTTTTTATGATGACCCAGCTATCGCAGTGGAGGGCAATAGAATGGCTATTCCCACGCCAACCCGGTCCCATAGTGTGCTGGTCTCGAACTGCGTCTTGCTCTCCATAAAAAACATCACGACGGGCGTGTAATGTGATTGGGGTAGGTAAGCGCGTCTGTCCAGCTACCCTCTTGTGTCCATCCTCGTGCAGCGTTTATCATGACGCCCGCGCGTACCGCGCACCCATTCACCAGGAGTCTGACGCATGAAGAAGCGAACGCCCATGGCCGCCATTCAGTCTTCATCCACCTCCCGTCTCGAACGTGACAGCATGGGCGAGCTGGCTGTGCCGGCGACGGCGTATTACGGCGTGCAAACCGCCCGCGCCATTGAGAACTTTCCCATCAGTTCGCTGCGCTTCCCACGCGCCATGATTCGGGCCCTGGGCCGGATCAAACGGGCGGCAGCCAGCGTCAATCAGTCCCTGGGTCTGCTCGACAAGGCCACCGCCCGTGCCATTACGCAGGCCGCGACCGACGTGATCGAAGGCCGACTCGATGCGGAATTCCCGGTGGACATCTTTCAGACCGGCTCCGGCACCTCAACAAATATGAACACCAACGAGGTGATCTCCAATCGGGCCACCGAACTGTTCGGAGGCGCACGCGGCAGTAAGCTGGTGCACCCCAACGATCACGTGAATCTTGGCCAATCCAGCAACGACGTCATTCCCACCGCCATTCACATCGCCGCAGGTGAGCTGATCCAACATCAGCTCATACCGGCTCTCACCGGCCTGCAGAAATCGTTGACACGCAAAGCGAAAGAGTTCGATCGGATCGTCAAGATCGGACGTACCCATTTACAGGATGCGACGCCGGTGCGGCTTGGGCAGGAATTCGGTGGATACGCCCGGCAGATGGCACTCGGGATTCAGCGGGTGAAACAGGCCCAAGCGGCCCTGCAGCGAAGTGGCGCTGGGCGGCACCGCCGTCGGTACCGGGCTCAATTGCCATCCAAAGTTCTCCGCCAAGGTGCTGGCCCTCATTTCCAAGGAGACCGGCTGTACATTTCATGAAGCGACGAACCACTTCGAAGCGCAGTCGGCGCAGGATTCGCTGGTGGAGGCGAGTGGCGCGCTCAAGACCCTGGCCGTCAGTCTGATGAAGATCGCCAACGACATCCGCTGGCTGGGCTCCGGTCCGCGCTGCGGGCTAGGGGAGATCAATCTGCCTGAGACGCAGCCGGGCTCTTCCATCATGCCGGGCAAGGTGAACCCGGTGATTGCCGAATCGGTAACGATGGTCTGCGCGCAAGTCATCGGCAACGATGTCACGATCACTGTGGGCGGGCAGGCGGCTAACTTCGAACTGATCGTCATGATGCCGGTCATGGCCTATAACCTCTTCCAATCGATCGAACTCCTCTCGACCGTGTCTGCCAACTTCGCGACCAAGTGTATTGATGGGATCACCGCCAATGAGGCACGGTGCAAGAGTCTGATCGAGCAGAGCCTGGCGATGTGTACGGCGCTGGCCCCGGAGATCGGCTACGACGCGGCGGCGAAACTCGCCAAGGAGGCGTATAAATCCGGCAAGACAGTGCGCCAAGTGGCCAAAGAACAGAACGTCCTTTCTGAAAAGCGCCTCGTCGAGCTACTAGACCCCTGGCGGATGACTGAGCCGGGTGGACCGGTGGGAAGCGCGGGAGGATAGAAGGCAGGGGCCTGGCAATCCTCCTTGCTCGTGGAACGCGCACGAAAAAACTGTGCTCGTTCGACACGCGCAGTGTGAGGATTAGCCAGGCCCCTGCCCAAGTGAGAGTGAGAAGGATTCAGACTTCTTTTCAGGACCTTGCTCTGTTCCCTTTTAGTTTCATGGCTTTTCAATATCCTTGCGCAGACAGAACTCTCCTTTGGGCATACCCTCCGCTGGTTTATTCAATGTGATCGGGTGAATCAAATTCGATTCACGAAAACCTGCCAGGATGCCCCGCTCAGAAGAGCGGGGAGGAATGGCAGCCCGTTGAGTCCAGTCAACGCAAGAGAACAACAAGGGAGCTGACGGCGGCCTATGCCCATGTTGAATTGAACCCGACCCAGTTCTGGCTCTGGGAAATAGTATGGAAATTTTTCGTAGGTTGTATTGACAAGCCTCTCTATCGCGGGTAGTTTGGCGCCTTCAGCTGATGCCTGCAAGCTATACCAGCACAACATCCAGAATCGAACCGCGATGCAGCCAGTCCCTGCGCAGCGACGTCTTCCGCGCCGCCTGAACGGTCTGAGGACATGCGTCCATCACGATCGTGCCTGACGCTGTTCCTCAGCCTGATACTTCTTATGGCGCTGGCTGGCTGTGGGCAGGCTTCGCCTGACAAGGCGCCGAGCCTTGAGTCTCGCGCGAGCGGTGTGCCCCCCCCTTCCAAGCAGGGTCCATCATTAGGCAACAACCCATTGACTCCGGTTACCCCGGCAGCGGCCCCCGTGCCACTTGCCTTAGGAAATAAGACAGATAGTGTGGCAGGAAATGGGGCAGTCCCAGTAGGGGGTAGTCTCGGTGCTGCACCGGTCCCATCTACGAAGTCAGCAGATTCACCGGAAGCTTTCGTCGTACCTGCCTGGATGGTAAAAGAACTCGACTCACCGGATGTGGCTACCCGGCTCCGCGCCCTGGAAACATGGGCACAGTCAGCGCCCCCTGGATCGATCGATCCGTTGATCCTGGCCTACGAGGATAAGGACGAACGAGTCCGGGCGCGGGCGATGGAATTGATTGAGCAAGACCAGGCACGGACAGCTGATGCAGAGCAGTCAGACGAGGGGGGAGAAGACGCAAACGGGATCGCAGAGTCAGGCGATACTGGGGCAACTGAAGAACAATCGGCGATTGATCCATCGAAGAAATGAATCAATCTTAGAGACCGTTCAGAGCCAATCTAGAAATCCTCACGCCCAGCACGCTGAATCCCAATCGCCGCCATGGATTGTTGCGCGAGCCCTTGATCAGAGTCGTCCTTTCGTTTTGACACCACAAAACCCCCTATGTTAAAGTCCGCGGAACTGTTGAGGTTCTAGGCTTTTTCATTCATTTTTCTTAGGACATATTGTATGAATATACAGGGCAAGCATGTGATCATTGTGGCCGGTGCTGGACCGGCCGGAATGGCAGTGGCGAGTTCGCTCTCAAAGGCAGGTCATGAAATCATCATTCTAAATCGGGATATTAAATTTGGAGGGCTGGCTGAATACGGAATCTTTCCTTCAAAACTCAAGTTGCGCGGCGGGCTTAAAAAGCAGTACTGGGAATTGCTCGAGCGACCGAACGTCCACTATTTCGGCAATGTCTCAATCGGTAACGGGAAAGACCTGACGGTCGAGGAGGTGCGAAACCTGGGTGCCAGCGCGGTGGTGTTTTCTATCGGTGCGCAAGGGACCAAGGCGATCGGCGTGGAAGGGGATTCGGCTCAAGGAGTCTTTCACGCAAAAGATGTGGTGTATCACTTTAATCGACTGCCTGGGTTCGGCGATCGGCCGTTCGATATGGGCAAGCATGTCGCCGTTATCGGTGCCGGCGATGTCATGGTCGATATCGCGCATTGGTTGGTTCGCTATAAGAAAGTCGAGCGTGTCACCGCGATCGTGCGGCGTGGGCCTGCCGAGCGAAAGTACAATCCGAAAGAGATCCGCGCCGTGTGCGCCAACATGGATGTGGCAGGGATTACCAATGAAGTCGCTCGGATTCAGGGTCGCCTTGCCGCAGTCGGCCAGAATGCAGATGACGTGCTGAAGGGCCTGACAGATGAGTTTACCAAATGCGAGCCGAAGGTCAGCGAGACGCAGATGGGCTTCAAGTTCCTTGCGTCTCCCAAGCGTCTTCTCGTTGACGGCAACAATCGCGTGCGTGGCTTGGAGATGGAAGATAACAAACTCGATCCAAAGGGCGAGGATACCGTGGCGGTCGGACTGAAACAATATTATGAATTTCCCTGTGACTCCGTGGTGTTTGCCGTCGGGGATAAAGTTGATGAGACGGTTGGATTGCCGTATAAAAGCGGCATGTTCATCACAAGTCCCAACAAGACTGGGAACGATCCGGATGATGCACTCTTCCAAGCCTATGATGAAACGACACAGACAGTCATCGATGGGGTATTTCTCTCTGGATGGGCCCGCAAAGCAAGTGAAGGATTAGTGGGTATCGCGAAACGGGATGGGGATTGGTGCGCGGAAGTTGTCAATCGCTATCTTTCGACAAAATCCCCAGGGAATCATTCTGACACAAAAGTTGTCCTCGACAAGCTTGCCGCAGTGCTTACCGCTCATAAAAGCCATCCGGTCGGTCTGGAGGGACTCCGTATCCTCGAATCACAAGAAAGATCTCATTGGGGTGAGGACTGTATCGGGGAATTCAAATATGCGAGCAACCAGGAAATGCTCGAACTGATTGAGCGTGGAAAATCGTAACGGATCGGCCGCTGCATTCTATCGATCCCCCCATTTGAGTTTCTCTCTCAGCACATCGTAGTAATTGCTCTCTGGAAACCGGATCAATCGGGTCCGGTGCTCCGAGGTCTTTATCTCGATCGTATCTCCCTGCACGATCGCCACGCCCACCTGCCCGTCAAGCGTGGTCATGGCACCGTCGTCTTTACTCGTGAGTGTCACATCGATCTCTGCGTTGCCCGGCACAATCAATGGCCGATGCGTCAATGTGTGAGGGCAAATCGGCGTCAGGATCAATGACTGGACTGCCGGATCGATAATGGGACCTCCCGCTGAAAGGGAGTACGCGGTGGATCCTGTCGGGCTGCTCACGATCAACCCGTCGCCACGCAAGTTAGTCACGAATCGACCCTGAATCGCGATTTTCAGTTCGATCATACGAGCGAGCGTGCCCTTGCTGATGACGACATCGTTCAACACCACGCCTTGCGCGACTGTTTCTCCATGTCGGTGAATATGCGTCCGGAGCATGAGTCGCTCATCAAGGACATAGTCGTTCGCAAATACCCGTTCGAGCGAAGGATACAAGTTCTCCAGCCGGACCTCGGTCAAAAAACCGAGCCCACCCATGTTGACGCCAAGGATGGGAATGCTTCGTTCTCCAGCCAGTCGCGCGGCATTGAGCATGGTCCCGTCTCCACCCAGGACCAGAAGGACATCTGCTTTGGCTGCCAAGTGGGTATTTTGATATCCCCCCTGTTCACCGAGAAGACTCGCCGATGTCACATCCAAAATTACGTCGATATTTCGAGCACGCAGCCAGGTCACAATATTCTGCAGCGTACTCTTGATCTCAGGAAATTTTGGCTTGACCAGGATTCCGATGCTTTTGCTTTTCATCTGATGCAACTCTGTTGTGGGGCAATGTTGAGAGCCCTAAAAACGTGTGCGATTGTATCGGGAGGGTTCTTTTGAAGTCAACGAACCGACGCATCGCAGACCTTCTCAACGAGAAGTGATTAGATGCTTCAGACATGCGAGTTCTCCGTCTGTGTGATTGTCTCCTAGTCTTGACACTTAAAATCCTTCTAGTTAGAATTAGGTCAGATTTTTCGAGAACTTTGGGTGACTGGAATCGGATATAGCCCAGCTACAAGGAGGCAGGATGTTCGAACGATTTACGGATAAGGGTCGGAAGATCATCATCCTCGCACGGGAAGAGGCTGAGCGTCATCAAAACGATTACCTCGGAACGGAGCACCTCGTCTTGGCCATCCTCCGTGAATCTGACGGAATTGCCCTGATGATCCTGAAAAAGATGGGACTCTCGACCGAACAAGTTCGATTGGAAATTGAACGGAACTTACCCGGCGGAGGGACCACCATGACCTTTGGTGAAATCCCCTTCAGCCCGCGGGTCAAGAAGGTGATTGAATATGGGGTCGAAGAAGCTCGTCTTCTTGGACATAACCACATCGGCAGCGAGCACCTGTTATTGGGCCTTCTCCGGGAAGAGGAGGGGATTGGCGGAAAGATTCTCCGCAGCTTAGGGGCCAATCTTCTGACCGCCCGTCAACTCACCGTGACATTTCTGCGGAAGTCTGCTCCTCGCGAACGTGACCGGAAGAGCAATACCCCGGCACTCGATGAGTTCGGTCGCGATCTCACCCAACTCGCTCAGGCAGGGCAATTGGACCCAGTCATTGGCCGGGCCGACGAAATCGAGCGGGTGCTTCAGATTCTGAGCCGCCGCTCGAAAAACAATCCCGTGCTTATTGGGGAAGCCGGCGTCGGCAAAACAGCCATTGTCGAAGGGCTGGCCCAACGAATCATCCAGTCCGAAGTGCCCGATAACCTTCTTTCGCGACGTGTCATAGCCCTCGACCTTGGTTCATTGGTCGCAGGAACGAAGTATCGTGGCCAATTTGAAGAGCGGCTGAAAGTTGTCATGAAGGAGATCGTCCAGGCCGGGAATATCATTATATTCATCGATGAACTCCATACCTTGGTGGGCGCAGGGGCGGCTGAGGGGTCGATAGATGCCTCGAATATGCTCAAACCGGCGCTGTCACGAGGCGAAATTCAATGTATCGGCGCCACGACTCTTGATGAATACCGAAAGCATATTGAGAAAGATGGAGCGCTCAAGCGACGGTTTCAGCCGATTCACGTCCAGCCGCCGAGCATCGACGAAACGGTGCTGATTATTCAAGGGCTGCGCGATCGGTACGAAGAACATCACGGTGTCGAGATATCTGAAGAGGCAATCCTTGAAGCAGTCAAGCTATCCGATCGCTACATTAGCGACCGTTTTCTCCCTGATAAGGCGATCGATTTGATTGACGAAACTGGGTCCCGCGCAAAGTTGCAGACTTATGCCTTGCCGTCGGAGCTGAAGGCGATGGAGCAAGAGCTCAAGAAAGTTTCTCGCGATAAGGAATTGGCTATTTCGATGCAAAACTTCGAAGAAGCTGTTCGTCACCGCGAGGAAGAAGAACGGTTACGCAAGCTCCTCGATGAATCCAAGCGCGAGTGGAAGAAGAACCAGGAAAAAAATAAACCGACGATCGGAAAAGAAGAGGTGGCCTATGTCGTCTCTAAGATGACGGGCATTCCGCTCTTCAAGCTCGAAGAAGAAGAATCCAACAAATTGCTTCGCATGGAGGAATTCCTCCATAAGCGAGTGATTGGACAAAACGAGGCGATTTCTGCAGTGGCCCGCGCTATTCGACGGTCACGCGCCGGACTGAAAGAAGCGAAGAAGCCTATCGGCTCGTTTATTTTCCTGGGACCCACCGGGGTAGGGAAGACCGAGCTGGCAAGGACGCTAGCCGAGTTTCTCTTTAACAGCGAAGACTCGCTCATTCGGATCGACATGTCAGAATATCAGGAAAAGTTCACCAGCTCACGGCTCTTCGGCGCCCCTCCTGGGTATGTGGGATATGAAGAGGGCGGCCAATTGACTGAGCGAGTCAGGCGCCGACCCTACTCAGTCGTCCTGTTCGACGAGATCGAGAAGGCCCATCCTGATGTATTCAATATCCTACTTCAAGTATTGGACGATGGGGTGTTGACCGATAGCCTCGGGCGCAAAGTCGATTTCAAAAATTGCGTCATCATCATGACGTCCAATATCGGGACCAAGATGATCCAGAAGGGCGTCTCGCTCGGATTTCAGAGCACGGAAGGCGATCAAGAGCGCCACAAAAAAGAAGAAGTGTTGGGTGAATTACGCCGTTCATTCAGCCCGGAATTTCTCAACCGGATTGACGAGATCGTGGTCTTCCACCAGTTGGACAAAACACATCTCGCTAATATTCTCGACATCCTCTTAGGTGAGCTCAACGTCCGTCTGCTTGAAAAAGGCGTCGAGATTGAGGTTGAGGACGATGTCAAGCAATGGTTGATTAAAGAGGGTTACGATCCGCTGTACGGGGCCAGACCGATGCGCCGGACGATTCAGCGCGCGATCGGCGATCCGCTCTCCGAAGAAATGATTCGAGGACGGTTCAAGGAATCCCGGAAGATCCGTGTCGTGCTTCGCGACGGAGCTCCTGCCTTTATCGAACAGGAAGCGATGGCGGGCGTTTAATATCTCCAGCGCGATACCTGCGCAGGCCATTGTGGAACGTACGCACGGCCCTTGTGGCGCTAGTGGCCACAAGGGCCGTATTATTTCTCCACTCTCAGAATCGGGAAATGGCAGGCGGTCGTAGTGGCGTAATTGTCGAAGGTAATATCATGACAGCAGTTGAACCGCCTGCAGCAACCTGGGTGCCAGGGCCTATCCTGGGTATTGAGACATCATGCGATGAAACAGCCGCATCGGTACTCGCTGCAGACGGCACAGTCCTCTCAAACATTATTGCCTCGCAACATGCAGTGCACCGCCGATTCGGTGGCGTCGTTCCTGAACTCGCTTCCCGAGCGCATATTGAAACGATTGAAGAGGTGTCATCAGAGGCCGTACAACAATCCGGCCTTGCATGGTCGGATCTCACAGGAGTCGCCGTGACGCAAGGACCGGGTTTGGCCGGCGCTCTGCTTGTTGGAGTCAACTATGCGAAAGCCCTTGCCTATGTATTAAATATTCCCATAGCCTGCGTGAGCCACCTTGAAGGCCACATCGCCTCCGCTTGGCTGAAAGATCCGGCATTCCCATTACCCTGTGTTGTTCTGGTCGTATCGGGGGGGCATACCCATCTCTATTACAAAGAGGTGAGTGGGTACTACCGCCTCCTGGGCTCTACAAGGGATGATGCAGCAGGGGAGGCTTTTGACAAGGGTGCTCAGTTACTTGGGCTGGAGTATCCTGGTGGCCCAGCCATTGATCGCTTAGCTCGACAGGGAAACCCAGAGGCGATTGTGTTTCCCCGGTCGTATCTAAAAGGTAGGAGTCTTGACTTTAGTTTCAGCGGTTTAAAAACAGCCTTGCTGTACAAACTTCAATCCATACCCGAACGCTCCCGAGCAGCACAGGCTGCTGACTTGGCTGCCGGCTATCAAGAAGCGATTGTGGACGTCTTGGTCCACAAAGCTTTTGCTGCGGTTCGGGCATCTGGCGCACGTGCCTTGGCCGTTGTCGGAGGGGTGTCGGCCAATTCTCGATTACGTGGACTGCTCCAACAACGAGCGGCGTCCGAAGGCCTACAGCTCAGCCTACCCCCATTGGCGTACTGTACCGATAACGCTGCAATGATCGCAGCAGCAGGAAGGCAGGCCCTGCTCGCAGGTCTCCGTGCTCCGTTAGACATCGATGCCCAAGCCTCACTGGTTTCATCATTCGCACACACGATGTAATCGACGACCAAAAGGACACGACGGCCATTCCAGAAATCCACGGACAGGTTCTTGGTCTCCGCGCCGGCCAGCTCGCCATGCTTGAGCGGCTGTATCGCCGCCGGATGTCCGCAGACGAAGTGTTATCGCCCGAAGCGGCAAAAACTCTCGCGCAATTTACGCATGAAATTCGGCGCCCGATAGGTCTGGTCATAACCAGGCGTGGAGCGGTGCAAGATGTTCTGGTCGGGTCCGGGACCGAGCCCTCACCAACGACCCTGACTGCCTTTCGAGCGAGCCCGCGGTCGTTGCGAGGTCTTCGGTTGATCCGGTCGCATCCAAAGGAGCAGCCTCTGACTCAAGAGGACCTCACGCTGTTGGGTTTGCTTAGACTCGACATGATCGGAACGATGACAGTCACTCCGAAAGGCGAGCCAGGGCTGCTTTCCTTGGCCCATCTGAATCCACCCAGTCCGAAGGGGGGGCTCTATACCCTCTTGAAGCCCACGTTGGTCCATCTATGCCCGGTGAATTTCAACACATTCATTCGCGAACTGGAGGCAGATCTTCAACGTCAGAGCGGATCTCATACGATGGCTCAAAAACCCACAGCCATTCTTGTGAGCGCCTCGCCTCAGAACAAGGCCGACCAAGAAGAACGTCTTGTCGAATTAGCCGAACTGGCTTCTTCAGCAGACCTCACGGTGATCGACCGGTTGGTGCAACGTACACAGAGCGGCCATCATCGATTTCAATTGGGGAGCGGCAAACTCAAGGATGTGCTGATGCACGCGATGCAGAAAGGCGCAGACCTGCTCATTTTTGATCAAGATTTGGCTCCCGCACAACTACGGGCCATTGATGAGATCACTGACCTCACCGTGATCGATCGGACCCAGCTGATTCTCGATATCTTTGCCCAACGAGCCCATAGTCGAGAAGGTAAAGTGCAGGTTGAACTGGCACAACTCCGGTATCTACTTCCGCGTCTCTCCGGCCAGGGAACCAGCCTCTCGCGCTTGGGTGGCGGCATCGGGAGCAGAGGGCCTGGCGAAACGAAGCTCGAAACAGATCGGCGTCGTATCAGAGAGCGTATCGATCATTTGGAGAGGGAGATTGAAGCCTTCGCCCGTCATCAAGACCAACGACGGGCGCGCCGAGTTCGGCAGGCCTTTCCAGTTCTCTCCATCGTAGGCTACACGAATGCCGGCAAATCGACGTTGCTCAACGTCTTAACACAGAGTGAAGTCAGTACCGCGCCGCGCGTATTCGAAACACTCGATACTACAAGCCGCAGGCTACATTTCCCGCATGGCCGTGAAGTCATTCTCACGGACACGGTGGGGTTCATTCGAGATCTGCCCAAAGATCTCGTTGCAGCATTCAGAACGACATTGGACGAGATGCGCGATGCAGATCTTCTCTTGCACGTCGTCGATGCGGGGGCGAAAGATCTCGCTGCTCACATTGCATCGGTCGAGACCGTGCTTCAAAGCCTAGCCCTGGATCAGATACCACGGGTTCTTGTCTTCAATAAGTGCGACCAGCTTCCGGCCGGGCAAGCAGACGTACTCTGTCGGCGCTACGGTGCAATTGGGATTTCGGCTTTGCAAGCGGAAACCTTACCCCCATTGCTCCGACACCTCGAAGAGCGATTGGCTGACCTTGTGCCACTGGATGGGTCGCCGAAGAAATTGACGACCCAGGGGCCGACACTTGCATCTCGCCCTTAACCCGCTGCACAATCAGATATTCTGACATCAGCCATGGCAACGAAACCTCACCCATCATCGGATCCTCGAATGCGTCTTCGAGAGATTGCGAAGTCGCTTCAGCGTGCAATGCCAAGCCCGAAGATGGAGCTGGATCATCGTTCTCCGTGGGAGTTGCTTGTCGCCACGATCCTCTCCGCTCAATGTACTGACCAGCGGGTGAACCAGGTCACTCCCTCTCTATTTCAGTGCTATCGGCAGCCGGCAGAACTGGCAGCCGCGCATCTTCCTGATGTTGAACAGATTATTCGTTCCACCGGTTTTTTTAAGAACAAGGCAAAGCATCTTGTCGCCTGCGGCAAAGCGGTAACCGAGCGCTTCAGCGAACGCGTTCCGACGAACATGGAAGAGTTGATCACCTTACCGGGTGTCGGACGAAAGACCGCCAATGTCATTCTTGGGAACGCCTTCGGCCAACCCAGTATCGTCGTCGATACTCACGTCAAGCGCGTTGCGAAGCGACTTGGTCTGACCCGCTCAAATAATCCAGATCTGGTCGAACAGGACCTGCAGCAGCTTATGCCGAAGTCTCAGTGGACAGCCGTATCGCAACGCTTGCTTCTGCACGGCCGCTATGTCTGTCTTGCTAGAAAACCCCAGTGCCGGACCTGTCCGATCTATCCGCATTGCACGTGGAAAGAGAAAGGTTCCCAATGACTCGAAGCATGACCGGTTTCGGCCGACGACAAGCCCCATGGCAGGATGGATCCGTGACGGTGGAAATACGTTCCGTCAACCATCGTTTCCTCGAAGTCGCCTGCCGTCTTCCCCGGCCCTTGAGCCATCTGGAAGACGCGTTCAAAAAAGCCATCCAGCAACGCTGTACCCGTGGACGCATCGACATCGCCGTCACCGTCCAGGCCGGCAAAGGCCGGGCTGGAAGCGTCAATCTTGACCAACCTCTCGCAAAACAGTACCATCAGGCCCTCCGTACGCTCAAAAAATCTCTGAAGCTGAGCGGCCCCATTGATCTTGCGCTCGTGGCTGGGCTTCGTGATGTGCTGTCGGTATCGGATCAACCGGCGGAAGACCCTAAGCTGGCGAAGGTTGCGCAGCAATTGATGACAGCGGCCCTATCGGATCTTGAGGGCATGCGAACACGCGAAGGCAAGGCCCTGGCAGAGGATATGGGCTCACGGATTCAGACAATTCGAGGACATCGTATAAGTGTCGCAGCTCGAACTCCGCTGTTGG
The DNA here is from genome assembly GCA_963748375.1 of uncultured Nitrospiraceae bacterium. Taxonomy (GTDB): domain Bacteria; phylum Nitrospirota; class Nitrospiria; order Nitrospirales; family Nitrospiraceae; genus Palsa-1315. The sequence goes on from CAVVIR010000018.1 coordinate 118,608, forward strand.
CCCAGGAGATGTTCGTGAAAATGAAGGGGCGGGTAGAGAAGCTGTTGGGATCGGAGATTCCCGATCTTCCCCGCCTCTACCAGGAATTGGCAGTATATGCGGACCGTGGCGATATTACGGAAGAAATAGTCAGATTAGACTCGCATATGATACAGTTTGAACAGACGCTTGACCGTGCAGAGTCCATAGGCAAAACACTTGATTTTCTGCTCCAAGAAATCGGGCGCGAAGTGAATACGATCGGCTCCAAAGCGAATGATGCGGAAATCGCCGGTCACGTCGTCCAGATGAAGAGCGAGCTCGAACGCATTCGTGAACAGGTTCAGAACGTCGAATGAATTCAGTCCCTACAATCAGCTCTCCGGTACCGGCATCAAGCCATCCACGTTCCTCGACCGAGAGGCGAGGGATTCTTTTCATTATCTCCGCACCATCCGGGACGGGGAAAACAACCCTGTGTAAGCAATTGACGGCGAAGCTCCCGGGGTTGTGGCATTCAATTTCCTATACCACGAGGAAGCCTCGGCCAGGCGAAGAGCATGGGCGGGAGTATTTTTTCATTGACGAGCAGCCATTTCGAGAGATGATCGATCGGAATGAGTTTGTCGAATGGGCGCATGTGTACGGACATCTCTATGGAACGCCACGGAAATCACTGACCGAAAAGATCGAGCAGGGGATGGATGTGTTATTAGAGATCGACGTACAAGGCGCCATGCAGGTTAAGAAACGATTCGAAGATTCTGTGTCGATCTTTATTCTCCCTCCCTCGATGGCCGCTCTGAAATCCCGTCTTCAGACTCGTGCCTCCGATACCGCGGAAGAGATTCAGGGGCGGCTCAACAAAGTAAAAGAAGAGGTGTGGAGTTATCGCGAATACGCCTATGTCGTCCGTAATGAAGACCTCGGCCGATCCCTTCGCGATCTCGAAAGTATCTTCTGGTCTGAGCGCTTGAAGACAAAACGTTTGAATATGACCTGGCTCGAGAATAATTTCATTCTTGACGATGAACAGAAAACTGAAGATCGCAATGATCTTCCTTCACCCAAAGGAGTACCGGATCCATGAGCGACATGTTAAGAGTCTTGCCCCAATATAAAGAAGGCGAATTTGATTCACGTCACCGCTTGACGATTATCGCGGCTCAGCGGGCGAAGCACATTGTCCAGGGATCACGTCATGCCCCCTCACGCTTCACCAAAGAAACGACGATTGCCCTTGATGAAGTGCTTCGAGGGCAGGTCACCTATCTCATCGGCCAGGAAGCGCGGGATGCCATGAAAGAGTCGAAGCGTGGCAAAGAAGGCGAAATGGAGCGCATTGCCTTGATGACCGGCGACGATGCGAAAGAGATCAAGAAAGAACTGAGCGTCTATGTCGACGATTCTCCTAAGCCGCCGGTGGTGGCTGAGAGCGGAGAGTAAGAGGAGTCGGTGGTGAAGAGTTCCGATTCAAGCGGTCCAACGTTGATCGGGAAACGGATCGTGCTTGGCGTGACCGGCAGCATTGCAGCCTATAAAGCTGTGGCATTGCTCCGGAGCCTGATCCGTGAAGGGGCGGTTGTGCAGGTCGTCATGACGCACTCGGCCACGAAATTTGTCACCCCCCTCACGTTTGAAGTGCTCTCGGGTCATCCGGTCTCGACGGATATGTTCGAAGCACATCAGGAAATGAAACATTTGTCATTGCCCGCACAGGCAGATGCGATCATCATTGCGCCGGCCACCGCTCATTGTCTTGCAAGGGCAGCGTTGGGTCTCGGAGACAATCTGCTCTCGACCATGCTTCTGACGTCGCAGTGCCCGTTGATCATGGCCCCTGCCATGGATGGCGGGATGTGGACGCATCCATCTGTTCAAGAACATGTGAACACGTTGTGTGCAAGGGGAACGGTCATTGTCACTCCAGAACTAGGTCCGCTCGCTTCTGGGCAGATCGGCCAAGGCCGTTTGGCAGCAGAAGGTAGGATATTGGAGGCGGTTCAAGTGGCGCTGGCTCCACAACGCGATTGGCAAGGGCATCGAGTTCTGGTCTCGGCCGGTCCGACACAGGAGCCGATCGATCCGGTGCGGTTTATTTCGAACCGCTCTTCCGGAAAGATGGGCTATGCTGTCGCCGAAGCAGCCCAGGCACGGGGCGCGAAGGTGGTCCTTGTCACTGGCCCGACGGCATTACCGACTCCAAGAGGTATCGAGGTCGTGGCGGTGGCTACGGCTGAAGAGATGTTGCAAGTGTTATCCATGCGTCTTGCCTGGTCGACCACTGTGATCATGGCTGCGGCTGTCGCAGACTTCCGTCCAACACACCCTGCCTCGCAAAAAATCAAAAAACAGGGCCAAATAGCTGAGACGCTCAACCTTGAACGAACCACTGACATTCTGGCTTCCTTATCCGCACAACGAACTACGCAACTTCTGATCGGCTTTGCCGCTGAGACCAGCGATCTTATCGCTCATGCACAAGCCAAGCTGACAGCAAAAGGCCTCGACCTGATCGTGGCCAACGATGTTACGAGGGAAGGAGCGGGATTCGGCAGCGATCAGAACGCAGCGACATTGATCGACCGTCAGGGGATCATGACAGAACTACCCCTCATGCCAAAACGTGCGCTTGCCGATGCGATTTTGAGCCGGGTGTATGAACTCTTTCGCGCCAGACAATCCAGCCAAACCCCCACGATAGTGATGGGAGGACGCTAGTATCCTATGGCTCAGAATCAGCAATCCGCCGAGAGCGCCCTGGAAATCGATCGACTGGCTGTCCAGTTAGCCAAGGATCCACGCTCCAAAGTATTTATGCCACTGGCCGAAGAGTACGGAAAAGCCGGCATGTGGCAAGAAGCCGCGGGCGTGCTCGAAGATGGTCTGACCCTGTATCCTGGCTTTATTACGGCCATGGTCGCCCTCGGACGTGTCTACGACCAGTTGGGTCAGGCCACAAAAGCCAAGGCGATTCTGGAAGAATCTGTCAGGTTAAGTCCCGAAAACCTTCGGGCCCACCGAACCCTGATAAAGATTTACCAGAGCCAGGGGCTCATGGAGTCTGCGCGGCAATCCTGTTCGCTGATACTGGCCATCAACCCGCGTGATGAAGAAGCGCTCTCAATCCAATCTGCTCTCAGTAGACCACAGGCTCAGAAGAAAGAACTGGCTACGCCTGCGCCATCGGAGCGTCCGAAATCAATGAAGGGCGAACCGGAGACTGTCTCTGCTGTGCCACAGGTTGCGGCAACCACATCCACGGAGACAGACCCAGACCCTACGGATCATATAGGGGAGCGGCCCGCAGACCTGGAGTCAGGTTCCCCACCCGCCGAGACTGCTGTGCAGTCTTCTTCAACGCCTCGTGCTGACGTCGTGGTGCAGTTAGAGTCCTGGCTGTATAGGATTCAATCCCGTCGTCACGATCGTGACTCTGTGAACGAGTCACACCGCAAAGCTTCCTAAGACTTTTCACAAGTTTGACCGGTCCCAGGCAGGCTGCTACAATGCCGCTCTGCTGGATTGTATTAGAGGGATTCGGACTCGCTACATAACTTATGTGAACAGTGCGATATGCTGCGAATACGAGTCCTACACGGCCCCAATCTCAATCTCCTCGGGAGCAGAGAGCCATCCCTATATGGCACGCTTTCCCTTAAGGCCATGGACGCAGCCATCATGAAATTGGCGGTTGAATTGGCGGTGAAAGTAGACCTGCGCCAATCGAATAGTGAAGGAGAGTTGGTGGACTGGATTCAAGAGGCTCGGGAGGAATACGACGGGATCATTATTAATCCTGCAGCCTACACCCACACCAGCATCGCCATTCGTGACGCAATTGCTGCAGTTGGGCTGCCGACGATTGAAGTACATCTGTCCAATATTTATCAGCGGGAAGAATTTCGTCACCGATCCTATATTTCAGGAGTCTCGATCGGACAAATTTCAGGCCTGGGCCCGACGGGCTATCTCCTTGCACTCCGGGGGCTGCACGACCATCTGACTGCATCCAAAGGCGGGAAGAGCATACCAGCGCAGGCGGCATCGCGACGGGCGGTAAAAAGAACAACATCATGACGGAGCCGGTCCAACAACTGCCTCCATGTACAGTTTGAAGGGAGTATCGAGTGATTTCCACGACAGATTTTCGCGGGGGCGTGCGCCTGATGGTCGATAACCAGCCGTTCTATATCGTTGAGTTTCAACATGTAAAACCGGGGAAGGGTGGAGCCTTCGTGCGCACAAAGCTCAAGAGTTATCTCTCGGGCAATGTTCTGGACCGTACCTTCAGATCAGGCGAACGGTTCGAGGAGCCTGATCTCGAAGAACGCACCATGCAATTTCTCTATGCGACTGACGATGCCTATACCTTTATGGACACAGAGACGTTCGAACAACTCACGTTCGAAAAAGGAAAGCTCGGCGGAAATGCGGACCTCTTGAAAGAAAACATGACGGTGAAGATCCTGGTATACGAACACCGCCCGATCGACGTCGAGCTACCAAACTTTATCGAACTGAAAGTCAGCGATACGGATCCGGGTTTCCGGGGCGACACCGCCACGGGCGGCACCAAGCTTGCCACTCTTGAAACCGGCGCCACCATTAAGGTTCCGCTCTATATGGAAACAGGGACTGTGATCAGGATCGATACCCGTACTCGCGAGTATGTGGAGCGTGTTCGGTGAGCAAACGGGCTTCCAACAAGTCGAAGAAGCATAAGAAACCGGTCATCGTTTCGCAGACCGTTGCCTCGACCCAAAGTGGGGAGGGGGCGCCCTTGTTGTCAGGACAACAGACCAAGCAGATTCAAGAATTGATCGATCTGCTAAAGAAGAACAGCCTGACCGAAATGGAGATCGAGCGCGAAGGCCTCAGAATCCGCGTTCGGTATGAAACGGGGCTGAGAACGATGACGGCGGCGGTCCAGGAGCCTGGGATGTCTGTCTCGACACCCGCCTCCTATGTACCTGCTACGACAGGCACGCTGATCGAAGATACGACAGGCATGATCACCATCGTGTCCCCAATCGTCGGGACGTTCTATCGCTCTCCCTCGCCGGACGCAGATCCCTATGTCGAAGAAGGCGATTACGTGAAAAAGGGACAGGTCCTCTGCATCGTGGAAGCGATGAAGTTGATGAATGAAATTGAATCGGAGATGGGTGGGCGGATCACGAAAATTCTGGCTGAAAGCACCAAACCGGTGGAGTATGGCCAATCGCTTTTCCTCATCGATCCGACTGCCACATCCTAACCTCTTCCCTCGACCCACATCGGAGTACGCGCGTGTTCAAGAAGGTGTTGATAGCCAATCGAGGTGAGATCGCGCTCCGCGTCATTCGCGCCTGTAAGGAACTCGGTATTCAGACCGTCGCAATCTGCTCAGAGGCCGATGCATCGAGCCTACATGTGCGCGCAGCCGACGAGAAGGTCTGTGTCGGGCCTGCCGACGCGGCGCTCAGCTACCGGAATATTCCCAACGTGCTGAGCGCAGCTGAGATCACCGGAGCAGACGCCATCCATCCCGGCTACGGGTTCCTTTCAGAGAATGCCCACTTTGCTGAAGTCTGCGAATCCATCGGCGTGAAATTCATCGGTCCCTCGTCCGAACATATCGCGCTCCTTGGCGACAAAGCCAAAGCTCGCGAGATCGTTGCCGGTCGAGGTTTACCTGTCACGCCTGGCAGTCCTGGTGAATTGAAGAGCGAACAGGGAGCCCTCGAAGCCGCCGACAAAGTCGGTTATCCTGTGATCATCAAGGCCTCAGCCGGTGGGGGGGGGCGCGGCATGCGCGTCGTCAACAAAGCCGAGGACCTTGCTCGGGCGTTTCAAGCTGCGCAGGCGGAAGCGAAGACCACCTTCGGCAACGACGCCGTCTATCTCGAACGATATTTTCTTGAACCCCGCCATATCGAAGTGCAGATTGTTGCCGACCATCGTGGCCATGTTGTGCATCTTGGCGAGCGCGATTGCTCGATCCAGCGTCGGCACCAGAAGCTACTCGAGGAAACGCCGTCTCCCGCCGTCAATGAGAAGCTCCGCCGGGAAATCTGCCGCGTCGCCGTCGAAGCCGTGAAAGCGGTCCACTACCGGAATGTCGGGACTGTCGAGTTTCTGCTCGACAAGGATCACAACTTCTTCTTCATGGAAGTGAATACCCGCATCCAGGTCGAGCATGCCATTACCGAAATGGTGACCGGCATCGATCTCATTAAAGAGCAAATCAGGCTCGCCGCCGGACACTCCCTTTCGTTCAAACAACAAGACATCAAGCTCAACGGACACAGTCTTGAATGCCGCATCAACGCTGAAGATCCTGAAAAGTTTACGCCATGTCCCGGCATGATCACCAAATACAGCGCGCCTGGCGGATTCGGTGTGCGCGTCGACTCGGCGATGGAACCGAACATGATGGTCGTTCCATTCTATGATTCGATGATCGCCAAAATCATCACCCATGGCCGGGACCGGCAGGAATCTATCGCTCGCATGCGCCGGGCCCTCGACGAATTTGTGATCGAAGGTATCAAGACGACCATCCCGCTGCACAAGCGCATTCTTAACGACCCCGACTTCCAAAAGGGCCACGTCTCAACCAGTTTCCTCGAACGTTTCCTTACCAGCTAACGCAGTCCGAACCCCGTCCGACAGCGATTTCACGAATCCCCCTGTTTCCCAACATGCAATTGTACAGGTCGCGTGTTCTGCGGTGTCTCATGTCGACGTGGGCTGACGCCTATTCAAGGGCAGAATATTTCACATCACCCCACATTGGGAGATGTAGTTCAAGTATGCCCTGAACGAAAAACCGCACACGAATCGACACGCGTGGAATAAGAAAAAATCGATCCGTCAAGCCACAAAATATAGGGGCTCGACAGGGCAGGCCACAATGCCCATTTATTAGGCAAACAGCTACAAGGTCTTTCAGCGGCGGCCTTTTCAACGAAACAAACCCCTCATCCACAGAGTTACCCACAGAAGCTGGGGAACAGATGGTGTGTCACATGTAGGAGTAAGGCGGGTAGGTTCGATTGATCTGGCGTGTGCGGTGTATCTGATTGATTTGTAGGGCGCACTCATGAGGCGGACATCTCACACGCAACACAACGGTCTTCTTCTGGCACATATTCTCGACATCCTGTGTGCGGCGAGTCCCATATTTTATTTCACTGGCTTCTCCGATCCCTTCTCGGTGATCTTCTTGAATGCGTTTCCAACCGCAGACCCGAATTTGGGAATCTCCTTCTCGATATTATTGGCGGCGCTTTTCAACCCTCGTCCGAGGTCATCTACCGTGAGGCCCTTGCCGTCCCCTGTCTTATGACTATCAGGAGAGGCCGATGAGGCTGCTACCGCAGTCTGTGAAAACCCTACGACTAAGAGAGCCACGATACTGATGATGGTTCTGTCCATACGCCACCTCCCTGTTTCTGAAACTATACCATGATGGGCTGACATTCCTGAAGGAAGAGTGCGAGGCGCATTGTAATTCGGCCTCAGAAGGCAACGTGCTTTCTCGTGGGGAAAGGGGTATTCTTCTGCGGCTTACGAGAGACCATTATGCAGGCACCATCACGCTGGATCCCGCTGCCGCTGTACGCACAAGTGCTCATCGCCGTGGCCTGTGGCGCGCTGCTTGGAGCGGCTTTTGGCCAGGAGCCCTATCTGGGCGGCTTGCGCAACGAGGATCTAGGCTGGCTCGGCCTGCTCGTCGTGACGCTGCTCAAGACCCTCGCCATCCCGCTGATTTTCTTTGCGATCCTCGACGCGCTCATCCGTACGAGTCTCCCATTGCGCCAGGGTATCAAACTGCTCGGCATCTGCCTCGTCAATGTTTCCGTGGCGATGACGATCGGTCTCGTGATCATGAACACCTGGCAGCCAGGCTTGGCCTGGCATGGCCACGTTGATGAATTGCTGAACTTCGTACCAGGCCCCAAGTTATCGACGGGCGCCTCAGCGACTGTGCAAACCGGTGCACAGAGCCCGATCGAATACCTCGCTTCCTATATTCCCAGCACCATCATGGCGCCGTTTTCGAGCGGCAACATCATCGGCGTCGTCCTTCTCGCCCTGTGCATCGGCGCCATCCTTCGCCGCTTGCGTGGCGAGACAGACCAGGGTCGCGGAGCAGTTCATACCCTCGCACGGATCATTGAGCGCATCTATCGCTGGCTCGTGCAGATGCTCGGATGGATCATCCTTGCGGTGCCGCTCGCCGTGTTCGGCGTTGTCGCGCAGGTCGTCGGCAAGGCAGGCATCGGCGTCTTCGCCGTCCTCTGGATCTTTCTCGCCGCCATGCTCTTGGGGCTCGCCATCCACGCACTCGTCTACTACCCGCTCGTCGCCTGGCTAGTGGGGAAAAAGTCGCCGAAGGTCTATCTGGGGCAGGGGGCCGATGCCATCATGACCGCCGTGTCCTGCAACAGCAGCCTCGCCACCGTGCCGGTCACCCTCCGGTGCCTTGATCGTATGCAGGTCTCGCCGCAATCGGCGCGGCTCGCTGCCTGTGTCGGCACCAATCTCAACAACGACGGCATTACCCTCTATGAAGCGATGGCCGCGCTCTTTCTCGCCCAAGCGCTGGGCTTCGATCTTCCGTTGGGCAATCAGTTGTTGATCGTCGCCGCGTCGATGATCGCAGGGGCCGGCGTGGCCGGTATTCCGGAGGCCGGGATGATCGTGTTGCCGCTCGTTCTCTCATCCGCCGGCTTGCCGACCCACGTCATCGTCGCCGCCATTCCACTCATCCTGACGGTGGATTGGATCATCGCCCGAGCCCGCTCAGGCGTGAACGTCCTGAGCGACATGCTGGTTGCCATCCTCCTCGATGTCGGGCGTATCGAGCCTGCCACCGAACCAATCGCGCTTCAATCTCAATCCGAAACTACCAATCCAATAGAGCGGCAGCCATTCTGAGGAGCCCATAGGAAGGGCCTTCTCTCTCTTTACAACAATTGGAAGATAAAATAATATCCAGTGCGTTTGGATCATTGGTTGAGGAGTGGTACATAGACCATGAGCTAGATCCTGATTTCCTACCGACGAGAAGATAGCGCCGATGTCACCGGGCGGATCTACGACCGGCTTACCCAGCAGTTTAGGCGAGAGGCGATCTTCAAGGATGTGGATTCGATTCCTCTTGGTGTCGATTTTCGGATCTATCTGGACGAACAAGTAGCCAAGTGCGAGGTGTTTCTCGCTGTGATTGGGCGAGACTGGATGCAAAGCTTGGGCAGTACGGGCAGGACCAGGCTTGATAACCCAGGGGATTACGTCCGCATTGAGATCGAGTCGGCGTTAAAGCGGCAAATTCCAGTGGTTCCGGTGCTTGTGGGAGGAGCCTTGATCCCGCGGGCTGAACAGCTTCCGGTCAGCATTCAAGAGTTGTCCTATCGCAACGGCATCGCGGTGCGGGTAGATCCTGATTTTCACAGGGATATGGATCGGTTGATCGACCAGCTGAAAAAAGATCCCCCCTGGCGCATCAGGAGAGTTACCCTCACAGAGTCCGGCGAAAGCCAAGCAACCCATTCCTGCTCAACCAATCATATCACGCGCCAAAGCACCGCCACGCGAAACCCCTTTCGAAATGGTGAAGGTCCCGAAAGGGCCGTTCCTATACGGGGAGGACAGAATCCGTGAGACGATCGACTACACCTATTGGATCGACAATATCCTGTCACGAACAAGAAGTACCGCGCGTTTATCTTGGCAGATGGCTACGGGAATCAGGCGTATTGGTCACCTGAAGGATGGAAGTGGAAGGTCGTAAACAACAAGAGAATTCTCGAATACCTGGAACACTGGAATGAAACCGAATGGGACAAGGCGGATCACCCGGTCGTGGGTGTCAGTTACTACGAAGCAGAAGCCTATGCGACATGGGCGGGGAAACGCCTGCCGACAGAGCGGGAGTGGGAAAAGGCCGCACGAGGCAAGGACGGGCGTACATATCCCTGGGGAGATGAGTTTGACAAGAACAAATGCAACAACAGGGAAGCAGGCTATCATTGCACGACGCCGGCGACTCAGTATCCCAAGGGGGTCAGCCCCTATGGGTGCTATGACATGGCGGGGAATGTCTGGGAGTGGTGTGAGGACTGGTATGATGAAGAAATGAAAGATTCGCACGTGCTCCGCGGTGGTTCTTGGGATTCGTATTACCATAGGACTCTTTGTACATGGAACCGGGAACGAGTCCACGCCGATCTCCGTGGCGACAGCATCGGTTTTCGTCTCGTCCAGGAAATTCCGTAACCCTGTGCTCCTATCTGGGGGTGGCCGAGCCTGCCCTTGGCTGCGCGCATTCCTGGAGCACAGGACCAACGTGGGTGTCCAGTATTTTCCAATCCGGAAATGAGTCTGAACGACAGTTGGCGAATCTGAGTCTCTGCTCACTGTTCTGACTCGGTCGGGTTGATACATGCTCCGTTGTTCTGCTGCGCCGGGGTGGCTCATGCCCGCTTCCGGCTTGCCGCAGAGATGGACGGGCACCGCGTGCTTCGTGCGTGGTTCAGGGCCAAGGCCGCCTCAGTGTCGCTGATCCTTGACGCGATGCCATCCCATTGCGCCACCGTGATGCCGCGCTTGCGATACTGACGGCCATCGGGGAGGGATTGCCACGTTTCCTACGGCGGCTTCATGTCCCTGTCGTGAGCGCGCGTGCGCTCCTTTCCCGTGGCATCGGTGATCGTCTCCGGGAAGAAGCAGGGACGGTGGAAGGTGACGTACGGGTTGAGGTGCTGCGTACAGAACGCGTTGCCCTGTTCGGCGAACGGTTGCGGGATGTGCGCAGATCCCAGGTGTTTCCGCACCACCGCACCATTCTTGGATTCCGCCAGCGCGTTGTCGTTGGAATGCCGCGGGCGGGACGTGGTGACCTCGAGGCGCAACGTCTCCAACAACAGGGCCACCGTGTAATTGATGTACTCGGAGCCATTATCCGCATGGAATCCCAGGATGACAAACGGAAAGCCCTCCAACAGCGGCCGGATGACCGGCAGCAACTAGGCCTCGCGGATCTGTTCGCAGGTCGCGACCAGTTGGAACGGGGTCACGCTCTCCACCGCGTGGATGTGAGACACCCCGTTCACCCCATCCTGATCGCCTTGATGCACACGGTCGATGCGGCTAGAGCCCGGCCTCCCATTCGGCTGGGGCGCGCGGCGCTGGCCGATGGGGACGCCGGTGGGCCGCGTCGTGGTCCAGTGTCGTCGCGGGCGCTGGTACTGGGTCCCGCGGCGTAGATTGTACAGATGGGAGACTGAAATCCCCGCCAGTCGCTCGAAGCGCGCATCCTTGAACACCAGGAAGGCCCGTTCCATCAACTTCTTGGTGGCCGGGCCAGACCCGGTACGATGCCGCGCGTCCCTGTCGGCCAGGAGAGCCACGTCCGTGGCGGTGAAGCGGCGGCGAAAGCCGTGCTGGGGCGGGCCATGCCGGGTCGACAGCGTGCCCTCCTGGCGGTACCGCCGCACCAGCCGGGGCACGTGCTGTCGTGAGAGCCCCGTGAGGCGCGCGCGATCACGGAGCCCTACGCCCTTGCCGATGCGTCCCGGTGCGGCATCGCCACACCGCGTGAGCACCCGCTCGATGAACGAATACCGTTCCACCTTGGGGACCCGGACGGCGATCTCCGTAGCCCCGTCCAGAAAGGCCCTGACTGGCGCACTCGTCTGCAGCCGTGCGTCTTCCATGTCGATCACCATGCGTTGCATCATGACCGATTCAGCACAGCCGCCGCTCAGACTCATTGCTCGTTGGAAATACGACCCGGCTGCAGACTCATTTCATATTGGAAGAGGCTAGGCTTCCAGCGTGCGCGAAAAAGTGATAAACTACATCAATAGTATGAACTATAAACATAGTGGAGGTCGCAACATGGGAACCACACGAAAGACCATTACCGTCACGGAACAGCAAGATCAGTGGATCAAAGCCCAGATCGAGCGCGGCAGCTTCACGAACGACAGCGAATATATCCGTGATCTGATCCGGCGCGATCAAGACCGTGCCAAATTTCAGGCATTGAAGGAAGCCATTCAGGAAGGGTTGGACAGTGGCGTCAGCGACCGCACCGTGCCGCAGATCATGGAGGGAGTGGAAACGCGGCTGAGGGCGGATGGCCGTCTATAGCCTCTCGTCGAAAGCCGCCGCCGATCTCGATGGCATCTACGAATACACGATCCTTCATTTCGGACTGGAACAGGCGCGGGTCTATCTCTTGGGCTTGCATGAGCGATTCCAGATGCATGCGGAACAGCCGAGGCATGGGCGCACGGCCGAGGAACTCGCGCCGGGGTTGCGGCGGTTTGAGTATCAGTCCCACATGGTATTCTGCATACCCAAGGACAACGGGATTCGGATCGTGCGTGTCCTGCACCAACGCATGGACGTCACAAGGCATGTATAGGAGAGCAGCAGAAACCCGGGGGTCACGCTGCGTTCGTGTGGACTCGGAACAACGGGTACCAGCGCCGAAAGACCCCTTCCAGTTCGTCATTCAGGACCGTGGTCCGTGATTGGAGCAGGAGATGCGCCCCGCATCGCGTCCAGTGCATCTGCTGCTGCTTCACAAAACGCCGGCTCACCACTTGATTGATGGTCGATTCGACGAAGGCCGTCGAGATCGTCTCGCCCTGCCGGGATCGCTCACCGTACAGCGGGTCGTGGCTGGCGTGGGTGATGCCTCGCGCCGGGGAACAGCCCACAGGCGGGAGGGCGGTAAATGGCTACAACAGCAAACCAGGTAGCGATTGAAGCGGATATCGTGCCGCCATGTCAAGGAGACACGAGGCAGTGAGACCTTACGGAGTGTTCTTCTAGGCGGTAGGTGGATACGGCCGTAAAATGCGCTTGCCCGTTGTCACGTTGCAGGTTACAACGAGGGATGATAGAAAGTTTTCGGCATAAAGGTTTACGGAAGCTCTATGAGGACGGGGAAACACGGTTTCTCCCGACTGACGAGGTGAAGAAGATCAGGCGTATCCTTTCTTATCTGGAGTCGGCTGAAAAGCCACAGGCGTTAAACCTGCCGGGGTATCGGTTTCACCAATTGAAGGGTGAATACGAGGCTTCTATTCGGTGACGGTCAGCGGAAACAACAGAATGATCTTTCGGTTTGTGGAGGGTAATGCTGTTGATGTTGATTATTTGGATTACCATTAAGGAGAGCACAACATGATGCACGATCCTTCACATCCAGGCGAAGTGATCAAGCACGATTGTATTGAAGCGTCACAGTTAACGGTGACGGATGCTGCTGATGGTCTCGGCGTGAGCCGGAAGGCACTGTCAGAGCTTATTAACTGCAAGTCGGGTGTCTCGCCGGACATGGCTATCAGGCTTGAAAAAGCAGGGTGGGGGACTGCCGACACATGGTTGAGGATGCAGATGCAGTTTGACCTGTGGCAAGCGCGTAAGAAGTCGGGAAAGCTCAAGGTGAAAAGATTTGAAGAGGCAGTTCATGCGTGAGAAGAGTTTTGCGGAAGCGGATAGCTGCTCTGAATGACTGCTCCATCAAACAAGGAGAGAGCGACGGCCACACCGATCTATTTCAGCGATTTCTTCGACGTACCCACCGAAGTATTAGAGCTTGAGTTCTAACTCCAAGTGCAACACTACCGGCCCTGTTGGGCTAAGGTGTTGCCATGCCAAGAACTGCTACACACACTTGAGTGCTGAAGACCGTGAGACGTTGAGCCTGGGCCTGGCACACGGCCATTCGCTGCGGATGATGGCGCGGGTGTTGGGGCGAGCCCCCAGCACCCTGAGTCGCGAGTCGGCCCGCAACACCCCGCGAGGCCACGTCTATCGCGCCTGTACGGCGCAGACCTTGGCGGTTACCCGCGCCCGTCACCCGCGGCGGCCACGCAAACTCCTCGACCCGTGGCTGTGGCAGTAGGTCCAGACCCACCTGACGCAGGGGGGCTCGCCCGAACAGATTGCCGGACGTCTCCAACGCGCGTATCCTGACGACATGGGGAAACACCTGTCGGCCGAGACCATCTATGTGGGTCTGTATGTGTTGCCACGCGGACCCCTGTAAGCAGCGGCAGGACCGCACTGCTTCCGGCGACTGACGCACGGAGGGTGGGAGGGTCTGGCTCGTAAACTGTTACCGCACGACGTCGAGCCGGCGTTGATATATGCATCCTGGATACCCGATCGTGGCCGTCCCCGACCCCACCGTTAGGCGACGATGGCCTGGCCTGCCCCTTGTACGGAACACCAACGCATGGCCGGGGCTGTCGTGTGCATCGTGTTACTCTTGGGGTACTCCTCCATTTCGACCTCCACGGCTGCCAGGATCATGCGGCGGGCCAACTCGTCTATCGCCGTCGCCGCTACTTCCGGTTCTCTCCCTTACGCTCCCTCCGTCGTCAGGCCTATATCGTCACGAGTGGTGTATCGTTACCCGCCTTGCCAGCCGGCCCATCCCCCTTCCAAAATCTCATTCAATAACTCCCCCAGAGACAATAAAGTGCTTACTCAGTGGTCAGTAATTAAGACGACGCAACGCTAATGAAACCCGCTTAGAATAAGGACAATAAAGACGTTGTGTTCTCCAAATTACCGACTTGTGAGTAACAAGGGGCCAACACCCCTCCTAGCAGTCTGCTGAAAAACGTGATTTTCTTACAATATGTTGTCGGGATATAACCATTGATGATCATGTGAGAGTCGCAGCAGGATGCTCAAAAAGGCCGGCCAGCAAGGCCGCAGCGAGCGAAGAGGCGAAGCGTACGCTTCGGTACGTTGAGCCTCTGAGCGACGCGAGAACGCCGCTGGCGGACTTTTTCAGCATACTGCTAGAGGGCTCCCCTACATAGTTGGTATTGCTTCTTGGGACATAAAAAAGCATTGATGTACTATACTTCTAAGGATGGGCTGACGTGACATAGCATAGACGGAATGGGAGTGGCCGATGACGGACTGTCAACAAAGTCACAGCGGGCGGATGGCATAGTTGAGATCGATACCGTATGAGTGTAGGGTAATGCCAGAAGGCCCAGCTACGTGTATACAAAGGGAAAAAGCGCTGTTTCTGAGCAGGAAGGGAATGCTGGTCTTGATGGATCAGGCTCCGGTGTTGAACAATTATTGAAGGTCTATGTGCAGACCTCACCAGCGTTGCCGAAACTCCAACATGAGCAGAAGTTCGCTGGACGAGGAGGTTACCGGTCGGAAATCCAGATTGTAATGATGCCTGCTTCAATGGTCTGGAGTTCGTGTTCTAAATCCTTGGGGGCTGTATGGCCGAGTTGGGCGTGAGATGACTCGCGATCAAAGTTGGGATTTTTTGTCTTTGTGATGCCACTCTCCCGTTTAGATAGCGAGTCGGTGAACGAGAGTGTCGTGAATTAACCTGGTTGCCTGTTTATAGGGGTCATTCAATGAAGCAATCCTGCAGAAAGACATTGCTGCAGGGAGTCCTATCACTGGTCATCCTTATAAGCGTGAGCCAGTTTGCCATTCCACGATTGGCGCAAGCGGACCCGAGTCGAGTGGGGCAGGAAGCAGCACCCGCCCCTCAAACCGACGAAAAGACGTCGTTGATTGTGACGCAGGATTATTTCCTCGGCCCCGAGGATGTTCTCGACATCACGGTGTGGAAAAATGCCGATCTCTCCAAACAAGTCACAGTTCGTCCTGACGGGAGAATTTCGCTTCCCTTGATCGGGGACATCACGGCGGTGGGAAAAACCGCAGCCCAATTGTCTGGTGACATTTCGGCAAAGTTGAAAGAGTATAAGGAGAATCCGTCGGTATCGATCGTCGTAAAGGAAGTGAATAGCTATGCGATGTATGTGTTGGGAGAAGTGGTGAAGCCAGGAAAGTACCCTCTCAAGAGCAAAACGACGTTGCTCCAGGCCATTACAATTGCGAGTGGCCTTACGCCCAATGCGGCAAGAAACAAGATCGTGGTGTTCCGCTTTGCGAAGGATGGAGGAGGTAGGATTAGGATGAAGGCCAGTTACGATGACATTGTGCTGCGAGACGGCACCACCCAAGACATTGAACTGAAACCAGGAGACCAAATCGTCGTGCCTTCAGAGACGATGGTGTTGATGCCATGAACCCACGGACGATGTTCGGTGCAAAGACCGTTTACGTGGTGGTGATCACCGCCCTGTTGGGCAGTGTGGTCGGCTGTTCCGCACCATTGAGAGGAGATATAGTCGAAGAGGCCGGCAGCGGCAAGAAGGATTTCTTGCTGGGGCCTGAGGATGTCCTCGACATTGTGGTCTGGAAAAATGAGGATCTCTCGCAGAAGGCCGTGGTGGTGAGGCCTGATGGCATGATTTCAATGCCATTGATCGGAGAAATAATGGCAGGTGGACTGACCGCGAATCAACTGGCGAGCCAAATTGCATCGCGATTGAAGGAGTTCAAGGAACGCCCCGCCGTAACCGTGAGCGTGAAAGAAGTCAACAGTTATTACGTGTATGTCCTGGGGGAAGTGGGCAAGCCCGGCAAGTATCAACTCAAGTCACATGCGACCGTCTTGCAGGCAGTGGCTGTGGCGAATGGGTTCACGGCCTATGCTGCAAAAAACAAAATGAAGGTGCTTCGGCACGTGCAAGGCGAGGACGGAAAAACGCGCGAAATCCGGATCCCTGCCCGATATGATGACTTGATTTCTGGAAGTGGGGAGATCGGAGACTTCGTCCTCAAGACGGGCGATGTCATCGTGGTGCCCTAATTGAGGTGGGGGTGCGGGCATGATTACTGTGTTGTGGGTGGCGTTCTTGCGATCACGCTTGGAATGGTGTCAATTGGCCACGCCCAGACGGGCGGGGGATATGTTCCAGGAACAGCTTTTGGGGGAGCCACCGATCCTGGCGCACTTAAGATCACGGAGGGCCTTCGCATCATCCCAACGGTGATGGTTGGTGAGCGGTACGATAGCAATGTGTTTTTTGCGCCTAAGACCCCAGGGCTTGATCGAGAAGATTTTGTCACGACCACCTCGCCACAAATACGAGGATTGTACGCTGGGAGTTTAATGTCAGTGAATGCCGTAGGCGGCGGGACCGGCGAATATTACGCCAAGAATACAGGGCTGAATTACATCGGTGCCAATGCCGGTGCCTCTCTTGATATGAGCAAATTTCTTGCGCAATGGTGGCGGGGATCGACGTGGCAAGTGACAGAATCCTACTTAAATTCGACACGACCGCAATCGTTTCTCACTGGAGATGTGAGCGGAGCGAGCGAAAATCCTTTTGCGAGGGGCTATCAAGTCGGTCGTACCAGATATCAGACGCAACATTGTGTCTACAAACCTATCAGTTCCTCTGAATCAGACTGTGGCCTTGATAGGCAGCTATTCATATGGATTCATCAAATATGGGAGCTCATCGGTTCAGCAAGGCGCTTTGTTGGATACGAATTCTCAGTCTTATACCGCAGGGATTGCGATGAAGGTTACGCGTCTGGATAGGTTCAGCCTAAACTTTATCGGTTCAGAATCTGATTACGGTTCAACGGGATCATTCTCAAGTCGTGGCGGCACAGTAGGATGGGCTCACGAATTTAGCCAGATCTTGAGTATCTCTTCTTCGGCCGGAGGTCAATATGTGGAAACTCAATTTCAGGGCGCTCCAAGTAGGACCTCCATTGCGCCAACCGGGTCTTTCAACGTGACATGGAAGGACAATACCACAACCTTGGGTCTTGCCTACTTCGTTGGGCTTACCCCCTCGGTTCAATTCCAGGCGCAGCCGTTGCTGACTCATACAGTGTCGTTGGCTCTAACGCAGGTCACTCCAATCACAGACTTAGTCGGTGTCGTTGGTGTGAACTATGCGAGAGGTGATGAATTGCGGGTCGAGCTCCAGCGCGCCCATTTCGTATACCTCGTATGGGGCCAGCGCAGGCTTGACATACAAATTCACTCGTCAAACATTTCTAGGGTTGAATTATAACTATCGAAATTTTGATAACAAATTCGGGGGAGACGGTATTGCGATCGATCGGTCCGTTGTTCAGCTAACTCTGACTCAGGCATTTTACTAAGCACGAGGCATATCGAATGAACATTCCGTCGCTCACACCAAGAGACATCATAGAGGTTGTTCTGGCGAATGTTTGACAACAAGATTTCTGGCAAAGAGTCCAGTTTCGATCGAAATATTGTCATGCTGAGGATATTTGCGGAGTGGAAATGAATACGAACGAACCAGCGTCGACAACGCGTCGAATGAACCAGCGTCGGTGACGATGCAAGCGTACTGGGCAATGATCGTCCGGAGGAAATGGTTGGTCATGAGTTCGATCCTGGCCGGCGTCATGGTGGCAGGTGTGTTGTGCCTGGTGCTGCCCAAAAGTTATCGCTCCAGCACATTAATTCTCATCGAAAATCAGAAAATTCCTGACGACTATGTCAAAGGCATTGGAGGGGCGAGCGTCGAGGAACGACTGACGATGATCCAACAGCAGGTAATGAGCCGAACGCTGCTGAGCCAGATCATAGAAGAGTTTAAGCTCTACGAGGGACAAGTAGACCAGGAGGGCCTCGAATCGTACGATTGAAGGAATGCGAAAAGCAATCAAGGTGGAGACAGTTGGAACTATTGGCGCCAGGGGGAAAAGCGTTGAAACCATTACAATTTCATTCTCGCACGAAGAATCCGATGACGGCCATGAAGGTCACCGCAAAACTTGCCTCGTTGTTCATCGAGGAAAATCTGAAGGTGCGCGAACAACTCGTGACGGGAGTGTCTACTTTTCTAGAACTAGAATTACATGACGCGAAGAAAGCCTTGGAAGCTCAAGAGCAAGCGATCAGTCAGTACAAGTCAAAACATATTGGGCTTTTGCCTGAGCAAATGGAGGCCAACCTCAGATCGCTCGATCGGTTGCAAACGGATCTCAACGCAACAGATGAACTGACCCATAGCCTAACTGATAAGGTGAGTTTGGTGGAGAAATCCATCAAGGAATATGAGGCGAGTGGAACCACGCAGGGCGCGTCCGGCACGACGGCTACCAGTCATGCCGGTATGGACCCTCTTATCGGAAGACTGCGAGAGTTGGAACGAAACCTTACGACCCTGTTAGCAGCAGATTACACGGAAACCTACCCGGATATTGTGGAGACGAGGCAGGAAATCAAAAGTGTGAAGAAACAGCTTGCCGCGAAATATGGGGATCCTGCTGAAGAAAAGGATGGCGATGCAGCGAAGACATTCGATCCCTACTTGAGGGAACTGATCAAACAACGAAACGAGCTACGCGTTGAATTGTCTTCGGTAAAGGACCGCCGCCGAAGGCTCGCGGAGCATATCAGGGAATTTGAGCATCGGGTGGAACAGACGCCATCGCGCGAGCAGGACATGATGATCCTCATGCGTGATTATGAGAATATGCAAAAGAATTATCAGGCATTACTGGACAAACGGCTGAACGCCCATGTAGCAGAGAACCTGGAGAAACGCCAAAAGGGCGAGCAGTTTCGGGTGCTGGACCCGGCCAATCTTCCTCAGACGCTCGATAAGCCCAATCGACTACTCATTATGGCGTTGGGCTTGTTGGGAGGATGTGGACTGGGAGTAGGCCTGGCGATAGGACTTGATCAAGTGAATCCGACGTTTAAACGCCGAGAGGAAGTGGAAATGTTGCCGGGGATACGAGTGTTGGCAGTTATTCCAAATTTTCATTCCAGGCACCATCAGTTAAGTCAGCAAGCAAAGAGTCCTCTCATAAGTGCCGATGTGGGTTCTCCCTTGCCTGCGGTACGAGCAGGCTGGAGGTATCCATCCTGGATTTCTGGGGCACACAATGAGGAGGCGCTTTCGTCACAGCTCAATCTTGTTGCGAAGTGGCAGCCCCACTCGATCGCTGCCGAACAATACCGCATGGCTGCAACAAGGCTGGTGTTGTCGACAGAGGGTCGTGGCTCGACAGTGCTTGAAGTAACCAGCGCGCTCAAAGGGGAAGGGAAGACGACGACGGTCGTGAATCTCGGTTATACGCTCGCCCGGAACCTTGGGAAAAAGACGTTGCTCATCGATTGTGATTTTCGCTGTCCTGCGCTCCACGAGTACGTCAATATACCTGCGCAGGCAGGACTGATCGAGCTATTGGATGGCGAGGCTTCTCTGGAAAATTGTCTCTCCGCCATTGACGAGGTGCCCTGCTCGATCCTGCCGATTGGGAGAATGGGAGAGGACTTCAACGAGCTGACGAGGATTCAGCAACTGAAAGCCATATTACCCAAGATCCGAATGAACTTTGACTATGTCATTATCAATGCCCCGCCGGTGTTGCCAAGTGCATCGGTGGGAATATTGGCGAGTTTGGCCGACCTTCATATTATGGTGATTCGAGCCGGAACCACGCCAAAACACGTCGTGCAGCAAGCCTTCACGATGCTCAGGTTGAGCGGTGAAGCGCATGTGATTCTCAATGCAGTTGAGGAGCAGAGCATGCCGTCCTATATGTATGGCTATCCCATGTTCCACAATGACAGTGGCAAGCAATCGATAGAAAGTGCGGCGAGATAATCCCTCCACCTGAATCTGTGACAGACGGAGTGGGAAGGGACAGAGGAATGAATGGTGAAACCGGGATGCACCGGAATGGCGGCAGCCCATCTTCAGCCTGGTCTATCTGGTTAGGGCATTACGGGCTGTGAGTTATGCCACAGGGGTGACGAACCAGTGCGTGGAGATTGGCATCGTGCAATAGAGCTGGAAGGACCTACGACCAAGAACTACATGTGAGTATACAGGCTGAGCAGGCAGTATGTGTCGTCGAGACATTCGCTGACCTGCATGCCAGAGCAGCGTGCGAGCATTGAGGCTTGCCTGCCAGCTGCTGAAGGGACCAAGGTGCAGCCTGCCGACCGCAAGGCTTTCATTGAAGCGCGTCGGCGATTGAGCTGGAGTGCTCATGATTGAGACGCGTCATCATGCGTGAAAGTTCGGGCGAGTTGCTGGATTCAGTAGCCAGTTGAGCGGGACCGCAGCAGGACGCCATAAGAAGAGTTGATGGGTATCTGACGCTGGATACCGTAGGCGCAATGCAGGACGTTCTGCATCATAGGGTGGTCCGCTCGCGGGGTTGAAGCCGTATTCATGCGGCAAATGACAGACCGAAACAGGGCCCTCTTGCTGCTGAATACACTGGGACTTCATGCGAAGCTGATCTTGCGCATCTGGATCAACTTAGCTAGAACCTAAGGTTGTAGAAACCGAGAAGGTTTTAAATGGCTTGATTCGTGCCTTGCGAGATAATTGATAGGCCTTTAGCCGTCAGCCTGAACACCTGATAAGCTACGTAAAGCCTCATAACTGCCTGCCGTCTCTCGGAGAAACACATGAAAAAGACGAGTGTGAAGCCCCGCAATGGGATAGCCGTGGTGAAGCGAAAAGCGGCACGTGAGCCGAAGAAGGCTACGAGAGCCTCATGTCGCGGCAATGGCGCACCAGGCAGCAGCTCAAGGAGCTGTGTCCAGGCCAACGGATCATCTCTGCATTGCGCCGGATGTCAAGTTGGGGCAGAACGTGAAGTTTTCGAAATTCATCAACCTCTACGGTTGCGAGGTTGGTGATGAGACAAAGATCGGGGCGTTTGTCGAGATTCAAAAGAATGCCAAAGTCGGCCGGCGGTGCAAAATATCGAGCCATACGTTCATTTGTGAAGGGGTCACGATCGAGGACGAGGTCTTTGTCGGACACAACGTCACGTTCGTCAACGACTCCTTCCCTCGTGCGACGAGCAGGACAGGTGCACTCCAGACAGAGCAGGATTGGAAGGTCGAAGTCACGTTGGTCAAGAAGGGTGCGTCGATTGGATCGGGAGCGACCATCCTGGCGAATGTGGTGATCGGCGAAAATGCGTTGATCGGCGCCGGCTGTGTGGTGACTCGCGACGTGCCGGCGAACGCGATCGTGGCAGGAAACCCAGGGAGAGTATTGAGGTAACATCGGAATGGATCTGATTCACCTAACTTCAGCATCTACCTAGGGAGACAAACATGAGTGATGAGAAAGTTCCCTTCCTTGATCTGGTCACGGTCCACCGAGGGCTGCAAGATGAGTTTGTCGACATCCTCAAGACAGCCCTCAGTACCGCTGGATTTATCGGTGGTCCTATGGTCCAGGGATTTGAACAGGACTTCGCCCAGTTTTGCGAATCACGATTCTGCGTGGGGGTCGGCAGCGGCACGGATGCCTTGCGGTTTGCGCTGATCGCTGCGGGTATACGGTCCGGCGACATCGTGGTGACGGTGCCGAATACGTTTATCGCCACGACCGAGGCGATATCCCAGGCAGGCGCCCGTCCTGATTTTGTCGACATCGACGAGCGGACCTACAACATGGATCCGGGGAAGCTCCGCCAGTATTTAGAGAAGGAGTGCACGTGGGATTCAGGCGCGAAGCGGGCCTTCCATAAGCGAACGGGCAATCCGGTGACGGCAGTCATTCCCGTGCATCTGTACGGCCAAATGGCCGATATGGACCCTATTCTTGATCTGGCCACCCAATACAATCTCAAAGTGATTGAAGATGCCTGTCAGGCACACGGCGCGGAGTATTTCTCAAAGAAGGAAAACCGTTGGCGCAAGGCCGGGTCCATGGGCCATGCGGCGGCATTCAGCTTCTATCCGGGCAAGAACTTGGGTGCATGTGGAGAGGCCGGCGCAATTACAACCAATGATGAACAGTTGGCTCAGACCTGCCGGCTGTTGCGTGACCACGGCCAGTCGAAGAAATATTTTCATGACATTGAAGGATACAATGGCAGGCTCGATGCCATTCAGGCCGGCTTTCTGCGGGCCAAGCTCCGGCATTTGAAGAAGTGGAATGGACAACGCAGAGATATCGCCCATCGCTACAACATACTCTTTGCCGGTGCGGAGGGAGGCGTGACGCTTCCTCATGAGCCGGACTGGTCTCGATCGGTCTACCATCTCTATGTGTTGCGGGTGGCCGATCGGGCGCAGCTCCAGAAACGTTTGGACGAGGCCGGCATCGGTACAGGGATTCACTATCCGATCGCGCTTCACCTGACGAAGGCCTACGAAGGACTTGGTTTCCGTGCCGGCGATTTCCCGGTCGCAGAGAAAG
>CAVVIR010000019.1:0-83151 GCA_963748375.1 uncultured Nitrospiraceae bacterium
GGAATACGTTAGGCACCATCTTATTGAGCGAGGCACATACAGAAGTGCACAAATGAGCTGCCAGAGCGGGGGTGGAAGACTGCGAGCCGTCAGCCCTGAGCTGATCAACACTCTGGAGCCACTCGTCTCGCCCGATTCCTCACAGTAGCGCCATAGCGCCATACGGCTTTTCTTCATTTCTGACCAGGCCAAGCCTCGACGGGGCCTCGCGCCTAAGGTAACCTCCTCTCCCGCCTGCGTCTACCACCTCGCTAACAGAAAGTTCAGAATAGCACTGTTTTCTTTTCACGTGAGAACAGGTGGTTCCTTGACCCAGGATAGGAAGAATAGGATAATCCCACCGACGGAAGCGGGATGACGATGAGCTCGAAGCTACCAAGAGGAACTGCTTCAGCAAATGTCTCGGCTGCCCGGAAGAGGTGCAACGGCGAGCTTCTGGCCTTTGTGAAAGGGCGACGCCTGTTGCTGGAGGGATCTCTGGTAAGAATTTGCTGAAGTTCTCAGGCGCCATCGGTCAAAGCTGACTGCAAGCGATGACCACGGCCATCGAAGAGGGATGCGCAGGTACTCGATGATCAGCAAGGCTCGCATCGACATTTCTAAAGAGAAAATGGCGGAATTCTGCCGTCACCACCACATTCGGAAACTGTCACTGTTCGGTTCAGTGCTTCGAGAGGACTACCGTCCGGACAGCGATGTCGATGTGCTGGTGGAGTTTGAGCCGAACCATGGGCCAGGATTTATCGGCTTGATGAAAATGGAAAAGGAACTTTCTCTTCTTATTAGGTGGACGGAAAGTTGATCTCGTCACGGAGAAATTTCTGAACCGCCGGATTCGGAATCAGGTGCTGGCCGACGCCGAGATTCAGTATGCCGAAAGATGAACTCGTCTATGTCGGCCATATGCTGGACAAGGCTCACGAAGCACTCTCCTTGGTTCGTGGAAAGACACGCAAAGATTACGACCGCGACTCCGCCCTCCGCTTAGCGCTCACGCATCTCATTCAGGTGATTGGCGAAGCTGCTCGCCGAGTTTCTTCGCAGTTCCGCGAAAGCACCAGGAAATTCCATGGGATGCCATCGCAGGCATGCGGAGTAAGATTGTGCATGATTACATGAATGTGGATGAGGATATCGTGTGGGATTCCGTGACGCAGGAACTCCAACCGCTGATCGAAGATCTCAAGAAAATCCTTCCCCCAGAGAGCACCTGAACCCTTCCTTTCTCATTACCCCGCACGACCCTCACGGGCTCGGCCAGGCGGAACGCCTTCGGAAATTCCCTCGCAGACTCAGTCAGTTTCTGCTTTCCTTCCTGGCCGAGCCTCGGCGGGTCCCCCCGCGCCTCCGGTGACCGCCGCTCCTGCCAGCCCCCCCACCTCGACATAGGAAAATTCAGAATGTCCCCGTTTTCTGGTCCGATACGCTCTCGCGAGGGAAACGAATGAAGAGGGGGTCGGCCAGATGCGACAGGGAATGATCGAGCCTACGGGGGAGGACAGGGGCTGATTAACGACAGTTGGGAGGCGGACTGTTCCCGAAGACCTGCTTGAGGTTTGTCCACCGTTCGAACTCTCCTGTCGAGAGATCACGCGCTCCGATGCTGCTCGATTTGGTGGATAACTTAACCCATTCATCGTACATCGCACATTCCTGTTCTGATGCCGCAGGAAGACGTGCTTGAGAGTTCTTCGATGCCTTCCCGGCATCGCCTTCTGTGGGCATCGGCATTTTCGAGTCGAATTCCGGCGCTTCCTTGATTGTGCTGAAGCCTTCCTTGCTGGACTCCTGAAGCGGATGACAACCGGCGCGCGGTGTATCGGAATAGACCTCGCCCGGGCACACAAACAAGGCTGCGGCAATGACGATAGTTTCCAGCATGGGGCTCCTCCTTTATTCGGTCCGATGCGTCACCCTAGCACGGGTTTCCTTATTCGGAAAGGAAAAGGGCATGTTTTGCGAGGGCATCAAACCGAGCCGTATTCTTGCAGTAAAACGCGTTGTGGGTCTGCGACAGTTGCGTACAGCGTTACCCTCCAAGATGACACAGCCGCCATTGAAGTGATCGTTCCCTGTTCGTGTTTTGGACAGATGTCCATTGCCGATGGCGAAAGAGTCACAGTAATTGTGAGTATACGTATCTTAGAAAAAGACGGGCTTCAATCTCCTGCTGTGGTCGGAGTCGCATATGACATTCGAGAGAGTAAGCCATGAATAAGTCAATAGTCATGCCTGACTCCACATTGGCCTCCTGCTCCGAACTGGATCCCGATCTCTCGATTTTCTTTGGCTTTCAGCGTATCTTCTTGAAAGCGTAAAAACGATGGAGCGATGAGGCCCAATAAATCCATACTCAGTGTACTGGTCAGGTTGCCGCTGATCCGTCTGTTTAATCTCAAGGAATATAGCAGGGTACTGCCAGCAACCTTGGAAGAGCGGCTGGTGTCCACCGGCAACGCAGACGATCATCTCGAGGCGGCCATGCTGTATCAGGCCAAGGCGCAAGAGTCGGAGGCCGAAGCCGTCGAATTCGAGACTGCAGTATCGAAGATCGGTCCCTACGAAGACACTAAGGGGTTTCGGCGTGGAGCATTAACAACCGCAATGCAAACAAAGCGGCATCGTGCGAAGCAGATGCAAGAGCTTTATGCCGCACATCTCGAAAATGCGCAGGCACTGCATGGACCAGCACAATTTGCAGACAAGAAAAATGGTGGAGAGTCTTAATCGCTCACGATTCTAAATAAGACTCCCGACCCCTTTTCATATTCTTCTCGAGCATCCCCTCGATGGCAAGCCACTAAAAGGCCACTTTCAAAAGGACAAGGTCTGGTCCTACCGGGTCTGGCCCTATCGCATTCTCTGCCGCCGTATCGGCTCTGAATGGCTGGACGTGCTCTCTATCGAACACCGCAAAGACGTCTATCGGTAGGTGAGGCCGTTGCTCCCACACCTCCCGGCGCGATTCTCACGGCCTCGGCCAGGAGGAACGCCTTCGGAAATTCCCTCGCAGACTCGGTCAGTTTCCGTGGCCAGCCTGGGCAGGTCCCTGCGTCTCCGCTGACCTCCGCTCCTGCCAGCCCCTTGCGACAATAGCAAATTCAGAATGTCCTCATTTTTTATCACCAATTTCTTGCCTTAGCTTTCCTCACCGGACGAAGCGGGTGGCTGCCTCTTCGCCCTAGTTGCATATACCTGAAGCCCCGCACCATATAGCTTGGCGACGTTGTAGCAGGATTTTTTATGGTCAAATTGAAGCACACCTATCGCCAATAAAGTTGAAATGGCTCTTTCAGCATCTACGCCGAAAATAGACGGAAGCTCATCTTTCCCATATCTCTCCTTGTTTCTCTCGAGCTTGCGAATCCAGTGCATCAGGTGGGAGAACTCCGTCTGAAGTACGGTCTCCTTTCTGTTTTTCGAAAGCTCCTTGTGGGCCTCCTGAATGGCAGCAATGGTCATAAATTCATTTTTATCTGGATGCCTCTGGAGCCAAAGAGACTGAATATGCAGGGCCTTCTTTAGTAAGTCGATTAGATCGCGTGGAGTGACGACACCGCGACCATCCGCGAGTAGAGAGAAAATCCAATCAAATGCCTGCTGGGTAACGTATTTCAACGCAAAAATATTTTGAAAGCTTTCGCGGGCATAATCGACATCATCGAGTCTGCTTACATCGAGGTCGTATTTTTGGGAAAGCCAAAAATTGGAGGCCAATCTTTTCATGATCATCACGCATAAAGAGTCAGACGTCCATTTGAGATTCGGTCCAGCCCGCGCCGTAATGTGGGAGACAGCGGCCAGTGGCTCCTCTGAATCGGAACTAATCGAATCAAGTATGTCGTCCCGCAAAAATATTTTCAGCCTCACATGGTCAGATGTGAAGGCATACAGAACTTTAAGTAAAGCTCTTAGTGCCCTTGTTTCCTCAGTAGAGCGCCTCTTGAATACAACGTCGAGATGGTCGAGGATTACCCAGATTTTGTATCCACTTATTTGCGCAAGATGGGAAAGCGCGTCGATACACAAAACTGTGTCCATCTTTGTTAGATTTGGTACGGTAATTTCCTTGTAGCCCGCATCGATTTTTTCGCGAATATTGAGCCCAAATACCAACTGATTCTTTTCAAGGTCCCATGCAAACTTAACGCCTTCGGTGGCCGCTATCGTAAATGCGCAAAGCAACTTAAGCAATTTCGTGGGAGAGGTGATTCGCCCGACGTCGATGAGCCCGAGGTTCTCATAGAGTTTCTTGAAATTCATGAGGTCGGCTTCGTGTGGGGCGAATATTTTGGCAATTCGATCGTCGTGAAATACTTTGTTGTAGATGAGGCCTAGAAGATAGGCCTTCCAGAACGTTTCGAATTTCGCCTCGGAGAATTTCTGAAAGTCTTCTGCGTATGCCTGGAATATCGGCTCACCTTTGGTTTCAACGCCCGCAACCACTACGGTCTTCCACGTTTCGAGTAATCTGTCTTCAAGGATTTCACCAAACATCCTGAAGAGCGATGATTTGCCTGCCCCTTTGCTTCCCAGCACGAGGTCAATGCGGTCATACAGTAGGTCAGTGAAATGTTGCGTCTCGACCAGGCATCTCCTGAGCAAGTTGTCATGCTCAGCGATCCCATTTCCCAAGTCAACGCTTTGCAGACGATCATAGAGTGCTGTTTCGTTCATGGCCTATCTTTTTCCTTTGGATCGAGGTCGAAAATGAAGAATGCCGGAACAGGCTACTTTTTACGGGGGGCTGTGTCAACGTTGATTGACCGCAAATGGCAAGGCCACCAATAAGCGGTGGCCTTGCTAATTCCTCTTCTGGCAGGAGTGGGTGCAGGCGCTCCCTACTGCGCGCATCAACCGAGCACATTCTGATCGTGCGCGGTCTGCGAGCAAGGGGAGTATTTGCCCTGCTCCATCATCCTAAGTGGGGGAAGGTGCAGGATACAGTTTCATTGATCGCAAACAAGAAGGCCACCGTTTCCGGTGGCCTTCTTTCTTCACTCCCCACGAGCAGACTGGGTTATGGGTTTAATCGCGGGTGGCGCTGACCTGGGCGCCCGTCCGCCCGCAGCGGGGTCCCTACACCGGGCGGGGTGCGAGGACGGACGGGCTGGTCAGCGCCAGGACACGCGATTAGGTTCCCATTTCCCATGAGGCCAAGTACTTCACCTGCTCTTTCGTGAGCTTGTCGATCATCACGCCCATGCCGGCGAGCTTGAGCCGGGAGATTTCTTTGTCGATACCGGTGGGACCGGATAGACCTTCTTCTCGAGCTTCTTGTAATTCTTCACGATGAATTCTGCGCCCGAGAGCCTGGTTCGCGAAGCTCATGTCCATGACGCTGGAGGGGTGACCTTCGGCGGTGGCCAGGTTCACGAGGCGGCCTTCGCCGAGGAGGCTGACGCGGCGGCCGTTCTTCAAGGTGTATTGATCGACGCCGGAGTCGGACGGCGAGTTTCTTCTTGCTGAGCTTCTCCAACGCGGGAATATCCAACTCGACATTGAAGTGACCGGAATTGCAGACGATGGCGCCGTCCTTCATCGCGGCAAAGTGTTCGCCGCGAATGACCTTTAGGTTGCCGGTGACGGTGACAAAGAAGTCGCCGATCGGCGCGGCTTCGCTCCATCGGCATGACCCGGAATCCGTCCATGACCGCTTCGAGCCCCTTCAACGGGATCGATTTCAGTCACGATGACGTTGGCGCCCATGCCGCGTCGCGCGCGTGGCAATGCCGCGTCCGCACCAGCCATAGCCGGCGACGACGAGCGTGGAGCCGCACACCAGCCGATTGGTGGCGCGGACAATGCCGTCCATAGTGCTTTGGCCGGTCCCGTACCGATTGTCGAACATGTGTTTGGTATCCGCGTCGTTCACGGAGATGACGGGGAACTTCAGGACTTTCTTCTCGGCCATGCTGCGGAGGCGAATGACGCCGGTGGTGGTTTCTTCCGTGCCGCCGATCACGTTGCGGAGGAGATCCTTCCGCTTCGAATGCAGATGAGAGACGACATCGGCGCCGTCGTCCATCGAGAGGTGCGGCTTGTGGGCGATGGCCGATTCGATGTGCCGATAGTAGGTCTTGTTGTCCTCGCCCTTGATGGCAAAGGTCGGGATGCCTTCGTGTCTGCACCAGGGCGGCGGCGACGTCGTCCTGCGTGCTCAGAGGGTTGGAGGCGCAGAGGCGAACATCGGCTCCGCCGGCCTTGAGGGTTTTCATGAGGTTGGCGGTTTCGGTCGTCACATGCAGGCAGGCAGTGACGCGAATGCCCTTGAACGGTTGTTCCCGCTCAAACCGCTTCTCGAATCAGCCGCAGGACCGGCATGGTGGCTTCGGCCCATTCAATCTTCAGTTTGCCCTGATCTGCTAATCCCATGTCTTTCACGTCGTAGTCCACTGGTCATCCTCCTGTGTCGTGACTGATAATGATTGATGTGTGAATGCAGAAAAAAGGGGCGGGTTTGCGACCCGCCCCCTCGGCTGGTGGGACGCGCTGTCGACCTTAGAGGCCTGCGTCCTTGCGCAAGACTTTGGCCTTATCGGTTTTTTCCCAGGTGAACTCCGGTTCGTTACGACCGAAGTGCCCATAGGCGGCGGTTTTCTTGAAGATAGGCCGACGGAGCTTGAGGTGGTCGATGATCCCACGCGGGGTCAGCGGGAAATGCTTCCGGACCAACTTGTCCAGGCTTTCCGGCGCCACTTTCTCGGTGTCTTTGGTGTCGACCAGCACGGAAACAGGATCGGCCACCCCGATGGCATAGGCCAGCTGCACTTCGCATTTGGCAGCCAACCCGGCGGCGACGATATTCTTTGCGATGTAGCGAGCCATGTAGGAGGCTGAGCGATCGACCTTTGATGGATCTTTCCCGGAGAAGGCGCCGCCGCCGTGGCTGCCGTGTCCGCCGTAGGTATCGACGATGATTTTGCGGCCGGTCAGGCCGGTATCGCCCATCGGGCCGCCGACCACGAATCGGCCGGTCGGGGTTGATGTGGTGCTTCACGCTCGTCGGATCGTACAATCCTTTCGGCATGACCGGCCTGATGACGTGTTCCATCAGATCTTTCTCGATTTGCTTGTTGGTCACGTCGGGGCTGTGCTGCGTGGAGACGACGATGGTGTCGATGCGGCAGGGTTTGCCGTCCCTGTACTCCACGGTCACCTGGGATTTGCCGTCGGGGCGAACCCATTCAAAATCTTCTTCTTGCGAACTTCGGCCAGACGTTTGGTCAGTCGATGGGCCAGCACGATCGGCATCGGCATGAGCTCGGTCGTTTCGTTGGTGGCATAGCCGAACATCAGTCCCTGGTCGCCGGCGCCGCCCGAATCCACACCCATGGCGATATCGCCTGATTGTTGGTGGATGGAGGTAAGCACCGAGCAGGTGTTGGAGTCGAATCCCCAAGAGGCGTCCGTATAGCCGACATCCTTGATCACCTCGCGAATGATATCGGGAATCTCCACATAGGCTTTGGTGGAGATTTCTCCGGCGACGAAGGCAATGCCGGTGGTCAGAATGGTCTCGCAGGCCACTCGCGAAAACTTGTCTTGCGCGATGATGGCGTCTAAAATTCCATCTGAAATTTGATCCGCAATCTTGTCCGGGTGTCCTTCAGTGACCGACTCAGACGTAAACAGGTAGTTATGTCTCATTAGTTCCCCCTGGATTGAAGTGATCGGTAAGTAGGACGAGATTTAGACCGCGTGATAGTATCTGAATGCGTCATCGATTGTCTATTCCTAGCCTCTTCCAATATGAAATGAGTCTGAAGCCGGGTCGTATTTCCAACGAGCAATGAGTCTGAGCGGCGGCTGTGCTGAATCGGTCATGATGCCAGGCATGGTGATCGACATGGAAGAAGCACGGCTGCAGACGATTGCGCAAGTCAGGGCCTTTCTGGACGGGGCCACGGAGATCGCTTTCCGGGTAGCCAAGGCGGAACGGTACCCGTTCATCGAGCGGGTGCTCACGCGGTTTGGCTATGCCTCACAGGGACGGATTGGCAAGGGCGTACTGCTCCGTTATCTGGCGCGCATCACGGGGCTCTCACGCCAGCAAGTGACCCGGCTGGTGCGGCGGTACCGCCAGGAGGGCACGGTGTCGACTGGGCATGGCCCGCCCCAGCACGGCTTTCGCCGCCGCTTCACCGCCACGGACGTGGCCCTACTGGCCGACATGGATGCGCGGCATGGTACCGTGTCTGGCCCGGCCACCAAGAAGTTGATGGAACGCGCCTTCCTGGTGTTCAAGGATGCGCGCTTCGAGCGGCTGGCGGGGATTTCGGTCTCCCATCTGTACAACCTGCGGGGTGGGACCCAGTACCAGCGCACGCGACGGCACTGGACCAAGACGCGGCCCACGGGCGTCCCCATCGGCCAGCGCCGCGCCCCCCAGCCGAATGGGAGGCCGGGCTATATCCGCATCGACAGTGTGCACCAAGGCGATCAGGATGGGGTGAAAGGGGTCTATCACATCAATGCGGTGGACAGCGTGACCCAATTCCAACTCGTTGCCACTTGCGAGAAGATCAGCGAGGCCTCTTTGCTGCCGGTCATCCGGCAGCTGTTGGGGGGATTTCCGTTTGTGATCCTGGGATTTCATGCGGACAACGGCTCAGAGTACATCAATTACACGGTGGCCATGTTGTTGGAGACGTTGCGCATCGAGTTCACCAAATCTCGTCCACGGCACTCCAACGACAACGCGCTGGCCGAATCCAAGAATGGCGCGGTGGTGCGGAAACATCTGGGGTATGCGCATATCCCGCAACCGTTCGCCGAACAGGTCAACGCATTCTGTGCGAATCACCTCAACCCGTACGTCAACTTCCACCGTCCCTGCTTCTTCCCGGAGACGATCACGGATGCCAAGGGAAAGGAGCGCAAGCGCTATCACTACAGGGACATGAAGACGCCGTATGAGAAGTTGAAATCCATACCCGATGTCCGTCAGTATCTCAAACCTGGCATCACTGTGGGGCAATTGGATGCACAAGCTGCCAGGATGAGCGACACTGAGGCGGCCTTGGCTTTGAACCACGCACGAAGCACGCTGTTCCAGTCCATTTCTGCGACAAGCCGGCAGCGGGCATGAGCCACACCGGCACGGCAGAACGACGGAGCATGTATCAACCCAACCGAGTCAGCACAGAGAGCAGAGACTCAGATTCGCCGACCGTCGTTCAGACTCATTTCCGGATTGGAAAATCCAGCAAGGCATGTATCGCCTCCAATGGCTGGTCGATCCTCGATTGCCTCCCTCACGGGGAATGGCATCCGTAGTGGTCCAACTGCGCCCGTTGAGCGAGACATAGATGATCCCTCCATCTCGGTCATTTTCTCAGGGGACGGGGGCTGAATGATCTTCCACTGCGCGCGTCCAACGAGGGGAGTCCGCGACCGCGCGTTGCGCGAGCACAGAAGATCATCAGGCTCCATCCCCGTCCCCCGTTGACTCTCTTTCCGCCGCTTTGTTAGACTCTGCAATCCAATTCTAAGTCCTTGAAAGACCCCTCATTTCTTCTAAATGAGCTGCTGTAACACAGAAAGCACCACATGATGAAAGCCTGGCTGCTCGACGAGATGTTTCGTTGCGGTCGAACGCATCTGACTATCGATGGGACCCTGGGCGAAGAATGGGGGACCGGCGATTCAATTGCCGCTGAAGAAGAACTTCCATCGCCTCCAGCGAACGTGGCCGCAAAATCGGGGAACGGTCGGGTCACCCTCACGTGGGATCCTGTTCCCGATGCGATGTACTACAATCTCTATTTCCAAACCACCAAGGGCGTGATGATCAAGTTTTCCGATCTCACGCGTCCGATCGCCGGCGACGAGGATTTCAAAGCCGTCATTGGGGTGAAAAAAGAGAAAGGCACCTGCCTGGAAGGCGTTCAGAGTCCCTTTATCCACGACGATCTGGCCAACGGGACCTGCTACCACTATGTTGTGACGGTGGTCACGCAGAAGGGGGAGAGTCTCGAGTCGCAAGAGGTCATGGCGATTCCCTCACCCTATCTGTTGGCCATGTGCATCGGCCGGGAAGGGGTGGACGACGGGGAGTTCAGCTCGCCCACGGGGATTACGCTGGACAAGGACGGTAATATCTACGTCGCCGATACCGACAACCATTCGATTCAAAAGCTCGACAAGTCCGGGAAGTTTGTTGCGCGATGGGGCGGCGATCCTTCTTCGCAGGAAGGGAGTTTCTACTATCCGCGTGGATTGGCAGTCGGACCGAATGAGGTGCTGTATATCGCAGACAGCGGCAATAACCGCATCCAGAAGTTCGATCTCAACGGCAACCCCATGCAGGCCTGGGGTAAGTTTGGATTTGCCTGGCGCGGGGCCGATCTAGGCAAGTTCGATGTGCCCTGGGGGCTCGCGACGGATGCGGATGGGAACCTCTACGTGTCCGACACGAGCAATGCGCGCATTCAGAAATTCACGTCTGACGGGCAGGCCTTGCTCAAGTGGGGCCGTGATGGGAGTTTCGACGGCGCCTTCTTTTTCCCTCGCGGCGTGGCAGTCGATTTTGTCGGCAACATCTTCGTCGCCGATGAAAGTAACAATCGCATTCAGAAGTTCGACGCTCGTGGGAGCTTCTTGGCCAAGTGGGGCCGAGAGGGGGCTGGCCCAGGACAGTTCAAATCTCCATGGGGACTCGCCTGCGATGCGCTCGGCAATGTCTATGTCGTCGATACCGGCAACCACCGCATTCAAAAGTTCGACGGCAACGGGACATTCCTCTGTGCCTGGGGAAACCGTGGACGAACAGAAGCGCAGTTGAATTATCCCTATGGGATCGCGGTCGACAAAGAAGGCGCGGTGTATGTGGTCGATAGCGGCAATGGCCGCGTGCTCAAGTATGTGCCGACGGAAGAAGAACTCAATCGGGGGAAGGATGAGGCTTCAACCAGTCAGGCGCCGAGCGAGACTCCGCCGCCCCGCAGTGTCGCGGTCAAATCCGGGGATACAGAAGCCTTCCTGAGTTGGATGGAGGTTCCTGGCGCTCAGTCTTACAATTTGTATTTCAATACCATCCCGAAGCTCACGACCCAGACGGCGACGAAAATCGAGGGTGTGACGAATCCCTATACGCATACCGGCCTCTCGAACGATACGCCCTACCACTATGCTGTGACCGCGGTCTTCGAGACCGGCATCGAAAGTGACTTATCGAATGAAGTGATGGCGACGCCGGTGCTCATCGATATCACGGCGCCGCAAAATCCCTATGCCGTCATCAATCATGGCGCCTTCATGACGAACACGCCGGAAGTCATCGTCACGGTTTCAGCCAACGATGTCGATACTGGAGTGGCGGCCTACTTTGTCTCCGAAGCACCGATGACACCTACGTCGGGGACACCGGGGTGGGTGGAGGTGACGCCGGCCATCAAGTTCGGCGCGACCATCCCGTTTATTTTGTCGCTGGGAGACGGGCAGAAATCCATCTACGTGTGGTTTAAGGATGTGGGAGGGAACGTCTCCACACCCGCGAGCGCGACAATTTTGGTCAACACGTCGGGGTACCTCTGCGTGGCTGAGTGGGGCCGGACAGGACGGGGCGCATCGTTGCTGCACGGCGGCGAGTTCATGGCTCCGATCTACGGACTCTGCGTCGATCAACAAGGCTCGCTGTTCGTCGTCGACAACGGCAACAATCGAGTGCAGAAATTCGACAATACCGGCAACTTCATCATCTTGTGGGGGAACTTCGGTTCAGCCAATTCGAACTTCCATAACCCCACCGGAATTGCGTGCGACGGCAAGGGCGATGTCTGGGTGGTCGATACGAACAACCATCGCGTGCAGAAATTCGATGGCAAGCTTGGCGGCTATCTCATGAAGTTCGGGTCGCGCGGTAACGGCGAAGGGCAGTTCAACTCTCCCTGGGGTATTGCGGTCGATCGGGTGCGCGGGTATGTGTACGTGGTCGACAGTGCCAATTTCCGGGTGCAGAAGTTCGACATGAACGGCGAGTTCATCATGTCCTGGGGCAGCTTCGGGAATGGAGACGGCCAATTTTACTTCCCGCGCGGCGTGGCCGTGGACCAGACGGACGGGTTTGTGTATATCGTCGATATGGGTAATCACCGGATTCAGAAATTCGACACCAGCACCAACGTGCTCCCGCAGTTGCTGGCCAAGTGGGGCGGCAGTGCCGAACCAGGTCATGCCAGCAGCCCGCTCGCGCAGGAGGCCGGTCAGTTGCGATCTCCTTGGGGCATTACAGTCGATGGGGCCGGCGATGTCTTCGTCACAGATACCGGCAATCACCGTGTTGAAAAGTTCGATAAAGAAGGTAATTTCATCACTCAGTGGGGCGGGTTCGGGAACGGCAAAGGGCAATTCAACTTTCCCTATGGTATCGCAGTCGATGTGAGGGGTAGTGTGTTCGTCGTCGATAGCGGGAACACCAGAGTCGAACAATTCATGCCGGCAGACGAGGGAAGCGAGCGGCTTCAGGAAGTTGCCGAGTCTGTGGCAGAGATTGAGAACCCGCAAGTAACATCACGGGCATAAGCAGCCACAAGGATTTAGCAATCTGCGGAGAAATTATTTCGGGAAGCGAGAATGCTGCTTGGTGAAAGGCACATCTTGGCGCGCCGGGGTTGGGCGGGTGAGGAAAGCGACTTTTTCAGCATCCAGCTAGTAGGGGGGACGATATGCTCGACAAAGAACCACGCTTAGGACTCACCTACGATGATGTCGTGTTGGTTCCGGCCAAGTCTCAGATCTTGCCGAGTGACGTCGACATGCGGACGAGACTGACTCGCCACATCAAGATCAACATTCCCATCATCAGCTCGGCCATGGATACCGTCACAGAGTCCCGTTTGGCTGTTGCCATCGCCCGCGAAGGCGGTCTTGGGGTTATTCACCGTGTGTTGTCGCCGGAGGATCAAGCGACCGAAGTGGACCGGGTGAAGAAATCAGAAAGCGGTATGATTCTCGACCCGATCACGATCTCACCCGATCAAACGATTCGCGATGCCCACGCGTTGATGGAGAAATACCGAATCTCCGGGATTCCCGTGACCAAGGACAAGAAGTTGGTCGGTATTCTTACGAATCGCGATCTGCGATTTGAAACCAGGATGGACTTGAAGGTCTCGCAGATCATGAAACGAGACAAGTTGATCACGGCACCTGAAGGCACCAGTTTGGAAAAGGCCCGCGAAGTGTTGCACGAGCATCGGATCGAGAAACTGCCGGTTGTGAACAAGCATTTCGAGCTCAAAGGGTTGATCACCATCAAGGATATCGAAAAACGCATTATGTATCCCAACGCCTGCAAGGATGGGCATGGCCGACTGTGCGTGGGCGCGGCAGTCGGCGTGGGACCGGAGACGGAAGATCGAGTGGCACGGCTCAAGAAGGTCGGCGTGGATGTGATTGTGGTCGATACCGCCCACGGGCACTCTCAAGCGGTGCTGGATACGGTCAAGATGATCAAAAAACGTTATCCGGATCTCGAACTGATAGCCGGGAATATTGCTACCGCCGAGGCAGCGAAGGAGTTGTTGAAGGCCGGCGTCGATGCCGTGAAGGTGGGGGTGGGGCCTGGATCCATTTGCACAACCCGCATTGTGTCCGGCGCCGGGATGCCGCAGTTGACGGCGATAGCCGATTGCGCAAAAGTCCTCGCAGGCAGCGGGGTTCCAATTATTGCAGACGGCGGGATCAAAAACTCGGGCGATATTACCAAGGCCTTGGCGGCAGGCGCCTGCTCAGTCATGCTGGGCGGACTCTTGGCAGGCACGGAAGAATCACCGGGGGAAACCGAACTATACCAAGCCCGGACCTATAAGGTGTACCGCGGTATGGGTTCAATCGGCGCGATGGAACGCGGTGGTGGAGATCGGTACGGGCAAGGCGGGCGTCCGGTGCAGAAGCTAGTTCCTGAGGGCATCGAAGGGCGCGTGCCCTACAAGGGGAAGCTCTCAGCCGTTATCTACCAATTGATCGGCGGCGTGAAGTCCGGCATGGGCTATTGCGGGTGCAAGACGATTTCGGACTTACAGCAGAAGGCCACGTTCATCCGGCAGACGGTCGCAGGTCTCCGCGAAAGTCACGTGCACGATGTGATCATCACAAAGGAAGCGCCGAATTACCGGATGGATTGGGAGTGAGCGAAGGCTATCAGCTCTCAGCCGTCAGCTTTCAGCAAGGCACGAATCATTCCCACCTCGGTTCAGCTCTTGTCACAAGCACCTGTGCGGTTATCCTATCTGATCGGTTGCTGATGGCTGAATGCTGACAGCTGAAAGCTAACTGCATGGAACTCTGGCACAATAGAATCCTAGTCCTCGACTTCGGGTCGCAATACACCCAACTGATTGCACGCCGCATTCGCGAAGCCCACGTCTATTCACAGATTCTCCCTTGCACGGCCCCCTTGGCGACCATTCTAGCCTATCGTCCGCAAGGTATCGTGCTGTCCGGCGGCCCTTCCAGCGTGTACGAGAAAAAGGCACCGAGCGTGCCGAAGGAACTCTTCGACCAAGGGATTCCCATTCTCGGTATTTGTTACGGCATGCAACTTGTGACGCATCTCTCGGGCGGGGAGGTGGCCAAATCCAAGCATCGGGAGTATGGCCGGGCTGATCTTACCATCGACGATCGCAGCAATCTCTTCAAGGGCATCGGCGAAGGCGGGTCGACAGTTGTTTGGATGTCGCACGGAGACCGCATCGAGCGGATGCCGCCCGGCTTTCGATCCATTGCGCACACAGCCAATTCACCGATTGCGGCGATGAAGCGCGACGACCATAAGAGACGGATCTATTGCCTCCAGTTCCATCCGGAAGTCGTGCATACCCCGGAGGGGACCCAGATTCTTCGGAATTTCGTCTACGATATCTGTGGCTGCAAACCGACCTGGACCATGCAGTCCTATGTGGAGACGGCCGTGCAGCAGATTCGCGCACAAGTCGGCAAGGAGCTGGTGATTTGCGCGTTGAGCGGCGGGGTGGACTCGTCGGTGGCGGCAGCTCTTACCCATCGCGCCATCGGTGATCAGCTGACCTGTATCTTCGTCGATAATGGGCTGCTTCGAGCGGGAGAGAAAGAACAGGTCAAACAGACGTTTGCGAACCAGCTTCACCTGAACTTGCGGCTCATCGATGCGTCCGAGTCGTTTCTTGCCAAGCTCAAAGGGGTGATCGACCCTGAGCGTAAACGGAAGATTATCGGGAAGCAGTTCATCGAGCAGTTCGATGCCGAGGCGAAGAAGAAGGCGGGGGGTGTCAAGTTTCTGGTCCAGGGAACGCTGTACCCTGATGTGATCGAAAGCGTGAGCTTCAAGGGCCCGTCGGCCACGATCAAGACACATCATAATGTGGGTGGTCTGCCGGTGCGGATGAAGCTGAAATTGATCGAACCGTTGCGCGAACTCTTCAAAGATGAAGTGCGGGTACTGGGTAAAGAGCTCGGTCTGCCGGACGAGATTGTCTGGCGGCAGCCCTTTCCAGGGCCTGGCCTTGCCATCCGAGTGCTGGGAGCGGTCACCAAAGAGCGACTGGCTATCCTTCGAGCAGCCGAGTCCATTCTCGATCAGGAGATTCGCGCCGCCGGTTTGTATCGGGAGATTTGGCAATCGCTTGCTGTGCTGTTGCCGATCAAGACCGTGGGTGTCATGGGCGATCAGCGGACGTATGAACATGTCATCGCACTCCGTGCCGTCACGAGCTTGGATGGCATGACGGCCGACTGGGCCAAGATTCCCAATGACGTATTGGGTAAGCTGTCGAACCGTATCATCAATGAAGTGAAGGGCGTCAATCGGGTGGTCTACGACATCAGCTCGAAGCCGCCGGCCACGATCGAATGGGAATAGGAGACGTGAGGCGTAAGGGGTGAGGGGGTAGGCGTGATCGAGAGGGGAATACTGGCCCTCCGCTCGCTTTACACCTGACGCCTCACGCCTAACGAATTATGGAAGTAAGATTGCAAAAAGTTATTGCCGGGACGGGATTGGCTTCGCGGCGGAAGGCCGAGGAGTGGATTGCCGCTGGGCGTGTGACCGTCAATGGCAAGGTGGTGACGGAGCTCGGCACCAAGGTCGATCCGGACCGTGCCCACATCAAGGTGGATGGGAAGCACATTAGTTCCGCTCAGCCCTACGTCTATCTGCTGTTGAACAAGCCGAAGAACGTGATGTCGACATTGAACGATCCGGGAGGCAGACCGACGGTGAAAGACTTTCTCCGTGGGATCTCGGTGCGGGTGTTTCCCGTCGGCCGATTGGACTTCGACAGCGAAGGGTTGATGCTCTTGACCAACCACGGAGATCTCGCTCAGACATTGCTCCATCCACGCTATCATGTGCCGAAGACCTATCTCATCAAGGTCAAGCAGGTGGTGACGGATGACCATATCCGGCAGTTGGAACAAGGCGTGCAGCTGGAAGACGGCATGACCGGCCCGGCTATTGTGAAGAAGGTCAAGAAGGCCAAGCTGAATTCATGGCTGGAGATTACGATCCGCGAAGGGCGCCAGCATCAAGTGAAGCGGATGATGGAGGCGGTGGGGCACCCAGTCTTGAAGCTGACGAGGATAAAGATGGGTCCACTCTTGTTGGGCGATCTGGGGCCCGGCGAGTTCAGGTACCTGACCGACCGCGAAGCGAACGCATTGCGCGAACTTGCCGACCAGAAGCTGGCTTCAGCAGAGGACAGCGAGCAACAGTCTCCACGGCCAAAGAAGCGAATCAGTCGGGCTGGATGGGCTCGTTCTAAGCCGCATTATTCATGAGCGCTTCTGCTACAATCGCCGATCCGCTGCTACGACGAGCCTTCGGCCGACGAGCTCGCCCCTCGGACCCTCACCGTACTGCACGAGTACGCATCGGGTCCTCACGGCTCCGCGCGCCGG
This sequence comes from uncultured Nitrospiraceae bacterium, assembly GCA_963748375.1. GTDB lineage: Bacteria > Nitrospirota > Nitrospiria > Nitrospirales > Nitrospiraceae > Palsa-1315. The sequence goes on from CAVVIR010000019.1 coordinate 16,879, forward strand.
TCTCGCGATGCGGCTCAGCGATTTCGCGACGAACCGTCATGAATAATGCAGGCTAAGAAAGTGAAGGTGGTATGAAGGTCAGAACTCATCGGTGCGGGGAACTCACGAAAGGCGAGGTTGGGCAGACTGTCGTGTTGAATGGCTGGGTCCAGCGGAGGCGCGACCATGGCATGGTCATGTTCATCGATCTGCGTGATCGAACCGGAATCACGCAGGTAGTGTTCAATGCCGAGCGTAATGCGGCAGTGCACCAGGCCTCCCACGCCTTGCGGAGCGAGTGTGTCGTGTCGGTGACGGGCCAAGTGATGGCCCGTCCTGAGGAGTCGAAGAATCCCAATCTGCCCACAGGTGAGATCGAAGTCTTTGTGGATGCCGTGGAGGTTCTCAACGAGTCGAAGACGCCGCCGTTCGTGATTGAAGACGAAGCCGAAGTGACGGAGTCGATCAGGCTGAAGTACCGCTACTTGGATCTTCGTCGCCCAAAGATGCAGCGGCTCTTAACGATCCGGCATGACATCATGCAGGCCGTCCGTGGATTTCTAAATGCCGAACACTTCCTTGAGGTGGAAACGCCGATTTTGACCAAGAGTACTCCGGAAGGCGCGCGGGACTATCTGGTGCCGAGCCGGGTGAACCCTGGTCAATTTTATGCGTTGCCGCAGTCGCCGCAGCTCTTTAAGCAGGTGCTCATGGTCAGTGGCGTCGATCGGTACTATCAGATTGCACGCTGCTTCCGTGATGAGGATTTGCGCAACGACCGGCAGCCTGAATTTACACAGATCGATGCTGAGCTGTCCTTTGTAGATCGCGAGCAAGTCATGAGTGTCATGGAGCAGATGATTGTGAACGTGTTCCGTGAGGCGGGCGGCGTGCAATTGCCGACCCCCTTCCCGCGCATGACCTATGCCGAAGCGGTGGGGCGTTATGGGTCCGACAAGCCAGACCTGCGCTTTGACATGCCATTGTACGATGTCACCGCCTTTGCAGCTGCCAGTGAGTTCAAGGTGTTCAAGGAGGCGGCAACCAAGGGTGGAATTGTGAAAGCCTTGATCGTCAAAGACGGAGCGGCCACGCCGCGAAGCCGGATCGATGCGCTGGGTGAAATGGCCAAGAGTTTTGGCGCGAAGGGGCTGGCCTGGTTGAAAATCACTTCAGAGGGGCAACTGGAGTCCGTGATCGCCAAGTTCTTGGATGCCAAAGCGTTTGCTGCAGCTCTTCCCGAGGCCAAGCCGGGCGACCTCGTCCTCTTCGGCGCCGACAAGGCTGCAATTGTTCACGATGTGCTGGGCCGCATCCGGTTGCTGTTAGGTGAAGAGCTGAAGCTGATCGACACGACTGCCTGGAAGCCTCTGTGGGTCATTGAGTTTCCCCTGCTGGACTATTCGCCAGAAGAAAAACGCTACATCTTCATGCACAATCCCTTTGCCGCACCGATGGACGAGGATGTGACCTTCCTGGACTCTGAACCGCTCAAAGTTCGGGCAAAGGCTTACGACATGGTGCTGAATGGAAGCGAGATCGGCGGCGGGAGTATCCGCAACCATCGGAGCGAGATTCAGCTACGGATTCTCGATCTGCTCGGCATCAACAAGGAGCAAGCGCAGGCGAAGTTCGGGTTCTTGCTCGACGCGCTCGACTATGGGGCGCCTCCGCACGGCGGCATTGCGTTCGGGCTCGATCGGCTCATTATGTTACTGGGGAATACTGAGTCGATCCGTGACGTGATCGCGTTCCCCAAAACGCAACGGGCACAATGTCCGTTGACCGATGCGCCGTCTACCGTCAGCGCCGATCAGCTCAAAGAATTGCGTATCAAGCTGGATCTCGTTGAGTAGCAGGATGTTGAAAAAGTCCGCCAGCATACGAAGATTGTCAGGCGTGAGAAGTGAACAGTTAAACGTGAAACGTAGGAGTGTCGAAGGCTCTTCCTCTGAAACCTTTCACCTTTCACGAAGAGCAAGGACGGCCTTTTTGAACATCCTGCGATAGGGAGACTCCGCCACATGGCAGGCAATTCATTCGGCCACATCTTTACCGTCACGTCGTTCGGCGAAAGCCACGGGCCGGCGATCGGCTGTGTTGTGGATGGTTGTCCGCCAGGTCTGACTCTTTCCGTCGAGGATATCCAGCAGGATCTCGATCGACGCAAGCCAGGCACCTCACGCCACGTCACGCAACGGCAGGAGTCCGATACCGTCGAAATCCTTTCCGGTGTCTTTGAAGGTAAGACCACCGGCACGCCCATCGCGTTGCTCATTCGAAACGAAGACGCTCGCAGCAGGGATTACGGCAATCTGATCGATACGTTCCGGCCCGGTCACGCGGACTACACCTATTGGCAGAAATACGGCATTCGCGACTATCGCGGTGGCGGGCGCGCGTCTGCGCGTGAAACAGCGGTGCGAGTGGCTGCCGCAGCGATCGCGAAGAAATGGCTTCATCAACAGCACGGTGTCGTGATTCGTGGCTATCTGAGTCAGCTTGGCCCCGTGGACGCGCCGTTTAAGAGTTGGGCTGAGGTCAGTAAGAATCCGTTCTTTTCCGCGAACGCCGAGGTTGTTTCGAAACTTGAATCGTTCATGGATGAGCTGCGTAAAGCAGGTGATTCGGTCGGGGCGAGGATCACAACAGTGGCTGAATCAGTGCCGGTGGGATGGGGTGGGCCGGTCTATGCAAAGCTCGATGCGGATCTGGCCGGGGCCATGATGAGTATCAATGCGGTGAAGGCGGTCGAGATTGGGTCAGGCTTTGCCTCAGTCACCCAGCGTGGGTCTGAGCATGGGGATGAGCTGACTCCAGATGGTTTTGTGACCAATCATGCCGGCGGAATTCTTGGCGGCATTTCGACCGGGCAGGATATCATTGTCACGATCGGCATTAAGCCGACATCGAGTATTCGTGTAGCCCGCCGATCCATCGACAAGCAAGGCAAGCCGATGACGGTCGAAACCAACGGACGTCACGATCCCTGCGTCGGTATCAGAGCGACGCCGATTGCTGAGGCCATGATGGCGCTGGTGCTCATGGACCATGCCTTGCTTCACCGTGCACAGAACGCCGATGTCACGACGAACACTCCGAAGATTCCTGGCTCGCTGAAGCGGGCCGCTGTATCTGGAAAAAAGAAACCTGCCTCAAAAATAAATCCAGATCCTGCCGAAGCGTAATCTCGATGCGAAGTAACGACGTATTCTTCTGTTCATGCTTCCCGCTTCGTCTTGATGGGGTCATACGCTGCTATGGCTGCCCTACATGGGCGGTGTAGAATCGTGCCAGCAACCGAAGGGCGACATGGTTTATCCCAAGGTACGATTACGTCTCACGAGGAGTGTGGACGAATGATGGAAATCTATACAGATGGGGCCTGTAGCGGGAATCCGGGGCCTGGAGGTTGGGGCGCCTTGCTGCGTAGCGGCATTGTCGAAACGGAACTGTGCGGTGGGGAGCCGGCAACCACGAACAACCGCATGGAGTTGCTCGCGGTGATTGAGGCGTTGCAATCGCTCACCCAGCCTGTAGAAGCGTATGTCTATACCGATTCTCAATATGTGCAAAAAGGCATTAACGAATGGATCCATAACTGGAAGAGACGAGGCTGGAAAACTTCCACGAAGGAACCCGTCAAGAATGAGGATTTGTGGCGTCGTCTCGATGTGCTGGCAGCTGGCCACACACTTGAATGGCGCTGGGTCAAGGGACACTCTGGCCACCCGGATAACGAACGTGTGGACGCACTGGCTCGTGCCGGCCTCGAACAGTCACGCCGTGCTGGTCAGCCTGTCGGCGGGATCGTCCCGCAGGCGGTTTGTACGGCTCGTTCACATCCAATTCTCGACATCAAGAACGCGACAGTCTATCGGGGTGACGCCTGCGTATTCGACGACTTGTCCTTCATGCTTGCAGCAGGGGTTCACACTGCGATCCTTGGTCCCAATGGCGCAGGCAAGTCGACGATCCTTAAATTGCTGTCCGGTGAAGTGCATTGCCTTCCCAAGGATGAGACATCCATTGGTGTGTTCGGCGAATCGCAGTGGAACGTCTGGGATGTGCGCAAGCGATTGGGGATCGTGTCGCATGACCTTCAGCATCAGTACATGGAACATGTGACTGGGTTGAAAGTCGTGCTGTCAGGGTACTATGCGAGTATTGGAACCTACGGGCATCAAGATTTTACGTCTACTCAGATTGCTCGCGCCCGTATCGTGATGGAAGAACTCGGTGTCGGGTTCTTGACCGATAGGAAATTCTCCGAGATGTCGACCGGTGAACAGCGACGCTGCTTGCTGGGCCGTGCGCTGGTGCATGACCCGATTGCGTTGGTGTTGGATGAACCCACGAGCGGACTTGATCTGAAGGCGACGTTTCATTACCTGGATCTGGTGCGGGCGCATATGCGCAAGGGGAAAACCCTATTACTGGTCACCCATCATATTCACGAGATTCCGCCGGAAGTAGACCGTGTCGTGCTCTTGAAGCAGGGAAAGATTCTTCAGGATGGGGAGAAGCGTGCCGTCCTCACAGAATCCAACCTCAGCCCTTTGTTCGACTGCCCTGTGGTGTTGGCGCAAGCCAATGGGTGGTATCAAGCGCTCCCTGGCTACAGGACATCGCACTGATTTCGTTCATCCTGCGCCCCATATAACATGAAATGTCAAATCCGGCTGCGGTGGGCCTTCGTCTCTTCTATTCCTGCTTGAATACTGGCGTGCATAATCCCGACGATGTCTCCTTGGGCATTGAACAAGCCGCCTCCTGAGTTGCCGCTGCAGGCCGAGAGATTTGCTTGGATCAAGCGTGTCTCGACGGTTTGGCGGAAGGTGTTCGTATCTTCAAGCCAGCCGAAGCCGCTGGTGGGACTTCAGCCCAGCGGATAGTCGACGGTGAAGACTTCCCGTGAACTCACCAGGAAAGTAGGCAGTTTAATCGGAGAACTATCCGGTGGGTTTTTTCTGTTTCTTTTTTGGTTTCTTGAGGGGTTTCTTGATTCGTTTCCTGCTGGGCCTCTTAATTGTTCGTGGCTTTTGGTCGTGGTCGGGAACAACAGTTGGAGACGGCGGCAAGAGGGATCTCTGCGAGGTGTCGAGATGGAGGAGTTCGGGAAACCTGCCGATCGCTCTGGCTGAGTCATAGGTGAGAATGTTCTGTCCCGCGAGTACGAATGCTTTCTGATTCTCATTCAGAACGAGCTTGGTCGAGCGGATCAACTGTTGAACCATCACTGGCGTCGCGGGCGCAACCGGTATGTCAGTTCTCTGAGTCTCTATCAACGCGCTGGAAACGCTCTCGATGCCCTGGTCCAAGCGGAGATTCACGTCCTCAGAGTATTTTCTTCGATCTCCCGCAAACATTTCAGCAAAGAGTTGCAGGATGGACGTGTGATCCAGCGATCCAGAGTAGCACGTTCCGCTTGGCACAAATGGCGATGCAATGATCGTGGGAACACGAACTCCCGTCGTCGTAAATGGTTCAGAGTACAAGGCTCCGGCGGGCACCGCACTTTTTATTGGGAGTGGCGGAACATGGTCAAAAAATCCTCCATGTTCGTCGTATGTGACGATGAGCATGGTATTGGCCCAACGGGGGCTTCTGGATAGAGTTGCATAGACGTCTCGGATAAATTGTTCCCCGGGCCCCATCGCCAACGGCGGATGGTTGTCGTTGGGGATATTGCCGAAGTGAATTGGAGAATCATCGTATTCCGGTTCAATGAAGATCACTTGAGGTGCCGTATCGTTAGAATCTGCGGCTAAGTCGCCGGCCAGTTGCCGCATGCTCCTAAAGTTATCACCAAGCACTGTATCAAGCAGACCAAAAAGGAGAAAGAACGACAGCCCTGAATGGTAGACCCGCCAGCGGACCTCGTGCGCGGTCAGCCAGTCCAGCACCAGGTCTCGATGTGGGATGATTCGCGCTACGCTATTATCGACCAAGGAGCATCCGGTCCACGCAACCGAACGATTCGGTTGCGTGCTCGCAGGAAGAGGGGCAAACCAACGGTCACAGACCAGAAAGTTGTGTGCGAGGAAATTCGACATGAATACGGAGGCTGGCGTCATGTAGCCAAGAACAGGAGGGGTTTCGACCACACTATGGGTTTCCTCCACATAAGCCTGGACAAACCCACTCATCGTGGCGCGTTTTCCACGAAAGGCCAGCTGTGTGGATACTTCGCGACGTGAATGAGGCAGGTCGCTACTCAACCGACCATCAGGCATCGGGAACGGACGGTAAATCTGGTGGTCATATTCGTTGGCGAATGCCGGGTCAGTATCCGAGTGTAACAGCCCGTCGACATCCGTTCGGCCCCCAAATTGGGGTAACGCCAAATATCCCAGGACATGGTCAAACGAGCGGTTTTCCATCATCACAACCACGATGGTCTTCAGTTGGTCTGGTATTGACATTGTCTAGTCTCGACAAGAAAAGGCGATTTGGAATGTGAGTCGGTCACGAACCGCCTCAAGCGCATCATCACAGGTTTCATTCGGGTTCAGGGGTGCCGTGACCTCCCATGAGCCTAGTGCGGCTTGGTGCTCGAAGGCCCTTGAGGTCTGAGCAGGCAAGAGAGTTACCCGCACGTTCTCTTTACTGAGCATGATCGGACGAGTATTCATATTGGTCACCGAAGTCACCCGCAACGCAGATGAAACCTGTGGCTCTTGCAACGGCACACTCAAGGTCAACTTCTGCTCGGGCATCATACAGCTCACAAGGCCACCAAATTCTTTCGAGGCATTTGCAACAACGACGACATCCGCTTCAGCGGTTTTATGTGAGAACAGGCATTGTGTGTTCAGCACAAACCGCGTGGTTTGTTGAACCAGGAACTGCTCTGCGCCCACCGACGGCTTCGAGCCGGTGTGGGCAAGCGGAGGATTGGCCTCCAACTCCACATGACCTGTAGCGTGCCAAGATACGGTGACGGTATCCCCGGCACATACGTTGCGCGGTGAGGCTTGAAATGACTTGATAGAGACACAACCAGCCAAAATCACAGGCAACAACACAGCAACTAACGGAGATATTGCTATCTGCGTTTTGTGACGGTTATGGATAGGAGAAGCGTTAAGAAACACCATGAGATGGTTCCTCTTTTGCGCCGTCAAGCTACTCAAGAACCTGAACAACGGGCTGGAGTGTGGCCATTGCGTCGGTTACTTTGCCAGTTAGGATGCAATAATAGCGGAGCAGGCCGTGCCTGTAAAGGTAAGAATGTGGGGCCATGCCGCAACGCAAGAACCCTTAAAGAAGGTAAACTACTGACGTTCTTGCTGCACGCGGTGGCAGTCATGCGCCTGGCTTTTGGTTTCAGTCATCTGCACGGACAGGTAGTCAGCACACTGCAAGCCATAGGTGCACACGAGGGTGAGCGGGGACACGTAGTTGCACGCCTGTGTGCCTACCGTGTGGCTGTAAGGCGAAATGGTGCGACCAAGTCAAGTCCTGCTCCACCAGATTGCGGTTTTGATATCCTGGCGGCTCCAGGCTCGTTGCTCGATACGGTAATTGGCGGTTGGTGATGAAGGGTAGCTCTACCGCGCTGGTTCGTGTGGTGGGAGAAAAAGCCGAAGGGCACTCCACGAGTGGATTGCCTATTTTTGGTCTGGATTGTCTCCCAGGGCGGGACTCGAACTTGTGCGTGGATGCCATTGATCGGTGTGTGTAAGGAAGGGCGAAGGCTAGCGGGAGTTTCTTTCCGGTTAGCAGCCCTCTGTCCGAGTTCGCCTCGCTACTTTTTTCGAAATCCGAAGAACATGCCGACTGCCCATGCTCCCGTTGACGGGAGATATCCGGAGAGGAGGTGTTTGAACCCTTCAGCTTCCCGGTGTGCGGCTGAAATGGCGTGGTGGATTTGCGTTTCCACGGACGTCCAGTCGAGATTAATCCAGCCGGTTTCTTCCAGTACAGCGATGCCGGCGAGCAGTCCGCCGGTGACTAGCGCGGCTATTCTCAGAAATCTCCGTGATGCCCAGCCGATAAAAAACCCTGCCAGGTAGCTGCCGCCGATGCCTGCCACTGCAGGCGATGACCAATGAGCTGCCCATGAGGTGAGGCCTCCGACGGTTGCAATCCCGGCGGCGATGACGGATTTTGCATTCCAGGGCGCTTCGGCCAGAAGCGCTGCCCATATTCCCTGGGAGGCCGATTCGTGTGGCGGCTCCTGATAGTGGTCTATGTCCATATATTGAAGCGGTCTAGAGTTTGCTGAATAACTCGATTTTTGCACGACTCCACGTTGTCTAACACGTAAGGTAGTAGTGTCAAATAATCAGCAGGATGCTCAAAATGGCCGTTCAGCAAGGCCGCAGCGAGCCAGGATGGCTGAGGTCAAGGCTGAGCGAAGATCAAACTCTCTTTATCTCAACCTTAGCCTGAACCTCAACCTTCTTTTCGCGGCGGCCTTTTTCAGCATCCTGCTAGAGCCGGTTGTTCGCGAAGGTATCGCAAGCCTTGGGATCGCCTGTCTCCAATCCTTTACGGAGCCATGTCATCCGTTGCTCAGACGATCCATGAGTCCAGCTTTCCGGCCTAACAGACCCGCTGGATGTTTTCTGGATTTGATCATCACCGATCGCCGCTGCCGCTCGAAGCCCTGCTTCGAAATCGCCTGGCTCGATCAGGTTTCGCTCTCGTTTGGCGTGGTGGCCCCAGACGCCGGCGAAACAATCGGCCTGCAGCTCCATTCGCACCGACAAGGCATTCCTCTCTCGTTCAGAGGCCTGGCGCTGGAGGCGCGTCACCTTCTCCGCAGTGCCCATGAGATTTTGTACATGATGGCCGACTTCATGCGCAATCACATAGGCTTGGGCAAAGTCGCCGGCTGCGCCAAGTTGCTGGGCCATGACGTTGAAGAAGGAGAGATCGAGATAGACTTTGTGGTCGCCGGGGCAGTAGAAGGGACCGACAGCCGACGACGCGGTTCCGCAGGCAGATTGGACTGCGCCGGTGAAGAGGACGAGTCGAGGATCTTCATACCGTGGCCCAAGGAGTTGCTTCCAGGTGGTTTCTGTATCGGCGAGGACGACCGAGGCGAATTTTCCAAGTTTGTCGTCGGGCGATCCGATCGGTGCGGGCTCAGAGGGCGCGGAAGATTCCGGCATGCTCTGGACACCATTGAGCATGTTGATGAGGGTCAATGGATTGATGCCGGTAAAATAACTGACGGCGAGCACCAGCACGATGCCGCCTATGCCCAGCCCTCCGCCGATTCTGGCCGGTCCCATTCCTCGACGATCTTCGACGTTGCCGCTTTCTCGTTGTCCTTCCCAGCGCATAAGGACCTCCTGATAGGGCGTGGTGTGTCGAACGGGCGGACTAGGCCTGTTCTTTCTCCATGGCCTGAATGAACTTGTCGGCTTCAGCAATGGAGCGGTTCATCTCGCGGACCAGTCGATCAACCTGGGCGTCGACTTTCACCAGTTCGCCTTTCATGGCGGCCAATGCACGCGCATTGAGGTTGTGCTTGAGGTACAGCACTTGGTCGCGGAGTGGCTTCAGGACAGGATCGATGCGCTGCTCAGCCCGGTTCATGGCGCCGAGCATATCTTTGTAACGGGTTTTGGTTAGAGAGAGCTTCGCTTCGCTCTTTCGGCGCAAGTCTGCGCTGGAATAGTGGCCGAGTTCGGTCTCCCATTCTGAGAAGAGTGCATCGGCCACGCTTTCGACGTCTCTGATGCGCTTCCGCACCGTTTCGGCGCTGTCTTCACTGCTTTCCAGCTCGCTGCTAAGTTTCTTATAGGTGGCTTCCAGGTCTCCGCCTTGGTAGCTCACGACGTTTCCAAATTTCTCCAAGGTGCTTTGAATGTCTTTTTTGGCATCTTCCTGCGCATCACGGGCCGACTTGACGCGGCTGCTCAAGATATCGCGTTTGGCGTACCCGATTTTATCCATCGTGGCCATATAGACGGTGTCACAGGCAGACAAGCCGAGAGGCACCGCCAGGAGTATGACCATCATGAAGAATTTCGACATAGGCACCTCAGCTGGACGTCGCATCAATTCCTTCGCAGTGATCTGCAAGATAGACCGCATGATGCATCATATCCGAAGTGGGGAAGAGGGGAAAGGTCTGATTGACGCTGGAGGTGCTCATCTCAAGTGAGCACCTCCAGAGAGCGGAGACTACTTCGATAAAGCCGTCGTGGTTCCGACTTGGCCGGCAATTTCTTTGAGGTCCTTGGGATACAGCACAATTTCGATTCGACGATTGGATGATCGCCCTTCTTCGGAGTCGTTGGAAGCGCGGGGTTGTGTGTCCGCGTACCCGACTGCGGAGAGGTGCTGGCGATCCACACTGCCCTGATCGATCAGCTAGCGCACCACGGTCGTGGCTCGCGCCGTCGAAAGTTCCCAATTCGTTTTGAAGCGGTCTTGGAGTTTCGTGCTGATGGGCTTGTTGTCGGTATGGCCTTCGATCCGAATCTGTTTGTCCGTGACGGTTTTCAAAATGTCACTGACCTGTTTCAGAACTTTTACGCCGGCAGGTTTCACCTGTGCTTGGCCGGAATCGAACAGGACGCGGTCCACCATATTGATGGTGAGGCGGTCGCGCACTTGTTGAATGGTGATATTGCCTTTGGAAATTTCGTCTTGCAGCGATTTGGAGAGTTCTTCTTGTGTCCGCGTCAACCGTTTGATCTCTTCTTCTTTGGCGGTTCGTTCTTGATCGAGCGTTGCAGCCAATCGCGACTGTTCCTCGCGTAACTGTAGGCGAGTGCCTGCGCAGCCATCGTCAGGCTCGTCGTGGGATGGTGTATGAGGTATAGTGTGCGCATGAGTGGGCGATATCTTTTATCGGGCTGGTTCGTCGCATGTATCCTGCTCGTAGGCTGCTCCTCTCAACGAATCGTTCCCGAGTCGATGGAATCGCTCGTGGATCGAACGGTCTCGTTTCGAGACCTCCTCGTCTCACCGGAGTCCTACAAGGGACGTGTGCTTGTGCTTGGCGGTAAGGTGCTGAACGCGAAGCGACTCCGCGACGGCACGCAGATCGAACTCTTACAGCTTCCGCTTGAGGACGGAGAGCGACCGAGCCACGATCCCCAACAATCACAGGGGCGATTCTTTGCAATGCAGCAGGAATTTCTCGATCCGGCCACGATGACTCAAGGGACGCGCGTGACGATTGTCGGGGAAGTCTCCGGGGCGAAAACCGACCATCTCGATGACGTGGAGTATCGATATCCCACGCTGATCGTGTAGCATCTACATGTCTGGCGGGTTCAACCCTATGGTCAACGGCAACCAGGGTTTTCTATCGGGGGCTTTGGCGGCATGGGAATCGGTGGTGGGTCTCGTGGCGGCGGTGGGCTCAGCATTGGGTTCTGATCGGTTTCGTAGTGGAGCTTCATGCCTCAAAGAGCCCTTGTGAGTGCATCCGGCCTATCTTCCCGTGAAAAGATTTCCCGCACCATCGCGTTCAATAAGCCCTATGGCGTGTTGCCGTGTTTTACCGATCCGAACGGGCGGCCAACATTGGCGGACTATATCGATGTGCCTGGTGTCTATGCCGCTGGCCGTCTCGATATGGATAGTGAAGGGCTGCTGCTTCTGACGTCGGACGGGAGGTTGGCACATTACATCACAGACCCACAGCATACGTTGCCAAAACTGTACCTCGCGCAAATCGACCGCATCCCGAGCGAGGAGGCCTTGGAACAGTTGCGAACAGGAGTGGTGCTGAACGGCAAGAAAACCAAGCCTGCTGAAGTCCATCTGCTGCCGGACGATCCGCAGTTACCTGATCGTCCCGTGCCCATCCGATTCCGTAAAAACGTGCCGACTGCTTGGCTGGAGATCATACTCCGTGAGGGGCTGAATCGACAGGTCAGACGCATGACTGCCGCAGTAGGCCACCCGACGTTGCGGCTGGTGAGGGTGGCGATCGGGCCGGTTCTGCTGGGTGACCTCCACCCAGGAAAATGGCGGGATTTGACGAGTCGTGAGATCTCGCAGATCTATTCAACAGTTTGTCGATAACACTGGAATCGCACGCACGATGCTGAAACAGTCCGCCAGCGGTATTCCCAGGAATCGTGAGGCGTGCAGCGTGAAACGTGACACGAGCGTGAGCCGAGGAGCTGCGGTTTTGCTTGGGAAAAGACGCGTCTCGGCGTGTCAGGGTTGGGAGGGTGAGAAGACGGGGTTTTTTGAGAACCCTGTGCGGTGCATGGTCGCGTTAGTCATGGGTCTGTTGATGAGTCTTGCCGGCTGCCAGGCAGGGAGCGGGAAGGTCCTGAAAGGGCTGCCCTGTTCGGAGATTGAAGGGCAGATCAATTTTTCAGACAGGATCGGTACCCTCAACCGACTGGCCGATGCGTTTGCGGGGCAGTGCTATGACCTCGTGATCCTTCATGGTGAAAAGGCCCGGTTGGAATTCCGGCATAAGACGTTCTCCCTCGTGAAGGAGACCACCAACGTCTTTATTCCGGAGGGCTACTTCATCGATTACGTATTGGAAAGTTACGAGCGAGGGTATCTCAGTCTCTTATTGGCGGCGAGCTATGCGAACGCGCAGAAACCAGAGGAGGCAAAGGTTGAGCTCAGACAGCTGGATCATGAGCTGTTTACGCCGCTCTACAATTACGGCGAGGACCCGGTCAATTTATTATTGTCAGCCGTGCTGTGGGAGCGCGTAGGAGAGGTGAGCGAGGCGCGCGTTGATTGGCTCAGGCTGAGAGACCTGGGTGTGATGTGGAAAGGGCAGGAAGATCCGGTTCGGCTATTTGCCGGACGACAGGTGGAACGAATCGATGACGGGCAAGCCTTCAGTGAGGCGTGGCATGTCTATGGCATCCGCCGATTTCCTGAACTTACGTGGGGCCTGCAATTCTTTGGATCGACGAACGGATATTTTTCTGTGAAGGCGAATGGAGAATTTCTTCCTGCTTGTCAGTCGGATACTGGCGTGCGTTTGTCCACGAAAAGTTGGTTCGACAAGGTAGCGATTCGCCACAGCCATGGGTATCACCCGCTCCTCAACGTGCAGGCATGGGTTCGCTTGCCGATCGGTCTGACCTACAGTTTTGTCCCGTTGGCGGCTGGAGCCGGTGTGATGGTCGGAGGTTGCATGCTTGATGTGGCAGCCAACGGTAAAGGGTCGCTCTGCGAGCTCTCGGTGATCGGAGGGATGGCCATGATGAGCACTGCGCCGGCGGTGCTCGAAGGCGCGCTACAACCTGACTTGCGGCATTGGGAGCACGTGCCCGCAGCCTTCGTGGTAACCAGAGCCTCAACGCCAGAATTGGAGTCCTGCTTGCCGAAACTTGAAACGGCTGTTCAGCAGCTTTGGTAGAGTCATTCCATCAGTGAGACTCGCTTATCTTTGCAGGCGACGACGGCGGCCTTGGGGCTGATCGAGCGCGTGGCCCCAGTGGGAGAGAAATTTGGTGATGAAGGTGTGTTCCTGATTCGGCTCCACGGCTAACGGGGCCAGTGCGAGCGCGACGGCAAGCGAAATGTGATAGCCCACGGAGCGGGATGCCAGCGCGCGCCGATAGGCTGGATGGGCTTGGTTGATCCAGACAGTGGATTCGACGAGCCGTCCTAGTTCTGAGTTATCGGGATTGTCCTCGAACTGAATTCCCAACCCGTATCGCATCGGAGCACGGGAACGTCCATGACCTGGGAACGTGGCAGAAGTTGAATCTGAGATTGTGGACGTCACAGGCTCGGTCACTGCTGTGTCCTCGCCCGAAGGGGGAGGGGGCGTTTGTGGCTGAGCTGGTTCGGTCTTATTCTGCTCCGGTTCGGCTGTCGAGGGCGTGAGTAAGACTGCGATGGCTTCTGTTCCAGCCGCACTGTCGGGTGTCTTGCCGTCGATCGGCAATCGTTTTTGGCCGCCGGCCCGGCGTTCGACGAGTGAGCCGAGCAGCGGAAAATCGTCGGACAATTCTTCCAACACTCGGTCCAGGTCTCGCTCCAATGGCCGCATCATCCGGGACGAGGCTTCCGGTGTTCCGGCGCGCCCATCGCCCCAGGCTTCCAGTTGCCGTGAGACAGCTTCCTGAATCGCTTTGCGATAGGCAAGATAGGTCGCCCCTTTGGCTCCAGTGCGAATGAAATCCCCTTTGTTTAGAGTAAGTGAGGCAGCTAGATCGGGAACTTCGATCAAGCCGTTGATTCGCTCCGCTTGTAACGATGTGACGCCCAACCAGTCCCATCCGCGCTTGATGACTTTGCCCAACGTGCTGATCGCGACGCCGCGCTGATCCTCAGGTAACGGCGTAGTATGGCGGGACAAATATCCCAAGGCAGAGGGCTTACGCCGCCGGGCCAACCGAACAGCCAACGGGGCTTGGACAGGCGCCGACAGGGGATGTCGCTCCAATGGTCGTCCATTGACATCGAATGCAACACCAGCCGGGTAATGGCAGGTCAAAAAAGAATCAAAGGGGGATTCGAGTAACGGCTGGAAATGCCGACGTATCACTCCTTCAACAAATCCAGGGTCAACAAGAGGAGAGAGTGGGGTGTGTAGTTTCAGTTGCACCGCAGTGCCTTGCTCGCCGATCAGTCCTGGTGGGGTGACCCATTGCCACGGTGCGCGATGGCGCGAGGCCAAGTGCCATCGGGTCGCCACATGTGTGCTGCCACGCCTGGTTTCGGTGAGCACCTCTTCGCATATCAGCAGCCCCAGTTTGATGCCGACTCCGGCAAACCCGATACCCTGCCCGCGCACTTTTGTGCTGGCTGCGATGTCGTGATACTGCCGCATCGACTTCCGCTGCATGCCGGACCCATTGTCCACCACGGTCAGCGTGGACTGCGCTGGGTCAACGGTCATGGTGATTCGACTGGCCCCTGAGTCCAGAGAGTTGGCAATGATCTCGGTGAGGATCGTGTCCGCGATACTGGAGGGATAGGCATCCCGTAAGTCTTCCAACAAATGTTCAAGATCGACACGAGTCTCGCCCATGTATCGCTCCGTGAGATCTGCTCTAGCAGGATGCTGAAAAAGTCCGCCAGCTTTGTTCTCGCATCGCTCAGAGGCTCAACGTACCGAAGCGTACGCCTCGCCTCTTCGCTCGCCGCGGCCGCGCTGGACGGCTATTTTGAGCATCCTGCGCTCCGTTCTTGCAACGTCACTATTCGCAAGGTCATAGTGAAGTTTAAGCAGAAACTGAGTTTTTCCGCAGCCTGTTACGCGGTGAACGAGACTGTAGACGGGAGGCGAAGGCGAAATCAAGGCGAGATCAGAATGCGAAGCTCCAGCCGGAGGCTAGCTCGCCTTCTTCATCTCTCCCGCCAGCAAATCATTGATGAGTGATTGATAGGGGATCTCTCGCTTGACTGCGAGGGATTTCAGCCAGCGAAGCACCGTGGGGTCAAGTCGGATGGCAATGAGTTGCCGTCGTTCCTCCCCCAATGGAGGCCGTCCCACCCGACGCATGGAGGCGAGCTGCCGGTCGGATAGCGGAGGGATGTCCGAATAATCAATCTTTCGCTTCTTGATAGCGCGTCTTTTCTTTTCGGTTCGCCAATCGCGCACTGATGACTCTGATAGATTTTTCATGGCCGTGGCATCGTCTCGCTTCCGCAGTCGAATGGTCGATATCCTCGCCGTCAATACCGGCCGAGTCAAAGAAGGCTGTGCCGGCTTCTTCAAAGGAGACCTCATGCTTGATCTTGTTACTGTTTGCTTTCTTCGGGTCCCATTCGAACACCGTATAATGTATATACTAAACTGGAGGTGGTGTGCACGTTGGCCCACTAGCGGAGAGCCGGTGTCTGGGCTTGTGCGATCACGATCTCGCCGGCTTCTACGCGAGAAACAAGGGAAGGCGTCGCCGCGCGCCACGGAACGGGGAAGGCTGGCATTTCATCACGCCGAGCTATCAGAAAAGATTCCCGACCCCCTTTGTGTTTTCAGGACTCCTCCCGCCTTTTCTAGCCCGCATCCTGCCAGCGCATCTATAGCAGATGCATCTTGTTCAACCACTCTGACCCGACAGTGGCGGCTCAACCGGTCCGGCCCATTCGCCGTTTAAGTCATTCAGTGCCAGATCGTCTGACGTTGCGAGGTAGGGCCCATCTCCGTCATCATCGATGAAGTGCAGAACCTTCACGGGATTTCCATCTCCTACACCGCGATACCAATACCACCCTATTTTTGTCGGTTTCTTCGTCGTCCAGTTCACTCCTCCACCTCCCCAGCCTAGATCACTGAGGGCTTATCCACACACATTCCATCACTGGTGATTTGCCTTTCCCAATTGTGCCCATCTCTGCGCCCGTGATGGCTTATATACCACCTCTTGCCACCCAACGAAGTCAATAGTCATGCCTGATCCCAAATATTCCGTTTCGAGTTGCGAGATGGTTCTGGCGATGGCTCAGCCGGCTTTCGCGGTCACGTGCAGTTTCACGTGGGCCTTCTTCTGGAGAACGCGCACGATACTGAAAAAGTTTTCCGTGCTCGGGTTGCCACGTGGAGCCAGCATCCGATGCAGGCTCTTGCTCGGTTTTTTGAGCGTTGAAGCTAACGCTTCAAACCCGATGGTAGCGTTGACGAGATCCCTCAGGATTGTTTTGCCCACGGCGGTATCTCCCGAGAAATAGGCATTGAGCGCCTCGGTGAAGAGGGCTTCGCGAAATCGATGGTCTCGCTGCGCCCGTGCTGCAACCGTGTTCTTGAATTCCCTCGTGAGCGCCATAGTGTCTCCGTTTTGTGTTATATCTTCTCTTTGGTCTTGCGACGGCGATAGTCGACCCAGCGCTCCTGCGCCGTCTCAATAGCTTGTTGCTGGTGTTGCTTGGTGCTGCCGCCAAGTAGAATCACCAAACGATCACCGTCTTTGCCGAAATAGATCCGGCACCCTGGTCCAACATCAATTTTCCGTTCGAATACGCCTGCCCCGACGCTTTTCACGTTCGACCAGTTGCCCGTCGCCAATTGATAGAGCGCCGCTGTGACCATGGCCGATGCGACGGCGTTGAGCCCATCGAACCACGTGGCGAAAGGAGAACGAGCTTGTGGATCGAGATATTCGAGTACCCGTATGTCAGGCATGTACGGTAACGCGAATGTTACCATCACTTATTGGAGGATGCAATTGCGTCGAGATAAGGCGAGGGGAGGGACTGGCGTATGCGAATGGTGAATGTTGAGCGATCAACCACGAATCGAGCTTCGCCACGAGCCATGAAATATTATATTACAAGACGTGACCCCTATTTCTGATCCTCGGAGTACGATCGGTACGAACTTCGCACGCTCCAAAGGATTGTCGGTGCCTGCGGAGGGCGACTCGATATTATCCTGGAGCCTGGGCCGAAAACTCGCCGGGCCGCTTAGGTTAGGACGCCGCGCGCCACGAAACGGGGAGGGCCGGCATTTCATCGCGCTGCAAGCAATCAGAAAAGACTCCCGACCCCTTTTGTTTTCCTGTTTTTCCCCTGGACTGGCCGCATGTAACGGCGCTTATTGTCCGCCGGGGTCTTTTTGCAGGACAGTGCCAGGCGGGAGCGGGATGGAGACCTTGAGCGGCGGCGGGAATATGAACAGGATGTCGGAGGCGATCGCGTAGACGCGGCCGTCGGGTCCGATCGCCGGCGGCGATGTTCCGCCGCCGACCCAATCGAATTTCTGCAACTGCAGCTGCGCGTCGGCGTCGAAAGTGACGAACGCGTCGGTCGTCGAGACGAAGACGTGCGTCCGCGACGCCGCTGCCGAGGTGAAGGATGGCGGCAACGAGGCCTGTGACACGACCTTGCCGTCGCGCAGCAGCGCCAGTCCCGAGTCGCCGACGACCGCTGCAAAACCGTTCACGGTGAGGGTCGGGGCTCCGTGGATCGCGCCTGGTCCCTTGACAGGCGGCACTTTGGTCGCGTTCGGGCCGGCGAAAACGATTTCGCCGCTGCGCGTGCCGACGAGTGTGTGTCCGTCGGGGAGCGTCATCGGCGGAGAAAGCAATCTGCGCCCCTCATCGTGGACGTTGAACGTCTTGGTCAGGCCTGCCGCGGAGGTCGCGGTGAATCCCCTGATGTTGTGACGCTGGTCGCTGACGATGACATGCGGCGCGCCGCCGCCGGCGAACGTGAAGACACCGACGCCCGGCATCGGCGGGGGAGGGGGAGGGGGGCCGCGCGGCGGGGTATACTGGCTGACTTCGGGGTTTATCAGACAGGCGATTGTCCCAGAGATGGGAAGGAAACAGAAATTGTTCCCGGCGCCGCCCGTTACGACCCCCGGCAGCCCGGCCACTCTCTTATCGAAGACGACCCCCCCGTTGTTGGGCAAAATGCCGATCAGCCGCACCTCGAAGCCGCCTATGTTGGGATTTTTGTAGATAGCGGGCGCCAGAATGATCTCCCGACCGCCTATGTCGACGATATTGGGCGGCGCGGTGGTCGCGCCGCGGGTACCGGTTCGGGCGGGAAAGGACGTTCGTGCGAGCAAAGCGCCGCCGGCGGAGAACTGGTGCAATGTCGAGCTGATAGTCGTCTTGGTAGGCATCTTGATTCCGGGGCCGAAGCGCTTGGACTCCGCTTTTGCGCCGATCACATAGACCGAGCCGTCGGCGCCGATTGCGGCCGAGGCCACGATCGACTCGCCTTCATCGATGTCCCGGCTCCAGAACGGCTTGCCGTCCGCATGCAGAGCGATAAGCTTTCCTTCCTGCGTGCCGAGATAGACGGTTCCATCGGGAGCGATGACAGGACCCGCGCCCAGCGCAAACGTGCCGAGGCCGGGAACGCTGAGGGAGCCCCCGGCAGCCGGCTTCGTAGCCACATCGGCGAATCCCCGATTGGCGGCGTCGCCATGGAAACGTTCCCAGGCGCCAATCGCCGGAGTCGTAGCCTGCACGATCACGCCACACATCGCGGCGGCTGCAATTCGGACGAGTGGTCGGATCATTTTAATCTCCCCCTCGCTTACAAAGCGGCGAGAACGAATGCATAGCATCCTGGTGCCGAACGATCCGGGATACCCGAGGAGACGTATCGTCGGCTGTCGTACGCGTCCTCGTTATCAAACCATATCCAGCCCAACCAGCCAAGCGCGTTGCCGAGCGGATTATAAAGCGTGCATATAACTATTGAGTAGGTTGGTCAGCCTATCCCCGCCTACGGGTTTTTTCGTTCAGACCAATCTCATAATAAGCTTGTTCCATGGCGGTTTCAAATTCGAAGTGCAACGGACATACAAACGACTCCGCGCGCACAAGGGGCGAGCATGACAATGGTTGTGGCGGGTTCGCGCCCCAAACCTGACCTGTTTGCCCATTGGGCACTAGTGTCACCGGTTGGACGATAGGAGTCGGATGAATCGAGAGGTTCACGTCCGGTTCTGGGAGGGCCTGGTGGTGAGATTCCGCTGGGGTACTCAACTTTCTCGCTTCTATATTTATATCGTTTCTATCTTCTCCCTAGAGGCCGTGGTAGATGGTCTCTCATTGCGCGTGTCCAACGAGGTTCTCCCTTCCTCTGCCACATTACTTTAGGGGAGTGGTCAAGGTGGCCTTCGACTGCGCGCGTCGAATGAGCACATTCCGATCGTGCGCGTTCCGCGAGCAAGGAAGGCACCTGGCCGCTTCCCCTCATACCCTTCCAAAGCTCCTCTCACCCCCCCCTCGGCGTTCCCATATGCTCCTCGGTATCCGTCTGCAAATGCCTCGCTCCTGCCTGCCAATCATCCGTTGTGTAGCCGACCCAGCGGGCTAGGAAAATGAATTCTTCTGAGTCTGACGAGAGCGCCAAGCCTTCTGCGTTGCGGCGCACCATGCATTGGCCCATCAGCGCTCGCTCGATTCTTTGAGCATACTCAGCCAGTACCGGGTGTGTTTCAGTTCGCCGGTTTTGCGAAACGCGCCCTTCTCCACAAGATCTTGCAAGTCTCTCGTGGCGGTAGCTCTGGAGGTGTTCGTGATCTTCAGGTAATTCTCCGCACTCAGACCGCCTTTAAACCCTTCAAGCCCCTCTCGAAACATGCGTGCGAGCACTTTCTCTTGTCGAGGATTGAGTTGGCCCCGGAGGTGGTCATAGAGCTTGGTTTTCTCAATGAGGAAATCGATGAATCGCTGCGTGTAGCGCTGTGCCCTCAATACTGTCTGAGCGAAATAGACCAGCCACTCGGTGATCTCCAGATGCTTGTTGTTGGCTTCGAGGGCCTTGTAGTACGCCGTGCGATTCCTGCAGATCGTATGTGAGAGGGCGATCAACGTCGGTTGGTCGAGACATTGAGATAAGGCTTTTTCCGACAGTGCCCGTCCAATCCGCCCTTGCCATCTTCGAATGGATGAACGGAAACAAAGTGGAGGTGCGCAATCCCCGCCCGTGCCAAGGCGGGGAGTGGCTGTGGTCCGTCTGGCGAGGTGCGGTTGAACCAGGTGAGGAACCGATTCATCTCCACTGTCATGGTCTTGGCCGGCGGCGCTTCGAAATGGACCTTTGGTTTTCCGATGGGACCCGAGACAACCTGCATGGGGTCTGCACCTGCTCTGTAGGCGCCAATGTACTTCAGATCCTTTCGACCTTGTGCAAGCATTCCATGCCAGGCGAACAATTGTTTCTCGGATAGAGGGCTGGCGTAGCGACGATACAAATCGGTCAACATTGCCGCGATGCCTTGCTCGGCAGCGGGAATTTTGCGATTGTCCGTTTCGAGCCCAAAGTTCCGACGAAGCGACGACTGGACGGAATCCCGATTGAGTAGTTCTCCTTCAATCTCCGACGTGGTGACTGCTTCATTGCTGATGAGGTCGATTGTTAGGCGGGTTTTGTTCTCTCCCGTCAGATGCTTGATGGCACCATGCACGATTCCTGCTTCATGCAGGAATCGTGTTTCATTCTGAGCCAATGCCTCCCTCTCGTAGGTAAAGGTAGGCCACCCCTCTTGTTGCCAATTCCATGTCATGAGCGATACCCGCCTTGCGTATGACTCATAATATCCTAATCAGGTGAGTTATAGAAGGTCTTCCTATAACTCACTGGGGAGGCGGGATGGTTTCTTTGCGGGCCTGTGTCTGCTTCATGTGTTGTTCAATATCCGCCTGTAGATGTCTGACTTCTGCTTGCCAACTCTCCGTCGTGTAGCCGACACGGCGGGCGAGGAAGATGATCTCTTCCGAATCGGGGGGAGCGCGCACCAGATCCGTGGCGTTTTGCCAGACCATGTGCCACCGTTGATTAAAGAGAATCCGATGGGGTCGGTGCTTGATTTGACACTTTAGGGTGGTTGAAGGAAATAGCGGGGCAGAGATTGAATTTCTTTCTCTAAGGCTGCGGAGAATTTCGCAGGACACCCCGCAGCGTCAAGTTTTTGTGGCAGAAGGGGTTACTTCGGAGGAGTGCGCTGCTACGACGAACCTCATTTTCCCATACCGCCCAGTCCCCCGAGCAGGGGGACCAGCGTATCTTGGCCTGGACCTTTGCCGTTCTTCATATCAGTTTTGATTTCTTCGAACAGCTGATTGGCCTCTGGGCCTAGAGAGCGGATGGTCTGTTCGAGACGGCCCAACATAAGCTCCCGCTTAACTTGCTCCTCGGTGAGTGTGTCCGCCTTGATATTCTGATCGATCAGTTGAGAGAGTTGCTGGAGTTTCTGGTGGAGGTCCGGTGGGAGTGAGTTCAGGACTCCGGCAGCGTTATCGGAGGGAGGGTGTTCAGTCGGTTGAGCCCATGCTGGCGCAATGGCAATGAGACTCATCGCGATGACGAACCAACGTGTATGTCGTGTCATGTTGCTCTCCCATGTTTGTAGAAACAGGGAAAGTATCTCAGCCTATAGACGGTCTGTCAGTAAAATCCTGGCAAGTTGCTGAAAAGCTTATTGTGCCATGAGTGGAAACTCAATGGCCCGCCATGTTGGGCAGCATTAGAGAATTGAGGAGGATGCTCAAAAAGACCGTCCAGCAAGGCCGCAGGCGAATCGAAACCGGAGGGCGTACCCTCAGGGGTACGTTGAGGATTTCGAGGAGCAGAGAACGACGCTGGCGGACTTTTTCAGCATCCGATTAGTAGTTCGATTCGAGGCTCGACGGGGTCTTGTTGAGTACGGTCGCAGTGGCGCGCGAGAGGGCTTCGTCGTGTGCGTGGTCGAGGGTATAGACACGGAATTGGACCAAGCGGGTCGGTAACAGATCGAGGAATTCCTCCAACGGGTCGGTCGAGACGATTTTGGTGCCCGGGTCATACACGTAGAGAGGGTTGCCGCGCCGGTCTTTCGGATCTGGTCGTGGGTCAAGCGGCGCCATATCGACGCGGAACTCCACTTTTTTGAGCTTCGCAGGCAATTCTTTCTTGATCTGTTCTTCGAAATGTTCATGGCTGGGAAAGTCCATGCCGCGTTCTTGGCCCTTTTCCTTGAGTACGGCACTGTAGGCCATTTTCCATTTGACATCTCGTCTCAGAATCCGCTGCCATTCTGTTCCTAGGCGCCGTTCGGTGGCATGGCGTGAGGTCTTCCATCCCCGAACCTGTTCAAGTAATGACCAGTCGGTCAGCGCCAGGTACTCGTCCATTTTCTTGCGAGGGTCGTGGGGGAATAGGAGCTTCATCGTGTCGCCGAAGATGTCACGGAGGTGAATGTCGATCGCGCGCGTGGTTCGGTGATAGTAGACGTTGGAGTAGAGATACATGCGGGTATTGAGAAACATCTGTAGGGCGGGGAGGCCTGTCTTATGAATCGTAAACCCTTTGTCCGTGATGATCGTGTAGTGAATGAGCCTGGAGAGATCAACCGGGCCGACGGCCACGCCGCACATATAGGAGTCGCGCAGGACATAGTCGAGGTTATCTGCGGTATAGCTGCCGGAAATGACCGGCTGGAGCATGTTGAGCCATCGCGGAATGCGGGAGTTATCTTTGCCCTTTTCCTTGAGAATCACATGTGCGATTTGATCGGGGTTGAGTTCTTCGCCCTTCGCGAAGGGGCCGGACGGGCTGCGCCGGATCTTGCGGATGATCGGGCCGAGATGGTCTCGGATGATGATCTGCCCGAGTTTTTCGTGACTGGCGCCGAAAGCGTGCAAGTAGTTGTCGTCGAAGAAATGGCAGAAAGGGCCGTGGCCGATGTCGTGCACAAGGGCCGTGACGCGGAGAAACTCTTCGACATAGTTTGCTGACGGAGTTTCTTTCACGGCTTTCTTGAGAAATGGATAGAGATGCCGTGCAAAGCGGCCTGCCACATGCATGGTGCCGAGGGAGTGGACAAAGCGAGTGTGTTCCGCCGAGGGGTAGACCCATCGAGCGCTTTGGAGTTGATAGATGTATCGGAGGCGCTGGACCCAGGGGGAGTCGATCAGGTCTTTTTCCGTCCGTTCGTGCGGATCTGCTGTGGTGAAGGGTACGGTGAAGGAGACGTATTGGTGAATGGGATCGGCGATCAGCGCCGATCCATCGTAGGGAGCCGTAGATTGATGACTGAACTCAGGCATGGTGAGCAATCATCTTAGCCTACATCTTGAGAGGGCGGCAATGGCTCTGCCTGGGCGAGTGGATGTGCCTGCCGATATTTGGATACGAAAAAATAGGCCAGAGGATAGGCGAGTGCCGCACCAAGAAGGCTTAAGACCATTCCACCAAGAAAGAACGGCATGGCGTAGGGCATGACCTGTTCATAGATTGCGCTGAAGCTCATGTCCTGCCAGTCGAAGGAGGGGTTATCGGAACGGCCGAGTAAGAGCGCACCGACCCAGTAGGTGCCGCCGAGGATGGGGACTACGGTCCAGGGATTATTGAGAAATGCGCCTGCCATGAGTGAGAGTAGGTTGAGCCGCAATGCCCAGGCGAAGAAGAACACCATCGCGGTGTGCAATCCGTAGGCCGGGGAAAAACAAATGAAGACTCCGATGGCGAAGGCCAAAGCCGTTCGCTGCGGCGATTCCTGTAGATGCAGGACTTGTTTCAGCAGCGATCGAAATGAAGGGATCTTGGGCATAGCCGTGATGGATGAAGCCGGTTATGTGAAATGCGTGTAACTGGTGTTGGCCAATCGGTGACGCTGGCCTTGAGGGGACAGAGCCTGTATTCCGAAGCGATAGGGATGAATTTCTCCAATGCAGGTCAGAGGGAATCCTCGTATGCGCGCTGTCCTTTCGAGTCGTGGACGCAGGCGTGGTGATACGGTAAAAAGCAATTCATAATCCTCTCCCCCGGTCAACGCCAGGTTCATTGGATCGAGCTTTCGAGAGGCGGCATAGGCGCGGCAGGCCGGCGATAAGGGGAGTGCTCCGAGATTCACCTCTACCCCGACACGGCTCTCCTCGCAGATGTGGCGAAGGTCTCCGGACAAACCATCTGAAATATCGATTGCCGAGGTTGCGAAGCTATGGGTGTTGAGCCACCGGCCGACCGCGACGCGCGCAGTTGGGCGCAGGTGTCGTCCGATCAGAAATTGCCTGTGCCTGACTGAGAGCGTGGCGAACCGCGAATGCCGTGTGACTCGGGCCGTCGGTTCGTTCAACAGTTTCAAGCCGGCCAGGGCGTCGCCGATGGTGCCGGTCACGTAGAGGCTATCGCCGATTTGTGCGCCACTCCGAAAGAGAGCTTTGTGGGGAGGGACCATTCCGATCAACGTCAAACTGATGAACCATCCGCCGCACGAAGCCGACGTGTCTCCGCCGATGAGCCGTACGCGGTGTGGGTGGCAGGCGGCCATCATTCCCCGATACAGTTGAAGTACGTGTTGTCTGGATCCAGTGCGGGGGATGGCTAAGGCAACGAGCAGATAGTGTGGGGTTCCTCCCATCGCGGCGATGTCGCTGAGGTTTGCGGCTGCAGCGCGGAATCCGATATTGGCCATCGTGGCGGTTCGGAGGTCGAAGTGGATTCCCTCTGCTAAGAGATCGGTCGTCAGCACCGTCCATTGGCCGGCCTTCGATGTGATGACGGCGGCATCGTCGCCGATCCCTCGAATCACCGAGGGCGTGCGGAGGTTATACTGTTTGCGGAGCGCGCGAATGAGATCGAACTCGTGAACCGTAGACCTTGTCTTCAGCCGGTACGTGGGCGCCATGCGAACAAGCTCCTACACAAGCATCACGAATCACTCAACGACTAGCACATCCGAAAGTAGAAAAAATATTCTATAGGATAGCCGAGTGAAACAGCTCAGGCAGAGGCTCCTCTAGAGCATGAGCAAAGGCCTGACTTTCCTCATCTCAGCGGTGGACCCTGCTACAGTATTGTCGATCGCTATCCGGCTATTGTAGCATTCTGCTAGTGGAACTCTAGGGGCGGTGTCGTCATGCTGGTTGCATGCACCGGCAGCGAGCGAGCGGCTGGCTTGGCCTTCGTGTGCGAGGCCTGTTTTTTTGAGTGTGGGTGCTCTTGGTTGGGCTTGCCGGTCGGGCGCGCGGGCTTCGAGCCCTGCCGGAGTGCCACCTTCATCACGTCATCCATCGTGTCGGCAAAAACAAGGTGAATGCCCTTTAAGATGTGTTTGGGAATTTCGTCGAGATCCTTCTTATTGCGTTTCGGAAGAATCACGGTCGTGAGTTTGGCCCGCTTGGCCGCCAGAATCTTTTCCTTCAATCCTCCGATGGGGAGGACTCGGCCTCGAAGAGTAATTTCGCCGGTCATAGCAAGATCTCGGCGTACAGGGATTTGTGACAACGTCGAGGCAATGGCAATGGCCATGGTAATGCCAGCCGATGGCCCATCCTTGGGAATCGCTCCGGCCGGTACGTGGATATGGAGGTCTTGTGTGGTAAAGACGTCGGGATTGATCCCGAGGGTATGCTCGCGCGACCTGACGTAACTCAAGGCGGCTTGTGCAGACTCCTTCATGACGTCGCCCAGTTGGCCGGTGAGGGTGAGTTGTCCCTTGCCCTTCATCGCCGTGGCTTCGATGTAGAGCACATCGCCGCCGGATTCTGTCCAGGCCAATCCCGTCGCCACGCCGATCTCATCAATCTTCAATTCTTCTTCGGGCACGAACTTCGGGACACCGAGATATTTGTGTAGATTGGCAGGATCGACAGGGAATCCTACGCCTTTGCCTTCCGCCACTTTCTTTGCCACTTTTCGCATGACGTTGGCGATCTCGCGCTCAAGGTTCCTGACGCCGGCTTCGCGTGTATAGTTGGCGATGATTTGACGCACCGCCGGCTCGGCGATGCGGACATGTTTCTCGGTGATCCCGTGTTCGTTGAGTTGCCGAGGGATTAGGTACTTCTGGGCGATGCCTAACTTCTCTTCTTCGGTATAGCCGGGGATCCCGATCACTTCCATCCGGTCGCGCAAGGCGGGCAAAATGGGGTCGATCAGGTTCGCCGTCGCAATGAACATCACTTCGGTCAGGTCGAAGGGTACGCCCAGGTAATGGTCTGTGAACGAGTTGTTCTGCTCCGGATCGAGCACTTCGAGCAAGGCGGCGGAGGGATCGCCGCGGAAATCCATTCCGACCTTATCGACTTCATCCAGCATGAAGACGGGATTGTTGGTGCCGGCTTGTTTCATGCCTTGAATGATGCGTCCGGGAAGCGCGCCGACGTAGGTCCGTCGATGGCCCCGGATTTCCGCTTCATCACGAATGCCGCCAAGACTGATGCGGACAAATTCACGACCGAGAGCGCGGGCGATCGATTTCCCGAGCGAGGTTTTTCCAACGCCAGGCGGTCCGACGAAACAGAGAATCGGGCCCTTCATTTTGTCTTTGAGTTTCCGCACGGCGAGGTATTCAAGGATTCGTTCCTTCACTTTTTCCAGGTCGTAATGGTCTTCGTTGAGGACTTTAGCTGCGGCTTTGAGGTCGAGGTTATCCTTGGATCTCTTAGACCAGGGTAACTCCACGATCCATTCAATATAGGTTCTGACGGTGGCGGACTCAGCGGTATCCGGGTGCATCTTCTCGAGACGCTTGAGCTGTTTTTCGGTTTCTTTCAGTACCTTTTCCGGCATCTTCAGTTCGGCAATCCGTTTGCGAAATTCGGTAATTTCTTCCGCGCGTTCGTCGAGCTCGCCCAGCTCTTTTTGAATTGCCTTGAGTTGCTCGCGCAAGAAATATTCGCGTTGAGTCTTGTCCATTTCCCCTTTGGCTTGCGCCTGAATTTTCTGTTGCATGGAGAGGACTTCGATCTCTTTGCCGAGGATCTCGCTGACGCGACGGAGACGTTTGAGTGGATCAAGAATTTCCAGCACTGCCTGGGTGATATCGACTTTGAGGCCAAGATTGGATGCCACCATGTCCGCAAGACGTCCGGGGTCTTCGAGGTTTTCGATGACGATCATCACGTCCGGGACTAAGACTTTGTCGAGACTCACGATCCGTTCAATCTGTTCCTTGACGGTTCGCATGGCGGCCTCGGTTTCAAGGGCGGCGCTCGCTGGCTTGTGTTCGATGAGTTTTTCGATGCGCACGGAGTAATAAGGCTCCGTCTGGATATAATTGGAAATCTTGGCTTTCGAGAGCCCTTGCACGAGAATTTTGATGCGCTCATCGGGTAGTTTCAGCATCCGCATGATGATGCCCACCGTGCCGATGGTATGAATATCTCCCGGTGAAGGGTTCTCGACGTCCAAGGCTTTTTGTGTCGACAGGAAGATCATGCGATTGCCGGCGAGCGCGGCTTCAATCGCTTTGATCGACATCTCTCGCCCGACAAACAAGGGAAGCACCATATAGGGGAAGATGACGATATCTCGAACCGGCAATAGCGGAAGTTGGTCGGGGATTTCGACGTTTTGGGGCGGCTGCAAGTCTTGTTCGATCGTGTCGTTCATCGGTATGGTCTCAATGTGTGCTCAATGGTGAGCGAGAGAAGCGGTGCTCTCGTCGCTGCGTGTAGGGCGTCAGGATAGTGAAAGAGTCGCATGCAATAGGGGCCGTGATGTGGTCTGTTTGGCACGTCGGTTCGACACGTACTCGCCGGATAAACCAGACCGACCGGGCGTATCCTCAATGGACAGCCCCGTGTAATTCTTCGCTCACAAAGGAGTTCACGTCGCGTGCTAGGCTTTGACAGCCCTTGTCTTGCGGCGTTCGCCGGATGGCCACATCCGATTCTGCAGATACTCGTTGAATTCCGGTCCCAGGGAGGGGTTTTTGAGCGCGAATTCGACGGTTGCAATGAGAAAGCCCAGCTTATCTCCGGCATCGTACCGTTGTCCTTGTATCTCCAGCGCAAACATAGGGGATTTCTTCGCCAATTCCACTAGCGCATCGGTCAATTGGATCTCGCCGTTTTTACCAGGCCGGGTTTTCCGCAGGATGGAGAAAATTTCCGGCGGCAGCACGTAGCGACCGATGACGGCCAGATTGGACGGGGCTTCGGCCTGCGCCGGTTTCTCAACGAGGCCCTCGACTCGATGAAGCCCCGGTGAGACGGTTCGAGGCGCCACGATTCCGTAACGGTTGACGTCATGGTGGGGGATTTCCTGCACACCGAGGATCGCACCGTGCCGTTTCTTGTAGGCATGAATGAGTTGTGCGAGGCCAGGGACCGGGGCATCAATGACCTCGTCGCCGAGAATGACTGCAAAGGGTTCATCACCGATCAGGTGTTGGGCGCAGAGGACCGCATGGCCAAGTCCAAGGGCCTCCGACTGACGGACGTAGCAGAAGTTTGCGAGCGTGGAGATGTGCCGCATCTGGTTCAGGAGCTGCGCCTTGCCGCTGCCCTTGAGATTTTCTTCCAACTCGACGGACCGGTCGAAGTGGTCCTCGATTGCGCGCTTCCCCCGCCCCGTGATGATGATAATGTCTTCGATTCCCGATGCGACCGCCTCTTCCACCGCATATTGAATCAGTGGTTTGTCGACGAGCGGCAACATTTCTTTGGGAGAGGCTTTTGTCGCGGGAAGGAAGCGAGTGCCAAGGCCTGCGGCGGGCATCACAGCTTTACGAACATCATAACGTGACATGATTCGATACTATGTGATGAGGTAGACGATGTCAAGGAATGCGGGAGTGACGGTACGGTCGCGTGACTGATGTCGAGTGACGAAAGAGGCCTCGTGGACTCCAAGATTATACCGGTGCGGGTGAAGCGATTATCCGTTTCCAATATGGTCCATGAAATTCAGCCATAACAGTCATGCTGAGCATCGGGCCTGACTCGGGTTCCTTCATATGTGTGCACGCTCAGGGAGTCCGCACAACTTGATTGAGAATGGGCCCCCACGGTCTGACCGACTCTGTCGAGCGTGCGGTTGATTATAAAATGGTTTCCTGATTTCTGGCGAGGAGCTCAGAGTTGAGAGCGACGTGATGCCTTATGAGGCGCGCCTGGCGACGAGCCCGCATGAATAATTATGGGCTATCAGCTTTACATTCAAATACTTGCCCAATATAATCCGGGGGTTTTGCACGTATGTGACCGTGAGGGACACGTGTGCGTTGACCGCACGAGTTGCTCACGCCAGTAACTCCCGCTGCGGTCGGCGCACATGTCTCCCGGTTCCATGGTGTGTGAATGTGCGGTGGGGGAGTAGGTACGCGTACGGCCGAAGTTAAGGTTCCCTATCATGCCAATATTGTTTCTTCCGTGTTCGTATGGGATGCAGAGCCAGTGAGGGGAATTTGCCGTTGGGCGGAGCCACGATGGCTTTTGATCATGGTCTTCATCGCTCTGGTTTGCAGTATGCTGCCGGTGTGTGCGATTGGTGCGGAGCAGACCGGGGTGAAAGTGACGACGATTGAGATTCGAGGGAACAAACGGATCGAGTTGCCGGCGATTGTCGGCCGATTGACATTGAAGCCGGGCGATCCCTACACCCCTGAAAATGTCCGTGGACAGATCAAAATTCTCTACGAAACCGGGTTTTTTGAAGAGGTGCAGGTCGAGACGGAAGCAGGGACGGGAGGTACGGCCCTGGCGTTCCTGGTCCGTGAGAAACCGTTTATTACCGAGATCGTATTTGACGGGAATGTTGCGCTCAGTGACGATAAGCTCAAAGAGAAGATTACGATCAAGAGCCAAGCCTTTCTCGATCAATTACAGGCAAAAGAGAGTGCGGAGAAAATTCGTCTCGCCTACCAAGGGGACGGCTATTTCAATTGCAGCGTGATCCCGGTCGAGCAGACCCTGGACGAAGATCGGAAGCGCTTGACATTTCTCGTCAAAGAAGGGGACAAGGCGCGCGTCAAAACGGTGAATTTTGACGGTCTGCACGCGGCGACGAAAGACGAGATGTTTAAGGTGATGGCCACGCGAGAGTGGATTCCTTGGTATGGACTGTTCACGCAACTGAAGTTGCCGTCTTTTCTCTCGGATGCCGGTGTCTTAAAGCGGGAAGAAATGAACAATGACGTGGAGCGGGTTAAAGAAATCCTGCTCAACAAAGGTTACTTAAACGCCCGGGTTGGGCTGCACACGGTGGAACTCAGCGACGACAAGAAATGGTTCGTCGTGACGTACACGGTGATGGAAGGGGAGCCGTTCACCATCGGGGAAATCGGATTCCGCGGGAATACGGTGTTCGAAGATCCCGAGCTTCGCCAGGGGCTTAAGATGAAGGAAGGGGAAATTTTTCAACGCCAGAAGCTTCGTGACGAGATTACGCGGTTGAATGATCTCTATGGGAGTAAGGGCTATTCGTTCGCTGATGTCTCGCCCAATGTGATTCCAAACACAGTGGAGCGGACCGCCAGCATCATTCTGACCGTCAAGGAAGGAGAGATGATGCGGATCCGTCAGATCAACATCAGTGGGAACGAGAAGACCAAAGACAATGTGGTTCGCCGTGAACTCCGTTCCGATGAACAGGATGTCATCGATACCCCCGCGTTGAAGCGGAGCTTTCAGCGTCTCAATAACTTGAACTTCTTTGAGACGGTGGAAATCCTTCCGGCGCAGGTGGGGCCGGATAAGGTCGATCTGAATGTCCGCGTGAAAGAAAAGCCGACTGGCCAGTTCAGCGTCGGCGGCGGATTCAGCACGTTGGATAGGTTGGTCGCGATCGCCGATATTACGGAAGGAAACCTCGGTGGAAATGGCTGGATGGGACGAATCCGCGGTCAATTGGGACAGGAGCGGCAATTAGGGTTGATCACATTCCGTAACCCCTATGTGAACGACTCTTTGATGTCGATGCAGGTGGACGTCTTTCGCAGCCAGACGAACTACTTCACCTACCGTGAGAGAAAAACCGGGGGCAGCGTGACGTTCGGTCGGTGGTTCTCCGAGTATGTATCGGGGAGCGTCAGTCCGTTCGCAGAGAAGATCAAGTACAGCGATCCGACGTCCGATGCGCCGGACCTCATTCTTAACCAAATAGGGAACCAGTCGACCACGGGGTTTCGGTTCTCGCTGACCCGCGACACGAGAGACTTCCTTATGGATCCCCGCACCGGTTGGCGAACTTCTGGCGCATTTTCTATCGGTACGCAGTACCTGGGGGGGAGCAACGACTTCTTTAAATATACCTTCGATGTCAACAAGTATACCCCGCTCCCATTCGATACACGGCTCTCGGTCCGTGCGCGCTATGGTGTTGTACAGGGCCTCAATACCAATGGCAAAAGTGAACCGGTTCCTCTTACCGAACTCTACTTCGTTGGAGGCATTAATACCATGCGGGGATTTTCCTTCGGCAAGGCGGGACCAGTGTCGGAAAGTAACAAGCTCCTCGGCGCGGCAAGTGAGTTGATCTTCAACTTCGATTATATTTTTACGATCTCTTCTGAGGCGAAACTCAACGGCGTGATTTTCTTCGACTATGGGAAAGGATTTGCCGGTGATAGCGTCTCGTTCCCCTTGCGGTCGGCGGCCGGTTTGGAGGGGCGATGGGTCTCACCCTTTGGCCCCCTCCGCGCCGCGTACGGGATTAATCTGTATCCCAGGGAAGGAGAACGCGAAGGGGTCTTTGAGTTTACCATCGGTTCTATATTCTAACGGGACAAGTCTTGTGACCACGAAAGAGAGGTAGCGGTGTGATCCAGCTTGGTGTCGTCATGCGGAAGGTGTTTGGAACAGGAGTTCTGTTGATGGCGCTCCTCGCTGTCTCCGGCTGTGCTGCCGGTGTGGCTAAGGTTGATGGGAAGATAGGAGTCGTCGATCCGGCCCGTGTCCTCAGCGACACGAATGCCGGTAAGAAGGCCAAGGACTCCCTGACCATCTTCTCGAAGAATCGCCAGGCATTGATCGAGATGGATGAGAAAGAACTTCGCCGCATGGAAGAAGATTTTGGGAGGCAGGCGAGCGTCTTGAGCCCGACCGCGAAACGGGAGCGCGAAGAGCAGTTTCGACGTCGTGTCGCAGAGTATCAGCAGAAAGCGAACGACATGAACCGCGAGGTTCAGGAAAAACAAAAAGACGTGCTTGAAGGGTTCCGTGAGAAGGTTGGACTCATGGTGGGGAACGTATCAAAGCGTCTCGGACTACAGGTCGTCATCGATAAGGGGAAAGGCGGCCCTACCCTCTATAGCGATGAAGGCCTCGATATCACAGGTCAGGTTATCGATGAATTCAATCGTGAATATCCATAGGCATCGGTCCAGCATGGTTCTTCCTCGTGCGGCGAGCTATGGCCAGGCATCTGCATGTGTTTGTGGCCCCGAAAAATCCTCACGTATTCCAGCGAGTACGCGTCTGTTTTTCGTGGCGTACCGTCGCGCATCTGCCAGCCTGTCTTTCGATTCGTGGTGAATGGCGGTGTGGGAGAGGCATCGTGCCGCATGATTCATAACGGTGTGTCGGGGAACCGGATTGTTCGTGAATCGACCTCGTTCATACGCAAGAGCAGCGGTCTGGCGATGGCGGGAGAAATGTTCGTGACTATTGTGGGTGACTGTCGTACTCATGAGGAACGAAGGAGGGTTCGATGGAACGACTGAGACTACTTCAATTGATTGGTGTGGCCGCCTTGTGGTTGGCGATGGTGTCGCCGGCGTTGTCGGATGACACGTTCAAAGTTGCCGTGATGAACCAGCAAGTGGTGGTTGAGCAATCGAAGGCCGGCAAACGTGCATTGGAAGAGCTGAAGGCGTATTCCATGAGCAGGCAGAGAATCATCAATGCTGACGATCTAGAGTTGAAAGAGTTGCAACAGGCGACTCAAGACGAGAAGTTGTCCGACAGCGCAAAGCAAGAGAAGCAGAGTCAGTTCCAGGCCAAGCTAGACGCCTATCAACGCCGCCTATCCGACTTCAATCGCGAGATTCAACAAAAGCAGCGCGACATGGTGGCGGAATATTCAAAAAAAGTGCAAGCCGCTGCGCAAGCCGTCGGGGAAAAAAATGGGTATGTTGCGGTGATCGACAAGGGAAACGAGACAGTCATGATGAGGATTGTACTCTATCATCAACCTGCGTTGGATGTGACTGATCAAGTGGTGAAAGAGTTCGATCGGCAGAATAAATAGAGGGGGGGAGGGCAGCCTGGGCGTCCTCCTGTTCGCGGAACGCGCACGATCAGAATGTGCTCGTTCGACGCGCGCAATCGAGGATCAACCAGACTGCTCTCTAAAGGAAGTAGTGATGAAGTGGACGCGCGCAGGAGAAGCTCAATCAGCCCCCATCACTAGAGAGAGCACGAGCAAGCTTGGAAGGATCATTTGAAGTGTCGTTACTAGAATTTTACGCAATGGTGTCAATGTCAACAGAGCATCAGGATGCTCAATAAGGCTGTCCAGCAAGGCCGCAGCGAGCGAAGAGGCGAGGCGTACGCTTCGGTACGTTGAGCCTCTGAGCGATGCGAGAACGATGCTGGCGGACTTTTTCAGCATTCTGATAGAGGAGGTTCTGCCGATGCCCGTGATGGAACAAGCCGAAATTCAGTCTATTCTGCCTCACCGGTACCCCTTTCTTCTGATCGATCGCATTCAAGAATTGGATCCCGACCGGCGGATCGTCGGAATCAAAAACGTGACGATCAATGAACCGTTCTTTCAAGGCCATTTCCCAGGACGCCCAGTCATGCCAGGGGTGTTGATCCTTGAAGCCATGGCGCAAGTCGGCGCAGTTCTGGCATTGAAATCGATGGGGCACGCGTTGCGTCCGGTGGTCTATCTGACCGGCATTGATGGTGCA
Organism: uncultured Nitrospiraceae bacterium; assembly: GCA_963748375.1. GTDB lineage: Bacteria > Nitrospirota > Nitrospiria > Nitrospirales > Nitrospiraceae > Palsa-1315. The sequence continues at coordinate 50,792 of CAVVIR010000019.1, forward strand.
AAGTTTCGAAAACCGGTTGTGCCTGGTGATCGGTTACGGTTTGAGATCGACGTGGTCAAGAAACGGACGCCGTTTTGGAAGATGCAGGGTAAGGCGTTTGTCGAGGAGGAGCTTGTCTGCGAAGCGGAAGTGACCGCCATGGTGACAGAGGAAAAAGCTGTGAAAGGTGAGGTGTGATGAATGACCGGTTTTGAGGGGATAGTCGTCACGTAAGCCCATCACCCATCACCTAGCACTGGAGGTGTGCGTGCAGATTCATTCAACTGCGATTGTTCATCCCAAGGCGAGTCTTGCTGTTGATGCAGAGGTCGGACCGTTCTGCGTCATTGGCGAGCATGTCACGATTGGAAAGAAAACCAGATTGTTGTCTCATGTGACGGTCGACGGATGGACGGAGATCGGTGAGCGGAATGTGGTGCATCCTTTTGTCTCGATTGGTGGGCCGCCGCAGCATCTCGGATATGAGGGGGAGCCGACCAAGGTGATAATCGGTGACGACAATATTTTTCGCGAATACGTCACGGTCAATCGCGCGACGGTACAAGGCGGTGAGATGACCACCATCGGATCCAAAAACTTCTTGATGGCCTATGTGCATGTTGCCCATGACTGTCATCTCGGCAACCATCTCATTCTGGCCAATGCCGCGAGTTTGGCCGGCCATATCACCATCGGCGACCATGCCATCATCGGGGGGCTGACCGGTATCCATCAACATGTACGGATCGGGTCGTACTCCATGGTCGGCGGCTGTTGTGCCATCGGGCAGGACCTCCCGCCATTCATGCGGGCGGCGGGTGGCTATCGCGCGAGGATGTATGGCCTCAACTCGGTGGGGTTGCGCCGGCAGGGGTTTTCGACCGACCGGATTTTGGTACTGAAACGGGCCTATGACATGCTCTTCCGATCGGGCCATCGCACCCCTGAAGCAGCCAAGCTTGCCAAAGTCGAGTTCGGAGACCAACCCGATGTCATGACGGTTCTGGAGTTTCTGGAGGGGACGAAGCGGGGCATCTGCCGGTCGGTCGGCAAAGACCAAGAGGATGAGGAGTAAGCACCGTGGCATCACTACCTCATGTCACTCATGGTGAGCGGATTGGGCTCATTGCCGGCAACGGTCGATTCCCGATCATTTTCGCGGACAACGCCAGGAAGCTCGGCTATCACGTGTCGGCTGTGGCGCATGAAGGCGAGACGGAACCGGAGCTGGCCGGCCATGTGGATCGGATCCATTGGATCAAGATCGGCCAGCTCAGCAAGCTGATCAAGGCGTTCAAGGAAGACAAGGTTTACCAGGCCGTGATGTTGGGCGGGATCAAGAAGACCCACGTCTTTACAACGGTGCGGCCTGATTTTCGCACGTTGGCGATGGCGACGCGGTTGGCGCTGTGGAAAGACGACGACATTCTACGCGAATTCGCGAAGGAGCTTGAGCGAGAAGGGATTGCTATTTGTGAGTCGACCTTCGGGCTTGAGGGGATTCTCGTGGAAGAAGGGACATTGACCGCGCGGGCACCATCAGAGAAAGAGTGGGAGGATATCCGTTACGGGTGGGACGTGGCCCATGACATTGGACGTCTCGATATCGGGCAATGTGTCGTGATCAAAGATCGGGTCGTGGTGGCCGTTGAGGCAGTCGAAGGCACAGACGGGGCCATCAAGCGGGGCGGCGAGTTGGCCAAAGAGGGCGCGGTCGTGGTCAAGCGATCGAAGCCCCAGCAGGACTTACGATTCGACCTCCCGGCCGTAGGGCCTCGGACCATCGAGGTGATGGCCTCGGTCAAGGCCTCCGTGTTGGCGATCGAGGCCGGTCGGACGGTCCTGTTGGATCGTGAGATCATGTTGGACAAGGCCCGGTCTGCCCGTATTGCTATCGTTGGGATCGCGACACTCGAACCGAGTGGAAGATGAACCGCAACACATGGCACCGTTGAGGGCAGGAGTCATCGGCGTCGGACATCTCGGGCAGCACCATGCACGCCTGTATGCGTCTTTACCTGGATCTCAGCTCATCGGTGTGGTGGATGAGTCGATCGAGCGTGCGCAGATGGTCGCAGATCGGCATGGCGCGCGCGCGTTTCGCACGATCGATGAATTGTTGTCACAGGTCGATGTCCTCAGTGTGGCGGTGCCTACATCGGGCCACTATGCAGTCGCGCGGGTCTGTCTGAATTCGGGCAAACATGTCCTCGTAGAAAAGCCGATTGCCGCGACGCCCCGAGAGGCGCAAGAGTTGGTCCAGTTGGCCAATCAGAAGGGCTGTTGTGTACAGGTGGGTCACAGTGAACGGTTCAATCCGGTGATGGCGCTCATGCGCCCCCATATTGGGCAACCGGTGTTCATTGAATGTCACCGGCTCAGCAGTTTCAGCGAACGAGGGACGGATGTGGATGTGGTGCTGGACCTGATGATTCATGATCTGGATCTCGTCTTGTCTTTGAATCCCGGTCCTGTTGAAGAGGTGCGCGCTGCAGGGGTGACGGTCTTGTCTTCCTCGATCGATATTGCTAATGCCCGCATCCAGTTCCAGGGTGGCTGCGTGGCCAACCTGACATCCAGTCGCGTGTCGACAAATAAGATGCGCCGGCTGCGTCTGTTCCAGCGAGAGAGTTATCTGTCGATCGATTTTCAGACTCGGCAGGGGATGATTTGCCGACATCCCGTCGAGGCCGGAACCAAGCCCACCATCGAAGTTGAGGAACTGAAGGGGAGCGACGAAGAACCGTTGAAACTCCAACTTGAATCGTTCCTTCACGCAGTCAGCACGGGCACGAGGCCGGTGGTGTCGGGTGAGGATGGCGCAGCGGCAGTCAGTATCGCACATCAGATCTTGCAGGCCATTACGGCCTTTGCAGCGCGCCATGAAGGGAGGGGAACAGGCGACTTTCATACCTCTTTCCCGAAGCCATGAGGATTCTGATCGTCACAGGCGAAGCTTCCGGTGATCTTCATGGGGCTCATTTAGCCAAAGCGATCATGGTGCTCGATCCGAAGGCTGAGCTAGTCGGCATTGGTGGGCCTGGGATGCGAGCGGCAGGTGTGAACCTTGTCCCCGGCATTCCGCAACTCGACGTGATGGGGTTAATCGGAATATCCGAAATCCGAGCCATGATCCAGCGCGTTCGCGCCATCAGGCGGGTGTTGAAAGCCGAGGCCTGGGATCTTGTCGTGCTGATCGATAATCCGGGGCTGAACTTTCATTTTGCCCGGGTCGCTAAAGCCGCTGGTCGACGCGTGCTGTACTACATTGCCCCACAAGTGTGGGCTTGGCGGCCTGGGCGTATGAAGTGGATTCAGCGCCGAGTCGATCATGTCGTCGTGATCCTCCCATTCGAGCCTGAACTCTACCGCCGGGCGGGAGTCCGGTGTACGTTCGTTGGCCACCCACTGCTCGATTCAGTGGCGCCGCACTATGATCGTGCCGCGCTTCGAAAGGAATTCGGCTTGGGTGAGTCTGCCCGCGTCGTTGGATTGTTGCCGGGGAGTCGAAGGAGCGAAGTCGAAATGCTCCTGCCGGTGCTTCTCAAGGCGGCGACTCAATTGGTCGTGGCAGAACCGGGAACACAGTTTATCCTGGCGCAGGCCTCCTCAATCGACGATAATCTGATCCGGACTCTTCTGCAAGATTGTCCGACGCCGGTCCGAGTGGTGTACGATCGAGCCAGTGAAGCGATGGCCTTGTCCGATGTGTTGCTCATTGCGTCGGGGACCGCGACCTTACAGGCAGCAGTGGTTGGGACTCCCATGGTGCTCCTGTATAAGACGTCGCCGTTGACCTATCGGCTGGCTCGTTGGCTGATCACGGTCAAATGGATCGGGCTCGTGAACTTGGTGGCAGGCCGATCGATCGTACCGGAGCTGATTCAGGATGAAGCGACGGATGAACGGTTGTGCCAGGAAGTCCTGCGACTCTTGCGCGATCCATCGGCGTATAATGGGATGAAAGAAGGGCTGCGACAGGTTAGGCAATCGTTGGGAGAACCAGGCGCATCGCATCGAGCGGCGCAGGTGGTATTGGCAGAATGTCGACTCTAGATCGCTTGATACGATTGGTCCGTTACCTGAAACCCTATCGGATTCGGTTGGGCGCGGCCTTCGCGTGTTCGGGGTTGGTGGCGGCCTTTTCCGGGGCCTATGCCTGGCTCGTCAAGCCGGTCCTCGACGAGATTTTTATCAACAAGAACGAAAGCCTCTTGCTCGTCCTCCCGCTCGCGCTCTTCACCGTGGCAGTGCTTAAGAGCGTCTTCAACTACGGGCAAAACTATCTCATGAACTATGTCGGGAATCAGGTGATCACCGACATTCGGCAGCAGCTGTTTGGGAAGCTCATACGTCTGCCCGTTTCCTATCACGATGCGAATACCTCAGGGCGATTGGTGGCCCGTGTGGTGAGCGACGTCACATTGATGGCCAACGCGGTGGCGGGAGTATTGAAAGATTTTTTTCAACAGGGACTGACGTTCCTGGCCATGATGGGCGTGATTTTCTATCAGAATTGGCGGCTGGGCGGTCTCTCAATGATCGTGATCCCCTTGGCCGTGTTCACGATGGTGCGGATGGGGAAACGGCTACGGGCGTTAGCAGCCAGCGGCCAAGAGCGCATGGGGGATATGGCTTCCACGCTGCAAGAATCATTGTCCGGCATTCGCATGGTGAAGGCCTATGGACGTGAAGAGTCGGAGGTGGCGCGATTTCAACGGAGCAACCGTTCCTTTCTCAGTACGACGATGAAGGCGATTCAGGTCTCCTCCCTCGGGTCGTCGCATATGGAAGTGATCGGTGTCGTGGGGGTTGCGGCGATCATTTGGTATGGCGGTTTCCTCGTGATCAACGGCTCGATGACTCCAGGAGAGTTTTTCTCATTTCTGACGGCGATGTTCATGGCCTATACCCCGATTCGTAAATTGTCCGGTTCCAATAATCAAATTCAACAGGCGCTGGCCGCGGCGGAACGGGTTTTCAACGTGTTGGATCTCAAGACCGAGCAGGATGTGGAGCAGGGTCGCTTGGAGTTGCCGCGGATTGCGCAGTCGGTCACGTTCGACGATGTGACGTTCCATTATGAGAGCCAATCGGTGCCGGCGCTCAACGACATCAATCTGACAATTCACGCCGGAGAAATGGTGGCCCTTGTGGGCAGCAGCGGTAGCGGAAAGACGACGCTGGTCAATCTGATCCCGCGCTTTTACGAGCCGACCGCCGGCCGCATTCTCATCGACGGGATCGATATTCAGTCGTACACCATCCGCTCGCTCCGATCGCAGATCGGCATGGTGTCGCAAGATGTGGTCTTGTTTGACGACAGTATTCGCAACAACATCGCCTTTGGACGGGAGGACGCGACCGACGAAGACATCGTCCGTGCGGCGCGATTGGCCCATGCCCATGATTTTGTCGAACGCCTTCCGCAGGGGTACCAAACGATCGTGGGAGAGAAAGGGGTGAAGCTCTCCGGCGGGGAGCGGCAGCGCTTGGCCATCGCCCGCGCGATCTTACGCGATCCTCCTTTGCTGATCCTCGATGAAGCAACCTCGGCGTTGGACACCGAGTCCGAACGGGTCGTCCAGCTGGCCCTTGCCAATTTGATGAAGAATCGAACGACCGTCGTCATTGCCCATCGGTTGTCCACGATTCAGCAAGCAGATCGGATCATGGTCCTGTCACGAGGATCGATCGTTGAAGTAGGAACACACGACGAACTGCTTCGCCGAGGGGGGCGATATCAGCGGCTCCACGCGATGCAATTCCAGGACGTTCCCGATGCATAATCCCGCGATGAAGCGGGTCGAAGATTGGCTGAAGCTCTCAGTGCTCCCTCCGGTTGGGGCCGCAGTGATTCGAGGGCTGGGTCGATCGATGCAGATGGATTCGCAGGGCCATGAGCAGGTAGATGCCCTGTATCGCCAGGGGCGGCACATCATCCTCGCGTTTTGGCACGCGCAGCAGCTCATGATCCCGATCGGGTATCGTGGGCTAGGAGCCAACGTGTTGATCAGCCAGCATCAGGACGGCGAGATCATCGCGCGCATCATCGCTCGATTCGGGCATCGAGCGGTCCGTGGGTCGAGCACGAGGGGCGGTGCGCTTGCCTTGCGGGAGTTGATCCGCCTCGGGCGATCCGGTGCCGATCTTGTCGTGACTCCCGACGGCCCCAAGGGACCTCGCCAGGTTGCGAAACTCGGGGTGGTTCAGCTGGCGAAAGCGACCGGCCTTCCGATTGTGCCTCTGGCATTCGGTTGCTCAAAAAAAAACTCTTTGCGAGCTGGGATCGATTCATGGTCCCGTATCCATGGTCCCGAGGCCTCTATGTGTGGGGTTCACCCATCTGGGTTCCGCGAGATGCTGATGAACAGGCGATGGAGGCAGCATGCTTGGAGCTTGAGAAGGTCTTGAATCAGCTCACGGATCAGGCGGAGAAGGCCGTAAAACGTTAAACAGCAGGGGTTCAGGGGCTTCGGTTTACCTTTCACCTTTCACGTCTCACGTTTAACGCGCAGCCATGTGGCGTCTCTTCTACAATGTCGTGTTACTGGTTCTTTCGCCGCTCATCGTGGCAGTCTTGTTGTCCAAGCCACGGTGCCGCCCCGGATTGCTTCAACGGCTAGGGTTACAAGAAAGTCCATCCGGTCAGTCTGCCTCACGCAATATTCCACCCATACCGACACCACCGGTTATCTGGATTCACGCGGTTTCTCTGGGTGAAGTGGTTGCGGTGACCCCGCTTGTCAACGAGCTACATCGCCGGCACCCGACGTACCGCCTGGTGGTCTCGACCGTCACTGAGACCGGGCGCGAAGCGGTGGAACAACGGCTGATCGGTGTGGCTGAGCACTGTTATGCTCCACTCGATTTCCCCTGGGTCGTTTCCCGGTTTATTGAGCGGCTGCAACCCTGCCTCTATCTGTTCGTCGAAACCGAACTCTGGCCGAATCTCTTGTGGTACCTGCGTCGGCAGGGAGTGCCGACTATCCTCGTGAACGGCCGGCTCTCGACCAGGTCTTTTGCGCGGCAACAATGGGCGCCTGTGCGATCGTTCTATCGGACGATGTTGCAAACGCTCAGCCTCTGTCTCATGCAGTCAGATCGGGATGTCGACCGTATTGTTGCGTTGGGGGCGGAGGCGTCACGAGTCAGGCGAACAGGGAATATCAAGTTCGACCAGCCGATACCAGTCATTGCGGAAGGTGGGGTCACCAGGGCTCATCTCGGGCTTCACGACACAGAACGACTGTTTGTGTCAGGGAGTACTCATCCTGGTGAAGAAGAGATCCTTGTCGAATGCTATCGGGTGCTCGTGGCTCGCTGTCCCTCTGCAGTCTTGCTCATCGCTCCTCGACATATTGAACGCGCGGAGTCAGTGGAGGCGATGATTCGGGCGCGCGGGTTCGCGGTGCAGCGACGGAGTACCATGGGGCAGGTCGGTGTATTGCGGTCCACCGGTCCCCGTGTGCTGGTGCTCGATTCGCGGGGTGAATTGGCGGCGATCTACCGGGAGGCAGTGGTGGCGTTTGTCGGTGGCACACTCGTGCCGATCGGGGGACACAATTTGCTGGAGCCGGCTCAGTGGGCGAAACCGGTGTTGTTCGGGCTCTATACCGATCACTGTGCGGAGATTGCCGATCTTCTTATCCAAGCAGGAGGGGGGCGTCGGGTGCTCCATGCGGAGGAGCTTTCACAACAAGTCATAGCCCTCTTTTCCAATGACGAGGAACGGGATCGGATGGGCCGGTCAGCTCGTCAGGTGGTTGAACAGAACCAGGGCGCGTTGCAACGGACGCTGGACGCCATCGATAGGCTTTTGACGCCGCAGCAAGGCGCCAGTGGGTCTCCTCTCGCAGACCGGTCGCTTCCTCTCATGGCCGAACGATCATAACGTACGGTGTTGAATCCTGGGACAAAGGTCAGATGGTGGCTGATGTGGGCTGCAATCCCCTATGGGGTGGTTGCACGGCTGCGCGCGCTCCTGTACGACTGGGGCTGGTTCGATCAGAGGAAATTGCCGGTCCCGGTCGTCAGCGTCGGGAACCTTACGCTCGGTGGGACAGGAAAAACGCCGGTGGTCATTCTGCTCGCAGACTGGCTCCTGGCGCAGGGGAAGCAGGTGGCAATTCTGAGCCGGGGCTATCGGCGGACAAGTACGGCTCAGTATCTGTTAGTGTCAAATGGCGAGCGTCTGCTAGTCGGTCCGCAGGAGGCGGGCGATGAGCCTTTCTTGATGGCGCAGCGTTGCCCAAGGGCGATTGTGGCTGTCGGTGCCGATCGGTACCAACTCGGTGACTGGGTCTTGGAGCGATTCCCGATCGATTGCCTTCTGCTCGACGATGGATTTCAGCACCGAGGGCTCTATCGAGATGTGAATCTCTTATTGATCGATGCCACAGATGCAGCGGGGCTTGCGGCTTTGGTGCCGGCCGGTCGGCTGAGGGAGCCGCTGAAGGCGGCAGCGCGCGCGACCGCGATAATTGTGACGAGAGCGGACGTGTCGGCTCAAGTGAATGAAGTGTGCCGAAGACTACAGGCAAAGCTCGGTTCGACCCCGGACCCCGTCCAGGCGGTCTTTCGTCCGGAGAATCTTGTATCGGTAGTGACCGGTGCGGTGCAGCCGCTTTCTTGGTCCAAGGGAAAAACAGCCCTGCTTTGCAGTGCGGTGGGCCATGCTGGATCGTTTCGCTCCCTTGTCGAACGAATGGGGATGAGAGTTTTGGATGAAGTGGCCTATGTCGATCACCATGCTTACACAAGGCAGGATGTCGAGCGGTTGCGCGCCAGAGCGATTGAGCTCCAAACGGACCTGGTTGTGACGACGGAGAAAGATGCTTGCAAGGTGGCATCGCTGCTCCACCCCACCGATGCCTGGTGGGCAGTCCGATTGACCACGCACGTCATCAAGGGGGAAGATCGATTACGGCAGTTGGTTCTCGGGGAGGGAAATAGGCTGAAGGCGGAGTCGGAAGGCTGAAGACTGAAGGGCAGAGGGTGGTGAATAAAGCAACCATCAAACGAATTCTAGTGCGTGGGCCCAACTGGTTGGGCGATGCGGTGATGTGCGAGCCCGCGCTCCGTGGATTGCGGGGGCTGTTTCCTGATGCGCAGGTGACACTCTTAGTGAAACCGGCTGTGGCCGATCTGTTTGTGGGGCATCCGGCAGTCACGCGCTTGTTGACCTACGACATCAAGGGGCGTCATGCGGGGTTCTCGGGAAAGTGGGCGTTGGCCAAGCAGTTGCGGCGGCAAGGCTTCGATCTGGCGGTCTTGTTTCAGAATGCGTTCGAGGCGGCCTTCCTGACATTTCTGGCACGTGTGCCTTGCCGGTATGGGTATGCGACAGACGGGCGGAGTTTGCTGTTATCCGATCCAGTCGCTGTGCCGGATCCACGCATGCTCCTCCATCAAGTCCGCTATTATTGGGATCTGTTGAAGCCGCTGGGCCTCATGGGCGATCCTCCGGTACCGGAACTCGTCGTTCTGCCCGAGGAGGAACAGGCCATGGTGGAGCGATGTGCGCAGGGTGGGTTGACTCCGACGGATATCGTCGTTGGGATCAATCCTGGATCGACCTATGGCGATGCCAAACGCTGGCTCCCAGAACGGTTTGCCGAGGTCACGGAACGACTCTGCCGAACGATCCATACATCTCCAGGGCAACAGGTCAGTGTGGTTATTTTTGGGGCGAAAGGGGAAGAGCATTTGGGCCAGGACATTGCTGCACGCCTATCGTCCCCTTCCCTGGTCTTGTCCGGGGCGACGACGATTCGGGAACTGATGGCAGTAGTGAAGCGGTGCAGCCTGCTTCTCACAAATGATACCGGCCCCATGCATATCGCCTCTGCGTTCAAAGTCCCGGTTGTGGCCGTCTTCGGGCCGACCGATTGGCGTACCACGTCGCCATTTGGGGGCGCACATGCCATTGTTCGGGAACCCGTCGATTGTGCGCCCTGCCTGTTGCGTGAATGTCCGATTGACCATCGGTGCATGACAAGAGTAACCGTTGATCAGGTCTATGAAGAGGCAGTAAAACAGGTGCGAGGTTTGTCTGGTTCCTCTGGTTCAAACCGAATAAACAAGATCAACCAAACAAACCAAACAAACATTCTTGAGGGTGTCACGGTGTTTCTGGATCGAGATGGAACATTGAACTACGATCCAGGCTTTTTGAAAATTGCCGCTGATCTGAAGCTATTGGCAGGGGTGGGTCCAGCACTGGCGCGTTTGAAAAAGGTTGGGGCTAAATTGGTGGTTGTGACCAACCAATCCGGTGTCGGCCGTGGCATCTTGACACTAAAAGATTTGGAAGCGATTCATGCCAGGTTGCAAGGTCTGTTGGAGCAGGAGGACGTGGCGCTTGACGCAATCTATTTCTGCCCGCACCATCCTGATGACGGGTGCCGCTGTCGCAAGCCGAACGTGGGCATGGTGGAGCGGGCTGTGTCGGAGTTACAACTGGATTTCCGTCGTTTCTATTTGATTGGCGACCACGCACGCGACATACAATTAGGACATAGGGTAGGCGCTAAGTCTGTTCTCCTGACGCCAGTGCCGGTCGATGCGCAATCGTTGGAGAGGCTCAAGGCCGAAAAGGCGATGCCGGATGCCATGGCGAAGTCGATGGCTGAGGCCGTTGACTGGATCTTGGTGGACGCAGCGAAGACACTGCACAGGTAGATAGGCTGAAGGGGTTCAGGCTGAAGGTGTTAGGGGTCAAGCATGCGGGATCACACAACACCAGGATTCATCAGTGTTTGAAACAAGGATTGTAGAAAATGAGTAGGTTTGGGTGGCTTGCTGTATGCTTTGCAAATTAATTCATAACCTTCAGCCTTCAGCCTGAATCCCTGAGCCCCTCATGCCAGACTACCACCATATCTTATTGATCAAGCCGAGTTCGCTGGGTGACATCGTGCATGCGATGCCGACCTGCGCCGCCATTCGCCGGACCTACCCCAAGGCTCGACTGACTTGGCTGGTCAAGCGCCAATGGGCGAGCTTTGTCGAGCGCATCGACGGAGTCGATCGGGTCTGGCCGGTGAAATCGACGCTCAAGGGGTGGCTCTCTCAGGTGCCTGCTCTTCGTACAGAGGGCTTCGATCTCGTCGTGGACCTTCAAGGTCTCTTTCGGAGCGCCGCTATCGGGTGGCTCGGTGGATCTCCTCTGCTTGTGGGGTTTGAGAATGGCCGAGAGGGGAGCCCGTGGTTCTATTCGAGGCGCGTGCCGGTTCCACAGTCGGAGATGCATGCGGTCGATCGCTATTTACTCGTGGCCAAGGCTGTGGGAGCTGCGGAGTCCGACACGCCGGAGTTCCGTTTCCGCATTCCGCCAACCGATTATGACGAGGTCGATCGCCTGTTGATCCGATCCGGTGTGACGCCTGGAACGAGTTGGGTGGCGATGAACGTCTCTGCCCGATGGCCCACCAAGCGGTGGCCGGCTGAATCGTTTGCCGAAGTCGCCGATCGGATGCTGCAGGAAGGATATGGCGCGGTGGTGATGATCGGCGGTTCTGACGAACGAGCGGAGGTTGCCGCAGTGAGCGGGATGATGAAGACTCCTGCCATCGATCTGGCCGGAGCCACGACCGTGGGGTTGCTGCCTGCCCTTTTGAGCAAGGCGTCGCTGCTGATTACGAACGATTCAGGTCCCATGCATGTGGCTGCGGCAGTCGGTACGCCGGTGGTAGCCCTGTTCGGGCCGACAAGTGCAGTGCGGACCGGTCCCTATGGAGTGGGCCATGGTGTTTTGACGGGGAAGGTACCTTGTAGTCCCTGTTTCAGTCGGACCTGCCACAACACTCTGCCGCTGGAATGTTTGAGATTGGTGTCGCCACAACAAGTATTGTCGGCGGTTCGAGCACAACGGACTCAGCGAATGGTTCCCCGATGAACGTCCTCTTAGTCAGACCTGACGGGATCGGCGACGAAATACTGTGTTTGCCGGTTGCCTCCGCCTTGCGTCGGCTCTTGCCGGACGCGCGGATCACATTCCTATCCAGCGAGTATGCCGCTCCGGTCCTGGCTCACCATCCGGATCTCGACGAGGTCTGGACAATCACAGGCCGAGAATCCTCGCGCGAGCTGGTGGCATTGTTTTGCCGAGCCGTCGATGCTGTGGTGTTTCTGAAACCGTTCAAGCATTTGATGTGGGCCGCGTTTCGTGCGCGGGTTCCGATTCGCGTGGCGACAGGCTACCGCTGGTATAGCGTATTGGCAAACCGTCGTGTGTATGAACATCGAAAAGATTTTTCCAAACATGAAACCACCTATAACGTCGGCATGCTTGCGGGGCTTGGATTGCAGCCTGGCGTCGTCTCTCCACCGAGCCTGGTGCTGACCGATGAAGAACGAGTGCGAGGACAAGAGCGATTGCGCGGCATGCCAACACTAAGGGTCGTGCTCCATCCCGGCGGGTTTTCAGCCAGGCGCTGGCGCGTTGAACAGTATCATTCACTCGCGCGTGAGTTGCATCGGAAGGGAGCGGGAGTGGTATTGACCGGAAGCCAGGCTGAAGCAGACATGTTCAACCAGTGCGGGGACAGTCACGAGCCTCTTCCTGTCTCGGTCGTCAATCTTATGGGGCAGTTATCGGTGCGAGAGTTGATGGCTGTGATTGCGGCGAGTCACGCGGTGGTTTCAGGAGCGACAGGCCCGGCTCATATTGCCGCAGCCTGCGGGGTTCCGAATGTCAGCTTGTTCGATCCGCGGCGCAACAACCTTCCGACACGGTGGCAGCCGCTTGGCCAAGGAGTCGTCTTGCGTCCTGATGTGCCGACTTGCGAAAAATGTGTGTACGAGGCCTGCCCCTATTGGGATTGTCTCGACAGGCTGACGGTGGAAACGGTTGCACGGCAAGTCATGGAAGTCACGAAGCAGCCTGCGCCGCTCAAGGTCGTGCATGTCTAGCAGGATGCTGAAAAAGTCCGCCAGCAGAAGAAGACTGTTACTTGGTTTATTTGGTTTGTCTCGTTTGCTTGGAACCAGACAGACCAGATGAACCAGATAAACAAAACAAACCAGTTTGAGCATCCTGCAAAGTCGTATGCCGAGACAGCGGACCATTGGATTTCTAGGAAATCAGCATCGTTATGCCGCTGCCTGTGAAACTTTCCGTCTATGTGATTGCCTACAATGACGAGCCCAATATGCGGGCTTGCCTTGAGTCTATATCTGGCTTGGGCGATGAGTTGATTGTCGTGGATTCCCACAGTAGAGATCGAACGGCTGCAATCAGCCGTGAGTTTACCGATAAGGTCTATCAAGTCGATTTCAAGGGGTTCGGCGATTTGCGCAATCAGGCTGTCGCACTCACGACCCATGAATGGGTCTTCAGTTTGGATAGCGATGAGAGAATGACGCCCGAGTTGCGGGAAGAGATTCGACTGCTGCTCGACCGTGGACTCGGAGGCGGATGCCTACTTCGTTCCAAGAAAGAACTATTTTTTAGGCCGGTGGATTAAACATTGCGGATGGTATCCCGATTATCGTCAACCGCAGTTGTTTCGCAAGGGACGGTTTCGGTATCGCGAAGAATTGGTCCATGAGAGTTTCGAATGCGATGGGCCAGTCGGATTTCTCAAGAGTCCCGCGTTACAGTATCCATTTCGGAACATCGATCACTATGTGGCGAAGCAAGATCGCTACTCGGCCCTGATGGCTCGTCGCATGCTGGAGCAGGGCCGGCGGTTCTCTCCCCCTCAACTGATCACCCATCCGCTCGGAGCGTTTTTCAAGATGTATGTGCAGCGGGCCGGCTTCCTCGACGGCAAGCCTGGCTTGATTCTTTCCGGCCTCTATGCCTATTACACTGTCATGAAGTACGCGAAGTTCTGGGAGCTCACGAAACCATGAACCCTGTTTATCTGGTTCATCTTGTTTGTTTGGTTTATTTCGTTATTTTCGGCTCTAACGAGACAAACCAAATAAACGAAATAACCAGACAAACCAATTCAACTATGAAGGTCAGTGGATTTACATTCGTGCGGAACGTGGTGAAGTACGACTATCCCGTCGTGGAGTCGATCCGTTCCATTTTGCCGGTCGTTGATGAGTTCATCGTGAATGTCGGGCGGTGTCACGACGGCACACTTGAGCTGATTCGCTCGATCGGCGATCCCAAGATCAAAATCGTAGAGTCGGTCTGGGATGAGACGCTGCGAAAAGACGGGCTGATCTACGCCCAGCAGACTAACATTGCGTTGGCACACTGTATCGGCGATTGGGCGTTCTACATTCAAGCCGACGAGGTGGTGCACGAAGACGATCTGCCTATCATTCGGGAAGCCATGCGCCGCCATCTCGGCAATCCCGAAGTGAAAGGGCTTCTGTTCCGGTATCTACATTTTATCGCCGACTATTGGTCGACCAATCCTTGGTTCTACCACAAAGCCGTGCGGATCATCAGGAACAAGGGCGAAGTGGAGTCCTGCGGCGATGCCGTGGGGTTTCATCTCAAGACGACGCAGCAGTACCTCCAGAGTGGACCGAAGGAATGGATTGCTCCATCGAATGGGCGAGTCTTTCACTATGGGTGGGTGAAGGATCCTAAAACGATGCTGGAGAAAAAGCGGGAGCAAGTGGCGGTCTATCATGGAGAAGGCCATATTCCTGCCGCAGAGGCCAAACAACTCGCTCACGCCAGTTTTCAGTTTGAGGATTATGCCGTGTTGAAGGAATTCGCTGGGTCGCATCCAGCAGTGATGGCGGATCGTCTCCGATCTGCCCGGCGCTGGGCTTCCCGCCGCAATCGCTGGCTGAATGTCCGGTTTTACCGGGAAGTCCTTCGGCGCGGCTTTCGAGGTTAACATGAGAAGTTGTCCGGGCATCCCGCCATGCTGAGTGTTATTGTCGTAGTCCACAATCAGTTGGGGCACAACCAGCTCTTTCTTGAAGGGATACGCCGTTATACGACCGGTCCATATGAAGTGATCGTGATCGACAACCATTCGACAGATGGATCGGCGGAGTTCTTTGAGGCGAATAGATGCCGGGTCATTCGGAACGACCGGAACCTGTGCTACCCGGAATCGATGAATCTCGGCTCAGACTTGGCGAGCGGAGAGTTTCTCTGCCACATCAATAATGACCTGTATGTCGCGCCGAACTGGAACGGATTCTTGATCGAGGCGATGGAGCGGCATCGTCTCGATGCCGCGTCGCCGCTGGGGCTGGAAATGATGCCGACTGCTGCCTTGACCGATTGGATGCAGGGCCGCTGGGCGGCGATCGGGCAAGGGAGGCTCTCCAGCGGAAAAGGCATCGACCGGTTGCGCGCGATGATTCAGGCGATGTACGGCGATTGGGAGCGGTATTGCGGGGAGGCGCACCGTGCATTTGCCGGAACGATGTTCGACGGGATCGTTGGGTCCTGCGTGATGATCAGGCGATCGGCCTATGACGTGCTCGGCGGCTTGGACGAACGGATTCAGTCCGCCGACTGGGACTTGTACTACACGTTGCGCAAACGCGAGCAGGTAGCCGGCGATGTCAAGCGATGCATGGTCGTGGGGGCGTCATTCGTGCATCATTTTATCCGGGCGACGGTCAAGAGTAAGCGGGAGCCCTTTGCCTGCACCCATGAACGATTGACGATCGATCGGAAGTGGAACCAGGCCGAACAAGCCGAGTTGTGGTGTAAACCGGCGGAATTTGCCCCATCGTCCGCCGGGCAGCGATTCGCGCGGCAAGTGGTGAAACCTGTGAAGAAATTGGTTCAGGAGCTGGATCGCGCCACGGCCTGGCGCCGGCGCTGGGTTAGCTCCGATCGTGTGGTCGATCAGTACCGCCGGCAGTTTGAGCAGGCGGCGACACTGCTGCCCGGTGGAGTGCCGTCATGAATAATGCGGGCTTGGGAAGTTCCTGGCATTTCCCTGAAGGAACCGGTATGCGTCAAACGATTTCTTGCGCGATTGTCGTGTTCAACGAGGAACGGAACATTCGCGAAGCGCTCGCTTCGGTAGCATGGATGGATGAAATCATCGCGGTCGATTCCTATAGCGCCGACAAGACCGTCGAGATTTGCCGGGAGTTTACCCCGCATGTCTTCCAGCGCAAGTGGCATGGGTTTGGCGAACAAAAAAATTCCGCGATCGATCGCGCCACATCAGACTGGGTCTTTATTCTGGATGCCGATGAGCGCGTCAGCGACGATCTTCGTGTGGAAATCCAACGTGTGTTAGAGACCTCCGCCCCGGCAGGGCCGGTGGCCTATTCGCTTCCAAGGAAGAATTATTATTATGGGAAGTGGATTCGGTGGGGAGGGGTGTATCCGGATTATCAACTGAGATTGTTTCGTCGTGGCGTCGGCCGGTTAGACGATAGTGAGCCGCATAACCGGTTTGTGTTTGAGGGACTGCGGGGAGATCTGACCAATGCGCTCGATCATTACACGGAACGGACGATCGAAGACCACTTCAAGAAGTTCAATAACTTTACGACATTGGCGGCAAGAGAGCGGGGGAAAACGAAAAGAACGGTTCGCTGGACTGATCTGACAATCCGTCCGCTGTTTACCTTTTGGAAGTATTATGTCCGAAGGCAAGCGTTTCGCGACGGAGTGCACGGACTCATTATCTCCGTGTTCGCCAGCATGTACACCTTTGTGAAATATGCCAAGTTGTGGGATGCCACCAAGCCGGCCGCCTCTCACCCGGACGCCACGTAGTGGGCACGCGAATTCTGTATGTGCATGGGATTGAAGCGATCGGCGGGGCGGAACGCGATCTGATCACACTGCTGAAGACAGTCGATCGTCATACATGGGAGCCGCATGTCGTCTGTCCGGGAACGGGTCCGTTTCGAGAGCAGCTTCATGCGATTGCAGTTCCCACTCACGCACTGAGCCTTCCTCCCTGGAGAAAACCCCTCGCCGTGTTTCAGCGTCAATCGGCGATCCGGCATCTGGGCGCTCTCGTCAATCAACTCGCTCCTGCCATGATTCACGTGAATGACATCTGGTGGGTGCCCCATACCGTGAGCGCGATCGCGAGCTCCACGGGCAACTCCCTGCCGATCGTGACTCATGTGAGGCAGGAAATTGAGCCGGTGAAGGTTCGACGGTATGAGCTTGATCGGGTAGAGGCGGTCATTGCGATCTCTCGGCAGGTTGAACAGTCGCTGATCGCCGGCGGGGTATCGGCAAAAAATGTCCGGACTCTCTACAGTGGCATCGATCTTTCCGAGAGACCACTCACTCACGATGGCCGGCCGATTCGTCGGATGATCGGGCTTCCGAACGAGGCCGTCTTATTGGGCACTGTCGCCAATCTTTTTCCACGAAAAGGCTATGAGGTCATGCTTCGGGCGCTTCCGGCTATCGTCGATGAGGTGCCTGCGGTGCATTATATGATTGTGGGCAGTGACGATCAGGGCTATGCCGATCGATTGAAGCGGCTTGCTCAGGAGCTGAAGATTGCCGATCGCGTGCACATCGTTGGCTTTCAGGACCCGGTTCAGCCGTTCTTGGCTGCGCTCGATCTCTATGTGCACCCGGCACTCATGGAGGGGTTTGGGATCGCGGTGGTCGAAGCGATGGCGATGGGAAAGGCTGTGGTTGCGACCACGACAGGGGGCCTTCCCGAAGTTGTGGCGCAGGGGGAGACGGGTCTGCTTGTACCTCCGGGAGATGCCGAATCATTGGCTGTCACTGTCGTGTCACTCTTAGTAGACCGAGACCGGCGAGAGCGGATGGGTCGTAACGGGAAGGCGCGTGCGCAGGAGCGATTCAGTCTTGATGCATCCGTCAGACAGATGGAACAGCTGTACGGTGAAGTATTGGGAACACAGAAGGGGAGAGGATGAGAATCGGGCTCGACGCGAATCCGATGGTCGGCGACAGGGGCGGTGTGGGATGGCACAGCTACCATCTGCTCCGTACGATGCTGGCGCAACAGGGAGGAATCGACTTTGTCGCCTATGCGAGACCGGGCGCTGTCCAGCCTGATTCTGTTAATGGCTGGCCGGGCGTTGAGCGTCTTCAGTGGGTGAACTCGAGCCGATGGGGGATGGGGAAGCGGGGAGTGTCAGATCAGTTAGATCTCTACCACGGCACGAATTTCAAAATGCAGACGGTCGGCCGCTACGGCGGGGTTGTGACGATTCACGATCTCTGGTTGGATCGCCACCCCGAGTACTCGAAGAAGATGTTGGGCCAATGGCCATCCTCGTTTAAGACCAGACAGACGGCCCTACGGGCTAGAAAAACCATTACCGTGTCCGAGTTTTCTGCGAGAGAGCTGATGGATCTCTATAGTTTGAAGCGCGAGCACATCAGAGTCATTCCCAATGGGGTGTCGGAGGATTTTTCGCCACGTCAAGACAATCAGGCAATGGCAGAGTTGCGGAAGCGGATCGGTCTGACGGCTGAGCGCTATATCTTATTTATTGGAGGGGCAGATCCACGCAAGAATCATCAGAAGTTTCTCGAAGCGGCGGAGATGGTTCGGAAAAAACTGGGGCAAAGGATGGTGGTCCTTGTCGGCTCGCCCATCCATCCGTTCGGGAACTATGAGGAGACGGCACGAAGGCGCAGTATGACAGAAAAGGTGCTCTGCCCGGGCCGGTTGCCCCTGAGCGATCTGCAATTGTTGTATTCCTCTACCGATCTGTTCGTCTTTCCCTCGTTGTACGAAGGGTTTGGAATGCCCGTGTTGGAAGCGATGGCTTGCGGTGCGCCTGTGCTGACGTCTGATTCGACTGCGCTGGCTGAAGTGGCTGGTGATGCGGCAGTACTGGTGGATCCTCAAGACGCGCGGGCGCTCGGAGAGGCGATGGTCCGTGCGCTTGAGGATGAGCCGCTTCGAGCCGACTTGAAGGTCAAAGGATTGGCCCGGGCCAAGCAATTCTCCTGGGAGCAGGTTGCCGTAAAGACCGTGGCACTGTACCGGGAGTTGTGCGAGGGGAAAAGCTCGTCGCGATGAGCGGTCAGTTTCTGTTTCTTGCTATCAGCCGTAAGGCATCAGCTCTTTTCTCATGAAACACGTCCTTATCATCAAGCTCCGTTATATCGGCGATGTGTTATTGGCCACGCCGACTGTGCGGGCGATCAAAGCGGCGCAGCCCGATGTGAGCGTCACGATGATGGTCAATCGCGGGACGGAAGATGTCTTATCCGGTAACCTGGATTTGGAAGAGATCGTCGTTCTCGACAAAGGATCTTTGGGGGCTCAATCGCGGCTTATTGCCGGTCTGCGGAGTCGGCGATTCGATACGGTGGTCGATTTGACAGATGGAGATCGCTCCGCGTTTCTGAGTTGGATCAGTGGGGCCTCTGTTCGGATCGGGTTCAATGATGAACATCGATGGCGGGGGAAGTACTACACGCAGGTGGTCCAGTCCATGCCGGAGGTGCAGCACCGGATCGACCGGGATCTGGAAGCGCTTAAACCCATGAGTATCCAAGCTGATTCGAAGGATCTTCAGCTTCGGGTGACGCCGGAAGAAGTTCACAGTGCAGATCAATTGTTGGATCAACTCGGTGTTCAGCGATCGCAGTCGATAGTGATCTTGCAGCCCGGCGCCCGGTATTGGTTCAAGGCCTGGCCTCCGGAGCGGTATGCGGAGCTGGCCGATCGTCTCACCTCCCAGTATGATTGCCAGGTGTTGATCGGGGGCAGCGATCAAGATGTCGATCTTGCCCAACAGATTCGACAGACGGCGAAGAGTAAACCCGTCGTCATGGCAGGCCGCACAACCATTAAACAGTTCTCGGCTATCGCCAAAAAGTCGGCACTCTTCGTGGGAAGCGATAGTGGCGCGATGCACATTGCCGCGGCAATGGGTACGTCTATCGTGGCGTTGTTTGGTCCATCGAATCCTCGTGAGTGGGGGCCTCGTGGCGGTCGCGCGGAGGTGCTGTATAAGGAGATCGATTGCCGTATCTGCTTTCATCCGACTTGTACGAGAGGCGAACAGAATTGCATGAGGCTCATTTCAGTTGAGGAGGTCATTGCTGCAGCTCAGAAGCTTCTTCTTGCCGGGTAATCGGACTGTGGGGGCTAAACTGTTGTTCAGATCCTAGCTGATCCAGCCCATTGTTTGGTCTCAATCCCGCCACGATTTCCCATACCTGTCTAGCGCGCATCATCTGTGCTGGAATCAACAGAAATCGCCGATCCATCATTGGCTCACCGTAAAGGCTAGCCACGTATTTTTTAGCTTGACAGAATCGATTTATATGTTCATGTTGTGAACGCGTTGCCAATTTGTCGGTATAATTCATGAATTTACAAGGCCAGCGAGACCTTCTACTCCTGAGTGAGCTCGATCGAAATGGTGGGGCTACGCAGCGCACGCTTGCGACCAAACTTGGCGTCGCGCTGGGTCTAACTAATCTCTACCTCAAGCGTCTGACTCATAAGGGCTACATTAGGGTTTCGACTATTCCACGCAGTCGGATTCGATATCTTCTGACACCACAGGGTCTCTCGGAAAAAGCACGGTTGACCTATCTCCACATGCAGCACTCGCTCTCCTACTACCGCGACATACGCATTCGGTTAAAAGAAATGATGTCGACGATGGATGGGACTCATGGCCAACGGGTTGTGATTTACGGGACGACCGAGCTGGCTGAATTGGCGTATTTGTCGCTGCGAGAGATGAATGTCGACTGTATAGGGTTTATCGATGAAAGCGGGCGGGAGTCATTTCTTTCTTGTCCGGTCTCTTCGCCGAAAAGGCTTGCAGGATGGCATTTTGATCAAGTGTTGATCACTGATCTCGATCATGCGGCAGCCTGTGAAGAACAGTTGGTGCAGTCGGGAGTGCCACGGGAAAAGGTCCTGAGACTCGGCCTGCCAGAATAAGGCTCGGCGCTTCCGTGTGAGACTGGTATTGTGGAGAAGCTGTAAGGATCTGTAAGTGAAAGGGCGGAGCTGTCTCTAAAATGGTCTATCTGGTCAATGAGGTCTGTCTTGTCTGTCTGGTGCAGGACCAAGTGACAAGATAGACCTGATGACCGAACAGATCAGACGGACCTACCTTATGAAAGTCAGCCGTTTTGAGGATTTGGATTGCTGGAAGGAAGCTCGGCAACTTACCCGACAGGTTTATGAAGCAATAGGGCGGAATCCCCTCTGGCAGAAGGATGTTCGGCTGTGCGGACAGATTCAAGCAGCATCTGTATCGGTGTTGTCGAATAGAGCTGAAGGATTCGTTCGACATTCTGATAAAGAGTTTGCGCAGTTCTTGTTTATAGCCATGTCTTCAGCAGCAGAGACTCAGAGTCATGCCTATGTGGCGCTGGATCAAAAATATCTCTCCCAAGATAGTGTTGATGCCATCTATGCACAAGCTGGGAAAACAAGCCGAATCATTTCAGGCCTCATTAAGTATCTCCGAAGCAAGGCTGGCAAGACCAGATAGACCAGATAGACCAGATGAACCAGACAGACAATCTTCATTGGTATGCATTACGAACACGGTCTCGTCATGAAAAGATCGTGCGCGAACAGCTTGCCAAGCAAGGCATCGAGCCGCTCTTGCCGACCGTCAAGCGTCTAAGACAATGGAAGGATCGAAAGAAAGAAGTCGAAGTCCCGCTCTTTTCGGGATATTGCTTTGTCCGCTGTGCATTAGGGCAAAGGCTGCCGGTGCTCAAGACGATTGGTGTGGTCGACATTGTTGGGAGTGGCCATTGTCCGGAGCCGATCGCGGATGAAGAGATTGCAGCGATTCAGACTCTTATGGCCAGTGTGTTGCCCTATGATTCACATCCATACTTGTACGAGGGCATGCAAGTGGAAGTCGTTCGGGGCCCGCTCCAAGGGGTTCACGGGACTCTCTTGCGCAAAGAAAAGCGGCATCGATTAGTGATCGGGGTCCGTCTGATTCAGCAAGCGGCGGCAGTGGAAATCGATGTCACGGATATCGTACCGGTGTAATGGAAGTGGTGATGCACCTGCTGCGCGAGTTTGGTAAAGGGCTCGCCCTGTATCTCCTTCCAACGACGTCACTCTGGTTTTGACAGAAGAGGTGATGGTCTGGCTGATTGGCAACAGACTTTTCGGGGTTTCATGAAAGGCGCGAATGCGCACTCTGCAAGCCGCATTGCTGAAAATAGGTATTTCACGGCTATAGAATGATTCTCGTAACAGGCGGGGCTGGATTCATTGGGGTAAATTTTGTGTTGGATTGGCTCGCCCAGTCTGACGAAGCGATTATAAACCTCGACGCCCTCACCTACGCGGGCAACTTACAGAGCCTCGCTTCGCTGGGAGCAGATAAGCGGCATATCTTTGTACAGGGCGACATTGGTGATTCCACCCTGGTAGGTGACTTGCTTGCACAGAACCGGCCACGCAGTATTATTAACTTTGCTGCTGAAAGCCATGTGGACCGTTCCATCCACGGCCCAGAGGATTTCATCCAGACCAACATCGTCGGCACGTTCCGGCTATTGGAAGCTGTGCGTGTCTATTGGGGTGGGTTGAATAGCGAGGTAAAACAGCGCTTCCGTTTCCTTCACGTTTCGACCGACGAGGTCTATGGCTCTCTGGCCAAGAACGAACCAGCGTTCAGTGAAACCCGCCGCTATGAGCCCAACAGTCCGTACTCAGCAAGCAAAGCTGCCAGCGACCATCTGGTGCGCGCCTACCACCACACCTATGGGCTACCGGTGCTGACTACCAACTGCTCCAACAACTACGGCCCCTACCATTTTCCGGAGAAGCTCATCCCCCTGATGATCATTAATGCTCTCGCAGGCAAGCCGTTGCCGATATACGGTGATGGCCAACAGATCCGAGATTGGCTCTATGTAAAAGACCATTGCGGTGCGATCCGCCTGGTACTCGAAGCCGGCAGGGTAGGCGAGGTCTACAACATCGGCGGATGCAACGAAAAACCCAATATTGAAATTGTTCACACTGTGTGCGCGCTACTGGACGAGCTTCGCCCGCGTATTGATGGGAAGTCCTACCGCGAGCAAATTGCCTACGTCACCGACCGTCCCGGCCATGATCGTCGCTACGCCATTGATGCCGGCAAGATTGAGCGCGAACTAGGCTGGAAACCTGCTGAAACTTTCGAAACCGGCATACGCAAGACCGTGCAGTGGTATCTGGACAACCAGGGCTGGGTCAGTAATGTGCAATCGGGTGCCTACCGGACATGGGTTGAGAAAAATTACCAAGGGCGGGGCTGATGCAAATTCTGTTGTTTGGGAAAGGTGGTCAAGTAGGCTGGGAATTGCAGCGTAGTCTTGCGTCCTTGGGCGAGCTGATCGCGTTGGACCTTGATAGCCGGCAGCAGTGTGGCGACTTCACCCGTCTGGACCATATTGCGCAGACCGTGCGCGATATCGCTCCGGATGTCATCGTCAATGCCGCTGCCTATACCGCCGTAGATAAGGCCGAGAGCGAGCCGGAGCTCGTTCGCACCATCAATGCCCTTGCTCCGGGCATACTTGCCCGGGAAGCGAGGAAGTTGGGGAGTTGGCTGATCCATTATTCTACCGACTATGTATTTGATGGCAGTGGCGGCAAACCCTGGGTGGAAACTGACCCCACCGGACCCTTGAATGTCTACGGCTCGACTAAGCTGGAAGGCGAGGAAGCCATCCGCGCTTCAGGCTGTCACCATCTAATTTTCCGCACCAGTTGGGTGTATGCAGCACGGGGTGGCAACTTTGCCAGAACGATGCTCCGGCTCGCGCAGGAGCGCGAGCGCCTCACCGTCGTCGACGATCAGATTGGCGCCCCCACCGGTGCTGACCTGTTGGCAGATGTCACTGCCCACGCCATCCGCACGGCCTTGCAGCAACCTGAATTGTCCGGTCTGTACCATCTGGTTACCGGAGGCGAAACTTCGTGGCACGGCTACGCCTGTTTTGTCCTGAATTTAGCTCGTCAAGCCGGAATCGAACTCAAAGTCGCTGCGGAAAATGTTATCCCGGTGCCAACCAGCGCATTTCCTTTGCCAGCCCGGCGACCCCTGAACTCGCGTCTGAACGCCAGCAAACTGCAAACCGCCTTCGATGTGCACCTGCCGTTGTGGCAAGATGGCGTGGCGCACATGCTTACAGAGATTCTAGCCGGTGGTAAGTAGAAAGTGAAGAGTAGTGAGTTGTAAGTAGTAATTTGAAGAACCGCTAACCACTCACCACTGACTACTCCCCACTTACCAGTGATCAGCAATGGGTAAGCCGCACGAGCAACTAGACGCCTGGAAATTCTCGATGGAATTGACTAAAACCGTGTATCAGATGACGGCTACTTTTTCAGCGGAGGAACGTTATGGACTCTCGCAGCAAATGAGGCGGGCAGCCGTGTCAATTCCGAGCAATATCGCCGAAGGCGCCGGCAGAAATGGCGCAAAGGAGTTCTTGAATTTCATTGGGATATCGCGAGGCTTTTTGGCTGAACTTGAAACCCAATTGCAACTGGCGGTTATGCTTGGCTTCGCCGCACCAGAACACCCCGCCTTTGAATTGGCTCATAGCACTGGAAAGTTATTAACTGGTTTGCACAAAAAACTGAGCACCACATGACCCAACTCACTACTGACCACTCACCACTTACTACTTGCCACTCCCTACTCACCAGAAAAGGCATCATTCTCGCCGGCGGCTCCGGCACACGTATGCACCCCGCAACGCTGGCGATCAGCAAGCAGCTACTGCCGGTGTTCGATAAGCCAATGGTCTACTACCCGCTCAGCACCCTCATGCTGGCAGGCATACGCGATATCCTCATTATTTCTACGCCACAGGACACTCCGCGTTTTGAGCAACTGCTTGGCACAGGTAAGCAATGGGGCCTAAACCTAGAGTACGCCGTTCAGCGATCGCCCGATGGTCTTGCGCAAGCCTTCATCATCGGTGAATCCTTCATTGGCAACGACCTATCTGCCCTGGTGCTGGGCGACAACATCTTCTACGGTCACGAATTGAATCACCTACTGGGCAACGCAATGGCCCGCGCCGAAGGGGCCACGGTCTTCGCCTACCACGTTCACGACCCCGAGCGGTATGGAGTGGTCGAGTTCGATGCGCACGGCAAAGTGTTGTCGCTGGAAGAAAAGCCCAAGCAACCGAAATCCAGCTATGCCGTGACCGGTCTGTATTTCTATGACCGACATGTGGTTGATCTGGCCAAAAAACTCAAGCCATCTCCGCGGGGCGAACTGGAAATCACCGATCTGAATCGTGTGTATCTGGAACAAGGCTCGCTCACAGTCGAAGTCATGGGGCGTGGTTATGCCTGGCTGGATACCGGCACCCACGAATCGCTTCTCGACGCCAGCCAGTTCATCGCCACTCTGGAAAACCGACAAGGGCTTAAAGTATCCTGCCCGGAGGAGATTGCCTACCGGCAGCAATGGATTGATGCCACCCAACTTGAAAAGCTTGCGCAGCCCCTGGCAAAAAACAGTTATGGACAGTACCTGCTGCGTGTGCTCAAAGAAAAAGTATTCTGATGAATACTGCACCGCTCGCCATCCCCGACGTCATTCTTCTTGAACCAAAGGTATTCAGAGACGACCAGGTTTCTTCTTCGAAAGCTTCAACCAGGGGACATGTGACCCTGCTGGCTACTATGAGTCTGAACACGAACGCTGCATCGCCTGGAACCATCAGGCCATCGCTATTCAATGGCCCCTCGCCGGCGAGCCGCTCCTTTCCGCCAAAGACCGGCAAGGCAAATCCCTTGCGCAGCGGGGCATTTCGCATGACCCCTACCAACCACTTCCCACTCACCACTTACCAGGGAACCAACTCCCACGCCGCCCGTCCCTCGCGGCATTAAGCAAAAGCTTCGTAAAGAGCGCGGGAGTATCCGCAGCCGCGTAATGTTTCGAGGCGACCATAAGGCATGTGTTGAATACCACTATCACAAAACCTGTTCAGGCCGTCCCTACGGCCGCCTCTGTCCATGTCCCTTGGCGAGGGAGTGCGGTAGCCTGGAAACTTCAGGCGTATGGCCTACTGGGAATCACGTTTTCGAGTTTCTTTCCGAGGCTCTTTCACTTCCAAGAGTCCGTGTTCTTTTTCTTGCTTGCCGTAGCACTGTGCCTTGCCTGGGTTGAGAAAATAAATCCATGGGTTCGAACCCCGATCGACCTACCGCTGCTTGGGTTTGTCGGTTGGGTATTGTGCACAGTCCCTTTTGCGACCGATCCTGCCTACAGTTTCTCAGAGTGGAGAAAGCTTGTGGCTCAGGTTCTCGTCTTCTACTGGGCCATGTTCGTGCTACGTAGTCACAGGCGCATCGAGCTTTCCCGGCAGGTATTCTGGGCAGTAATCTTGGGCAGCATCGTCTTGTCGGGCTTTGCTCTGGTGGATTTTGTTCTGCGAGGAGGAACCTGGAGGGATCGTCTCGTCCGTGCCGAGGCCCCCTATTCGGACTTCCAATGGTTGACGACTTATCTGGTGCTCGTCATTCCCATCCTCATCGGGTGGGTTGTGATCCATCGGACAGTTTGGGTGCGTGCAATCGGGGCTTTGACTCTCGCCCTGGCAGGATTGGCGCAAGTTGCCGCCTACACCAGAGCCGGCTGGGTGGCACATTTCGCCCAGGCAGTCGGTTTCGGACTCATGGCCGGAAGACGCCGACTGGTCATATGGGTTCTTGTTGGCACAATCGCGATGGGGGGTGGCTTGTTCGCACTCTCCGGGGTCGGGTACCAACAGAGCACCGTCGATCCCTGGACCCTCAGCGCCCGTGTGAAAACATGGCGACTCGGGCTTCAGCAAGTGATCCAGCATCCCCTCGTCGGGGTCGGGTATGGGAATGATACCTTCTCCAAAGTGTACAAGGCAGAGATAGAGGCGGACAAAGACAAAGGCGAGGAGGAGAGACTGCTCCCGGCATTACATAGCACATTTGCGATGGTGCTCATGGGGAGCGGTGTGCCGGCTATCATTTTATTTATCTGGATGTTCGTCCGCATCGTTTTAACGCTGATCAGACAGTGGAGGCAGTCCAAGGCTGCCGAAACGCAATGGTTACTTGTGGCAGTTGCAGTTGTCACTGTAGGTTTCGCCACTCGGAACCTGTTCGATTACATGTTTGCGGGAAGTCTCGCGCATCTCTTTTGGATTCTGGTGGCCGCTGGATTGTGTTCGGTGAGGCCTCAGATCTCGACTGAGGCAGCGGCAGGCGATCTCTCGTTGAATGAGGTCGCACGAAGCGAGCACTGATTTAGGAGCTACAGGCCGATCGGTCTGTGCCTGGCCCAACCACGTGAGTACACAACCACCAGCCTCAACCAACGTCGTCTGGCACCATGCCACCGTTACCCGTGTGCGCCGCGAAGCACAAAATGGCCATCGCGGCGCGATCGTTTGGTTCACCGGATTATCCGGTTCGGGCAAATCTACGCTGGCCCATGCTATTGAGGAATTGCTACATCAGCATGGCTGCCGAACTTTTGTATTGGATGGTGACAATGTGCGACATGGACTCTGTGGCGACTTGAGTTTCTCAGTCAAAGACCGCCAAGAAAACATCCGCCGTATAGGCGAAATGGCTAAACTTTTCATGGAAGCGGGTATGATCGTACTCACCGCCTTCATCTCACCGTACCGAGCTGACCGTGAACGCGTGCGCGGCATGGTCGAACACGGTGACTTCATCGAGATCTATTGCGACGCACCGATCGAAGTCTGTGAGGCGCGCGATGTAAAGGGCATATACAAAAAAGCCCGCGCCGGACTAATACCCGAATTTACCGGTATTTCATCGCCTTACGAAGTCCCGAAAAATCCAGAACTCACCGTGAATACCGGCGGGGCAGAACTGGAAGCCTGTGTGCAACAAGTCATAGGTGAAATGGTGCAGCGCGGGTTGATTAAACGTACCTGATCTGGAATATGACATTTTAAAGAATTGGCATGCCGCACCATGAAACCAATCCAAACAGTTCAGAACTCGCCAACCCGAATGATGTTGGCTGCGTATTAGGTAAAAGATGATAGACAATTTGAGTGCGCTGGAAGACAGGGGACCAGGGACAAAGTAAATGAGTGAATCCCGCATCACCATCTACACGCCAGATTCACTGCTAGCTAGCCCCCGCAGAATGGCGCGAGAGATGTTGTTTGACTTGGCCTCCAGCCGGGAGCTTGCATGGCGATTGACGGTGCGCGATCTAAGCGCCCAATATCGGCAAACATTTCTCGGGTTTTTTTGGGCCATCATATTGCCATTGGCCAATACGCTGGTATGGATTTTCCTGAGTCGCAGCGGTGTAGTCAATGTAAGCGACACACCCTTACCCTATCCGGTTTACGTGTTTACAGGCACGATGTTGTGGGCAATTCTAATGGATGCATTGAATGCTCCGTTACAAATGGTCACCGCTTCCAAAATCATGCTGGCAAAAATCAATTTCCCCGTGAGGCACTTGTGGTCTCGGGCATCTACCAGACGATATTCAATGCTCTGATCAAGGTCGCACTGTTGTTGATTGCTTTGCTGGTAATGGGGATCCACCCGGATTGGAGCCTGTTGTTGTTTCCCATAGGTGTGCTTGCGCTGATCCTGGTAGGAACACTGATCGGCTTGGCGCTTACGCCAGTCGGTTTGCTTTATGCCGATGTAGGCAAGGGTATCCCTTTATTGATGCAATTTCTGATGTACCTCACTCCGGTCGTTTTCGCGATGCCAAAAGATGGTCTGCCTGCCACTTTGTTCCAGCTGAATCCGCTAACCCCACTGATCCTTACTGCGCGTGATTGGCTGACCGGGTTTACTCCGGAGCACTTGGGCTACTTCGTGGTTGTCAATGTGGTCTCGATCGTATTGTTGTTCATGTTCTGGGTCGTCTTCCGTCTGGCCATGCCTATCCTGATAGAGCGTATCGGTAGCTGACATGGGAGAGACGCTGATCAAGGTTGATGGGCTGTCCAAGAAATTTTGCCGAAGCCTTAAGAAATCCATGTGGTATGGCATGCGGGACATCGGTAGCGAATTGCTGGGCAGGCGGCATGGCGCAGATGGTGTTCTTCGCCAGGAAGAATTCTGGGCGGTCAAGGATATAAGCTTTGAACTCAAGAGGGGCGACTGTCTGGGGCTCATAGGCCATAACGGCGCAGGCAAAACGACCTTGTTGCGCATGCTGAATGGCTTGATCAAACCGGACCAAGGTCGCATTGAGATGCGCGGCAAAGTAGGGGCATTGATCGCCCTAGGGGCTGGGTTCAACCCCGTTTTGACCGGACGTGAAAATATATATGTCAATGCCGCCGTGCTGGGCATGAATAAGCGACATGTCGATGGCAAGATAGACGAAATCATCGACTTTGCAGAGATCCGAGAGTTCATCAATTCGCCAGTGCAAACCTACAGCTCGGGCATGAATGTACGTTTGGGTTTTGCTGTTGCCGCAATCCTGATAGAGCCGGACATCTTATTTTTGGATGAAGTACTGGCGGTCGGTGACATAGGCTTTGCCATCAAATGTCTCAATACTGTAAGGCGAATAGCAAACAAATCCGCAGTGGTCTTTGTGTCGCACAACATGCAACAAATTTCCTGGTTCAGTACGCGAGTGATGGTACTGGACCACGGATCGGTGCTGATTGACAGTCCGAACCCTTCCGAGGGAATATCGACCAATATTATGGTCTGGTAAAACACGCAAGGCAAATATCAGGTACGGGAGAAGCCGAGGTTCTGAGTCTAACCTTAAAAAGCGATGGGAAGATAATTGAAACTGAGGGCTTAGCAATTGACACTAGCGCTGAATTGACAGTGCTGCTTGGTTTACGTGTTCATGAATCGATTACCGGTGCAAACCTCGTGATTGTGATCCGAAATAGCGCGGAGATGCCTGTTCGCACATTTCCAGTTTGTGATTGCGAAGGCAGGAATGCCTCTTATCCTAGAGGGGAACATCTTGTTGAAATATCTTTGGGTCCAATAGAACTTAATAGCGGGAAGTACGCTTTTGTAGTGTCGATTAGTGACGCCTCTTTCCGGCCTAGTTCTGACGCCGTGACCAAGGGTTGCATCCATTTCGAGTGGTTTCACATTTCAACTATTGGAGCCCGGTAGTTTCTCCTCGTGTATCAAGACCCATGTCAATTAACAATAAATCATTATTAGATGGGCAATAATGTTTTGCCGGACTTGCTGGTCACTACATAAGGGGTGGTGAGGTGAATTTGTTTCGTACAAAAAGGAAAAAAATATATGTGATCGGAAGTAATAAGACAGGGACAACTTCGCTTGGAGCAGCATTGAAAAACCTAGGATTTCGTTTTTGGGAAATCAGCTAGAAGCAGAAATGCTTTTAGATGATTGGGCACGCAGGGATTTCAGGCGAATAATCAGATATTGCCACTCTGCAGATGCATTTCAAGATATCCATTTAGTCTTGCTTATACCTTTCAAGCCATGGATGCAGCATTTCCTGGCTCCAAGTTTATTTTATCTGTGCGCGATGGTGCCGATCAATGGTATCGATCGCTCGCTCGATTTTCACGCGAAAAGGCGAGGACTTTGATCGGCTTCCAACGGCTGATGAGCTTAAAGCTGATCCATATGTATGGCCAGGTTATCTATGGCATGCATCACAGTTGCTATTTGGAATTGATGAAAATAGTGTCTGGGATGAAAAGATATATAAGAGGTTCTATTTGCAACATATTGAAACCGTTCAAAATTACTTCAAGTACAGGCGAAATGATCTTTTAGTTATAAATCTGTCCGAGGCAGATGCAATGCAAAGGCTGTGTGAATTTCTAGAGGTGCCAATATTGGAGGAGACAATGCCTAAGCTTAATGCATCAGGCTAGGTTTCATTTTTGCGGAAGAAAAGTGAATTAATATGAAGAAAACGAATGTCACGCAGCCCTTTCTCCGCCTTTGGAAGAGTTCATTCCCTATCTGGAAAAGATATGGGCCAGTAAAATTCTCACCAATGGCGGTCCCTTCCATCAGCAACTGGAAAAAAAGCTTTGTGAATATCTCGGCGTGGAACACATCGCATTATTCACCAACGGCACGATAGCGCTGATCACCGCCCTGCAGGCGTTACGGATCACGGGCGAGGTGATCACCACGCCCTATTCCTTCGTCGCGACCTCCCATTCCTTGCTATGGAACGGCATCAAGCCGGTGTTCGTGGACATTGACCCACTTACGCTCAACCTTGATCCGGACAAGATCGAAGCCGCCATCACGCCGCAAACCACTGCCATCATGCCAGTGCATTGCTACGGACATCCCTGCGATGTCGATGCCATCCAGAAGATTGCCGACAAGTACAACCTGAAAGTCATCTACGATGCCGCCCATGCCTTTGGCGTGCAAGACGATGGAGGCAGCATACTCAGGCATGGCGATCTATCCGTGCTGAGCTTTCATGCCACCAAAGTGTTCAATACCTTTGAGGGCGGCGCCATCATCTGCCCGGATGCGAAGACAAAAGAACGAATCGATCAACTGAAGAACTTTGGTCACGTCAATGAGGTGACCGTGGTGGCGCCAGGCATCAACGGCAAGATGAGTGAATTCAACGCGGCATTGGGCTGTTGCAGTTGAAATACATCGATCATGCTCTCGCGCGCCGAAAAGAAATCGATGCAGCTACCGAGAACGGCTAAAAGGATGTGAAGGGCATCCGTTGCTTGAGGGATGCGGGCGAAAAAGTTGCCAACTATGCGTATTTCCCGATCCTGGTGGAAGCCGACTATCCGTTCAGTCGTGAAGTCCTATACCAGAAGCTCAAAGACAACAGCATACATTCTCGTCGATATTTTTACCCCTTGATATCAGATTTCCCGATGTATCGCGGATTGCCTTCGGCGCATAGAGAGAACCTTCCAGTAGCAACGGAGATAGCACAGAAAGTTCTCTGCCTGCCGATCTACCCTGATCTGGACCTGTCGGTAGTAGACGAAATCACCAGTTTCATCGCGGCTCAATAAAGTGGATACAAGGAAAACGGGCTCAATGACGGAAAAGCGAGATGAGGCTGGCCATTATGCAGCCATACTTCTTCCCGTATATCGGCTACTTTCAGCTGATCGCGGCGGTGGATATATTCATCGTGTACGACAATATCAAGTACACAAAGAAGGGATGGATCAACCGCAACCGCATGTTGCAGAACGGCAAGGACGTGATGTTCTCGCTGCCGTTGAAAAGCGATTCGGACTCTCTGGATGTGCGTGAACGGGAGCTGGCGGCGGATTTCAACCGCGACAAACTGCTGAACCAATTTAAGGGCGCGTACCGACTTGCGCCGTATTTTTCGCAGATGTTTCCGCTGGTCGAGCAGATCGTGCGGTATGAAGATGCGAACCTGTTTCGCTTCCTGCATCACTCCATCGTCAAAACCTGCGGGCACTTGGGCATCACCACGGAGATCAGGATATCTTCCGAAATTGCCATTGATCATGACTTAACAAATCAGGACAAGGTGCT
>CAVVIR010000020.1:0-25841 GCA_963748375.1 uncultured Nitrospiraceae bacterium
AGGCAGAGTCTGTATGCTCTAAGAATTTCTCAATGTCCTCAATCCGGGAGGAAGCATCGACCAGTTTCCGAAGAACAGGAGTTGGATCAATATTTGCCATGCTGCATGCCTACGAGATTGACTAAGGAGTGGCCCGCCACGCCCACGAAATGGTTCTGAGGGTTCTGTCACTTCTCGAAATTCAGAATGCCGCGGCTTTTCCTTCCGCGATCTAGAAAACAACAAAGGGAGAATCTTAGCTATCTTCAATCAAGAAGTTGCTGCTCCGCGGCGATGCATTAATTGACATCGGAGACTTTCCGTATAGATGGCCTCAAAATAAGGTGAAAGATTGCCTTCGAGTGCCTTATGGTCCGTAATGATCGTGCTCTTATCTCCATCCGTTAGCCGTCCTGTAAAGAAAAGCCATCCGAATAGATGAGGCGTTGTCTGTACCATGCTAGTCATAATTCCTTCTGCAAATTTTCGTGCTTTTTGGTCGTCCGAAAAAAGCCTGATTCATCTTTTTCGCCAATGCAATCGAGGACAATTCTCCCTTGCCCAAATCGGAGTCTGTTTTCAAGCACCCCGGTATCCTTAGGTCTTCAATGCTTAAACGATAGGCGTTGAAGTCCCCTTTTGATTGCTCCTTTCTTAGGCGTTTCTGGAGGATAGGCCCATGCGTCGATGGCTGCCGCGGTTTGTGGAGACACTCATAGAGGACAAACTGGGACAAATAGAAGCTGCACCCAGCTGTCCGTGCCGTTGCATAAAGCCATAGGGGATGAGAGCACATTCCATACTGCGCATGTGAGATATAGTCAGAAGTTGTGGAACGAAGGTAGAAGGTGGCGTACCTTTCCGGGTGAACAAAACCCGAACACACCGGCTGGCAGGCCGGGGAAAGGCACGCCAATGATGACGATAGTCCGAACGAAGGCGGAAGCGCAAGAGTGTGAACAGGTCGTGGCCACGGCGTTGGACGAGTTGGCCCGGGAAGGGGCTCGCCGCATGATTCTGGCCGCCTTGGAGATCGAGGTGGAGGAGTACCGGCAGCAGTATCGCGATGCACGTGACCCCCGCGGCCATGCCTTGGTCGGCAATGGGCAGGCCCGCCCCCGTCGCCTCACCGTGGGAGCCGGGACGGTCACGATTGGCTCCGCGTGTCAATGATCAGCGCGCTGCATGGCGCGCGGCAGAAGTTCACCAGTGCGATCCTCCCGCCGTATGTGCGTCGCTCTGGGAACGTGAGCGGTGTTGCCGCTGCTCTATCTGCATGGCCTGTCCACGGAGACTTCCGTGAGGCCTTGCCGGTGCTGCTGGGGGAAGACGCGGCGGGTCTCTCGCCCGCGGCGATCACCCGCCTGACGGCCACCTGGCGGATCGAGTATGACCAGTGGCGTCGCCGCTCCCTTGCTGATCGCGACTTCATCTACGTCTGGGTGGATGGGGTCCATTTCAACATTCGGCTGGAAGACGATCGCTTAGCGGCCTTAGTCGTCGTCGGGGTCCGCCCCGATGGGACCAAGGAAGTGATCGCCATCGAGGACGGCTATCGCGAGAGCACGGAGAGTTGGCTCGCGGTGCTGCGGGATCTCAAGACCCGCGGCATGCCAGCCCCGGCCGTGGCGATCGGCGACGGGGCGCTTGGCTTCTGGGCCGCGATCCGCGAGGTCTGGCCGGAGACGCGGGAGCAACGCTGCTGGGTACACCGCATTGCCAACGTGCTGGATAAGCTCCCGACGCGGCTCCAGCCCCAGGCGAAACGGGCTTTGCACGAGATGATGTATGCGGAGAGCCGGGCCACGTGCGAGACCGCCATACATCGATTTACCCAGGACTATGCCGCGAAGTATCCCAAAGCCGTGAAGTCCCTGGTCACCGATGTCGCCCGGCTCCTGACCCACTTCGACCCCGGCGGCGCACTGGAAGCATCTCCGGAGCACCAACCCGATTGAGTCGACCTTCGCCACGGTGAAGCACCGCACGCGAGTGACCAAGGGGGCCGGCTCGCGCACCGCAGGACTGACGATGGCCTTCAAGCTGTTGGAGACGGCGCAACGCACCTGGCGTCGGATCGATGCGCACGACCTCCTCCCGCTCGTCCGCGCGGGTGTCGTCTCCAAGGATGGACAGTCGGTGAAACGGACGGAACAACGAGAAACAGAGAAGAAGAGGGAAGGTCGCCGCTTGATCAGCCTAATCCACAACTCTTGACAATATCTGCGCATGTATCAATTACGTTGTAGGGATGAAATACCGAAACATTAATCGCCATGGAGCAGGTGCCTTCCATAAAGCTCTGCGACGAGTGGGAGTTCATTATTGCTCAGTAGAAGCATTTCGCTTAGTCGCCCAGAGGATACAATCCCCTCTCGTAACCGTCGAAACATAACTCGACATAGTGCATGGACAATCCTCGACTCAGCAATTCTGCACGGCGTTGGTGAGATCGCGGGGAGAGATTAGCGGGAAGTTCAGGGTCTACCTTTGCATCCGAGGCTACCTTTGTAGCTTTAATCGTACGCACCTGATGTTCGGAAATGAGATTGGCATCTTTGAGCGCATAAGCCAATGCTTCGGTACTCACCTT
Organism: uncultured Nitrospiraceae bacterium; assembly: GCA_963748375.1. Taxonomy (GTDB): domain Bacteria; phylum Nitrospirota; class Nitrospiria; order Nitrospirales; family Nitrospiraceae; genus Palsa-1315. Next base: position 2,573 of record CAVVIR010000020.1, read on the forward strand.
AAGCTTGCTAGCCCAGACTCTCTTGCTCTCTGAGTATCCCATTGGCCTGACAGGGAAATCTGCCCAAGAATTCTGGAGGCATGAGGTATCTTGAGGCGAAAGTATTCGCACGTATTTCTGATAAGATCATTTTTTCTCCTGAAAAAGAGACGACAAATTGGTCGTCATGAGGATTGCATGTGCAGCTTCATGGGCGGCGGTGAAGCGCTGCCGGTAGACATCTTCGGTGTAGTTGACGAGTAAGCACATCCCAGCTTTTGGATGCCGAATGCACAAGCCGGATATGGAGGAATTTGCTAGATGTCGTCGGAATACGTGAAAGCCAATGGAGCAAAATCATCATATACGTCCATTCCAACTTTTTTATCACTGTATCCCAGGTGACGCCTTAAAGCGGCCGCAGCCTCAATCCCATGGGTCTTGAAATATGACCCGCTCTTTCTGAAGTTGAAAGGAACTCGGTTTTTTGAGGAAGGTCCTCATTTAAGAATTCTTCTGAATCACAGAGAAAGAGAAACTCAAGAATGGCCCATCTGTCTTCTCTTGAAAGTTCAGCTGAATATTTTCTGAAAAGTGTTTCGGTTTGCTCGAAAGCAGCCAGCTGCTCATTTGAAATGAAAAACTTGTAGTCGCATTTGTAGTAATGGCCAGAATTAATATCTATCTCCCGTCGGCTCTAGGCGGGCATTTCATAGTCCTTCAGTAATTGCTGCGGTATCCCTGTTGCGGTCGATACGTCGTCCAACGACGCTTCAACTTGGTCTCTGTTCGTCGCAGCTTCGAGCCCAGGATCTGGAGATCAATGGCCATGGGTCTTTGGCATCCTTCTTAGCCGTCTTGGAGAGAAAGCCTCTGTCACGAGTCTGTTTTTTCGAAACAGATACAAAGAAGCAGGCCATTCTACGTTTTCCTCGGTAGCCGGTCTTATGCCCCCGTGAGGGCAATTTGACAGATGCTATTTCCATCTGTCTCTCCATGATGAGAGGGGCGATTTGGCGGTCCCCATCGTGCGCGCGTCCAACGAGGGGAGTCCGCGACCGCGCATGCGCGAGCACAGGGAATCGCCAGACCGGCATTCTCTCCTTCACTCCAACCATATAAAGGGGAGTGGCCAAGGTTGCCCTCAACTGCGCGCATCGGACGAGCACATTCTGATTGTGCGCGTTCTGCGAGCAAGGAGGGCACCTGGCCGCACCCCACGATTGCTTGAATTGAGCGGGGAATACCGAAATTTGAGGGGGAGTAACAAGCCAATGGGTGAGGCCCCGGCTCAAAGCCGGGGCCTCATGAGTTATGAAGCCGTGGAGGTCGCTAGCGGTTCATCCCGTTCTGCTGGCGGGATCGTCGGTGCGTCCTGATTGAATGCGGCCGGGAGCACCTAGCTTGGATTAGGCCTCCACTCTCTTCACTCGTATCTCGGGCCGATGACCGGTCGCGCCGAGCACTCGAATGAGCACATCCGTTGAGACGCCGTGCGTGTTTCCATTCACGATTGCGGTCACCCTGGTTCTCGACGTGCCGGCTTCTTTTGCAATCTCGGCATGGGTGAGCCGTCCTGCTTGAATGATTTTCGCCAGTGCGACGGTGAGCCCGAGCGAAATTCCATCTCCGCAGTGTCGGCCGCCGATAATCCCAAGGCCCGCCCAAGGTCTTCGGCAGTCCGAACGGTCACGTATTTGATTGCCTTGGATTTGGACATAGGCTGTCTCCTGAGTCGTATCCCCCACCCGGCAATCGAAGACGAATAAATGTCGGCACTTTGGGACGAGATGAGGTGGACTCAGCATGTCCTAAAAGGAGGATGTTGGCAAGGGGGAGCCTCTTCCAATATGAAATGAGTCTGAAGCCGGGTCGTATTTCCAACGAGCAATGAGTCTGAGCGGCTGCCGTTCTGAATCGGTCATGATGCGAGGCATGGTGATCGACATGGAAGAAGCACGGCTGCAGACGATCGCGCAGGTCAGGGCCTTTCTGGACGGGGCCACGGAGATCGCTTTCCGGGTACCCAAGGCGGAACGGTATCCGTTCATCGAGCGGGTGCTCAAGCGATTTGGCTATGCCGCACAGGGGCGCGTCGGCAAGGGAGTGTTGCTCCGGTATCTGGCGCGCCTCACGGGGTTCTCACGCCAGCAGGTAACCCGGCTGGTGCGGCAGTACCGCCAGGACGGGACGCTGTCGACCCGGCATGGTCCACCTCAGCACGGCTTTCGCCGCCGCTTCACCGCCACGGACGTGGCCCTACTGGCCGACATGGATGCGTTGCATAGTACCGTGTCTGGCCCAGCCACCAAGAAGTTGATGGAACGGGCCTTCCTGGTGTTCAAGGATGCCCGCTTCGAACGGCTGGCGGGGATTTCAGTCTCCCACCTGTACAACCTGCGGGGCGGGATACCGTACCAGCGTACGCGGCGGCACTGGACCAAGACGCGGCCCACGGGCGTGCCCATCGGCCAGCGCCGCGCACCCCAGCCGAACGGCCTGCCAGGCTATATCCGCATCGACAGTGTGCATCAGGGCGACCAAGACGGGATGAAAGGGGTCTATCACATCAACGCGGTGGACAGCGTGACCCAGTTCCAACTCGTCGCCACCTGCGAGAAGATCAGCGAGGCCTATCTGCTGCCGGTCATCCGACAGCTGTTGGAGGGATTTCCGTTTGTCATCCTGGGATTCCATGCGGATAACGGCTCAGAGTACATCAATTATCAAGTCGCGACGCTGTTGGAGAAGCTGCGCATCGAGTTCACCAAGTCCCGCCCCCGGCAGTCCAACGATAATGCCTTGGCAGAATCCAAGAACGGCGCCGTGGTGCGCAAGCACCTGGGCTACGCGCATATCCCGCAACAGTTCGCAGAACAGGTCAACGCATTCTGTGCGAACCACCTCAACCCGTACGTCAACTTCCACCGCCCCTGCTTCTTCCCGGAGACGGTTACGGATGCCAAAGGAAAGGAGCGCAAGCGCTATCACTACAAGGACATGAAGACGCCGTATGAGAAGTTGAAATCCCTACCCGAGGCCAGTCAGTATCTCAAACGCGGCATCACCGTGGAGCAATTGGATGCCATCGCTTCAAGAATCAGCGACAATGAGGCCGCCTTGGCGCTGAACCACGCACGAAGCACGCTGTTCCAGTCCATCGCTGCGGCAAGCCGGAAGCAGGCATGAGCACAACCAGCACGGCAGAACGACGGAGCATATATCAACCCGACCGAGGCAGAACAGCGGTTAGATACTCAGGTTCGCCGACCGTCGTTCAGACTCATTTCCGGATTGGAAAAGACTGGGGGAGTGGATAGCCTTGAATGTTGCTCTCTATGGGATGAGGACCATAAGCAGGCAGGCCCCAGTTTTGAGCCGGGGCCTGGGCGGTTACGACGCGGTGGAGGGTCGCTAACGGTTCATCCCGTTCCGCTGGCGGTGACGCAGGTGCATCCTGATTGAATGCCGCCGGGAGCACCTAGCTCGGATTAGGCCGCCGCTCTCTTCACTCGTACTTCTGCCCGATGACCGGTCGCGGCTAGCACTCAATGAGCACATCAGTTGAGACACCGTGTGTATTTCCATTTGCGATGATCTTTACCCGATCACTGGGTTACCGCCGACTTGCTACGCGCGTCCGGGAAGAAGGGCGTCTGATGGGTTTCTTCGGAACGGGCATGAAGAGCGCGGGTGAGACGCCGAAGCGGGCGGCAAGTTGGGTGATTTGGCGGACGTTCAGGTCTCGTTTGCCGGAGAGGATTTCCGACACGACGCCTTGGCTGCCGATCTCGGTCAGGTCGGATTGCGTGAGTCCATGTTCATCCATCAACGTGCGGAGGATCTCGGGAGCGGATGAGTCTGAGAAGGGGACGTGGGTGTCCTCATAGGCTTCGATAAAGAGGCCAAGCGTCTCGGCCAGGTCGGCCAGAGGATGGGTTTCTTGCTGGCCGATTTCGTCCACGATTTCATCGAGGACGGTCACCGCCCGGTTATAGTCGGCTTCCGTCCGTAACGGACCAAGTGGAATCCGCTGCCGAATGCGGCGGTAGTCGGTATTGGCTTCCTGAATGTATTTGGCGAGCATGAGTCAGGTTCTCCAGGTGCCCCGGTCATATTCTGCGTGCGTCAGTATGTGCCGGATATACAGTTTATTCCGATTGTAATGAATGGCTGCGATCAGCCGGAATTTGTTTCCCCCGATGTTGAAGACCGTAAACCGATCTACCTGATCAGCCGAAGGAAAGGTCTTCCGCAGGTCGGCGAAGGAGGCATAGACGGTCTTACGCACAATCGTGAACCAGTGCTGCAGCGAAACCCGTGCGTCCGGATGGGCTCGCGCGAAGTCGTCGAGGCGCTTGCGCGTGATAATATGCACGAGAAAGATATCTCGTAATGAGATATCTGTCAAGGGCAGGTGAGGAAAGGGTGTCAGAAACCATTGCTTGAATTGAGCGGAGTAGGCTGAGGCGTGCTTTTGGATCTGGTGGTAAGGCCCCGGTATCCTCCCGGGGCCTCTTGAGGTTACGAGGCGGTGGAGGTCGCTAGCGGTTCATCCCGTTCGGCTGGCGGTGATCGTAGGTGCATCCTGATTGAATGCCGCCGGGAGCACTTCTTCGATCCGTTCGACCAGGATGAACGTCAGTTCATCCCGCACTTCCTGCGGCACGTCTTTCAGGTCCTTCTCGTTCGCCTTCGGCAGAATGATCCGCTTGATGCCGGCGCGATGAGCCGCCAGTACCTTTTCCTTGATCCCGCCGACCGGCAGGACTAACCCGCTCAAGCTGATCTCGCCGGTCATGGCCGTATCGCTCCGGACGGCTTTGCCGACGTAGGAAGAGGCCAGCGCCGTCGCCATGGTGATGCCGGCTGACGGACCATCTTTCGGAATGGCTCCCGACGGCACATGGATGTGGACACCATTGCGTTTGAAGCGCGAGATGTCCAGCCCCATGCTTTCGGAGTGCGACCAGAGATAGCTCCGGGCCGCACGCGCCGACTCCTGCATGACGTCTCCTAACTGACCGGTGATCGTCAGATCATGACTGCCTGGGAGCAGCGTCGTTTCGATATAGAGAACATCCCCCCCACTTGGGGTCCAGGCGAGACCCGTAGCCACACCGGTGGGCAAGACCTTGCGTGCCTCTTCCGGCATAAAGCGCTCTGACCCGAGCCAGTCTGAAAGGACCGTCGGTTGAATGGACACAGGCGTCCGCTCCTGACCTTCAGGAAGTTCCGCAAAGGTCAGCGCCACTTTTCTCGTCAGGCGGCCGAGCATCTGTTCCAGCTGGCGAACGCCCGCTTCCCTCGTATACCGGCTGATGACCAGGTCCAAGACCTCATCTGAAAGCAGGGCTTGGCTGGCATCCAGACCTGCCTCCTTGAGTCGTCGTGGCCAGAGATAGCGGCGGGCGATCTCGGCCTTTTCCCGTTCGCTGTACCCCTGGAGTCGGATGATTTCCATCCGGTCGAGCAGCGGCTGGCTGATCGTATCCAGCGTGTTGGCCGTCGTAATGAAGAACACCTTCGACAGATCGAATGGGAGATCCAGATAGTGGTCGCGGAACGTGTGGTTCTGCGCCGGATCCAGAATCTCCAAGTAATGCCGCAGCCGGATCACCACGAAAGTCACGGCCCATCTTGTCGACCTCGTCCAACATGAAGACGGGATTATTCACGCTGGCTCGACGCATGGCCTGAATGATCCGTCCAGGCAGCGCGCCGACATAGGTCCGGCGATGGCCGCGCAGCTCTGCTTCATCATGGACGCCACCCAAGCTGAACCGTTCGAAGGTCCGTCCCATCGACCTGGCAATCGATTGGCCGAGGCTGGTCTTGCCGACGCCCGGCGGTCCGACCAGGCAGAGGATCGGGTGCCTTGGCCGAGGGATTTAATTTCAACACGGCAAGGTGTTCGACGATCCGTTCCTTCACTTCTTTGATGCCGTAGTGATCCTCGTCCAGCACCTGACGGACGTTGTTCAGGTCCAAATGGTCCTCCGATGCCTTCTTCCACGGCAACTCAAGCACCAGTTCAAGATAGGTTCTCAGGACCTGATGGTCAGGCGAGGAGGGCGGCACTTTCGCCAATCGGCTGAGCTCGCGTTCGACTTCTTTTCGCACATGGTCGGGAAGATCGGCTGCCTCGAATCTTTTTCTTGAGATGCGTGACTTCGTTCTCGTTCGCTCGTCGCCTTCGCCAAGTTCCTGCTGAATGGCCTTCAATTGCTCGCGCAGGATGTATTCGCGTTGGCTCTTTCCGATCTTGGCTTGCGCATCGCTGGTGATCTTGTCCCGCAGTTGAAGAATCTGAATTTCTTTCGAGAGAGATGCATAGAGCGAGCGCAACAGCTCGATCGTGGATGAATTTTCGAGCAGCTTCTGTTCTTCCTTCACGGTCAGATTCAGCAGCGAGGCCACGCGATAGGCGAAGGCGACTGGGTCATCCTCATTGCTAAAGGCCGCTGCTGCTTCCTGGATTCCTGGGGCCTGAATCAGACGCGGAAGATCTGTCACCAGCTCCTGGATGGCCCGATGAAGAGCTTGGACTTCCGCTCCTGGTCCGCTGGAAGTTCGAGTCGGCGGGCCTGCGACGAGAAGAAAGGGAAGCGGTCTGTTCGACCTTCAGCAGTGCGACACGTTCGAGTCCCTGAACGAGCGGCATGGATGCGTGCCGTCCTCTGTCCGGCCAACCTGCTTGATGATGGCTTTCGTCCCGATCGTATAGAGGTCTTCGAGCCCCGGCTCTTCGTCAGGGATCGCGCTGTGCGACGACCAGAATCGTTTTCTCTTCCGTCTTCATCGCGGCGTCTACGGCGGCGATAGACCGTTCGCGCCCGACCGTAAGGGCATCATGACGCCAGGAAACAAGACGGTGCGTTTAATTGGCAGTACCGGTAGAGTCACGGACATTGTCTCGTTATTCATGCGGAAGCATCCCTCCGCTCAGTCGGTAGAACAGACTTCAGGATGTAGCCGAAACGAGATAGGTTCGTCAGGCATAAGTCAAGGGGAAGGATGGAAGAAGTTGCGGCAACTGGTCAGAGGGCAGGTTAGCGCCGCTCTACCGATCAACGAACAGATTCCACCGTCAGGGTAGAGGACAGACCTTTCCGTTAGCCGGGACGAGATCGCTGGCATTGGGGAATCGGGCGGTGCTCATAGGTATCTTGCCCTTAAGATCGAAGAACCCGGCTACACTCTTCTCCGAAGAGTCTCCGAAGCCTGATTTGACCTGGTACTGATCGTCTCCTCCTTCATCGATGAAGAGCCCCCAGCCTGAATAGTCGGCCTCGCCCAGGCCGGTCGGCGGCGAAAGGCGTAGGTGTCGCGGCCGTTTCCGGCATCGATCATAGGCTCACGCTATGGTCCCAGGCGACGCCGCCGTTGTAAAACGGGCCGGAGGAGCCGTAGCGATCGTCGCCATGGCGATCGATGAATAGGCCGACCCCGTAATGGGCGGACGCGCCATGCCCGTAGCGAGCGGCCTGATGCTCGTCGTTGCCGTCCAAATCGAGTATGATCCCGGTGCCGAAAAAATAGCCGTGTCCCTGCGAGAAGTTGGCGCTGTCGATACTGATCCTGGCCTTCGATATCGAGCAAGAGTCCCCAGCCGCCGGCCAAATTGTAGGCTTGCCACTCCGACCTTCTTTGTCAGAATCCGTTGTCCCGAGCCGGCGCCCAGCCCGAAGCAGTCGTACTGATATAGGGGGTCGCCCGGCTTTCCCTGTGGGCGCATCCTGCGCATTGTAGGCACTGGGATACTTGTCGCCGCATTGATAGTGGTCGTCTGCCGGTAATATCGATGACGGCGCCGACGCCCAAGGGGCCGCCGAATCCGATGGCGAAGCCATGGCTGGTATAGCGGTCGTTTCCTGCCGCATCGAGCAAGAGGCCGAGCCCTCCGATGGCTGCGCCTTGAGTCAGGCGATTGCCCATATAGACATCGTTGCCCTTCGCATCGAACAAGATCCCGAGTCCGCCGAATCCAGCGCCTCCGGATCCCATGTCGAGCTGATAGACATCGTCGCCGATCTGATCGATTAACAGCCCCACGCCCAGCCGCCCAGTGGCGAGTCCGAGCGGAGCGCCGGTATAGGTATCGTTTCCTCCGAGATCGATGACGACGGCATTTCCTTGATCTTCGTCTGCAGATGCGGCAATTTTGCCTCGATATAGATCGTTGCCCCCCACATCGATAACCAGTCCAAAGCGCTCATCCAATTCATAGGTATTCGGTCCTGCGCCACCAATGACAATCATCCCATACGATGTTTTCTCGACCAACAGGACGTCCCGGTGATGCCGGGAGGAGGCCGAAGCGGCAGGGGCCTCGACCAAACGCGGCGGCTTGGTGAAGCCACGGATCATTGGCAAGGCGGGCGAGGACCTGGGCTGCAGCAATCAAACTGGCATAGTCGACTTGCTCCTCAATTAGTTCGGCAAATCGCAGATCGGCCTTGACTTGCGCGCTTTCTGGTCGACAGGTTCGAAATCTGTGGAGTGAATTGCTCGGCAAGGGATCGTGCATGCCGAAATAGGAAGTGCCGCTCCTCCTCTGTCAGATTCGTCAGGGCTTTTTCGCGATGGAGCGACGCCTGCTCCAGACTTTCCAGCATGAACGCGAGGAGGTCTTCCTGCGTGAGATTTGTCGGCAGCGAAACGGGCTTATGGAAGGTGGATGTTCGATCCATGCCGGCTTCCAGCACATCGAGGAGGGCCGGAAGATTGACGGCCCCTCCTTCTGCCATTTCGGCCAATAGGAATCCCTGACTGCTCGAATGGCTCAGTCCTTCCCAAGGTTGTTTGAGTGCCGTGACTGTGAGGCGACGTTTGAATTGCGCTGGGATCTGTTCGACGGGTCATGCGTGATCAACTAGGTTGCTGTGGGCGGTCGGGAGTTGCTCAAGAACGTTGCGGACGGCGGGAGCCAGCCGGTCGAGCTCCCATTGGCGCATTGGCGATGGCCGTGGCCGGAGGAGCCAGTCCAGGCGAAGAAACCATGAACGACTGCACCCGGGAAGCCACAAGAGCAGGGGAGCGCTGAACAGAAGCAGCAGGCCTCGGTTCATGGTCTGTGTCCGTAGCTATAGGGGAAAGTCACTCTTCGTTGTCGGTTGTGGTATCGCTTGCGCACGGCCCCGACACGATTTGGAACTCATACAAGCGACATTCCAATGGTCCGTTGAAGAGAGGAATGCGTCTCGATGGCGAAAGGCCGATCGTTTTGGAGACTTGCAAATCGCCGGTAAAGATATATGCCCGCCATCCGCTAAATCGCTGTTTCAACCAGTCGCCCAGCCGAGGATAAAAAGCTTCAAGTTCCTCGGGCCGACTGAGCCGGACGCCATAGGGCGGATTGATCAAGAGCACGCCCTGCTCAGCGGGAGCCTCAAGGGCGAGTATGTCGCTCTGCTTCAGACGAATATCGATTGAGACCCCCGCTCCCTGAAACATCCGTTGCGCAATCTTGACTGCGGCTGGATCCTGATCGGAAGCATAGATGGCAGCCGGAATTTCTGCCAGTTGTTTCAGCCGGGAGGCTTCGCGCAGATGGCCCCAGCGTTTCGGATCGTGGATAATCAAGTGCTCAAAGGCGAATGACCGGGACTGCCCGGGCGCGATCCTGCGCGCCATCAGCGCCGCTTCAAGGGGGATCGTTCCCCCTCCGCACATAGGGTCGAGCAGCACGTCGTTCGGCGTCCATCCAGCGAGCCGCAGCAAGCCGGCCGCCAGGTTTTCTCGCAACGGTGCCTCGACAGACATGATACGATGGCCTCGTTTGAAGAGCGGGTCGCCAGAGGTGTCCAGATAAAGGTCACCGTTGATTCATCGAGAAATGCGTCCATCCGGATATTCGGGTGATGGGTGTCCACATTCGGTCTCTTATGGCGCACTGCCATAAACTTATCGCAGACTGCGTCTTTAATACGCAGCGTGATGAAGTCCAGGCTGGTGAGTGGACAACGGCGTGCGCTCACTTTCACCTTGATGGTCTGCGCCGAGGTGAACCAGTCAGGCCAGGACAAGCTCATAGGCTGCATGGTACACATCGTCTTCCGACCGATAGGGGGTATGGCCGACTTCCCAGAGCACGCGGCTGGCGATGTGGCTCTTGAGATTGACCCAATACATGCTGGACCAGGGAGCCAGGAAGGCGACTCCGCCGTCCGTCTTTGTGGTCATAGGCACGCCAAGGTCGTGGAGTTCCTGTTCGAGCACGCCCTCCAGCCCACGCGGGCAGGGTGCAAAGAACCGTAGTTTTGTGCTATCCATGCTCATTGCATCGTTGTTTGTGAAGCGTCGTTCGTATCTCGCTTCACGAAATACGTTTCACGAGATACGTCTTCGTTATGAACTATTGTAGCGCCTGCGGTACTCCGGTTACGAAGAAGGTTCCCATCGGCGACAACTTGCCCCGGTTCGTCTGCGAGATCTGTCAGGCCATTCATTACCATAATCCAAAGATCGTCGCTGGCTGTATTCCGGAATGGGACGGCCACATTCTTCTCTGCCGGCGCGCCATCGAACCCAAGTCCGGTCTCTGGACCTTCCCTGCCGGGTTTATGGAGATCGGCGAGAGTACTGAGCAGGCGGCTGTTCGTGAGACATTGGAGGAAGCGCAGGCTCAGGTGGAATGTATCAGCCTTTTCGCGGTCCTCAGTCTCCCGCACATCGGCCAGGCCTATTTGGTATTCCGAGGGCCGATGGGTTCACCGGATTTTGGGATAGGTGAGGAAAGCCTCGATGTGCAGTTGTTCTCACTCTCTGAGATTCCCTGGGACCAGATTGCCTTTCCCGTGGTGAAGGATGCCCTGCGCCGCTATGTCGACGATGTGACCAGGGGCGAGTTCCAGGTGCACGTTGCCAGCTTGCCCGACCGACTTCATCCTAGTCGCCGCAGGATGCTCAAAAGGTCCTGTCCAGCAAGGCCGCAGCGAGTGAAGGCCCGAAGGCGTACCCTCGGGGTACGTTCAGGGCCTGAACGATGCGAGAACGCCGCTGGCGGGCTTTTTCAGCATCCTGCTCCATCAATTGAGTGTGGGAATCGTAAGAAGGGGGAGGCTGCGGCCCTCATCATTGTGGAGAAAGCGAAACCCATTGGCCTCAGTGTAGTCAACAGTCACCCGGTCCATCCTCGGCGCACTCCGCTGATCAACAGCAATGGTGAGTCCATCCATCTGCTGAACGTCGTCGTCAGGTTGGGTGGTCGCTTCCAACGTGATACTGAAGCTTAGCCGTGAATCGTCCACGTCGCGGACAGAAATCCGGACGATCGGATCTTCAGGGTGATGGGTTTGAATCGCTTTCAGTTGTGTGATGGCGGCAAGAGTGACAGCAATCATAAGCGGGCCTCTGTGTGGCGAACGATGCCGTGAATGTCGATCAGGTGATTGTCACGGTCGATTGAATAGAAAATCCTCCAGTCCTCGACCGCATATTTGGACAGGCCTGGCAGATCTGTTGCGATGGCCTCGTGGCGCAAGTTATCGATGTTGGAGGCAATCCATTTGGTCTTATCCAGGAGTCGCTGTGCCATGGTTGGCTCAAGCCTTCCAAGATCTTTGAGGATAGCTGGGCAATAGGCAAGACGATACCAGGCCATGTTGTCCTTACCAGCGGAGACCGAGTTGGTCGGCAATGTCCTCGCCGGACAGTCTCTCCGTACTCGCCAATGACTCTTTCAGACGGGCATGCAAGCCACTGCCGAGCTGGAGCCCGAGGTCAGGGTCACCCAGCAGCTCGCGTAGACGGTCATCGACGATCCCGTGCACGAGTTTTTTGAATTGTTCTTGTGAAAGCTGAGAGAAGTCCATGGAGAGAAAGGATACGGAGGCGAGCGCCTAAAATGCAACTCTTGCGGGCTAGAGCCCGGGCTTGATCTGAAGTTGTTGGATCAGCCGTTGGATCATGCGGTCCAGCCGGTCTTGATGCGGGGGGGCTAGCGTCAGAAATTCAAGGCCGATGCCGGCAGGTCCGGACCAGCGGATTGCGGCATTATCGATGAGGATTGGTTTGGACTCACCGGGGATATGCAGGTGGACGGCGAGTTGCATGCCGGTAAATGGGCTGATGATGCTCTCTACGCAGCATCCCTTGGCAGAAAGGTCTCTGACTGATCCTGCATGGCGGAACCGATTTTGATGCACCAAGGTGCAGGAGAGCGACACTGGAAATCTGAGATGCTTTCGGGTGACCATGGTTGTGCAGTAGAGATTTCTATGGAACGACGTTCGCTTGGGTTGCGAGGAACTGTCCCAGTCGGGTTCGTTCCTGCTCCAGCATCTCATGAAATTCTACGCCAAACTCGTGTTTAAGGGTCCATTGCACTGTCGCGGCTTGAATGGTGATGGCGATCGGTTGTTCCGGTGTCTGGAGGTGGACTGTGAAGCGTGTGCCGGTCTTGACTGGAAGATCACTGACGACCTTACAGCCACCCATCCCGAGGTTGTAGACGATCCCGACCCCAGAAGGGTCACCCGCAAATATCGCTGGGAATTCCACTTGATAGCGAACGTGCTGTCTCTGTTCCGTCACAGTAGTGTCCTCAGAAGGTCTCTGTCTCAATCGCGCATCGGTGAGAGATGTTTTCGACTATGCGTTCGTCTTATGTAAGGCTATTCGGTGAACAGGCGGTTGTCAAAGAAAATGCGATCTTTGGAGATAGCAAGTTCCAATAGATTTATGAGGAAATCGTAGGGCCAGATGGGTGGGTTTCGTATGAGTAAACTATGGCGCACATGATGCGGGAGGCCAGGCAAGTTGAGCGATGTACACAGACGTGACAGATGAGTATTCGATCTGTTGACCGTTCTTGGCACATCGACGGCCTTGCTGGTTCCATTTGAATCCGGTTTGATTTTCACCGGTCACGCTTCTAGAATGCCCCCATTGGATTGATGTTGCATGCCCACCATCTCTGGCTCCCGAACAACCTCACAACACAAGAAGAAGCGCTCGAAGAAGTCCTTCGTCCTCGATGCCGCCATGAAGCGCCGTTTTCAGGCTCGCTTGCTGAAGTGGTACGCGAAGCATGGCCGTGATCTGCCTTGGCGGAAGACCTCCGATCCTTATCACATTCTGGTTTCTGAAGTGATGTTGCAGCAGACACAAGTCGATCGGGTGATTCCGAAGTACCACGAATTTCTGGACCGCTACCCAAGCTTTGAAGAATTGGCCGACGCTCCGGTCTCGGAGGTGAAGAAGACATGGTATCCCCTTGGCTACAATATCAGGCCTGAGCGATTACATAGTATCGCGTGCGAGACGGTCGAGCGGTATGGAGGCCAGCTTCCGAGCGATGCGGAGGAATTGCTGTCGTTCAAGGGGATTGGACGATACACGGCTGGCGCGATCCGCTCGTTTGCCTTCAACGAAGATGCGCCGATTCTGGATACAAATGTCATTCGCGTCCTTCACCGCATATTCATTGCGAAGGGCGATCCCAAGGCTCAAAAGCCGAGGCTCTGGCAACTGTCGGAAGCCCTCATTCCAAGCGGGAAGGGCTATGATTTCAATCAAGCGATTATGGACTTTGGGGCGACCTGCTGCACGGCAAGAAATCCCACTTGCGGGAAATGCCCGATGAAATCGTTTTGTAAGACGTATCCGTTCGATCCGAATGTATGAAGGGTCACGGTGCGGTATGAAGGTCGTTGAAGTCGCTGCCGGTCTTGTGTATCGCGAAGGCCGCTACCTGATCGCCCGTCGGAATCCTGGTGTTCACTTGGCCGGTTTCTGGGAATTTCCAGGCGGGAAATGTGAGCCGGGTGAAACCATGGAAGAGTGTCTACGGCGGGAGCTGTTTGAAGAACTGGGTATTCGTATCGACGTGCCTATACCGTTTCAAATTATTCGCCATGAGTACGAGGAGAAAACCGTGGAGCTGCATTTCTTCCGTTGCCGAATCGAGGCCGGAAACGCCACAGCAATCGACTGCGCGGAAATTCGTTGGGTCTGGCCACAGGAGTTGGGCAATTTTGAATTTCCTCCAGCGGACCGTCCTATCATTGAGGCTCTCCAGCGGCAGACGCTGAGGCAGGCTTTATGAAAGTTGTCCTGGATATCGAGACGATTCAAGCGCCACGGGAAGAATGGGCGCGATTGGCGGGAAAGCTTCCGTCAAGCGGAGAGTCTGGCCCGGTAGGCGAGGGCTACGATTTGTTTGAGGCGGGAGCGGCTGAAGCTCAACGACTTGCTGAGGATGAACAATATGCAAAGTCGGCTTTTGACGCGACGTATAGTCAAATTGTTTGTATTGGCCTTTTGGAATTTTCCGATCAGCTTGAACCGCGTGGGGCGGTAGCCTGGTACGGCGGAAATGAACGGGAGTTGCTGTGGCAATTCTGGAGCCGTTTGGCTCAGAACCGCCCGTCGCTCTTCATTACCCATAATGGTCTAGGCTTCGACCTCCCGTTCATGAAGAAACGATCGATCGTTCACCAAGTCAAGCCGAGCCTGGAGATCAACCTCGCCAAGTTTCGCACAGAGCCGGTGTATGACACCATGGCAATCTGGAGTAATTGGGATATGCGTGGGTGGGTCAAGCTGGATGTGCTGGCGCGAGCGCTGAATGTCGAAACGAAATCGGGCAGTGGCGCTCAGGTGGCTGAGATGTGGGGGAGGGGACAGGGGCAAGAGTTGGCTCGCTACTGCCTACAAGATACCTATGTGACCTATGCCTGTTATTGCCGGATGAATTTTCGACAGCCTCTGTCCAGTGAAGTGGTCTTGCTCCAGCCTGAGTTGCTGAGTGTCGATTGATGCAAGCTAGCGAACCCGCGTCGCCTGCGCCGATTTCTTCTTCGGCGCCGATTTACCGGAGACCTTGGTCAGCTTGAGCGCTTTAATTTCCTCATTGCGGTCCCGGAGTTCGCGCTTCATCCATTGCGACTCCTTGCGAAGCATAGCGATCTCGGAGTTCTTCTTGGCGAGCGCCTCTTTTGCCACCTTCAAGTCACTGAGTTTCTGGGCCAAGAACTCGTCTTGCGCGACTTCCTGCCCCGCACTTGCAGAGGCCGCCTGAGCGTTTGCCGGGGTAGACGCCGCCATGGAGGCGATTGTAGTGCTTGGGGAAGCTTTTGCGATCGGCATGGACTCGGGCATCGGTGTTGTGGCGAGCGCATGATAGTCGATGATCATCGTCATGGCGCCGGGCGCATCGCCGGCGATATAGGCCGGAGCGGGTTCGGTGCGCGCCACCGACTCAGGCATAAACCCCGTCTGTACGGCGCCTTCTTCAATGGTCACGTAGATCGATCCCTTCTGCACATAAATACTGCCCGTGATGGGTTCAGAGCCTGACCCTGCCGATGAGGATATGTTAAACCCAACAAGCTGTGCGGGTTTTGCTTTGGATAAGCCTTGCGCGAGCAGGGGAGAGAGATATTCTGCATCCTCATCGCTGAAAATTCTCATCGGCTTGCTGCCACCAACGGGCATTCCCGAAGATTTACCCATGTCGTCTTTGCGGTATAACCCTTTCACGATTTTTGTGATGGTCTGTTGATCGATGACAGCAGGATGGCTGGCGTCAAACGACCAGTTGGCCACTTCTTCCAAGTAGACGGTGCCTTTCGTATTCTGACTGAGGGTTGTCTCTGTTCCACTCGCGCAACCGCTGATGACAAGGGCGCATGCGGCGGCGACCCCGGCAAGGCTCTGCATCATCGGACGATTCGTATTCATGAGCGGGAGACAGCTGTTCATCTTGACACTCCTTCTTTCAGGCCAGGTGTATAGGCGATGATCCGTAGCGAGGGGCCTTGCCGGTATGCCAGGAGGACTACCAGATTCCCAGGCCCATGAGCGCCATACTCAGTGCGATCCATCCGAAGATTCCCAACGCAATGAGGGTTTCTAGACTTATGGAGGGAGCAGCTTTTTCTTTTACGCGGGACTCTTGCTTCTCGATCATGACTATCTCCAAGAGTGAAGGTGTTAGGTACGTAGTCGCGATCCATTTGGATAGCAAGGACTATGCCTTTGGAGAGATGGAGCAACTCCGCGATGTACAAGAGCAAAAACTAGAAGAGGAGAGGAACGATTACCTGCTCAGTGTGGATGACATTGAGCAGAAAGTGGCTGAGCCTATGTGCATGATAATGTTGTGATTAGTCGCAGGATCCGCTGGGTTATTTTTTTGAACGTCGCGAGGAAACCACCTGGTCCGCATGGATGATTATACGGATGGTACCCTCACAGTATTTCTTGAGTGTTGTGAGGAGGAAGGGGAGATCGCAAACCGAACTTGTGCACGGGTGTTCGTTTTGGAGCGTCTTCGACAGAAATGTTCATGGAGAAGTCGGATGAGCTCCAACGAGTCACGTCATCGGCGGACTTTCTGCATACAAGGTTGTGGAAGAGGCATCGTAGATGGCAAGGGAAACCAAGTCGCCTGGTCGAGAGGAGATCGTACGTTTGTCCCAGATGACGGTGATGTTACCGTCCGATTTCCCCATTCCTTGCGCCGCGGATCGCTTCGCGTCCCCTTCGACCAGGACGGGAACGGTTGTCTTCAAAAATTCCCGATTGCGCTCGTAGGAGATGTTCCGCTGGAGGTCGAAGAGCCTGGTAACCCGTTCAGTCTTCACGCCTTCTGACACATCGTCCGGAAATTTGCGTGCCGCGATGGTGTGCTTTCGCTCAGAGTATTTAAAGATAAATGCTGAGTGAAACCGTATTTCCTCAACAAGCCGGTAGGTCTCGGCAAAATCCGCATCGCTCTCCCCACAGAACCCACCAATAATATCGGTGCTGAGCACGATGTCGGACCGCAGGGTGCGGATACGGTCGACCAAGGCACGATACTCTTTGTTGGTGTAGGTGCGATTCATCAAGCCGAGGATGCGGTCGCTGCCGGATTGTAGCGGTAAATGAATCTGCTTGCAGATATTGGGATGTGCCACCACGGCTTCGAGCAACGGGAGTGGAAAGTCTTTGGGATGAGGGGAGGTAAACCGCACACGTTGGATGCCTGGTACATCTGCGACGGCCGTGATTAATCGCGCAAAATCCCAGTCGCCGAACCGGTAGGAATTGACGTTCTGTCCCAGGAGTGTAATCTGCTTGAACCCTTGCTCAGCGATCCGATGGGCCTCCTGAACAACCCCCTCTGGGTCGCGGGAACGTTCCCGTCCTCGAGTGTAGGGAACTACACAAAAGCTGCAGAAATTGTCACAGCCTCGCATCACGGCGATCCAGGCATTCACCCCGTCGGTTCGGTCAGGTACCACATCGTGATAGGTTTCATATTCCGACAGGTCGACCGCAAGTCCCTTCTGATCCAGTCCCTCTTCTTGAGAGTGCATCGCGTTGCGGATCAACATCGGCAGCTGGCGATAGGCGTCAGGGCCTGCGAGGACATCGACCAGCGGTTGAATATCCGTCAGCTCCTCTTTCAGGTTTTGCGCCATACAGCCGAGGACACCGACCACCAACGGGCGCTGCTGCTTGAGTTTCTTCAGCTCAGATAAGTGTTTGTAGACTTTATTGTGGGCATTCTCCCGAATCGCGCAGGTGTTCATCAGAATCACATCTGCGCGCTCACGCTCGTCGGTAAAGACAAAGCCATCCTGTTTCATGAGCGAGCGAACGAGTTCCGAGTCGTACTCGTTCATCTGACAGCCAAAGGTTTCAAGATGCACCTGAGCCGGTGTGGATCTAGTCGTCATAGAACAGGCACTCCTCGCATAGGCTGACGGTCCTCTGTCAGCTGACCCACCGCCCAACGATCCGACGCTCCGATAATCCGAACTTCCTTCAGGTCATTTGTGAGGTCGATGTTCGATGACACGCCCACTTTCAAGAAGTTTCCTGTCACCCCTAACCTGAAACCATCCTGTACTCCTGACTCAAAGAGAACGGGTACGGTAGAGCCGATATACTGTTCCGCAAAAGCCAGGCGTTTCAGACGAGACAGGTCGGCGAGTATTTTTGCGCGTTGCCGGGCGACTGCGATTGGCACCTGATCGGGCAATTTCATCGCCGCTGTGCCGGGCCGTGGCGAATAGGTAAAGACATGGAAGTAGGAGAAGGGGAGTTCACGTGCGATGCTGTAGGGTGTGCTCGAAGGCGTCATCGGTTTCGCCGGGAAACCCTACCATCAGATCGGTCCCTAGCCCAAGTTGAGGAATCTTTGCGGCCGCCCGCTGGATCAGACGGACATACTCGTCCACGTTGTACGGACGATTCATGGCCGACAAGATGCGGTCGTCTCCGCTCTGCAGGGGGATATGGAGATAGGGGCAGAGCTTCGACGAGGAAGCCATCCGATCGAGGAGGGCGTCCGTGATCGTCGTCGGCTCGATAGATGAAATCCTGATTCGATCGAGTCCTTCAACCTCCTCCAATTCTGCGATCAACCCGACCAGATCGAGATCGCCCTGGCGATATTGCCCGACGTTGACGCCGGTCAGCACAATTTCCCGGTAGCCTCCTGCTGCAAGTATCCTGGCTTCTTGGATCACATCATCCAGGAGGCGACTTCGTTCATGCCCGCGCGCGAAGGGGATGAGGCAGAAGCTGCACATCACATTGCAGCCGTCCTGGATTTTGAGCAGTGCTCTGGTTGAGTCCGGTTCGCCATACTCCGGCAGGGAGAAATCCTCCCGGTCGATGGTGCGAGTATGGAGCACTTCCGGGTCCGGCTGCTTTTTTAGATCATCGGGGGCTGGAAGAAATGACGGTAAATCCCATTTGAATTGATTGCCGACGATCAGATCGATTCCGGGAATCGTACGCAACTCTTGAACGCCGGTCTGGGCATAACAGCCGGTTACCGCCACAAAGGCATCGGGAGAATGTCTCAAGGTCTTGCGGATGACATAACGACAGGTACGTTCTGCCTCGTCTGTCACAGTGCAGGTATTTAGGACGAATAAGTCAGTCGGTTCCCCGAACTCAACGACGCGGTAGCCGTCACGTTGCAAGCGAGCAGCGAGCACCGCAGTTTCTGCTTGGTTCAGCCGGCAGCCGAGTGTATGGAGAGAAGCACGTTTCATAATAGTCGGGGCATTATAGGGAGTTCCTTGCGATAGGAGCAAGGATCTCCCATATGATAGCTCAAACTCGATCTGACGTTCGGTGTCGGATTGGGGCGGGAGGGTGGTTCTAGAAAAGGCAAGATTTACCGTTGCGATGGCCGCTATCGGCCAAGTGCAGTCACTGAAGTCCGAGAAAACCCGCGCTATTGAGAGGCCGCTCCCTGTTAGAAAGCCGTCATACGCCATCGATCCAGATACTCTTCAATCCCTGAAATGATCGGGCACTTGCGGAATATACCTGTTCATGTATAATTGAAACATGGCTACCAACGAAAGGCCGCTCGAATGGATAAGCAGTAGCCACAAAGACCTGATGGCGTTACCTGCCGACGTAAGGCGATTCTTCGGTTACGCTCTTTCCCTTGCTCAAGCCGGTGATCAACACGATGCGGCGAAGGTGCTCAAGGGCTTTGGCAGCGCCGGAGTGCTTGAGGTTGTTGAAGACGATAGGAGCGGCACCTATCGTGCCGTGTATACCGTAAAGTTCGAAGAAGCTGTATTTGTTCTGCATTGCTTCCAGAAAAAGAGCAAGAGTGGAATCGCAACGCCGAAAGAGGATATAGCCATCATCCGCGCCAGGCTGAAAGTGGCCGAGGCGCTTGCAAAGGATCTACGAAATGAAAAAACGAGTCATTGATGGTGTCGAAGTGCAACGCAGTTCTGGCAATGTCTTCGCCGACTTGGGCCTGCCGGATGCCGACAAGCTCAAGATCAAGTCCGGGTTGGTGATCGAGATCAGGAAGGCTATGCGCCAGCAAGGGCTTACCCAGCAAGAAGCAGCAAAGCGCATGGGGATCACCCAACCTAAGGTATCCGACATGATGCGTGGCGACTTCTCCAATCTGTCCGAACGCAAACTGATGGATTGCCTGAATCGGCTCGGCTACGACATCGAAATCAAGGTAAGGCCGGCCTCCGATCCTGTCGGGCATTTGATGCTGGCAATCGCTTGATGTATATGGCTCTATATGAACCATACTGCCTTCACGTGATGGCCAGCGTAACTGCTCAAAGTATACAACGTATCAGTGGCGGCACTGACTGCCTGGCGATTTGATTTTCCTTCCCGAATAGGCGAATCCCCAAACATCCGTCACCGGATCCGTCCTCGACAACTATTAACGAAGCCGTAAACATCCCGCTCCCCGGATCTGAGGAAATCGAGAAAGTCGAGTCCCCGGTATTCGCAGGTCTCCGCTACGCTCAGGAGTGTCAGGTATTCGTCGACGCCCTTCCTGGAAGACGTTCCGGCGATTACGTCGCGCAGCCGCGCGAAGGCCTTGATTGCGTGCTCGGCGTTGTTGTTGTTCCAGGGCACACCGTCGTAACGCAGAAACGTGAAAAGCGTATCGCGGTTCTTCTCAAATCGCTGTTTGCATTTCAAGGCCGCTTCGCTGTTGAATTCCGACTCGCCAAGAAATCTGAAAAACCGGTCGACGGCTGTCTGGTGCTTCCGAGAAAACGCGCCTTCAGCCCGTGGCGGTCGACGGTTTCCACCATAGGTTTCAGCAACTCGGCGAAGCCCGATGGCGATTGACTTCATCTCCCTGTCGAACGGGTTGTTCAGAATCTCGTCGTTCAGATCGCGCATGAGGTGGATCAGGCATTTCTGCTGCGGACAGGGTATGGCTTCGTAGGCCGCGTAAAAATCGGAAACGAGGACGCCCTTGAAATCCTTCAGCAGCGTTCTGGACGATCTCGGCCTCGCGGCTTTCCGCAAGGACATAGGCCACTTCGGTCATGTTGGTTAGAACCCAGACGTAAGCCAGGTGGCCCTTGATGTTCGCTCGGGTCTCGTCGGCATGGACGAGTTCGCCGCTGACGATCCGTTCGAGAATTTTTCTTTTGGCGAACGAATACCGGTCAGCGGCTTTGATCTTGAGATTGTTCAGCGTGCTCCGCACCAGATTGAATCCGAATAACCGGCTCAGGCTGTGCTGCATGGTGAGTTGCGGGACGCGCAGGCCTACGATGTGATAGACGAAGTAGGCCGCAACGTTCCAACCCCACTTTCGGGCGTGCAAATACCATTCGTTCAGGCCGTACTCGTGCCCGCAACTGCGGCACCGGTAAGCTTGGAAAACGTACATCACCACCCGCCGTTTCACGCTGTCCCTGCCGAAAACCAAATCCTCGACGGTCCGAGTCAGAAGGCGGCTTTTTATCCGGCCCCGTTTGCCGCACTCTGGGCAGGAGGCCGGGGCTTTGAGCCACGACGATCTTTTCGGCTTTCCGTTGGCACCGGCTTGTCCGCTTCGGCCGTTTCTGGTCTTGGCCTCGCTTCGGTTCCGGTTCGCACGAAAACCCGATCCCGCTGGTAGTTCCAGTATGCCGCTTCGTTGATCTGCTCCATGTCCGGCAAAGGGCTTTTGAAAGCCCGCCATTTCGACAGGATGTTCTTGCCTAGTTCTTCGGCATGGACCACCTCCGAATCCATCCCCGGTTCGTTGGCCGAAACTGCGGGCGACAGGATCCGGACGAGGGTGTGGGCGACGAGACTCAAGGCTTCGCAGTCGTTGGCGTTGTATGCGATCAGCCTGTCCCGCAGACCAGTGTCCTGCGACTCTTCCCATCGGGAACGCCAGACGATGGACAGGAGCCCAGAGGCCGAAGGGTCTGACCACTCGAACCCAAGAAAGCGGGCGATCTCCTTAAGTCCGTTTGAATAGGTAGGGAAGTATATCCGGGCGTAAATCACGGCCAGCAGATTTGTCGAGGATGTAATGGCGGCTCCTGCGGCGGAATGTTCCGGAGGCCCGCCATGCCGATCGCACATTTTCCTCAGGAACGTTTTTTCGAAACTGCCGTAATGAAACAGCATCGGATGATCGACGTCAGACAGAATATCGATGAACTCGTCCCAGATACGTTTCTCGTCGGCCGCCGAGTCAGCCCAGAGGACATGTGGTATTGCCCCGTCAGGTTCTTCCACTCGGACACCGATAAGTAATAGAAGTCGCGATCCGGAAGCCCCTCAACGTCGAGGAATATTGGCGTGCCTTCCATGGCCAGTTTCGGGTTCCCGACTATATGTGTTTTCCGCTCGCGGATCGCGAGGGCTTTCAGGGAGTGGTGATATTTCTCCGGTCTGGCGGCGAGGCGCTTGTGCGACGACGCGGGCGAAAGGTATAGGAGAGTTGGCTGAACGTAAAAATGCCTTTGCCGTTCAACCTTGTCCTTTCCTTGTCGGCTAGATGTGGAGAGGAGGCTGAGATCGTCTTTCTCGACCGCCTTTTTTCTGCAGCGTCCTGGAATTCGCACTCGGGGCAATGCCGGTTTAGGATAAGGTCGGGTGGAGAGGCGGCAGACAGCAGGGCGAAAACCTGGGAAACCTTCCGGTGCACACCTCGCGACAAGGTGCTGGCCTTTATCGAAAACGTTGCCCGCTTATCGCCGTGCACGATTTTTGACACACCGACCTTTGTTCCCAATGCCTTCGCCAGGGCAATCGCCTCGAACGCAGCCATCGTCTTATCCGATGCCGACAGTTTGTTGGCTGCCACGAAGCTGATCGGGACAAGTTGGGACGTCCCTCCCTCCTGTGGGTCCTGCTGAATCAGCGCGATATCAGCCTCCCAGCCCTGCGCAGAGACGATTTTCTCGATAGCAAACTGCCACAGCGCATCTTTCGACAGGCCTGGTTCTAGCGAAGCGATGCCAGATTTCGATGCATGGGCAGTCAGATTCAAAGTGGCTTCATGGCGGTAGGGATCCTGCCGCTTAATAACCCAGTTCGTGTATTCGCCGCCGGCCGGGATTTCCCCCGCATACAAAAGGTAGCATTTGGTGGGGCAAGCAATGAATGCCTGAAGTAGGCAGGATGTAACCACCACCGGGCTCTCCTGCCGTGATGTCCGAAGCCGCTACGGCATCTAACTTTTCATGCAATTGACATTCGTCCTACGTTTGACTGTTTCATGAAAATCAGTTGCACTTATCGTTCTTGCGTGGCGGCTCATAGATCGCTGGTAATCACAATTCGTACTCGGTCAGCGCCCCGAATTTACCCATGCCAAGTGTATCAAGAAGGTTATTACAGAATCTTCGCAAGAGGTCCGCTTGGTAAGTCGATGAGTTTAGTCTGATTAATTTTAGGGTACGGGACAAAAGCCCGCGTGGGTTTCGACGGCGGTTATTCGCGACGACCCGGCTCAAACGGAAGTCGAGAGCCTGCATCAATAAGCAGCCGGTTTGTGGCGGTAACCGGTCATTCGTTCTCCTTATTACTCAATGACGGCAACGGGTCG
>CAVVIR010000021.1:0-8239 GCA_963748375.1 uncultured Nitrospiraceae bacterium
GCTTATCCGGGGCATGTTTTCTTCTGACTCGTGTCCGCACAATGGACGAGGAACGAGTTTGGTTGATTGATGGGCTAGGGAAGCTATGCTAGAGTATGTGCTCAATGCGACGGATACACGACAGGCTATCCTGTGCTCGACTGCTGATCCTCGTGTGGGTGTCCTTATGGATGCTCATGGTTCCACTCTTTCACGTGCATCCTGTGGCAGATCATCATCATGGGGATGCGAGTCATGTTCATGGCGGCACGGTCCATACGGTGTTCTCCCCGGACCTCGACTGCGAGTACGCGAAGATCGCCCACGATTCAACTTGTCCTGAAGCAAAGCATCAGCACCTTCAAGCGCGTGTTCATCCCAGTCATGCGGTTAATCACCCTGAGATTGAATTCTCACTGCTGACCGTTCAAGTCGATCGTCCCCTGCCGAAGCCGGGGATTGCGGTTGCTGAATTGCCGGTCGTCGAACGTACGACGGCTCAACGAGCCGTGGTCGTGGCTTCGCTGCATCCCGGCGCGCCGCAAGCCATTCGGTTTCTTTCCACCACACTCCTTCTGCGTGCACCTCCCTCCCAATCTCTCTGATTCATTTTCTCGTTTCCTGATGATCAAGTAACGCAAGCGTATCGCCGTCAGTTGTCGGTGAGGGGCTGTGCCCTTGATTATTTCTGGTCGCTATCTTTGGAGAGCTCCGCATTGTTCTCGCTCGGCTTGAACGCGCGGCCGGTAGGGTCTGACGATAGAGAAGGAACCTCACCATGAGAACTAGATGGATCGCACAGACTAGAGGGTGTGTGCTCACGCTGGTCCTGTTCATGACAGCTTGCGGGGATCGTAACAGCGAATCGCCAGCAGCGACGTCGAAAGCGATTCCACAGTCCGTCGCTCCTCGTATCAGCATCATTCAGGCTCCGGCGACCGTGCGAGATCGATTACGAATCGCTCAGGTCGCCACGCACATGGTTCCAGAAGTGGTGACGGCTCCAGGCGAAGTTGCGCTCGATTTGAAGCAGGTTGCCAAGATTACGTCCCGGATTGAAGGGCAAGTAGAGAGGATTCACGTGCAGCTTGGCGATCGGGTCAAGCCACGTCAGCCGCTTGCCGCCATCAGCAGCTTGCAGTTCGATCAGTTGATTGAAGAATACCTCGTGAGCAAGGCGCAGGCCGATGTTGCCGAGAACAGCTTCCGGCGAACGGAAAAACTGCGGACCGAGGACATCGTGTCCGAACGGAAGCTCATTGAAGATAAGGGCCGACATCTGGAAACGAAGGCCAGGTTTCAACATGTCCGCGAGAAGCTCCTGAACATGGGCATGTTGGCAGATGAACTCCATCAACTGGAGCGTGGAAGCCACCAGGAGGGGCATCACTATACCCTCACATCGCCGATCGCCGGGACGGTGGTCGCACAAAATATTGTGCGGGGGCAGGGAGTCGCTCCTGGACATGAACTGTTCGAGATCGTCGACACGAGCCGGGTCTGGGTGTTCGCAAATCTACCGATCGAACAAGCTAGAAAGTTCAAGGAGGGAGATGTGGGCACAGTCCTGCCGAAGGGCGGTGAGCCCGTCACGGCTCCGCTGACCTATCTTGCGCCGGTCGCGGATGAAACCACGCGCACGATTCGAGTTCGCTTCGAGGTCGCGAATCAGCAGTACCACCTGAGGCCACGAGAGTATGTGGATGTTCAACTAGCCATCGCGAGCCCACCGACCATGGCCATTCCTGTCTCAGCTGTGACGGTCGTGGACAATGTACGTGGCGTCTTCGTTCAGCGGGACGCTGGGTATGCATTCGTCCCGATTGAAGTCGGCCGCGAAGGCGGGGGCTGGGTTGAAGTGAAGAAAGGACTGACAGAAGGGGAACTGGTGGTAGTCGATGGCGTCTTTGATTTGAAAAATGTCCTGCTCAAAGAGCACATCGGGTCCGGAGAGGGAGGGTAAGATGGACAAGCTGTTTACCCTCTCGCTGCGCTACCGCTTCTTCACTCTGGTGGCAACGGGTTTCGTCATCGTCATTGGCCTGTGGTCGTTTACCCGCCTCACGATTGACGCGATGCCGGATCTGACTCCGGTCCAGGTCCAAATCATGACCCGTTCCCCTGCGCTCGGTCCGGTTGAAGTGGAACAGTTCATCACGTTTCCGATCGAAGCGTCGCTGAGCGGATTGCCGGCCCTGCGAGAACTCCGTTCCGTGTCGCGCTACGGGCTCTCGGTGGTCACCGTAATTTTCGAAGATCAGACGGACATCTATCGCGCAAGACAGCTGGTGACCGAACGGCTGGCCCGTGCGATGGAACGTATCCCAGTCGAGTATGGCCGTCCGATGATGGGACCGCTGACGACGGGCTTGGGAGAAGTCTATCAATTCACCGTAAAAGGAGATGGCTACAGTGCCATGGCGCTCCGAACGCTTCTCGAATGGGAGATCGGGATGCGCCTACGGGCGGTGCCAGGCGTGGTCGAAGTCAACATTTGGGGAGGAGAGCCTCAGCAGTTCCAAGTGGTGGTTGAGCCAGCGAAGCTCCTCTCCTACAAACTGTCGCTTCGGCATGTGTTTGAGGCGCTCGAACAGAATAATGCCATCGCCGGCGGCGGCTACATTGAGCATCAACGCGAGCAATTGCTCATTCGTGGTGAAGCCCTGGCGACCCAGGTGGCAGACCTCACAAGGATTGTGGTGGCGCGCGGCTCCGGGGGAGTGCCGGTATTCATTTCAGACCTCGCGGAGGTGAAGGAGGCGTCGGCACTCCGCATCGGCGCAGCGACCGCGATGGGAGAAGGCGAAACCGTCATCGGTATGGTCCAAATGTTGGCGGGCGAGAACGCGCAACAGGTCGTTGAACGTGTCAAAATTCGAGTGAGAGAGATTGAAGCGATCCTCCCCCCTGGCGTGACAATCGAACCTTACTACGACCGGACCATCTTTGTCTCGAAGGTGATGAGCACGGTCCGTAATAATCTGCTTGAAGGTGGGCTCCTCGTTATTGCAGTGCTGTTCCTCTTCCTTGGCGATCTCCGCGCCGGTGTGATCGTGGCGTCCGCTATTCCGTTGTCGATGCTGATCGCCTTCAGCGGGATGATGCAGGCCGGACTTTCCGGCAACCTCATGAGCCTCGGCGCTATCGACTTTGGATTGCTCGTGGATGGCTCGGTCGTGATGGTTGACAACATCCTCCGACGATTGGCGAAGAAAGGCGTCATGAGCCAGGAGGCCAGGCTGAGTGAGATCCAGGCAGCTGGCCGCGAAGTCCTTCGCCCGATGACCCTGGCCGTGAGCATCATCATTCTCGTGTACGTACCGATCCTGGCGCTGACAGGGATCGAGGGAAAGATGTTCCGTCCGATGGCACTGACCGTCATCCTGGCTCTGGCTGGGTCACTTCTCCTCGCAGTGACGGTCACCCCCCTGCTCGCCTTTTGGTTTGTGCGGGCTAAATCTGGACATGAGCACACGCCGGTGATCGGCATGCTGCGCCGTACCTACGAATCCTGTCTCAGACGGGCGATGGCGCGTCCGTCCTGGGTGGTGACACCGGCCGTTGGGCTGTTTGTCGTGAGTCTCGGAATCACCGCGTCGCTCGGCATCGAGTTTGTGCCTCGACTCGACGAGGGGGACATGGCGATTCAAGTTTGGCGATTACCGAGCGTGTCGCTAAGCGAGTCGGTCCGGAATGCTTTGGACGTCGAACGGGTACTTCGCCGTTTTCCGGAAGTCCTGCAGGTGGTGACCAGAACCGGGAGTCCCGAGGTGGCGACCGACGTGATGGGAGTGGAGATGTCCGATGTGTTCGTCATCCTCAAGCCGCAGCACGAATGGACGACGGCCGGCACTCGCGAGGACTTGATCGCCAAGATGAAGCCTGCCATTCTCGATGCGGTGCCTGGCGTGGGCCTCGGATTTACGCAACCGATCGAGATGCGCTTCAACGAGTTGATCGCAGGAACGCGCTCCGATCTCGCCGTCAAAATCTTTGGGCCTGATCTGGACGTGCTCAAAAAGCAGGCCGAGGCCGTGGCGCGTCAGTTAGAAACCGTGCCGGGAGCAGCCGACGTCAAAGTCGAGCAGGTCGCGGGTCTTCCACTGCTGCGAGTGATTGTGGACCGGGAACAGATCGCCCGGTATGGACTCACGGCAGACGATGTGCTTACCCTTGTTCAAACCACACGTGTGGGACGGGTCGTCGGCACGGTGGTGCAAGGCCCACGCCGCTTTGACCTCGTCGTCCGCTTAGCTGACAGTGCATTAGCCGATCCTGCCGCATTGGGCAATCTGCTCATTCCCACCGCCCATGGCGAGCTCGTCCCCCTCTCCCGCGTCGCAGCGATCCGAGTAGACACAGGACCGGCGCAGATTAGCAGAGAGCATGTCCAGCGACGTATCGTAGTGGAAAACAACATCAGAGGAAGGGATCTCGGCAGCTTTGTGGCAGAGGCTCAGCGTAAGGTGGCGAGCGAAGTGTCGCTTCCAATGGGGTACGAATTGTCATGGGGTGGACAGTTTCAGCATCTCCAAGAAGCCACCAGCCGGTTAGCTTTGGTTGTGCCCATCACACTTCTCTTGATCCTGGGTGTCCTGTCGGTGATCTTCGGAGCCATGCGTCCCGCGTTGCTTATATTTCTCAATGTGCCCTTGGCGTTATCTGGTGGGATCGTGGCCCTCTGGCTGCGTGGTTTGCCACTCAGTATTTCAGCGGTCATCGGATTCATTGCCCTGTTTGGGATTGCTGTGCTCAATGGTGTGGTGCTGGTCAGCCACATCCGGCTACTCGAAGCAGAAGGGATCCCAACTGATCAGGCTGTCATGCAAGGAGCCATGGACCGACTCAGGCCTGTGCTGATGACGGCACTCGTCGCCAGCCTCGGCTTTCTCCCCATGGCATTAGCCACGACGATGGGAGCCGAAGTCCAGCGGCCCCTCGCGACCGTCGTCATCGGGGGCTTGGTCACCTCCACTATCTTGACACTCCTCGTTCTCCCTGCACTGTACCGCAAGGTCTGTCATGGGTGACTCTGCTGAGAAAGAGCAGGGAGGAAAGCCGTCGTGTTTTTTCGTTTTTTGACATTGAGATGATAGGAGGTTCTGATAATGCCCATGAATGTCCCTATCGTTGATGAGATCCACGATCACGATCATTTCCATGGGACCCTCGATCCAGCCCTCCTGACGAGCGAGAAAGGAATTTGGGCGGTCAAATGGTCGATGGTTGGATTACTCCTGACCGCGCTCATGCAAGCGGCCGTGGTTGCAGTGACTTCGAGTGTCGCTCTCCTCGCTGATACGATCCATAACTTTGGCGACGCAGCGACGGCTATCCCCCTGTGGATTGCGTTTTTGATGGTCAGGAAGAAGCCGAGCAAGAGATTTAGTTATGGCTATGGGCGTGTTGAAGACCTGGCTGGAATCGTGATTGTGTTCATCATGCTCATCAGCGGACTCATGGTCGCCTACGAATCCGTGAGCCGGTTGTTCGAGCCTCAGGAGATACACTATCTCAGTGTAATCGCCGTTGCATCCCTGGTTGGCTTTGCCGGCAATGAGCTCGTGGCGAGGTTACGGCTTCGGGTTGGCAAAGAAATCAGCAGTGCGGCCCTCGTCGCTGATGGCTATCACGCTCGAACGGATGCGTTGTCGAGTCTGGGGGTGTTTCTGGGGGCTGGTGCCATGTGGCTGGGATATCCTCAGGCTGATCCAGTCGTCGGCCTGGCTATTACATTCGTGATTTTCAAGATTGTGTGGTCGTCGGGAAAATCTCTGTTTTCTCGTCTGCTGGACGGGGTCGATCCGGAAGTCATTGACGAGGTAACGCATTCGGCAAAGCATGTGCGTGAGGTATTAGAAGTTACTGAAGTGAGGGTCCGATGGGTGGGGCATCGCCTGCTGGCCGATGTCAATATCGCCGTGACGTCCCATTTATCGGTCGAACAAGGTCATGAGATTGCCCGAGCAGTGCGGCATGAGCTCCTACATCATTTACCGTACCTCGGCAATGCCACGATTCATGTCGATCCTGCCACGGCATCAGGTGAAGAACATCATCGGATGGCCAATCATGAACATGACGATTTGCCGACCCATTCACACTAGGCGTTCAAAGACGAGATACACCAGATTGCGTTTCGGCGATTTTTGCGCTGTTTCGCTTTCGCTCTCGATCAGATTACTTCATCGTGAATCTAGGAGACTATACATGCCAGATCGGCTTTGGAATTGCGTCATATTGATAACCGTGGTGGTGACAAGTAGCGGGTCGCTGATGGCGGCCTTCGCACAGGCGAAAGACCAGATGCCCTCGCTCGACCGTGTTGACCCTGCTGGTC
This sequence comes from uncultured Nitrospiraceae bacterium, assembly GCA_963748375.1. Taxonomy (GTDB): domain Bacteria; phylum Nitrospirota; class Nitrospiria; order Nitrospirales; family Nitrospiraceae; genus Palsa-1315. The sequence continues at coordinate 6,320 of CAVVIR010000021.1, forward strand.
ATCCCTGCAGTCTATGGCAGAATCGGTGAGAGATGTTTCCAGAAAACTCCAAGGGGCGGAGCAGAAAATCAGCAGAGCATTGACAGATGGGTAAACACGAGTCCCACCACCATGGCCCATCTGATGAGTCGACTCACTTAGCGGATCTCACAGCCATACTCACGGGGCATCGATATCCCGCGCTCTTGTGGTAGTCCCTGTTGGAGAGGAACGGGATGCAGTGTTGGGCAGACTCAGATCCCTTCTGCGAGATCGATGGAGAATCGATCATGCCGCGCTGTCGATTGCCGAGGAACGATCTGACAGAATTCAGGCGGAATAGGAAACGCCGGTGCGAATACGGACAAGACGATGCATGAGAGGAGGTTTAATGCCTTGATCGGGTGAGGTATTGAATCTTTCGTTTTACTCCTTCGCGGTCCAGCCAAAGACGATAACGGCCATACCAAGCATGGCGATTCCGGCCCCAGCCCAGTCAAAGAGGGACAATTTTTCGCCGTCCACAATCTTCAGCCAGACGAGGGCCGTTGCTACGTAGACACCACCATAGGCCGCATAGACTCGTCCGCTGGCAGCAGGGTGAAGAGTGAGGAGCCAGACAAAAGCAGCGAGGCTGAGCGCTGCTGGAATCAAGAGCCAGATTGATCCATCCTTGCGAAGCCAGAGGTACGGAGAAAGCACCCGACGATTTCAGCAAGAGCTGTGAGGACGAAGAGTGCGGCGGTTTGGATCAGGAGCATTGACACGTTCCCCTTCTTATGGGCGATAACGTCTCATCATGCCTTCTAAAAATCAAGTTAAACATAGCGTCTTAAATTATGCCGCATAATCTCCGTAGCACCGCATTGGGTGTTCTCCAGCGGTCGAAGCATGTGGAGATGGCGGTCAGCACGTCGTCCAGGGTGGCGAAGAACCGGTTGTGCGTCGCCATGCGGCGGGCCAGCTTCCAGACTCGCTCGATGGGGGCCAGTTGCGGGCTGTACGGCGGCAGAAACAGCAGGGTGAGTACGGCGCGATATTTTCGAAGCAAGGGCTTGAGCAGGATCGCGTGGTGGTACCGAGCATTGTCCAGCACCAGCACCATGCGCGTGTCGTGGGCGCGATGCCGAGCAGCGTTTTCAGAAAGGTCTCGAACGTGACCGCGTTGAACGTAGCGCACAGGGACGGATGAACGTGCCGGTGCGCAAACTGACAGCCCCGAAGCACGCGACCGACTTGCGGGTGGGCGCATGGCGCAGGATCGGATCCTTGATCTCGGGCGGCACCCACATGCGGCATCGGGTGCCATGCTGTTGGAAGTGGCATTCATCCACGCTCCAGAGTTCGACGCCACGGCACCGTGCCAGGCGGTGCCGTTTTTTTAAACGCCGCGACCTTGACCGGATCGGACTGGCGACTTGGGGCCTGGGCTTGCGCAGTCGGAATCCCATGTGGCCGAAGAGGCGTTGGCACTGGCGCACCCCCAACGTCACCCCATAGCGCAGACGGAGATGCGCCGCAAGCAGCTTGCCGTCCCACAGATGACCCGCATGACCGAACTTCTGCGGCTCGCGTCGCAAGTCACGCCCAAGCGCCGCCCATTGCTTGGGATTCAGCGTAGCGGGCCGACCCGAACGCACCCCGTCGCGCAGGCCGGTCAATCCATGAGTTTCAAAGCGCGTCACCCAGCGCTGCACCGTCCGTCGATCTTCCCCAAACAAGTCGGCGACCTGCTGGCAGCTGTGGCCGCCAGTGACCAGCAGCAACCCGTGCAAGCGATGGTCGTACCGCGACTCATCGGATCGAGCGATTTCCTGTTGGACAGCCAGACGCATTACGTCGGCATCAGCAATGACCAATTTTCTCATAACCGTACCTCCACATGGGGGGCCGGTCATCAGTATAACTCAGTTATGGGCAATATATATGTCGCTGTGTTTA
>CAVVIR010000022.1:0-110993 GCA_963748375.1 uncultured Nitrospiraceae bacterium
GAATGACCTTGTAGCTGCGGTCGAAATAGTTGAACCGGTTCACATACGCGCCGCCGAGAAGTGTCCCGAGTTCTCGGCCGACCCCCGCCAGGTCAAGCCCTAAGTCGGCGAGACGCTCACGATCCAGCACCACACGCGCCTCAGGGAGGTCGATCTTGAGGTCGGTGTCCACATACAAGAACTTGCCGCTTTGCCAACCGGCGCCGAGCACGGCGCCGACCGTTTCGAGCATCTGCTCGGGCGGTACATCGTTCTGCAACACGAGTTCGACGTCATACTGGCCGGGAGTGGGCAACGGCGGATCCAAGCGCGGGAACACGCGAAGGCCCGGGACCTGCGACACTGCGCCAAACACCTCGCCGTACATCTCCTCGGTTGAGCGTGCCCGTCCGTGCCAGTCCTTCGCGACCAGACCTCCGAATCCGCCCCATGCCGCCGTCAGCGACCATGTGAATTCCGTCTCGGGAAAGGCCGTGATGGCCTTGACGACCTGCAAATGCTCGCGGTTGGTGGCGGCCACGGTGGAGTCCGGCGACGCTTGGAAAAACAGGCTGATGTGGCTTTGATCCTCAACTGGAGCGAGTTCTTGCCGCGAAAACATGTACAACGGCCACACTGCGACCATGATGAGCAGTGAAGCCAGCACGACCGCCCAGCGCATCCCTAGCGCACTGTCGAGCAGCCAGGCGTACATACGGCGCACCTCTTCGAACCTTCTATTGACAAAGGCGGTCAGCCGGCCTTCCTTGCCCTGAGCATGCACAAATCGCGAACTCATGACCGGGGACAGCGTCACCGCCACGATCCCCGATAAGACCACCGCCACGGCCAGCGTCATCGCGAACTCCAGGAATAACGAACCGGTCAAGCCACCCTGGAAGCCGATCGGCGTGTAGACCGCGGCCAACGTGATTGTCATGGCGATGATCGGACCGATCAGCTCACGCGCACCGGCCAGCGCCGCCTCGATCCGAGACTTGCCCAGGCGCACATGCCGCTCGACGTTCTCCACGACCACGATCGCATCGTCCACAACCAGCCCGACCGACAACACAATCGCGAGCAGCGTCAAGAGATTGAGGCTGAAGCCGAACGCAAACATAAACGTCGCCGCTCCGACCAGCGACACCGGCATCGCGACGAGCGGCACGAGCGCGGTGCGCACCGAGCCCATGAAGAGAAACACGACCAACGCCACGATCAGGATTGTCTCTGCTAACGTCTTGCTGATCTCTGTCAGCGCATTCCGCATGAACATCGTGCCGTCCCAGACGAGCTGCATGTCGATGTCTTTTGGCAGGGTCGGCCGGATACGCTCCATCTCATCGCGCAGCCGGTGCGCGACATCGATCTCGTTCGAACCGATCAGCGCCCAGATCCCAAGGTAGACACCCTCTTTCCCGTTGTACTTCGCGACCATGTCGGCCTCTTCGGCCCCATGCTCGACCTGGGCCACGTCTCTCAGGCGCACGATCGCGCCTCCCCGGTCGGCAACAATCAGGTTCTCAAACTCCCCGGCAGAGCGCAGGTCGGTATTGGCGAGCAAGTTGATCTGCACCAAGTTCCCTTTCGTCCGACCGACGGCCGCCAGGAAGTTGTTGCGCTTGAGGGCGGCCTGCACGTCTCCGGGCGAGAGGTTGAGCGCGGCAAGACGATCAGGGTCGATCCAGATTCGCATGGCGATCTGGCGGCCGCCCTCGAAGGTGACCCGCTGGACACCGGGCAACGTCGAGAGTTGCGGCTGCAGCGTGCGCAACAGCCAATCCGTGACGGCCGGCACGCTGCGTTCCGTGGAGGCAAAGCTGAGATAGAAGGATGCGTAGGGGCGATCGGCCCGTTGCATTTCGATCGCAGGCGGCTCGGCTTCAGCCGGCAGCTCGGATCGTACCTGTTGGAGCCGCGCGGTGACCTCGGCCAGGGCCGCCGTGCTGCTGTGGTTCAACTTCAAGTGCACCGTGACGGTGCTGACACCGGCGCGGCTGGTCGACTCCACATAGTCGACACCGCCGATCGCGGAGACGACCCGCTCAATCGGTGTACTGAGAAAACCGCGGACGGTTTCGGCGCTGGCGCCGTAGTAGACCGTCGTGATGACGACGGATGAACTCTCGATCTTTGGATATTGCTGCAACGGCAAGGTCGTCAGCGCCCGCCACCCCGCGAGCAGGATCACGAGATTCACGACGATCGCCAGCACCGGGTGCTTGATGAAAATATCGGTGAACGAGCGCATGCGGATGTCCTTCTCCTATCGTTCCGGCTCTCTCAGGGTTCGCCGACGGCCATCTGACCCGATCCGCTCTTATCCTCTGGGCTACCGGCGATCACGACAAGCGCGGCTTCTCGCAGTTTGAAGGACCCCGAGACAGCCACTCGTTCACCGGCGGATAGCCCTGCGTGAATCACGACTTCGTCGCCGAGCATCGCGCCACTCTCGACCTGCCGCACGTGCGCACGCGTCTTGCCACTCTTGTCCGGCTCGATCACGAACACCTGATCGCCGCCCGGCCCCTTGCGCATTGCGCTCGCAGGGACAGCGACGGCTTTGCGTAGCAGGCCGATCGGAACCCGGACACGCACCGAGGAGCCGGGCGACGGCGCATTGCCGGCACCCTCGATTCTCGCGCGCACCATGGCATTGCGTGTCGTGGGGTCGATACGCGCATCCACGGCGACGATTTTGGCTGTGATCGGAGACGATTGGCCGGCAGCGGATACCTCGACGCTGTCGCCTTCCCGCAGGCCGGCGGCGACCTGCTGCGCGACTGTGAAGTCCACATGCACGGCGTCGTCGATACCCTGCAGCGTCGTGAGTTCGGTACCCTCGTTCAAATACTGGCCGGGATGCAAGTCCGCCATGCCTACTCTCGCGTGGAACGGCGCCCGAATGGTCTTGCGGGCGATGATCGCCTTGGTGCGCGCGATCTGCGCCAACGCGATATCGAGGTCTGCCCGCGCGCGATCCACTTCCTCCTGGGTCGTGGCACGGTCATGACTCAAATTTTTTCTGCGGTCGAGCACCGTCCGCGCGAGGGCGGACTGCGCTTCCTGCGCTTTCAGCTCAGCTTCCTCGACAGACACATCGAGCGCGACGAGCACCATGCCGGTGTCGACGATTTGCCCGGGCGTGAGACTGACATAACGGACAGTGCCGGGGAGTTCGTTGCGCAAGGTGATCGACCGCAGCGCCAGAACCGTCCCGATGGATGTGGCGGTTTGGCGGTGCTCGATCTCCCTCGCGAAAGCGACGGTCACTGACTCCATCGGCTCCGGCTGGTTCGCGGAAGCTGCCACGGCTGCCTGTATGGCCGTATACTTCCAGGCCGCCAGGCCCACGCCGACCGAGACAACCCCGACGAGCAGTAGAAAAGATCCGATCCAACTCCGACGATTCATACGCGACGCCCTCCCGAACGCTTCCTTGAAGTACCCTTGGCCTTGGGCGAACGGCGATCCGGTGTCACGTGGGCGAGCATGTCCTCCAGCGCGCGGCGCACCCGAACGACGCGGACTTGTTCGAGTGGAACGATTCCCAGCACCCAGTCGAGCCAGAGTCCATCGATCGCGGCGGCAACCGCTTCACCAACGCCCGGCGGCAGGCCATCCTGCGCGATGCGCCGGTGGAGGTCGGCGTAGACCGCGCGCATGGGCTGGATCAACGCGGGGTTCTGAGCGAGCGCCGCAAATACCGCGGAGGAGCTGCGGCGCAGTTCCTCCGTCCAGCACTTGGCGTCAGAAAGGCAGTGGTCCAAAAGCGCGCGCGCCATGCGCCCGGGCCCTTCCGGTGTCCGCTCGTAGGCTTCGGTGTAGCAGGATCGCCAACCTTCGGCTGTGCGGATGACCAGCGCTTCGACGAGCCGGTCCTTCGACGGGAAGTAATGCAGCAGGCCGCCTTTGCTCATGCGCGCTTCGGCGGCGACGGCGTCGAGCGTCAGACTCGCGATGCCTTGTCGGGCGACCACGGCTTCGGTCGCGTCGAGGAGCATGTCTTGTAGCTTCGAGGTTGTTTGTTTCATGGATGAAGAATACCGTCCGGTCGGTCTGGTGTCAACCGTCCGGTCGGTCGGTCACGGCCTCCGGCATGTGCGGTCGATTTATTCGATGGACTGAGCGCCATGTTTATACCCCACCCCGGCCGGCCAACGCTTCCGTTCCACTTCAGTTCCTGAGCGCCTGTTGCGCAACCGGCGCCGGTCGCCCGGTCGAGTGCGGTGGTGCCACGGCGTACCGAATCGGGCGTGGCTGGGCCTTTTCGCCTTGCACCATAAGGCGAACCTCTTCGATAACTCCGCCGCACCCCGCGCAAGTCCAGGCCATGATCGCGAGAGTCCCGCTGTCGTCCAGCACAGTCCGGCCCTGTCCACTCATGACAGTGTCGTACCAGTGCCGGCATGCGATCTGATTCTTCTTCCTTCTCATGTCTCCCTCCTGTGACATTTTCGACGTGGCTAAGAGTTCATGTTCACATCGCCACTCACTCGGCATATGGCATAGACTGTTCCCACAGACGACGATTCGACGTTGCCCTCGTAAGTGATTGAACGGAAAGAGATTAGTGGGTGGAGTGTGTGGTCTCAGGAGGATCGAAATAGCGCCGTGACGACCTCATGACTGCCGACATCTCGGCAGATGACGGTAGGTCGGCGCCGTCAGGACTGCTGGGAGTGATTCGTGAGATAGATCTCGCATTTTAGTCCTTGCACGTCTCTTTGTGGAGCCCCTCGCATTGCAGCCGTGGTCTCTCTGGTGTATTCGAAAAAGTCGCCGGATAAAAAGTTTCCACTGGAAGGATGTTGTACCGCCTTCGAAGTTCTTCGACCTGTTCCCCCATGACCGGCCAGTAGTCCCATCCATTGTTCAGATCCACGTTCATCGCAGCCCCCCGCCGTATCGCGATCAGCGCCTTCGCCGGGTCAAAGAGTCCCGTTCTGGCCTCAGTGATCGGCGTCATGCGTATGCCCGCATGAAATTGCAGCAGGACGAAGAAGACGAAAAGCCACGGGTCGCGCCGCTGAAAGCCCGCGCTGAAACAGGCCACCTGAACCTCTTCCTCCGGAGCCGTTCCATAACCGGATAGGAGGTGCGCGCAATCGTGAAATAAAATTTGTTCTGGCGCGCCACCTTTTTCCCCCGGTAGAGCGAACCCGTTCTTGCGACAGTACTCCCAATACGCACGCCCCAAAGATCCAGATGGATAATGCTCCAACGCCTGGTAGCGGGCCGCGAGCGCCGAATCTTCATACGCGCCGAGCATCCCGCGCATGAATGTGTAGAGGCCCCGGATGCCTTCTGTGTTCCAGATCTCATTGACCTTGGGCCTCAGCCAGAATCGACGCACGAGATCGAGGCGCAACTGCAAGATCTCTCCCTTCAGGACATGCCGCAGGTCCTTCACCTCGGGAGCGCTCACCTCCAGCGCCTGCGCGAATCGTTCGACCAGATCCGTTTCCTGGGCATTGGCTTTCCCGTCAATGAGGGACATCACAATGAGCCCCTGCACAAGCTGCTGCCTGAGCTGAGGATCGGGAAACGCCCGGGCCAGTTCTGCCGGCGTGATTGGAGCAAGCTGTTCGATCTCATGGGTGGTGCCGAAGACCCGCTGAACCGCTTCCATCATATGCCGCTCCGAATCATCGAGCATCCCATCCGCCAGTGCGACGGTCTTCATCGCCCGCAATCCCCAGTAGGCTTGTTCTGGAGTTGGTATCTTTAGTTCCATCGAAACCTCCCTAAGTATTACTGTTTTTTCAATTCTACGCTCAGGATGAGCTACGCGACAATATCCGTTCCCCATGGATTATCCAGCAGGAAGAGCCACGTTCCATTGAGTTGGCGACGAAGAATGCTGGAAGATCGACCGTTCAGATGCATCGCGTTTCCCGCAGGATCTGTTCCGCGTATAGTCCATCGGGCACAATACTGCGCGACATCGCCCGCTTCCACGATCTGCTGGGCGTCGATCGCTAATGTCGGCTTCAACGCCATGAATCCCGCAAGGGCTTGACGGATCCCGGAGGTTCCGTGCACCACGATGCCGGGCTTCACCACAAACGTCGCGCCCGGCTCAAACAGACCCAGTGTCATTTCCAGATCACACTTATTCATGGCAGTAACGAGCTGAGCGACCACATCTAATGGACTAGGTGTTTCCATGTTTCCTCCTGTGGGATACCCTATGCGATAATTGGCAAGAAAACTCTTGGGGTATCGTTTGAGCAGCCGAGGCGTAACTCGCCAAAATTCAGCATGCCCTCATTGTCCACCTGAATTCACATCGACTCTCAGCTGGCTTCAGCTACGCTTCGCTTTGCCGCTGTCGAAAGATGGCGAAGAAGGCTGGCACCTTTACCACTTCGCCCGTTGGGAGGGTGTGTACGGTGCGAATATGACTCTGGCCGGTTTCAAGCTGCATAAATTGATCCGTTGGGAACAGTGATTCTAGGTTATTTTCATGCAACATTCCGGGCGTAATCTGATGCTGGAAGACTCGCGCAAGGCCGGGAGGCGGTCCATATTGCTGAATCAGCTGGGCAAAGAAAGGCTCAGCCGCTGACGACAGCTCGATCAGATACAGAATGCCTTTTGCCCCAAGCAGCCGCTCGATACTCTGTATCGCCGTCGCGTGGTCTGACGGCGACAACTGGTGCAGTACCGCGCGCATGTAGACATTCGCATCGCCAATTTCCTCATGGAGAGCCTGGGCATCATCGGGACACAGCACATCAAGAACTCGGTATGAAGCATTGGGGGCCGCTTGTTTCGTTTGGGCAATCTGAACCGCTGCAGGCGAAATTTCAGTGCCAATCACCCTGGCGAAATGATTCGCCAGAAAGCGCGTTTGAGTCCCGTTGCCACACCCCAGATCGATTAACGGAAGCTGCGGGTCGGCATAGTCTTGGAACAGTGCCAAATCTTGTTGCGCCGCATGGGCTGGGTCGGCATCCCAAAAGATTTCACCAGGCGCTCCGGTCGAGGTGCTCCAAAAACTCTCCCAAGATGTCAAATAACGATTTGGTGATGTCATCGATTGCGCTCCTTTTAGAATTGACCTTGTTCGTGAACCTCTATCGACAATAATGCGACGTGCCGAGCATGATGACTCAACAACGTGACAGCGGGGACTTTGCTTGAACCTCTACGGCAGCATATAGGTCAACTCAGGCCAGTGTGCGCTTCCGTGAATCCGTCCCACTTTTCCTTGCTCAATATAAATACCGGCGACGAATGGCGTCGTGCCCTTAATACCCTTGAATCCTCCCTTTCCCCAGGCCCACGTCATGTCGCCTTTGCATTCGCCTTTCACTCCCACACATCGTATCTCTACGTACGCGAGGTCCTTGTCTTCATGAGCTCTGATGATGCAGACGCCCGTCTTCGGTCCCTCTTGATTCTCACTGACATGGAGAATCGCCTGACAATCCATTTTGCCCTTGTGGATCTGCGGCGGCGCCGACCCCACTGGAAGATGCTTCACAAGCATAGTGCCAGTAATCGTGCCTCTAAAGATTCTGTCACCACCCCCCAGATCATCGATGACGCCTTGTCCCGTCCAACTCACGGTCGCATGGCCTGCGTCGATGGTTGTGGCTTCGGCTCCATAGAAGAGCCCCAGGCTCATGACGAGGAGGGTGACTGTCAGGATCAGGGATCGTCTGAATCGCATGGCTACTCCCTTTCTAATATGCGGCGCCATTCATTCCAAGTGTGAGGGAGAACCGAGCGCCGGTGAATAAAGAACTCCGCCCTGTTTTCCTACGACCGAAGGACGGTCCACCAATTCCGCAGCCACGTCGAGCGGAGGAGCTTGTACCCGAGCCAGACCGCGAGCAGAACGCCGAGGAGCGGGATGGCGATTGTACGGACCAGCTGCTCGTAATTAGTCATGTGCACCCGTAACAGATACTGCGGGCGCTTCATCAGATTTTGTTTCTCTGTCGCAATCGTAACCGTATAGAAGCCCTCATCCAGCCGGACCTCGCCTCTCAATATGCCGTCCGGATGGGCGCTCGGACGAATATCGGCTACAAGCTGATCGTCCGCCCCTTGGCTCCCGTTCCCCTTCACGACCCGCATCCCGACCGGCTCATGGCGCATGGCTGGATCCACGAGGTCGACGACCAGAAAGGTATCGCCTGCCTGGGGAATGTCCGTGCAGTATTGCTCTTTTAACTGGTATTGCGGCTGATACGCGTTGAAATGCACCACCTGCTCCCCGATCCGGCGCAGGCAGGGGTCGTCTTCCCCATTCACGGCGCCATGAGCCGAGGCCACGTCAGGGTGGGACAGTACGGCAACCAGAAGGAGCCCCAGCGCGCCGATTCCTTTCATATGTGTCATCATGGTCAAGCCCTCCTCATCGGCCTCTTCCGTTCAACGGCTCAGTCAGAAACGGTTCCGTCTGCGCCGCAGCGAGACGCGCTGGGCGACAGGCGCACGTACCGGCACCGGTTTCCCTGTCCGGCCACGGACGGCCCACCAGAGCGCCACGAGTGCCAATACTCCCACGATTATCTGGTCCATGCTGTCCTCCCTGTCGCTGCCGACGATCCCCTTCATCCATTCTTATCACCCATCTCTGTGGCTCACCGAGTAGACAGGCCCCTCCGGGGTGTAGAGAGGGGCCTATCCACCCCAGCGGGAAACGCCGTGAGTATTCCGGCGCCACCTCTCTATTGACCTTTCGTTACGCAATTGTTCAACGACATTTTTCCTGCAAGATGCCTGGCCATCGGTCCATACAGTGCCCCTCGGTTGCGCAGGATGACCGGGTCGATCATCTCGCCACATTGCACACAGCGCTGAGCACGGTGGTCCGACAGATCTTGGCACCATTCGTCGACCATGAGTCCGCTGCAGCGTGGACAACGACCCCTGTTGTAGATACGTGCCCAGTTTTGAGTCGCCACCTCAATCGATTGCTGGAGTGTCATCGCTCGTGCCCTCTCCATTGGTGCCTCCCTTCAGCCATCCATCGGTTTTCCATCACACCAGTCATAACAAGATTGAATCGCAACTCGCGTTCCAGAGAGTTCCCAGCTCATCTGAATGATCGATGTCGCTGAAATGACAAGAGAATGAGTGATCTCATTCAGAAATGTCTTTCGCCGAAAAATGAAGTGCCGAAGATAATCTGCCGACTCGACGGCATGCTGCCGAAATGTCGGCACGAGAAAAAATCTTGGTGGTGATTCGTGACGCGTCTGTGAAATGTGCGCGATGGAGGGTGACCAGACGAAGAGATTAAGACGGGCGAGAGATACCAAGCTTCTGCATTTTGGATTGGAGAGTGGTCCGCTTCATGCCAAGCTTGGCCGCCGCCCCTGCAGGACCACCGATGATCCATTCTGACTCGCGAAGGGCTTTGAGAATATGTTCGCGTTCGGCTTGTTCAAGCGTCGTCGTCCCGGAGTTCACGACGTGACCCGGCTGCCGCTTTAATTCTGCGAGCGACACAAACAGAGCCTGCCCTTGGGTCAGAATGACCGCTCGCTCGATAAAATTCTCCAGCTCACGCACATTACCTCGCCAGTCATAGGCTTGTAGCGCTTGCATGGCCTCCGACGGGATCGTCTCGATGCGCTTCTTCATCCGTTGGGCGAATTTCTGAGCAAAGTGTCGGACCAGCAAGGGAATATCTTCCACGCGGTCGCGCAGGGGAGGGACGGTTACCGGAAAAACCTTGAGCCGGTAATACAGATCGCTACGAAACCTCTGCTCCTCTACCATCCGATCAAGATCGCGATTGGTTGCGGCAATGATGCGAACATTGACGCGTATCGTCTTGGTGTTCCCCAGGCGTTCAAATTCCTGTTCCTGGAGCACTCGAAGCAGCTTCACTTGCAGTTCCAACGGGATTTCTCCCACCTCGTCGAGGAAGATCGTCCCGCGATCGGCCAGTTCAAACCGGCCAATCTTGGTGGCAATCGCACCGGTAAATGCGCCTCTTTCATGCCCGAAGAGTTCGCTTTCCAATAACCCAGTCGGAATCGCAGCGCAATTGATCTTGACGAATGTTCGCTCCCGCCGATTGCTGTGATTATGGAGCGCCCGCGCGACGAGTTCCTTCCCGCTCCCTGTTTCGCCCAAGATCAGGACTGTCGAATCGGTCGCCGCCACGGTCTGGATCTCTTTAAGCACCAGCTTGAGAGCCCGGCTATCCCCAACGATTTCCTCGAAGTTGTAGGCGGTCTGGATCTCTTCTTCAAGATACAGCTTTTCCTTTGCCAGCTTGTCCCTCAGCGATGAAATTTCCTGATAGGCCATCGCATTCTCAGCGGCAAGCGCAACCTGGGCGCCGATCCGGCTGAACAATGTCGCATCATCGTCGGTGAACGCGTCCTCCTGCATGCTGACGACGCTCAACGTCCCCAGTGCTCGCCCATGCAAGAGCAGGGGAACCGCGCATCCCGACTTCAGTCCTTCGGCCTCTGCCCGTTTCATGATCTCCGCCGGAAACTCCGTAAGGTTGAGACGTCTGACATGAACCGTCTGCTGAGTCGTGAACGCTAACCCTTCCGGGGTTCCTTCCAACGGAATGGGGTCTCCCGACTCGACAAAGTCTTGATTGCCGGGGAAGTCGAGCGCATGAGCCCGCAACTGGTGTATCTCGGGATCATAGAGACAAAACGACGCGAAATCGTGCGGGATGACACGACCGAGGCAGGCAGAAATCGCTTTCAGAAGTGCGCGCAATTCGAGGTGCGACGCGACGGCGTTGTTGATCTCCAGCACTAAGCTGAGCCGATCTCGCTCTCGAGCGAGAGACTGCTGCGCGGCTTCCGTGCTGGAGAAATGGAGCACGTTGTCTACGGCTACGGCCACTTGTTTCGCCACCTGACCGAGCAATCCCAGGTTCTGGTCTCCGAATGCACGGGGTTCGAGACTCCCGAACCCGATCGCCCCGAGACGTCGCATGGCGGTCGTCAAGGGAAACAGGCAGACGGACTGGACGCCGATGTCTTTGAGGGCTGCCATCCCCATCGAAAATCGAGTTTCCTCGTCGAGAGACGGAATGATTAAGGGTTGCTGGTGGGTCCAGACCCAGCCGCTGGAGGACTCCTCGATTGGCAGCTCCAGCCCATCCAATCTGGTGGTGAGGTGGTGCGCGGCTGCGGTTTCCAATACGTGGACCTTCATTACGTTCTTTGTGGAATCGTGGAGAATCAAGCCGATGAAATTGAACGGAGCCACTGTCGGGAGGCGTTGCGCGAGGTCCCGAAAGAGCGCGGACAGGTCGCGGTGCGACACGATGGCTTCGGACACCTCGAGGAGAAGCCGTAACCGATCGTGATCGTGAGTCAGATCTTGATGATGGAGGACATTATCCACGGCAACCGCGACTTGCTTACCGACCTGTTGGAGGAATTCCAGGTCCATTTCGCTATAGGCCTCTTTCTTCACACTCGAAAATCCCATGGCTCCCAAGCGTCGTACAGCCGTGGTCAGAGGAACGAAGCAAAACGAGTTCACGCCGTCCTCCTTCATGCGCTGAGTCACCTTCGGCCAGTGCTGCTCTTCGGCGATATTCGGTACAAGGACGGGCTGCTGCGTTCGCCAGACCAATCCGGCGGGACTCTCTTCGACCGGGCCTTCATGGCCACCCACGAGATCGGCCGGCACATTCGCCTGAATGCTGTGCAATCGCATCGTGTCACGAGCAGGATTGTGCAAGGACAGGGCGACAAAATTCACATGAATCACGCGAGGGAGGCGCTGGGCGAGATCTCGAAAGAGTTCGTCGAGGTCGCGGTGCGTGGAGATCGCCTGTGCAACCTCCAGCAGGGCTTGGTACCGCTCCGCGAGAGTTTCACAGGGAGATGTGGGATGCGTTTCCATGGGAGGGCAGTATGGCGCATCCACCCGTAACGGCTCAAGAGGGAGGAGGGAGCGGCCAGGTGCCCTCTTTGCTCGCAGAACGCGCACGATAAGAATGTGCTCGTTCGATGCGCGCAGTTGAGGGCAACCTTGGCCACTCCCTTGAAGAACGACGAAGAGAGCTCGAGGGGATACGCGCGGTGGAAGATCATTTAGCCCCCATCCCTAAAGAGGTAGCGGGCAATCTCAGAAAAATAGGTGGGGCAGCCAGACTATCCTTCTTGCTCGCTGAGGCCGCACGATCAGAATGTGCTCCCTCAATGCGCGCAGGGAAGGACAGTCTGGCCATTCTCCTGAGGGCAAAGCGGGGGGGGGGTACGGAAGGCCATGACGGCGGTGTTGTTGGCCGTCTGGAACAGCGCATAGCCGACGGTGATGACAACGATGGGGGCGATGTAGCTGGGGATACCGAGCGTCGCCGGTATCAGGGATAGAATGAGCGAACCAGCCGCTATTGCGATGAGCCCAATAATGGTCATGAGTTGGTACGCCAAAACGGTTCGCAATGCGACCTGCTGGAACACCGGTCAGCGCGGCGACATCGGACTGACCCTCAGCGTGCTCACGAGGCCTGCCACAAACGTCAACACCGCTCCGATCCCAAGACCGATCTGAGGCGCTGCATCGGCGGATGTTAGGGTAAAGAGCAGGGTCATGATAACCGCACCAGCGGTTTGCCCAAACAACCGGGCGGTGCCCTGCATACCTCCCGCGGCGCCACTCCGCTCGTTTGGCGCCGAGAGGAACATGTTGCGGTTGTTGGCCACATTAAAGAGGCCGAAACCGAGGCCACACAGCATGGTGAGCGGTACGAGCAGCAGCGGGTCGCCCTTCAGCGGCCACAGTGCGGCAGCCCCGAGCCCAGTCGCGAGACACAAACCGCCCACGGCACTAAGCCAGGCTGTCGACACGCGGTCCGCGAGACGGCCTGCGAACGGGGCGGCGATAGCCACGGTCAACGGCCAGGCCGTCATATAAAGCCCGGCCATCAACGTGTCCTGCCCAAGCCCGTGCTGCAGATAAAAAGGTAGCGCAACCATGCCCGCGGTCTGCCCAGCAAAACAACAAGCCGAGGCGATCACCGAAAAGCGGAATGAATCGGCGCGGAGCAAGTCGAGCGGGATCAGTGGCGCCTCCTTCGGCATTTCCCGCCGAACCAGCGCCACCAGCTCAAGGGCTGCGGCGGCGAGCAGGACGGCAGCCAGCGCCGGTCTGGTTGGGAGCAGTTCCGCGCCAATGACCAATGACGCAAAGGCTCCGGCATTCAACGCCACACTGAACAGGTCCAGCCGACGTGCCGTCCCGCCGACATCTGGTAGCGCGCGGGTGGCGAGTAGCACCAACACACCCAAGGGTAGGTTGACGGCGAAGAGCCAGGGCCAGTTTGCAGCTGATAGGACCGCCGCGCCGATCGCCGGACCGGCGGCAGACGACAGCGCAACGGCAAGGGCGTTCCAGCCGATAGCGGTGCCGAGCCGCCGATGTGGAACCACGACGCGCAGCAGCGCGACGCCGAGCGCCATGACGGCGGCGCCCCCGAGCCCCTGGAGGAAGCGGGCCGCGACGAGCCAAGACAGGGACGGCGACAACGCGCACAACACGGACGCTCCCGTGAACAGCGCAACACCCACCGTGAAGACCCGGCGATAGCCCAGGCTTTCCCCGAGCGCGGCGCAGGGCAGCAGGGCCATCAATAGGGCGGTCTGGTAGGCGGTGATGACCCAGACCGACACGGCTGGCGTCACTTGCAGCGATCGCGCAATCGTCGGCAGAGCCACGTTTGCAATGGCCGCGTCCAGCACCACGAGCACCATGGCAGCCAGCACGGAGGCGATCGCGACCGTGCGCCTTGGCTCGCCCAGCCCCGACATTGCATCATAGGTATGCCCCGTGGATCGCATTTCCTTGCGGTCATCGTCTCGCGCGGGCGATGTCGATCCGTGGGTCATGGAGGAAGGCACATTGAAAGCGATGAATATCGGCGCCAAACGGCGTCCTATGGCTTGGGTAAAGGGCATGGTCACGGCGCCCCTAGGGTCCAGACGCCGTCCCGCTCAGCATACCTCGTCACTCTGTGTTCTTCGTTGTCCTCCTTCTTCAAATCTCGCTCTGTAAAGCGGAATAACAGTGCGGGTCCAGAAATGCACCGTGTGTCGTGAATATCTCCGGGTAGATACACCTGGACCTGTCCGGGGCGTACCAGCGTGGAATCCCTTTTCACGAGTTTCACGCTACCGTCCGGGTCCTCGATCCGAGCATAGGTTCCCATCTCGATTTCGCCTTGCTGGATCGCATAGATGACCCACCCTCTGCCGTGATCATGGGGTGGCCTGTAGAGCCCCGCATGTTCCGTGTGGGCCAACAGCACGAACCCTTGAGTCGGATCCCGGTACAGTTCGTTGTAGGCAGGAGCTTCCCGGTGCAGTGCCGCCAACCATTCCTCCATGGATGGCGCTTTGACGAGTTCCTCCAAATGCTGGCGACAACCTGCGACCACTTCGGAGGTAAGAGGTCCCCAAATCTGCCTAACCCCCTCAATAAACTTTTCCAGCGAATTCTTAGCCATGTTTTCCCTTTCAGTTCGGCGTGGATGGACCTGGTTCAATCTATAGTCCGAAGTATAAGTAACTTATACACATGGCGGAAGACGCACAGATTGCACATTATCATTGCGTTTTACGCCATATCTCGACACAATCGATGCATGTCGCGACCCGACTTCAATTTGCTTGTCACCCTTGATGTGCTGCTCGCGGAAGGCAACGTTACGCATGCTGCCCAACGGTTGCGGCTTAGCCCGTCGGCGATGAGCCGGGCGCTGGCGCGATTGCGTGAGACGACGGGCGATCCGCTGCTGGTCAGGGCCGGACGGGGTCTCGTTCCCACACCCCGAGCGCTCGAACTCCGCAAGCGAGTCAGTCAGCTCGTGCAGGAAGGAGAAGCGGTTCTACGACCTGCCGAGAAGCTCAACCTCAAGCAGATAGTCCGACCATTCACGTTGCGGACGAGCGAAGGCTTTGTGGAGAACTTCGGACCGGACCTCATTGCTCGCGTCGGTGAGGAGGCTCCCGGCGTGCGGCTGCGCTTCGTGCAGAAGCCAAACAAAGACAGCGCGCCGCTTCGCGACGGGACCGTCGATCTGGAAACAGGTGTTGTGGAGAAGACGACGGCTCCGGAGCTGCGTGTACAGGCATTGTTCCGAGACCGTTACATTGGCGTCGTACGAAAGGGGCACCCGCTGAGCAAGGGAAAGATCACGCCCTCCCGTTATGCGGCCGGCAGACACATCTTCGTCTCGCGGGAGGGTCTCGACAGGGGACCGATTGATGAAGCCTTGAAGACGTTAGGGCTGGAGCGGGAAATCGTTACAATCGTCGGTGGCTTTTCCACCGCGCTGGGCCTGGCTCGGGCCTCCGACCTGATCGCCAGTGTGCCCGAACGCCACACCGGAAACCTGCGCGCCGGAATGCATAGCTTCCCCCTTCCGGTCTCCATGCCGGAGTTCACGGTTTCATTGCTCTGGCACCCGCGGCTGGATGCCGATCAAGCGCATCGCTGGTTGCGCGGCCACGTTCGGGAAATCTGTGCGGTGATCCGCTGAAGGAGTGAATCGCCCCAATTTTTCCAGCAGAACTCAGCCTCACAGGTGGTTGTTTGACCGCTTGGAACAGCTGAGCAGACTTTGTGCCCCTGTAGGGAAACAAAGGGATCGGGAATCTTTGTTTGTAACCGTGCGTGCGGAAGACATACGCGGACATTCCGGATTCTTGACACACGATTCGAGCAGCCACCCGCGACAATTCAGAATGTCCCTATTTCTACTCCTCAAGAATCGCTCACACTAGTTGTCAAACGCCTTGACTGCCTGTAATCGTTCGATTACAATTTAGTTGTGTGCCTGATCAAACCGCTTCCCGAATTCACTGCGTGGCTTGATGACCTGACCGATGAAGCTGTGCGCGGGGTTATTGTCGCACGCATTAAACGTCTGGCTCTGGGTTTGATGGGCGACGTAGAGCCTGTTGGAAACGGTGTGTCGGAACTGCGCATTCACTTAGGCGCGGGCTGGCGCGTGCACTTTGTGCGACGAGGAAAAGAGGTGATCGTGTTACTGGCCGGCGGCTCCAAACGCACCCAGAAAGCCGACATCAAGAGAGCCAAAGCCTTGGCTTCGCGGCTCGATTAATTTGAGGAGATGACTATGAAACGTATCAAGGTGGCCGACCTGCCTGAGTTTGATACCGCGCCTTATCTTGGTAGCGAAGCGGCTATTGCGGCTTATCTGACCGACATTCTTGAGGCGAACGATCCAGCTTTGTTGGCTTCCGCGCTGGGCGACATTGCCCGCGCTCGCGGCATGAGCGAGATTGCCAAGGCCTCTGGCCTCACCCGTGAGGCATTGTATAAAGCGCTGCGCCCCGATGCTCAGCCGCGTTTCGATACCATCCGCCGTGTCTGCGCGGCCTTGGGGGTGCGCTTGGTTGCGCAGGCTGTCCATACGCCGGTGTAATTTTCATCAAGGCATAACCCGACGTTCAACCGGACTGCCGCAAAAAACCGCGCCAAACCGCTGCCGGTAGCCATTCAGAATGCCTCGTTTCTTTTCCTAGACATCCCGCGGTATGTTATATGGACAAAAAACTAGAGCTTCGCATCTGATGCGGCTCCGTCTAACTATTTATAGTTGGACGGCAAGAAGCAATGGAGGTAGCCTTTCATCGTGAGCATCAGTACGTTACCATGAGCGATACGTTCGAACGCGTGACTCACCTCGTGACGACGGGATCTGTTCGGATCTCCGAGCACGGGTACGACGAGCTTATGGCGGACGATATCTTTTCCCATGATATTGTTACAGATATTGGCAACGGAAGGGTGGTCGAAGATTATCCGGATTATGGTGTTAATCCAAGAGATACAAATATCGTCGTGTGGGGCATTCCCAAAGGGCATTCGGAACCAGCGGTAGTTGTGACTGCCTATCGGCCAGACCCTGAGCAGTGGCAGGATGGATTCATGAGGAAGCGTGGATGAAGAAGCAACGGCGGACGAAGCTGGTTCACGAAGGGCGATATCTTGCCGAAGTCGATATCGAGCTTCTGGTGACCGACGACGAGTGGTCTCCCTACCTGTCGGTTCAAGACGCATATAAGCTCGATGATGTGCGCGATGCGTTGAAAAAGGGAGATACGACGACGGCGGCGCGGTACGGTCGCGTATTCTCTTTGACTCCAATCGCCGTCTAACCATCGCCCCGAGTACAGCCTCGAAGTCGCACTGGCATAGGCCGCGCGTTCTACTGCTTCATGGTGGGCAAACGAATCACCGTGCTGCACGCATTCATTAAGAAAACTCAACACACGCCGGATCGAGAACTGAGGCTGGCGCGCAAGCGCCTCAAGGAACTGCAACATGGCTGAATTGAAATACACGCCTGTCCCCCCACAATCAAAAGGCGTTCCTTGCTAAGGCTCGTGCGCGAAAGGGCTTTAGCAGAGCTTACAGCGCCCTGGCGTTGGAGTATCAGGTCGCGGGTCAAATGCTTGAACCCGCATTATTCACGAAGGTTCGTGACGAAACCGCTGAGATGCCAAGCGAGACGGACGCGTGGAGCCGTGAGGGAGGGAGGCATGCGTGAAACAGTATGTTGACGGCTCCGCTCATGACTGTAGGCGGATGATCGGCTTAATCGTGATGCCTTTCTCGCTGTCTTCCGCCGCTTGGTTGATCTGATCGAGGTGGTAGAACTTCACCAGCTTGTCGAACGGAAAGCGTCCCTGTGTGTAGAGTTCGACGAGACTCGGGATGAAGAGATCCGGAACGCTGTCGCCTTCGATGATGCCGATAATCCGCTTGCCGGTCGTCATAACCCCGTTCACATCAAAGCTCGCCTCCGTACCCAACGCCGGCGCTCCTACGATGCCGCAGGTTCCGCGAATTGCCAGCGCGTCGATGGCCTGGCGCAGCACGGCGGGCCGGCCGCTCGATTCGAGCGTGAAGTCAACGCCGCCGCCGGTGATCTTGCGCACAGCCTCGACGGGATCGGTTTCGCGGCTATTCACCGTATGAGTCGCCCCGAGTTCCTTGGCCAGCGCAAGCCGTGACGGCACCACGTCCACTGCGATAATGGTTGTCGCACCGGCCACACGTGCGGCCATCACGGCGCTCAAGCCGACCGCTCCTCCCCCGAACGCGGCGAAGCTGGCGCCGGGTCTCACGTTCAGCGCATTCATCACGGCCCCCGCGCCGGTTTGAATACCACAGCCGAGGGGGCCAAGCAGTTCCAGCGGGGCATTGTTCGGAACTTTGATCACATTACGTTCATGGGCGAGAGTGAAGGTGCCGAACGACGACTGTCCGAAGAAGTGGTCGTGAACCGATCCTTGCTTGTCCTGCGTGGCAGTACTCCCATCTTCACGGGCGCCGCCGAAATTCAGGGCGTAGAAATTCGCGCAATAGGTCAGGTCGTTGCGCAAGCAGGGTGTGCAGTGGCCGCACCACATGTAGGTCAGCACGACGTGGTCACCCGCTGCGATTTTTTTGACGTTGCTGCCGACCTGCTCCACAACACCGGCTCCTTCGTGGCCGAGCACGACGGGCAGGGGCACGGTATACAATTGGTCGCGTGCCACCATGTCGGTGTGGCACATGCCGGTCGCGACGATCCGGATCAGCACCTCGTCGGGACGAGGCTCGTCCACGGTGAGGGTCTCGACCTGAAACGGTCCGCCTTTATTGCGGACGACTGCTGCCTTGATCTCTCGCGTCTGAGTATTCGGCATGGTGGTCATCGGTGTGCTCCTCGATGTGTGAAACCTTGAGGGGGGCATTCTGGTTGGCTTGACGCGTGAATCGCCCGACTGCTACCAACAATTGAGAATGCCCCCATTCTGTTCAAGGCATCCCAGGTGTGTTATACGGACAGAAAGCCTGACCTCCGCATCTTACGCGGATCAGTCTCTATATAGTGAGATTTTTTTACCAGGCTCGCACAGGATTCATAGGCACATGAACGAATACGGCAACGACATGAACCCCTATCGTGCAGCGGGAGAACTTGCAGGGATCACGAGTCTCGTCGATGCGTTCTACGCAAACATGGATACCTTTCCTGAAGCCCGTGTGATTCGGGACATGCATCCCGATGATTTAACCGAGTCGCGGAAAAAACTCACGTACTTCCTGTGCGGAGTGCTCAGCGGCCCCAGACTGTTTATCGAGCATTACGGTGGAATCAACCTTCCTGATTTTCACAGGCAATTCCCAATCGGGACGGACGAGCGAGACGCATGGATGCTCTGTATGCAACATGCCATTGCAGCTCAGCCCTATGAAGCATCGTTTAAAGAGTTTTTAGTGGCTCGATTGAGCATTCCAGCGGAACGAATCAGGATGGTCAATGCGATGGGAATCTGACTGTGCCACGCTAGCCTCACTCCACGATTGTCGATCGCTTCAGATGCGACCCCTCAAACCTAGTCCGTGAGACAACAGAGATCCGTGAGGATGTGCCGCCATACCAAGGCAATGCGGTTACGCAGTCGCGTGGGCCGAGTGTACGTGCGAACCAGTAGACATTGGTTGGCATTTTCAGTAAATTTGGCGGCGACGGGCTGGCGACTGGCAGTGCCTGGTCAGCTCTGGTTATTCCCTATTTTTAACAGGAGGGAGGGCTTGCGATGAGTACGAAATCACTCTATGAACGTCTTGGTGGCTATGACGCAATTGTTGCCGTCTCAGGGGATCTGCTACCACGCTTGATGTCGGATTCGCGGCTGAAACGCTTCTGGGAACATCGTGGAGCGGATGGCATCGCGCGCGAAAAGCAACTGCTGATCGATTTTCTCTGTGCGAATTCGGGCGGCCCCATGTACTACACCGGACGAGACATGAAGGTGTCTCATAAGGGGATGAAGATCAGTGAAGCCGATTGGACGGCATTTTTGGGCCACGCCAATGCGACCCTAGATGCATTTAAAGTTCCCTCCACCGAGCGTGGCGAGGTCGTCGCTTTCGTGCAATCTTTGAAAAAAGATATCGTAGAAGCCTAACTGCTCGGCAAGGGGCGTGAAATCTCAGCCCCTTTAGGAAAAGAGCAGAACACTCACGCAGGATGCTCAAAATGGCCGTCCAGCGCCGCCGCAGCGAGCGAAGACCGGAGGCGTACCCTCAGGGGTACGTTGAGGATCTAAGCGATGCGAGAACAAAGCTGGCGGACTTTTTCAGCATCCTGTTTAGAGCGTCTGGTGCGTGCCGTCGCAAAACGGCGGGGTCTTCGTCTGCTTGCACATGCACAAGGCCATTTCTTTCGTTTCATCTACTGTAAACTCGACCGGCTCGATCCCAGTTCCTTGGTGGGCTCCGTCACAGAACGGTTGGTCCCTCGAGCGTCCACATTGACACCAATAGTACGTTCCCGCTTCCAACGTCAGCACTTCGGGCTCTTTGGCTGCAATGCGTGGTTTCTCCATGAACAGTCCTCCTTGTTAGGTTACAAATGTAACGGCTTGATCGGCGACACGACGGCCGCCGGATTATTTTTCCACACCGACTCGTCTGCATCGACATAGAGTTCCACTTCGTTGCCGTCAGGATCGCGCAGATAGAGGCTTTGACTGACGGTGTGATCGCTCATGCCGTCGATCTGAACCCCAGCCTGCTCCAACTCTTTCTTGGCCGAACGCAGTTCGTCGAGACTGTCTCCCACCTTGATCCCGATATGATAGAGCCCTCGACGCCTCCCTGGGTGGCCCCGGCGCGTCACCGACCTGGATCAGCAACAACTCGTGATGGGTGCGACCGGATGTCAGCGCGGCAGCCGCCCCATTGAAAATCCGTCCGACTTCCTGAAATCCCAGCAGGTCGCGATAAAAAGCCAGCGACTGTTCCAGGTCCTTCACATAGAACACCACATGTCCGAGGTAATGGGCTTTCATCTGAATCACTCCTTCCGTCTGAGACGATCTTGGCTGTCACACTGAGCAACGCTCTGACCGCCGCGTGCGCCAACACCACATCGGGCTCTCGTTGCAGCGCGTCGTGATATTGTCTGCCGAATCCCTCTCCCTCTTCCGACGGAGTCAGAAGTGTCCGGATCGACGCGATACGGGTGGCTGATATCCGGACCGTCTGGCGATTCGCCTTCTTCACCGAGTTCATCGAGCTTGGCCATCAATTGAGACAGCGGACGCAGCCAGGCAAACCACGCATCCCCCAGCACCAGCTGCAAAAACGCTCCATTGGATGGGATACGCCCATGCACACGCTCATAGGACACCCGTTCGTCGTCCAGCAAGGCTTTGTGCAGACGAAGCAGCGCCCGAAAAAGATGGTCGAGGTGCGCGTCTTTGTGACCTGGCTCCGGCATGATCCGATCTCCCCAAGGCTCACGCGCCCGTTACCCCGTCGGCTCACTATCGAGCTGATGCGCCTTGCGTCCGCCACGAGCGAGCACATGTTCTGGAACCTGACCGCCGACCATGAGATTTGCCATATCTGCAGCACGTGTCACAAGCTGTTGTGCTCCTTCACGCAGTGCCCGGCTATTCTGTACCTCGCTGACATTCCGTTCCATGTCCTCCGCGCTCCAGCCCCTCGAATGGGCGATGAACGGGAATTGAGGGAACTGGCAACCGACCTCGGCGAAAAAGGTCATGAGCTGCCCAGCCACACCTTGGACGTTGTCTTGCCCGCCCATAATGATAAACGCCGCCACTTTGTTCTTGAGCAAATGTTTGTTCGCGATGGTCTCTTGATTTTGGATACAGTTCAGCCGCTCGACCATCTTGTAGTACAAGCTGCTGGCATTGCCCCAGCGGATCGGGGTTGAAATCAGGATGACATCGGCCCAATGCACGATCGCTTCGTACACGCGATCGAGCTGGTCTGTCGGGTCCATTTGCGTAATCGAGCAAGGCCAGGTGCAGGCTTGCGCCGATTTGGAATAAAAACCTTCACAGGAGCGAAAGGTCAGTTCGCGGAGCTTGATGCACTGCGTCTCTAGTTGGAGCGTGCTTCTGGCATGCTCCAAGGCGACCTCCAGCATCGCATCAGAGGTGCTGTACCGTGGATGGTCCGTGGTCATCGCTGTCGTCGAGATGCCTACGACACGAATCGGCCCAGCCTGGCGCAACACCGGCCGTGCGAGTGGATGCGGTGGATGCGACTGTTTCTTCCGTTTCGTGGCGGACGACACGTCGATGTAGAGCCTGCCGTTCTCGACTTTGGTCGCATAGCTCGGAACCTGATCCTGCTCGTACCCTGGCTCTCCTTGACCGGTTCTGTGATGAAACTTCCAGTAGTGCCAGGGACAGACAATATAGTCGCCGTCAAGGGTACCTTCGCTTAACGGACCACCGGCATGATTGCAGACCCCTGAGATCGCAGCAAACGAGCCGTCTTTATACGTCAACGCGATAGTCGTTTTCCCGAAGGAAACTTCTTGCAAAGGCTTTTTCTTCAGCTCATCGACGCTTCCAACGTCCGTCCATTGTGTGTCTGGCATGAGAGGCTCCCTCGACGATTAGCAGAATGCTGAAAAAGCCGCTCTTCTCACCCACCCAACCCGGGTGCGCCGAGACGCGCCTTTTCCCATGTGTCGTTCTCGCATCGTTCAGACCCTCAACGTACCGAATAGAGCCTCTCGGACACCGGAATCACTGGAGGGGTTTTCCCGTTCGCCAAGATCCATTGCATGGACGAACGGCTCCACGAAGTGAGATCGGTACCTCCTCGGCCCTTCACTCGCTGCAACCTGGCTGGACAGATTTTTTGAGCATTCTGCGAGAGCGTTGTTCTTTTGTGCCCCACGTGAGGACCATTGAAATTTCTGCATGAAAAAACTGTTCGCCAGCACTCGCCACACCTTACTTACTCACACCGGTGTCATAATAAAACCTCTCGTGCACGATCTTGCCGTTGTTCCACTTGGCCACGACGACCTGCTCCATATGCACTGGCTGACCGCTGGTGGCAATAAAGTCCAGACTGCATTCGTAGAACGTGACATTGTCGCCCACAGCCGAAGCCGTCACGTTGAACCCTTTCCACTCCTTGACGCCGCTCAAGAACTGCTTTTCCCGCTCAATATTTGCCGCCTGGCCTATGGTCGGCGGGTTAGCATTGTCCTGCATCTTCACATCCTTGTCGTAGAACTCATTCATGGCCTCAACGATCTTGCCTTGACGGATGTAGCCTAATAGATCGTTCAGTCGCTGCTGTAGATTAGTTGTGCTCATGACCGCCTCTCCTTTCGAGGTGTGTTGGTGAATGAAATCCCGGCTTCCTGAACTTCTTGATAAGGGAGGAGCCAGACCAGCGATTCATCGCTGAGATCGCCGACCTGAATGCGATTACCCCAGGGGTCGCGGAAGTCGCACCGGAAGTTCGGCTGCAGTTGTAACTTGTACTTCTTGGTGAGTTTCTTTCGCACTTCCTTGATCTGTTGCGCGTCTCGGACCATCAAGCCGAAATGTTTCACGCGATCCGGCTGCAGCTTGTCGACTTCAAAAATCGCCATGAACTGATGCTCGCCTAGTTTGCACCAAGCCGCACCTTCACCACCGCGCAACATCTTCAAGCCGAACACGTCCGAGTAGAACTTCACCGCTTTCTTGGCGTCTGTCACCTCAATGACGATGTGGTTACAGCCGTAGACTTGGACTCCCATCATGCTCCTCCTTTTCTAACAGGCTGTTGAAAAAGCCCGCCAGCATCGTTCTCAGCTCGCACGAATCCTCAACGTACCCCTGAGGGTACGCCTCCGGTTCTTGCTCCGCTTGCGGCCTTGCTGGACGGTCTTTTTGAACAGCCTGCGGCTCTGTAGAGATCGGCACCAATAGAAAATACTCCGTGTCTAAAGCTGTGTTCTTCCATGGCCTACTAGATTTTTGTCTCCGTCTGCTGAATCGCCGACACAAAAATATCGGGAGGCTGTGCGCCAGAGATGGATACAGTGCCGTTGAAAACAAAATAGGGTACTCCGCGAATACCCAGTCGCCGGCCGACCGCTTCTTCGGCCTTGACCTCGACAACGCCTTTCTCGCTCTCAAGAAACTCTTCTGTCTCTGTCCGATCCAGTCCGGCTTCTGCGGCCACATGCGTAAGAGTCTTCACATCACCGATGTTCTTGCCTTCAAGAAAGTACGCACGAAAGAGCGCCTCTACTATGTCGTCCTGTTTCCCCTGCTGTGCTGCATACCAGACCAGCCGATGGGCCGCAAAGGTATTTGGCGTCCGCTCAATCTTCTCGAAGACAAAGGGAATCCGTTCATCTGCGCCGGCAGCGAGGAGCTGTTCTTCCATCCGGCCAAAAGCCTCCAAGCTCCCAAACTTGGCCTTCAGATAGGTAGACCGATCCATTCCATCAAGCGGCATTGTCGGATTCAATTGGAACGGACGCCACGTCACTTGCACGTCGCAGCCGACCGAGGTCAACGCCCGTTCAAGTCGTCGCTTCCCGACATAACACCAAGGGCAGACGATGTCGGAGTAGATCTCAATCTGCATGATGGATTCCCTTGCTACTCTATCCCTCAGGATTTTCTCTACCTCTCTCTAGGGGAGTGGCCGAGGCTGCCCTTTACTGCGCGCATCGAACGAGCACATTCTTATCGTGCGCGTTCTGCGAGCAAGAAGGGCACCTGGCCACTCCCCCCTCTGCTGGCGGGATTTTTCAGCGTCCTGCCAAATGTCCCATCTTTCCTGCTTGATAGTCCTGAGCCGCTTGCATCAACTCTCCACGGGTATTCATGACGAACGGACCATACCGGGCGATCGGTTCTTCGATCGGCTCCCCGGCCATGACCAAGAGGCGGCTGTCTTTCTGAGCCTCCACCGTGACATGCGAGCCTTCGCGTGTGCACACAATCAGTTCTGCATCTCTGGCTACTTGCGACCCATTCACTGACGCGAGGCCGTCCAGCACGAAGATCGAGGTGTTGTGCCCTTCGCGCAACGAGAGAGACACGCGCTTCCCGGCCTTGAGCTGCAGATCGTACAACTCAACCGGTGTGAAGGTCCGTGCCGGGCCTTTATGTCCGAGAAACGATCCGGCAATCACGCGCAATCGACCGGCTCCACCATCGAGCTCGACGACGGGAATATCGTCGTTGAGGATCGTTTGATAGCCAGGCGCCGACATTTTCGATGCCTTCGGGAGATTGACCCACAACTGAATTGCGTGAAGCGTCCCGCCGTTCTTGGCCCATTCCTTTTCGTGCAGTTCTTCATGGACGATACCGGACGCCGCCGTCATCCATTGGACATCGCCTGGGCCGATCACCCCGGCATTCCCAGCCGAATCACGATGGGCCACGACCCCTTCATAGACAATGGTGACCGTTTCAAAGCCGCGATGCGGGTGTTCCCCCACGCCACGGGGATGATCCGTCGGCTCGAAGTATTGCGGCCCCGCATAGTCCAACATGAGGAAGGGACTGACCTCGCGATCGAGGTCATTACTGGGAAAGAGATTCCGCACGGGAAACCCGTCGCCGACCATATGCCGCGAACCTGGCTGGTAAATGCCGATCAGTTCCTTCATCGTTGTCGTTTCTGTGGCCATGACGAGTCTCCTTTCTTACAGCATCCCTCGTAACGCTTCTACCAATGTGACTGTGCCGCGCACAAGGGATACGGGATGCTCGTACCCAATCGCCCCTGTGGAAAATGATCTGTACATTTCCTCAAACAATTTCGCCGCTTCATCGGAGAACCCAAAGGACTTGAATGTGGGCACCACTGCACTCAACGGCGCATGCTGAACCGTGACGGGCTTTCCCAGAATCTGACCGAGCGCAGCCGCAACCTGATCCGGACTATATTCTTCCGGTCCGGCGAGTTCCACGATCTGTTTGCCCTTTCCACCAGCCACCAATTGCTCCGCTCCCACGCGGCCGATATCTCTGGTCGAAATCATTGGAACCATGGCCTGAGGCGCAATGAACGTCGGCAAGACACCCTGGACCTTGGCTGCGCCGAGAACCGGAGCCCAGTTGTCCATGAAGTAGCAGGGGCGGAGGACCGTCAGGTTCTTCGCCCCTGCTCCAAGCGCCTGTTCACCATAGCGAGCGGCTCGGATGGGCCCCGTCCCTTCTGGTATGTGCCCACCGACTGAGGACAGAAATACGACGTGGTCGATGCCGCTGCTCTTAACAGCTTCTGCTGCGCGATCCATCCGTGATCGTTGGTCGGCCAGCCACGCTGTTGCCCCATAGTTCGGCGGGACCAAGAGATAAACGCCCTTGGCTCCTTCAAACGCGTTGGTCAACGAGGATACATCGTCGAGCGAGGCGACGGCAATCTCAGCACCTTTCGCCTTCCATGCCGCACCTTTATCCACCGAGCGCACGACGATCCGCACCGGCTGCTTCCGATTCAGTAATGTGTCGGCCACCACCGATCCTGTATTCCCTGTTGCACCCAAGACAACAAACATGATCACGCCTCCTTCTCTTAAAAATCACACCATCTTCTCAGCGACCACCTTACCAACCGGCCACATACCTGCGCCAGTGATCACACGTGTCGAAATCAATTCTAAATACACACCGACGCGACTTCTCTTCTTCACCCGATGCTTCCCGAACCAGTTCATGAACAGTCCGTGCGGGAGATGCCACCCGCGATGGCGCCACACATGACCACGATGAAACTCGACTGCTCGTCATGGTTTCAATACAGTATAATAGTTCTAGTTAGAACTAAGTCAAGTGGGAAATGTTCAGCGAAAGAATTCTTGGTAGGGTCGGCTTACAAGGGAGCTACAATTCGAGAGGTGTCGGCAATGGGCATGTCACTGTTGCCTGGCCAGTTATGGTGAACCAATATAACCGGAGAAAGCGTGTGGCGCTAAAAACCAAGCTCTTTTTCGAGGTCGGCTTTTTTATCATTGAATTTTTTCTGCTCCGCCTCGCTTTTCTGCGTGATCGCGCCTTTCACGTTCTCACCTGTTTTCCCCATGGCACGGCCCATCTCTTCTTGCTTGGCCTGTACCTCTTTGGCCTTGGAGGACCCGGCAAACTCGTAATATCTTCCTGCAATACCTTGCGTGAACATCGGATCGCCGCGCTTCATAATCGTATCGCCCCGCTGCTCGGCCCTCGCTTTGGCCAACTTGTCGCCGTTCGGCAGAAACTTCATCCAGACCGAGGCCTTCACCAGCTTCTCAAGCGAGCCCATGCTCGCCTTCATCGCTTCCTGCGCACTGCCGGACAGACCTTTGGCATCCCTCTCCTCGGCCTTCATCAATTGGTCAGCGTTGGTAGACGCGATCTGGCGCAGTGCTTCATGATAGGCTGGGGGCGAGGCGTGGGGCTGGATCTCGCCCGTCTTGGGATCGCGGGGCCCATGGCGGCCTCGGTCGACACCCCAGGCCGTTTCGAAGAGCGTCAGATCATCAGGTTTCGCATGCACCGCTTTCAGCATCACCCGGTTGGCCTCGTTGAAGTCACCGATGGCTTCAAAATATCGGAATGCCGACGTCCGCCCATCGGCCCGTACCGGCTCATGTGAATACAAGAAGCCCTTCGCTTCAGCCGCCTTGGCCAAATCCCGGCCAAGCTTCGGCACATTCGCCTTGGCTCTAGCCTGGGCATTCTTGTCGAATCGATCGATACAGTCCTTCTCCGCAAGGAATCGAGAGGCCACAAACAGTTCCGCCGGCTGACCGGACTTCTCCGCTTTGCTCATAGCGGAAATCGCCGCCTTGGCCGCCTTCTCTTCCTCATCGCCCAAACAGGGATCATCTGCGCGAACTGAGGAAGCCGTCACAGCGAAAATCGCCAGCGCACAGCAGGTCATTCTAAACAGGACCATGAGCGCAATCCTCCGTTATTGTCCCAGCAGGCCTTTCAGCATCTTGCCCGCATCAATAGCCTCATCGCCGTCATCGCCCTTGCTCGGCACCTTGTCTCTACTTCGTCTTTTGTCTTTCTCACGCCCTGCGTTCTTCATCATCTCTTGAATGTTCGGAGCCCCGCCTTGCCCCATCATGGCTCCCATGTCGTTCTTCGTATAGCCGGCGGGAATTTCGAACAGCGCCGGATTCTGTTTTTCGACTTTCAGATTGGTCAACTCGCTCGCCATGCGCATTTTCTTGTCGCCCTCTTTGGACAGGAGATCCATTTTCATCGAGATGCCGTCTTTAGTCGCCCAGAAGAATCCACCGAACTTCGACCCGTCCTTCTTGGTCGCAATCATTTTATACTTGGTAGTCTGAACCCCGTTGACTGTTTCCTCACCGACGACGCTCTGCTCCACATCCATGGAGCTGAGATCGGGCGATTCCATCTGGTCCATCGACATCTCCATATACATATTCCCTATCAATTGCCACGTCACCTTCTTGTCTCTCCGGATGATGGTGACGTTGCCGTCCGCCCCACCCATCTCCATGCGCTGCTTGCCAGGCGAATGGTAGACGCGGGATTTCATCGTCATGCCCCCTTCTGTCTCCATCGTGCTATCGGCCGAATAGTCTACTTTTGGTTCCGGCAGAGAGGCGGCATTGACCGCGAAAGGCATCAGTACCATCGACACCACCACACCGACATATCGCCACAGTTTCATGGGTCTACCCTCCGTTAGAAACGTCCTAACTCTTCAAGCGACGGGAGGCTAGCGGGTTTCGCCAAATGAGTCAATATCAGGGGGCGGAATGGAAAAGACCTGCCGCATTGCAATGGCATTCGGCTTCTCATCACAGACTCGCGGATCCCTCATTGATCGAACCATGAGCTGTACGCCTGACAGGGTCGGTAGATGCATTCAACAAGGCTGGCGTCACGCCCAAGGGCATCAACAGCACAAGAGCCGCCTTCAAAAGCAGGTTGTCATAGGCCGAGACATCGTAGCTCCAGGCTCCATCGATCCCTGCCACTGCCCGCACACGGTCTGAAGGACAGGCCGCATCGGCATCCGTCATGATGTAGTGAATCGTGTCGCCTGCTTGCAGAGGCACGCCCCGAGCCAGCAATTCCTGCGCGGCAATCATCGATAGGGTCTGATGGCGGTACGCCTGCGGCTCTTTCGTGAGCGATTTCGCGATGGCCAGCTCCTCAATGGTGGCATGACCATCTTGAAGATAGTGCCGATAGGTACGGACGATCTCCAAGGCCTGTGGAATCTGTGTGCGCAACTCGGCTAGCGTCCCTGCCTCACTCAGACAGCGCAGCACCTCCGCTTGTGCCCGCTTGACGAGAAACGGGGCATCGCAACGACGGATTTCGATACCGCGGATTTTCATCCCGCCATGGTCGAACAGCCCCACGAACTGATTCGGCACCGGCATGAGCGGATTGAGCCGTGACGGGAAAAACCCAATCCAGCGATAGAGCCCCTCCACCCCGATCGAAAGTCCCGTCTGCTCGGTAATCGTCTGCGCAAGTCTGTCATAGTCTGCCCTGACCGCGCCGGACTTGACGAGCCAGAGCGAATCCACAATCGCATGCAACATGCGATAGCCCTGCCGCTCGGCAATCTCCTTCGCCTGCAACAAAATATCGCGACTGTAGGCGGTGACCGCTTCATGCGCTTCGATCCGGCCGAACCGGGCATTCTTGTATCCCAAATACCCGAATGAGACGACGAGCAGCCACTTGAGCGCCGTTTGTCGTTGATCGAGTACGGCTCTCGCCGCCGTCTGTGCCGCCGCGGCCATGAGCTTCTTATACCGCGCGCGCTTGTCGAGCAACGGGGCCAGCGTCCGAGGCACCAATCCCTGGCATCGGCGGCAGGTGTGATGGCCGATTTCCGGCACCCGCGCGGTCGGCTCATCTCGACAGCACCGGCAATTGACCGTCTCGGGCGAAATGTTGAAGCGCACCATGATGGAGGGATACATCGAGGAGAAATCCAGCTCACCAACCTGTTCGTGATAGCCGGCGATCGGCGCGAACACCAATCCGCCCTGATCGGTCTGCAATAATTCGAGCGCGGATTTGAAGGATTCCGGCTCCTGCTTCCGATAGGGAATCAGCAGGCCGTCGCGGCACGCCGTTTCGAGCTGCATCGAGGTGATCCCCGTCCCTGTCGTCGTCCGGGCCATCTGCTGCAGATCGACCTTCGTGACACGGGCCTGCTCGATGAGACCGGCTAGGCCCGTTTCCGCCAGCGCAAAGGAATTGTGCCGATCGAGATGCAACCGCCCCGACAGGGTACGGGCGCCGGCATGGGACAGGATACGGCCATACGAAAAGTACGAATGGGGTTTCCTGGCGCCGATGGGTCGATGGGGATCGCGATTGAGCGCGAGCGGCAGGCGCAGCCGATCCGCCGTGGCCATAAGACGCGGCAGAAGATAGGAGTCGCCCCAGTCCGTCAAGAGAATGTCGGGGTCCTCCCGCACAAGTAGCTGGTTGAGGCGCTGAATCACATCGGCATCGTCGCCTTCCAACAGACGCTCGTCCCCGTTTATCCGCATGATGAGCGAGCCGCGCCCGCCATGATTCGGGTTAGGCGACGGACTGTCCGGCGATAGCTCCATGATCGTGAGCGGTGGGAGGCCATAGTCCGTGTCCCAGGGCGACTCCAACCCCTGAATCGACTGAATCTGGCCTTCGGCTGTGAGATCAGCTTCGCAATGGACGAGAGGAAAGAGCTGCCGATCGTAAAAGTAACGCTGCGGCAGCGACACATCGACATGAAAGAACTGCGCGTCTGGGCAGGAACGGATCAGCAGTTGCGTCAGGGATGAGAACTGTGAAGGGGCGTAAACCAAGACTTCCAACACGGGGATTGGACGAAGCCCGCCGAGTTCGTATCGTTCGACTTCTCTAGCAGTCTGCTGAAAAACCCTCTTTTCTGGCGGATGCTTCCGTTTCCTGAAATCGCTAGGCGTTATTTTTCGAGGGTGAGTGAATTCGCTGTGCCGGATCGGGGTGGTTTTGTGTTGTCGGCCGCCACTATCCCCCTTGTGCGAGAAGTTTCGGGATACGGATGAGGTTGTAGCCGATCAGATTGAGCAGAAAGTCGGCCGCGACTCTGGCCAGCCCACGGTGTTTCGTCTTGCGCATGGTGCCGTGCTGCTTGCCCCATCCAAACATACACTCGATCATTTTGCGTTTGCCCTGTGAGAGGGTGTACCCCTTGTGCCGGGTGGTTCGCCCGTCGATGGATGTCTTGCGCACCCGTCCGGTCTTCGTGACATAGTCGTTGACAGCGATGTGCGGGGTGATGTTCTTCGCTCGCAGGCGTTCAACATGTTCGTCCACATCATAGGCCTTGTCCGCGCCAACCGTGATGCGTGTATGTCGCGAGGCTTTTCCCCTCAGCATTTTCTCCGATGCCGCACGTTCCGCTGTGCCGTTGGCCTGCGTCACAAGTCCTGCGACGGCTAGGCCGTTCCTGTTTTCCATCGTGGCGTGTCCCATATAGCAGAGTTTGCTCTCCTTCCCCTCGCTCTTGCGATAGAGGCGGCTGTCGGGATCAGTCGTGCTTTCATGCGTGTCGTTCTTGCGCGTCGTGCCATGGAAGTTCTCCCCGTCGCCGGTTTTCGCGTCTTTCGGCTTGAAGCTTTTGTGGCCGGCCCACGCCTCAATCAGCGTGCCGTCGACGGAGAAATGCTCGTCCGATAACAGTGGAATGACGTCTTTGTGACGCAACAGCCTCTCCATGAAGCGATTGAACACATCACCGTGCTGCAATCGCTCGCGATTCTTCGTAAATGTCGTGGCGTCCCACACCGCGTCGTCCGGCGAAAGCCCGACGAACCAGCGGTACAGAAGATTATAGTCCAGCTGCTCCATCAGTTGTCGTTCACTCCGTACGCCATAAAACACTTGCAGCAGTAGCGCGCTCAGCAACTGTTCCGGCGGAATCGACGGCCGCCCGGTCGCGGAATACAGTGTGCGAAAATCGCGGTCGAGATCGCGAAACACCTCCCGCACCAGCTCGCGGATGGTCCGGAGCGGATGTCGTGCCGCGACCCGTTGCTCCGGCGAAATATACGAAAATAATCGTCCCTGAGCTTCAAATGCTCCGCGCATGATTGACCCTCCGTTCTTCCTGAAAACAGAGAATCATATTCTGCACCACTTTGCGAGGGGTTTTTCAGCAGACTGCTAGTATCGATACGACAGGAGGCACGGCGGAGTAGCCGGGATGCATGATGGAGGATGGGCGTCGGAGCAGCCAGATAGCAGGCCGGCACATAGGGATCGACGGCTCTGATGCGGCGACCATCCTCGCAAAGGAGCCAGACGACCATACCCTCTTGCGCCGGATAGACATCAAGAAGCCACCCCCTGAGTCGAGTCGTGGAGCATGCGGGTTTCAAGAATTATCACTTTCTGTTGTAACATGACGACGTGTTTCTGTTGTTCAATCAACATGGACAGCAGCATCACCTCGAACGGTGTCTCGCGCGCGAGATAGGCGCCGGCGGACGCATGGTGGCGTGCTGCGGCGAACAACACATCGAGCGCCTGCTGATCCTCACGACGCAACGCACGCCGGTAGCGGCTCCACGAGTCGATTTCCTGCTGGACCAATTGCGTGAAGGTGGCAAGCGTGCGTCCCATTACCTACAACCGATTCCAGAGCGGACGCGGAATCATCCAGCGCCTGGGCTCAGATCCTCCCTCTTCCTGGAGCCACAGCCCATCCTCGGCCTCGCACAGGTCGATCGCCCGTCGCGCCTGCGCGCGGAGTGCCGCCACAAATCGGCTGCGCCCACCTGATTCTAACGGCGCGAGCGGTGTCACGCATAATAATTGGATGCCCTGCTCGGCCATGTGCTGTAAGGCCTCCGTCATCGCACGAAAGAGACGCGTCGCTTCCGGCTCCGGCACCGACTGGTCGTACAAGGTGTCAAGGGGACCAGCGAGAATGACGAATCGTGCATCGTAGGTGCGCAAGGCCGACGGGAGACAATCCGTGACCAACCGGACCATCTGATGACAGGTGAAGGCCCGTGAGACATGAATCTGTTGCAGCACGTGAGCCGGCGCCACTCGACTGGCCCGAGCCAGCCGCCCCACCAAGAACGGATCGAAGACATTGGCACCGGCCAGATACAACACCGGTTCGCCGGCCAGCGCGCGGTCAACTGCGGCACAGAGGCCCAGTCGATAGACCGACGACGGTCCAGACAGCAACACCAACCCCTTCGGCTGATCGGTCGACACCGCACTTCGCCGCAACGCCGCCAATAGATGGCGAGGCGCTTCAATGACCGCACTGCCATCGTCGGTATACAACGGGAGCTCCATCGCCTGCTGCTGCACCTGAGCCATAGCACACCTCACGATTCGTTGAAGTGGCGGATCACGCCCGCGACAATTCCTTGAATAGAAAACTCATCCTGGGCCGACACGAGGATCGGCTTCATCGCCGCATTCGCCGGATGCAGTTCGATCCGGCCATCCTTGCGATAGTACTTCTTGATCGTCGCTTCGTTGTTGACCAACGCCACCACCGTCTGTCCGTTCCTCGCAGTCCCCTGCTTCCGCACCACCACCAGATCTCCGGGAAGAATGCCGTCGTCCTTCATCGACTCGCCCTTGACTCGTAGCGCGAAGGTCTCTCCCCCGCGCAACAACGGAGGCAACACCGCGACCAGTTCAGCTTGCGAGATCGGCTCGATCGGCGCCCCGGCCGCCACCATGCCCAACATCGGAATCTGCGCTGACCCCAGCTGATCTAATGCCATCTCGACCGACAAGGGTATCTCCCACGTGCCGGCCTCATAACGGCTGATCGTCATCCGGCTCAGTTGCAGCACCTCCGCCAGCTTCGCCTGCGTGTACCCCAACCGAACCCGCGCCTGTCTGAACTGTTTAGCCGTCATGTCACAAAATGTTACATATCGTGACAAGCGCTGTCAAGAGGGGATTGGGAGAAGATGGAGGGAGTGCCGGATTATAAAAGAAAGTCACTGAAGCTACGGAGGTAATCTGAACGATGGGAGCAAGGCCACTCTGTCCGACCTCGCCAAACGTGATACGGCTTAACATGACTCAAGCCTGGGGGATTTGTTCTTTCTTGAGAGCACAGGGCGCGCGTTGCGCGAGCATAGAAGACTACCCCCTCATCTTCGCTTCCGAATCACTCTGAATCGGAAACCTGTCTCTGTTTTTACCCAAATGTGACACATCCCTAACGTTCCCGTAATTGAGTGCTGATAGCATTCAGCCTGTATGACGAACGGCTTTTCCACCGAGAGACATCATGGCTTCGCCTCCGATCAGCAGGGCGAGACGCATCACCATGCCACGGGAATGATGCTCACGGAAACACCAAAGAAGCTTCTCATGGAACCTCTCACACGAGCTGTCTGGCGATGGAGCGTTCCGCTCCGTCTGCTGAGTTGGGGGTCTATCTTGGTCGGAGGCTGCGTATTCCGATCTATGCCGGCCACTGATTCCAACGCCCGTCGGCTACCCATTCCGACGGAACCCGGTCGCCTTTTCTGAGGTCTCTCGAAATCGGTGGCTGGCCTCTCAGGACAAGTCTGCGGGGCCAGACCTCCTACATGGGAAAATTATCGAAGATGGTGTCGCGACCAGGCGGACGCCAACGCTTTTCGATGAGTGCTTTAAATCGCTCCAGATCTCCCTGGACGCGCTGAGACACCGCTTCCAATGCCTCCCCTCCATGTTCGGCGGAACCCTGAGGGTCATACTCTACTTGCAGCATGATTTTTGACTTGGCACTCGAGAGTGGGTGAAATATCACGACCCATCCCTTGATGTCGCTGCCTCGACTCGTCCACGCAAGACGCTGATCCGCCGCCTGCTCTGTGACCTCCGTGTCCCACTCTTTCTCCTGACCCGCGATCTCGGCTTTCCAATGAAACCGCTTACCATCCAGCCGTGTGACCTCTTTCACCCCTTCCATGAACTGGGGAAATTCCTCAAATTTCATCCATTGAGCATAGGCCTTATACTCAGGCACATTGACCTCAATGGTTTTCTCAATGATCGACATGCGTTCCTCCTTTCCGTAGTTTCCAGTGAGTCTGTGTGTATAGAAATCAAATCTAAATGAGCAGGCCCCTTCGTTTACTCCTAGTGTAGAGAGGCATCGAGCACAAGGGACTTTACTCTGGTCGGGTCCCTTGAAAGATCCGCAGCGGCTGCGGTTAGCTTTTGTCTTGTGTCATCGATAGTGGGACAGAGCTTCCCGGCCTGCTTTTTCCGACCATCTTCTTCAGACCAATTCCCACAATTAAACCAGCCTACCAAGTAAAGACCATGTTGGCAGTGGTTATCTTTTAGATACATCCCTACCAGTTGGTCACGCATCGCGTCATACAATCCAAGGTTCCAGCAACCTTTGCATTCGATGATGGCAGTGATCGAATCATAGAGCTGTCCTGAGGCGTCGTGAATAACTGCGTCAACATGAATATCGGTTCTTTGACCTCTATGAATGCGAACTTCTCTGTTCACGCATGATACCTCTTTGTCTTAAATCCTTCTCGAGATAGATTTTTACATAGTCGGAAAATGCAGTTCTCATCTTTGGGCTTAGCACTCGCTTGGAAACATTGTCCCAGAGATATGGGGCCTCTGGTATCTCTCCCTGTAGCAGAGATTGAAACCGTTCCAATGACTCGACCAGCACCTGAATTAGTTGATCCCCACTCTGGACTAAACGCATCTCACGATCAGCAGCAAGCTTCACAATATCCTGCGGTCGAGCTGGAACCCAAGTTGCTCGACGGGCTTCAGCCTCAGCATCCACTTGAACCCATTTGAGC
This sequence comes from uncultured Nitrospiraceae bacterium, assembly GCA_963748375.1. Taxonomy (GTDB): domain Bacteria; phylum Nitrospirota; class Nitrospiria; order Nitrospirales; family Nitrospiraceae; genus Palsa-1315. Next base: position 35,576 of record CAVVIR010000022.1, read on the forward strand.
CAATCTAGTTCCGGAAGTTCTCGTTGAAGCCTCTTGATTGCCTCGCAGGCACGAAAACTTCCCCTGTGAGTCAAAAGCTGAATGATGGCATTTCGCCACCATTCGATAGACTCAAGAGGTCCAACCCTACGGCTTCACCACTGTTGTGCTCTGGCGACGCTTCGAAGTGACGCGTGAGCCACACGTAAAGATCAGCAAGTTGGTCTTCATTGAGTCGAAAACCCATTGAGTCATAATCATTGCTAATGCCAAGGATAACTTGCTTGCCAAAATCTTCATCTGCTTGCACAGCTGGCCATACCATCCCCCAGCCGACATCTTTTGTGTCGAGCATTAAGGTGTTGCGCAGCGGCAACTGCCCTGGCCCTCTCTGGATCACCCGCTGGTGGTGGTATCGGAATCAAAGAGGAAGCAAATGACTGTGCCTCCAATTGTCATGCGAAAATAATATGCTGAGCAAAGAGCCCAACGATTTCGGCTTGATGATCGCTTCTCTTGGCATACTGCAGGAGTAAAATTGCTATCCGCTCATCCCAAATCCCATTTAACTCTGTCGCGGTGCCTATCCTCTCTCCTTTCTCAATTTCACTTTCTATCAAAATCTTTGCCACATCAAGCACGGCAAGGGGACATTTTTCGTAGGCAAGCTTGAGTAGATTTTCCTTAACGGCCCGATCGCTGTCGTCATCGAGAAATGGGAAGGCAAGAATAATTGGGCACCACTTCCCAATCTGATCAGCCGTCAAACCGTCAATGATTGCTGGCTTCATCTTCAGAAGCAAAGCGAGCGCGCTATAGCCTGACAGCACCAACAAGGAGAATTCGCCTGTTCCAAGCCAATCCGAAGAGTCGAGCGGTTGAGATAGAACGAACCTTTCTGCTGCAGCCACAATTCTTTCCCGTGTTGTTTCATCGGCGGACAACCATCCCGGCAGTTTCATCAAGTCCCATTCAGAACTAGAACCATAATGCGTGCTCGTGGGCTCAAGAGACAGCTCACGAGTTAGATGACACCACGTAGCAACATCACGGTTTTCGCACTCTTCAAGACGTCTCGCTACTCGCTCAGCGGGAGACGGGCTGAGCGGAGGCCTGTCTTTTTCTTTGGCCCATTCCTGTTCTTCCTCATAAGACGCCTTCACTTTCTGAGCGTTCTCGAACCCAGCAAGATGGGTTCCCAAACCCATTTGAACTTGTTCGCCACTAGCGGGTGCCGTTCACTCACCGCATAGATCACATCTAAGTGCTCAGGGGATCGGTTAAAAAGCCGTTCCATAAGGTTAACGATCACAACTCTGTGATCTGCCTGGGCTGGCTTCAGGCCCAGAAGAGAAATGAGCCATTCAAAATCTTCAGAGAGCACCAAGGGGGTATGTGTAAATAAGAGCCATGTGGCTTTGACCTCGGAAGTCCGCGCAACGACTTGAAATACCGCCTCTAGTAGTCGATGCCTCTTATCCTCATCTTCCAGAAAAATGAGATGGTCAGTTTTTCCAAACCCACCCTTAATTAAGCCATCATGGTGTTTCAGTCGGGACGTCACAAATGTGGCTAGTGCCTCAATCACTCCTGGCACATACATGTTCTCCCATGCCTTTATTACAATCCCGTCCATGAGGGACTCCAAAGACGAATCCATCTCACGTCTTGGCTGTGAGAGACCCGTGACGAATTCTAGAGCTGGGATTAAGTCCTGTGGGGCCAGATCTTTAACGAACTCTGATGAAAGGAAAAGTCGGTAAATACCGACGAATCCCTTACTTTTTGGTGTCTTTAGGAGAGGGAATAGTTCTCTGGTCGTGATATGAGCTGGCCACAAAGCTCTGAGAACACTGCCCTTGAGTTCATCGCGGAGATCATCCGCATCATCTGAAAAAGCTAGGGGTTTGAGTCTTTTCCTTGTTTGATCGTCGCCTATTCTCCAGATTGCAGAAGCAGCTTGTACTCGTGACGCCAGGTTGTCTGACGTATCAAGAGCCACTTCCAGTAACACATCGTTCAGGGCTTGGATGTTGCAAGATTCTGCGATGTCGATCGCCACACGCCGTACAATTACTCCCTTGGTCTTATCTGTAATATAAGGACGAAGTTGGTCTGCTAGGCCAGGATGCGCCAGATTCTTGTAGTGCTGACGGTCGCGATCATAGGCGTGTTCTTCCTCGTAGAACTGCAACAACGCCTTGACCAAGGCAGCCCGCCGCGGAGAATCTCCCGTAGCTACCTCACTTCTCAACAGAAGATCCGGCTCAGCTCGTTCAATGGCCTGAAATATCTCTGGAATCATTCCAGTCAGCCATGCAGCAGTCTCACCCAATTGTGGAACGATCTTCTTGTTTGGATCATCCGGATGAGTGATTAGGCTTTTGATTTGAGAAATCGAAACGTCGTGTTTCTTCAGATACCATGCAGCCAGAAATTCAGCGTAGGTCTGATGCCCCCAACCGATCCGATTCGAGCCTCGAGTTGAAAAAAGACCGGTACCAAGACTTTCCTTAATCTCCTTTTCTCCTACGTTGAATCGCACATCATCGGCTGATTCAGTCCCAGCAGATAATTCCCGGATTTCGACATCCTCGTTAGGAGCCTCAGCTGGATTTGCACCTAAATAGACAGCATTTCGATTACCAAAGATCGTACTCGCCGCAATTCGAGCTGCTACCGCCAGACGTTGCTCTGCGGTGAGTTCCCCTTTGTATCCAGCTGCACTACGACTTTCGCTCGTCTCGGCAGCAAGAAATCGACATCCCTCCAGATAGAGAGCGGACTGTGAATTGGGCAAACTTCCCTGCGTCCGATACACCGACAGCAGAAAGTTCAAGGTGACGGGCTTGATGGCAAATGGGATGACGGCTGAAGATTCGACTTGGCCAAGAAAGAGTTTTGCATCTATACCGGAAACTCGAGCCGCTTCCTCGACATCCTTTTTTCTCAGAGGTGCGAGCACATAATGCTGGACAACTTCTTTGCCCAACCAATCTGCGAGGCCATTCTCAAGAAGATCCGGCCACTCTACCGTTCTACAGGCGATTCTGAGGTAAAGACGTTCAGACGGTAGTTTCTTGAACTCATCTGCGAGGCAGGCGGCTAGCACTTTGATCGATAGTAAGCCCTCGTCCAAGCTGTCCAAGAAAAGATGCAACGTGTGTGTGCCAGCTAACCACTCCTTGAAAATGAGGCTTTCAAATAGGTGAGCCGCTAGTCGGCTATCTGTTTGGTAGGAGCGGAGATTTATAAAGACATACTTCTCGCTTGAATCATGTTTCCCTTTTTCCCAAACAGACTCCTGCTCCGACAGAATTGTGGATTTCCCCATGCCAGGATCGCCGAGCAGAACAAGTGCCCTCACGTCGGAGATTTCTTCGAAGGATACGACATTCTTATTCCTGATTCTTCCCGACTGAGAATCAGGATCAGGAAGATATCCGTCATCTGCTAGGTTGAGACCAGAGCCCCTTGGGTACCAAAAGCGCTTCCACTGAAAACGGGTATCGCTCATGTGATTCGTCTGCTACAGGGGATATCAATAAAGGGCAATTTGTTTTTTGCGTGTGGCGTCGGACGAGCACCTTCCCTCCCCTACTCCCGCCTCGTGCGGGTCAGTGAGGTGAATTCCGACTGCGGCCGTCGAACGACCACTTTCTGAAGTGGGGGTTCCGGGAGCAAAGGAATCGCCTCACTGACCCGCACTTCTCTATTTTTTAAAGATCAACCTCGGCTCCGTCATATTCCCCATCGAGACCGCCACCAGTTCCCACCCGCTCGCTCCGAACTCGTTCAGCATGGTTTGCATATTCTGGGTGTCAGGAAGGACCTCGACGATTTTGTACTGAATCCGTTTCGGCTCCTGCGCCTTCGCTGTGAACGGCTGCCCCATGAGAAGCAGGAGCCCCAACGCACCAAGACTGACGCCCGCGATCACCCACGCGACTGAGAGACGTACATGCTGCATATCTCACCTCACTCTGGTTTTTGTGATGGATGCTCACGCACCAATTGTGCTCCGTGCCTAGATTCCAATTTCAACGACACCCAGAGATCAAGCGCTGCTACCCCTGCTGTTTCACTTAGGGTAACTAATGTGATCCAGCCAAGCACGCTCGTTATCTCTTTAGGGATGGGGGCTGATTGATCTTCCACTGCGCGCGTTACCCACTCCTCCCATTTCATTTTCAAGGGCAGCCCGGTCGATCCTCGATTGCGCGCGTCGAACGAGCACATTCCTATCGTGCGCGTTCCGCGAGCAGGAGGACGACCAGGCTGCCCTTCTCTCCTCTGCTACGGATGCGCCACTCGCCAATTATGCCCTGTCCCTAAATCCACTTTCAGCGGCACCGACAGCCCTAGCTTCTTCCCTGTCGCTTCCATCTCGGTCTTCACGAGATGCTTCGCCTCTTCCAAGTCCTTCTCCGGCACTTCGAAGATCAATTCGTCATGAACTTGGAGAATCATTTTCGTGTGCGGCATCTCGTGATGCAGCATGCTGTTCACATTGATCATCGCCACCTTGATGAGGTCCGCCGCTGAACCTTGAATCGGACTATTCACCGCCATGCGCTCGCCGAATCCGCGCTGCACCGGGTCGCCGCTCTGTAACTCAGGAATCGGACGCCGCCTGCCGAGGATCGTCGTTGTGTAGCCTTTCGTTTTACCTTCTTCGATATTCCGATCCATCAAGGCGCGCACGGCCGAAAACTTCTCAAAGAACGTTTCGATGTATTTTTTCGCGTCCGCCTGCGACACGCCGATATTCTGCGAGAGGCCGAACGGACTGATCCCATACACAATGCCGAAGACCACCGTCTTGGCCACGCGCCGCATGTCTCGCGTAATCTGACTGGAGGGCAGACTGAAAATCTCCATGGCCGTCGCCATGTGAATGTCCTCCCCCTTCGCAAACACGGCGAGCAACCGCGGGTCTTGCGACAGGTGCGCGAGGATGCGCGGCTCGATCTGGCTGTAGTCGGCGCAGAGCAAGGTATGGCCTGCCGGCGCAATGAAGGCTTCGCGAATGCGCAGGCCATACTCGCCCTTCACCGGAATATTTTGCAGATTCGGCTCGGTCGAGGAGAGACGTCCGGTCGCCGCGACGGTCTGATTGAGCGACGTATGGAGCCGCTTGGTCTCCGGATTCACCAATTCAGGCAAGGCATCCACGTAGGTGGACTTGAGTTTGCTGAGGCTCCGATAGTTCACGATCTGCGCGGGCAATTCGTGCTGGGTGGCGAGCTGCGTCAGCGTGTCTTCATCCGTCGAGTAGCCGGTCTTGGTTTTCCTGATCGGCTTGAGTCCCAACTTTTCGAAGAGCACCGTGGCGAGCTGCTTCGGCGAATTGATGTTGAACTCGCCGCCGGCTACCACGGCAATGGTCTCCATGATCTTGTCGAGATCCCGCTCCAACTCTGTGCTCAACGCGCGCAGGCCCTCGACATCTAACAAGAATCCGTTCCGCTCGATTTCGGCCAACACCGGCACCAACGGCATTTCCACGTCGGTGAAGAGCGCAAGGCTTCCCTGTTCCGAGAGTCGTTCCGTCATGGGTTGGGCGAGCTTGGCCAACACCGACGCGGCCTCTGCTGCCTCCTCTCGCGACCCTGTATCTTCGGCATCAAACAGGGATTTCGGATCCGCCTTCTCCTGTTTCCCCGCCCCCAGCCGATGCCCCAGCATTTCAAATGCGACGGTCTCAAGCTGGTGATCGCGGCGGTTGGGATTGAGCAGATAGTCCGCCACCATGGTATCCAGGTAGGGACCTGCGAGGGTGACTCCAATGCGATGAAAAGCCAGCAGGGTCGCCTTCAAGTCATGCACGACCTTGGTTCTCGTGGTGTCGTGCAGCAAGACAATGATAGGCCGCATATAGGCATGGACATCGAGCGGAATATAGGCCGTCTTGTCTCCGGCAGATAATGCGATCCCCTGAACATCCGCCTGCACACCAGGCCCAGGAAAGATCAGACATTGCAGACCGAGGGTGCCGCCTTTCGATAGGCCCTCGACAAATCGCTCTGCGGATGATTCATCCTGAATGACTTCCGTCTCCACCACATCCTTCTCAGCTTGTGTGAACGATGGCTGAAACGACTTGAGAAGCGTGTTGAACCCCAGCTCACGCAACAAGTCGATAAGCTGGTCCTGATGCGGCGACTTCACGTGATACATCTCAGGATCAAATGTTACAGGGCTGTCCAGTTGGATGGTCGCCAACCTCCGGCTGAGGCGGGCATTGTCAGCCTGATCAATCAGCAGCGCCTTGATCCGGGGCGGCGTGACCTCCTCGACACGGCGCAAGAGTTCTTCGATCGTGCCGAACTGAGTGATCAGCTTCATCGCCGTCTTCTCACCGATGCCCTTCACGCCGGGAATATTGTCCGCCGTATCGCCCATGAGCCCCATGATCTCAACGACGCGCGCCGGCTCTACGCCAAACCGTTCGTGACACTCCGCTTCGCCGAGCCATTTATCTTTCACGGGATCGTAGATGCGCACATGAGGCGTCAGGAGTTGGAACATGTCCTTGTCGCCAGTGACGATGACGACGTCGAACCCAGCCTGCTCAGCCTGATGCGCCAGCGTGCCGATCAAATCGTCCGCTTCATAGCCTGCTTGCCGGACGGCAGGAATATTGAGGGCATCCACCACGCGATGGATGTAGGGAATCTGAGCGCTCATACCTTCCGGCATCGGTGGCCGCTGCGCCTTGTAGGCCGTGAACTCCGCATGACGCAACGTTGGGCCCTTTTCATCGAATGCCACGACGAGACCGTCCGGCTTCCGTTCACGAATGATTTTCAGCAAGGTCGTCGTGAAACCGAGGATGGCGTTGGTCTGGAGGCCTTGGGAGTTATTCAGAGCCGGCAGGGCAAAGAACGCACGATAGATATAGGCGCTTCCATCGATCAGATAGAGCGTCTTACGGCTGGACTCGGTGCTCGGCATGGGGGTGATAAGAGTTACGGACCGGGGGCCAGGGTCAAGGGTGGTTTATCGAACTTACGGCGCATGCCATTAATGACACCCAGCAGAGTCGGCTGGCCGACCATTTTCGCTTCGATCGCACGCTTGCCAGGAAAATCCATGAGCGAGATTCCAATCAACATCGTGAGCAGGCCTTGACCTGGCAAAAACAGCATCGCAAAACCAGCCAAGAGAAACACGATGCCGACAACATTTTTGGCGACTAACCCCGACAGGCGCAGCGCTGGATGATGATCTTTCATCCAATGGCGAGGAGTACGCGTGTCAAAATAATCAGCGGGCAATCGGACGAGAATCAGCGGGATGGCAATCAGAGAACCGACAAATCCGACGGCGGAAGCTACAGTGAGACCGATAAGGACATCGACAGGAATCCATTGCTGTATTGCGGCAAGTAAGTCATCCATGCGGGGTGTATCCTAGCATGTGACCTGAGGGCACTCAAGCCAGCAACCCAGCCTCAGCGAGTGTTTACGGCATGTTTCTCAACGGGCTATAATCCCTCTGCGATGTGGAATCATTCGTCTTTCACACGTCGGATCAGCACATTACTAGGAGTCGCAAGCCTGAGCATGGGGCTCTTGACCTCCCCCTCCATGGTCAGGGCGTCCGATGATCTTCATATCGAGATGACGAAGAAGGGCCTGGGCAAGCAGGTCGTCATCACGCAGGGGGCGCGCGAGTGGTATATGCTGATCGACGTGACTCCGGAGAATTCCGTGGTTCTACGACAGGAAAAAGATCATGAGACGTATCTTGTCGATGAAAGTGAAACACATGACCGCCCCATGACGACAGGCGAAGTCGATGCGGCCATTGCCGAATATGTGAACAGCGTCAAGACACGCGCGACAAAGGAGTAGTGACTAGCTATGCCGGCTCAACCCAAGTTCGTCATCTTCGCCCATCACGCCACCTACGACACGCTGCACCAGGTCGCGACGCTTGGACTCACCGCCGCGGCGATGGGAAAAGACGTGATGGTGATCCTCTTGTTCTGGACGATCAAGAAGCTGGCCGAGGGAAAGATCGATCAGGTGGACTTTCCCCCTGAGTATGCCGCCTCAGCCGACGAAGTGACGCGGCTGTTGAGAGAAAAGAAGGTGCCGAAGATCTCTGAAATGTTTCAGGACGCCAAACAGGTCGGAAAGTTTCGTCTGATCGCCTGCAGTGCCGGCCTGGAATACATGGGAGTAGATAGTGCCGACGTCGAAAAGAACGTCGATGAGGTGATGGGACTACCTGCCATTATTGCGCTCACCTCAGGAGCAGAAACGACGCTGTTCATATAGCCGGATGCTGAAAAAGTCCGCCAGCTTCGTTCTCACCTCGAAAACATCCTCAACGTAGCCAAGAGGCTACGCCTCCGGTACTTTCATCGGCTGCGGCCTCGCTGACAGCCTTTTTGAGCATCCTGCGCATCCATCTTGCCCCTCACGCCTCACCCCTAACGTGACCGCTTCACGCCGACCTGATCGCAGTATTCAGTGAGTGTACACTTGCTGCAGAAGGGTGAGACTGGTTGGCAAAGGTTCTGCCCGTAGGGGACAAGCAAATCGTTGAAGGTAATCCAATGTGGTGCCGGCAATTTCCTACGCAGCGCCTGTTCAGTTTCCTCCGGTGTCTTCGTCCTCACATAACCCCATCGGTTGCAGATCCGATGTACGTGAATATCCACACAGATGCCGGGCTTGCCATACCCAACCGTCACCACCAAGTTCGCCGTCTTCCGACCAACCCCTGATAGCGTCACGAGCTCCTCGATGGAATCGGGAACCGTCCCTCCATACACGTCCAGAAGGCGACGACAAATGGCATGGATAGACTTCGATTTTGTCCGGTAGAATCCGACGGGATAGATGGCATGCTCGATCTTCCTGAGCGGGATGGTCAACATGCTGGCAGGCTGATGCGCCAGCGCGAACAGCCTGGCACTGGCTTCAGATGTCGTTTTGTCTTTGGTTCGAAGGCTGAGCAGGCACGATATGAGGATGCGGAAGGGGTCTCGGTTCGACTCGCGCGCCACCACGCCGACAACCGGCTCCTCCCACTGCCGAATCTCGCGCTTCACGATTCGAAGCGCAGCAGCTATCTGTTCCTGACGCATGGATGAGGGAACTATCTGAAGATCTTGGCAGAAATGCGATCGACCGAACGGGCAAGTTCTTGAAGGATGCTTACTCTGGCTTACGCTTCGACAACCATTTTTGACGCCGCCGCTGCGCTTCGCGCTCCTTGGCTTTCTTCCTGACACTTGGCTTTTCGTAAAACCGCCGACGCTTCAGTTCGCGGAAGAGTCCTTCTCCCGCGAGCTTCTTCTTCGCAACTTTGAGAGCTTTCTCGACGTTATTATTGAAGACTTTGATTTCCATTCTTCCGGTCTGGCTACTTTCCCAGGCAATGCCTGTACAGGTTTTTTTCTCGTGCCGCCATGGCCCTGAAGAGGCGTAATGTAACACAGGCTCCTGAGTTCCTCAAGACGGATTGTCATTTGCTCAATTCGATCGCGAAGTGACGACTTAAGTCGTTGATTGCGCTGACTGTTCATATTTTCTTCTACCGTATGACGCCCCGCGTCGGCTGCGGCAATTGCCAGTATCAGTCCAACAGCAAGATCAGAACGAACACGTGGCTTGACCCCTGCCGAGCAGGCATGAAGAAGCACTCCAGCCTCCGTCGCCTGTTCGGCAATCTCGAGGGGAATCTCCGTCGCCAGATGAAGCGCGGACGACAAAGCGGCAGGGCGAGTCCGGTCTGTTTTCACCAGCTTCGTGGCCTGGATAAATCGCTGATAGGCATCGCCGTCCGCCTGCATCAGATCTCGAAGCCGTCGCCCAATTTCATTCAGCCGATGTTCCACCCCTTGTTGCCGACTCACGCGCGCCCCCATCATCCCGAGAGAGGCCGCAAGAGCGCCCACCAACGCTGCGACCGTGCCGCCGGCAGGAATCGGAGTCGCCGCTGCGACTGCATCTAAAAAATCCGCGAGAGGTTGCGCGTGCATATCGACCGATTCTTGTTCGCCGGACGGACCCCGTCGCGCTGACTCACCGAATAGTCGAGTCTCAAATCTCGCTTCCAACACTTGAGTCGAGTCGAACTGTTCGAGCGCCAGGCTATGCCCGGCAGCCTGAATCAGCGCAGCCTGGGGCACAAGCCCGATCACTTCGCTCTCCGCGACGACCACACCGTTCTCAGCTGCGCGGGCTCGAACCGCTTCAAACGCGACATGGAGCGGCGTGATGATGTAATCGGTGAGATTCATGGCCACCTGAACCATCTTTCGACTGGCTAACTCCACGCCGATCGCTTTGAGATGGGGCAGTCCTCCGTTCGATTGGCGAATATCTTTCGCGATGGATTGGGCCAGCGCCAGGTCCGTCGAGCGGAGATTAACATTAAAGGCAATCAAGGGAGGTCGCGCACCGATCACCACGGCACCGGCTGTCTTATGAAGTTGGTGGGGTCCATAATCCGGTCTCCAGTCCGGATCAGAAGCCATACGGAACGCGAGGCCTTGAAGTCCTCCCCGGCGGACCGATTCGAGCGGGGCATGATCACGGTGCAGAGCCGCTTGTTCGTAGAGAAATACCGGAATTTCAAGCTCTGTTCCTACCCGTTGCCCCAACCGCTTTGCCAGATGAATACAGTCCTGCATCGTCGCACCGCGCAACGGCACGAAAGGCACGACATCCGTGGCTCCCACCCTTGGGTGAACACCCTTGTGCTTCCGGAGATCGATGAGATCGGTTGCCACGCGAAGAGCAAGAAAAGCCGCTTCAGCAACGGCGTCCGGTTCGCCGGTAAAGCTGAGGACAGAGCGATGGTGATCGCGATCCATCGTCTGGTCCAACAGCCAAACCCCTTGCACAGACTCCACAGCCAGCATCAGTGCCCGCACTGTCGCCTGATTTCGTCCCTCACTGAAGTTCGGCACACACTCGACGAGTCGATCCACGTTCTGCCCCATCAAGAATGAAAACAGAGAAGCCGGAGGTCTGACTGTCAGCCCTCCGGCTTCTCTCACCACTACTCAGGATGCTGAAAAAGACCGCCAACTGCGTTCTCGCATCGCTCAAGCCCTCAACGTACCGATTGAGATTCTCGGAGCTGGAAGTTCTGGAGGGGTTTATCCGTTTGCCAAGATCCATTGTACGGGCGAACGGCCCCACGAAGTGCGGTGGGTACCTCCTCCGGGCCTTCACTCGCTGCGGCCTTGCCTGCGGAACGGCGCGTCTCGGCGCGCCTGGGCTGGGCGGGTGAGACGTCTGGCCTTTTTGAGCATCCTGAGGCTATGTTGACATTGAGATCGTTTATGAAGGTTCTGGCCTGTGAAAGCTCTGTCTGTAAGCTTACTTTGTCTTTCTCACAAAGGCTTTATAGATCATTCCCGACTTCGTCTGTTCTTCTTCGAGACCGACCATCTGATGGCCAGTCGTGTCGCACCAGGCAGGCATATCTTTTTTGATGCCTTCGTCGTCCGAGACGACCTCAAGAACCTGACCCAGCGTCAGTTCCTTGATCTTCTTTAAAGTCATGATAATCGGCATCGGGCAAAAATACCCGAGCGTATCCAACTTCACATCGGCATGCGGCATAGCGTCTCGTTTCTCTGGTTTGTTTGGTTGATTTCGTTTGTTTAGCTAACTGAAGCCCCGCACCAAATAAACTAAATGAACAAGTTGACGCTGCCCTGCTTGGCTTCAGCAAGATAAGTGGTCACCCCCGCGAACTGATCGATACCCTCGATCAGCGTATCCTTCGTAATGCCCATCAAGCCCATGGTCGTCGTACAGGCAATAAAGTGAACCCCGAGATCCAACGCTGTTTCCATGAGTTCAGGCACACCCGGCATCCGGTTCTGCTTCATGACCTTTTGCATCATCTTCGTGCCCAGGCCCCACATATGGAACCGCGAGAGGGGAAGGCTATCCGCCCCCCCTTTGTTCAGCAGACCGAACATCTGGCGCAACCAGTCCTTGGCAGAGCTGTTCGCGCCCTTCCGGCGAATGGCATTGAGACCCCAAAAGGTGAAAAAGACGGTGACCTGCATTCCCATGGCAGCAGCCCCGGTGGCAATGATGAACGCCGCCATTGCGCGATCCATGTCGCCGCTCAACAGCACGATTGTCACCTTGTCAGGCTTGGAGACCCGTAGGTTGTCCAATGCGACCGCTGGGTCCATCTGCGCAGTTGTCATGACGTCCTCATTCCTGCCAGGTCCACCGCATAGGTTTGGCTATTTCCTTTTGATTTTAATATAGTCTCTGGTTCTTTTTCTTGTCAAGGAAGAGGAGGAAGCGGGCAGCCTGCTGGTCTCCTGTGCTCGCGCAACGCGCGGCCTCAGAAGGATGCGAGGGAGCAGGCAGACCGTTCTTCTTGCTCGCAGAGCCCCCACGATAAAGCAGTGGTCGCTCGATGCGCGCAGTGAAGAACAATCTGCCCACTCCCTCTAGGGAAGTTGGGGAGTCAGAAGGCCCTCGTTGGACGCGCGCAGTGGGAGACCGAGCAGGTCGCCCCGCTATGAGAAACAAGGAACCGTGGGAGAAAAGAATACGAAGATGCAGCCCCTCAATGCGCATAGTCAAAGACAGTCTGGCTGCTTCCCTTAGGGCAAAGTAGGGAAAATCTGAGGCCCGCACCCGGGCTAATGGTGCCGATTGGCTTGACGTTCGACCACCCACTCGTGATATTAGCAATCAAGCTGCTGCAGTCCAGGCTGCTCCTCTCACGTTCCTCCTTCCTCTGTCGATGAACAGTGACCTCATCACCGAGATCAAACCGTCCAAGAGCGCACCGCTCCTTGGCTTTTGGTATCCTGCGTGCTTGAGCAGCGAACTCGCTCCCCGCAGCCTGAAAGGGACGGTCCTGTTAGGCTTCCCAATCATCGTCTGCAAAACATCACAGGGTGCGGTGGCAGCCATGCGGGATATTTGTCCCCATCGCGGGATGCCGCTGTCCTTCGGCAAAATGGAAGGCGACTGTGTTCAATGTGCCTACCACGGTTGGCGGTTCGATCAGGAAGGACGTTGCCGGGGAATTCCTGCGCTGGTCGAAGGCTCCCCCATTCACATCGATAAGATCGGCATCACCACCTACGCGTGCCGCGAACGAGACGGCTATGTATAGGTGTTTATTCCCGAGCCTCAACGACCGAATCAGGCCATTCCGGATGTGCCACCTCTTCCGCTCCCTTCTTCTCCTTATCAGATGGCTCACATATGGTTCACATTTCGACACTGTTAGATTGCACCCTCGACGATGGTATCGTCGGCTTGATGGACCCGGCTCACGGCCCCTTTGTGCATCAAAGCTCCTGGTGGCGGAGCCAGGCAAGTATCCATGAAAAAGCTAAGGCCTTTGAACCGATTCCCCACGGCTTCCGCATGGTGCGGCACGCTCCCTCGAAAAACAGCGAACCGTACAAGCTCCTGAACCTGTTTTACGGAGGACCGTTGACGACCACCATCGACTTCGTGCTGCCTAACCAGCGATTCGAGTTCGTCCAGTGCGGATCCCTCTTCGTCTCAAGCCGCGCCACGGTCACGCCGATCAGTGACCAGCAATGCCGCATCGATTTTACCGCGGCGTGGAACTGTCTCAGCTGGGTTCCATTTTCCAAGACCATCTTCCGCTACTTTGCCAATATTTTCATGACACAGGATCGAGAGGCGATGGAGCGTCAGGCGGTGGGCTTGCGCTACAAACCTGCCTTGATGCTCATCGACGACGCCGATACGCCGGCGAAGTGGTACTACAAGTTGAAAGCCGCACACCTCGTATCGGTGCAAACCGGACAACCACTCGACCATCCGCTCAAAGAACGCGTTACACTTCGCTGGAAGAGTTAGACGTACACGGCCCTCAGAGGTCATTTCGCACCCATCGGCACTAACAGCTCCATCGCCTGCCGAATCTGAGCGCGCGAGCCGATTAACACCACGATATCACCTGCCGTCAACCGAGTATTCTCCGACGGATTGGCTTGCGTCACCCCGGCACGCGTCCAGGCAATGACTGAAGCGCCGGTGCGTGGGCGGAGAGCAATTTCAGCCAACGTCTTCCCCTGCGCAGGCGAATCGTCATCAATACGGAAGGTTTCAACTGCCGCATCGGCCAATGTGCCGCCACGAAGATGATGCGAAAGCTCAGGCAATTCGCTGCGACGAAGCAAGGCATACCCTTCACGGCGAATCTGCTTTGCTTTCTGCATCACAAATTCCTGCGGCAGTTTGTAGGTCTGGAGCACTAAAGAAAAAATCTCAATGGAGGTTTCGAATTCTTCCGGCACCACATCGTCCGCGCCGAGTTGGTGCAGCTCCTCCAATTCCCGCAGATAGCGAGTTCGTACGACGACATGGAGTTGGGGGTTGAGTCCCTTGGCCACCTGCACGGCTCGTCTGGTGATAAACGGATCAGAAATGGCGACCACCAACACCTTCGCATCGTCGATTTTCATGTGCCGTAGCACGTTTGGATTCGTGCCATCGCCATAATAGACGGGCACTCCGTGTTTCGCTTCTCGGCTGACGATATCGCCATCGAGATCCAATGCCAAATATGGGATCTCGGTCTCGCCGAGAACGCGGGCGAGATTCCTCCCGTTCAACCCATACCCCACAATAATGACGTGATCCTTCACCCGAACCTGTTTCCCTTCGGTCTGCACGACGTGGCCGGTGGTGTGACTCGGCAACCAATGACGAAGCCGTTGCCACGCTTCTGCACGACGAGCCAAGTGGGGCGACCACTGCATGAGAAAAGGGGTCACAATCATAGAAAGCACCGAGACCGCGAGAAACACCTGATACGGATCGCCCCGCAAGAAACCGCTCTCCTGCCCTTGCTGCGCCAACAAGAAACTGAACTCTCCGACCTGAGCGAGAGCGATGCCCACCATAATCGCCGAGCGGAGAGGAACCTCCGCCAACAGGACGGCTCCAGCGCCGGCGACAAACTTCACCAACAGAACAGCGGCAAGTAGTCCGGCTACTGGCAACGGATGCGAAAATAATACCCGCCAGTCCATAAGGATACCGATCGACACGAAAAAGAGACTGTTGAAACTGTCGCGAAACGGCAGCACTTCGGCCATGGCCTGATGGCTGTATTCCGATTCTGAAATGACCAATCCGGCGATGAACGCGCCCAGCGCCAACGAAAGACCGCCGAGTGAGCTGAGCCACGCGATACCAAGGCAGGAGACAATGATCGTCAGCAAGAACAACTCGCGGCTGCGGCTACGGACGATGTGTCCCAACACCTTAGGGACCAGATACCAGGATGCGGCAATGACGAGCGCGACGACGACAACCGACTCCCCCAATGTGAGCAGAATCGCCAGCGCGCTTCCATCTGATTGGCCGCCAAGAATCGGCATCAATAACATCATGGGAACGACGGCCAAATCCTGAAAGACGAGAATGCCGATCGTGGCTCGGCCATGAATGGAGTCGCTGTCTCCTCGTTCTGCTAAGGTCTTTAACACAATCGCCGTGCTGCTCAATGAGAAAAGAAATCCCCAGAAAATTCCCTGCTGCCAAGACAGTCCGGCAAGCATCGCCCCGAGCCACGCGATGCACAGCACGCCCCCAACCTGAATGGGTGCAGCCAAAAATATGAGTCGGCGCATGGAAACTAAATGCACCAACGAGAATTCGATACCGATGGTGAAGAGAAGCAGCACAATCCCGATCTCCGCCAATGCTCGAACCGTTTCGATGTCAGAAATGAGATTCAACCCATAGGGTCCGATGAGCGCGCCGGCAACCAAGAATCCAGCGATCGAGGGAAGTCTGAACTGATGGAATACAAAGACGACGGCGATCGACGCCGTGAAGATGACGAGCAGATTTGCGAGCACACCGTAGTCGGTCATAATGGAAATTATTCAGACGTGAAGAGTGAGAGGGGTCCTTGCGAGGAAAATTCCTCGAATCTCTCACGCTCCTCGTTTCAGGGTTTAAGCCGGAGAATACCTTAGCAATAAGAAGGGAACAAGGCAAAGATGTTGTTCAGCTGAGACTGCTACGTAACGATGAGCTCATGAAATGATTGAGCGAGACAGACCATGGTCTGCGCCATGATGGGACCCCCGCACCTCCAATCACTCGGCCCCGAAATGTCCTGCCGGAGACTCACTGAGTCTGCATCCGCGCAGCAAAGTCATCGAAGAAGCAGGGCCTCCCGCCGGCCTCTGCCTCTCTTTGGAACAACTGACCACAATACATCTCATTCCAATACATTTTGAATACGCATCCTTTCTATTGATCGAACCGAAAATCCAGGCCAATCGTCCATCGGAGCCATCTTGCCGCCACCCACATCTGCGGCACGATCCCCCTCGAAAGATGCATAGACAGCTTTGGCTCTGACAGAATAGCTTGTCAATACTATCGGTGAGTACAATGAAAAGGGGTACACGACGATGCAAACCCAGTCTGTTCCACCGTCTCAAGGGAGGTGCTGTATGCAACCCGCCCATCTGCTCATGATTGCCGCAACGTTTCTCACCCTGTCCTCAACGCCGGCATTCTCCGATACGACGATCGCCTCCGATCCGTTCCTGATGCGAGAATGCTCCCAAGCTGATGGGAGCGCCCTTTACACCAACAAGGACGTGCCGGGCTGCAAACTGATGACGCTGAAGGAATTGTCGGTCGTCCCCTCGCTGGACGACATGCCAACCTACCGCCCCGCGGTGGCCGTTGCTCCTCCGTACAATGTTCCTCAGTACCCTGACCGTAATCAGGCCGGTATGACCGGCGGGGGACAGACGGTCCCGGATTGGGCCAGGGATTGGCACGCCAGCATCGCCTCATCGGGATCTGTTCAAGCTGAAGTCTGTTCCATGTTTGGAGAGTGGCTCCACATCAACCAGAAAACCCGTGGCGGGTTCTGGTTCGGCGCCGACCCGTCCTATGGCGGAGACATATCGGGAAGAAATCAGCGCGGGGCAAGCTATTCGTTCTACGACAATACGCGGTATGTGGCGTTGGCAGGAATTTTCGGGCGGGGATTTATACCGGTCGGCTGCCCGTAACTGACGATCAACGCATTTGAGAGGGGGCGTCAAGCCATAAGCGGCTTGGCGCCCCTTACTTTTTGTAGAACTCCCGATACCACCGCACAAACCGCGAGATCCCTTCTTCAATCGGCGTCGCTGGAGCAAACCCGACGTCGCGCGTCAGATCTTCGACGTCCGCATACGTCGCCGGCACATCGCCCGGCTGAATCGGCAGCAACTTCTTCACTGCTTTCTTTCCTAACGCCTGCTCCAGCACCTCGATAAAGTGTAGTAGCTCCACCGGTTGATGATTCCCGATATTGTAAATTCTCGCCGGCGCTGAACTCGTTCCGGGATCCGGCTTGTCGCCGGACCAAGCCTGGTTCGACGTGGCTGGATGATCGAGTGTCCGAATGACTCCCTCAACGATGTCATCAATATAGGTAAAGTCGCGGCGCATCTTTCCATGGTTGTAGACCTCAATCGGTTTTCCCTCCAAGATCGCCTTCGTAAATATGAAGAGAGCCATATCGGGTCTTCCCCAGGGCCCATACACCGTGAAAAACCTCAGCCCCGTGCAGGGAACCCGATACAGATGCGCATAACAATGGGCCATGAGTTCATTGGCCTTTTTGCTGGCCGCATAGAGAGAGACCGGGTGATCGACATTGTCATGAATTGAAAACGGCATCTGCGTATTGCCGCCGTACACAGAACTCGACGAGGCATAGACGAGGTGCTTCACCTTCGCATGCCGGCAGCCCTCCAATATGTTTAAGAACCCTTCGATGTTGCTGTCTGTATAGGCATGCGGGTTCACCAGCGAATAACGCACACCTGCCTGCGCCGCTAGATGGACCACGCGTCGGATCGGATGCTTCGCGAACAGCTTCTTCATCCCAACCCGATTGGCCAGATCGAGCTTCGTGAACGAAAACGACTTAAACGGTTTCAGTTTCGCCAGTCTCGCCTTCTTCAGTCGTACGTCGTAGTAGTCGTTGACGTTATCGAGTCCGATCACCTGCTCACCTCGCTCCAGCAATCTGATCGCGGTATGGAAGCCGATAAATCCCGCGACGCCGGTGACGAGGATGGGATCTTGCTGCTTCTTACGTACGGCCATAGTCAGTCCTTTCGATTTATCGAGATTGCACAGTGTGGCTGTTCGCCTTAATAAACGGTGGATCACCGTGGTCAAGCCGGTAGAGAGAGAGGGGCGTCAGAGCTTCCCCTGTCGTCGACGGTTTCACCTGCCCATCAGCCGTGCGACGAAACAGATCCAACGCATGACTGTGATGATACTCGCATCCCTGCGTCACGAGAAGCTCCTTGAGAGCTTCAGGCCGTTCCCAATGAGCCGTCAACAGCGCGGTGCGCGCAGGATTCCGTCGGCTGAACATGAACGAAAGATGGTCCGGATACCACTCTGCGCCACCGGTGGCATAGGACACGAAGAGCTTGGCCTGTGCCGCCGCGCACACATCGGCAAGATACGCGTTCGTCAGATAGCCGTTTTCTCCCACGTCGAGCCATTTCCCAGGATGAGACAAAGGTGCGTGGGCCGCATGGCCACGAACTTCGAGCAATTGTTGTTGCGAGGCAAACACCAGTGGAATTGCCCCATGTTTCTGCACGAGCGATTGGATCACGCCATCCCTGAGGGCTGACCTGCCGCTATTCGTCGGCCCGCTATCCGCATGCACAAGCACATTATAGCCACGATCGACGATAAGGTAACAGTTACGCGGCATCTCCAGGTCGCAGGGATCTTCGCCGTAGAATGGCACAGCATACACGGCCCCTCCATCGAACGCCCAACTATCTCCATGCGCCAATTCGATCACATGTCCGAACCCCAGTTCACGCAAGAGCGACAGATAATCGTAGGAGAGCGTGCGCCGATTCCTTCGGCTCGGCACGATGATCGGCGTGTCCTTGGGCAGGTGCAAGAGCGTGCGAGGATCCACATGATCGTCATGATCGTGGGTCAAGAAGACGGCAGCCGGTTTGGGCAGCAGCGACCCCCAGAGCGACGGAACGGAAGACTCCGCAAACCAGGGGAGCAGCCAGGGATCGAACCACAGCACGTGGTCCCGTTGCCGATAGAGCAGCGCGGCATGACCGAGATGGATCATGTCTTGATCGTGCAGCATTTCGAACCAATGGGACCTGACGGAGGAGGTGCTCGAGCTGACCAAGCACTCATGCTGGTGAAGGGACTCGATCAGTCGCGTGAGCAATCCCTCTCCGTCTCGCCCCGAGGTCGCTACCACCGTCTTGATCTCCTCAGTCTGATGGGTGCCGTCCAAAAAACCCAAAACTTTTCCTACCACTGGCCCCAGCTGCCGCTGGTCGAACCCGATTGGAACGGCCTGCCGCTTCACGGAATGGAAGATCCTGAGCCCGCCATTCGTAACCATGACAGATTTAGTGGGATCGGTTGGAAACTCCCATTGAAACGTCCCGTCCGGCTTCCGCCCGCAACGAATATGTTGCTGCAGATAGGAACGAGCGCTGATCACCTCCGCATAAGCATCCTCCAATCGCCGTTGACGATCGGGATCGTCGAGCGGAGCCCGTTTAGAAAAGACATCGCTGATGGCAGTATCAAGCGCGCTGGAGAGGAGGCTGTGGGCCTCATGAAGACTGGCGACCACTTCTGGCGCCACCCCTGCAATAAAGGGAAAAGGCCCGGGAGGGTCCGCACTCTCTAATTGAACCCACGCCCAGGGCGCGAGGCTGAGATACTGTCCACGCGGCAAGCTTTTCCAAATTTGGCTCATGGATATGAGTGCTGAGTGCTGAGTGCTGAGACGTGGGAGCTAGCGACCATGTAATTCTCGTTCTGTGCGGCGACGTTGGACCGCCGACCTGAGACCTCCGAGGACAAGAGAAACCTCCTGCGCAAGACCCATCAGTTCGTTGAACATGCTGGCATCAACATACTTGGCGTCATGCGCAACATATAGGTGCGAACGAAGTTCTGCGCAAGAGGACTTGGCAATGCTCAAGAACTGGTGAAATTCTGCTTGCCTGGCTCGCTCAAACCCCTCGGCAATATTGGCCATGATTGAGACCGACGAACGTCTGACCTGATCTCGTAATCCAAAGTCTCTCGCAAAGTGCCCATTCCCGGTTACCTCGTACACTTTCTTGGTCAACTCCCGTGCCTTTTGCCATGCAATAAGATCCTCAAACCGCCTTGCTGCGCTTCGATCGGGCATGATCGCCTCCTATATCTCAGCACTCAGCACTCACGTCTCAGCACTGAACCTCAGATTACTGATCATAGGTTCGTACAACGCTTGAATGGCATTGCCATCGGGGTCGGAAAAATAAAATGAATAGCTGCCGTCGCGATGTTGCTTTGGTGGTGTCACGACCCGACCGCCTAATTGCTGTAGACGCGGTTCGACATCTCGATACATCCGGTCGACGGCGTCAGGGCTCTCGAGGATGACGCCGATGTGATCCAACGATTGCCCCTTCAGGGGTTGATACAATGCGAGATCGGGCAGCGGAATCTGGTGCAAGGCGAAATTATCCGACCCAGAACTGAAATACACGTTATCGGGGTCTGGCTCCCACACGACCTTCATTCCCAACAACTGTTCATAGAACGTGCGAGAGCGCACGATATTCGTGACGCGCAGCGCCACATGGCGTAATCCTCGGTGGAGCGGAGCACTCATAGTCGCCCTCAATTGTGCTCGTATAGTAGCAGGCTGTTGACAAAGTCCGCCAGCGGCACTTCCGCTTTGGCTAATTATGGTACGATGTCCACGCTCCCGATCTTGAAGAACAGTCCACTTTCGCCTTCACGTTTTCCTTCGACGCTCTCATGCCTACCACTGGCTTCAATAGTTTGACCGTCGCCGCCTTCGAGAGCCGCATGGCGGTGGAGATCGCCAGGCTCATCAAGCGCCATGGGGGAATCCCGCTCGTCGCTCCTGCCCTCCGTGAGATTCCGCTTGATGACAATTCCGCGGCACTGAAGTTTGGGGTTCAGCTGACGACCGAGCGAATCGATATGCTCATTCTGCTGACCGGCGTCGGCACTACCACCCTGTTCGATCTCCTCAAAGCTCGCTATCCCTGGCCATCGATAGTGGCAGCCCTCAAACAGACAGCCCTGGTTGCCCGAGGGCCCAAGCCGGTCGCAGCCCTCAAAGCATTCGGCCTCCAAGCGACGCTGACGGTGCCCGAACCGAACACCTGGATCGATCTGGTCTCTACGTTGGATGAGTACAGGCCGGTGAAGGGGCTGCGCGTTGCCGTGCAGGAGTATGGAGCATCCAATCTGGATTTACTGGAAGCCTTGAAACAGCGCGGGGCCAAAGTCTTTCAGGTTCCCATCTATCGCTGGGGCCTCCCGGAAGATCTGGGTCCGCTGAGAGAGGCGCTTGACGACATTATCGCTGGGAAGGTCGCTGTGCTCCTTATCACCAACGCCGCCCAAGTAGATCATGTCATGCAGGTATTAGAGAAAGACGGGAATGTGGAACCCTTTCGTGCAGCACTCAAGAAGATGGCCATCGCATCCATCGGCCCCACCGCCAGCGAACGCCTCCGCCACCACGAATGGCCGATCGACCTTGAACCATCACACCCGAAGATGGGCATCCTGGTCAAAGAAACCAGTGAACAAGTGCACTCGATTCTCATCTCAAAACGTAGCTAGCGCGTTTACGCTCAGCCGATTACAATCGGTCTTCATATGGGAAATAAAGACGCACGTCGATATCCGGTCATATCACTGGGAGCAGAACACCTGGTGATAGGACACCTCTTACGGCGAAACATTCTCACGTATAAGGCTCCTCCAAATAATGAAGGCTATGACCTGATCTGTATTCATCCCAATCCACGAAAAAGCAGTGCGCAGATTCGTGTTCAAGTTAAGAGCCGCTACCAGACGGATTCTGATAGAGCCTTTCCCTTGAAAGACAAATCCTTCGGCGCTTTCGAATATCTAATTGTCGTCTTTTTGAACAATGGCTACTACTACAAGAACCGCCCTATTCGCGATGGATTTGGCGATCCCGAGTTCTACACTCTTTCCATCGAATTCCTTAAGAAGCACCATCAAAAAGCCAAATCTGGATGGGAAAGGGTGCTTACAAAGGGTGTAGA
This sequence comes from uncultured Nitrospiraceae bacterium, assembly GCA_963748375.1. Classification (GTDB taxonomy): domain Bacteria; phylum Nitrospirota; class Nitrospiria; order Nitrospirales; family Nitrospiraceae; genus Palsa-1315. The sequence goes on from CAVVIR010000022.1 coordinate 57,690, forward strand.
TATGGATCAGTATAAAAACGAACGAGGGTTTGAGATCATTGCCAATGACTTAAGTATTCCCTATCCCGGGATGGAAAGCAGTTAGCTTTGTACTACATCTTCGCCAAATCGGCGGAGTCTCCGTTCACAAAGAACTGCCGGATACCTCTCTCAGAAGGGCGTGATCATTTACTTCCCTCTAGTTGGCTGCGGAAGAACTCAGTTTATGCACAATACACCTTTGGAATCTTACATAATGGTGCCGATGCCAAATAGCCGCAGGATGCTCAAAAAGGCTGCGGTTCTCACCCGCCCAGCCCCGGCGCGCCGAGACGCGCGGTTCCGCAGGCAAGGCGCAGCGAGCGACCAACGATGATCCCTCCAAGCGTGCTCATGTACGTGTCTCCAGAATGGTTCGAATGAGCCCTCCCCTGCGCGCGTGGAGTGGCGGCCTTTCCTAATTCTCTCTACCTCTCTCTAGAGGAGTGGCCGAGGCTGCCCTTTACTGCGTGCATCGAACGAGCACATTCTTATCGTGCGCGTTCTGCGAGCAAGAAGGGCACCTGGCCGCTCCCTCCCCTGCTGGCGGGCTTTTTCAGCATCCTGCTGGATCGGTTATGAGACGACGAGCACCCCGGCTCCCGAATAGCGCCCGGCTTTTAATTCTTGCAAGGCACGGTTAGCATCAATGAGAGGGAACGACAGGGTGTGAGGCTTGATGGGAATCGCCGCCGCCTCACGCAGAAGATCGAACCCATCCTGCCTTGTGTTGGCCGTGACGCTTCGAATGACTCGCTCTCCAAAAACTTCGCGATCATAATCGAGCGAGGGGATCGGCGTCATATGAATACCGGCAAGGGCGAGCGTGCCGCCACGCTCTAATGCACGCAAGGCAGGTGAAACCAATTCCCCTGCCGGCGCAAAGATGATCGAGCCATGGAGCTTATCCGGCGGCAAGTCGGTCGCCCCGCCTACCCAGACGGCGCCCAATTCACGTGCGAGACGTTGATGTTCCGGTTTCAACGAGCTGACATAGACCTGACAGCCCCAATGACGAGCAATCTGAATGGCAATATGAGCGGATGCTCCAAACCCATAGAGACCGAGACGTTGGCCAGGTTTAATTCCACTCAAACGTAACGCGCGATAGCCGATGATCCCGGCACAGAGGAGAGGAGCCGCTTCTGCATCACTGAAGACCAATGGAATCGGGTAGGCAAATGCGGCCGGGACAAGCGCATATTCCGCGTATCCGCCATCGACCTGGTAGCCGGTAAATCTGGCGTGCTCGCACAGGTTCTCGCGCCCGCTCGTGCAAAATTCGCAGACTCCGCATGTGTGTTGCAACCAAGCGATCCCAACTCGCTCACCAACCGTCCGCTCAATTACACCGGCGCCGACCTGACTCACCACCCCGACGGCTTGGTGGCCAGGAATGAGGGGAAGGGCGGGGTCAGCCAACTCACCTTCAATGACGTGAAGATCCGTCCGGCAGATCCCACAAACAGTGAGGCGAACTAAAACCTCTCCAGGACCTGGCTCCGGCACTGGACACTCACGCAGCTGCAGCGGCGAAGTTCCCACATCCGCCGTATGCGCCAGGACCATCGCCTTCATCATCAATGACCTTCAGAAGCGTGAGTCGGTGATAATCCTGCCATTCGATAGGAACAGTTCTACTTCTTCCTGCCGCTCGATTCTGCAGAATGGGACGAACAAGAATTCCCCGGTAGAATAAAACGATGCAGGCTGCTCAAAAAGGTCATCCAACGAGGCCGCAGGGGAGTCACAACCGGAGGCGTACCCTCTCGGGTACGTTGAGGATTGTGACGAACCGAGAACGAAGTGGGGGACATTTTTCAGCAGCCTGCTAGGATTTCGCCTTGATACATTCAATATCGAGTCGTATCTGAACCTCATCGCCCACGACGAGCCCGCCGCTATCTAACGTCTTGTTCCAGACCAAACCAAAGTCTTTGCGGTTGAGCTTCCCCTCCGCGCTGAAGCCGGCCCTGGTGTTACCCCACGGATCCTTTGTAGACCCGTTATAACGGCCCACCAGGATGACTTCCTTGGTCACCCCGCGTAGTGTGAAATCTCCTACCGCTGTAAAGCCTTCTGCGGTTTTCTTATAACTCTTCAGCTTGTAGGTCATGGTCGGATACTGTCCCACATCGAGAAAGTCGGCATTCCGCAGGTGGGCATCACGTTTTTCGTGGTTCGTACTAACTGAACCGGCATTGATGGTGGCCTCAATAGCCGTCACAGTGCCAGCATCAGTGTCCATATCGGCGAAACCGGTGTAGTCAGTGAATCGGCCAGTGGTCTTCGACACGACCATGTGAGCCACACGAAACTCGATCGTCGAATGCTCAGGATCCAAGTTCCAACGAGCTGGTTCTGCATGGACCACGGTCGGAAGCCAAGCCATCCATCCCAGCAGTACAAACACGCGCCAACTCCGCACTTTCCTCTTCAACATAAAGCGCTTCTCCTGTGTGACGCGTATCGCGGGTAAGATCCGAACCGACTGCAGCCTACTTCTTCGACGGGTGGATCGCCGCGTCAGGCTTGCTCGTTGACCGACTTCCGACCGACTGTACGTCGAGAGACCGTCCCCGGCTACCGGTTCGCATCCGGACATGCACGTCCACCACGTCCTCACCCAACTCGCTGGGGAACGGCAAGAATGGTTGGGCATTAATCACCGCATAGATTCCGGCTTCGTCGATTTCTCGTGTCCCGGATCCTTTCTCAATCTCAACCAGCTGGGCGCGGCCGTTGGGAAACATTTTGAACAGGACCTTCACCGTTTCGCTGCTCGGCGCATGCCGGATTCCGCGGACCTGGCGAGCCCAGCTCCGGCTGATGAGATGGCTGACATGCTGCCAGTATGCCTTCCCCTCCCCGGGGGAGGGAAACGGGACGAGATCTTCCTCGGCTAACGCACCGGTCGAGACCGGGTCTACGGCCGGTTTCACTTCATCTAAAATGACATCCTCGCTCTGCGATTCTTCGGGGCGAGTGGGCGGCAACTCACTATTTTCATTGGGTGGCTCCGAACGGTCCATGGTCACATACACGACCCGTCGCATAAACCGTTCGAGTTTGTCCGGGCGGGACCGCGAAAACGTCACTTGGACTCTTGCCGCCCTAGGTTGCACGGATGTCCGACTCAATAGGATTGGTTCGAGCGTTACCGTCCCTTTCAACACCATCAATTCTTCATCTGGCTCAAGTATGACCGTCTGGGATCGAAACATGATCGATTCACAGATTGCCACCACCGGAGTCGTTCCAACTGGCACGCCTCCAAGAACAATCGTCAGGGTGACGGGCTTGCCGGTTTGGGGATCTCCCGTCGACCCCGCTTGGCTCAACTCGAACTGCGCCCACCGCTTTGCGGGACCGGACGAGGACGCTGTCTGTGGCGATGATGCAGCGTGCACGGGTGTAACGAGGCTGGGACAGAGGAGGGCTACACAGCACATTCCAACTACTACCATAAGGCCTTGGCGGGACAGAGCCTTCATAAGACGCATCCTACCGATCTTGTGAACCCGAGCGCAACCCACTACGGTCAAAAACAGAAGTGAACCCGTCCGTTTACTGATGCAACCAATTGAAATTACAGGAAACACTTTCTTATTTCCCCTTGAGAGCTCCTGACTGTGCAGAGGCTGCTCGAGGTCAAATTCTCGGAAAGTTATCGTGGGACAGGAGCGCGGACAGCCTCAGTTTCCCCTGGAAGAGTAGGCGGGATCGAACCCGTGGTATACAATGAACCCATGCGTGCACTTGTCAAGACAGCGGCTCAACCAGGATTAATTGCCACCGACAGGCCGGATCCGAAACCCGGCCCTACCGACGCAATTATCCGCGTCTCAGCCACCTCTCTCTGCGGAACGGATGCTCATATTTACAATTGGGATCCCTGGGCGCACAGCCGCATCCAGCCGCCACGCATCATTGGCCATGAAATGTGCGGCGAGGTCATCGAAGTCGGCTCGGACGTCACGCTCGTCAACGTGGGCGATTACGTTGCGGCTGAGTCGCATATCACATGCGGCCAATGCTTCCAATGTCGAACCGGACAAGCGCATGTGTGCAAGAATTATCGCATCCTTGGCGTCGATCGAGACGGGTCGTTCGCGGAGTACGTGTCCTTGCCTGAGGCTGTACTCTGGAAGACCTCGCCCACCCTTCCACCAGAACTTGCCTGCCTCCAAGAACCGCTCGGCAACGCCGTCGACGCCGCGTTAGTTGAAGACCTCACCGGACAAACGATCTTGATTACAGGCTGTGGTCCAACCGGACTGTTCGCTGCCGCCGTCGCACGAACAGCCGGCGCTGCCATCATCATCGCCTCAGATGTCAGTCAGTACCGCCTGGACCTTGCCAAACAGGTCGGTGCCGATCACCTGCTCGACGCCAAGACGGAGACAGCGGATCGCATCGCCGCCGCCATTCGCGACATCACCGGCGGCGAAGGCGTCGACGCGTCGCTCGAAATGTCGGGAAACCCGACGGCGCTGCATCAAGCCTTCAGCGCCGTCAAGAACGGCGGACGCGTCACGCTCTTCGGCATTCCAACCGGCCCGATCAATTGCGATCTCGCCAACGAAATCATTTTTAAAGGGATTCGCGTCTACGGCATTACAGGCCGCCGACTCTTCAAGACCTGGTATCGCTTGACCGGCCTCTTCCAGGCCGGACTCAATATCAAGCCAGTGATCACCCACACATTTCCCCTGACAGACTTCGCACGGGGATTTGAGTTGATCAATTCAGGCCAATGTGGAAAAGTAGTGCTGCTTCCGTAGAACGCTTTCAGCGGTCAGCCTTCAGCTATCAGCCTAGGGTTCATGCAAAACGTTCTCCTTCTGGTCCATCCAAAGCTGACAGCTGATCGCTGACGGCTGTATGCTGAGTGAAGAAGATGGCCTACCACTCACTCAAAAAAACTATTTCAGAGCGACTTGCTGACATCCGTGCGGCAGGCCTCTACAAATCCGAGCGGCAGATCCTCGGTCCTCAAGGGGCTGTGATCCGAGTGGCCCAAGGTGAGGTCCTGAATCTCTGCGCCAATAACTATTTGGGGCTGGCCAATCATCCCGACATCAGACAGGCCGCCACTGCAGGGCTGCATGAGCATGGCTACGGCATGGCTTCCGTCCGATTCATCTGCGGCACGCAAGATCTCCATACACAACTCGAACAGACGATCAGTAATTTCCTGGGCACCGAGGACACCATTCTCTATAGTTCCTGCTTCGACGCCAACGGTGGACTCTTCGAGGTGCTTCTCGACGAGCAAGATGCTGTCATCAGCGACGCGCTGAACCACGCCAGCCTGATCGACGGCATCCGGCTCAGCAAGGCCAAGAGGCTCCGCTATGCCCACTCCGACATGGCGGACCTAGAAACCAAGCTGCGCGACGCGACATCCTATCGCCTTCGCCTGATTGCAACGGATGGGGTTTTTTCCATGGATGGCGACCTCGCGAAACTCGATCGAATCGCCGATCTGGCGGATCGATATGATGCCGCCGTAATCGTGGACGATAGTCACGCGACTGGTGTGCTCGGGCGCAACGGCCGCGGCACGCCGGACCATTTCGGCGTCGCGGAACGAATCGAGATCATCACCAGCACGCTGGGCAAGACCTTGGGCGGCGCGACCGGCGGGTTTACGTCCGGACGAAAAGAGCTCGTTGAGCTGTTGCGCCAACGGTCGCGACCCTACTTGTTTTCGAATTCATTGCCCCCGGTCATCGCCGAGGCGGCTCGACGAGCTATCACCCTTGTCGCCCAAGGCGACCAGTTACGAGCCACCCTACGCGAGAACGCGGCGTTCTTCCGCGCGCAACTCACTGCCCTCGGATTCCGGCTCATTCCCGGCGAGCACCCTATTATCCCAGTGATGTTGGGTGACGCCACATTGGCTACCAAAATGGCGGATCGGCTGTTGCAGGAAGGGATCTATGTCGTGGGGTTCAGTTACCCGGTTGTGCCGGAAGGTCAGGCAAGGATTCGTGTGCAAATGTCGGCGGCTCATACCCACGAGCAGTTGGAGCGAGCCAGCGCGGCCTTTGCAAGAGTCGGTCGGGAACTGGGCATCATTCAATAAAAAAGTTTGTCTGGTCTATTTGGTTTATCTGGTTTCTCTCGTTCAAAACCAGACGAACCAGATGAACTAAACAAACCGAGCTTCGCTATTCCCGAACTGCCTGCGCGCGCTTCTGCAGATAGGCGTTGCGGACTGCGGTATAGAGATCCAACGTCGCTTCCTCGACTCCCTGGAACTTTTCGAGATTCCGCGACCGTTCATTGATGACCTCTCCCACGTAGGACCCAGTTCGGATGATGCTCGTCGTCATACGATCCTCGTGGTCGATCGCGGAGGGTACACCCTCGACTTCAATGATCGGTAAGGCCAACCAGTTGATCGGATTGAGAAACACGTCGCCGACATATCCAACAAGATCCCGAACGGTGAAGGGTGTGAGCAGCGGCAATACGAGATAGGGGCCTGGTTTGACTCCGTAGAAACCCAGGGTCTGTCCCAAATCCTCTTCCGGCGTTACCAGATCAATCTTTTTCGCGACATCGATAAATCCCGCAATGCCGACGGTGCTGTTGATCACAAACCGCCCCAACTCGATACCGGCGCCTTTCATCTTTCCCTGGAATATATTGTTCAAGAAACGAGGGACAAAGCGAATGTTATAGAAGAAGTTGCTGATCCCGACCTGAGCCTGATCCGGCATAATAAAATTGTAGCCCTTTGCCACCGGTTTGAGCACATATCGATCGAGCTTGAGGTTGAACTCGAAGATATTGGTGTTCATCGGTTCCCAGGGATCATACTCCTCACCGGCGCCCTCCTCGGCCCTGGCAAAGGGATCAAGCGGTTCGTCCGATTGAGTCTCTGGCGGCGACGGGGGAACCAGTGCCGGAGCCTTGTCCTCGACCGGTCTCGCGTCGTTCAACCCCTGCGGCTGCGCTGTGACGGTTTTCCCTGCACAGCCAGGGGCAAACATCATCGCGACACCCAGCAGACAGAACGTCAGCAAACGAAGGGGAGTCATCACCCCAGCCTCCTCAACCTCTATGGTCCATGAAAACGTCTACTCCGACCGTCGGCGCGCCGCTCCTCTGAGCAGGCGCTCGGCTGAGCCGACGCGCACTGTAACAAATGCCGAGGCGATCTCCAATCAATTTTTTAACTTTGGGCAGTCGATGAACTATGAGGGATTCTAGAGGGTGTTCGAGCCGCCCTCCTCAAAGGCACGATCCTGTCACCGGGCCGCCAGAGCGCGTTCCTCGCGTCCGCGGGCGGAATAAGCAGAGGCCTGCACGTCGCGGGTGAGACACTCGCGGCCAAATGTAATCAGATGGTGCCCGACCATCGCGATCTGAAACACCGACTCGACGTTACCCTGGCGCAGTTCCCGCCAGGTCATGTTCCAGAATTCTCTCCGGTAATCGCTACAGATCCCGACTCGCCAGGCGGTGCGCGAGAAGACCTCGACTGCGCGCCGGACGTTGGCCCAGGTGAGCTGCTCCAGTGGGCGCACCGGCCGCTTGCGGTGCAGGTACGTCTTCTTCGCCTGCGTGGCGTAGCGCGCGTAGATCTTTCGTGGCTCGTATGTCTCGCGGATCACCCGCTTCCAGTTCGCCACCACGGTCTCGTAGGGCTGTAGGTACTCGATGTTCGAGTCGCGCCCCTCGCCCAAGTTCAAACGGGTCGCTTTCCGGAGTCGCTCGTAGAGCGGTGTGTGCGGCAGGGCGACGAGCAGGTTCGGTGTCACGATCGGGATCTGGGCGGCCTCAATGAATTCCAGGATCGCGTCCGTCGTCTCCGGAGTGTCGGTGTCCAGCCCGACAATGATCCCGGCGGCGACCTCGATTCCGTAACTATTGATCGTGTCCACCGATTGAAGGATCGGTGTGCGGAGGTTCTGCCTCTTGCTCATGGCTCGCAGGGCGTCCGGATCCACCGTCTCGATGCCGCAGAAGACATTCGTCATGAACGCCTCGCGCATGAGCTTCAGGATCTCCGGGTACTCGGCGACGTTCAACGTGAGCTCGCAGGAGAGGCGAACCATATAGTCGCGGCGCCGCTGCCACTCAACGAGGTGCGGCAGGAGGTCCAGCGCGGCTCGGGGATTCCCGATGAAGTTGTCGTCCACGAAGTAGATCGACGGCGTCCCGCCGTCGGCGAGCTCATCGAGCTCGAGCAGAATCTGCTGCGGACTCTTGAGCCTTGGGTTTCTCCCATAGAGCGCAGGGATGTCGCAGAACTCGCAGGTAAAGGGGCAGCCGCTGGAATACTGGACGGATCCGAGCAGATATTGGCGGACGTCGATCAGGCGATAGGCGGGCGTCGGGAACTGGGTCATCGGAAGGCGGTCGACTGTGCGGTACAGGATCTGCTGCTCGGGCCGTGCCACAGTCTCGTCGAGCCGGCGGAACAAATCAAGCGTCCCATCTCCCACCTCTCCGCAGTGGAGGAGGTCAATCTCCGGATAGTCCTCGGGCGCTGCGGAGACCGAGGGCCCGCCGAGAGCGATCACCTTGCCGGCGCGGTGCGCGCGGCGCGCGAGGTCGAGAATCTGCCTGCGCTGGATGTGCATGCCCGACACGAGGATGGCGTCGGCCCAGGCGAACTCGCTCTCCGCCACGGGGCGAACGTTCTCGTCGACGAACCGGACCTGCCATTCCCGGGGCACGAGCGCCGCAATGAGGAGGATACCCTGGGGCGGCATGAAGGCCTTGACGGGCCCCATCAGGGGAAAGGCATGATCGAAGGTGCCGAAGGCCTTCGTGTAGGCGGGAAAGACACAAAGGATGCGCCGGGTATTCGCTGGGCGGAATGTCTGTACTGTGACCGTCGGAACGAGGAGCATCGAAGGCACCGACATACACGCCTCTCTTTCATCAATACGCCCGATCCGGGCGACTCCGGACATCCCGCCCTGACATCGTCACCGCCGTAGTCAATTACAGCAGTGAACATCGATGCCCTGCTCTTGGAAATCAGCAGCAAGCTCCTGAAGACCTTATCACCTTTCATCTTTGTTGTTAGTTCTTTATTGTTTAATTCCTTAAAGCTGTTGCTGAGGAGTTGCCATGTTGATGTGAGTGACTAAGAAGCTCCTGATTCGTTTACCCGGCGAAATCTATGGGCGTGGCTCCAGGCGTTCCAGCCCCCACCGACGGAGGCGCCCATCCCCCAGCAGGTCGGCCTAGGTTGATTAGTGGACAGCAGTGAATCTGACACGCAAAAAAAATTGGTGGCCCGCACGTCTGAGACGAGCCCTGCCCGTCTGGTTATCTGGTCTATCTGGTTTCTTTGGTTCATCTAGTTTATCCGGTTAGTCTGGTTCAACCAAATAAACAAGACAAACCAAACAAACGAGATAGACTAGGGAAGGTCTGAATAATTCCCTATTTCAATTAGCCAGCGCACAAAACACAGAGAATCTGAGTGATCGCCGTCTGAAACTTTGAATTAATCAGACCTTCCCTAGACAGACCAAAAAACCAGACAACGGCCTTCTTATGATGACGGACTTTTTCAGCATCCTGCTAGGGCCGGATGGCCGCCTGAACGAACTCCGCCCAGCGACGGAAATAGGCAGTGCCCCCGACCTGGTAGGTGTTGTTATGGTCGGCGCCTTCGATGACATAGAACGATTTGGGCGGCTTGGCCGCTTCAAAAACCTGTCGGCCCAACTCAATTGGGATGATATCGTCTTTGTCGCCGTGAATAATCAGCTTCGGGAGCGAGAGCTGTGGAAGGCGATCGATTAAGGTAAAGTCTGCCCCGAGCAGCCAATGAACCGGCAGGCCACCATAATGAAACTTCGCCACTGCTTCGATCGACGGGAACGATGATTCAAGAATCAAACCAGCGGCAGATTTCTGCGCGGCAGCTTCCCCGGCTATCGCTGCGCCGAGCGAACGCCCGAAGATGATGATGCGCTCGGGACGAATCATTCTGGTTCGCGTGAGATAGTCGTGGGCTCCGAGCGCATCCTGATAGAGCCCCTCTTCAGAAGGAGACCCTTGGCTGCGCCCATACCCACGATAGTCGAAAATGAAGACAGACAATCCGATCCGGTAGAGTTCGCGCAAATTCTCCAGCCGGTTGATGATGTTCCCGGCGTTGCCGTGGCACCAGAGTATGACCGGACGATCTGCCGGCGCCTCTACATACCAGCCAAACAGCTTGGCCCCATCGGCTGCTGTGAACCAGACATCTTCCAGCGGCAAGCCGCTGCGGGCCTTCCAATCCTGATCCTTCCAGGGATCTGGGTGATAGACGAAGAATTGATCAAGGATGCCCATCGTGTCTTACTTCGGAGAACGACGACCTAGCAGGCAGCCGAAAAACTCGGTTTATACATAAAACACCGCTGGAATCTCACAGAATTGTGCTGATACCACAAAAGCCTCAGGATGCTCAAAAAGGCCGTCCAGCAAGGCCGCAGCAAGCGAAGAGGCGAGGCGTACGCTTCGGTACGTTGAGCCTCTGAGAGAAGCGAGAACGATGCTGGCGGACTTTTTCAGCATCCTGTTAGAAACGCAGCCCGATGCCAAGCAAGGCGTACTGGGAGCGAAAATCCAGCGCGAGCTCCTTCCAGTGATAGTCGGCCGAGAAATATTTGTACTCGCTGAACAGAAACACCTTTTCGGTCAGATTGCCTTGCAACCCGCCAAAGAATTGATGGCTCAACGTCCATGAACCTTCAAAATCACGGTCCGAACGACCCGGAATGTTGGCATGGGTGAGCACTCCGCTCGAATAACCACCCCCGACACCGATGTAAGGGACAAACGTCTGCCCTGGATAGCGAAGAGTCAGGTTCACCATCGAACTAAAAACCCAGAGGTTTGTACTGACTACGGAGCCTGCGTTCACCGGTGAAGAAAATGAGATCTCACTTCCATGGCCAGACGATTCCAGTCCGATCCCGATGATGTTTCCCAAACCGTGCGGAAACACTGAAGCCTTAATACCGGCTCCAGCCCCATTAGCAATTCTGGCGTCCGAGGGGTTGCTCCCCTGGGCAAAGAGGCCTTGATCTGACGGAAATGCACCCAGTGCGTACAGGCCAACATCTACGTCAGCGGTCTCAGCGGCTGCAACCAGGCCAGGTTGCAGCAATACAATCATGAGGGCAAGCGACAACGAGAAGAAAACTGGGAGCGCCAATGGGAATGGCCACATCTCGAGTCTACCCTACCCCTCATTGCTCCAGCAGCGCCGACCAAAATAAAAGGGCCTCTGGGGCTTCAACCCCAAAGGCCCCTTCGGACTACGGATGTTCGAGAATTAGTTACCCTTGACGATCGTGCACCACTCGCCGTAGATCCCCAAGATACTCTTGGCGTAATGGTCCACTGACGAGACTTTCGTGATTCCACCATTGGCTTTGGCTGCAACGATACTCGCATCACCCTGGGCAATCCACCCTAAAATCGACGTACCGCAGGCTTTCCCCTCTTTGTTCGCTACGGCTTCATCCGTCGCGATGTTGCCATACTTCGTCTCGTTGAACGTGGTGCCGGCCATCGGCGAGTAGACGATTTGGCAGGCCGTCAGGCTCAATGCTGCCGCTGTCAATCCTGCGAGTGTCAAGGCGACTTTTATCTGCTTCATGAGTCCTCCTGGTTTTGGGATGAGTGAATTGTGATCCCCGAAGGATCCTTCCATCGGAGTTTCCGCGCGGAGTATAGAAGGGAGCAAAGAATCTGTCAATTGAGAAGTGGAAGGATGCGGAGAAGGATCGGGATACCTACCTGTTCGACATCTGATAGAGCGTTTGGAATTAGAAAAATGTCTGCACCGTGAACGTCACATCATTGTCGCGGTCGCGATGGTTATACTCCAGCCTGAGCGCCCAGTTCTGACTCAACGTATAGCGCTGGCCCACGAACCATCGAAAGTCGTCTGATTTATCCCCCAAGGCATAGCGCAGGTATGTTCCAGATGCCATCAATTTCCATCGATCAGTGAGGTCGGCCAGTAGACCGGCCGTCCCCCCGCCACCAACCCGATAATTTTCTTCGTAGGCATGACTATAGTCAGCCTCAGTTTCTGCGAAGGCGAACAGCACTTCCCGTTTCAGCCAGTGAGATTCCACTGCCGCCCCGATGCCACCGTTCAGAAACCCGTTACTGCAGAGTTGACAGTCGCCGAAGCGAATCGTGTTCATGCCCATATTGATCTTCCATGATGGTGAGTGAAAGACCGAGTCAATCGGTGAGAGGGACAAGACATTGGCAAGTGTTGCCCGTTCGATGCGTGTCTGATCAGCCCGATTGTAATGTCGGACAGTAAGAGATGCGATTTCAATCTGGGCATCCGGCGTGTAGCCGACCTCCGGATCGAGCAGATCGTGATAGCCGGCCCGCACCGAGACTTCCTCAAAGGTATCGTCATTCCGCCAACCGGCGCCCGCCGTGGCACGGGATGTTTTGTGCCCCAATTCTGGTTGTTTGGCAAAGGGCACCACCTTGAACTCTTCAGATGGAATCCTGAGTTGGCTGCGGGCTGTCAGGACTGCCCGGTTACGCTCTTTCAACTCAGGCGGCGGGGAATCGGTCGTCTCGATCCGATACCGGAGGTAGTCCGAGGCAAGATCGAGCAGAAACGCCTGCTTCGTCAGACCCAATTGGACAAAAGCCGGTGAGGTGAGTTCGCCGCGATCCTGTGTGATTCGAAGCGCCAGTTCTCGTTCACTTGCCGGCAACGATTCACGTTTCCGCCGGATCACGTTGCTCCGGGAGGGCCGATAGGCGATGCTGGTAACTAGCCCCGGTTTCGATGCAATCAGCCGGACTGTGTCGGCAGGGACAGTCCACATAAAAAACTTGTCGGTGAGGTGCAGGGTAGGATCGGCATATTCAAGAAGCGCCAGGAGATGGTAGGAGCAGTTCTCTTTGAGAAAGAAATAGTCAAAGGCGGCGTTCCCAAGTTCCCACGAGTGCATCAGCAACCGCTTCACTTGCGGTTCCGTGAAATTGAGTCGATATTCCCAGATATCCCGATTTTCGATATCTCGATACTCCTGCACCTTCAAGTAATAGGGATAGGTCGAGAAGTATCCACTGTATCCGCCGAAAAGGCCTCGGATCGGATACGCGAGTCCGGCATCAGGAGGGACGTACGCCGCATAGTTGACTGTCTGCGCCAGAATTTTGGTCTGGTCGGTCTGGCCTCTCTGATCAACCCGAAGAAACGTATGACCGAACATGGATGCGGGATTGTTCAAGAAGGCGGAGGGGAAAATGAGCGTGATCGACTGCGCCTCGAAGTCATTGAACCAGCGATCAAACCGTTCGCAAGCCAGCTTTGGCAAACGGGAATCGTCGAATTGCAACCGTTCCCGCAACCAGTGGTATCGGGCGATAAAGGCGCATTGAGCAGGCTGCCTCGAGCGCCCAACGAGTTCCTCGGAGAAGAATTGCTTCAGCGTCGCGTTGAGTTCCGCCTGTGGATCAGTTTTTCCATCGGGCGACATAAAAAATCCCGGGTCGTCCTGCTCGCTGGTATAGCCTCCGAAAAGATTTTCTCTATAGTGAAGCAGAAGGTGCCACTCTCGCTCGCCGGCGAGCTTGGTCTGGAGACCCTTGTCGATCAATTCGACAAGGTAGGCATTCTCCGATGGCTCACCTGCACCAACCGGCGAGGGTGGAAAGAGAATCAGAATGAAAAGCAGTAGAGCGATGTACAAGAGGCGGGCCAGAAAGACACGGGGCTTCGACGTTGACATCGAAGCCCCGTATACGTGGTTAACGAGTTGAAGCTTGGGCAAGGACTGGGTGCGAGGCAATTGCGTCATTGATTGCTTTGACCATCGCTACTGGTGAAGCTTTACCCTCCTGGATAAGGGCGGTGTATTGGTTCTGGGTCATGGCGAAAAACTCGTCTTGTTGGTTGGCCGGTACGCCCATCAGAGTGGCCAATGAGGCTAGATGTTCGCCTCGACCCTGTGCCATTTCTTGAGATAGGTTCTCGAAATTGGCCGCCGTGAAAACAGTAGCTTTGTGCTCGGCCATTATCTTCCCATCGTTTGTGCAACCGGATGTCCCGGAGCTGATGGCAAATGTATTCATGCCAGTCCCATTGGTCGTAACCATCATGACTTGAGGTGCGATGTTCTTTTGGTGCGCGTAATCAGCCCATAATATCTTTCCTAATCCGCAGCCAGGGCCGGTGTCTGGATTGACCGCCATGGCAAGGCCTGCCTGCATGCCAAAAAACGCCGCGACCGATAGCATGATCACTTTCTTCGACATAAGTCCCCCTCCTCGTGTGAGTGGATAATTCTCCGTTGCTCGTAAGCTGTAACGGGCGCATTATAGCCGAACTAGAACGTTCTGGTGAGAAAAAATACCCGCCGCTTCTCTATACTTCTACGAATGAGTTCCACGCAATGTACTTCTTCACCACAATATTTCAAGGGGTCAAGTCCAGCCGGTTGAACTAGAACCTTGACACATAAAAACGATCGAGAACCTTATCCGAAAAATCTAACGGGTCCGTCGAATCCGCTATCAACTCCTGCAACTGACGTATCGCATTGCCTTGTTCAGATTCCGGCACCCCCAACGTAACCAAGAGACTCGCGAGATATTCTCCCTGCCCAACGGCCAAATTTTGCTGAACCTCTGAATACCCTATCAGCGTGAGATTCCTCGCTGTCTTCATTCGTTTCACTTGTTCTCTTTGTTCGCGGGACGCCTTCTTCGGAGTCAGCACAACGTGATAGTGATGTCTCAGGAGAAGCTTTTGGTCTTCATATCCCTCCTTCGTAAAAGTCAGGAACGTATCGTTTGTTCGTTCAATGTGTGCATCCAGAAGCGGGGTCTCACCGAGAGGTATGGAGCCCATGAGGAACACCTGTGCACCGGGAGGATCCGACGTAATTCTGATTTTCTGGTCGAGCTCCCCTTTGCTACCCGTGAAGACGATTTTCGTGCAACCCGTAAAGACTATTCCCATGATAGTCAGCCACAATACGCTTCTCATTCTTCTCATCATGTTTCTCCTTCCTTCTGAAGGAGCTTCACAAACGCCTGCCTGTATGCGGTTAACAACTGATGGGAATTGCCGGGCAAGAGGGGCAACTCGCAGTTATTGGGAAACCCTTGCCGGGGCAATTTGGCCAGGATTCAAAGTCAGGAGTCTCTGCCGAGAGGGAACAAGGGAGCCTTACGTGAACGCCTGATCTACCGTCTCACCATCTTGCTAATCCCGGTAGCTTCCGATGATATTGATAGGCCCAAAACTTGTCAACGCCCTCCCGTCAAGTGGAGGCTCACTAAATCCGGTTCTTTTTTTCCCCACTCTCCATAAACAATGGCGGGGGAGGCGTTCACCCCTCTCACGAAACACAGGCCTATTTGGCAGACAAGAGCGCCACAGACTCGCCCAACGCGTCCCCATGGCCCTGAACAAGTGACCGAAGCTGACCATCCGTCCATCGCTGTACAACCAGACAGTCGTGATCGAGTACAGTGAGAGTGCCGTCAGCCGCATATTCGACTTCGGCGAGCGTCGTGCCTTTTTCGCTGAGAAGGCGATAACCGCTTGCGCTCGAAACGATTCTGGCACGACGCTCAATGATTCCACTTCGCTCATAGGAGACGGTCGCACCCTCGCTCGTTGATGTCCATCGCATCGTGAGATCACCGACTCGAGCGACCTTGGTCTGGCCGTCGTCGTTCAAATCCGAGGCTTTAATCGGATTGTCTCCACTCCAAAATTGAATGGAGTTGAAGATGAAGGCGTCGAGCAGCGCAGAGAACATGTACACCGGAATAATGATCATGCCGAAGAAGACAAACTCCTTCATCCACTTCTCGTTGACTTCCTTGCCACCTTTGATGTTGCCATTCCAGTGATAAACATTTCTGGTCAGATTGAACGGCCCATAACAGGCCGTCGTGAGTGTCAGGAAACTTCCCATAACTACTGCTGCGACGATCCTCTTTCTCAGCGTCTTTCCCTTCATGTTATTTCTCCATTTTTCTTGGGTAACTTTATGCCCGTGGATCTGTTTCTACGATTCACCTTATCGCTCAAACGAATTAGCTTAGATAGAACCTTTTCCTTCCGATTGGTCAACAGTCCGATCCCACGTGGGAGTGAGAAGCGCTTAGGGCCGGCTGACCCAGGATTGAAGAGCAGTGTCTTGCTGAACCATTCGGTCTTCGGCTGATGCGTATGACCAAAAATGCAGATGTCTGGTTGCTCGCAGTCCAAAAAGGCTCGCCCGTCCTTCGTCATCTTTCCGCCTTCGTACAGAATATGCCGGATGGCGATGCGGCGGCCTGCCAGTTCAATGATGGCCTCGGACGGAGATACGCTCTATTCGTCATCGTCGACGTTGCCTAAGACGGCCGTGACTGGTGCGATCTGCTCCAATTACTCGATGACGGATCGCTTGCCAATATCCCCGGCGTGGAGAATGTGATCGACGCCTCGGAAATGTCGCCGGATGGTCAGGGTGATCACGCAATCACCCGTCCCCCGGATCGGGAGGCCAGCCGGCAGGGAAACGGCCGTACACCCGCTGATATGCGCGCACCGTGGCCGGAGGCGGATCGTGTCGGGCTTCCGCTACGGATTCCTTGTAGGCTTCATCCAGATTCCGCCGGAGCTCGGCCACCTCGGTATCACACGCCGCTTCTCTTCGCTCGCGCCAGTAGTTTTCCGTTGGATCGTACCTGATCGCTTCTGGAACGCTCTCGCTCTCTAACGCCTCATGAAGCGGGCGAAAGTCCACGAGCATGAGCCGCGGGTGGACATACCGCCAATCCAAGCCGAGCTGCTGCATACGACGAAAGATCAGCTCGTAGACCGGCGTCAGATCTGCGCGGTGCCGAACCGTCCAGGTACCAAGGTAGAATTCGAGGTAATCTGTGCGCTCGTTGAGCCATGCTTCGGAGCGGCTCCGGCGATGTCGAAAATCCGCAATGAAGCCGGCCGCGGCGCGGAATGATCCCAGATCGACGAGTATACCCCTGGCTGTGCACACATCATGGTTGTCAGCGAACAGGTCCCATAAGCATAAGCCCAGCAGGTCAGCGCACTCTTCCACCGGTTTTGGCGCGTCAACCGGCATCTCTCGGCGGAGAGCATCGAGCGTAACCTGTGGTTCCTCTTCAGGCAGCGCCGTCTTCCCCCTCAACCGCCTGAGATTGTTACGAAACCGCAACGTTTCTTCATATATCTGTTCCGCCGTCGGGTGATAGACGTGCACCAGCGGAGACCGCTCCCACCCCTCGGGTGCCAGTTTCTGTGCCAGGGACGGATCATCGAGCCCATTCGGGAAAAGACGCTGGAACAACTCCCAGCACTGCTCTTCTATCAATCGCTCTTCCACGGTGGCCTCGGTCTTCAAAGATATTCACACCGTCTATGCCTAATTACTCAGGTAGATAGGCTGAAGGCTTTTAGTCTTCAGTTTTCAGCCTGCTATTGAAGGATTCATCTCTGCTTGAACCCAAGGTCATAGAAACCGAGAAGGTCTTGAATGGCTTGATTCGTGCCTTGCGGGTAATTCATAGTTTTCGGCCTTCATTTCCACATGCGTGGATCGAAGTGGAATGCATCGGGCTTGTTGAGGCGAAACCGCTTGAAACCGGGATGGGCAGGGTTCAGAAGGTAATTGCGTTCATCGGGAATCACTGCTGATGGGACGGCCAGCACCGCCGTGGAAGCACTTGCCACCCACGCGGTTCCCAAATCCTGCAACTCTTCCGGCACAGGATAGCTGCGCCATTTTTTGGGAAGGTTCGAAACTTCAATATGTTCAACGTGCATGTCATCCGGGAAATCGGCGGAGATGGCAACGAGTTGATCGGGCTCTGTGTCCCGATCGAGGTTCACAAAGAATTCGAGGGCCGCAAGAGACAACGTCGCAGACGTATAGACAACCCTGGTACCTAACCGGCTCCAGCGCCCTCCAAACTGCCGAGCCCCCTCGCCATCAAAGACTTGAGAGAGATGAAGCTTGGGAATGATACGCCAGACGCGCATGGCCGAGGCTAACTATACACACCGTACTCAATTCGCCCCAAGACTTCTTCGACTTGCCTGGCCCCGATCTCGCTGTCGAGAAGTTCCAAGGGAACCTGGTTGCCAAGAGCACGGTTGGGCCTTCGCAGCCATATGGCGGCTTTCTCCTCGCTTCCCAACACATACGCGGCCTGCGCGCCAAGACGGGCAAGCCGGAGCAGCCGATCCGACTCGCCGGCGCGAAGCTTACGCTCTTTCTTCCGGCGCGCGATAGTCCGCTGCGGCAAATGCAGGGCAGATGCCGCCTCCCCGCTGGCAAGCCCGAATTTCATCATCACGGCTTCGAGCGACGCATAGGGCAATCCTGCGCCCACGGTTTGCCGCAGCTCATCCAAGTTCGAGATATGTCGTTTCAGAACCTTTCGACCTCCGAGCGCCTCAACGATGTCCGCTGTACGTAGCATGCCATCCCTCCACGATAAGCCAATCTGTGCTTATAATACTGCCAAATGGCATCTTCGATCAAGATCGTGCAAGAAAGCATCCTCCTTTCTCGTCCGGCACTGGGAGGCGGCAAAATGGGCGCGAGGCTTCACTCTGCACAATCGTCCAGTACGATCCGGATGGGCTTGATACGACCGTCCACAATCGTGAGGAACCCCAGGCCCCGTGGAAGTTTGAATCGCTTTGGCCCCGCCGATCCTGGATTGAAGCAGCAGCGTGCCGCCGAACCATTCGGCTTTTGGCTAGTGCGTGTGGCCAAGCACACAGATATCCGGTTGTTCGCGCTCAAGAAAAGCTCGCCCGTCCTTCGTGAGCCTCCCGCCTTCGTACAGAACATGACGAATGGCGATGCGGCGGCCTGCCAGTTCGATTATGGCCTCGGACGGATCCGCTCTGTTCGTCATCGTCGACGTTGCCTATGACGGCGGTGACTGGTGCGATCCGCTCCAGTTTTTCTATCACAGACCGATCGCCGATATCTCCGGCATGGAGAATGTGATCGACGCCTCGGAAATGTCGCCGGATGCCTGGATCGAATAGGCCATGGGTATCGGCAATCACTCCAATTCAAATGGCTCTCCGCAAGATCGCGCTCATCAGACAGTCCGTCGCCGAAGGAGCATCTCGCGAAACTTCTTGCCGGTTTCCGCTGAGAGATCAGCAGGACCTTCCAAGGCACACCCAATCAGGTGTTTCATGGCATGGAGAGAGTGGCGCCACTGCACGCTTTCTGGTCCTCTTTTTCAAGAATAGCCAGGACATTCCGGATGACTTCTGACTTTGTGGTTCCACCCTTTTTCGCGACACCGCGACCAGTCGTTCAAGTCGAGCCGACAAACAAACGCTTGTCCCCATGGTACCCTCGCCTATGATTATGTGGGACATCGGTGTATGACAAAGCCGCTTGAGCTGCAAGAAACAGGTGATTGAGTCTCTCGATTCTTGCTCATCTGCAGCAATTCGGCTAGACTAAATACTATGCTAAGAGTACTGCATCCTCACATTGCCAGCGACTCCCATCTGTGCGGGGGGAGTCCACGCATTGAGGGATCACGAATTCCCGTGAGGACCATCGTTGTCTATGTTCTCCACCACGGTACAACTCCTGAAGCGTTGCTCGGTTACTATCCTCAACTGAGTCTCGCCGCCATCTATGACGCGCTTTCTTATTACTACGATAATCGGGAGGAGATCGATGCCGAGATCGCTGCGAATGCCGCCCTCGAACCACCGGCTCCGTCTCTTGCCTAACCCGTTCCTGTAAACTCATGTCCTTGGATCGAGAATGCGGCTGTACCTCGACGAAAACGTTCCAGTGCCCCTTGCTATTGCTCTAGCAGAGCATGGGGTCGATTGTCTAACAACTCGAGATGCCGGAAACCGAGGCCCCTCTGACGAGGAACAGCTCACGTTTGCCACGCAGGAGCAACGAGCGCTGGTCACCTTCAATTGCAAGGACTTCCTGCCCCTTGCGACACACTGGCAAGAAATCGGTCGTTCGCATGCCGGCATGATCCTTTCCAAAGAACTTCCACTACCGGAGTTGATCCGTCGGTTTCGCCATCTTGCGATCGCTGCCGCGATCGTAATCTCAGAGACATAATCATCTGGCTGCCGATCGTACTCTAGCCCCCATTGTTCATGGATGCCGTCGCGCTTTCTTTCGCTTTCGCGACGAACCGTCACGAATAGTGCGGTCTAAGATCCGAGCGAAGCCTGCACCTGCTTCCAATCGAACGTGAACGGCTCCGGCGATTTCTTCGGCAAGGCGGCGAGCTCCGATTTCAATCGTTCGGCTCTGGCAGCACTCATTGGGTGCGTTGAGAGCCATTCAATCCGACCTTCGTCCTTCTCCGAGAGTCGTTCGAAAAACGTGATCATACCGGATGGATCGATTTTCGCCCGCTGGAGCAACTGTAATCCCGTCAGGTCTGCCTCGGTCTCCTGCTCTCTGCCGAACTTGAGGGTGAACAGTTCGACCCCGAGTTGTTTCATCATCCCGACGAGGCCCTGTTGATTGCCAAACACAATGGACGCCACCGCCACCAGCCCGAGACTCTTTACAATCCGTTCAAGCCCATGCCGCTGCAGCACATGGTTCAGTTCATGGCTCAGCACGCCCGCCACTTCTTCGCCGCTTTCTGCTTTTTTCATGAGCCCGGTGAACACCACCACATACCCGCCAGGGAGCGCAAAGGCGTTGACGACGTCGCTCTTCACCACCGTCACCTCAAACTTGTAGGGATTATCCCGAATCTGCTCGGTCATTCGCCGGGTCATCTCTCCCAGCGCTGCAACCGCGGGCCCCTCTTTCATCACCTCCTGATGGCTGAGAAAATCTCGATAGGCCGATTCTCCCAGTTTTTGCTCCCACTCCACCGGAATCCGGCTTACCGCAATCTCGACGAGCAGATCAGACTGGAACCAGAGTCCCAGCACCGTGGCCAGAAACACCCCGCCGACTAGACCCCAGACAAGTCGGCTCCGGTGACGCACCTGACGGACGCGTTCCGCCGCTTGTTCAAAGGAATGACTCAGCTGATCCGGCGCCGCTTGGCGAAAGGCGCGAATCACGTCAGGGTTTTTCAGATAGAGCGTTCGCTCTCCCTTCTGCCTGGCCCATTTTACGACAAGCTGGTCGTGGTCGAGCCCACCTGCCGAAACGGTGAGACTCGAAAAAGGAACGGATTCCGATTGGCCATCGACAGTATCAGATGCAAAAGTCACGGTGAGTCCGTGTTCCTCAACTTGAACAAGACAAGGCGCGCCAGCGGCAGGAAACTCATCACCGAAACAAAGGGCGTTGGGAATCATAGCGGTCATCTGGGGTTGTACGGCTGATCAAAATGGCCGCGAACGAGGCCGCAGGTGAGCAGAAACCGGAAGCGTACCCTCTGGGGTACGTTGAGGATTTCCTGCGAGCTGAGAACGAAGTTGGCGGCCATTTTCAGCAGCCATTATTCGGAGACCGGGATGAATTGGCGTATCCACGCCCCGAAACTGCCCGGGTTCCGGCTTTGAATGTAGACGAGTCCTGGCCCCCGGAACCGGCAGACAAACCCTTCGCCTGATGTGAAACTGGCCACCCAACCGGAGGTGGCTTTTTCGATGTTGTATGAGGTCGTAGAGGACCAGGCCACTAGATGGCTATTGTCCACGATGTATTCCTGATCGGGCTTCAACTCGATCTGGTGAATGGCCCCGAAACTATTCAGAACAAGCGTCCCCTTCCCGCTGATTTTCAGAATGAAAAAACCCTCTCCACCCAACAGTCCACGACTCAGGCCCTGCATTTTACTTTCGATGACGATCGTGTCGGCGCCCGCGAGGAAACCGTCCTTCTGCACCATGTATTCGTTCACACCATCGAGTTCTAAAATGACAATCTCGCCGGGCACCGTCGGAGCCAGCAATGCCTCGCCAGGCCCGCGGCTGGCGCGCAGCGTCTGGAAGAAGAACTTCTCCCCTGTCAGAAACTTTCGTGATAGGGCTCCGAGAAAGCCGCCTTCCATCTTGCTTTCAATGTCGATGGTCGGTGAGCATGCTACCATCGCACCCGACTCGGCTTTGATGTTCTCGCCTGCCGCTAAGTCCACCCGCACCATCGGAAACGCCCCTGGGTATAAGATTTCGCTCTTCATGCGATTACACCTCCAAAATTCGTAAGGGGTTAGGCGTGAGGCGTAAGGTGATACAGATCGACATAGATCAAGGTCTCACGGCGACGCGTTTCACACCATTCACTTTCTGATGACGGATCAGGCCACTGAACATTTTGTCAATCCGCTCAACTCGTCTGTCGAGCATTATCCAACTATCCTGCGCAAGATATCCCACTCCCCTACTGCCAAACCACCTCACCCCTTAGGCCTAACGCCTAACGATGTTCATCCCACCACCCACCCATAGACGCGATGGCTCGGCTCCGGCCCTTCCTCCAGATAGCTCATTCTGAGTTGCCCCAGCACGTCTTGTTGTAGTGCATTCCGTTTCGCCTTGACATCAACGCCAAACACGCGCGCCGCATTCAATCCAAAGATCTGTTCCTTTACCTTACGCGTAAGCAGCTGGTACCGATGCTGCTCAATCAGCTGATCCGGAATCTGGAACCGCCGAAAGGCTTCGATCTGCCATTGCGGCGACCCATACCATATCGAATCTGTCCCCCAGAGCACATGATCGACGCCGAACGCGTCGATGATCTGCCCGAGCAGATGCGCACAGACCGCCGGATGGGTCGTGACAAGTTGCGCAAAGGTCGAACCAAGCTCCATGTAAATGTTCTTAATTCCAGGCTGCGCCTGCCTCATACGGCAGAACTCGGTTGTCCAGGGAATTTCACCTGTTTTTGCAAACACCGTATCTGCTGTCGAAGTGCTCTTGAGCCCCGAGTGATAGACCAGGAAATCGATGTCTGGAAAGTCTCTTGCGGCTTTGATCAGATCCTTGGGGTGGTTGTAATCCGGCACCGGCCCAAGAGGAAGTCCTTTGTGAACACAGACACGCTTCACGTTGAGCTTGCGCGCTTGCTCCAGCATCGGATAGGCGATCTTCTCATCGTCCATCCACCAACCACGATCGAATCCTTTCGGACAGGAGCCGGTGTAACACTTCCAGGCATCAACCTTGAGCATCTCCGCCTGCATCGCCATGAAGTCCAGGTCGGCTGTCCCCAGCTGGGGTGTGGCCAATCCATGCGCCAGCATTCGTTGGGACTGCGCAAGGCGATTGATTTCGTCACGGATATGCGCCATCTCGTTCGGCGGCACAACCGCTTCTTGCGGATAGGGCCCCGGCGGTGTACTGATGAGGCCGATGGCGGTCTCGCTGTCGAGAAACACTTCTTTCACAAAATTCTTCCACGAAAGATCGTCGATGGTGCCTCGATCTCCCGCCAGCTTCGGATTGAGCCCGGACTCCCGTATCCATCGTCTGAGCGACAGCAGCCCCTGTTTGGACACCGCGCCCTTTCGATTATGTTCCGCATTGGTCGGATCGAAATGCGAGCCGACGTAATGCGTCTGTACATCGAAGATGAAGTAGGGCGCGCCCTGTTGCTCGGCAAAGGCTGCCGTTTCAAACAGTTCGATTTCTCCAACTTCAAAAAATTTTCCAAAGATTGAGTTCATGGCCAGCAATGCGGCGGCCATCCCACCGGTCGTCCGGAGAAAATCTCGACGCGTGAGACCTCGTCGAGCGGCCGTCCGCTCAATACGCGCGATGGTATGCGATTCAACACGGGCCTGATCTGCCGTCTGACTGAAAGGGGGGAACTCTTCGTTCGAGACGATCTGCGTCGGAACGGCGGATGGGAATGTGGCCCCTTTCTTTGCCGAGGACGCATGTGGAAAGGGTGATGGTGAGGACGCCATGGTGCCTATTCTCGTAGTGGTGTGCTGTGATTCTGTGGAATACGGTCAGCAGTGTCAAGCAACCAGAGCGGGTGAAGAATTCAGAAACCTTTGAGTACAGATAAGGAAGGGAACGGTGAATTACTTGGACCGCGGTGAAGACACGGAGCGGCTGCTCTCAAGCCCAATCGATTGAGATTTGGGAATTACGACGGCGACATCGCGCTGGGAATCGCCTTCTTGATCTTTACCGTCTTGCCCAACACTATAGAGCACTCCTTTACGCTGATCGACCAACATAGGGAGACCGGTAAAAGGATCGTAGAGGGTCTGGCTAGCCTTTGCGAGACGCGTGATCACATCTCCATCTTGCGCCCCCCGTCTGATCCAGACTTGCAGGCTCGCCAGACGAAGCCGCGCATCAGTCTCCACTGTTCGCCCAACATAGGGATCCCATGAGGGAAGCGGCTCGATTCCAATAATATGCTCGATCGGATTCGCCACGTAGTCCACCACACTGGCAACGGAAGTTCGAATGAAACTAGACGGTTTGGGCAAGTTGGTGTAACGCCCTTCCGCCACCGCTTTGCTCGACGCCTCGTAGTAATCAGCATAGTCATTGGATCGCCGCTGCACAGGAAGGGGCATCGCAGCCGCTACGGCAACATACAGAGGGCGATCGGCAGTCTTGTCGTTCTTCACGCTTTTCATCGCGGCATTCGTCCCCCACAGAAGATGGCTCTGCATCGGCCATCGGAGGGACAACTCAACTTGATCCAGAGGGCGAACGATCTTGCCGAGTCGATTGATCACTGTCTCATCGAGATCCTGACGGGTCAAGAGCCCGGACGCAATAGCAGCATCGTCCTGTACCGCCGTCACAGCCAACATTTTCACCATCAACGTCTTCGACTGACCCAGCACGGTACGCCAGGATGCCATATCGTTCTCAAGACGCCCAAGCCCTGCGTTGATATCCTGCCCAAACCCTTCTGCCAGGTACAAACGATGAGCCAGGAGAATATGGGCACAGTTCGGGCTCAAGATTTTCCCGTAGCCCACATCTTCAAACGGCATCGACAGCCACTGTTGGTAACGTTTGAGGGCGAGCGATTCTTGAGCCGCCCATAGTCGTATCGATGCCGCCTGCGGCTTCAGTTGTGCCATCGGGTCGGCGCTGGCAAACCATTTATGGGTCATATGGGCAGGGGTTCCTGTCGTCGCGCCTTCCCCTTCATCGCCCAGCATGCAGGAGTGCGCTGCCTGAAGATCGATCTCCTCCGCATTACGCTCGAAACCCGCTCGGATCGGATTCTGTCCCCCGGGAACATCGAATCCGAGCAGCAAGAAATACCCGTTTTTTGTTGAATCGGTGAGTGCCTGTGGAGGACTCGCTGTCAGGTTCTGATAGGTCGACGACGGGGGAGCTTCCATCATGATCCAGGCTAATCCGACCGCCCCTATGCCGATTGCCGTCAATATCACACAGGAGAACACCAACCCCACACACAACAACACCATCGATCGCGTTGTCGAAAAACACGACCCGATAAACGACGAGATGCCGTTGCGGACCCGCGCCATTTTCCTGGAAACCTGCGGCCGCGGTCGTGGCGATGCCGAGACGATCCTGCGTAAGAACCTGGCGATGCTCACCTGTTGAGTCAAAAAGTACATCCACGGCCGACGCAGCAACCGACAAGGCAGGCTCTGGTTGCGAGTGCGTAGATTCGGCACCAGGATCCTCCCGCGTCTCGGTAGAGAGTGGAGGAGTGCTCACAAATGTGATCGACTCACTCGCCCGAACCCACTCCGGTCTCGTATCTTCCGGAGGAACCACTTTTTCTGGAATGGGAGCCGCCGCTTCGACAGGAGGGGCCGCTTCAGAAGGAACCGCCGTCCACCCACCGCTACGTGACAACTCTGTGGCCGATGCAGCCGATGCCTCGATTACTGGCAATGAAACCGCCGGATCGAGTGGGATATCCCCCTTCTCCTTGTCCCAGTTTCGTTTCTTTTCAGACGGACGATGTGACTGAACCTCGACTTCGCCGGTACTCCAAGGCGACGCTGTCTTCATCGATGACGCAGCGCTTGGTGTCACGGAGGGTGGAGGAGCCGAGACAACCGTAAATAGTGGGACGGGCATTTCAGGGGGTTCTGTGGAAGCCTCGTGCGGGTGGCGCTTCCGGAATCACCACTGAATGTGAGGGTTCTGGAGCGGGGGCTTCCGGAAATGGCGCCACAGGTTGCGGCGGCGTAAAGTACGAGAATGAAACTGATTCAGGTTCTCGAGCGGGTTCGGCCAGCTCTGACAGAGGAGGCCCCGGAACATCCATCTTGAAGGAGCTTGGGGCATCGCTCGATAAAGTCGGTGGCTCCTCTAGCTGCAAGGGCACTTCCGAAAGAACAGCCGCAGTTGAGGATGGTAGATCAGACGCTCTGATCGCAGGTATTTCTGTAATCGAGCCACTCACTTCACTCAAGATCGAAGGGTGAGTGTCCGGCAGCGGCTCGGGATCACTGAATGAAACCAGCGGTTCTGGAGTTGAAGGACTGGAGGGGGCGGAGAATACCGAGTCTGTTACGGGTTCTGGCTGAACGAATTCTATGTCCTTCGTATCCTGTGAAGTCGTATCCGACTTGGACGATGCGGCCGGTGAATTTGGCGACAGCGTTTCTTCGGCAAACTTCCATGCGCCGTCAAATATGGTATTCCATGAAAACGGGGCCGTGGGAGAGGAATCGGCGGCAGGCCGTGGCGAGACTTCAGGCTCTTGAGGTATCGTGGGAATCGTTGACGGTTCCGCCGGAAAGATCGATTCCCGAGCTTCGGTCATATCCAGCACGGGAGTTGGACTCGGCAACTGTTCTGATACAGATTCAGGCTGAGTGATAGCGGGCGAAGCAAAAATGGATTCGCCTCCCGACAGGGGTACCTCTTCCGGTTGTGCCAATGGAGCCGGCGGCGGGATCGTTTCCTCAATCTTGATCGTGGCGTTCTCTACCTGCTCCCATGGCATGGGAGAAGATAATCCCGGCGATCCGACGGAAGAGACCGCGACTCCCGCTCCATCTCCTATGTAATTTTCTGGAGGGGTAGGGCTCAGTCGCTCCTCGACTGAGGGCGAAGCTTCGACAATCGGATCTTTCACCTCATCATCACGATGCCCATTCATTGAAAGGGAAGGCACAGTCAATATTGATGGCCCCATTTCCTGATCGAGGCGATTGTCCTCCTGGATTGGTCCAGTAGATTCGGGTAGCGGAATCTCCAGTTCCTGGGTAACCAAACCGGCCATTCTCGGATCGATTACGACATCTAGCGCATCGAGCGATTCGATGATGGGACTCGACGAAATGGGTGGCGGAGCCTCCTCATTCGGAGGAGCCCCGTCGAATTGTTCCCACGGCATCACATCAGAGATCGCCTGAGATTCTTCGGAAATAGAGAGGGTTTCACTCTGGAGATGCAGGGAGGCATCGGTTTCCACTGGCGCCGCTTCGGCAGGAGCCGGTGGATGAGGCGCAAGAAGCTCGCCTGTTTGTATGTCGAAGAGAGAGGCGAACTTGAGTGCCACCGGGCTTGCCGGCGCAAGCGCTCGTACCTTTGCATAAAGCTGAGAGGGCTTCTTGGGATTGTCAGAGTCTGGATCTTCGATAAGGATGTCGATGGCTTTCCCTAATTCGGCCACCGCAGCCATCGCATCTCCCTTTTCATCGTAGACGTGGGCCAAGAGTTCGAGGAACGGCACGCAGCGTGGTCCTGCAGCCAAATACTCTCGCAACAAGGATTCGGCCAGCCATAAGTCTTGTCGCTCGATCGCCTCATTGGCGAGGGCCTCAAATGCCTGCCGCGCCGTGACAAGACTGCCCAGTCGTAGATGCAGCGTGGCAAAAAGCCGTCTGGCTTCCGTGTTTTGAGGATCCAGTGCGAGTAGCTCTTTCAACGCAGCGGACGACCGGGCATACTTGCCGGTATTCATGTGGGTGATGGCTTCTTCCAGAAGTACGCTTTTCTTGCCATAGCCGATCACACCCCGGCTATGCGCCCGAGAGGGAGCTTTCTTGTCAGTTTTTTGAAAGGGTTTCTTATCGGTCCGCACGTTATAACCTTAGCAGATCATAGAAAGATGCGAAGTGGTTCCCATGGCCAACTTGCAGCAGATTTCGAGTCTGTTCGATCTCGTACGAGCTTGAGATGGGCACACTGAGGTGAGGGGTGCAATCCTAGTGCCACTATGGTCTTCGTGTGAATTTCTAAATTCGTTGATTATTAAGGGGTTTATCCCACTTTTTTCTTTCTTAGTATTCGCTCATTTTCAAAAGTGGACAAGCCTGTCAAGAATCGCCGCGAGAGAGCGTATTTGTGAAGCGATGACGGGCAAACACAAGCACAGGGACCGGTCCTTCCTGTATGGAAGCCGAACGGCACGGACCAGTGTTCAGCAGGCAGGAGGGGCGCGAAGCAGGTTGTGAAAATACTATTCCCACACAACAGCGCTTCAATAGCTTGTCCGTCTGACAGGAGGGGATATTCACACAAAATGTCGAGTAATCGAGCCGCAGATCCGACCGGCTGATCGAGGTCGCTGGAGCAACTTTCATGCAACAAATACATTAGTTGGTTGTGTCGATGACGAGCCTTATGGTACCGTTCCCTATTCTCTTCTTCATGCTCGGTCGGTTCCGCGGGATGATCGGTCTCTCCAAGCACCTGTTATAGGAATCATGGATTTTTTCTGTTTCGGACAATCAAGATGGATCAGGCATGCCTCGCTCATCTGTCTACTGGCAGCGCTGAGTGGATGGCTGATTCCTCCCACTCTGCGGGCTGAATCCGGAGGAAATAACTCCGGACGCGTCTCTCTCGACTTCAATGATGTTGAACTATCTGTATTTGTTCGTTTCATCAGTGAATTAACCGGTAAGAACTTCGTCTTGGACGAAGTAGTCAAAAAGGCCGGGGGGAAAATCAGCGTGTATTCCCCGACCAAGGTCACCACCGACCAAGCCTATAGCATGTTCGTGGCAGCGCTCGAAGTTAGCCGTCTGGCTGTCATCACGAAAGGGAATGTCCATCAAATCGTGGCAATGGGGGAACTTCCTCCGGAACGAGGGGCGTTCGTCTACAAACTCAAAAACGCCAATGCGACCGATCTTGCCGCAGTCCTGACCAATCTCGTCGCCCGATCTCAGACCGTGGTACAGACGGCACAGGGCACGCGGCCACTATTTAGGCCCTTGAGCGAATTCGAAGCCCCCGTCCAGGTCTTTGCGGACAAGGCCACGAACTCGATCATCATCAGTTCGACAAAAAACGCTTACAACCAATTGAAGTCTGTCATTCGAGACTTGGATACGCGTCGGAATCAGGTCTTTGTCGAAGCCGTCATCTTGGAGGTGGGGGTCGATCGGCTCAAACAGATCGGGACCGATCCTGTTCAGGTATTGGCTGCGGGCAGGAGCGGTGATGTGCAAGGCATCTTCGGGCTGAATACCGCCAGCCAGAAAATTTGTCATCCATCGCGCAAGTCATCACGGGGGCCGCTGTGGGCGCTGCTACTGGAGGAGTATCGGTCCTCAATACGGTCAACCTGCGTGCGTTCTTGCAGCTGTTGATGAGCCTGACGGACACGAATGTCCTGTCGACCCCCCAAGTGCTCGCCGCAGATAACCAAAAGGCTAAAATCGTCGTGGGTGAAAATCGTCCGTTCCCAACCGGCCAGGCCCAAGGGATCACGGGCGGGACTCTCGTCACGATCGAGCGAAAGGATGTCGGCGTCACACTGGAAATCACCCCGCAGGTCTTGGAGAACGATCTGATACGATTAGAAATCAAGCAGGAGATCACCGCGATTGCGGAGAATGTCGCACAAACGATCGGGGTGGGGACGTCCAGCGTCCCGGTCGGCCCCACCACGACCAAACGGTCGATGGAGACGACCACCATCGCGAAAGATCAACAGACGATCGTCATCGGCGGGCTCGTACGGGATGACCTCGTCCTCAACGAACGGAAAGTCCCTTTCCTCGGGGATATTCCGTTCATAGGTTGGCTCTTCAAATCCCAGAGCCAAGCGATCAGTGAAGCTTAACCTGCTCGTATTCCTGACCCCAACTTTAGTCAGGGATGAGGCAGATATGGTGGAGTTGAATGCCCGCAAATCAGCGGAATTGGGGACACTGCAGCGCGAAAGTCGGATTGAGGAACCCACGAAGCTCAAGCAAGATGTCTTAGAAAAACTTGAAAATCAAAATGGAACTCCCCGGCCCCTTCCGAATATCGCAGATCCATCCGCTCCACTCCAGCCACCTGTGAAACCTGAATAACCCTGATCGATCTGGGACTAGCCGCCCAACGATACGGCCTCCCACTGCCCGTCGTCCGTCCTGCCTAAAACAGAGATAGGAATTGGGTCGGAGGCACAAAAAGGCCTTGTCGGCCGCGCTGGGCGCGGATATAACGGGTGTGTGACCACACTCACTCTGTAACCGACAAGGTGAGACGCCTGGGACGACAAACGGTATTCGGATTCCAACTGGATCGGACGGAGGAGCCCTTGACCGCACATGGGGGGGTGGCCTTGTTGGCTGAGTTTAACCATGGGCTCGGTGTCTGCGGGTTGGCGAATCGGTTGCTGCCCGGGCCGGGCAGCAACCGTGGGGATACGCCGTCGGTGTTCGTGGATCGGCTGATTTTGATGCTTCAAGCCGGGGGCCAGTGCCTGGAGGACCTGCGCGAGTTGACCCGCGAAGCCGGACTATTGCGGCTGCTGGGCCAGGAGGTCGTTCCCGATCCGGATACCGTGGGCGATTGGCTGCGACGGATGGGCGATCCGCAGACCGGGCAAGCCGGGTTGGTTGGCCGGGGGCAGGTGCGGGATGCGCTGACGGCGCGGCGCCTGCGACGCGATGGCCACGAGACCTACACCTTGGATGCGGATGCCACGCTGGTGGTGGGCGAAAAGCGCGATGCCCGGTGGCGCTACACGGGGGTTCGCGGGTACATGCCGATGCTCGGCTTTTTAGGGGAGACGCCCGTGTGTCTGGTCGACGAATTTCGCGAGGGCAATGTGTCGCCCGGCGCCGGACAACGGGAGTTCTCCCGGCAGTGTCGGGCACGGATGCCGGTGGGCAAGCGGCTGGCGCGGTACCGGGCCGACAGTGCGTCGTCTCAGGCGGCGCTCATCAATGAGTTGGAGGCAGATCAGGTCCGGTGGGCCATCACCGCCGATCAGGATGTGGCGGTCAAGGCGGTGATCGCTGGTCTCCCGCCAGGGGCCTGGCAGGAGCCGGAGCCTGGGTGTGGCGATCAGGTGGCGGAGGCCGTGCACAGCATGAACCAGACGAAGACCGCGTTTCGGCTGAGCCTCAAGCGCGAAGAGCGGGTTCAGGCTGATCTGTTTGAGCCGGCTCCGGGGCCGTATGCCGATCACGTCGTCGCGAGCAATTGGTCGCAGGAGGAGAAGACGGCAAACGAGGTGTGGCAGTGGCACAACCAGCGCGGCCAAGCCGAGAACTTCAACAAGGAATTAAAAACCGGATTGGGGATGGAACAGTTGCCGTGTGGCGATTCCGGAGCCAATGCCGTGTTCTGCCGGATCGGCGTGCTGGCATACAACCTCTTCATCGGCTTCAAACGCCTCGCCTGCCCGGCCGCGTGGTCAACGCAGACGATCGCGACGGTCCGCTGGAAGCTGGTGCAGGGCGCGGGGCGAATGCTGTGCCATGCGGGGCGCGTGGTCTTGCGTCTCGTGCTGGATGCTGAGGCGCTTGCCTGTTGGCGCGCCATCCGCCAGCGGTGCTGGGCGCTGAGCGTGGCGACCTGACGCGAGGAGACCGGCGCGACACTGGGAATCGGCAGAGGACAGGGAGCGGTGTGCTTCCGCTCGTCGTCGTGCAGAGAGCGTGGCCCTCGTGAGCCGCACCAACAGGGATGGCGGCTCCAGTTTCCTGGAAAAAGAGCGCCAGAATCCCAACACGAGGCCTACAGCCTTCGGCACAAAGGTCTGTGGGATTTCTATCTCTGTTTTTGGGGTCCTGCCGCCGCTTGCACTTTTGCGCGGCCCACGGCATAGTGCGCACCGGTATTCACGAGGAGCGGGCACACAATGGGACGACGCCTGGCCGCCGAAGCACTCGGCACCTTCTTTTTGGTCTTTGCCGGCTGCGGGAGCGCACTCCTGAGCGCTGGCCTGCCGGGACTCGGCATCGGCATCGTCGGCATCGCCTTCGCCTTCGGGGTCGCCGTGGTTACGATGGTCTACGCGCTGGGCCATATCTCCGGCTGCCATATCAACCCCGCCGTCACCGTGGGCCTCCTGCTCAGCAAGCGGTTCCCGGCCCATGAGGTGCCGGGCTACATCGCAGCTCAAGTGCTCGGGGGGATTCTAGGGGCCGGCGTGCTCTATCTCATCGCCACCGGGCGGGCCGGCTTCGTCCCCGGCGGATTTGCCTCCAACGGCTATGGCGACCACTCCCCAGCGGGCTATTCACTGGTAGCCGGCTTCTGCTCCGAAACAATCTTTGCCTTTTTTTTCCTCCTGATTATTCTGGGCACGACGGACAGCCGCGCCCCCCAAGGCTTCGCTCCGCTGACCATCGGGCTCGCTGTGGCGCTGATCAATTGGGCGGGCATCCCGGTGACCAATCTCTCGCTGAACCCGGCGCGCAGCACCGCCACCGCCGTCTTTGCCGATGGCTGGGCCCTGCAACAACTCTGGCTGTTCTGGGTCGCCCCGATCCTGGGCGGCGCGCTCGCCGGCCTGGTCTATCCCGTCCTGGCCGGTCAGCCGGCGAGCCCTCCCCCGACACGCGCGAGCAAGTCGGCCCGGTAGCCGCTGGGCCTCCGGCAGGGTCGGCACATCTTGGGCACAACGAAACCCGACATTCGGCGCATGCTCGGTCGGATCGCTCTTGGCCACCCATTCATCGAGATTGCCGGCCAGGTCGTGGATGCCGTAGGAGCTCCGCCTCAACTCGCGATTGCCGATCGGCGAAATACATACACCTACACCACAATGGAATATAGATTTTCACACAGCACTGGATTCAGCCAGACATGCACGTATGAGTGATGCACATTTTGCAGGACCAAGAGCCGAAATCGGGTTGGCCCACTGATTAAGACCTGGGCATACGACACGTCGGTTCCAGGTCTAATTCTTGACAGGATTGAAAATGGGGCGCAAGCTTTTTTCTTGTGTGGGAACCATCACTACTATCTATTCCAGGAGGTGCTGCATGCAGAAATCGATCGTCGTCGCGTTTGCCGTTCTGTGCCTGATTGGAACCAGCTCGCTGGCTTTGGCTGACGATGCCATGAAGGGCGAGATGGGCAATATGAAAGACGAAATGAAGGCTGAGAAAAACGCGATGAAGGGCGAGAAGAAGGCAAAGAAGGAAGAGATGAAGGGCAATATGAAGGCCCGCGAGGATGCAATGAAGGGGAAGCGCCATGAAATGAAGAAGGTGAAGGCGCACAAAGTCGAGGGGAAAGCCAAAGCTGGAGAAGCTAAGGACGCCGCTCAATCAATGGGGCAAGACATGAAAGCGACAGTTCCGGCAGCCCCTACTTCTGTTACCGCGCCATAAGTTCTCGCGATCGCATCAGTAGATTGCCTGGCCCTCAGGAGGTCTTTCCTCCTGAGGGCTTCTTTCTGTTAGGGAACATCTCAGGTTGAGGCCAGGTGGGAAGAACACTCTTCGGGGGATCACCGCAAAGCCTGAGATCGCCTCTTCCGCTGCTGCGTCTGCGGCAATGATGAGATCACTCGCCTTGTCCCCCCCATGAGCCTTTTGCTAGGATGCGGCGGCTGACGTGTCTGTGGGGGGGTCATGAAAGTCGCGACATTCAATGTCAATTCGCTCAGGAAGCGTATGCCGATCGTGCTCGACTGGCTTGCCCAACACAAGCCTGATGTACTCTGCCTTCAAGAAACCAAGGTCCAAGACAGCGAATTTCCCCTGCTGGCGCTCGCCGAGTCTGGATACCACATCACCTACCGAGGAATGAAATCTTACAACGGCGTGGCAATATTGAGCCGGGAGAAACCGGAATCGATAGCCTATGGGTTTGATGATGGAGGAGAAACAGAGGATGCCCGGCTCTTGCGCGTGGTGATCAAGGGAATCCCCATCGTCAATACCTACGTGCCACAGGGCTTCGAGATCGACTCACCCAAGTATCAATACAAGCTTGGTTGGTATGATCGACTCGCCAAGTATTTTAAGAAACACCTGTCACCGGACAAACCAGCCATCTGGTGCGGTGACATGAATGTGGCTCCGCGCCCGATAGACGTGCATAGCCCGGAAAAACATCTCAAGCATGTGTGCTATCACGAAGAGGTACGACGAGCCTATGAATACACCCTGGCATGGGGATTTCAGGATGTGTTCGTGAAACTCTACCCGCATCGGCAGCAATATACGTTTTGGGATTACCGGGCGCCCAACTCACTGGAAGCGAATAAAGGCTGGCGCATCGACCATATTCTGGCGACGGCCCCGCTGGCAGAGCATTGTCTCAGGGTAGAGGTGGACGTCGAGCCGCGGCGAGCGAAAGACTCTTCAGATCACACATTTTTATGGGCGGAGTTTTCGGTCTAACCACGAGCGCCACGTCCACACTTGCCCCATTCAGTCGGTTGAGTCAGTCATCCGCGCCGTCCGAATAGGCTCACGAGATTGAACGAATTATTATGCCGCCTTCAGAGCCCGCTGCTTGGCAAGCAATATGGTCACGCGATTCTGCGCAATCAACGGATCGAGGACCAGGCCGCAATTGATACAACGGAGCACCGCAGCTTCCTGCGAAAACTCCGGTCGCCACTCTTTCACCATCAACCCTTTGCATTTTTGACAAATCATCGTGCTCTCCTCCTGCTCTCATATATTCCAGCGCCGACAAGTCTACCTTTCACGAGGGGGACTGTAACATTACAAGATTAATACGGTGTTAACTGGCAGTTAAAACCCTCTAATGTCTATACATGACGATACGCATGACGTTGCAGTGGTCGGCGCAGGCGCCGCCGGGTTGGCAGCCTCGATTTTCGCTGCAGAGGCGGCGACAAGGGATGGTCACGCCCGGAGGATCGTGCTGCTCGATGGTGCAAAAACCATCGGCGCCAAGATCCTGGTCTCCGGAGGCGGCCGCTGTAATGTCACGCACGAGGTCGTCTCGCCCATCGACTTCTTTGGCAATCGCCGCATTATTAAGAACGTGCTGGCAGCGCTCCCCGTTGAACACACCGTGGCGTGGTTTGCCTCGTTAGGGGTCGATCTTAAACGTGAAGAGACTGGAAAGCTTTTTCCCGTCACTGATAAGGCCCGAACGATTCTTCACGCGCTCGTCAATCGCTGTCATACACTGGGTGCGCGTATTCGACCTGATCATCGTGTGATAGACATCGAGAAATCTCCTGAAGCCGGATTTATTCTGCAACACAGCCACGGGACCCTCCACGCAAAGAAGGTCATTCTGGCGACCGGAGGCAGATCGATTCCCAAGTCGGGGAGTGACGGGTTTGGATATGATCTTGCCCGGCGACTCGGCCATCACGTGACGGCCACCGTCCCGGCGCTCGTGCCGTTGATGCTTGATGACCGGATGTTTCACAAGACTCTCTCCGGTCTCTCGCAGGAGGTTGAGCTCACCATGGTAGTGAAGGGTCGCGTTCTCGATCGCCGAACGGGAAGTATGCTTTGGACCCACTTTGGTGTGAGTGGGCCAGTGATCATGGATGCCAGCCGCTTCTGGACACTCGGACGTGACCAGGGAGAACCTGTCGAGGTCTCTGTAAATTTCTTGCCCGGCCAGACGCAAGAGCAAGCGAAATCGTGGCTGATGGAACAAGCCGCGAACAATCCTCGACGATCATTACTGAAGACATGGGCGCAGCAGATACCAGGGCGGTTTGCCGAAGCGCTCTGCTCCCACGTCGAATGCGATCCCAAGACGGCGGTTGCCCAACTATCGCGCATTGGCCGTGACCGGCTACTCGTAGCATTGACCAGGTTTACGCTCCCCGTCATACACGATCGGGGCTGGAACCATGCCGAAGTCACCGCCGGTGGCGTACCTCTCGAAGAGATCAACTACCGGACAATGGAATCCAAGCTGGTGCCGGGTCTCTATCTGATCGGGGAGATCCTCGACTGCGACGGACGAATCGGTGGGTTCAATTTCCAATGGGCATGGACGACAGGATTGCTGGCAGGACGGGCGACAACGGCAGCGCCATGATCGATCCGCACCAGAAACTAGGGATTAGCAGATGTCTTGGCAAGTGATTTCAATGTTGTCGAAACTTCCCTAAACGATTGAGCAAGCTTGTCGAGTTGTGATCCCTTTGCTATCACCTCACCTGCGAGAGACTTCAGCTGGCTCTCATAGCTCCCAACCTCTGAGGCAATCTCGGAAATCTTCGAGAGGACCTCGCTACAAGCAGTCAGCTCCTGCTGAAGTTGCTGAGAGCAAGCCTGAGCGGCCTTGATCTCCTCCATCGACGCTTGCAATTGTTGTGTCAATCGACCGACATAGGCTTCCCGGTCCCGCATGTCGGATTCCACGTTCATCCGTACTTCTTCACTCTCGCGGCGGCGCTCGTCCAGATTCCGAATGGTCTGAATCCAGGACGCGACGTCGCCGGCTAGCTTTGGCGAGTCAGGCAATGTCTGCCCGCGCTCCAATGCCTTCAATGCAGGACTCAACCACTCGATGAATGCCATCACCTCGCCCAGCTTCAGGTCGGTCATCGGAGCGGTACTTAGCGCAGGCACCGCGTCGCGAATTGGAGAGGCCTGTGTCGGCGGTGGGGCTGTAGACGGCCTCACCCTCTTCTGCTGGCCACTCCTCGGCTGGGCCCAGCGATGATACTCCAAGAGGACCGCAATACAATGACGACACATCGGCTCTTCCGGTAACGCGCAGCTGCACTTTGAGATGAGATGCCCATCCTTGAGACGGATCGTCTGTTCATAGAGGCCGGAATTCCCGATGACGGCAGATGAAATCTGGGCGTCATCAGCCTCGATAATCCGAACGCGATTTTCAGAGAGGTACTGGTTGCCGATGTGAAAGGCATTGCGATCAGCCACTGCCTTGATCATCGGAGGATCCAGGAGGCTTAACCGCTCAGCGGAACAGGGGATCTTGTTTCGCATATGTGATGTTCCCGATTGCTCACAACCCCGCTTCTATTCCGTCGTAGTCTGAAACAGGCTCGGAAAACTGTCAAGAATTGATCCGTTTTCAACGAGTGCTGCATCACCGCAACACCTCTTTCATCGATACTATGCAGTGCCTATCCTTGATTCCATGGCGGCCAGATACGGCGCATAGCTTGTCCCCGTCACGTGGTCACGGCGCAGCCCCATTTCGTCGCCCCAATAAATGGCGGCGTGGTCCCACTTGGCCTGTCGGGCAATCATCGGGTATTCCTGTTTTAGCCACCGCGCGATGGCCGCATCGTTCCGCTCGTAGGCGCGCCGCACCGGCTTCTGCGGGCTCAAGCCCCAAGCCCGGCGGTAGCGGCCCCCGGTAACGAGCGAGACCGCGATCCCGTATTCCCGCGCAATCAGGCTCGCCACCGCGGCTCGCGTCCAGAGAGAGAACGGCAGCTTCAGCTGATCGGGCAGCGTGCCCACGATCAGCGAGCGGATGCGCGCGGCCCGCTTCGCGTTCAGGCTCCCTTCACCTGGGCGTCGCCCCCGGCGCGTGAGCGTAAGCGCTCGCAGGCCACCTTCCCGGTCGAGCCGCCTCCACGTACTGACCGCCCGCAGGCTCGCCCTGAATGTGTGCGCCGCGTCGGTCTGCGACATCCCGCCACGGACCGCTGGCCAAATGTCCTACATCGGTTAGGCATGGAGCAGAACACAGCTCTGCAAGCGATAGAATTATTTGTGTTCGTGAGGTGAACCACCGCCAGCGCTACATAAGCTGAGGCAACACACACCGGTGAAGCGTTCTGTATACCTCACGGCTTTGTCAACACCGGCGAGGCAGCCCCTTCGCACTGACCGGTGTCAGCCACAGATAGTCCGCAACTTTTTCGTCAATCATACCTTGTAACTCCTCGATGCGCCCCACGTCGAACGACGTCATATAGACGCTGATCTGGCGGACCTGATCCGTGAGGCGGCGAGTCACTCGCTTGGGAACCGGAAGGTTGTATTGAATATGTCCGGCCCCTGTATAGCTCACCAACGGCCCGGCCATTGTATCGTTTAACGAACGAATCTGGTTGAAGCGACGGACTAAGGTCTTCGCCATCCCTTCGTCGCGAAACATGGACGCGTCGAGCATCGTCTGATAGAGACTGTCATCCCCCTTGCCGTGACAGGCCTGGAGTTGCTGAAGAATACGGGCCCGATAGATCGGATCATCGACAATCGCCTCATCCTTCATATCCCATTGCGCCATCATGGGATCAGACCCTGCTTGGGCCAAACCATTCTTGGCGACGATCCTTACCAACGGCTTTGGGGGATTCATCGCATCCACAGTCCAATGGTGATCTTTGGCCAACTGAACCAGCGGTTCATAATCTTCTAACTGGCCGCCCCAGTTCTCTCGCCACCGGACTGCCTCTAGGAATTCCTGCCGGTCCATGTCTGACCGGGACACATACCGATCCAGTGCCGCTTGACCATCCCAACCGAACATCTCCATGGCTAAAGCCGGTATGCGCCCCCCCGCCTTCAGCCACCGCAACACCATCAGCGCTGCGTCGATATGAAATCGATTGTGATGTTCCTCTCCTAGATAAATAATGTCCTGCTGGAGCAACGACCCCGCCCATTGATCAAGGGAAACCGGTTGACCCGTCTTCGTATCAATGATCTGCCATTCTTTGAACAATGCATCCTGCCCGTTCTGTGAAGAGGCAGAAGATCTAGCCCCTCCTCCACTCATGCAGGCGGCTGTGACGCACAAGACCCCGACAATCAGCAGCACCTGACCTATGGCGAGGATTGATCGTATAGCAAACAATACTGGTGTTTTGATCATAATATGTCCTAACACAGGTCTCTCGGGATGGGCAAGATGGAAACCTTGACGCTGGTGGGCGAGGTCGTTATGCTGCCGCATTGTAATCAACCGACAACGACGGATAGGCTTTCCCGCACCACACGATTCATGAAATTGGATTCTCCCGCACAGGTCCTTGCAGACTTTCGCTCACAGGTCACCCAACTCTTGCAGGAGCGCGATAAAGAGTGGGAAGCTTCTCGCCAATTGGTTGAAGCGAAGCAGCTCGCGGCGACATTGAAGCGGCTGATTGAAGAAGCCCACCGCGTCGATCTTCCCATCATTGTCCAAGATGCCATCACCTTGGCGTTGGGAGGCTCAGAAGCCACCAGTATTCAAAGTCTCCCAGGCCCTCGACTCAAAGAACTTACAGGGCTCCCTCCAACCAAAGCCATACGGGCCCTCTGTGTATGGTTCGGCATCCTTGAAAGCCCGACGCCCCAGTGGCCTGTGACATCCCAGCAGAGTAAAGAGATCGAGGCGTTCGCCCAGTCGCACACCAATCCCTTTGACCTCCTGCTCGACGCAGACGTCGCCTCCCTGCTCGATCTAGGAGCCGGCGACCTCTCCTTCGCCACAGAGCTGGTTGAGCTCTACATCACCCCCCTGCAGCACGGGCAGCGCGAATTGATTCTTCATGCGCTCGACCGGCTTCAACCAGGATCAAAACTCGGTGGCCCCCTCCATCCAGAGCGAGAAACTCTCAACGGCCTGCGATCTCGAGCAGGACTCTCGTTTCAATTCTACGGGAACCAGGACATGTTCGACCTGGACAGCCTCGATCAGGCTAGAAAGCTCGCACCCCGCTACACAATCGTGACCTGCTGGGCCCCCGCGACACCCACGTTTGCCTATGAACCGACCCGATTGTCTGAGTCCATCATCGCGCAAGATCTCCATCAGACCAAAGGCACGTTCGGGCAGACCCGCTATTCTGGCGAACCGGCACTGGAAGTCCAGCATGAAGGCCGTGCGCTCCTCTTTCCCCCTTGGAAATTCGAAGTTCGAGGCCCGCTCGCTCTGCTCGACCTGATGGCGCGCCGTGGCCTCCTCTGCGTTCTGGGAGCCGTCGATACCCAGGTCTTCTGGGAAATTCTTGCGCAACTACTCGACGATGTCCGTTATCGACCTGACAATCAGCCATTCACACCAGAAAGTCTCCCAGTGGTGTTCGGCCCAATCTTCGAACAGCTTTCGCGCCTTGCGATCGGGGACAGGCTGAACTTGTCGGATTGCGGTCCATTACGCAAAGAGATTCCACGTGTCCTTCCCCTTCTCCCGATGCAGGATCCCTCCTACCGTTTTCGCTCCATCCAGATCCGCCGTGGAGCCATCTTCCCAGGAGTTCCTGCCAGCAGAACTGCCCGACGGTTTTCTGACATGGCCGAAGAACACCCTCCGTGGATGCTGATCCTCGTCCCTGAATAGGCTCGAACGAGAATAGCCCAGCCGGCGCAAAGCCTTACACCTCGCTCTTTCCAGAGTGGTCAATGCAAGAACTCAGGTGAAAATTGACCATCTACCGACCCTTTGTTAGACTTCGATCGTGTCAGAATACCCTGCATTCCTGAACCATCAAGACCACTAATCCCAACATGAACTCATCTCACACCATCCGGTCGATCCAGGACAATATCGCGCTGGTCATCAAGGGAAAGACTCATGTGATCGAAATGGCAGTCGTCTGCCTTCTGGCACGGGGCCATCTTCTCCTCGAAGACGTGCCTGGCGTCGGGAAGACCACGCTGGCGCACAGTTTGGCTCGATCATTGAGCTGTTCGTTCAAGCGCATTCAATTCACCAGCGATCTCTTGCCGTCCGACATCGTCGGAGTCTCCATGTTTAATCGGCAAAAACAAGGATTTGAATTTATACCGGGGCCGATTTTCGCAAATGTCGTGCTGGCCGACGAGATCAATCGCACCACACCGAAGACCCAGAGTAGTCTCCTGGAAGCGATGGGTGAAGCGCAGATTTCAGTTGATAATCAGACACACCCGCTTGAGCAACCCTTTATGGTGATCGCCACCCAGAACCCCGCAGAATACCATGGGACATTCCCCCTTCCCGAATCCCAGCTCGATCGGTTTCTGATGCGCCTCTGCATTGGATATCCCACGCTCACGGAAGAGAGAAAGGTGCTCAACCGTGCATATTCGTTACACCCAGCTGAAATGCTGGACCCGGTTCTGTCGGCCCAGGAAGTATTGTCTCTGCAGGCCCGTG
The DNA here is from genome assembly GCA_963748375.1 of uncultured Nitrospiraceae bacterium. Taxonomy (GTDB): domain Bacteria; phylum Nitrospirota; class Nitrospiria; order Nitrospirales; family Nitrospiraceae; genus Palsa-1315. Next base: position 98,830 of record CAVVIR010000022.1, read on the forward strand.
TAGATCAGGTCCACATGGAAGAGAGTCTGACCGATTATCTCCTGGCGATTGTACAAGCCACCCGTCAGAGCGAACTCTTATCCTTGGGGGTCAGCACGCGCGGCGCGCTGGGGTTGAGCAAAGCGGCCAAGGCCCTGGCCGTCGTCCGAGGGCGCGACTACTGCCTCCCCGATGACATCAAAGAACTGGCGCCAATTGTGCTGTCTCACCGCGTCATGCTGAACCGAACCCATGGCATGCGGACACAGAGTTTCGAACAGGCGGAACGTATGGTGCTCGATATTGTCGAGACCGTCCCCGTCCCGGTCTAGTCAGTCAGCGGTGGATGTCCCGGCCAACCGGCTACATGAGGCGCGTGAAGCACCTATTCCTCAACCTCCGTGCCGCCTCACCCCTCTCGTTCATTCGAGGCCTCTCACAGAAACGGTCGATCCGTCTCACATCTGAAGGAACAAAGTTCCTTCTCTTCACCTTCGGGATCGGACTCGCCGCCATCAATACCGGTAACAATTTGTTTTACTTGCTCTTTGCGATGATGCTCAGCCTGATCGTGATCTCTGGACTGCTCTCAGAGCACTGCCTGAAGCGCCTGGAATTTCACCGCCATGTCCCCGACCTCATCATCGCCAACGAGCCGACCTCCCTCACACTTTCAGTGACGAATCGCAACCGTCACCTACCCAGCTTTTCTTTACGTTTCTGCGATGTCGTCGAAGGCAACGATGTCGATCGAGGTCTCATGATCCCTCTCCTGCCGGCACAGAGTTCTGTGCTCTTGTCCTATCCACTCCTTGCGACGAAACGAGGCCGGATCCGGATTGAAGCCACCCGAGCTCACACGCTGTTCCCCTTCGGCCTGTTCCTCAAGAAAGGGCGTTACCCTCAGGAAACGCATCTGCTCGTCAGCCCACCCATCAAACCGCTCACCTTGCGATTTGTCGATGAATTAGTCAGTGAGGGGCAAGGAGAATCCATCCCACAACGAGGAGATGGAACCCAACTCTACAACCTCCGCCTCTATCGACCGGGCGATGACTCCAGAGCGATTCATTGGATGACCACTGCCCGCACGTCTCAGCTAATCGTTCGGGAAACAGAAGCGGAGGATCAAAGGCGGATCACCGTCATCTTGTCAATCGTGGCCCCCGAAGAATGCGACGCCCTCTTCGAGCGGAGCGTGACATTCGTGGCCTCACTGCTTTCACAACTGACCGAGCGAACCTACCCTGTGCGACTGATTGTCGGAACGGTAGACTCGGGACTCGGGTCGGGATCCGGTCACCTCTTCGCGATGCTGCGCTTGTTGGCACTATGCGAACGGCGGGTACCTGGCACTGGTAGTGTCCAATACGGCGAGAGCCTCCCGCTCATGCATAACGACGAGCGAGGCTATACGGTGGCGGTGGTGCCATGGTCGGATCAGGAGGCTTCTGCGAGCCCGGTACAGGCCGATCGGATACTCCATGCCGCGCAGCTTGAAGAATTGACACATGCTTTTTGATCGGGCCTTTACCATCAGCTCCGTTCTCCTTGCCACCACGGCATTCAGTGGGCTCGTACTTGTGCAGAGCGTCCCACTCTGGCTCGCGTTCCCCACCGTGATCATCCTCATCATCTCGTTGCTTCGCGCTGAAGGGAAGGGAATCATTCGTCGGGCAATGGCCCGGGTCACCGTCTCGGCAACCTTGTGGAATGTCCTGCTGATCTGCGCCTTTCTCATATTACTGATCGATCTCACCCTGGTGTCACAAGACTTGCTCCCGGCCGGTATCCACTTTCTCGTCGTGTTGCTGGATATCAAGTTACTCACGCTTCAACAACGGCATGACTATCGGCATCTCTACGCGATTAGCCTTATGGCCATCTTGGCGTCCGCGGCACTGACGACCGACGCGTGGTTTATCCCCATATTTCTGCTGTACCTGCTTGCGGCGGTCTGGACACTCCTGCTCTATCACTTGACCCACGAAACGGACGACATCTCTCCCGGCGTCACACCCTCAAGCACGGCAGCCGGTCACGCGGCATTTCCAAGTGGCATCACACACCGGTTCTTTTGGTGGACCAACGGAACGGCCCTCATGACGATTGCGCTGACGCTGACTATTTTCTTTCTCATTCCTCGCATCGGCGCAGGGATGTTTCAGAAAACGAGCGGGGAAACCCTGCGGACGACCGGGTTTTCTGATCGAGTCGACTTGGGCACAATCGGATCAGTCAAACAAGATCCGCAAATCGTCATGCGAGTTGAATTGCCTGACCAGCCCGCCGTTGAAAAAGACCGACTCTACCTGAGAGGACTCGCATACGATCAGTATAATGGGCGATCATGGAACCACAGCGAAACCCGACGTCGCTCGTTGAATTCCGTCGATGAAGGACGAGTATTCCTCGTTCGCCCAACCGACCTCCCTCCAGGCAGCCGGTCGATACCCATCCGTCAAGATATTCTGCTGGAACCACTCGATACCGCTGTCCTGTTTGCGGCACCATTCGCTGAACGGGTGAGCGGCGAGTTTCTTACGGTCCTGACCGATACCATTGGTGGACTGTACTTGCCCTCCCCTCCTTCTTCCCGTATTCGATACTCCGTGACCTCGCACGTGACACGCCTGGCCCAGGACGAACGGACCGCATCGACCCTGGTCTACCCAGACTTTATCCGTTCCCACTATCTTCAGGTTCCTGAGGAATCACAACTGGTGGCGGACTTAGCACATCGCGTCACTCAAGAAGCCACAACTCCATTCGGGCGAGTGTTGGCCGTCCACCAACATCTCTTGGGAAATTACCGCTACAGCCTTGAAGGCGATACGGCCACGCTCAGTCATCCGCTCGAGGAATTTCTTTTCACGAGAAAATCCGGATATTGCGAACATTATGCCACCGCGATGGTCGTGATGCTGCGAACCATTGGCATTCCTGCTCGACTGGTGACAGGGTTTTTGGCCACAGAATGGAATGAATATGGAGGCTACTTCACTGTGCGCCAGCGAGATGCCCATGCCTGGGTCGAGGTCTATTTTCCTTCCTCAGGCTGGATCATCATGGATCCCACCCCCACCACCGACACACTGGTCGCCACCAATCGTTGGGAATCCGTTCGCCACCTCGGGGAATCCGTTCGATTACAGTGGGACCGTCTGTTCGTGCGTTATAGTGCGAAGGATCAACTAGCAGTCGTTCACGGAGTGCGTGAAAGTCGTGATGCTCTGCGTGAACAAGCGAGCCACTGGGGTTCATTGATCAGTGCCCCCATAGAAAAGAGCTTCAGCGGCTTGGTGCATGTGGCCCACACGTTTCGGCCTGGCATGCTAGAACTCATAACAGGCGTGGTCGTGGTTGGCTTAGCCCTGCTTCTCCTTATACTTCGGGATAGAATCGGACTCTGGGCGACCACCCATATTCCGACATCACATCCGCAGCTTGCGATCGCCCATCTCTATACTCGCATGGTTCGTACAGTGGAAAAACACGGCGTGCGCAAATCTCCATCCGCCACCGCCAATGAATTTGCCAGACTGGTCGAACGGGAATGGAAAGCTGCCAGCCCCATGGTGGCTGATGTCATCGCCCTCTACCATCAAGGACGATATAGCCGAACCCCGCTTACAGCAAGCGAGCTCTCTCGTGCGGCCGAACAGGTGGGACGACTGCAATCCCTTCCACATACGCCTCGTTAATTGCATCGGCCTCGTTTAACCATCATGAACGGCCTCTTCCACTGAATATAGCGGCTATTTCAAGCATGTCAGTCATGGGCAGACTGGTTAGGACAACCATTTTGACAGGGGAAACCTAGCAGTCTGTTGACAAACTAGCTGATGACACCGGATATGACATCACGTCCGCGATGACTGACGAAAGCTGCGGGGCTTGCAGGTTGTTTAGAAAGGCCGTCCAGCAAGGCCGCAGCGAGCGAAGAGGCGAGGAGGTACCAACCGCACTTTGTGTGGCTGTTCGCCCATAGGATGGATCTTGGCGAACGGATAACACCCTCCATTACTCCCAAGTCTCTGAGCCGACGCGAGAACGCCGCTGGTGGGCTTTGTCAACAGCCTGCTAGTCAAGTCGCCCCCTCCTGATGATAAGAGAGGAGGAAGGTATCTCGAGAAACAGACGAGATGTGATTGGAGCGGGAAACGGGATTTGAACCCGCGACCCTCGCCTTGGCAATTCGGAAAGCTAATGTTAATGAAAGGGCTTGATCGGAGCTTGGTTTCCCCACTTTCTCTGATTAATCAGGATGTTTTGAACATTCTATTAAGTCCACTATGTCTATGGAGTGAGGTTCCCCCCATTGTCTGGACAGGTTTTCTCCGACAATAAGCTCATGGATCTTGGTCTTGTCTCCTCCTTCCGTACGGGATTCTTTCCCGCTGTTGTTTCCCGCAGAAGCCCGCCGGACGCCGCGGGCGCGATTTCGGCCACTGCCTGCTCCCGACGACGCACCAGGATCGCTTCTACGGGGCGATCATCCGTCGGTCAATACCTGAGTCGCCCCCCGATTCACCCGAAATGCACCTCCGCCGGGGTCTGTCGGCTCAGGCTCTGGTGGCGGCGTGCCGTGTTATAGAACGCAAAGTACCGATTCAGCCGCTGCCAAGCTTCCGTGCCATCGGCGTAGTCCCGCAGATAGACCTCCTCGTACTTCACACTCCGCCATAGCCGCTCCACGAACACGTTGTCCAGCGCCCGGCCCCGCCCATCCATGCTGATCCGGATCTGGCCTCGGCCAGTCGCCCGGTGAACGCCGCGCTGGTAAACTGCGCGCCTTGGTCGGTGTTGAAGATCTCGGGCTGCCCGATCCCCAGCGCCTGTTCCAAGGCCTCCACGCAGAACCGCGCCTCCAGCGTGTTCGACAACTCCCAGGCCAACACGTACCGACTGTACCAGTCCATCACCGCCACCAGATACAAAAACCCGCGCCGCAGCGGCACGTACGTGATGTCGGCGCACCACACCTGGTTGGGCCGGTCCACCGCCAGATCCCGCAGCAAATACGGGTAAACCGCATGTTCGGGATGCGGCCGGCTGGTGCGGTCCCGGCACCATCGCCTGCAGATCCATCAGCCGCATCAGGCGCGCGACGCGCTTGTCGTTGACTCCATGGCCCAAGGTTCCCAACCAATCCGTCATCCGCGGGACCCCATAAAACGGCCGCTCCTGAACAGTTCGTCGATCGCCGCATCAGCTTCAGGTTCTCGTCGCTCGCTCGGGTACCGGCTCGTAATAGTAGCGTCGAACGCGCCAGGCCCACCAATGCACACCGTTCTACCATCGACAACTCTCGTGTCCTTTTCACGTGCAACCATCCTCGCCGTATCAGCCAAGCGCCACGCTCACAGCTTTTTTTTGAGCCACTCCAGCTCCACCTTCAGACGGCCGATCTCCTCGTACAGCGGCCCCGTCAACTCCTGCTCGCTCCTTCCCGCCCCCCATCCCCGCCGGAACAACTCCGCCGCCCCTTCCAGCAGTTGCCGCTTCCAATGGGCAATCACCGTCGAATGGACCCCGTGGGCCGCACTCAATTCACTCAGCGTCCGCACCCCTTTGATCGCCTCCACTGCCACCCGCGCTTTGAACTCCTCCGCATGTGTCTTCCGCTTCTGAGCCATGTGTCTCTCCCGGTTTTTGAGTGGGTCGTTCTACCACAATCTTGGCGTCACGACCTGTCCAAAAAACGGGGGTAGCTTCAGAGAGCTGCCTCTTTCCAATAGTTTCATCACAAATCTAGCACAGGTAGAGCTAAATTTAATTACTTAAGTTTTTATAATAACTTGAACCCGTGTTTAAATTTGACTACAACTAGCCATTTATTGTTGCGAGCTTCGAGGATTTTCTTCGTCGGAACGGGTGCGACTAAAACAAAGTGCCAAAGATGGGGGTTGTCGCTCGGGCCTGCGAGTTGTATCTTACTGCGACGCACCGGGATGGTTTCTGACACCTTCCGCTACCTTTTCTTACGGCTTGAGTTCTAACTCCAAGTGCAACACTACCGGCCCTGATGGGCTAAGGTGTTGCCATGCCAACAAGATGCTACACGACACTTGAGTGCTGAAGACCGTGAGACCTTGAGCCTGGGCCTGACCCACGGCCATTCGCTGCGGATGATGGCGAGGATGTTGGGGCGGGCCCCCAGCACCGTGAGCCGCGAGTCGGCCCGCAATACACACGCGGGGCCGCCCCTATCGGGCCTGTACGGCGCAGAGCCACGCGGCGGCCCGAGCCCGTCAGCCACGGCGCGCCGAGGAAACTCCTCGACCCCTGGCTGTGGCAATATGTCAGAACACATCTGACGAGGGCTGCTCGCCCGAGCAGATTGCCGGACGCCTCCGACGCGCGTATCCTGACGACATGGGGAAACACCTCTCGGCCGAAACCATCTACGTGGGGCTGTACGTGTTGCCGCGGGGGACGCTGCGGAGCGAACTGCTGGCCACCTTGCGTCAGGCCCGCAAGGCCCGTCGGCCTCGGTCGCAGGGACGACCGACGCGGCCAAATTCCCAACATGACGCCGATTGCCGACCGCCCCGCCGAGGTGACCACCCGCACGGTGCCGGGCCACTGGGAAGGCGACCTCATCAAGGGGGCTCGCAATCGGTCGGCCGTCGGGACCTTGGTGGAGCGGACGACGCGCCTGGTCTGCTGGCCCGGATGAGCGGGACGGATGCCGGGAGTGCCCACCAGGGCTTCACGAAGAAACTCCGGCACGTGCCTGCCCCACTGCGGAAAACGCTGACCTACGATCGGGGCAAAGAGATGGCCGAGCACGAGCGTTGGCGGAGCGGCTCGCGATCCAGATCTTCTTTGCCGATCCGCACAGCCCCGGCAACGCGGCACCAACGAGAACACCAATGGCCTGCTGCGCCAGTACTTGCCAAGGGCACGGATCTGTCGGGCTACACCCAGCGCGAGTTGAACGCCATCGCCATCGGCTGAACACGCGCCCAAGAAAATGTCTGAACTTTGCCACGCCCCTGGAAGTCTATGCGCAACTGCGCCATCATTCACCCGTTGCACTTGGAACTTGAAACCGCCCGGAGATAACTTAACAAACATGGAAAATCTTCTGGTCATGCTTTCCCAACGGTCAACGTTTCGAATGTATGAGTGTAGGCTTGCCTTTTTGTTCATCCATTGTAATCAAAGCATCGATAATTATGCGGCGCGCTTCGACCAAAATTCCTCGAACCACGTATCGAACCTGTTATCCTAGAAACGGCAGTTGAAGCACACATTAAATCGCAAAGTACGGAGCCGAAAGGTTTTTCGACTGCTCCGCAGTTCACCAAAATGGTGAATTCATCAATAGCATCAAATAGTTGACATATATCGGGAGTGCTCGTTTTCGACTATCTCAACTGCCGTTTTTAGGGTTATCTGCAAGAAGCTCGTCAACTTTCTTATTGTTGACTCCCTTCCCCACGTACAGACCTCCTAGGCTGAGAGAGCATGAAAACGAAACCTTTTCATTCTCTTCAAGGTGGGGTCAGCCTTCCCCTCTTCCTCGATCTTGTCTTCAATTCTCAAATACATCCCTGTGGCCAAGAGGCAACGGCGAAACTCCTCTTTCGACCACATTTCTTGTAATTCACCATCAACCCCGAAAGCTTTCTCATATGCGCCCTTATCTGCGGAAGGGGTCCAAAGGTCCTTGGGGGAAGAGTGACAGAGTGTTGGTTCATTTAAGAACGCGTACCGAATCTTCGCTAGCTCCTCGAGCGGAAGAGCTTGGCCTTGCCCTCCTTTCTTCGGTTCCCGTCTCCTCTGGTAACTAATTTTTGGAACTGGACCATCCGGAGTCAAATTCTGAAATTGTTTTTCAAGCCATAATTGGATTGGGTCATTCGAATGAAAATCTGAAGTCTTAATTATGTTCTGGCTGTTGTTGTAACGTATTATGTCTATATTCATCCCTTTTTCCGTCTTAACGCTTGCCGTCTTTGTCAGGCGGGATAGGACTTCTACGGAAGGATTTGATGGTGCTTTGGCAAGGGCTCCAACAGTCTGTGCCCCATTGATTATTTGACAATTCGTAGCCTCAAGTGTGTTGCCACGAATTTTATATTCCGTGCAAATCGCAGAAACGCCATGTTTGAAATAGAAGAATTCTTGACCTCTGTTTGTAGCAGTGTCGATGATTTTTGCGTTTATGCCGCGCCCACCCAGGTAGCCACGAATATTCCAGGCAAATAGCGCTTCTTTGTGCTGCTTGTATAGGTCCTTCAAGGCATTCCCTTTTACTACCGCAATAACCGTAGGATATGGCTCATCTTTTTCAATCCATCTATCTTCAGGGAGTTGAAGACGAACTTCTGATGGGATGTTTTCCTCTAGAGATCGTGTGCGCGTATAAAACGCCTTGATGTCTGAAAATTCGAGTAGGTGGCACGATATACGGAGCCCTTTTTGTCTGTACCCATCTGAACACCTTTGTGCCAAAGCTTTTATTCTGTCAGTTGCAGATCCAGTCGATACAAAGTAATACTCGATGGTATAGCCACCCTCAATTTTCGCGGCATAGTCTCCCAAAAAATCTATGGCCTCAGCAGAGCCGTGTTCTTGACCCAAGCCGAATTCAAGAATTGTTCATGGCGATTAAAGAAATCATTCACCGCTGTTTCATCAATGGGAGGGTTTTCTGACACGCTCTGGAACTTGCATTGAGCAATGAGCATATGCTGTCTACTGGTGTCCTCTAAAACAATATCTGCTTTTAGATCATTCTCATAGAGGAGCGACTCTTCGGGTTCGGTGTCAAAGCCTCTATCCTCAGAGGCAAACGTATTCGCAACCCATAACTGAAAAGCATACCCCCGCCCGACGTTAGTATCGTGTTTCCAGCCATGAGACCTGGCTAATTCTTGCACTTCCTCCTGAAGGATTTTTCTGAATTCTTTTACGCTAACATCGATGCTCATTTTTAACGCCTTTCTCCGTCAGGTCAGCAAGAAAGAAATAAACTCAGTTTGGGTTGCTGCAGTTCCATTCACGTAATGAGAGAGGGTGTCATTGTACTTTTTCAGGCCAGATAGGTCTATCAGCATACGAAGGAAATGGGGAAAGGAAGACGGGCTGCAATGAGCCGGGGAAATATTTGGGCTCAGAGTGGGGGCGAGAATCAGGGACATTCTGAATTTCCGATGAATCGCTGTGGGCGTGGGGTGATGTAAGGAGATACGGGGAACGCTGGTCTGTTGTCACGGCAGCGTCTGAAGCTTGCTCAGTGTTTCCGCGATCACGTCGATCGATGCGATGCCCTCTGATCCTGGATTTACCGCCTATCACATCCCGGAAAATTCAGCCCCGCTACAGGGTGCGGGCGCAGAGCACTTCGTCTTGGCGGAGGGCTTCAAGGGCCGAGGCAGGCACGCTGATGACGGCAATCATATCGCCCAGCGCGTTGAAGACTTCGATGGAGTATCCCTCTGTGCCGTCAGGGGCCACGTGACGGTCTACCAGTTTCACGATGCCGCCGCGGTGGAAACGACGCGCCAGCACATCGGCATCGGAAATCGAATGTCTAAAGCGTGCAGCCATAGGGCTCTTCACGTCTCGGAATGGACTTGCTCCAGATGAAACAGATCGACCTATGCTTACACCCTTCAAGCTGAATTGCGCCGAAGTTGCGCCGGGCATTCCCATCAACTCGCCTCAAACCCATTAAAAACCAGCTACTTTGACGGGAGCATTGCGCCAGAATTGCGCCGATTGTCACTTAATAGTCTGGATTCGGCGCAACTTCAGAACGAGTATCCTCCGGATACCATCGAGCCGCATTCGTCTTCCCCTTGGAGTTGATTCGCCGCTCTTTCTTTAGCTCTCCCAGTAGCTTTTGCACCTGATCACGACTAAGCTGAGGAAGCACCTGGAGTAAATCCTGTAGCCGACTTCCTTCCTGCCTGAAGTTCTCAATGTGCTGAAGAAGGAGCGCCTTATTCGTCTCACGATCAAGTCCACGTCTGCGGGTGTAGACTCCCTTCTTCCCTAAAAACGCATACAACCGCCTGGAGAGAATGGGTTTGGCACCACGACCCCGCCCTGTGACCTCAACGATGGCCCGATCTTTCAAGTAGCTCAGACGATCTTTTAAGCTTGGCGGAACTGGCTCGTCCCGTTGCACCGCATCGAGAACGAGAAAGTCTTGCGTCGTAAACGGACCAAACCCATCGGCCGTCACTTGTTGAAGGAACATCAGAAAACGCGGATTCTGCACTTCGCCTTTGAGCGTAAGACTCACCTGATAGTCGTCAGACCCCGCAAAGTCCGGCCGAGGCTTGCTTTCTTTGATGCACTCTTCAAACATCCGATCTGCCCCTTGTCCAGAGCGTTCAACCAATCCGCACCGTGCAAACGCTTCGGCAATCCGACGATTACGCGGGGATTGACGCAAAAGAATATTTTCGGGCGTGATGCCGGGCGGGAACCCGCCGGGACTGACAATTTCGATCTTCTTGGGGTACTGACGGACGAACACTGATCCATGGAGACGATAATCACGATGACTCACGGCATTGAGGATGGCTTCTCGAACGACCTTTTCGTTAAAAGTCTGAATGTCCCAGACAAACAGCCCTTCCTGGTAATGTTGCATGTCGTTCCGAAGGTTGATGGTATTCCACAGCTCGTCGTCGAAGAGAAAGAATCCTTCCCTAAATTCCTTCCGCTGTTGAAACTGGACGGACGCCTCGCTTGACCGATATTCGAACACTACTTCCGACTGCGCGAGGTGCCGGCCCAGCGCTTTCCCTGAACCGAAGAGAATCAGGGCCCCATAGGTGACCGCGTCACCCACCAGCAATTCTGCATCCGTTAAGAGCTGGATATCCGTCAAGCTGTCCAGGGACTTATTGCCGGATTTCCTCTTCCACATCTCACGGAATCGGGCGATTGCCCACTGAGTCGAGGTCGGCAAACGTGGCGTTCTTCGCAATTTCAGCCGAAAAATCTGGCCCTGATTCTTCGAAGATGCGCTTGAGTTGATCAGGCGTCATAGGGACGAGGCTTTCCCCGCTTCGCATCCAATAGGCCCCTTTGTAGTGAATCGGCATGCCGATAGGCCGTGACGGCACGTCAAAGACCACTACACGACCGTCAGGATGCTGAATGACTTGGGCATCCACGCGAAGACGCAGTCTATCGCTGACGCTTGCCTTCGTCTGGTCGAGATCTGGAAATGCGTGGCTCCCGACAATCTTCCGTGGCAGCTTGTCGGAAATTCCGAGTACAAACCTTCCACCTCTTTCGTTGGCGAGAGCCACGCAGTATTTGACGAGATCTTCAAATTCATAGGAGTTTTTTGCCTCCTTGAATTCCAAGTGCTCACTCTCTTTCGCTCCAGCAATACTTTCAGTTGGTCCTGCACCATAGTCCTAACCAGTTTCTACAGTTCTGTCGGCTTCTCAACGCGGCGAGTATAGCCGATTCGGCTAGAACCCGCCTACATTCATGCCTGACTGCCGTAGATGGTTTAAAGCCGAACGCCAGGGTATATCGGCAATCCGATACAGAGCGTGAATGTTACCCTCAGGTCCTTCCAGTTCGACCACACCGGCGTCGGAACATCAGTGGGGAAGCGTCTGGATCGAAGCGATAGACGATGATCAGAGGAGGGTCTTGGCAGCCAACACGAGAAACGAGAGCAGCCAGTCAGATACCATCCGGCTGGCGTTCATCGAGCGTGTCGAGCACTTCTTGCACGACGGCTCGCGAAGACTGCAGATCCAGTGTATCGACATCTGCTAGTTCGATCACGTCCATAATAAAACTTGATCCGCTCAGTCACCGATCTTGCCGCTCAGTTTCGACGTGATTCCCTTCCGAAGTTCGATGACGTACGATTCGTCAGCCACGATGGCCTCATCAATCTCCTGACGGTGATCGTAGTAGTACGTCAGCGCGGCATAGATCTCGGCCAAGCTCAATCCATGGTTGGAGGCGATCTCATCCGCGCTCAGCCCCATGCGTTCATGCCAGATGGCGATGTGTTGCACGGTGATCCGGTGTCCCGCAATCCGAGGTTTCCCGCCCCCACCTCTTGGGAAATCGCGATATGCGGTGCTGTCATGATATCCATGGTGCCCTCTCAACAGATTATTGTATTATAAGCGAGAGGAACATCCCCTTCCATGAAAAAGGGACTTCAACAGTACCTTCATGAT
>CAVVIR010000023.1:0-9784 GCA_963748375.1 uncultured Nitrospiraceae bacterium
ATGAAAAATGCGGAACATTCAGGCCAAAACCGACAGCGATCTTTCTCTGCCCTGTCGTGTAGCTAGAGCTGCCAGTAACCATGCGGCTGCCCATTTACATCCTTCCCAAGTGAGGTGGCGGACCCGGACGATGTATGAGCTGATAAGACCTATGGGACTGGATAGCCCATAACGCTGGGCCATGAATTGGGCAGATGGAAAGAGGAGCGCACAGGCGTACTGGATTTTTGGTCGAAGGCCTTGTAACGAGCATAGAAGTGCAAATTCCTCTCGCCCGTTCAGTGACGATTGAGCCAGCATATGATCTCGCATCGGCCGGAGAGGGGCGCGAAGGATGCAGAAGACGGCTCATGATTGAGTCGGGGATGGTGGAATGGAAATGATGAATCAAAGTCGCCAGCACATCGGCAATGAGGCTGGCCTGGCCCATCGTCTGAGCCTGATGCACGAATACGTTCCAGTCCAGGAGGGATCGCTGTTGACGGATCAGCCTATCCAATTCGTAATACCATAAGAGTGGCGATTGTTCGCCTTTATGAAGAAGGTGGAGGCAGAGATGAAGTAGAAGATCCTCTTGGCCGAGCCTCCAGGTATCACATTCATCCATTGTTGCTTCACAGTTCGCGCCCATACCGGCGCCATGTCAGTGGCAGCAACAAACGGTGGGTAGGCTAGCGTCCAATGGGGTTCGACCATGAGGCCATGCTGAGGATGAATGAATTCAAGCGAATAGGAAAAGGTTTCCAGAAAACCTGGTCGTTGTTCATGCTGTAATAACCGAACTGGTCGAAAATGTCCCTGATGGCCGATAGGTCTCCGCGATGGACAAGTACGTCAAGATCGTCCATCTGGCGGATTGAACAATCGCCGTATAATTGTGCCGCCAAGACCGGGCCACGAATTGGAATGCAGGCGATGCCACGTTGTTGGCATGCAGCCAGGATATGAGTCGAGCTCGTTCGTCAGGAGCAGATTCCAGGCGGTCTGTTGGACGATCTGAAGGTGAGGCGATTTATCAAATGATAGGGGATGAGGTGCTGGTGGTTGGAATGTTGAGCCGGCGAAAAAGGACGGCCGCTACTCGTTGAGCGATGGCTTCTTCGATGATCGTCGTCCAGGAATGATGAGGGAGGGCCGTGAGTTGTTCCACGTCAAGCCGGCCTTCTATGATGAGCGGCATAAGAAATGGATGTACTGATGGGAGGGTCAGCATGATAGCCGCCAGGTCGTGGAGGATGGCAGCCTGCACAGCAGGAAGTGCCGCGAAAGAATCAGGCACGGTCAAACGGCGAACGGGGATGTGGGTGACGAGACGATGGAGAAAATCGAATTCGCGCGTCAACATGCGGCGGTCCTGAATATCCAGTTTGAATGCGAGTGAGAGCAGTGTCATGAGTGCTTCCCGCTCCGCGAGCGGGATGACCTCGGGATTGGAGACTGATGCCTATGCTCCGTGTCGTTTGAATCCTAGTACGTAGATACCGACCAACGGCACTGCAGAAGAGTAAAAGGATGCCGCAGAGAGAGCGGCAGTGAATCGCTGTTTGGGGGTGTAATGTGCTACTGGCGCACAAGATCCAATCGTGCCAAACAGAGTGGAAATCACATCGTCCCAGAGCCTGACGCCAGGATAGGCGGGGATGGGCGACGATGTGTTCATCGTGGAGCATGCAGGACGACACAGTCATCGGTTAATACGGAATATCCCGCAGACAGAAAGCTTGCCGCCAAGGTAGATTTTCCTGCGCCGGTTGGACCGACGAATGCACAGGCGCCATAGGGTGTGACGACCGCGGCCCCGTGCAATACCTCATTCCCTTTGTAGTTGAGCACAAGGGGAAGGACCTGATCCAAGAGCAGGTGATGCAGGGTGTGTGCGGGCGTTTTCGCCTGCGGAATACAGCGAATTGAATCGCTCGACGTGTCGTACACAAAGTCGGCCAGATGAGGAAAGTGCAGGAGGTAGCCTGAAGCGATTTCGGCGTAACGCAACCAGGGTGTGCTGTCGGCAAGGGAGACGGTAGGTACCAGGATGAGGGCAAGGGGATAGATTCATCAGACGATAAAAATTGAATTCGTAGGTCCGTATGCTCTGTCGAGTCCGGAGGCAGCGTCAGTTCCAATTCGTGCAGCCGCGCGTTACAACTCAGAATATGGCCGTAGATGCGGTACCGCACCGCTGTGTCCTGCCGATGTGCCACGACGGTCATACAGAATATCTAGTGACGACTTCGGCTACAAACGTGGCCGCGTTGGAGAGAGAAGGAAAGAGGTCAGGGTGACGATGCAGCAGTTCACACTCGATCTGTGCCAGAGGTCGTGTTCCGTCGCAGAGTGTCAGCACAGTCTGACGGGCCGTGCCCCAAGGAGAGAGGGTTGGCACGAAGGCTGGGTGCGTGCGCTGCAAATCTTCCCTGGCAATGAGCATGCCTTTCAGCGTGGAATGGGTAAAGCGAAGTTGTTCTGTGTCAGGGCGATCGTTCTTTCGAATTTCGACCTTCCACGTGACGGCGATTTGAACAGGGAGGATCTGCATCGTCACGATAACAGAGTCACCCGCTTGGACAGGAACAGGTCGGTCGAGAGGAAAGAAGACGTTGCGACGATCGACACGCTGTTCGCTCAACGGAGAATTCGTCATCGTGACCGATGGAGACAGTTGAGCCATGAACCAACCGCCTAGACCATGCAGCGTTCCGGTTCGGGTAATGGGCAACGTGCATCCAAAATGAAGCGGCTGGGCGCCCGAGGTGCTCGGATCCACGGAGAGTGGCTCCATCGATGGGCCCAGCAACTGCTCAGGGAGCAGCTTGACCGGATAGCCCGTATTCGATGCCAGTGCTCGAGCTGGGCGAAGGTCGAATCCCGCTGGGGACCCATTCCAGAATTCAACCTGTTCCCACAGCGGACCGTGTTCGACAGGAGCGATGCAGAAAGTGATGCGTTGCGGAATGGTTACGCCGTTGGGTTTGAGAAATCGGCGGCGGGCATCGCTGAAATAGTCGAAGAGGCCGGCCTCAAATCCGAAGTGCCCGATCTGGTCGGCGAGAATTACGTCGGCCGGCTCCGGCAAGTCGACCCGGGTCGAAAGCCCCTTAATGAAACGAATGCGGTCTGTGAATCCATTGGCCTGACAGATATCGCGGGCCAGTTCGATCAGGCTGGTTTCTTCGATCGAATAGACGCGTTTCGCTCCTGCTTGGCAGGCCAAAAGTCCTAAGACACCGGTTCCACTGCCAAGGTCAACCACGACTGCGCCCGGCATGACCGATTCCTGAATTGCGCAACGGAACGCGGTGAGACGGACCTGATCCTCGAGATAGTGGCGATGTTCATCGACAACGAGCGACACAGCAGGGACCCCGCAGGGCAAAGGTTCAAGGTAGCGTACTGGCCAGGTAGGTATCGTAGCCTGCCCGTGCTAGAGACAGGCCGTCATCATGAACATCCCTGACATACCATCCGGCAACATCCCCGAGGGGCTACCCTGAGTCAATTTGGCAATGTCGCCGTACTCAACAAGGGTCGGTGTTGTGTAGGGTTTCTTTGGCGGAGTCTTCTCCGAATCGGTTTCAGTCTCTCGTGTCATAGGGACCCTTTCTCTGTGGCTGCTATTGTACCGAACTCCTTGCGCGGCGGCTAGGCAGAATATGAGGGCGCGACCTCCTGGCGGGTTGGCAGATCGGGCGGCAGGCGATGTTTCAGGAAGAGCGTGCGGTACCATAGCTCGACTCCAAAAATCATCCAGAGAGGAGCCACATGGAACCGATACGTCTCGTCCCCACGGCTGTAGCAGCGAGCCATCGTCTGATAGGCGGTCCAGATTTGGCCGCCATCAACCCATCCCATAGAGGCAACGGACAGTGACTGGAAGATGGCCGCGTTCGATTCAGTGAGGAGTGCTTGGGCGAAGATGCAGGAGAAGTCTGCTTTGAGCACTCGTTCACGCACCGATGTCGGTAGCTGCCCTCCCATGGCCTTGCGCAGAATGGACTTTGGCTTGTCCTGCCACCGTTGTTCTTCCGGCAAGGCGAGGGCGAATTCGATGATGCGTTGGTCGTTCAGAGGGTGGCGGCTCTCTAAGCCAAAGAACGATGCCGCGCGTTCGTCCAGTTCGGTCCCGTGAATGCCCAGGCCATGTACGGTAGAGCTGAATAGGTCTTGCTGGGCATAGTTGGAGCAGGGAGGTGAAAAGGAGGCCTGGCGAATACGTTCCTGCATGTGCGTCCGGCGCCACAGTTCTGGGGATATCCAGTCGGGAATGGTTGTGCGTTTGAAGAGCCTTTTCCCTAAATTCCGACATGATTGTGGAAGGAGCGGGAGGAGGCCGAATTGCACGAGCGGCAGGAGAAGAAATCAGGCGAGGGACTTTCACAGTACAACGGGCGATCGGCGTGGAGCCGTCGAAGCAGTGTTCCTAGCTTTAGCCTGCGGAGCAAGTCAGCGTAGTGAAAAAAGCTGCCGGCGAGCCATTCGTCTCCACCAGATCCTGTCAGAAGCACGCGGCAACCCTGCTGTTGGGCCAATGCCCGAAGCGAGTTGTTCATGGCGCCATTGGGGTGGTCGGGAAGGTCCTGATAGCGGAGGACACCGTCAAGAAAGCTGGTCAGTACTGGTGGATGTGGGGGGATACGATGTGAGGGGAAGGAGCCTTGTGCAATCACGTCGTCGATGAATGCGCGTTCATCACAAGGGAGGCCCGGAAAAATGAGGGAGAAGGTCTGGAAACGATTTCGATCTTGCGGATTCGTTCGAGAGAAAGCTTGCAGGAGACTCACGACGGATGAAGAGTCGAGGCCGCCGCTCAACTCGAGGCCGATGGGCCAATGGCTACGCAACCGGCATTGCACAGCCTTGCTGAAGAGCTCGTAAAAATGCTGGGCATAGTCGTCATCATTCGCATATTCAATTCGGCGGTGCGGATCGATCGTCCAATAGCGGCGCGTCTCGCACCGACCTCGGCGAACGACGAGACTGTGAGCCGGTTCAAGTCTGGAGATTCCCTCGTAGAGGGTCTCAGTATTGGTGACGACGGTTCCGCTCAGGAATTCGGCGATCATCGCTTCATTGGGACGGCGCGGGGTCGCATGTTGTTCGAACAGTGGAGGAAGTTCTGAGGCCCAGCAAAAGGTTGCTCCCTGATGACAATAATACAAAGGTTTCAGGCCGAGAATGTCGCGAGCGCAGAAAAGCTGCTGACGACGGCCGTCCCAGATCACCAACGCAAAGTCGCCGATGAGGTGTTCAGGGCAAGACTCTCCCCAATGCTGATACGCGCGGAGCATCAACTCGGCATCCGTATCGTTGCGGAGGTGGAAGCCTGCGGCATTCAGAGAGAGAGCGAGGTCTTTCCGATTGTCGATCCGCCCGTCATACGCGAGGCAAAGAGTTCCTGTTTCGTCCGTCCAGGGTTGTCGCTCATCAAGCGATTCCGAAGTCGTGTGGAGCATGACGTGGCCGATGCCCACGGATCCTTTAATCCAGTAGTCCGAAGCGTCAGGTCCGCGATGAGCAAGCCGATGGATCATGCGCTGAAGCAGCGCGGGGTCAGCTGGTTTCCCGTCGAGGTGATAGATCCCAGCCAGCCCACTCATGATGATAACCGGAGGAAGAGCGCATAGCGGCTCGTGAAGGAGGCGGTGTCGCCGAGCACGATGCCATCTCGTTCAACCCATGCATGTCCTTCCAGCGTGGTTCTGTTTTTGATGATGCCGAGGCAGAGTTCGACAGGCTCGTGCCGTGCGCGGAAGAGCCAGAAGAGGAGCAGTGAGCGTGGAAGACAGCGGCCATTTCTGTGACTCACGGCCGTCGCCAGGTCGACCAGTGTGAATAGTCGATCCACTGTGCAGCGAGTATGGAGAAAGGGAACCTGGCTGAGCAGAGGAGATACGGCGATATGCGACAGGATGGACGCCAGGCGCGGGAGAGTGATCGTGGTGAGCGCGACTCTGAGCCCGAGTGACAGTGCGGTAAGTTGTAGGAGCAGTGCGCGTTCGACGAGGGTGAGATTAGCGAGACGTCGGAATGTGCTCAACATCGGTCGTCAGTAACCCCTTGGCTAGGAGCTGATTGAGTAGGGCCTCCACGTCTTTCTGGAGCCGAGGCTCGTCTACCTCGTATTCGGCGAGGAGAGTTTCGAGGGCCAATGTCGTTGAGCCATGTTCAGCAACAAGGTGCCACAGGCGAGTGCCCACTGCATCGAGCCCAAAATAGGTTCCTGTGCTGAGATTCAACAGCACGGATTCTCCTGCCAAGTCACGACACACTACATCGTCGGCGATATGGAGGCGCATAGTCGTATCCATGAGTAGGGGGAACGAAGGCCTCACAATAGCCTCGGGTCGAAGGACTGTCAAGACAGGTAAATATGCAGGAGGATAGCCGTGGGCGCGTGAGTGGCAGGGGAGGCGTTCTACAATGACTTCGCCAAAATTGTGGCTGCGTCGGCTGCCCCTGTAGCTGAGGGCGGAGGCGTTGTGGGCGTGAGGAGATCAAGAACCGTTCTGAGCGCGGCCTCCCACCGCCCTTTCACGAAGTCGTCAAGCGACAATTCCATGCCGCGTCCGTAGCGATGCAGGTAGTCCACCAACGGTTGTTCATCGACAAAATTGTATCGGCGGACGTACAGGACAGGCTGCTGCAGTGCGACCGCTTCAACAATGGTGCCGTAGCCAGGTTTGGTCATGATGAGATCGACGGAAGCCAGCAGGGTTTTAAATGAGAATGGGAGCGTCTTGATAGAATGAATCCGTGAATAGCCCGGTGGGACTGGGCTATCAATGAGGAAGCGATAGTGATGGAGCTGTTCCATCTGTTCAAATGGGAGGGATGTCAGGGCAATACCACCGAATCCGACCAGGACGGTTTTCTCATTAGGAACCAGGTTGAGGGCTGAGGCAAGTCGATTTTGTTCAGGGGGGCTGGGGTTGGCTATCGGGCCGATATCGATGACGTTCGAGAAGGCATTGATTGTTGGAGCAGGGGTGATGCGGAGGGCCATGTCGGCTTTTGCATAGGATTCACGGATGCGCTGAATCAACTGCTGCTGTGCATGGTCTGATGCGTGGCAATATTCTTTGAGCACGAGGTCCCAGGTAAAACTTGCCAAGGCGACGGTCGGTATCTGTGCGCAAGAACCGGCTTCGATGGCGAGGTAGGGCGTGTCGGCGATGACTAATGCGGGCGAGGCCGCCTGCATGGCGGCGATTTCGTGGGACAGTCGTGCCTCCAGGTTTCGTGGAAATGTTGGTGTCCCGCCCATGTCGCGTCGATATCGATCTTGAGAGGTCCGTCTTGGATACAACCGATGTCTTGTTGCGCGGGACTGATGTTCCCAGGGGATCGCCAGGCGGTCTTGGAAAAACGAGGCCGGGACGGTTGTACGAAGGATAGCGGTCAGTCCGGGGACGAGGTCGCCTAGCGCGTTGAGTACGGGGACCACTTGCGCCGCGTGACCGTAGCCATGTCCGGAGATGGCACACCAAATACTAGGCAAGGCGAATAGTTTCCGGCTAGCTGCTTGAGAACCCAGGTTCTATCGGGGCGATGTTGTATTGTAATTCGAGGTCGAACTCATCGATTAATTCATTGGCCGTGGAAATGCCGAGATCGGACTTCACTTCGCTGATCACAAGATCGATCGCCGCCCCCGCGTGTGCCCCGTACTGTGTCATCGCCGATTCAATTCGCTGTCTCGCTTCTTCAATCTTCATAGAGCACTCCTTGCTCCATCATCGATCCGATTGGTTATCCCAATGTCTGAAGCAATGCTTCCATCTCAGGGACGAGGTCTCCACCTCCGTTTGAACGACCGGAGCGTGAGGCGTCGATACCGGCTTGCAAGACGGGTTTCGCTTCGTTCTTTCGCCCTAAAGAAATGAGGGTACGCCCGAGGTGGAGATGCGACGCGACGTGGGTTGGGTCTAGTTGTGTCGCGACGGTCAGGTGCTCAACTGCTTCTTCGAGATTGCCACCTTCCTGGATGAGTTTATGTCCCAGCCCATACCGACCGAGAAACCCCTTGGGGTTTTTGGTAACCATTTGTCTGAATGCATCAAGATCCACGCTGGTCTCCTCGCGAGTGTTGGGCGCATGATACCACTGTCAGGAAGGAGAGAACCAGACCCAAATCCAGAGATAGAAATTCCGCCATGTTCGTTGGGCAGGTTGTCCACCTGGGTTGTAACCCGTTCCTCTCTTTCTTCTCGTGAGAGGAGTGCTGTAACCCTGTAAGTCCCTCTCCTGTTGTTGAATGCCCGTCATGAACCGACACGTGAAGACGCACCACTCCCGGCCCGCCACGCGTCCCCCCGATGTTGTCACCACGCCTTCGCGTCAGGGCGCCACGCCCAGTGCCCCGCACCGCTGTCGGATGCTGCGCCAACAGGCACGCGCCTCGGCATCCAACACGAGTCGCAAGACCACTTGCCCCGCATGGCGCAGCATCCGTCCGGCCACCTGCACCAGCCTCCAGCGGACCGTGGCGATCGTCTGCGACGCCCACGCGGCGGGACAGGCGAGGCGCTTGAAGCCGATGAAGAGGTTGTAGGCCAGCACCCCGATTCGGAAGAAGACCGCATTGGCCCAGGAATCCCCACAGGGCATCTGCTCCATCCCCAACCCGTGTTTGAGTTCCTTGTTAAAATTCTCGGCCTGGCCGCGCTGGTTGTGCCAGACCAGCACCTCGTGCGCCGACTTCTCCTCCTCCAGCCAATTGCTCGCCACCACATGATAGGCATACGGCCCCGTGGCCTGCTCAAACAGATCGTCTTGCGGTCGTGCTTCCCGCTTGATGCTCAGCCGAAACGCCGCCTTCGTCGCGTTCATGGTATGCACCGCTTCAGCGACGTGATACCCACATCCCTGCTCCGGTTCCTGCCAGGCCGCTGGCGGGAGACCGGCAATCACGGCCTTGACCGCCACATCCTGATCCGCCGTAATGGCCCACCGCACCTGATCCGCCTCCAACTCATTGATCAGCGCGGCCTGATACGACGCACTGTCGGCCCGATACCGCGCCAGCCGCTTGCCCGCCGGCATCCGGGCCCGACACTGCCGGTAGACTCGAGTTGCCCGGCCCCCGGCGACACATTCCCCTCCCGAAACTCATCGACCAGGCAGAGCGGGGTCTCAAAGAGGAATCCCAGCATCGGCATGTACCCGCGTACCCCTTTGTCGCTCCAGTGGGCGTCGCGCTTCTCACCCACCACCAACGTGGCATCCGCATCCAACGTGTAGGTCTCGTGTCCATCGCGTCGCAGGAGACGCGCATTCAAGGCGTCCCGCACCTGCCCCAGGCCGACCAGTCCTGCTTGCCCGGTCTGTGCGCCCATGCGCCGCAGCCAATCGCCCACGGTATCCGGATCGGGGATGACCTCCCGCCCCAGCAGCCGCAGCAGCCCGGCTTCGCGGGTCAACTCGCCAGATCCTCCAGGCTCCGCCCTCCGGCCGGAGCATCAGGATCAGCCGATCCACAAACACCGACGGGGCAGAGCCCCGATTGCTCCCAGGACCCGGCGAATCGATCCGTCAACCCGCAGAGGCCGAGCCCATGGTTGAACTCGGCCAGCAGCGCCAGGCCCCCATGGGCCGTGAGGGTCTCGTCTGTCCGTTCCAGCTTGAAGGGTAACACCGTTTGTCGTACCATCCGGTCACCTTGTCGGTTAATGGTTGTGTTTGGTCGCACACCCGTTATATCCGCGCTCAGCGCGGCCGACAAGGTCTTTTTCTGCCTGCCACTCAATTGCTATCTCTGTTTTAGGGCCAGACCTCTAGCAGGATGCTG
>CAVVIR010000024.1:0-81146 GCA_963748375.1 uncultured Nitrospiraceae bacterium
AACCTTCGTTCCCACGGATATATGAGAGAGGGCTGATCATCCGTTGTATCGCACCATACTAATCCAAGCTGTGGAGGTTATGCCTTGTCTTTTCTGAAGAAACTTGCGTGGCAACTGGTGCCTCACCCAATTTTGTTATGGGGCAAGAAGCAGTATTACGCCTATGTCGTTCCAAGGTTTTGGGAGGCAGAGGTCGAGCCGATAAAATGTTTTATACGTCCTGGTGACTCCGTGATCGACTTGGGGGCCAATATTGGATGGTACACCGCGGTGCTTTCGAAGTTGGTCGGGGAACGTGGAAAGGTCTACGCGGTAGAGCCAATTCCTGGAACATATACTCTTCTATTATCCGTCATCAAGAAACTGGGATTAACAAATGTGGTATCGTTCAACTGTGCAGTGTCAGATAGTATGGCTCTGCTGTGATGGAAATTCCAAAGCATGAGTATGGAGGGGAAAATTATTATATGGCGCGTATTGTTTCTGGCAAGTCCTCCGAGCCGTCTCAGGGAAAGTTCGAAGTACCACTTCGATCATTGGATTCGCTCTTGCCCGGGCAATTGTCAGAGGGAGTGACGTTTGTAAAGTGCGATGTAGAGGGTCATGAATTAGCCGTCTTGAAAGGGGCTGTCTCAGTTTTTCGAGAAAGTGAAGCCCGCTATGATGATAGAGGTAACTGGGACAGCGAAAATACAGGATGCTCCCGATAACGAATTCTATTCGATCATGAGAGGATATGGATACGTACCATACTGGTTTGATGGAAAGCATCTTCGAAAGCGGATGAAAGGGCAGTGGAGTGTGAATTACTTCTTCTTGCAGGCCACCCACTTACCGCAAGTAGCCCATCTTATTGCCGAGTAATAGCGTGAGAGTGGCAGAGATGAAAGTTATGTGGCTCGGACATAACCTTGCCTATCCGCCGAAGGGAGGGGCTCTTCAGCGGAACTATAATCTGCTTCGCGAAATCGCGCGAAAGTGTGAAGTGCACGTCTTGGCATTCGATCAACCAGTTACTCGCCCGGCCAACGTCACCCCACAGGATTGCATCAAGGCTCTGTCGAAATTTTGTGCATCTGTCGAGTGGGTGAATCTCTCCTCCTCGTCTCTTCGGCGAACGCGATACGGGCTCGCATTCACGGGGCTCATGACGGGAGAACCCTATGATTTTGCCTGGCTTCGATCAGCGGAGATGACCGACAAGCTGAGGAAAATAGTGGAGAGGGTGTCGCCGGATGTCGTCCATGTCGATGCCTTGGGATTGGCCCAATACCTGCCGGCAATTGGTTCATCGGGACGCGTATTGAATCATCATGATGTCGAGTCCTGTAAGATAGAACTGCGCGCTCAAAAAACACGTAATATGTTGTTGCGATCCTACTTTAGAATCGAGGCGCGAAAGCTGGCAGCGGCAGAGCGCAGGTGGTGCCCAAAATTTGACGTGAATGCAGTCGTATCAGAGGATGAAGGTCATGTCTTGGCGCAAGCCTGCCCTGGTCTTAAGATACGTGTCGTGCCGAATGGAGTGGACACGGAGTATTTCACACCACGAGCTGATCCTGGGACACGTACGATCCTTTTCTGTGGCAGCATGGACATGCATCCCAATCAAGAGGCCATGGAGTACTTTCTGCGACAGATCTGGCCACGCGTTGTCGCTCAAGCGCCAGATGTCAATCTGCAAGTGGTGGGTCGCAAGCCGCCTGACGTGGCTGAACGAAGTGGTAAGGACGGACCCTCGGATTCAGGTTACTGGGTTTGTAGACGATGTCCGTCCGTATTTCCAGAAGGCGGCTGTCTGTATCTGTCCCATTCTGAGTGGGGGAGGGACCAGACTCAAGATCTTGGATAGCCTGGCAATGGGAGTCCCTGTCGTCGCGACATCCTTTGCAGCCTCTGGGCTATCGTTGGAGCATGGCAAACATCTGCTTCTCGCGGACACGGAGCAGCAGTTCGCAGACGATATTCGACAGTTGCTTACCACTCCAGCGTTGCGCTCGGAGTTGGCGAGCGCAGGGGCAAAACGTGTTGATCAGTTGTATTCTTGGACGGTGGTTGGGCAGACTCTTATGGACACATACGATCTTGCCTGCCACAGGTCTGTGCGAGCCACTCACCAAGCATAAAAAAGAATCGGTTCTGTTATGTGTGGAATCGTTGGATCAGCGCATGTAGAGGCTGGAGGTGTCGACCAAGAATTGGTCCGGCGGATGTGCGCGCTCATTCGGCGGCGAGGCCCGGATGACGATGGGTTTTACTTTGGAGATCGCGTGGGATTGGGCATGCGACGGCTGTCGATCATCGATGTGCATGCCGGGAAGCAGCCGATCCACAATGAAGATCGCACGGTGTGGGTGGTCTTCAATGGGGAGATTTACAACTATCGGGAACTGAGAGAGGATCTCCAAAAGCGTGGCCATCGACTCGCGACGTCTTCCGATACCGAGTGCCTGGTCCATTTGTATGAGGAGTATGGTGAGGACCTGGTCACGCATCTTCGAGGGATGTTTGCGTTCGCAATTTGGGATGACCGTCAGAAGAAACTCCTGCTCGGGCGGGATAGACTCGGAATCAAACCCTATTATTACGTGCAACAGAAGAATGCGCTGTATTTCGGCAGTGAAATCAAGTGCCTGCTCGCAATTCCTGGTTTCGAGCGGGCCATCAACCTGGAAGCTCTCTCCGATTATTTCACATTCAAATACGTTCCAGGTCCGCATACGATCTATGAGGGGATTCACGAGATTCCTCCAGCCCACATTGGGGTCTGGAGCAACGGAACCTTGCATCTCCGCCGCTATTGGCAACTAAAACCGAGCGGAGATGGTCATCAATCCATCGAGTATTATGCCGAGGGCCTGCTGCATCATCTTGAAGAAGCGGTCAGACTCCATCTCGTCAGCGAGGTGCCGCTCGGCGCCTTCTTGAGCGGGGGGATCGACTCCAGTGCGATCGTCGCACTCATGTCGAGGGCAGGGCAGGGGAGGGTGAAGACCTTCACGATTGGGTTTGAAGCAGGGCAAGTCGGCATCGATGAGCGACCGTTTGCCAGAGCCATTGCGACGCAGTACGGCACCGATCATTCGGAATATTTGTACGAAAACCCCCAAGCCCAGATCGAAGGGATGCTCCCAGCGATTATTCAGTCGTTTGACGAGCCTTTCGGAGATTCCTCGGTGATCCCAAACTATATGATTTCCGAGGCTGCACGGAAGTATGTCACGGTTGCCTTGTCGGGCACTGGTGGAGATGAACTCTTTGCGGGGTATGAACGCTATCGAGGGGCCTTGGCTGCGGAGCGGTATCGGATGATTCCTCACGCACTGCGTCGAGGCATACTCGATCCCGTCATCAATGGCCTTCCTGAGGTGCGATCGGCCGGGCTCTGGGTCGATCGCCTCAAGCGCTTTGCTCAAGGCGCCGATCTTCCCTTCCCGCAGAGATATCAGAGCTTCTTGGCTGCGTTCGATGAGCAGGAAAAGTCGGAACTATTCAGTGAAGATGTGCGCGATGCGCTCAGGCGGTCAGGGAACTATTCGACCCAGATCGCCATGGAGCGAGTCGGCCCTTTTGAAGACCCGTTGGAATGGATGTTGTTCGCGGACATGGAAACCTATCTTCCTGGCGATGAGTTGCGAAAAACAGATCGACTCAGTATGTGGCATTCCCTTGAAGTCCGTGTGCCGTTTCTGGATCACAAGGTTGTCGAGTTTGCAGCGACCATCCCTTCCAAGTACAAGATCAATGGAATGACGAAGAAGTATGTGCTGATCAAAGCACTCGAAGGACTCTTGCCACAGAATATTTTGTCCCGTCGGAAGCAGGGGTTCTCTATTCCTCTGAGTGATTGGTTGCGAGGCCCTCTGCGGGAAATGGTTCGCGATCATCTGTCTCCTGCATCCTTGAAGAGAGTGGGGTTGTTCAATGTTCATGCGGTAGAGAAACTCGTACATGAGCATGAGGGGCATATTCGGAATCATGAGACAAAACTCTGGTTGATCTTGAACCTCGTGCTTTGGCATGAGCTCTACATGCATCAGTCTACGCCAGGTCAGGGAACATCGTAAGCAGCGTTCAAGCCCACTGATGTCTTATGCGAATTCGAAACCTCATCGCTGTCGTGATCGCGTGTTTATTCGTGTTGCAATGTATCAGCATTGTCGATTACTTAAACGAGGAGAGATATCTTTCGGGCCTGATGGATCGCATTGCTCCTCGCTCTCTGCCGCCCAGCGAGCAAGCGATTAAAGTCGTCGAATCTTTGAAGGCTTTACCAGTAGATTGAGAATGCTTCCTATTTCCTCTTGCCGATTTTCAGCGTTCTTCGTCCGATGCCACGGCAAGTGATGGAGCAGGGAGGGGATTGTGCTGACCGGTCTCGTCTGGTGATCAGAATGCTCCGCCTGCATGGAATAGAGGCCTCGAAGTGGGCCTTATATACAAAGGAAATGAAGTCGGTGCATGCCGTGGTAGAACTGGAGGCTGAGACTGGAAAGATGGTCGCGGACCCACTTTACGGTTTATGGTTCCCTCGCTCGAGACGGAGGCTACTACGGCATTCGAGGAGTTACGGCAATCACCGATCGATTTTCAGCGACCGTATCCAAAGCCTTGTGGCAGCAGGGTAAGCGTCCTGGGACGAGTGACCTGCGCAAGTCCTACCCGATCGATGAATACACTTATGCAGTATGCAAAAAGCATCAATTGGGAGAAATGGGTCGTTACGTGGCCACTCTACAAGGCACTAAGCGTCATCATGGGGCCAAGCATCGACGATCTTCAGCGGCCAGCGTTTGTAGAGGCCCCCCAGCTCATGGTCGTGATGATTGCTGGCGGCATTGCAAGGTGGGCTCATAATTGCCTATTTCGCCCTTGTTCGACTGGATGGAAATATGAAGCGGGAAAGGTCTTCATCACACAGAAGACCCTCCGATATTGCCTTGTGAGGACCGCACGGGTTGCTCGTCAACGCTCGGTATGGGGGGCAAACCTTTGATGAGATTGGACTGACTGTAAAGATAACGTTATAGACGGGTGATCTGCATCTCTATCCGAATGTTTTAGACCTATTGTTCGGAGGTCCTCTTCACTTAATTGCTAGCCTCGACGTAAGGTTCTCTGAGCGGAAGACACTGTCATGCAAATGGAACACTCCACCCAGTGCTCACGGTAATCAGGTTACAACAGGCTATTTCTAGGTTCATTCTTCTCAAGTTACTCCAGGACCTACCTTACGGACACTCCAGATGGAATTGTAGGTGGATTGGTGTCACCCTGAGGGATGGAGCCGCTGCACCCAATGCGCGAATCCCCTGCCGCAAAGCGATCCCACCAGATATTCCCTATGCCATATTTGACGAAAGATCGCAAACTCGCTCCACATAATATCATTCCCCATGCCTGAATGGCGCCACATCACATTGGTCTTGGTGGCCACCTTGACGCCGTCCACCCACGCCTCCGAAATGCCATTCGCCACGCCTGGGGTATTCAGTTGTCTCATGCGTTTCAATACAGTACCAGCGATTATCCGCTAAGGTGATGCTGGAAACCAGATTGGTTGCACTATGCAGCTGGGACATTCTTCAAGTCTGACGATGAGATTTTTACTCCTGCAACACCCCAACATCCACCAATGCCTGCCATAGAGACCATTAATTGTCGGTGCTTCAGCAGTTTTGTAAAGGCGGTGATAGAGGTCTCAAACTTGCCGATAGGGCCTGGGTTTGGCCCTGTCCCACTCATGCGAAAATAGACCCGTCCATAGATTATCCGTGCGTGGAACTGTCCGTCGTCAGATGATCCGCCACACTGGTTTGATGTCTCATCCACTTGACAGTGGGGAGGAAATTCATGCCGGATTGAGCCACTGCCGCTGAATTTGACATTGGTGTCATATGCCATGGTCGCCACTGGGTCAGTCGCTAAACATGTAGGCAGTTGAAAAGTTGCTATTGCCATGCTTCCATCTCGTCATCCCAGAAAATGGCACCATGAGACAACATTGGTACAAGTGACAAAGGCGTAATAATGACCAAAAAAAGTGAGAAGCGCCGTATAATTCGTGCCGACGTCGTTCGAGTCAGTCGCATAAGGGTGGTCTCGCTTGTTAGGGGTGGTATGAAATTGGATGCTGGAATTAGTCGGATTGTAACGTAAGCCTCATTTACATTCTCAATTGCATTTACCGTTGTGTGCCGAAATTCGTGTTAACGTATGGTATTTTCGTAGTCGAAGGCAAGGCCTCAATGGTCATGCTTGTCATCAGGTTTTATTCTGTAACAGCAATCTATATGCCAGACATAATGGATGTGTAGCGTGGAATTTTTGAAAATTTTTCATATAATCACAGAGATTTTCGATGGATGAACAGATTAGGTTATTCGTTCAAGTGTATTTTGAAGGCAAAACCCTACAGCGCCTATTCGACTACAGGGGAAAAGATGGAATGAAGAATCGAGGAGGGAAAAAGACGGTGATACGCGTTACACTTTAAACCTACCGGGCAATCCCGATGAAGGGTCTCCAAGGCAGGAAGTCTATGATTAACGTCCAACATCATTGAAGTTGAGACTGTGCACAATGTCCTAAAAACCTGTCGGTAGAGGAATTACGGGCCATCAGGATATTCTTGACCGGATGCTACTTAGGAGGACTATCTTATAACTAGGCCCTGTGGTGGCGCAGGTCGAGTGGTATCGGTAGCAGAAGTAGCGCCAAGACACCCAATGCGCGTATTTCCGGCCGCGAAGCGATCCCACCAGAAATTCCCTGCCCCGTTCTGGCGAAAGAGAGAATTCATTCCACTCAAATCGCTGCCGGCACGTTGCCAGCCGACATCCGTATTCGTGATGACCTTGACGCCATCCACCCAGGCTTCAGAAATCCCATCGGCTACACCTGGCGTATTCATCACTTCGTGGGTTTCAATGCAGTACCAACGATCATTCTCAAGGGTCAGTGGTGCTAAATCGATCCGTTGCCCTGTGTCTGTCGGGCACATTTTCCATAGAGATAATGAACGTTTTCCCGCCTGTCTTGCCCATCTGCCACCAGTGCCGACGAAGTTATCACCGACCACTTCCGTTTGTCCCTTCACATTTTGGTGGATGACATTTGATGATGATTTGAACAATCCGGTCGAAGCGTGTTGGGCCCTGCCCCACTCATGCGGAAATAGACCCGTTTCCACGCATTATCCGTGAGCGGAAACTGTCTGCGTCGAGTGATCCGCCACACTGTCCTGCTTGTTGTCGTCGACGTATCGCAGGCGTCAGGAAAGTTCGACACGAATCGAGCCATTGCCGCTGAATTTCACATTGGTGTCATACGCCATGTTTACACCGGGAATCATGGTGCTCGGCATGTAAGCATGTGAAGAATCGGTATTGCCCTCCTCCATCTCGTCATCCCAGAACACGGCACCATGAGACAACATCGGTGCAAGTGACAATGCAGTCATAATGATCAAGAAGAGTAGGAAGGGTCTTGTATTTTCTGTCGACATCGGTCGATTTATTTTCACTTGTGGGGCCTCATTTGTAGCTTAGGAGACGTATGGCTCATTTGTGTGATCAGAAACGGTCTGATCCAGGGAATTAGACGTTGTCGTGAGAACTAGGGCTTCTGATTCCTGTTCGCTTCTGCCCTCCTATATTTCTCACTACTGGTACCCCTCTCTCCACACAGTTTCTCATAGATCCACAGGAGGTATTGTTCTGCTTAGGGCCAGCGCCTCCGCCTCAAAGTCATCATCATTCTCAGGGGCAGAATCCCTGCCAAGGCGTACGGTAATTTTTCAGGATCGTGACCAGTATTCTTCTCGCCACTTGATCACCAGAGGCGTTTCAACGCAGCCAAATACTAACATATGAAATTCACCGCTCATATTTTAAACGGGATCTGTGCATCATGGGGCCTCAAGCACGCCTAGAAAATGCTCTTGCTGACTTCATTCGAACGGGGGCTTTCGTTTCCCGATGAGTCATAGGCGGTGATGACGAAAAAGTACGTCGTTCCTACTTGAAGACCCGCGGCAATGTAGGTTGTGACATTCCCTTGAAGTGTTGCGATCGGTGCCCCGTATCCTCCAGAAGTCGTCTGCGCGGTAGATTTTGTACCCAGCCAAGTCGCTTTCCGTGTTGGCATTCCATGTCAACGTGGCGGATGAGGTCGCCGGGGCGTTGACCGTTAGCGTAACGGTGACTGTTCTCGAAGAGATGCCGGCTGCGCTGACTGTGATAGTGCCGTTATAGGTCTGCGCAGTGAGTCCTGCCGTATTCACACTTGTCGTTAACGTGCTGCTGCCAGTTCCCGATGCAGGGCTCACTGCCAGCCATGAGGCATCATCGCTTACTGTCCAGTTTACTGTCCCGCCTGTGTTTGTCAAAGAAATATTCTGATTTGCCGGGTTTGCGGCTCCCTGTGTTGCTGCATAGTTGAGACTCGATGGACTCAAACTTATGGTCGGCGCGGCCGTGACGGTGAAGGAGACGGGGATGGTCACGGGAGTAACCCCCGTGCCTCCGCTGAGGGTGACCGTGCCGGTATGGCTGCCCGTGGCTAAGGCGCCGGTGGTGGCTTGCAAGGTCACCGTGCCATTGCCGGTGCCGGAGCCGGGGGTGAGGGTCAACCAGGCTGCGTTCTCGCTGGCGTCCAGGTCAAGGTGCCGCCCCCGGTGTTGCTGATACTGAGGGTTTGCGCCGCCGGGTTGCTGCCGCCCTGGATCGCCGTAAACGCGATGGTCGTGGGACTCGCGCCAATGGCCGGTGGCACTGGCGCGGGGGTGACGGTAAAGGAGACGGGGATGGTGACCGGTGTTGCTGTCGACCCGGCGTGCCAGATTGTGACCTGGCCACTATGGGTGCCGGAGGTCAGGGAGCCGGTTATGACACTTATACTCACGGCACCAGTTCCAGTACCCGTGCCCGGAGTGTGCCCCAGCCAGGCGGCGTCATGACTGACGCTCCAGCTTAGCGTGCCGCCTCCCGTGTTACTGATGGTCAAGGCTTGGGCGGCGGGGTTACCTCCCGCCCTGGGTGGCTGTAAAGGACAGACTCGTGGGACTTGCGCCGAGGCGGGCGGGACCGGCGCCGCGGTGACCGTGAAGGAGACGGGGACGGTGACAGGGGTGACGCCGGTGCCCCCGCTGAGCGTGACTGTGCCGCTGTGGGTGCCGACGGCGAGGGAGCCCGTGGCCGCCGTTACCGTGACCAGGCCATTGCCGGTGCCGGAGCCGGGGCTGAGGGTCAACCAGGTGGCGTTGTCACTGGCGCTCCAGGTCAACGTGCCGCCGCCGGTGTTGCTGATATTGAGCGTTTGATTCGCCGGGTTGGCCCCGCCCTGGGTGGCCGCAAAGGAGAGACTGGTCGGGCTCATGCCGATGGCGGGGGGGACGGGCGCGGCGCGACCGTGAAGGAGACGGGGACGGTGACGGGGGTGACGCCGGTGCCCCCGCTGAGCGTGACCGTGCCGCTGTGGGTGCCGACGGCGAGGGAGCCCGTGGCCGCCGTTAACGTGACCAGGCCATTGCCGGTGCCGGAGCCGGGGCTGAGGGTCAACCAGGGGCGTTGTCACTGGCGCTCCAGGTCAACGTGCCACCGCCGGTGTTGCTGATATTGAGTGTTTGTGCGCCGGGTTGCCCCCGCCCTGGGTGGCCGCAAAGGAGAGACTGGTGGGGCTGGCGCCGATGGCGGGCGGGCACGGGCGCGGCGGCTGACGGTGAAGGAGACGGGGACGGTGACGGGGGTGACGCCGGTGCCCCCGCTGAGCGTGACCGTGCCGCTATGGGTGCCGACGGCCAGGGAGCCGGTGGCCGCCGTCACCTGACCAGTGCCATTGCCGGTGCCGGAGCCGGGCTGAGGGTCAACCACGGCGGCTTGTCACTGGCGCTCCAGGTCAAGGTGCCGCCGCCGGTGTTGCTGATGGTGAGCGTTTGTGCGGCGGGGTTGGCTCCGCCCTGGGTGGCCGCAAAGGAGAGCGTCGGTGGGACTGGCGCCGATGGCGGGCGGGCACCGGCGCGGCGGCTGACCGTGAAGGAGACGGGGACGGTGACAGGGGTGACGCCGGTGCCCCCGCTGAGCGTGACCGTGCCGCTGTGGGTGCCGACGGCGAGGGAGCCCGTGGCCGCCGTCAACGTGACCAGGCCATTGCCGGTGCCGGAGCCGGGGCTGAGGGTCAACCAGGTGGCGTTGTCACTGGCGCTCCAGGTCAACGTGCCCCCGCCGGTGTTGCTGATAGTGAGCGTTTGTGCGGCGGGGTTGGCCCCGCCCTGGGTGGCCGCAAAGGAGAGACGCGGTGGGGCTGGCGCCGATGGCGGGCGGGACGGGCGCGGCGGTGACGGTGAAGGAGACGGGGATGGTGACGGGGGTGACGCCGGTGCCGCCGCTGAGCGTGATCGTGCCGCTATGGGTGCCGACGGCCAGGGAGCCGGTGGCCGCACTCACTGGCCATGTGCCGTTGCCGGTGCCGGAGGTCGGAGCTGAGCGTCAACCACGGCGTGCTTTCACTGGCGCTCCAGGTCAAGGTGCCGCCGCCGGTGTTGCTGAGGTGAGGGTTTGCGCGGCGGGGTTGCTGCCGCCCTGGGTGGCCGCAAACGAGAGCGTCGTGGGGCTGGCGCCAATGGCCGGCGGCACCGGTGCCGCGCTGACGGTGAAGGAGACGGGGATGGTCACGGGAGTTGCGCCGGATGCGCTGAGAGTAATGGTCTCACTATAACTGCCTGGGGCCAATGCGCCGGCCGCCACAATGGCTGTGACCACACCGGTGCCGGTGCCAGAGGTTGGACTGAGGGACAACCATGCTGCACTGCTCACTGGCAGTCCAGTTCAATGTGCCGTGACCGGTATTGTTGATGGTCAAGGATCTGGGCCGCAGGGTTGCTTCCGCCCTGTTGGGCCGTAAAGGACAGACTGGTTGGACTCATGCCAATGGCTGGGCCGCCTGTGACGGGATCTGAAAGGGCTGGGGCCGAAGGCGGCGAGACCAGCTGTGTCAACCCCGACATCTCCGCAGATAATCTTCGCATCGTCCGCCCACCGGCACTTCCGTTTCCTGAGGAAGACGAGTTGCCTGCGCCTGCGGCGGCCAGCGGGATGGTGCCGGTTGGCGCTGTGCTGGTTGCGGTGAATCCAGTGGCTGCCGCTGGCGATGGTGTCGACGCTTATGGATGCAAGAGGTACGGCTGCTCCGATACTTCTATGAGGCATGACGGTTCCTTGGATTGAGAAGTCGTGCTTCACGTTGTAGCGACAGTGGGGATGATGGTACGGAGCTGACAGGTGGGGAGTCGGATGGAGAAGATTCGACGGATGCGAGAGGAAGATTCTGTGGCTTTCGAATCAGTCGATGAGGCTTGCGCGTCGAGGTTTGCGTGTCCTATCTTTTCGAGGGATTCGTTGGGTATCGATGGCTGGTGGCCATGTTTTCATGGCGTTTCCCTTGAGTGCCTGTTCCGCCGGTTTCCTGGCTGACGGCTTTGTCGGAAGCTGGGCAGAGGCGGAGGGAATAGGCTGAACAGTGACAGGAAGACTGTCATGAAGCCCAGTGAGATCGCGTAAGTAATGATGCGATGCTGGCGTATCGTTGGTGCATGTGACTCCTCCGTAGTAATTGACTCAACCCGCCACAGGACGAACTCATTGAGGGGCGTTTGTCACCAAGTACGAGTCGGCAATCCACCCGAGCAGAGGGAATGCTGGTTTGGACTCTGGATTGCTCGTGGCCTTGGAGCGGGTTAAGGCAAGAGCAGTGCCTCGTCGGGTAAAACATGCGCAGATCAAGGTTCTGTAGTCTCGAATCAATTTGTCAAAACAATAACTTGAAGTAACCAGGTGCTAAGACCGTGAGATGAGATATGAAGTTGGGACAAGTCCAAGGGCGGAAGGTCCCATTCGATGATTTTGAACAGATGATGTTCAAAATTAAGTATTAATCAGAGTAGGATTGAAACAAGTCGTGCATCATGCGTTCTGCTGGAGAGGTTATTTGCTGAGAACAGTGGTGAGAGTAGTAGGTTTTTGATGGTACGGCGCAGTATTATTGTTGTGCCCTTGGAAGTTGGATGGTAAGAAGCTAGGCGGTAAACATTGCGCCCGATAAAAATGATCTGTGCAAAGCAGTTAGTCGAGAGGAAGAGGATCTGCAATCGGTTCGGTGTCTCGTCAGTCGCGACGTGTTTGCCGGGTAGACCCAGCGTCGGTAGATGGACGTCCTGATTCTCGCCCACGTTCACCCGAGTGGCTATCCGAGGATGCACAGGGCGTTCAGTTGTTCAGAAAGAAGAATTCTCAAGATGGATGGATACAGTTCTGTCACAATGAACAGGTACCAGATGCCGATCCTCGCGTCAACTTCGTTGACGGAAACGCGACATTCTGCCATTCTGATAATAAATGACGGAGAGGGTTCATGCCTCACGCAAAAGAGCGAAAGATTGCAGTGGTGGGCCTTGGCTACGTGGGCCTACCAATCGCTGTCGCATTCGGGAAGCGGCAGCGAGTGATCGGTTTTGATATCAACAAGGCAAAGATCGCGGAATTACAGAAGGGCCTTGACCGTACCGGTGAAGTGTCTGACGCGGATCTGAAAGCCACGGATGTTCACTACACATTTCAGCCCAGCGATCTTAAGGCTGCGGATTTCATCATCGTGGCCGTACCTACGCCGATTAATGAAGCTCTTCAGCCGGATTTGACGGCTCTTCGCAAATCATCCGAATTGATCGGGGCAAATCTTTCTCCTGGATCGATTGTGGTCTTCGAGTCGACGGTCTACCCGGGAGCCACTGAAGAAGTGTGCCTGCCTATTCTTGAACAGGCCTCCGGGATGAAGTGTGGAGTGGACTTTAAGCTCGGGTATTCTCCTGAGCGCATCAATCCAGGCGATAAAGAACATACGTTGGAAACGATCATCAAGGTCGTGTCAGCCCAAGATGACGCGTCGCTGGAGATTGTCGCCGACACCTACGAACTCGTGGTCAAGGCGGGGATTCATCGGGCGTCGAGCATCAAGGTTGCGGAAGCGGCGAAGGTGATTGAAAATACCCAGCGGGATCTGAACATCGCGCTGATGAATGAGTTATCACTCATTTTTCATCGCCTCGGGATCGATACCAAGTCGGTCCTGGAGGCTGCGGGGACCAAGTGGAACTTTCTCAAGTTTTCCCCGGGATTGGTCGGCGGGCATTGTATCGGTGTCGACCCCTATTACCTGACGAGCAAAGCCGAATCGGTGGGCTATCATCCTCAGGTGATTCTTGCCGGCAGGCGCATTAACAATGGAATGGGAAAATTTGTCGCTGAGCAGACGATGAAGCGGTTGAGTGAGTTGGCTCGGCCGGTCAACGATCTCAAAGTGGCCGTCTTGGGGCTCACGTTTAAAGAGAACGTGCCGGATTTGCGAAATAGCAGGGTGCCGGACATCATTCACGAATTGCGAGAGTATGGCGTCCAAGTCCTGGTGCATGATCCGATCGCGCAAGCGGAAGAGGCGGTCGAAGAATACGGAATACATTTGAGCGAGTGGGGCGATCTGAAAGATATCGATGGAATCATCGTGGCGGTTGCGCATCGTCGATATGCAGAGATGGGGTTGCAGAAGCTGCTCAAGTCCTCTCCGCAGCCAGCGGGAGGGCGTGGTGATTGATGTGAAATGTCTGCTTGATCAAGCGAAACTGCCTAAGACGCTCAAGTATTGGCGTTTATAGAAAGTAGCAGACTCCTCCAAAACCCCCTCCACGAACAGGCGATCCCTCCAACAGGCTTTCACCTCCCACACTCTTCATCCTGATCTGACCGCACGATTTTTCAGCGGCCCGCGTTGGTGAACCGGCAACATTTGGGGCTTTCAATTCTGGTGCGTCATTCCCTCATGTCGGCTCCGCGTAGGCGGCTCTTTGCCGGCTGTCCGTCGCACTGCATGTGTCGAATATGACGGGCACGCATCGATCTTTCAGAATTAATGATGTCTGACCTTCCCCCGGTAGGCTTGACTGACGATGCACCGGTCGATTCCTGTCAGCTGATTTTTTGATTCTCGTTGCCCGACTCTCAAGAGGCTGCTATAGATTTCTTGTGGCATTAGGTTCCAGACGTTTCTCTTTTTCCCTCTGTTGGCGTTGACCCTGTTGCGTGATCGATGAATAACTTAGGCAATCACATCGTGAGATATGCGGGAATGAGAATATGGTTTGCCATTGGAGCCATGGCCCTTCTTTACGGGTGTGCCTACCTTAATTCATCTGACATCAAGCTGGGAGATCAACAACTCGCAGCAGGCAATTGGGCAGAAGCCAGTCTCGCCTATAAACAAGCGCTGAAAGAGGATCCGTTCAATCCCGCGCTACAGAACAAATACACCATGGCGCGAGAACGAGAGGCGGCGGCGTATGAGGAGCGCGGCAGGGCATACCTCAAGGAACGTAAGCCCGATCTTGCAACGGAACAGTTTAAGCGTGCACTCACCATCGAACCGTCCAGTCTCGATCACCAATCGGGACTGCTTGAAGCCCTTCGCTTGAACGATGCCCGCAGCCAGAATCGAGAGGCAGATCGTCTTGCCCAGCTCGGTCGGACTGATGAGGCGTTGGAGGCTTATGCCAGGGCGGCTGAACTTGATCCTTCATTCAAAGCACCTCTCGATGGCATCTCCAAACTGACGGAAGAGCAGCAGGCGTTGAACCGTGATGATCGGCGAAAGCAACCTGTGACACTTCGGTTTCGCAATGCCGGGCTGAAAGAAGTCTTGGAAGGGATTGGGAAGGCCCAAGGGATTAACCTCATTTTCGACAAGGATGTCAGAAATGACCCGGTGACCATTAGCATTCAGGATACGCCGTTCGAAGAGGCTTTCAATCTCATTCTCACCAGCAATAGCCTGTTCGCCCAGACCGTTTCTCCGGGCGTGATGATCGTCAGCCCTAATACCAAACAGAAACAGGAACAGTATCAAGACCTGATGATTCGGACATTCTATTTGTCCAATGCCAAAGCGAAAGACATGGTGGTCTTGCTGAAGAGCATGCTCGATGCTAAACGGATGCATGCCAATGAACAGTTGAACACGATTGTCATCCGGGACCAACCGGAAAAACTCGAGATGGCCGAGAAGATCATTCTGGCCAATGATCGGCTGGACTCCGAGGTTTTATTTGATGTCGAGGTTCTGGAAGTCGATCGCACGGTGAGTCAGACTTATGGTCTCACCTATCCCAAATCAGTCGGAGCCGCCCTCGTACCTCCAGGGGTCGGGGTGCCGAATTTCCTTTTCGGTCAGCTGGGACAGCAGTTTACGTATCGTCAGCTCACCAACCTTGGTCAGGACAGTTACCTTTTTAAGCTTCCGACCAACGTGCAGTTGGACTTCCTTAAGCAAATTACCGATGCGAAGACTCTCGCGTCGCCAAAGATTCGCGTGGTCAACAACAAGAAGGCGGAGATTAATGTTGGGGACAAGCAGCCAATTCTGCTTTCCACAACGAATGTCTTGCCTGGTCAAGCGACAACAGGGGCAGTTCCGACGACTTCAACGGTGACGTCGATCGAATTCCGCGATACCGGAGTCAAATTGACCGTTGAGCCTTCCATCCATCTGGGGAATGAACTGTCCCTGAAGATGAAGATTGAAGTCGTTCGTCTTGGCGAGCGAGTTGTGCTCCAACAGAGTCCACTCATTACCCAGTTTAAGTTCGGCAATCGGTCGGCGGAAACCATGCTCAATATCAGAGATGGCGAAACCATTGTGTTGGGAGGGCTGCTCCAAGAAGAGGATCGCAAAGCCCGCACCACCGTCCCATGGATCGGCGATCTCCCTTTCATCGGCAATCTTTTGAGTTCCTTTATAACCGAACGGATCACCACCGAGGTGATCCTGACGATCACGCCGCATATCATTCAGAGTATCTCTCCTCCCGGGCTTGGCACGCAGGTGTTCTGGTCCGGGACGGATTCAAGCTATGCCACGAATCCGCTATTTGCCCCAAAAGGGAAGAAGATTTCCATGATGGGCGCCGGGGTTTCCGGTTCAGACTACTTTTCCTCTAGAGGGACAGCAAAAGGTGGACGAGCAGGAAAGCCCGCTGCCGCGTCACTCACCCCCCTGGCTTCCGCAGGGTCGGTTCTTTCGATTAGACCGGGCGAGTCGGTGGTCAAAGTGGGGAAGGAATTATCGCTCGCCATTTCTGATGAACGGATTCGCTCGACGGCGGCAGGCGTGTTCCAGCTTCATTATGATCCACAGGTGTTGGAATTTAGAACGCTTCTGAATGGCGAGGTCATTCAATCGGACAGCGTGGACGAGCAGGCCTCCGGCAGCTCAGTGACGCAAGCGGGAATGGTTACGTTCAAAATTGCCGCATCGGTGAAAGGGACAGGGAAGCAGGCTGTGACGGCCACGTTCTACGCGAAAGCGCCCGGGGTGTCTCCTGTGCGTGTGGCGTTGGTCGATTCCGACTCGGAATCTTCGACGCGGCCGCTCCAAGAAGGAAAAGGTATTGTGAGGGTGCGGTGAAAGAATCCGGCGTGACGCTCTTGGAGCTGTTGATCACGCTGACGATTGTGATGGTGCTGGCCTCTGTCGCGATGCCGCTGAGCCATCTGTCGGCGAAACGGGCTCATGAAATAGAACTGCGACAGCATTTGAGGATCATGCGGGCCGCAATCGACACCTTTAAGCTGGAGTGGAACCGTGACGGGGACGTGCTAGTAGGGCCGGCGTGCATCATGAATAAGCTTACGTGCAAAGACGTGACGAGTGTGTACGGATATCCGAAGTCGTTGGACACACTGCTGGGGATCAAGTTGACCAGTGGAGAGGCGACGGTCAGAGGCACGACGACGAGGCGTTATCTCAGGACTCTTCCTCTCGACCCTTTGACCGGCAAGGCCGATTGGTTAGTCCGATGTTATAAGGATGCGCCGAACGCATCGAGTTGGTGTGGGGACGACGTGTATGACGTCATGACACAGAGTCAGGATATAGCATTAGATGGCACGAAGTATCGAGATTGGTAAGGGTGGCGCAAGGGGTCAACATGGTTTCACCCTGCTGGAGTTGATGATCGTCGTGTCGGTTATCGGCATTCTCGCCACCATGGCGGCGCCTTCGTACCAATCGTCGGTTATCAAGGCCAAAGAGGCTGCATTGCGTCAAGATCTCACGAC
Organism: uncultured Nitrospiraceae bacterium; assembly: GCA_963748375.1. Classification (GTDB taxonomy): domain Bacteria; phylum Nitrospirota; class Nitrospiria; order Nitrospirales; family Nitrospiraceae; genus Palsa-1315. The sequence continues at coordinate 17,160 of CAVVIR010000024.1, forward strand.
GGTTCGCGATGTGCTGGATCAGCACAAGGCTGACCAGGGAAAGTACCCTCCGTCCCTGTCGGTACTGGTCAGTAGGGGGTATCTGCGGGCGATTCCAAAGGATCCATTCACCGGTGTGACGACCACATGGCAAGAGATCTCTGATCCTGTCGATGGAGGCGTGGTCGATATCTTTTCTGGAGCGGAGTTTGTGGGGACGAACGGTACTCCGTATAACCAATGGTAAAGATGGCTAGTCATCATCGTTATCTGAGACTACTTCGGGCTTCAGCAGAGGTGCTACGCGCCTGTTATCCGGCGGCGCGAGTCGGCGCCCTGTGCGCTGCCGGCTTGGTTTCGGTCGTATTTGCAGGGTGCGGCGAGCTTGAGCCGATGCGTGAACCGGAGGTGGTCGATCTTGAGTTGACGACAGACACGTTAAAAGCGTCTGTGCGTGATGCGCAACGGATGATTGCTGAATTGAGGGCAGATCTTGAGGCGCAGCGCGGGGAATTGGCGGAAGCTCAGATCGCTCGGGCGCAGCTTGACGGCCAGGTTAGAGAAGTGGAACGGCGGATTATCGAAGCACGGCAAGTCATCGAGTTGCAACGGGAAGAACTGGCCGCAGCTCGGGTGAAGCAAACGCATGCGTTCCAGAGCAGTTTTCCATTACAGGGCAGGATGAAGCAGCCCCAGAAACAGCCTTCTGGGGCGAGGAAACCGCACCCTGTCCAGGACAGGCGGGCGGCGGCAACCCCTGCAGCGTTGATGCCGGCATCGGCCGACAGCCCCTTTGAGCCTGAGGGTGAGCCGCAGAGGAATTCACAGAAACAGGTTTCGGTACAACCCGGTGATACACTTTGGCACATCGCACAAGCGCATCGCGTGAATGTGGGCCATCTGCGGACTCTCAATCAATTGACCAACGATAGGATTCTTGTTGGCCAGACCTTGCGGTTACCCGATATCCGGTCTCTGCCTGGGGCCGGCGACGACGAGAGTGCATCGACGCGGTAAACCGATACTTCAAGTATTGGCCCGACATCCAGCATGCCTGACATGGCTGTATTTGCTTACAGAGTAGCCCGCCCTGATGGCTCGACCCTTGACGGGCAGACTGAGGGAGAGGAAGAGCACCTTGTCCGGGCGAAATTAGAGGGCCAGGGTTTTCTCGTCTTTCGGTTACAACGGCGTGGCGCGGCGACAGCCGGTTTTGGTCCGGGATGGCACGCGTTCCGCAAGCTCCCGCTTCAGGAATTCTTGGTGTTTAATCAAGAGCTGCTCGCGCTCGTAAAAGCCGGCCTTCCCGTGTTGAGAGTCTGGGATCTCTTGATTGAGCGAACCAATCATTCAGGGTTTCAGCAGGCCTTACGGACCGTTCGACAAGATATTCGTGGCGGTGCATCGGCTTCAGAGGCGCTGTCAAAACACCCGATCCACTTCTCAGATTTGTATATTGCGACGATCAAGGCAGGAGAACAATCGGGAAATTTGGCTGACGTGCTGCAGCGGTTCATCGCCTATCTGAAACTGATGATTGGATTGCATCAGAAGGTCTCGAAAGCGCTGGCGTATCCGGGCTTTCTCGTGTTGGTCGGGGTTGCCGTCATCGGGTTTCTGCTGAGTTATGTGGTGCCGACGTTCGTATCAGTGTACGCAGAGACGTCGAAATCCTTGCCGTTCGCCACGCAACTATTGCTGGATGTGGTGACGGGGGGGCAAGCGTATGTTGTGCCGGGAATTTTAGGGGTTGCTGCACTGGGGCTTGCGGGTCGAGCGTACTATACGACGCCTGCTGGACGGCTCGCCGTGGATCGGCTGTCGTTGAGCATGCCTGTCATAGGGCCGATCTTTGTCAAGCACTATACGGTTCAGCTCACGCGCACCCTTGCGACGATTCTTGCCGGAGGCACTCCGCTTGTGGAGGCATTGTCTATTGCGCGGGGCGCCATCTCCAATCGGTATGTCTCGGTTGGAGTCGCGGATGCGGTCGCAGAAATTCGAGAAGGGACGACCCTGGCCGCTGCACTGGATCGCCCCAAAGTATTTCCGAAATTAGCGGTGGAGATGTTGTCGGTCGGAGAGGAAACCGGATCGCTGCCCACGATGTTGCATGACGTGGCTGAGTTCTATGAGGGAGACTTGGATCTTCGACTGACACAATTGACGACGTGGATAGAACCAGTACTTCTGCTGATCATGGGAGTGTTAGTCGGTGCGATCGTCATCGTCATGTACTTGCCCGTGTTTCAGATGGCCGGGGCGGTATAGCTCGGTATGCATGGACTCATGCCGCGCGCTATGTGCGTATGGATTGAGAAGTAAGCAGGACACTATGGCACGGACTGTGACACGACCAACGCTGACTGATGTTCTGGTGCAGCAGGGTATTTTGACAAAACAGACGCTCGACCAAGTCCTCAATCGATTGGGTGGTGTGACGGCAGCCTTCGGCCAGACCCTGGTGAGCGAAGGGATTCTCTCCGAAGAACAGTTAGCGCGTGCGTTGGCGGCTCAGTTTGACCTTCCCTGCAATCTGTTAACGGAATTCCGTGTTGACCAGGCGTTCTATGACTCCATGTCGGTGAAACTCATGCAACGGCATCCGTTTATCCCGATCGCAGAGCATGAAGGCCGCCTGGCCATCGCGATCCCCGATCCTCAAAATCTTTTAGCATTGGATGAGCTGGAATTGCTCTTGGGATCTCCGTTGGATTTGGTGGTGAGCACGAGAAGCGCCATTCTGGCGGCCTTGGAACGGAGTGAAGGGTCCAGTCAAGCTCTTCGGGAGCTCGAGGCGGAGTATCGATCCGTGTTGGTGAAGGAGGACGAACGAGGCGAGGAAGTCCTCACGATCGATCAAGCGGGAGAAGATCAGAGCCCTGCCGTAAAACTATTGGATTCGATTCTCCTCAGCGCGATGCAGCGTCGAGCCAGCGACATTCACATTGAAGCTGCCGATCGCGCGACCAAGGTGAAATTGCGGGTCGATGGGATTCTCGTTCCCGCAATGGAGCCGCTCGATATCCGGCTCCATGCGCCGTTGGTTTCGCGGTTGAAAGTCATGTCGGATCTGGATATTGCCGAACGGCGAGTGCCGCAAGATGGCAGTTTTCGGATGCGGCTGGAGCGAAAGACCGTCGATTTCCGCGTCTCGATTCTTCCGAGTGTGTTCGGTGAATCAGCCGTCGTGCGAATTCTTGACCGCGAGGCGATCACGACCGGTGTGTCGACATTGCGGCTGGAGCGACTCGGATTCAATGCGGAAGATCTCAAGCGATTTCGTCGCGCAATCACACGACCCTACGGCATGGTGCTAGTGACCGGTCCGACCGGCAGCGGCAAGACGACGACGCTGTATGCGGCAATTACGGAGATGAATATCAAGGACGATAAACTGATCACGATCGAAGACCCGGTCGAGTATCAGTTATCAGGAGTCGTGCAGATTCCTGTGAATGAGAAGAAAGGCCTGACGTTCGCGCGAGGGCTTCGATCCATCTTACGTCATGACCCTGACAAGATCATGGTCGGTGAGATTCGTGATGCCGAGACTGCGCAAATTGCCATCCAATCGTCGCTTACGGGTCACTTAGTGTTGACAACGGTGCACGCCAACAATGTGTTCGATGTGATCGGGCGGTTTGCCTCCATGGGCATCGATGCCTATAACTTTTTGGCTGCATTGAACTGTGTGTTGGCGCAGCGGCTTGTTCGAATGGTGTGTCTCGCCTGTCGAACGGCGGTCAAGCTCGATAAATCGCTGGCGGAAGAATCAGGCCTCGACTTCGAGGGATATAAAGATGCGCCATTTTATGAAGGCACAGGATGCCAGGAGTGCCATGGAACTGGGTATCGAGGGCGAAAATGCATCACGGAGTTTCTGGACCTGAATGATGAGATCAAAGAAATGATTCTGGCCGAGCGCCCCCTGTCCGAGATCCGCTATCGCGCGGTGACCAGCGGAATGATCACGTTGAGACAGTCCGCACTCAGGAAGGTGCTGGAAGGCTCCACAACCTTGCGCGAGATCAATCGAGTCACGTTTAGCGAGGAAGGGTAAGCCATGTGGGGAATAACCGCCAGTCGTCCGCGGCATTGTTTGAAAATCGGGCCGCAGGCGTTTGCATGGGGAGAAGCTATCCGCACCTGGCGGGGGCGGTATCACTATCGATGCGCGCTTTCACCGGCGCCACCCGAGGCGATTAAGCTGTCCCCGATGGATCTGAACCTCACTGATATGCCTGCGGTTGAAAGTTGTCTGCGGTCGCTGGCGGGGCCAAAGCGAGATTGCGGGGGGGCACGTGTATGGCAGTCTGAGGCTCCATGCCCCATTGTGTTGTTGTTGCCGGATCTATCGGTCCGCGCGACGGTGCTGCAGTTAGAGCAATTCCCCGTGCAGGCGGAGGAGCAAGAAGCATTGATTCGCTGGCGCTTAGGGCAGGAACAGCTGTTGCCCCTGGCAGGGGCCAAGATTGTGTGGCAGGGGTTTCCCTCACATGGAGCACGAAATGAGCCTTCCCATGTTGTCTTAGCCGTGGCGATTCAAGAAGCCATCTTGAAGCAATATGAGTCTTTGTGTGAATCGGTCGGCTTGCTCCCTCAAGAGATCGGAGTGACCAGCTTTCGTCTCTTTAATCTCTGGATGAAAACGGCAGGCGGTCGTAAGCGATTGGGTCGCGATTTGCTCTGGGTCAGTGTCTCGGACGGCGGCTTGACCTGTTTCGTCATGCAGGAAGGTCGATTGGCGTTTGTCAGGACCAAACTGTTGCGTGCAGATGGCTTACAGGATGGCGAGAGTCCCGGTCATGACATGGCTGATAACATTGTCGAAGAATGTGCGGCATCGCTTCGTGCATGTCGCGACCATTTTCCTCACTTGAATGTGACGGATATGGTCTTCGCCGGTGATTGCTCATTCCCGACTATTGAACAGGCGCTGAATAGAGAATTTAGCCTGTCGACTGAGCGGCTGGACTGGAAATCCGTCGAGCAGGCAGGATGGACTCACGACGGCGGAAGTACGTCATGGGCCACGCTTCCTGTTGTGGCAGGGGTGATGTAGATGATGGCGCTTGGAAGGACCTCCCTGCGTGCGGTCGCCGGCAAGGCGAGCGGGTTTCTCGTGATGCCAGGGAGGGCACAATATTTTCACATCGAACTGAGCAGCCGTTACCGGTGGTATGTTGCGCCGGCTCGCATGATGCTGGTTGCGCTCTGCGGGATCGTAGGAGGCGCAATCCTTTGGAGTGTCATTCAGACCGGTATGACCCTGCACGATCTCCAAGACGCGCAGGCAGGCCTCGATCACGTCCGCATGCAAGATCAACAGCTCCTCGCGCAGGCTCAACGAGAGGGTCTTGATCTGTCTGGGCCTTCGTTGCAGCAGTTGCCGGCAGAGGTCAATTTAGCGAACCAGGTGCTCACGAAGCGGCATTTTTCCTGGACACAGTTTCTGTTTGCTCTTGAATCGGCCATTCCCCAGCAGGTGTCAATGAAGACTATACGCTTGGATCCGGGGGGTGGGGTTGTCCACATCACGGGGTTGGCGGTGACCGTCGAAGATGTGACGGCATTGACGGTCACATTGCAAGACCACGCCGCCTTCCACGATCCTGTACTGGGGCAGCACAGGGTGAGACCCGATGGGTTGGTTGAGTTTGACCTGACGTTGCGGTATCGGCAACAGGGTGTGTAGCAGGATGCTGAAAAAAAGGGAGACGGATAACCTGGTCGTCCTCCTGCTCGCGGAACGCGCACGATAAGAATGTGCTCGTTCGACGCGCGCAATCGAGGAACAACCAGGCTACCCTTGGGGAGAATAAGCGAGCTTGGATAGATCATTGAGAAGTGCGAGGGCGCTCACGGCGCGCAGTTGGGATCATCCCAGACATCCCTTATGAAGTGATAGCTCGCGGCGGCCTTGCTGAGGCAAGGCGTGTTTCGGCGCGCCAGGGTGGGAGGGTGAGAAGGTTGGTCTCTTTGAGCATCCTGCGAGGGGAGGGGCTGTTGCGCGGCGTCTGCGGACCATCAAAGTGCTCGCGTGCCAAAATTGTTTTTCTGCGATCTGGTAGAGAGGCGTGATGGATTTCATCCTTCAGCAATTGCGAAAACCCTACGGGGTGTTGATTCCATGGCTGATGTGGGTCGTGTTGTTGTCAGGAATCTTGTGGGCAGTCCGAACCATCGGGGTGGAAGGGGCTGAGCAGAGTCTCGCGAAATTGGAATTGGAATGGAATCGAGCCCGCCAAGAATTCACACATCATAAAACGGCGCAGAGAGCGCGGAAAGATCTTGCGCAGGTGTGGTCGGTTTTGCCCGTTGAACGGGACTTTGCTCCTTTAGCGCTGGGTATTACGGAGGAGGCCAAGCGTAATCGTGTGATTCTCCCGGCGCTCTCCTACAAGACGGAGCCCACTCTGGTCGCTCATACAAATAGGGGGGTCCTCCAGGGGACCATGACCGGTCGTTACGAGGATCTTCGACGGTTTCTTCATGAACTGGAGACGGCTGAGGAATTGGTCTACATCGAAGATTTGGAACTTGCACCCCCAGATGATCAGCAAAGCCAGACGTTGACCTTCGACATTAAGATTGCCACCTATCTTCGAAGCGAGTCCGACAAGCCGGCGCTTCAGTAGTGCCTGGACATGCTGACGACGAATCAAAAGAAAATAACGGCATTGGTCGGGTTAGGCCTGCTCTGGGGTGGAATCATTGGGTGGGAATGGCTGACCGTGGAAGAACCCGTGCGTGTGCCGCTGACGAATGTGAGCGGCCCTGCTTCTGTGCCTCGGCCAACCCGTGGAAGAGTGGACGGGTTGCAGGTGCAACTCAATCTCCTCGCAGCCTCGCGGACTCAACGGGAGATAACCTTTACCCCACCACGTAATATCTTTGCACTGCTTCGCACTGATGCTTCTGGGGCTGCCTCTGCGAATGGGCCGGAGGTCGATGCTGGCTCGGAGCAGGCCCTGCGCCAACAGGCGGCACTTGCAGGATTGGCCCTATTTCACTATCTCGGGTTTGTCCGTGCGGAAGAGGTATCGCGGAAAGAGGGTGAAATGGCTGTGCTCACGAAGAAAGACGATCTTCATGTCGTCCGGACTGGAGAAACTGTAGAAGATCATGTCGTGGTGAAAGCCATTACACAAGAGAGTGTGACATTGCTGGACCGCCAGTCACGAGTGGAATATACAGTATTGCTCTCCAAAGAACCTCGGTTGGAAGACGCTTCCTTGCAGCCATAACATAATAGTTCAATGGCCATCTGCTACCGGCAACGGGTCATCAATGAGCGAGGGGTTACCTACCTCATGCTCATGTTCTTCATCATCCTCATCGGGATTGCCGCGACCGCTGCGGCAAAACAATGGAAGACGACTGTGCAACGCGAACGTGAGATAGACCTGTTGGCCAAAGGGATCGAGATTCAGAATGCGCTCGCGTTGTATTCTGCGGCGAAAAAGGCCGGCCGTGTGATGCCGGGAGAGGTGTATCCCCAGACGTTGGCCGACCTCACGAGATTGCCCAAACCGTTCTTGCGCAAGGTCTATCTTGACCCAATTGAGCACGGAGAATGGGAATATCTGCGGGCGCCGACAGGCGGCATCATGGGAGTCCGGAGTAAGAGTCGCGCAAAGCCGTTTCGAGAGCGCAATTTCCCTCTTGCTGTGAGGCATTTCGAGGGGCGCCCCACCTATCGTGATTGGATCTTTCAGCATCCCAGTCCTTCATCGGTTCCGATGTCGCCGCAAGGGGCTGTGCCCTCTCCTGTCCCGCCACCGATAGAAGAATCCTCCCTCGTTCCCGATGGAGGTGCGTTAGATGGAAGCGCTTCAATGGATCCCCCAATTGCGGGCGAAAAGGCCTCGAATCCGTAGCCTCCGTCGGCGTTCCTGGTAACTCCGGTGTTGTGCATCGCACTCGCGACATAAGAGAAGAATGATCGTCGGTGTATTCGTCTGACAGGTGAAGCTTGGTTTCTTGAAGTTCTCCTTCCGATTGCTGGTCGTGACGAGCCGTCTTGACCCCATTGAAACTCCCACTGTATCCTGTCCACACAACATATGTGGTAAGAGTCTACATGCTGTCTAATCCTAACAATCAAGTGGACACATCGGTTGAGCCAGTCGAATTGATGGGCGTGGACGTGGTTCCGCCCATCCCGATTCCAGAGTATGTCCACTCAGTGGTCACGCGAGCTAAAGAAGCGGCAGGCCGACTGGCTACGCTGTCGACTACTGTGAAGAACCGGGCCCTCCTCGCGATGGCAGAGGCGTTGGAAGAGCAGAAGGATGCATTGCTGGCTGCGAACGAACTGGATCTGGAGGCCTTTGGAACTGCGCCGGAAAAGAAAGCGATGGCAGATCGGTTACGTCTCACAGACAAGAGAATCGCTGAGATGGCCGCAGGCCTGCGCGAGGTGGCTGCGCTTCCCGATCCGCTCGGGGATATGCCGAAAATGTGGACGAGGCCGAATGGCATGCAAGTGGGGCGCGTGCGGGTTCCGATCGGTGTGATCGGCATTGTGTATGAATCCCGTCCGAATGTTACGGCGGACTCCGCCGCGCTCTGCTTGAAATCCGGGAATGCCTGCGTGCTTCGTGGAGGAAGCGAGGCGATCCATTCAAACACAGCAATTTCAACGGTCCTGTCGGAGGCGGCAGAGAAAGCTGGTGTTCCCGCCGGGGCGATCAGTTTCGTCGCCCGGCCGGATCGTGACATCGTTCCTCTATTGCTCAAGCAAGATCGCTACATCGATCTGATTATTCCGCGCGGCGGTGAATCGTTGATGCGCGTTGTCACCGAGCATGCCACGATTCCGGTCGTGAGACACGATGCCGGGGTCTGTCATATCTATGTAGATGCCGATGCCGATCCGGCCATGGCGGAGCGGATTTGCTTCAATGCAAAGGTGCAGCGGCCGTCGACCTGTAATGCAGTGGAGACCCTCTTAGTGCATCAGAGCATCGCGCGGCAGTGGCTTTCCCCCTTCATTGAGAAATTAGTGGCGGCTAAGGTCGAGGTTCGCGGATGTCAGAAAACCTGCCAGCTGTCATCGTCGGCCAAGCCTGCGAGCGACGACGATTTCGGAAAAGAATTTCTCGATCTCACCGTTGCAGTGAAAGTAGTCAAGCATGTCGATGAAGCGATGGAGCACATTGCCAAGTACGGGTCACGCCATACGGAAGCGATCATCACATCAGACTACCCGAAAGCGATGCGATTTTTGCGCGAGGTCGATGCCGGTGCGGTATTGGTGAACGCCTCGACCAGGTTGAACGATGGCTATCAATTCGGATTGGGAGCAGAAATCGGGATCAGCACGTCCCGCATCCATGCCCGAGGCCCGATGGGGCTGGAAGAGTTGACCTGTTTCAAGTTTATCGTCATGGGGAGCGGGCAAATCCGCGAGTAATCAGGCTGCTGAAACAGGCCCCCAACTTCGTGCTCAGTCGTTCGAACCCCTCGACGTACCGAATATGTACGCCTCGGGGTTCTCTCTCCTTGCGGCCTCGTTGGCTGACCTGTTTGAGCAGCCTGCAGCATCATTGAGATCACTTCTTGTGAATCCCTCAGCGCTCGCCAACCCCGGTAACATCAGCTTCTCCGGGAATCATGTATTTGCTCGCGATTTTGCCGCAGCTGGAGGCCGTTGTGTCGAACAGTCAACGGGGCATCTCGTGTTCTATCGCCCTGACGGTCATCGCTTTCTCGCAACAGATCCAGCTGGGAACCCACTGCATGAGTGTGAGTGGGGGATTGATGTTACAGGCCAGGTGACTCTACTTCGTGTCCGGATCCGCCTGGATTGGGGGCAATGGGTCGGCGTGAAGCCGGCTGGTTTGGTGAATGAAATCATGCTCAATCTGGCTGGGAGGTCAGGCTGGCAACGGCTTGTGGCTGACGATTTACGGGCGATGGCCGCTCAGGCACTCCGGGTTCCTCTCGAGGATATGAGACTGTTCTATCGGGACGAGGATTTCTTGATCGACCAGACCGGTCGGGCGGCGATCCGTCAGCGAAAAGATGCGTTGTATGTGCTTGAAGACGGGGATTTCGAACAGGCTCGCTTTATGTCCTGTATGGGGGCGATGAACTGGACCGCTATCGATTTTCTTCCGGTCGTTGAACTCTTTCAGTCGTTGCTCCCAGGAACCGGGTCCGCGGTCTTTGAATTGATTCGCGGGCTCTACGACGATCAGAATGAAGGGAAGCTGGCGCCACAACCCTTACGATATCGAGGTATTCCCACCTATCCGTCGGAAGCCGCGTTCCGCTTGTTCAGTAGTTTCTTCGCCCCACAAGCGTCTGCTGGAGGTCACCCATTCACTCTCTTCATGAATCCCGAACGATCTCATCAGGTAATCTGGCTGCCTGTGCCAACACCACCGACTCGATATTTCGATCACGGTGCGGGGGTGTGCGTAACCCTTCAAGGCGGCCTGCTGCACAAGGTGACAGTGGAGTCAGATCCTTCCGGGCTGCCCTATACGAACCAGAAAAGAGGTCGATATGCTCCGTATGATCGGAGTGTGAGGGTTGCCGGGTCGCAGATCGTTCTGAAGGATCGTGATCGTGAGACAACATTGTCCGTGCCCCTGCCGCAAGGGTGTCGAGATCAGTCAGGCGAGCCTATGGCTATGAGCCCGATCGACTGGCGGTCCGTCTTTGCCCAGGGGATTCCGCCTATCTCTCCCCTTGGCGCGTATGGAGCGGTCCTCCTCTATCCACAAGATGGGTCTGAAATCGATGAGTGTGCGGCGCAGCCCTTTGTGGCTGATTATCTCGAAGATCTTGCCGAGCAGGATCGCGAAATCGCCGGGCTTCTTTCACAAGCCCAGCGTGTCCTCATCGATAACGGCGATGCCGTGGTTGCGACCTGCTTCCAGTTTGATCGGCCGAGAGACTATACCGTACTGGTACGGTGTCCGGCCTTTGCGCAAAAGCAGGCACAACGAATCTGGAGTGTCTGTGCCGAGTTGCAGCAGTGGGAGTGGCTCTCACGCATTCGATTCGTCACGGGCGAAGGGCCGCATGATTGGGACGCGACCCACTCCTATGACCTGGTCTATGACTGGGTGCCCTATGACGGGGGAGATCGACCGGGTGGTTTGGCTGAGCACTTGATGAGGATCAAGCCTATGCTGCGAGACGGAGGCCATATGTTTATTGTTGGCCCAACTCAGCTCAGGCAAATTGGTTCATCCCGAGGATTCCACGTGTGTTGGGAAGAACCGGTTGAACAGCTTCCCACGTTTCGGATGCATCGCACCATCCTGCCGAAAGCACGGCTTAGAGCCGGCCTGACATTATTTCACATGAAGAAAGCCTGAACGGCTCACGTGCTTATGTCGGGTTCCGTTAAGGAACGGTCCTGTCTCGGAAAAATCGAAATAGTAAATAGGCATTGAGCATCATCACAATTGCGAAGATGCTGTAGGTGGTGAATGTGGTCGTCAGGTCTAACTCGGTCAGAACCCGAGACAGTCCGAATGTGACGATCAAGGCATCGAAGGCCATGCAGATCCGTCTGAATGTTTCATGGTCCATCAAACGGATCAGATAGCTCCCAAGAGGAATGCCCAGCAGGACGCTCGGAATGATGTAGGGGATGATCGCCATGCTTTCGTAGCTATAGAGTCCAATAACGTAGTAGGCAATTCCCGTGAACACCCCTTCTGCCACTCGAATGACGCCCAGTGCGGCACGGAAATCCTGTTTGGCATATCCCTGATTGTTAAAAAGTACCGCAAGGGGAGGGCCTGAGATGGTCGTGACGGCGTATAGGGTTCCAATGCTAGCCCCGAAGGGTATTGCGATGGCTTTTTCAGCTTGGATGGGTTTTCTGATACCGGCAGCCTGTAGCAGAATCAACGGCAACAGCATGATGTAGGTCACAAACTTGACCCAGGCCGGATGAACGAGAGAGAGAATATAGCTGCCGGTTGCCACACCGACCACGAGGCCGATCAAAATGGGTGCCACGCGCCACCAAATAGTCGTAATGCTCTTGCGGTTGATGAAGAGGACATAGCCATTGATCACCAACTCCACAAGCACGAGGGCCGGGTTCAGAATGCGATTGGTATAAAACAGCAGCGCAACGGGAACGGTAATCGAAGAAAAGCCGTACCCCAAAGCGCCATTGACGGTGGACGCTACGAACGTGATCAATGCAAGTACGATCAGATCCACGATTACCCTTTGCGATGTCCGGAGACAAAGTCGGCGAGCGTATAGTGATCCAGGATACCGGCAATCGCATCGCGTACTGAGCCCATCACATGCTGCACCGGACATTGGGCGTGTTCGGCATAGGGGCAATCCCCGCATTTCTGATAGGCCGTCTTGCTTACGCATCCGATGGGGGCGAGAGGCCCATCTAAAATACGAATCACTTGGCCGAGAGTAATTTCTCTCGGGGACTTGATGAGTGCATAGCCACCCTTCACCCCTCGGCGACTAGAGAGAAGCCCGGCACGTTTCAGTGCCAGGAGTATTTGTTCAAGAAATTCAATCGGAATATGCTGGCGAGTCGCGATGTGATGGCGCTGGAGTGTTGCCTTGCCATGCACGAGGGTAAGCTCAAGCAATGCACGAAGTCCGTACTCACTTTTTTTTGACAGCTTCATAATGAGATCCGTTAATTCATGAGTTAGTTAGTCAAGAATTGTAACAATACGGTATGGCGTTGCACCCGTCAAGAGTCGATCGAAAGAAAATGGTGCGATCAGTCAAGTATCCCGACCATCAAGACTCAGCAATTGTCAGGATGTGATGGGCTGCAACTTATTGATCCTAGAGGGGTTGTGCCTTGACAGCCCTTCTAAATTCCTGTTAGCTTCTTGGCTCATTTCAACGCTCGTAGCTGTAGAATTCACACCTTCCCACAACGACTGGACTGTTCGTGACTTTCCAGAACCTCATTCTCACGTTACATCGATACTGGGCTGAGCAGGGTTGTGTGATCCATCAACCCTATGACGTGGAAATGGGGGCCGGGACCTTTCATCCGGCCACGTTCCTCCGATCTCTCGGCCCGGAGCCTTGGCGGGCGGCCTATCCACAGCCATGCCGACGTCCTACAGATGGACGATATGGAGAGAACCCGAATCGTTTGCAGCACTATTATCAATATCAGGTCGTGCTCAAGCCGGCGCCGGATAACATTCAAGCGCTGTATTTAGAGAGCCTGGCTCAATTGGGAATCGACCAGAAGCAACACGACATTCGCTTCATTCAAGACGATTGGGAGTCTCCGACGCTCGGCGCCTGGGGTCTGGGTTGGGAAGTGCGTCTCGATGGAATGGAAATCACCCAGTTCACGTACTTCCAGGAAATCGGCGGGATCGAGTTGAATCCTATTACCGTCGAAATTACGTATGGGACTGAACGCATTGCCATGTATCTTCAGCAAGTCAACAACGTCTTCGATCTTGCCTGGAACGATTCCGTCACATACGGAGACGTTCACCACGAAACCGAAGTCCAATTCTCTACCTACAATTTCGAAGAAGGCGATGTGGCGATGCTCATGGCCACGTTTCAATCGTTCGAAGGAGAATGCACGCGATTGCTGGGGAATCGCGATAAGCGATTACTGCTTCCGGCCTACGAGTTCTGTATCAAATCATCGCACCTCTTCAATCTGCTCGATGCCCGAGGGGCGATCAGCGTGGCGGAGCGGACCGGCTATATTGCCAGGGTACGAGCGCTGGCACGCCAATGTGCCGAACGGTACATCGAAGAGCGGGCGGCGATGGGGCATCCGCTGCTCAATCGCGGGACGGGGCATGGTGGGGCGAAGGTGTCCGGTTCTCGTTCAAAAGCTGTGGCACGCCGTTCATAAGAACAGCAAAAAGATTCATGACAAAGAATCAGAAACCTCGTCGTTCCGCTCCTGCCGCGAAGAAGAGGACGCGCCCTTCTCCGGCCTCCACTGCCGAGTTGTTGTTTGAGATCGGCGTCGAAGAACTTCCCTACCAGTTCATCGCTCCCGCCCTGGCTGCCCTCAAAGATTCGGCTGAGCAGCTGTTGAAAGACCAACGTCTCGCGTTTCACTCCGCCCGCACGCTGGGAACTCCTCGACGATTGACCCTAGTAGTTGAAGGGCTTGCGACTCAGCAAACCTCTGTAGTCAAGGAAGCGATGGGGCCGTCCAAGGCAGTAGCATTCGATCAGGCCGGCCAGCCGACCAGAGCGGCGACGGGATTTGCCTTAGGGCAAGGGGTCGCCGTCCAAGAGTTACAGATTCGCCAGACTCCAAAGGGGGAGTATCTCTTCGCGGTGAAACAGGAAGACGGGCGGCATGCCAACGTGGTCCTGAAGGAACTTCTTCCTCAGTTGATTGCGAAACTTTCTTTTCCGAAAGCGATGAAGTGGAATAATGCCGGTGTTCGGTTCGCTCGACCGGTGCGCTGGCTGGTGGCCCTGTACGGAGGGGCGACGCTTCCGATCGAATTTGCCGGAATTACCGCCGGTAACCGGACGGAAGGCCATCGCGTGTTAGGGAGTGCGAAGGGGATGACGGTTCGAGATGCCGAGTCCTATCGCAAGGGGCTTGAACGCCAGGGCGTCATTGCTGATCCGCAGCGGCGCCGCCATATGATCGAAGAACAGATCGCGACCTTGTGCAAGGAAACCGGTTTCACGTTGAATATGGACGGCGACTTGTTGGGTCAGGCGGTCTATACGACCGAATGTCCCAATGCCATTATCGGATCCTTCAAGCCTGCCTATTTAGAAGTGCCGCAAGAGATTTTGATTACCTCGATGAAAGAACATCAGGGGTTCTTCTCCTTGATGCACAAAGAGACCGGGAAGCTCGTCCCCCATTTTATCGCGGTGACGAACAATCGAGCCAACGATATGGGATTGATTCGCGAGGGCAACGAGCGGGTCCTGGCTGCGCGCCTGGCCGACGCGAAGTTCTTTTTCGACGAAGACCGGAAGGTCACACTTGAGGAACGGGTGGTGAAACTGGCTGGTGTCACGTTTCATCAGAAACTCGGTACGATGGGGCAAAAACAGCAGCGAGTTAAACGGTTAGCTGGATTCATCGCCTCAAGTTTGCGACCACAGGATGGCGACCTCAAAAGGGCCTGCGAGAGAGCCGCGGATCTGTGCAAGGCTGACCTTCTCACCGGTGTGGTCGGTGAGTTTCCAGAACTTCAGGGCATCATGGGGGGGGAGTATGCAAAACATGACGGTGAGTCTGAGGCAGTGAGTCTGGCCATCGGGCAGCAGTATCTGCCTCGATCGATCGAAGGGGACTTGCCGAAGAGCGTCGCCGGCCAGGTACTATCGTTGGCCGACCGGCTGGATACCGTGGCGGCATTTTTCCATGTGGGTCTCGTGCCGACTGGATCGGAAGACCCCTTTGCTCTGCGCAGGAATGCCACGGCCATTGTCCGGATCATACTTGAGGAACAATTGCGCCTTGATATCGGAAGTTACATCGATACCGCGAGAGACCTTGTTATCGGCGATGGCTTCAAAGGGGGAGCCAACCCTTTGCAAGATGGCCGGCGTCGGATGATAGAATTTCTTTTTGAGCGGGTTCGGCACTATGCCAGGGTGGTCTATGCGTTGCGAGACGATGTCATCGAAGCCGTGCTCAAGCAATCGCACGGCAAATCGTTGGACCTTGTGGATCTTGTCCAGCGAATGAAGGCACTTGAATCTGTGACCGCAAAGCCGGAATTCGATCCGTTGATCATCGGGTTCAAGCGCGCGCACCGGCTTGTTGAAAAAGAGCAGTGGGATTGTAAGCCGGTTGACAGGGCGCGGTTTGAACATCCTACGGAATCGGCACTGTACGAGGCTCTTGCCGAAGAACGGCAGAAGATGATATCGGCAATGACCTGTGGGGAGTATGTCCAGGCTCTGGACGCGTTGGTGCGTCTGAAGCTTCCTATCGATGCGTTCTTTGCGGGCGTTATGGTCAATGCCGAGGACCCGCCCATCAGAAGCAACCGATTGTCGTTGCTCCAGGAAGTGGACGATTTTTTCAACTCATTCGCTGACTTTTCTCAGATTGTGGTACAAGGAGGGTAGAGCGTGGATGGATGCTGATGATTTTCTGTGCTCGCGCAACGCGCGGCCTCAGAAGGGTGGGAAGGGTAGCCTGGCCGTCCTCCTGCTCGCGGAACGCGCACGATAAGAATGTGCTCGTTCGACGCGCGCATTAGAGGATCGACCAGGCCACCCTTGAAATGTATTGGGGGAATTGAAAGAACGCGCGTAGTGGAAGATCAATCAGCCCCCATCCCTGAAGAGAAAACGAGCGAGCGTTGAGGGAGCATCTGTAGCTTCGCTAGCTGGCCGCACTGAGACCAGCACGGGTACCATTCCTAGGAGCGATAGGAGAGAGGACGCAACATAGGGGCAGTACGGTATGGAGCAGTCCATGGGTACAGCGTCTCTTTCCCAATCATCGTCAGACGATCAGCGTCGGGCGAAGAGAGTCCGTCGGTTCGCCATCGGCGTGTCTTTTGCCATGATTGTTTTCTGTAATGCGATCGTTCTGGCCGGGTTATGGGTCAGCGGGATGAACCTCGATGAACTGGCAGCAACTCCCGATATCTTCAACTCTAAACAGGATGTGTGTCTTCGGCTCGGCTGGCATTCGGTTACGGGAGCGGCGGAACCGGTGCCTCTCTGTTCGGAATGGATCCATCTGTCCGATCCGTCCGGCAAGACTCACCAGCTGCAGCGAGAGACGAAGTTTCGGCAAGGGCCGGACGGGCAGTATTATGTCGATCAGGGGAGGCACGCCGACTATCGGTTGCTCATATCGGTGCTGGTCGTCGTGGCCGTGATTACGTTCGGGCTAGTGGCAAAATGGTATTTGGTCGGTTGGTATCGGTTGCGTCTCGAATCTGCCGCAGGCCATGGGGCGTCACTGGTCCATTGAATTGACTTGAAGTCAACACGAAGGAGAGGGCAGCGTGGCAAAGAAATACGTGTACTATTTCGGTGACGGTAAGGCCGAAGGGACCTCCAACATGAAAGAGCTCCTTGGTGGGAAGGGAGCCGGACTTGCTGAAATGACGAATCTCGGCATCTCTGTTCCGCCCGGTTTCACGATTTCTACCGAGGCCTGTGTTGAATATTACAAGAACCGGAAACAGTATCCTCCCGGCATGTGGGATGCCGCCCTAAAATCACTCAAGCGGGTCGAAAAATCGATGGGCATGGGGTTTGGTGACCCTGAACGGCCGTTGCTGGTTTCAGTCCGGTCCGGTGCCCGGGCTTCGATGCCCGGCATGATGGATACCGTGCTGAACGTCGGTCTGACGACCAAGACCGTTGAAGGGCTGGCAGTAAAAACGCGCAATGATCGGTTTGCGCAGGACAGCTACCGGCGCTTTGTCTCCATGTATGGCAGCATCGTCATGGGCGTGCCGCGCGAACATTTTGAAGCAATCCTTAAGCACAAGAAGGCCGAGGTGGGTGTCGCGCACGAAACCCATCTTGATGCGCGGCATCTCCGGGAACTGGTCGCCAGTTTCAAGGCACTCATCAAGGAAGAGACGAAGAAAGAATTTCCCGATGAGCCGCTCGAACAGCTTCGCCTGGCCATCAATGCCGTCTTTTCGTCCTGGTTCGGCGCGCGATCCGTGACCTATCGGCGCCTCTATGGGATTCCCGACTCATGGGGCACAGCCATCAATGTGGTGGCGATGGTATTTGGGAACATGGGGGAAACGAGCGGGACTGGTGTGGCATTCACACGTAGTCCAGCCTCAGGCGATAAGAACTTTTTCGGCGAGTGTTTGATGAATGCCCAGGGAGAGGATGTTGTAGCCGGCATCAGGACGCCGCTTCCGGTCAGTGCGCTGGCGAAGAATGTGCCGGAGGCCTATAAGGAACTGGAGCACACCTACAAGAGGCTCGAAAAACATTACCGGGATATGCTCGATTTGGAATTTACGATCCAAGAGGGCAAGCTCTACATGTTGCAAACCCGAGTCGGTAAACGGACCGGCATCGCCGCTGTAAAGATTGCGGTCGATATGGTCAGAGAAGGCCTCATCTCGAAGCAGGAAGCGGTGCAGCGGATCGGGCCGGAGCAATTGGCGCAATACCTGTATCCGATTTTCGATACGAATGAAGAGGCGAAGTCCAATCCGCTGGGAAAAGGGCTCCCAGCCGGTCCTGGCGCGGCAGCCGGGAAGATCGCTCTCACTCCCGATCGGGCTGTGACGATGAAGGCGGCTGGCACCCGCGTGGTGTTGGTCAGACAGGAAACCAGCCCTGACGACATTCATGGGATGAACGCCGCGGCAGGATTTTTGACGGCCCGTGGCGGGATGACGTCCCATGCTGCAGTGGTGGCCCGGCAAATGGGCAAGGTCTGTGTGGCCGGTTGTGAGTCGGTCGAAGTCCTGGACGGCCAGTCCGTTCGCATTGGAGCCAAAGTATTCCGCGAGGGAGACTATCTGTCGATCAATGGTTCGACCGGCAATGTGTATGAGGGGGACCTGCCCGTCGTTGAATCTGAAATCATTCAAGTGATCCAGGGCAAGTTGGATGCGAAGAAGTCGGACAAGTACCAGCGGTTTGCATTGATTCTGTCATGGGCCGACCGCGTGCGGACGCTTCGCGTCCGCGCCAATGCGGATGTGCCGGATCAAGCGAAGATCGCGCGTGGTTTCGGTGCGGAAGGGATCGGCCTCTGTCGGACGGAGCATATGTTCTTTGCCGAGGATCGCATCCCGATCATGCAGAAGATGATCCTGGCTCGGACGAAAGAAGAGCGGGAAAAGTTTCTCGATCAGCTCTTGCCGCTGCAAAAACAGGATTTCATCGGACTCTATCGCGAGATGGCGGGCTATCCGGTCACCATTCGTCTGCTCGATCCGCCGTTGCACGAATTTCTGCCGAAGCGTGAAGAGTTGATGGTGGAGATCGCGCAGTTGGAGCTCACTGGGCGCGACGGAGCCAGGCTCGAGGAGAAGCGCCGATTGCTGGCCCGGGTCGAGGAGCTCCACGAGTTCAATCCTATGCTCGGGTTACGTGGCTGCCGGCTCGGCATTACGATGCCGGAGATTACCCGCATGCAGGCGCGGGCCATCATGGAAGCCGCGTGCGAGTTGGCGAAGGAAGGGAAGAAGATCGTCCCGGAGATCATGATCCCGCTGGTGGGAATGGTTTCGGAAATGAAGGCGCAGAAAGATTTGATTCGCGAGGTCGCGCAGGAGACGATGAAACGATATAACGTGAAGCTCTCCTATCTCGTGGGCACGATGATCGAACTGCCGCGCGCCGCCGTGACGGCCGATCGCATTGCGACAGAAGCGGAGTTCTTTTCATTCGGGACGAACGACCTGACCCAGACCACGTTCGGTTTCTCACGCGACGATGCGGCGAAGTTCATCGATTTTTATCGTACCGCCAATATTATGGAAGCGGATCCCTTCGCAGTGCTCGATCGAGAAGGGGTGGGAGACTTAATGCGGCAGGCCATCGACGGAGGCCGGAAGGCCCGCCCTGGGATTAAGCTCGGCATCTGCGGTGAGCACGGCGGCGATCCCAGTTCCGTGGAGTTCTGCCATGAACTCGGATTGGACTACGTGAGTTGCTCGCCTTATCGTGTCCCCATTGCGCGTCTTGCGGCAGCCCATGGAGCTTTGGCTGAAGCCGGATCGAGCGGTTCCCTCCCCACGCGCAAGGTATCAGGGTCGCGTGCAAAGGCGAAGAAGTCAACGATGAAGACCACGAAGACGAAGTCGGCTCAGCGGTCTCGCAGTCGATCGCGCGTCACGCGCAAGACACGGTGACCGCTACCACCGCGCACCGCCACTTCATGACCCTGGCGCTTCGTCTCGCGGCGAAGGGCCGGGGCAAGACCAGCCCGAATCCCATGGTCGGCGCCCTCGTGGTGAAGAACGGCCGTATCGTCGGCCGAGGGTATCACCAGGGTCCAGGGCAACCTCACGCAGAAGCTCTTGCACTCAAGCAAGCGGGCCCACGCGCCAATGGCGCGATTCTCTACGTCACGCTCGAACCCTGTTGCCACCTCCTCAAACGAACCCCACCGTGTGTACCCGCAGTGGTTCAATCCGGTGTGCGACAGGTGGTGGTGGCGATGACGGACCCCAATCCCATGGTCAAGGGACGTGGGATTGCTGGATTACGTCGAGCCGGGATGACGGTGACGACGGGTATCGCACATGAGGCAGCGGCGAAATTGAATCAGGCCTACCTCCACTGGGTGAAGACCGGTCGTCCCTTCGTGATCTTGAAGGCCGGGATGACGTTAGATGGCAAGGTGGCGACGGCGAAGGGGGAGTCTCAATGGATTACGGGTCCGCGTGCGCGACAAGATGCGCATCGATTGCGGAGCCAGGCGGATGCCGTGATCGTCGGGGTCGGTACCGTGCTCAAAGATAATCCCACGCTGACGGCTCGACTGTCCGATCGCCCACTCAAGTTGGCGCCTCGGCAGCCATTGCGTGTTGTGCTCGATAGCCGGCTCAGGACGCCACCGACTGCGACGGTCTGTGCCAAGCAGGACCGAGCGAAGACATTGATCGTGACCACAAGTCGTACATCTCCGTCACGCCGCCGCCCATTTGAACGGGCAGGGGTGGAGGTCCAGTCCCTTTCGGACGAAGAACGGGCATGTCTCGCTTCCGGCGCTGATGACGATGCTGGGCAAGCGCGGGATCACGTCTGTGCTCATCGAGGGAGGCAGCACCGTCAATGCCGCAGCATTACGCGAGAAATTGGTCAATCACGTCGTGCTCTATCTCGCGCCGACTCTCATGGGAGGGCAGGATGCGAAGGCGGTGATCGGCGACCGGAGCCCGGAGCGCTTGGCCCAAGCACTGCCATTGCATCATGTTACGGTTCGTCGCGTCGGGAAAGATTTGGTCGTGGAAGGAGATCTGTGACGCGCAGGTTTCTCATAGGCATCTTTGTCGCGATGCTTGCGGGTTTTGCCGACGGTGAAATGGAGGCGACCGCAGTTGCCTCTTCCGCTGAGATGAAGACGCAGGTTTTCCGCTACCTGGACAGCGCGGATGCAGACGAAGCAGCCGGAATTCTCAAGTCAATTCTCTCCGATCCACATGCCACAATCGACCAGACAATCGGGATCATTCAAACGGGGCGGGACTATGCCCTACAGCCGATCGGAACCATTCCCGATGAGGAAATCGATGTGCAGGGGGAAGTCTACGATTTGGCACTCTCCGTTCCCCTGACCTATCAGACAGCTAAGGGCTATGGATTGGTCGTGTGCCTGCATGGCGCGGGGTTTACCGGTCAGGCCTATCTGGAACGCTGGCAAGCTCGATTGGGCGAGGACTATGTGCTGGCCTGCCCAACCGTTCCGATGGGTGCCTGGTTTACGAGAGGCGCGGAGGAGCTGGTGTTGGCGACGATTCGTTCCGTGCAACGGCGTTACCACATCGATCCTGACCGGATCTTTCTCACCGGCATGTCCAATGGCGGGATCGGCGCCTGGGTGATCGGTATGCACGATGCGCCGTTGTTCGCCGGCATTGCTCCCATGGCGAGTGGTCTTGATAATGTGCTGCTGCCATTTCTGGCTAACTTGCGCTCCACGCCGATCTATATCATTCACGGATCCAAGGATCAGGTGATGCCGGTGGAACTCAGTCGCACGATTACGAATGAACTGACCAGGCTGGGCTATCCCTTTGTCTATCGAGAGCATGATCGCGAGCATCCCATGGCGGGTGGACACTACTTTCCCAGAGAGGAATTGCCTGAGCTGGTGACGTGGCTCAATGCCCAACGGCGCAATCCTTTGCCGACGAGCGTGACGGTCGTGCGTGAGGCCAGTCACTTTCAACCGTTTGGATGGGTGCGCATCGATACGACGGATGCAATCGCCGCATTTTCAGAAGATCTGGTCAGTAAACGAGACGATCGGATCAAGCAGCGAGAATATGCGAGATTGGACGCTTCGATCGTGGCGCCGAATCGCATTGAAGTCCGGGCTGACCGAGTCCAACGGTACAGCCTCTTTCTGAACGAACAGCTCATCGATTCTTCCAAGCCTCTCATCGTGCTCACCAATGGGCAGGTGTCCTTCGACGGCACCGTGACGCCGTCGCTTGAGACCTTGCTGAAACAGGCGCGCCTGCGACAAGATTCCCGGCGACTCTTTCCCATCCATCTCGCCATCCAGGTTCGAAAGCAGCCGTGATGATCTCCGGATCGACGGGCCTGCGGAGGGCCGGCCTGATGGCTGTGCTCGTTGTGATCGGGCTGAGTACGACCATCTATTCCAGTCCTGCTAGATCGGAGACCTGTGTGTTGCCCTCTGAACATGCAGGGGTAACGTTTCCGATTGAGAAGCTCGATCCCGACTGGGCCTGTCGACTGCACGCGATTATCGACAACTACACCACAACCAGCAAGGTTGGCCCACTCCGAACTGATTTCCCAGAATCACTCTATCGTCAACTACTGGATCGCCCGCCTTTGGTAGGAGCCTTGATCCATCGCATGGACCTTGGGTTGTATAAATCAGAAGCCAGAGGCCCAGGCCGTTTCTGGGGGCATGATGGCGAGGGGACTGGGGGGATTGTCCAACTCGTCTACCAAGACCACACCTCTCGGGTTTACTATCTCGAAGGATCACACGACAGCCGGTTACTTCCGAACATCGCCGGCAAAGCGGTCGTGTTATTGAAGATGGATCCGATGAAAGATGCCGACGGAAAGGAAGCCGTGGACAGTACCATGGTTTCATATACGAAGTTAGACAACCGCATCCTCTCAGGATTGGGTTCCATGCTTCAGCCGCTGATCAGAGGGACCGTATCTAGGAAGTTGAGCAAAGGGGTGGAGACCGTCAATCGATTGAGTTCCCTCATGAGGCAACATCCAGACCGTGTTCTGCTTAAAGCTCTGGGTCCGCCGGCCTTCCCGGACGACGACGTGGCCTTCTTAAAACAGGCGTTGGACGATTTATCCCATTCCAGCGGCGCGATCTCATCCAGGACGACTTCACCATGACGACATCACGCAGCTTCACGTTGCTCTGCACGGTCGGGGTGTTCTGCTTTATCAGCTACAACATGGTCCGGATGCCGATGTTGGCGTTATTCGCTGAATCCTTGGGGGCCAGCCCTGAACGGATTGGGCTCATCGTGTCTGTTTCCACCCTTACTGGAGTGTTTCTCAAGCTGCCGTCCGGAGCGCTGTCGGACATCTATGGTCGGCGGTTCCTGCTTCAGATCGGCGTAGTAGCCTTCGGGCTCCCGCCATTTTTGTACCCGTGGGTGACGGATCTCGACGCACTCACCGCCTTACGCTTCTTCCACGGATTGGCTACGGCCATCTTCGCGCCAAGTGCGCTGGCGACCGTAGCCGATCTCTATCGAGAACGGAGGGGGGCTGCGCTCGGTACCTACACGGCTTCGACGCAATCCGGTGCGTTGGTCGGGCCGTTTATCGGTGGCTATCTGATCTACGTGTCGGGATTCTCCGCTGGCTTCGTTACGGCCGGCCTATTTGGCTGCATTGCCATTGCAATTTTCTATAGCCTGCATCTCACACCGCCTCCCCCTCGTATCCAGGAGAAGGGAATGGCCCCGCTGATGGCGGAGATGTGGAAAGGCTTCAGGGTGGTCGCCAAGAATCGCAAGGTTCTCATTACCAGCTCGACCGATGCGGCCAAGATGATTGCGAATGGCGCCTTGATGGCGTTTCTCCCGCTCTATGGCGTTTCGGCAGGATTGAATCCGGGAGAAGTTGGGCTATTGTTTACGGTACAGGCCCTCACGTCGCTGGTTTCCAAACCGATTATGGGTCGGGTGTCTGACAGCATAGGTCGCCAACCACTCATCGTCATTGGCCTTGTGATCTGTGCGGCAACCTTCGTCTGCATCCCTCAGGTGTCGATGTTTTGGCTGCTCTTGCTGCTCTCAGCGGGCTTCGGATTCGGCGAAGCCGTCGTCTCCTCCTCGTCGTCCGCGTTGGTTGCGGATAGTTCAGAGTTCAAGACGCTCGGGGCGGGGATGGGCATGCAAGGGACGATCGGAGACATCGGCCATGCGAGCGGGCCTCTCCTGGCGGGGATTCTCATTGCACACCTAAACTATGCCCACGCGTTTGCTATTATTGCCGGGTTGCAACTTGTCGCAGCGGCGGTGTTTTGGATGGCGATGAGACGGACATAGTATCAATGCGATATACTGAACCGATGTTGAATGCGATCGCGACAGAGAATATTGTCATCGGCACGCTGGCCGGCCTCGGCGTGATCGTGCTGGTTGTGATGGTTGTGTTTGTCGTGAAACGGATCGTGAGGGAAGAGTAATGTTCACAGGCATCGTCGAAGAATTGGCCGCCATCATCTCTATCGACAAGACCCTTGCTGGAACGAGGATGACGATTTTGGCCTCCGCCGTGATGGGCGACCTCAAAATCGGGGACAGCATCAGCGTCAACGGTATCTGTTTGACCGTGGTGAACAAGGCTGAGCATAACTTTTCCGTGGAGGTTTCTCCTGAAACATTGTCCGTGACCACCCTCGGGCAGTTCACTGCCGGCACACCGCTGAATCTGGAACGAGCGATGAAGCTCAACGATCGGCTCGGCGGGCATCTCGTAGCCGGTCACGTGGACGGCATCGGCACGGTTCGTAACCGCCAACAGGATGGGAATGCCATTCTGTTCACGATCGAAGCCCAACCTGAGATTCTGCGCCACTGTGTTGTGAAAGGGTCTGTCACCGTTGACGGTATCAGTCTGACGATTAATCAGGTGACTGAGCGCGGTTTCTCCGTTTCGATTATTCCACACACGGCCAAGGTCACGACCCTGGGTCTCAAGCAAGCAGGCGATCACGTCAATCTC
The DNA here is from genome assembly GCA_963748375.1 of uncultured Nitrospiraceae bacterium. Lineage (GTDB taxonomy): Bacteria > Nitrospirota > Nitrospiria > Nitrospirales > Nitrospiraceae > Palsa-1315. The sequence continues at coordinate 41,988 of CAVVIR010000024.1, forward strand.
GAATCGGATCTGATTGGGAAATACGTCGAACGATTGCTACAAGAGCGTGGGCAGCTTCCCGCCAGACCCACTCCCGTTATTGACAAGGACTACCTCCAAAAGCGCGGCCTCCTCTAGTAATAGGATGCTGAAAAAGCCCGCTAGCGGCGTTCTCGGCTCGTCGAAGCGCCTAGGAAGGCCGTACCCGAGAGGGTACGCCTCCTGTCTCAAGCTCGCTGCGGCCTTGCTGGACGGACTTTTTGAGCATCCTATTTGGTATTCTGCTCTTGCGGTCAATATCTACCGGTCAAGTTCCAGGATAGATGGGGCTCAAGATGGCGCATAAAGCCTCCGCTACTAAACGTCTCACCGTGGATCGACTGCTCTCGAAGCTTGGGATTGCTTCCCGTAGCACAAGCCAGGAATGGATTCTGTCTGGGCGTATCCGCATCAATGGTCGAGTCGTACGTGATCCGGCCACATGGGTTTTGTGGCCCAAAGACTCTGTCTCGGTAGACGATCAACTGATTCAAGACTCTGCTAAACGATTTATCCTCTTTCATAAACCCAAAGGGGTCGTCACAACGCACAGCGACGAAAAGGGTCGTAAGACGATTTTCGATGTCCTGCCGGCGAACTTGGGATATCTGCACGCCGTGGGGAGACTCGATCAGGCAACTAGTGGACTCCTCTTGCTCACGAGTGATTCAGTCCTGTCGAGCTATCTCACTGATCCAGCGCATAAAGTGATGAGGGTCTATCTCGTCACCGTGCGAGGAGAATTCACAGAGTTTCAAGCCTCGCAGGCCGTAGCCGGAGTGGTCGAGGGTGGCGAGCGCTTTCAGTGCCACAGCGTGAAGATTCAGAAGGGTTCTGGACGCGAATCACATTTGGAAGTGGTGTTGGTTCAGGGGAAAAACCGTGAAATCAGAAGACTGTTCAAAGCCTTGGGGCATGAGGTGACCAGGCTGAGGCGTATTCAATACGGTCCATTCAAACTAGAAGATCTCCCGTCCGGTGCATGGCGAGAAATCCCGATCGAGGATGCGAGGAAGGCGCTCCGACAGTCCTAACTCATTGCTCGTCCGGCTGGTTTTTTTGGTTCATCTGGTGTGTATCGTCAGTTGAATCAAAAAGCCAAAAAACAGCGAGGGCTATTCGTTCACCGCCATGGCTTCGAAACACACAACCATTTTTCACGGCGACCGGGCGCAGGGTTGCGGGAAGGGAGGCCTTGTTCGCTCTTACCGGAGGAATTTAGAAAAACAAAATTTTACTCGTTGCACAAACTCTGCTATACCACATGTACATCGATTAACATTTTGACATCGAAGGGGGGTGAAGTGCTCATGGCAACGAAGAAAGCAGCAGCGAAGAAGCCCGTAAAAAAGGCGGCCAAGAAAAAGAGGTCGCACTATGAGGAGGCGACGGCCACGTCGCCTCCTCACCTTCCCTCTCCCTCTTTCCCTCACGTTCCCTAGACCCGAACGCATTCACAGGCGGCTGACCAACCAGGTAGCCTTCCACAGAACTTCCTGCAGGCAAGACTGCCCGATACACGTCGTACGGTAGAGACTGTATTTCAAAATCAGACCTTCATCGGTATGGAAAGAGAGGTATGTCTGGATGCAACCGGAGTGGTTTAAGCCGATGACAATGTTGTATCGACAGCAGAGGTGGCTACGTCGTCTGGTGAATTCTGGAAGAGGTGACGATGACAAAAGCGGTTGTGACGTCGAAGCGATGATTCACCGCTCAGATGAGAAGTGAGGCAAAATGGTAGCAGACGACCGGCTGGCTGAAGCTCATAACACAAGAGGCCAGCGAGACAAAAAAATGGGGAGGTGATGGCCACATCACCTCCCCGACTTCCTCTGCACGGGCGAGAGCCCATAGCGTGAGGAAAGCAGCGGGTGAATCTTACCACGAACATTCCCGCGAAAGAAGAATTAATATTTCATTATAATCAATTACTTATGCGCGTATCCTCTTGGAATGCTTGGCCGATGAGAGGAGATTGAGAGACCCATGCAATGTAAACCATGGGGGTGTTAGTGGCAGAGAGGCGATAGAATTAATGGGGGGAAAGGGCGGCCTGGCCGTCCTCCTACTCACGGAACAGAGAGGGGATGGAGGCTGATGATCTTCTGTGCTCGCGCAACGCGCGGTCGCGGACTCCCCTCGTTGGACGCGCGCAGTGGAAGATCAATCAGCCCCCATCGCTGAGAGATAACAGCGAGCTTGGAAGGTGTGGTGCAGGGGCATGCGGAGCTTTCTTTGCTCCCGGAGCGCGCGCCCTGCGAAGGATGGGAAGGGAGCGGCCAGGTGCCATTCTTGCTCGCAGAACGCGCACGATAAAAAGGATGGGAAGGACACCCACGTTGGTCTGTGCTCCCGGAACGCGCGTCCTGAGAAGGGCCTCGTTCGACGGCCGCACGTTGACCAACATGGGTGCCCTTCCCAGAGAGGGAAAGCAAGCGAGCTTGGAAGGATCAATAAGAAAGCGTTGCTCGTTCGATGCGCACAGTAAAGGGCAGCCTCGGCCACTCCCGTTAGTTGATGTTTCAGATCTACAGAAAAGACTCCCGGCACATATATATTTTCTATTCCATTCAAACGGGGGGATCTTATACGGAACCGTATAAGATCCCAGAATAAAGAGATGCAGCAATCAACTTCCAAAAAATTACGTGGGCCTAGGGCCTAGTCCTGGCAAGATGCTGCAAGAGTCTAACCCGGCATTGCTAAGCAATTGGCGCCTTATGCGGAACCAGAATAGGTTAGCGCCCATCGTTGGGCGTTAGAAAAAGAATGAAAATCCTACTCTGTACCGTAGTCGTCCTTGTCGTGCTTGCGGCGTTGGTCCTTGGCTTCCTGATGCTTGGGAGCTTTTGGAAAGCGGTAGCGAAAGAAGATACAGGCGTCTTTAGTTCAGAACATGATGCGGCGTACACGGGATCAACGGCGATACACACGGCACCGGCCATTGCCGCTGTAAAGCAAGGTGAGCCCGTAGTGGTCTTGTGGGACACCTATGGGAAGGATTACTGGCCTTGCTACGTGCGAACTGCAACCGGCCAGCGCGGGTGGCTGTTGTGTCCTTCACTACAGCGGACAACCGAGAGATATGCGCCGTCTCGTGGCGCTGTCGCCCAACAAGCGGTACCAGCGGTGGGCCGAAAATAGGGACATTGTAGGCTTCCACCGGTCTGTGCGGGCGTACGATCAGTCCGAGGCTCGCATCGAATCCCGATCGAGGACTATCGAGGGAAAAGGGGAGAGTCTAGATTGGACAGGATGCTCAAAAAGTCCGTCCAGCAAGGCCGCAGCGAGCGAAGAGGCGAGGCGTACGCTTCGGTACGTTGAGCCTCTGAGCGATGCGAGAACGAAGCTGGCGGGCTTTTTCAGCATCCTGCCGCTATTGGATGCCGGCCTGGCGTTGCTGCCACCGCACATACTTCACAATCTGATCAACATCTGCCGGAGTGACGGCGTCGATCTTCGGCATGTTGCCGAATTCCCAATGGTGCGCCTTGACGCCGTTGGCGGCCGCCCGTTTGAAGGCTTCATCCCCGTGATGGTTCGGTTCGTATACCTTATGTACTAACGGAGGTCCGTGGTCGGATCCCGCTGCTTGCTTTCCATGACAGGCCGAACAGTTTGCAGTGAATAGGGTTTCGCCTGCTTGGAATTCGGCTGGTACAGGCCCGCTTGCGACTGTCGGCTTGGGGGGCTCCGAAGTGTCACAGGCCGCGAGGAGACCAAGGCCCAACAGACATACTCCGATCCGAAGTTTTTTAGTCATTGTGTATTCCCTCGAATCAGACTGCCAATCTTGTTCAACTGTACCTCTCCACAGGATGTTCAAACAGGATGGCCAGCAAGGCCGCAGGCGAATCGAAACCGGAGTCGTCATAACCGCCCAACCCCGAGCTCGTGACAGCTCTTTTCCCGGATGGGGTACGTTGAGGATTTCGAGGAGTCGAGAACGACGCTGGCCGCCTGTTTCAACATCCTGAGGTTATCGCATATGCGATGGGATCCACAACCCCAGCCTTTGCAAATCCTTCCCGCCGAATCACGCAACTATCGCATCGCCCACAAGCTACATCTCCTGCCGGATCGTAACAACTATGAGTCAAATGAAATGGGACTTGAAGTTTGATGCCTTGTTGGATGATTTCCGCTTTCGTCAGCATGAGCAAAGGGGCTTTGACATGGAGGGGGTTCCCTTCCATGCCGGCCTTCGTGCCTTCCTTCACCGCGGCTTCAAATGCGCGGATGAATTCAGGTCGGCAGTCCGGATAGCCGGAATAGTCGAGTACGTTGGCGCCAAAATAGATGAGAGAGGCTCCCACGACCTCCGCATGCGCGGCGGCAATCGAGAGAAATATAAGATTGCGTCCCGGCACATAGGTGATTGGAATGCTCTGGTTACGTTCGTTGCCCGGTCGGTCTTTGGGTACTGCCGTCGTGCCAGTAAGTGCTGACCCGCCGATGGCGCGAAGATCAAGGTTCATCACCAGATGATTTCCCACGCCCAAGACAGCGGCGATTTGCCGTGCCCGCTCGACTTCTATCGTATGGCGTTGTCCATAGGCTATGGTAAGGAAAAAGAGCTCGCAACCATCCTGCTTGGCAATCGCTGCCGTGACGGTGGAGTCCAGTCCTCCGCTCGCCAAGACGACTGCGCGAAGGTTCAATGGCTTCATCACACCCACTCCCATATACGATGCAAGGTGCCAAGGATCGTCACAGGACGCACGCTTTTCCTCACGGGGGAGGGGAAGGGATCATGATTGAGGGGAGGAGGATCATGTAGAGGGAAGGAGAAGACTGATCACAGCATGAACGCTAGTCTCGATCTTCTTCTCGCTCGATCTTTTCCAACAGCTCTTCTTTCGACTGACACTCAACGCAGAGCTTCGCAAATGGGACGGCTTCTAACCTCCGCTCACTGATCTCAACACCACACTCCGCGCAGATGCCATAGGTGCCTTCGTTGAGGCGTGTTAATGCTTCGTCGATGGCTTGCCGGCGGCGATTGCGCATTTCCATCAAGGAAATGCCTAGCTCGCGATCGAGATCCATGAGGGCTTGGTCTCCGACGTCGCGCGCAGATTCAAGCCGCCGCTGTTTATCTTCAATGAGGGACTGGCCCAGGCTCCCTTCAATCTCTTTAATAATGTCCTGCCGCTTTCGCACCAACATCTGATGGAGGGCTTGGCGGCGGCGCTCCCGGTCTTCGCGTTCTTTCGCCGATTCTTTCGGTTTGGCAGCAAGAGGAGAAACAGCCATACTGATAGGTTTTTCTGTGACTATAGTAGGCGTGTGCATGGGTTTGCTTGCCGGTTTTGCGACCTTCGCCTGCATCTTGGCCTTTGCTGCCGGTTTTTTCTTGGCGGGTGATTTTGTTGCCATGACGTGTCGTACTCCTGAGATAAACGTCGAGTCGCCGAAAAAAGTTCGGCATTCATAGCACGGCGCTCCCGCCTATTACAAGAGGTTGTGAGAAGGGGCTGGGAGAGTTAAGGATAGAGGATTGTCGAATGGATGGGGTAGCCGACCAGTTTCTCTCGACCCTTCAGGCCCTGGAGTTCAACGAGAAAGTCGAGTCCGGCGATTTCGCCTCCCAACTGCCGAACGAGAGACACCGTCGCGGCTGCGGTGCCCCCTGTGGCCAGCAAGTCATCCACGATCAGCACACGTTCTCCCATACCGATCGCATCGCGATGGATGGCCAGGGAGTTCGACCCATACTCGAGGTTATATTTGACTTCAAAATTGTCGGCGGGCAACTTGCCGGGTTTCCGGACTGGGACAAATCCGGCATTCAACCGATTTGCCAATATTCCTCCGAAAATGAACCCGCGCGATTCGATGCCGATGACTTTGGCGATTCGATGTCCCTGGTAATAGGCGGTCAATTCATCGGTGATCGACGCCAGGGCGTGGGCGTCCTTGAGGAGTGTGGTGATATCGTAGAAGAGAATGCCGGGTTTGGGGAAGTCGGGAACTTCCCGAATAAGCGCGTGATAGTTGATGGGAGGCATCGATCAGAGCAGGTCGGCTTGAGTCATGGTTCTGCGTTCAATGGTATGGCGCAAACGGGCTAAGGCTGCCATTTCAATCTGCCGGACTCGCTCACGGGTCAATCCCATCTCCCGACCGATTTCTTCCAGTGTCTTGGCTTCACTCCCATCAAGACCGAATCGGGACATAATAACAGTTTGCTCTTTCTCAGGCAACAGCTGTACCCACTCCATCATCTCTGCTCGTCGCATCACTCCCTCGGCCGTATCGGCAGGGGAGATGCCGGAAGGGTCTTCAATCACATCGCGTAAAAATGTGTCTCCGCCCTCACTGATCGGACTATCCAACGAACAGGTTGTTCGGATCACTTGCTTGAGATCCAACACCGTTTCTTCCGTCGTTTTCATCCGTGCCGCCACTTCCGACGCGGTCGGTTCTCGTCCAAGCTCCTGAACGAGCCGCTCCACCTTGGTGAGATACCGATTTAAACGCTCTACCACGTGCACCGGCAATCGCACGAGCTTTCCCTGATTGATAATCGCTCGTTCGATGTATTGCCGGATCCACCAGGATGCGTAGGTGCTGAAGCGAAACCCGCGTTTATAGTTGAACTTTTCGACGGCCTTAATCAGCCCAAGATTGCCCTCTTCGATGACATCGGAGAAGGGGAACCCTCGATGCATGTATCGCTTGCCGATGCTGATCACCAACCGAAGATTCGATTCGATCATCTCTTGGCGGGCCTGCTCATCCCCGGCCATGACTCGTTTGCCCAACTGCTGCTCTTGCTTAAACGTCAGCAGGGTGGAGTGACGGATCTCGCGCAGGTAACACTTGAGAGTATCCAACCCTTCGGATCGGCGACTCGATTTCTCTTCGCCGACGGGCGACTCGTCCGCTCTCGACGACGCACCAGCGTCCTCATCGTCATGGTCGACGAGATGTCGGCGCGCTTCGCTCAGATCGTGTAGTTCCTCGCCCCCTCGCCCCATACGTTCCTTCGCTCCTAGCAGGATGCTGAAAAAGTCACTCTTCTTACCCACCCAACCCCGGCGCGCCGAGACGCGCCTTTCACCAGGCATCGTTCTCGCGTCGCTCAGAAGCTCAACGTACCGGAGCGCACGCCTTGCCTCTTCGCTCGCTGCGGCCTTGCCGAACGGCCTGTTTGAGCATCCTGCAAACTGGTCCTCTCAGTACCACACTTGAAAATCTGTAAATCGTCCTGTTGCTGGACTCCACTCCACGTCGATGGCTGTGACTCGTGCAGCCGGTGGCCCATTCTTGAGGTCTTCGATCAGAGACAGAATCTGGTCTTTGCGACCTTCGATTTCAAGCTTGACTCGGCCGTCATCGAGATTCCTGACACCGCCGGAGAGACCTCGTTGGGATGCGACACGAGCCACAAATGCTCGATAGCCGACCCCTTGAACTTTTCCCTTTACCGACAGCCTCGCTCGGAACACTGTCGATTCAATCTTTTCGGCCATACATTCAGACAAACGGCGTAGTCGAAGACGCCTGTTCAATGAACGGATACTCTCACACCTCCGCAGAGGCGTCACGCGTTTTGCGATTCCGTGCGCGTATGCATTGCCTATCGATTGGAAATGAAAAATGGGACGACTGAAGAGGTTCTGCTCACGCAAAGAGGGTGCAACTATTCCAATACACACGCCGGAAATTTCGTGAAGAATACGATGGAGTCATGACTCTGAGACGAGGCATGAACAAGAATTGGTCAAGGGGGAATGAATCATGGAAAGGTGTTCCGTCGCCACAATAGAAGAGGAGGCTCCGGGTCGAGCAAGCTAATACTGGGTCTACTGGTGGTGTCTATCCGGCGCCTCAATTCGATAGAGCGATAAAGAGGCGCCGGTTCACACGAAGTGCGGTATGGTCGGGGCGAGAGGATTCGAACCTCCGACCCCTGCGTCCCGAACGCAGTGCGCTACCGGGCTGCGCTACGCCCCGACAAAATCAACAGAATCGCAACGGGAAGCAGGATTGTCTTACATCAGAGGGTCGAAACGCAAGCCATGGGCATCGGCCACCGCTCGACAGGTAATCTTTCCGCTGGACAGGGTGACTCCTTTCGCCAACCCCGGGTCTGCTCGCACGGCTTCTTCCAGTCCCTGCGAAGCCAGGCGCAGCAGATACGGCAGTGTGGCATTCGTCAACGCCACAGTCGACGTACGCGGAACAATTCCTGGCATATTGGACACCCCATAATGGAGCACGTCGTCCACCATATAGACCGGGTCCGAATGGGTCGTGGGTTTCGTGGTTTCGAAGCAGCCTCCCTGATCGACCGCGACGTCCACCACCACGGCTCCCGGCTTCATGCGCGCCACGAGTTCCCGTGACACCAGTTTGGGAGCGCGAGCCCCAGGAACCAGGACTGCTCCGATGACAAGATCTGCGGCCATCACTGTTTCGTCAATTGCTGCTTGTGAGGAGACACGCGTCACAATTCGACCACGATACAATTCGTCAAGTACTCGGAGCCGTTCGAGGTCAAGATTGATCACCGTCACATGGGCCCCCATCCCGACCGCAATTCGAGTCGCTGCGCTGCCCACCACTCCGGCTCCTAACACCACGACCATTCCCGGCTCTACTCCTGGCACACCGGCCAGAAGAACTCCTCGCCCTCCATGCCTCTTCTCCAGATAATGTGCGCCGATTTGTACCGACATCCGTCCTGCGATTTCGCTCATCGGCTTGAGCATCGGCAATGTGCCGTCTTTCGCCTCGATCGTTTCGTAGGCAACCGCAGTGATGGTCGTTGCTAGTAGGGCCTTCGTGAGATCCGGTAAGGAGGCCAAGTGCAAATAGGTAAAGAGGGTCTGGCCTGCTCGGAAGAGTCGGCATTCGGAGAGCAATGGCTCCTTAACCTTCACGATCAGCGTTGCCTGCTGGAACAGTTGCTCTTTCGATTCTGCTGTGATGGCGCCGGCACTCCCGTAGTCCTCGTCTGAGTATCCGCTGCCGACTCCAGCCGATCGTTCGATCCACACCTCATGGCCGGCCTGTCGCAATGCACGCACTCCATCGGGCGTGACGCTGACACGGTACTCATGATCCTTCATCTCTTTAGGGATCCCGATGATCATGGCGATTTTCTCCTCTCGCAATGGATACGCGACACTCGACCTATTCTATCGTAGGAGGTTCGAGAAAGTCTGCGAGCCTGTCTCGTATATGCGGAGCCGTCTCTCTCAGTGGACAGTGCGCGGAAGCCTGGTGTAAGATTCGCCCGCTCTTCAGCTCACGATCGACAGAGGGAGGCTCTATGGATTCTACAGCTGGCTCCTGCAATGCCTGCGGCGCGACTGGCACTGCGCTGATGAAGTTATCGCTTGGGAAGGATTTTTTTGGCCGGGCCTATGATCGACTGTCTCCATCGACCGATCAAAGCCCGAAATGGTACTGCGAGAGTTGCTCGATGCAGAAAAATCTCCAACGGGACTTCCGCGACATTTCCACCGAAACCGATAAGCTCGTAGCCGGACACACCTCTGAACTGTCGAAGTCCGATGAGTTTCAGCGTGCGACGTTGCGCGTGAGAGAAATCGCGGCTCTGCTCGATGCCGCACGGACCCATTCACCGCTGCTTGCGAGTGGCGAGGTGGCGCGATTACTCGAACGACTTCATACCATGACTGTTTCAGCGTAGGCGACGATCGATCATGTCTGGATACACACGCCATATTTTTGTCTGTACGAATCAACGGAGTCCCGACGATCCCCGCGGGAGCTGCTCGAAGCTTGGCTCTGAGGCGCTTCACGCCCGCTTTAAACAAGAAGCGAAGCGATTGGACTTGAAAGACGTCGTCCGCGCCAATAAAGCTGGATGTCTCGATCATTGCGCCGAAGGGCCGAGTGTGGTGATCTATCCTGAAGGTGTGTGGTATCAAGTCAAATCCGAGGCCGACGTGACGGAAATCATGGAGCGTCACGTGATCAAAGGCGAGGTCGTGACCCGTCTCATTATGCCCGATCACCCGGTTCCCACAACACTCCCTCCGCTCACATCGTAGCGTTGCACTACTAAAGGAACGTCATGGCCGTTGAAGAAAAGTGGAAAGCCAACCTGGAAAAGGTGGCCTTCATGAAGCAGTTCCCTGGGCTTCTCGGCAACTGGGATACCTTGGCTGGCAAAACCATCAAGGCTGTCATCCCGCTCAAAGGGAAACAGGGAGCCGCTGTGCTCGTATGCGCCGACGGCAGCTTTACCATTGTGCCGCCGATGGCGTCGGAGCCGTATGAGTTGGGCGAGGCATTGGCTGTGGCACGGACGCTCCTTGAGCCGACGCACCAGGCAGCCTATGTGGAGTATGATCGATTGGTCAAGAAGGATAAAGACGCCCTCAAGTCTGCCAGGGTCGAGAAGATTCTTGGAGCGATTCACAATAATCTGGAGCAGCATCCTGAATTGAAAGATCGCTTGAAAGAACTTGTGAAGGAGTGGAAGTGAGTGACAGCCTCCCTGACAGAAACATGTTCGACATCTTCTCCCAAGGTCTCTTTGAAGGAGTCAAACCTATGATGGTCATTCGTGATCACCTCGTCCGCCATCCCGACCGCTGCACCCATCAAGCCGTCTGTGTTCCGATCTGCCCAACTGGCGCCTGGCTCTCGACGCCTCCCTATAAGTTCGATCCGTCCCGCTGTCTCGAAAGCTGCCGCCTTTGCCTGGATGCCTGTCCTTCGCAGGCGATCTACGGGGTATTCAAGAAGGGGGAGAAGATGTTGGAGCCGCAAAAAAAGTAGGTCGGGTGTGTCAGGGCCTGGCGCTTCCTCGCCTCCAGAGCGCGCACGCCTGCTTTCTGAGGCGGAAACCTTCTGGAATTCCCTCGCGGACTCGGTCAGTTCCAGCTTTCCTTCCCCACAAAGCAGGCGTGCGAATTTCGCTCTTCCGGCGGAAGTCCGCGCCAAGGCCCTGACGCACCCTTAGTGAAAAGTGATTTCTTATGTTGGTAGCGCCAACTTGATCTCTTCATATGGAACCAGATCCAGTCTATATCGCTTCCATTTCTCTATTTGCCCTATCCGAAGGCACAAGCCGGACTCGATCTCTCTTCTATGTGCGCGAAACCAGTCTGTCAGACCACCTTGTACATAATTTCCCTTGTCAGGTGTTCCTACTCGTGTCCCACGGGGCGCAGATGTGACTTGTGTTTCGATGTCGCCGCTGACGGTTTCCATAGTAAACGTAGTCTTGTAGCCTGGGAAAAACGTGCGGACGCTATTGGAAAGGGGTATGAGGGAATACGCGATGGAACTGTGGGGATTCCCCAAGCGTACGAACAACTCTCTCTTGTCACGTGACATGCGCCAATCAGTTTTTCCTCGGGAGTATTCTGAAGGAGAATGGTGTGCGGGCGCGGCAGAATCACCGCCAACCTCACTTTCAGTCCATCTAATAATCTGATCCTTTCTGAAACGAATCGCCTCTCCCACTCGAAAATGTGGAATCTTCGATTTCTTCACCAGATTTTCAGCAGCCTCATCACTCACTCTCAAAAATTTTGCAACATCTTCAAGTGTCCAGATCTCTGGCGTCATTTGATTTCTCCTTTTCAAGAATATGTCAACGGAGGCTGAAGATATCTTATAGAAATCTAGATGTCAAGATAATCTTTTGTGGTCCAATCTTAAGCCTTTTCTATCTATTCCATAGGCGTATTTCTTCGTTTAAATGGCTGCCACGGATCTTTGTAGGGAAGCAAGGAAGAGCCTTGTGGTCAGACTACAAACTTAGCGATCTTCCCCAGTAAGCATCACTGATGCAGCCCCAAATGGTTCTTTATTGGTTCCCTAACAGGCCATTTGTTGCGGGCCTTCGTGCGACTGGCTAGAATGCCTGCATGGATCATCCTATTTATCAGGTTCGAGCCGTTGAGGTTGTAGGGCCATATACATTGCGCGTGCAATTCACAGACAACGTGGAGCGAGTCATCAACTTGAGACCAGTCCTGGCTGGCGAACTGTACGGCCCGCTCCTCGATAAGAAACTATTCAGCCAAGTCTCCGTCGACTCGGAAGTAAAAACGCTTGTATGGCCAAATGGAGCGGACTTCGATCCTGCCACGTTGCACGATTGGCCTAACTATAAAGACGCCTTCGCCGCTCTCGCCAGAGAATGGGAGCGCGTTTCTGCCTAATCGGTTATCTCTCGCCGATCGAGCAACTGAACCCGTTTATCCATTACGTTAGCTGCTGATTCAGATGATCTGCTTCCGGAGTCGCCCCCAGTAGGCAGTGTCTGTATATCCGCAGGCGTCGGTGGAGGCGGTGAGCGCCATGATTTGGTAGACCTTGCTGCGGGGGATTTTCACTTTCATGGCGGGGTTCAAGAGATCAGGGGAATGCATGACGAGCTTCAGGGATTCGTCGGAGGCAGGTCATCGACTCATTAGTCCTGCGGCAATTGCTCAACGAAGCGCTGAATATGGCCCAAGTATATGGGAATCTGACGGACGGCGATAGGCAACGCCTCATACACTCGCTCAGGATCGATATCGTCGTATTCATGCACAATCCGGTTGCGGAGCCCGGCGGCCCTCGCCATATCCTTGGCCACATCGACCGTCATAAGGCCGAGCGTTCCGAGGAGGATAAAGGATTCGTGATAGTCTTTGGGCGGCGCGTGGCCTGACTCGATGACCAGATGAAAATTGACATCGATCATGCGGCCGATGGCACGTTCGAGGTACCGCTCGGCTAAGGTCTCATTGACGGGGTCCTTGAGGTACTGCTCGCGAGACAGCTGTGACAACTGGGTCATGGCAGCCAGGTCCTCGAGAATCAGGCTCATCTTTCTGGTGATAAGCAAGCGATCGATCATGGGCGTGAGGGCTCCGTGACCAGTGCCGCCAGGCGCCGGGCGACAGACTGTCGCTCCAGCTCCAAGTATGGTCGAAAGTCTTGGTACGCTTTGAACGCGTAGAGACGCAGTCGGGCGAGGTCTTGGGCCGTGCCGAAGAGTACGCGGCAGGACTCAACGATTTTCTTCAGGAAGAAAGGGTCCGCCCGGTTAAGGATCGCCAGATCTACTTCGCGTCCAGGGAACTGCGTTTGCAACGCCTCTTGAATCTCCAGGATGGTCTGCAGCGACACGTTGGAGGTGTCGAGCTTGACCGCCAGGTCAAGATCGCTTCGGGCATGGGTGGTTCCTGTGACCGTCGATCCGAACTGAAGGATCATGCGAATCCTGAAACGCTGGGCGAGATCGCCTAGCCCCGGCACTGCTTCTATCACAGACTCATGCCCCATAGGTTTGCTCCAGAGAGACTCATCGCAAGTGTAGCCTAGCCGACAAGGGCCTCAATTGTCTATTCGACCAAGAGCAAAGGCCAGAAGCGGGACGATTCACACGATCTGTTTCCGCAGTCGCCCCCAGTAAGCAGTGCCTACCTGGCCGCAGGCGAAGGTGCCTGTGGTGAGTGCCATGATCTGGTAGACCTTGCTGCGGGGGATTTTCACTTTGACGGCGGGGTTGAGGAGATCGGGCGAATACATGACGAGCTTCAGGGATTCTCCGGCGGAGAGAATCGGCCACATGCAAGACAAGCGCAGACGAGTTTCAGATCGCGGGATCGACATGGTATAGAGCCAGCCTTGGTCGAGATGTTCCACCGCCATGCGGACAAGTTTGCTCAGGACCGGTTGAAAACGTGTACGGTTTGTCTGGTCCAACAAGTCACGCGCGGTGAGTCCAGCTTCGGCGAGCAGGGGAGCCGGCACATAGCAGCGGCCTTTCTGGAGGTCGTGCGCGATGTCTTTCACAATGTTCGTGAGTTGGAGGCCCTTTCCAAATCTCACGCCGACCTCCGACATCTCCCGCACCTTCCATGAGGCCAACGACGTTCGGTGGGCGCACATCAAATCCGTCCAAAACTCGCCCACGCAGCCAGCCACGTAATAGGTATAGCGGTCTAGATCGTCGAGCGTCTTGAGAACCGTAAGGTCTTTCGCCGACGTGCCGGGGAAGACGGTGAGATCCATCTCCATGCCTTGCGTCAGGGTGGTCATCAGCCGCTGTACGCGGCCCCTATCGTCCGGCGAAAAAGTCTGGAAGAACTTAAAGCAATCTTCTAGCCGTTCAAGCAGGACTCGCTCGGCGGAATTCTGTTGGATTGGCCCCACCGCTTGCTGAATCTCTCGCACCTGAGCCCAGGCAATCTGATCGCTCACGAATTGCCCCTTGAGTTGGCCGAGCAAATCCAGTCGACGCGGACGATCGATCAATTCCGTATCTGCAATCGTGTCCGCTGCGCGGGCAAACAGGTAGGCGAGGCTGACTTGATCGCGCACATCTGCCGGAACCACGACCAACGTCGTGTAGAAGAGACGGGAGACTTGCTTGAGGAGATCGCGGAGTAGTGCTTGCTTGGAAGTCTCTATATTCGTAGCCACACCTATCGCACTTCCAGGGTCCCTTCCATCCCTTTATCGCGATGGCTGGGCAACGGCCAGAGCCGTTTGTCGCAGTAGATAGAAAATGTGCCTGGCTGAGCCGGTGTAAAATTTATGGTAACCGTCTTGCCGGCGCTGACATCCTGTTCGACAGATAGGGTTCCCGTCAGGTCTTTGATGATAAAATTGTGTGGAATCAATGTTGTCACGCTGGTGAGCGTGAGTTCAACTGGCTTCCCAGCTTCGACGATCAAATGGTTGGGGCTATATGAGTAGCTATCAAGCGTGATCGAGGCTCGTTGTACTCCGTCTGCCGCTACTGGGATCACGACAGGAGGGCCGGGCTGAGAGGGCTCCGCTCCATAAACGATAGCCATGCCGACGGATGTCAGCAACCAGACCATCGCCATGATGTTGAGCAATTGCCTGGGCACCTTCTGCATGAGCCCTTTCTAACAGGAAGGATGGGAACGGGTCAACTTTGCCTAAAAGTTTCAGGCACTTGAGACATCTTGACCTTGGCATTTCAGGAGTTATTGTTTACAGCACATCGTGACTTCAATGTCGATTGAGATGTATTTCAGGAAATCAGTTAGTATAATGGATCTCACTGGTCACTCGCTCAATGATCGGGCGAGCACGTAGTTGCGAAGGAGGATCTCGATGAAGTGGATGAAAGGCATGGTTCTGCTACTCGTCGCCAACATCTTGATCATGGTGACGCTCTCGCTCACCGTCCCGTTACTGATCAATATCGTTCTGCCCATGTTCGGGGTCGACCTGCGAGGGGCGGTCGATCTGAGTTCACTCGTCTGGGCCTTGGCCTTCGGCTTTGGTGGTGCCTTTATCAGTTTGGCCTTCTCCAAACAAATGGCTCGGGCCATGTTGGACTGCTACCAGATCACCCAACCCAAGTCCCATGCTGAACAGATGATTTACGGGTCTGTCCAGGAGATTGCGCAACGGCTTAAGATTACGATGCCTGAGGTATGGGTCTACGAAGCCCCAGACCCCAATGCCTTTGCGACAGGGCCTAGCAAGAACAACTCGATGGTGGCCGTTTCGACCGGGCTACTGAGCAATCTACAAGAGCAGGAGGTTCGGGCCGTCCTCGCCCATGAGATGGGACACGTCTACAACGGGGACATGTTCGCCACGACGGTGTTGGCGGGGCTGATGAATACCTTCGTCTACTATATTGCGATGTGGGTGCGCCGGTTCTTTGCAGAGCGCGATCAAGCCATGCTCGGCTTCGGATTGTCGATCGTGATCCAGATTGTCGTCAGCATCCTGGCCTCGGTCCTGATTTGCTGGTTCTCGCGTCAGCGTGAGTATGGCGCGGATGCCTTTTCCGCCAAGGTATACGGCAAGGACTCGATGATCTCGGCTCTTCGCGCGATCGATCGATGGGTCAGCCGCTCACAGGTTGAGTATTCCACCCAGGACGCGCTCGCCACGATGAAGATCTCCGGTAACTCTTCAGGGTTCATGCATTTCTTCGCGACGCATCCGCCGGTCGAAGCGCGAATTGCTGCGTTGGAACGGCTTTAACTAGGAGGTGCCTGATGAAAAGGTCGCACCAGCGATTGGCAGGAGCACTCGCAGCAATTGGCGTGATCGCAGGTGTTGGATCGAGTGACCTACTTGGGCTCACCCACGCAGCGGCGAAACAGGAAGGGACTGTACTCATGGCAGCACACACGCCAATGGTCTACGACTTTACGCTGAACGATATCGATGGGAAGCCCGTCTCACTCAGTCAGTTCCGTGGTAAGGCTCTGTTGCTGGTCAACACGGCCAGCTTCTGCGGCAATACGCCGCAATACACCGACTTAGAAAAGATGTATGAGCAGTATAGAGAGAAGGGCTTTGAGATCCTGGCGTTCCCCGCGAACAACTTCGGGAAGCAAGAACCAGGGACGAATGCGGAGATCAAAGATTTCTGCTTCACCAAGTACAGTCTGTCGTTTCCACTGTTCAGCAAGATCAGCGTAAAAGGCGACGATATACATCCGCTCTACCGCTATCTGACGGAGCAGAGCCCGTTTCCAGGCGAGGTGGAGTGGAATTTCCAGAAGTATTTAGTGGATCGCTCTGGAAAGGTTGTCGCCCGATACCATAACCGTATGAAACCGTTCGCTCAAGATATTGTTCAGGATATTGAGCGCGTGCTTGCGGCCCGCTAACATCCTCAGGGTTTTCGATAAAAAGAAATGTGTGCTCGATACTCCTGAATTGCGGCAGCGAGGGCTGGGCTGCCGAGAGGGATATTAGCATCCAGGGCCTCCTCAATCTCAGGTTCGTCGATTTCCACATCATAGCGGTCTTGCAAGTTGGTTCTGACAGGGCCTTGCGCGATCTCCCTCGGCATAAAAATCTCTTTCCACACTTCCTTCTCGACCAGACAGACGTCTCTGAACCGCTCGTAGAGCAACGTGAGTTTTTCTTGATCCGTGACTTTGATTCGCGTGTGCATCGTGTTCCTTTTCTCTACTTCGCCCTTACGTGTATGGGTGTTTCGCCAAGTTCGCCAATGGTATTAGGGCGAACGCGGGCTTACTTCGGCCGGAGCAACGCCCTCCACAATGGTAAACCGCATGGTACCTACTTGATTGGCCGCATGAAAGGACTGTTGTCCAAGCGGTGTGATGAACAGTTTCACCAGATACGTGCCGACGTCCCAGGCATTTCCAGGTTTCTTGAGTTCGAGGAATCCATAGCGTTCATGCCCCGGCACTTCCAAGATATCTTTGCCGAGCGGAACAGATGAAAGCGTGCCCTGTTCTCCTTCTAAAAACCATTGAGCGCTGAATTGGGCAGGATCTTCCAGTGGTGCCGATTCGAATACAATATAGATCGCCGGAATATCTCGAGAGAACACCGATCCAGGCTCAAGAGGCTTCAAGCGAGGGTCTTGCGTGTACCAGCCTTTCCGCCCGAACGAATCCCATTCGACGTCATAGCCCTTGGCCATCTTGATCCAGGTAAACAGAGATTGTGGGATGCCTTTCTTCTGCTCATCGAACGACGGACTTTGTGTGGAGCCGATTTCAGTTGTTGTTTGCTCCTTCGGCGCAAACGGATCTCGCGCCTCGGCTTCCTGCCAGATAGACATGACCACGCTCAGGCTGACGCACACGATTGGCAGAAACGGCTTCCCTATCGTTGTAGTTTCTATCATGGGGAGTGTTGATAGTGCCGTCCACTGGTACTGTTATAATGGTATCGAGTCATCAGCAAGGGGTCAATAACCGGCAGGCTAAGGCGCTCATCTATTTCCGCTTGGCCTCTCTACATTCTGGGCGATTCTCGATCGAGGCCCCCTCTCGAACAAGGGTACTGTGCCTCCAAGACTGTCAGAAAATTCGCAGGAGACCGTGCCAAGCAACTCTCGACCGCAGAGCCCCGGTGAGAGAGGTCTTCGCTACGGCCTTCGAGATGGTGCCTGTCAGGCTGTTACGCAAGGAAGTGGGGAACAATACCTTTCCGCTTTTGCCTTGCTCCTTCAAGCAAGCCCGTTCCAACTGAGCCTGTTGTCGGCATTGCCTCAACTCGTCGGAACGGTGGCCCAAATTCTTTCTGTGAAGGTCTTGCAGTGGTGTCCCAACCGCAAAGCTCTTATCTCTGTCGGCACTGTTGGGCAGGCTTTGACGTGGGTTCCCATCGTGCTACTGCCGCTGGTGCTTCCACAATGGGGCTCCTGGCTTGTCGTGGGTGGCGCTGCCGCGTATTTCGCGTGCGCGCATTTCACTGCGCCGGCTTGGAATAGCTTGATCGCCGATTGGCTCGGCCAGCATGAGCGTGGTGCGTATTTTGCCCGCCGAGCCAAAATTATCGCCGGCCTCAGTTTCTTTGCCCTCTGCGGAGCCGGATGGATACTGAGTCTCTGGCAACATTCGGGCGCCGCATGGTGGGGATTTGTCGTGATCTTTACCTTGGCTGGGGGGGCTCGCATCCTCTCGGTGCTGGCCTTGTCACCTGTTCAAGATATGCATCCGACCGCTCACCAGGAGGCTCAGCAAGGATTTCTCGGATTTTTCCGCCTGGGCACCACAAAGGACTTTCGTCGATTCCTGGTGTTCTCAGGGCTGATGCATGCGTCCGTGTTGATCGCAGGCCCATTTTTTGTGCTGTACCTCCTTCAAGATATTCATCTGTCCTATATCGGATACGGTGGATGGCTGGCTACCGGCCTCCTAGGACAACTTCTTGCCGTGCAAGCCTGGGGTCACTTCGGGGACCGATTTGGAAACAAAGCGTTGTTGTCCATTACCGGCTTCACGGTGCCATTTTTGCCGATGCTCTACCTTGTGAGCACAAATCTAGGCTTTCTGTTGGTCGTCAATTTTCTGGGCGGCGTCATTTGGGCCGGCTTGGGATTGGGGCTGCAAAACTATGTGTTCGATTCGGTCGGGCCAGCGGATCGCGCAAAAGCCATTGCGTTGTATAGCACGGTCAATGCAATAGGGTGGTCAATGGGAGCCTTGGTTGGGAGCTGGCTCGTCGAGCACCTTCCTGCACGCATCGAGTGGGGAGGGGTCGTTCTCCAGCCTGCCTCAAATTTGCCGTTTGTCTTTTTTCTCTCAGGCGTTCTGCGGCTGCTGGTTTCGTCCAGTCTTCTCGGCAGCTTCCATGAAGCGCGCCAAGTAGAACGAGCGCCTCGGCGACAACTTCTCTGGGAATTGCCCCTTGTGAAACCGGTTGCCCAGTTTGTGGCCTGGACTCTGCCAAAATTGAATCGGTAGGTTTCCAGCTCAGTACCGAGGCGTCGGCGGCTGGGCGCCTCGCTCTTGCTCTTCTTGTTTGAGCTTCTCGAACGCTCGATCGGTATGGCCCCGTACTTGGTCTGGAGTCGATTGCGGAAGTGGTTTGGACTGGTCGCTGGCACAAGCCGTGATGAGTAAGAGAACAAAGACCCCTACGACCATAGCGGCTCCACATTGTTGTATACGGCTTTGTCGATGATTCATTCGCATCCTCTCTTGTCCGTATTGTTGATCACGTGCGACTCACAACAAGCACTGCCGCTGTGAGGACAGTCATCCGCGCAATCACTGATCTGCGGCTCGCCATAGTCGGCCCTCCAAGGTTTTCCCATCTTGCGTTGAGACGCAATCTGACTTTGGCAATATCATACTCTCTGTTTGGCATGAAAGCCACGTGAGCTAGAGCGTCACGCCGTGATGTCCGCACGTTGACTGGGGTCGAATGAAGGGGTATTCTTCGCACTCGCAATCACGCTCCTTCTCGAGGCCTTATGTCGTTGCACGATCGGCTAACCGAAGATCTGAAACTGGCCATGAAGGCTCGTGATCAATTGCGGATGGATGTGATTCGTATGATCAAGGCCGCCGTGATGAACAAGGAAATGGAAATCAAGAAAGATCTCGACGATGCCGAAATGAGCCGTGTGATGACGACGATGATCAAGCAACGCCGGGAATCCGTCGAACAATTTGAAAAAGGTAACCGAGCAGAACTTGCTGCGAAGGAACGACAGGAAATCACCATTCTCGAGTCCTATCTCCCTGAGGCCCTCTCTCCTGAACAGCTCTCTACCGTTGTCGATGCGGTTATTCAGGAAACCGGCGCTCGAATCACTGAAAGAGATGGGCATGGTGATGAAAGCCGTGATGGCCCGCGTGGTCGGCCAACCGATCGACGGTAAACAGATCAGCGACCTCGTCCGTGCCAAGCTCCAATAGCCCAGTCGGCATCTGCTATACTGAAAGAGGATCGCTCGCCCCATTTGAGCGAACGCTTGACAGGAACCGGTATGGGCATTCTCATTGTCGACGACTCCCCGGACCAACAGACGCTCCTTCGCACAATTCTTAAGCAAGCCGGCCATCCGGATCTCCTAAGCGCTGAATCTGCGAAAATGGCGTTCTCCATGCTCGACATGGACGGCGAAACGACGCCTACCCAGATTGACTTGATTCTGATGGACGTTCTCATGCCGGAGTTGGACGGAGTGGAGGCCTGCCGCCGGATCAAGCGCCGACCGCATCTGAGCGATATTCCCATCATCATGGTGACGGCCAACAACGACCGCTCGAATCTCCAAGCGGCCTTTGCGGCGGGCGCGAATGATTACATTACCAAACCGGTGCACAGCCTGGAACTTTTGGCACGGGCCTCATCCGCGCTTGCGCTGAAAAAAGAAATGGACTGCCGCAAAGCGCGCGAAGAAGAGCTCCGTCGAAGCAACGACGAGCTGCAGAAAGCGCTACGGGATGTCAAAGTCCTCAGAGGACTTATCCCTATCTGCGCATCCTGTAAAAAGATTCGCAATGACGGAGGGTTTTGGCAACAGTTGGAAGAATACATCGGCGAACATTCCGAGGCCGAATTCAGCCACGGTATCTGTCAACCTTGCGTCAAAAAGCTTTATCCTGGAGTTTATCAGGACTAGCTGTTACGATTTCTCATGCGCCTCACTCGGTATTTCGAGGATTTTGAGCACATGAGCATCTTGATCGTTGATGATTCGGCGGACGACCGCCTCTTGGTGCAGTCGATCCTTTCAGCTGCCGGCTATGACGACTTGCTGATCGCTGACTCGGCTGCCTCTGCATTTCGCATGCTGGGTCTTGATGACGGGAAGCACAGTTCCGCCTCTCGAGTCGATCTGATCCTCATGGATATTGTCATGTCGGGCATGAGTGGCATCGAAGCCTGCCGCCAAATCAAGGCGGTCGAACGATTCCGCGATACGCCGATTATGATGGTGACGGTAAAGACCGATCCCGTCGATCTCCAGCTCGCCTTTGCCGCAGGTGCACTCGATTACATTGGGAAGCCCATCAATAAAATCGAGATCTTGACTCGTGTCCGGTCGGTATTGCGGCTCGTCCACGAGATCGAACGGAGGCGGACACATGAGCAGGAGCTTCTTGAGGTCATGCGTCAACTTCAGGAAGCGAACCAGATGTTGCTGCGACTGTCGTGTCTTGACGGCCTTACCGGCATTACGAACCGCCGGCAGTTTGACGACTTTCTGGACCAGGAATGGCGACGAGCTGTCCGAGAATTGACGCCGCTCTCTCTGATTATGCTCGACATTGATCGGTTCAAATCCTACAACGATACCCTTGGCCATACATCGGGTGATGAGTGTCTTCGGCAGGTGGCGGCTGCGATTTCGAGCGCCGTCAACAGACCTGGAGATCTGGTTGCCCGGTACGGCGGGGACGAATTCGTGGTGGTGCTCCCCGGCACCCGTACGGACGGTGCGGCACAGGTGGCGGAAACGCTTCGGCAAAAAATTGAGGCGTTGGGCATTACGCATTCCGACGGTGGCTACACCACGATCAGCGCAGGTTTCGCCAGTACGATTCCCAGCCGGAATAACTCTCCCACCGATTTGATCAAGGCGGCCGATCAAGCGCTGTATCAAGCGAAGCAAGAAGGCCGCAATCGGGCTAAACAAGCCGGTACGCTCTCTCTTGTCCCCAATACACGTGACACATAGCATCCCGGCGTTCAAGCGGGGCGGCTCCATGCCTCAATCGAGCCGACTGCTCGGAGTCACCTGCGCATACGATCACACGATCCTCAGAGTGTGCTTGCAGGTAAGGGATGAATGTTTCGCGCGACGGGCGTGAGGCGACAAGTATCATGCTGCTACATCTCGCAAGATTCCGCTACACCTCGTAATTCGCGTGTATTGCCGATTCGCTCTCCTCTGTACGATCCCATACCAGCCGTTCCTCCGCTCTAGTTGACTGCGGAGGGCGATAATATCGTAAGGACTCAATTCGCATTTCGCATGACAGCGATCAGACGATGGCCGCCTGAATGACGAATTGTCTGGGTCGTTGACGGCTGTTGGGTTATCGTGAATTGGCGTCTGAGCGATGCAAAAGATCCCTCGCATCGTGGGGTAAGTCGCAGTGACCACTCCATGCTACAGCGACGGAGCCGCAACACAATCGACATGCTGACGGTCTTCACATATAGCCTCAAGGTCTGTCGATCGCTTCACGCAGGTCTCGAAAACGACTCGCTCTCAGGCTCCAGAAACAATTGTTGTCTCACACGAGACCTGGATTCCGGTGTGAGAGCGATCTTCAAGTCGGTCAAGAACCCCAGTGCTTCGATTCGGGTAAGTCAGTAGCCCATACTCCTATCAGAGGAGCGTGAAGTGGAAAGCGACCTATGATCATCCTTGTCATTGAGGACAGCCGGGAGGAGATGATCCTGCTGCGAACAGCCCTTTCTGCTGTCACAAACGTCCCTATTCGGGTGGTGCATGTGGAGCAGCTGTCAGCTGCATCTACCTGTCTGGCTGCGGGGCATTTTGACGCGATTATCTTGAATCTCAACCTGCCCGATAGCACCGGCCTCAATACGCTCGCACGTGTGCAAGCGTCGGCGCCGGGGATTCCGGTGGTGATTATGGCGGGCATGGATGACGAGCGGCTGGCGATGGACGGAATTCGTGCCGGAGCTCAGGACTACGTCGTGAAGGGGGGGTACGACGGAGCGCTACTTTCCCGCTCCCTGTGCACTGCCATTGAACGGAAACGGCTGCTGACGGATCTCGAGGCGCGCGCTGCCGACCGTACAGCAGAGCTCGCGGCTGCCCATCAATCTCTCCTACGCGACAGGACGGACCTGAAGCGCATGGAAGAGACCGTGCGCGATAGTGAAGAACGGTTCCGTGCCCTCTACGACGAAACTCCGTTCATGCATTTCACAGTGAATCAACAAGGCACGGTGCTTTCCACCAACAGTTTTGGTGCGACACAGTTGGGATACACACCGGAAGAACTGATTGGGCGTTCTATCTTATCGGTCTTTTATGAAGAGGACAGGGATGCGGTCGTCCGAAAGTTGGCTGAAGCGTTCGGCCATCCCTCCAGCACCGCCTGGTGGACATTCAGGATGGTGAAGAAGGATGGAACGACGACCTGGGTCAGTGAGACCGTTCGAATAGCGCGTGGCGCGAGATATCCAGTCGCGCTCATTGCCTGCGAAGACGTGACCGCATTCAAGCACGTGGCGAAGAAACGGGGGGAGCAGGAATTGCTCAACATGATTATGTTGAGCACAGGACCTAGCTGTATCACCCGCGTTGCTTCCGATGGAACATTGCTGCAAATAAATCCTGTCGGACTACGATTCATTGAGGCGGGCAGCGAGCAGGACGCGATCGGTCTTTCAATGTTCGACCTGGTTGTCTCTGAGCATCGCGCCGCGTTCGTGAGTATGCATGACGACGTGATAGCTGGTCACGAGCGAACGCTCCAGTTTAAAATTCAAGGTCTCAAGGGATCCAGCCGGTGGATGGAGACCTATGCCGTGCCCTTGAGAAACCCTGTCACCGGGTGCACCGAACAGTTAGCCGTGACCAATGACATCACTGAACGAAAAAAGCGAGAGGACGCGCTGCTGGCGGTGGTCGAAGGGGTTGCGACACAGACAGGGGAGGAATTTTTTTCCTCCTTGGTCCGTCGCATGGCCACGGCATTCAATGTCCAGTTCGCCTATCTTTCTGAGAGGGATGCTGAAGGCACGCATTTTCGATCCATCGCAGCGTGGAGGGCAGGCGCTTTCATCGAGCCGTTTGCGGTGCCGACGGGCAGCCCTTGCGAGGCAGTGTTAACAGGACAGGCCATCCACTATCCGGATCGGCTTCAGTGCGATCTATCCCCATGTCCGCTTGATCTCCGACTTAGGGGTTGTCAGCTATTGCGGGGTACCGGTTGCGGACAGGACAGGCCGGGTGATTGGGCATATTGCCCTCATGGACAACAAGCCGATGCCGGACGGGAAGCTGGCGATCCCTATTTTGCAGGTGTTTGCCTCGCGAATTGCGGCGGAGCAGGAGCGCAAACGAGTAGATGCAGTCGCTCGAACATAGTCGGTCGCTGTTCCAATCCTTTGTCGAACACATACCGGTCGCTGTTGCGATGCTCGACCAGCAGCTTCGCTATGTGGCTGTCAGTCAGCGCTGGTATCAGGATTATCAGCTTGGCGACACGGGATATCATCGGGCAGCATCATTACGACGTGTTTCCTGAAATCCGTGAAATGAGGGAATGGCAGGATATCTATCAACGATGTCTGGCCGGTGCGATTGAGCGGCGGGAAGAGGATCCTTTCATGCGAGCGAACGGTCACACCGACTGGCTGCGGTGGGAGGTGCGGCCTTGGCATGACGAGCACGGCGCCATCGGCGGGATCATCATGTTCACGGAAGTGATTACGGAGCGGAAGCGGATTCAGGAAGACTTGCTCCAGGCGAAAGAAATGGCTGAGAAAGGCCACCAGGGCCAAGAGCGAATTTCTGGCCAACATGAGTCATGAGATCCGCACGCCGATGAACGCGATAGTCGGAATGGCCGACTTGCTGGGGGAGACATCCCTCACCGACGAACAGGGTAAGTATGTGCGCATCTTCCGAAACGCCGGCCAGAACCTCATGACCCTGTTGAACGATATCCTCGATCTCTCCAAGGTGGAAGCGAAGCAAGTTGAGCTAGAACGGATCCACTTCGATCTGCAGGACGTGATTGACAACGTGATCGACCTGCTGGCCCTGCGGGCCCGCGATAAGAACGTGGAGCCGACCTGCTACGTGTCCCCGGCGGTCCCTCGATTCCTCTATGGTGATCCAACCCGTCTCCAGCAGATTCTGGTCAATCTTGTCGGCAATGCCATCAAGTTCACCGAGCAGGGTTCCATCGAATTGCGCGTGGTGCCGAATCCCGAGATCTCCGAACCAGGCGCGCTGCTCTTCTCGGTCACTGATACCGGGATCGGCATTCCCACAGATAAGCTGGAATCAATTTTCGAAAGTTTCACGCAGGCGCACGCCTCCACCGCGCGCAAATACGGTGGTACCGGTCTGGGTCTCGCCATCAGTAAGCAACTCGCCACCCTGATGGGCGGCCGCATCTGGGCCGAGAGTACGAGTTGGCCAAGGAAGCACCATCTCGTGCGCGCTGCGATTCGACGTCGAGCCGGAGTCTCCGGAAGCCGCACTCTCCAGCCCCACGGACTTGAATGCCCTTCGCGTGCTGGTCGTGGATGATAATGCGACGAACCGACTCATCGCTCGGGAGGCTCTGACCGCCTGGGCCATGCAGGCGGGGGAAGCGCCGGACGGTCTGACCGCGTTGACTGAACTGAAACGGGCGCGGGAGGCCGGCGAGCCATACGAATTTGTGCTGCTCGACTCCCGCATGCCCGATCTCAACGGATTCGAGGTTGCCGAACGGATTCAGAGCGGATCCGTCCCTGAAAGACATGGCCATCTTGATGCTCACGTCGGATTTCGGAGGGTCCATGCACCGGTCCGGTGAGGTCGCTCGCACCTACGACCTGGGTCTGGCCGGATATTTGGAAAAACCCATTAAACGGTCCGAGCTTCCGTCGCGCACTCACGATCGCACATAGACGAAAGCAAGGTTGTCCTCCGTTGCCAAGGCAGGTCGAGACACCCGTGGCATTGGTGGATCACCGACCGCTAAGAATTCTGGTTGTGGAGGATTCGCCGGACAATCAGCTTCTGGTCAAGGCCTATCTGAAAGCGACGCCTTACAAGGTGGACATCGCGGAAAATGGGCGCATCGCCTGTGACATGGTGACCGTCGGCCGCTACGATCTGATGCTGATGGACATACACATGCCTGTGATGGACGGCTTTACCACGACTGCGACCATCAGGGAATGGGAAAAGAGGCAGGGCATTCCGCCGACGCCGATTCTTGCGGTGACGGCCTACGCATATCCTGAAGACAAGCGACGAATCAAGGCTGCCGGGTGCAATGGCGTCTTGGCCAAACCCATCAAGAGAAGCGACGTTGCTGGAAGCCATCCTCAGCCATACGGAGCGGTCGGCTGCCTGAAGCAGTGAGAGTAGGGTTGGGCATCTGTGAGAGGAGACGCGAAGGAGAACGCGATCTATGATCATCCTTGCCATCCAGGATAACCGACAGGAGATGGCTCTGCTGCGAGAAGCACTCTCCAATTTCACGAACGTCGCCATTCTGGTAGAGCATGCGGCTCGGCTGTCGGTCGCATTTTCGTATCTAGCCGTCAGGCAGTTCGATGCCATACTCCTGGACCTCAACCTGCCAGACAGCGCTGGCCTCGACACGCTCGCGCGCGTACACGCGCGGGCGCCGGAGCTTCCGGTCGTGATCTTCACAGACCCGAATGCCGAACCACTTGCGATGTTAGCCGTTCAGAACGGAGCGCAGGATTATGTGTTGAAGGGGCCATACGATGGGGGAGCGATCTGCCGTGCTCTCTGGACAGCCGTTGAGCGGAAGCGGCTGATGACGGACCTCAACGAGCGAATTGCCGGACAAGAAAGCCGGCGCGTCAGTTTGCTCGAGAAGCATCAGGCGGGGCTGCTCGAATTGACTCAAAGCAAGGCGATTATCTCTGGAGAACTTCACCTTGCGGCTCAGGTTATCACCGAGACGGCGAGCCGTGTATTGGCGGTCGAGCGCGCCAGCATCTGGTTGTTCCAGGAAGATCGCTCAGCTATTCAGCTGCAGGATCTGTATGAGGCTTCCACCTGCCAGCACAGCGCTGGAGCCGTTCTCCAGGCCGACCAATTCCCGTCGTACTTTCAGGCGTTGGAGCGGGAAGAACAGACGCTTGCGGCCCACGACGCCCACTCCGATCCACGTACCCGTGAACTTTCATCGTTGTATCTCACGCCGCTTGGAATCGGCTCAATGCTCGATGCGCCGATCCGATACAAAGGGAAGCTGGTGGGCGTGTTGTGTCATGAATACCTCGGTTCGCCTCGCGCATGGACCTGCGATGAAATGACGGTTGCCGCGTCATTTGCCACGATGGTGACGCTCGCAATGGAATCCATGGAGCACCGAGAGACGGAGAAAGCCCTCCGCCAGGCCAAGGAACGAGCAGAGAAGGCGAGTGCAGCCAAGAACGAATTTCTTGCCAGCGTGAGTCACGAGATCCGCACGCCCATGAATGCCATTGTCGGTATGGCTGATCTCTTATGGGAAACAGATCTGGCACCAGAGCAACGAAAATACCTGCGTATTTTCCGCCGTGCCGGTGGAAATCTATTAAATCTGATCAACGACATTCTCGACTTGTCGAAAGTCGAGGTCGGCCATCTGGAACTGGAGTCAACCGAATTTGATTTGAGCGACTTGATTGAAAAGGCCATCGAGATTCTCGCCCTGCGGGCCAATGAAAAAGGCCTCGAACTTGCCTGTCATATTTCCCCTGATGT
Organism: uncultured Nitrospiraceae bacterium; assembly: GCA_963748375.1. Classification (GTDB taxonomy): domain Bacteria; phylum Nitrospirota; class Nitrospiria; order Nitrospirales; family Nitrospiraceae; genus Palsa-1315. The sequence goes on from CAVVIR010000024.1 coordinate 69,649, forward strand.
CCCCTGCACGGTGATTGGAGATCCTCACCGTCTCCACCAGATCATCTTGAATCTCATCAGTAACGCGATCAAATTCACCGACAGCGGGTCCGTCATGGTGTGGGTGAAGCCGGATCCTGAAATCCCCTCCCTTGGCGCCATTCGATTCGCTGTGAGTGATACAGGGATCGGCATTCCACCAGATAAGCTTCCCTCCATATTCGAAAGCTTTACGCAAGCCCACGCCTCGACAACACGTATGTATGGGGGCACCGGGTTAGGGTTGGCCATTTCACAGCGATTAGCAGAGCGCATGGCGGGACGAATCTGGGTGGAGAGCACTCTCGGTGAGGGGAGCACCTTTCATTGCTGCGTGCAGCTTGCGGTGCCATCCGGCCAGACCCCGACCCGTCACAACATCCCGCTCGATCTTCATGGGATCAGAGCCCTTGTCGTCGATGACCATGCCATCAACCGCTTGATCCTTCACGAATCCTTGGCGGCCTTGGGTGCGGAGGTGACGGATACTGCTTCCGGTCACGATGCCATCGAACAATGGCGTCGAGCTGCTGAGTCGTCGCGACCCTACCAGCTTGTGCTTCTCGACTGTCGCATGCCGGAGATGGATGGGTTTCACGTTGCCGAAGAGATTAAACGGGCCGACCCTTCTCAAGGACCGACGATTGTGATGCTGACCTCTCGTCATTGGGCCGACGATATCGCCCGCACCTACGACATGGGACTCGGGGGTTATTTGATCAAGCCTATCAGGAGATCGGATCTGATTCAGACCATCAGCATCGCTTTCGACCGTGCGAAGGGAATCCAACAGACGGCTGGGTTCTCATCAGTGGCATCCACACATCACACTGAACTCAAGGCGCTTCGCATCTTACTCGCTGAAGATTCCACAGACAATCAGATGCTCATTCGTGCCTATGTGAAACAGACTCCGTATTGCCTTGATATCGCGGATCATGGCGCCATCGCGGTGGAGCGATTCAAGGCCGGCGACTACGATCTCATCCTGATGGATATGCAAATGCCGGTGATGAATGGCTATGAGGCGACACGAGCCATTCGAGCGTGGGAGCAAGAGCATAACCTCTTTCCTATACAGGTGATTGCCTTGACTGCCCAGGCACTGAAAGAGGACGGAGTGAAGATTTTCGATGCCGGCTGCGATGCGCATCTGACGAAACCCATCAAGAAACACACCCTCCTGGAGGTTCTCCGGGCTTGCAAAGGAAGGCATATATCATGACGACGGGACCGGACAGAAGCGCTGACAACATCATCACTGTGTATGTCGACCAAGGGCTTGAAGAAATCATCCCGGGATTTCTAGAAAATCGTCGCCGTGATGTACAGATACTCGAAGCCGCGTTGCAAGAACGTAATCTGGTCCAGATTCAAATCATTGGACATCGGATGAGAGGGGACGGAGGTGGGTATGGCTTCGACGCCATCAGTATGATGGGGGGGGCCTTGGAGCAAGCGGCAGCAAGAGAAGATTTGAGCGCAATACGCCGCCATGTCGCCGAACTTATTGATTTTCTTGCCAGGGTCACAGTGGTGTACCAGCGATAAGAGAAAAGACCTGTGCGGTGCGCATCGCATACTCTCTGTGAGCGAAATGGAGGGGAGGCGATCAATCAAGGGTACTCCCACATCTCTACGTTGACATCCAAGTGATTGTACTGGCAGCATAGTCAAATGGCTCGTCAACTCGTGTCTTGTGTACGCTCGCTGGAATCGCTCCCACCATACCCCTCACCCCTGGTCTCCTCCGTCACTGCGTTCTGACAATGCCTCCTTCTCTTTGCCAACAAGCAGGGCGCCCCAAAATACGATGCCTCGGTGAGGCAATGGTACGAGAACGCCATAGCCCAGGCCGCTGCATCGAACAACCTCGGAGCATCCGATGAATCCCGACGTGGCCTATACAGGATCAGGATGATGTGCGTGTATACTGTGGTACAACATCGCATCGGCCAACTCGATGGGTGCCATGCAGATGGACGTTGCCGCCGGAGTCGAGATAAAGACCAATGGGTATACAACAGCTCCTGCTCAGAGTATCGACGCGAATAATCCGTCAGGGGAATAGACATTGGAAGATACACGAGAGATCGCCGCTGATCGAGGAATTCACATGGTACGACTGATCTTTTTCATACTGCTGGTTCTGAATAGCGGCGTTGCGTATGCGGAATGGGTGAAAGTGAGCGACCGCGACGAAGCAGGGAAAATGGTATATGTCGATCCAACCACGATACGCCGTAACAGCAATCTGGTCAAGATGTGGCAATTCTACGATTACCAGACTGTACAAACTGTGGGAGGCATCAGGTTTTTAAGTAACAAGGTAGAATGGGAATTTGACTGCGTCGAGGAGCGCAGTCGATCGCTTGGGCTCAAGGAATTCTCGGGAAATATGGGAAGTGGAACCGTGGTGTTTACCAATTCGCAAGTAGGTAAGTGGTTGCCAGTCGTTCCCGGCACAATTGGTTACACAGTGTGGAAAGTTGCGTGTCATAAAGGCTGATGACACCACCGCGGTTTCGCATGAGTTGTTGCGCAGGAGGCAGAGCCAACAGGGGAACAATCCGCATTGTGGGCGTCAGTAATCGTCTATTTCTTCCGTTTCATCGATTAGCTCAGCCGTGATGTCGGTCCTCTCAGTTTCCCACTGCGTCAAGGGGATAATCCCGGCTTTGAGAATTGCCTCCTGTTCCGAGCCGGCGGCGATCATCAAATCATAATGAATGCTTTGTCGCACCTGAAATGTTTTCATACGGTTCCCTTTAGACGCCGATCCTGTATAGTTTCATGTCAATGAATACTCCATGGGCAACTGAAATTCTCCGATACCAGCTCTTTGGGGTCGATCCTAAGCCTGGGAGATCGGTGGATCCTAGCATTGAACACATCCTACCGGCTACTGGGGGATGTCGTGATCTCTGATGGGCACATGGAATGGCGATGAAGATTCACCTGGCTACCCGCCTGTATGAAGCCTGGCTGGCGAAACAGATCCATCTTGTCCCCAGCGATCTTGCCCTCAAGCACAAGAGAATGAAACGGGATGCCTTTCTTTTTTTCCGATCTACATTTTACCGATGGATGCAGGTGTGGCCAGAAGTCTGTCGTGACGTCGTCACGGCACCGCTGCTCTTGGCGATTGGCGATGCGCACATCGAGAACTTCGGAACATGGCGTGACAGTGAAGGCCGCTTAGTTTGGGGAACCAATGATTTTGACGAGGCCTATCCACTCCCGTACACCAACGATCTGGTGCGATTAGCCGTCAGCGCTACGTTGGCTGCCGATACGAAGCAGCTGGCGATCAGGCCTAAGGCTGCCTGTGACGCGCTGCTGACTGGCTACACAGAAGGGTTAAATTCTGGTGGCCAACCGTTTGTGTTGGCCGAGGAGCATTGGTGGCTGCGAGACATTGCCACCAATGCACTCCGTGACCCAGTCAAGTTTTGGGGGAATATGGAGGCGCTGCCACCAGCGAAGGGGGCTGTTCCTCACAGTGTGAAGATAGCCCTCGACCATCTGATGCCGGAATCTGGTCTGGCGTATCGCCTTAAGCGACGGGTGTCAGGGTTGGGAAGCCTGGGGCGCCCGCGGTTTATCGCGTTGGCCGATTGGCAAGGGGGGAAGATTGCCCGTGAGGCGAAAGCCTTGGGGCTCTCAGCCTGTGTGTGGGCGGGAGCGCACGATGGATCCGACACCATCTTCTATCAGTCTATATTGGACCAGGCTGTTCGGGGCCAAGATCCCTTTGTGCGGGTACAAGGTGGCTGGCTTGTACGACGGCTCTCCCCCTACTGCTCGCGCATTGAACTGGCCACATTGCCGAAAAAACGAGATGAGGCCAATCTCCTGTGCGCGATGGGCTGGGAGACGGCCAACGTGCATCTGGGGACCCACAAGGCGATCAGAGCGATCCAGCGAGACCTCGCCACACGAACGCCCAAATGGCTGCATCGGGCTTCAAAACAGATGGCAAGTGCAACAATCAGCGACTGGAGGGAGTGGAGAAAAACCTAATCCTGCTTCTCGTGAGGTCTTGAGCGCAACTCCGAATGAACTGGAGCATTGGATACATTTGCTATCGTTGATCTCACGGCAAGGCGAGAGTCCTTATTGTCTGTCCCAATATTGGACTTCCTTCCCGATGGGGTTTGAGCTCACATAATCGGTCTCAATCTTGAGGACCTTGCCATCGGGTGAGATTTCCGCCTTTGAGACACCGGTCTCCTTCCCTTTAAACCTCAAGACAGTGACCGTGCGGTGCGGGTCGATCCTTTTTATTCCCATCGTCTGGCCAGATGGTCTGCCATTGACCAAGAGAGGAACCTCTTTGCCGTTGAGCGGTGTCTGGACGGTCGAGACAGTGCTTGCCGGCGCATCCGGGCCGACAACCTTGTAGGTCAGGTTCCATCCGGTGTTCACCTCCTCTACGGTCATGATGAGACGACCTCCTTGCGGAGGCTCACGCAGAACCCATACCCCACTCCACAGACTGTCAGCGCTCACCATGGAACTCAGGCTGAGTAGGCACACAACGAATAAAGCTGTGCTAAGAAAACGACAGTACGAGTGAGTCAAGAAGGGCATAGAAGCCTCGCCGTGAGGGATTGTAGAAGGGTCTGAACGACAGCGCAAGAGTTTATGTGAGACTGCGTGTGAAATAATCTTGAATAGATTCTGGCTCAGTTTTTGCTTAGAGAGGATCGACGGGCGATACTTCAATGTATTGGAGATAACAGAAGCAAAACCGCTCGCATGCGGCACCCTGTTAGGGGGTTCTATCCCTAGGCATACAGGGTGAATACTCCACTCAGTACAGATCAGCGGTATCCCGACATCGTGTCCGGACAGAGAGCCAGACCAGGGTGCGCCTCCCAAGGTGAAAATTTCCCCCAGACTGATAGGGGGGCCCTCTTTTGCGATTCGCTTTCTAACCCGTTCGCGCTTTGTCCTCAGACGCATATGTTCGATACGATCGACTCCAACCCTCTTTGACCGCGCGTGATTGACGTTGGTGCCATCTATCTAGTAATGTCTCTGCTCCGAATTAGGGGTCAACGAATTCCCCTACGCAGACGTTTGTTCTACCTGGAGGTGCGCAATGCTGGCTGTCCGACGATTAGTGGAGCTTATCGAGAGTCACATCGAACAGCTTTCCCGCGAGCTCAGAGAGAAGGCTTGGAACGCTCCCCAGTGCAGCGATTTGCGCAAAGTGCCGGGGGACGAACTCGAAGCCCGCACCCGCGAGATCTACCGCAACCTGTGTGACTGGCTGCTGGACAAGGCCGAAACCGAGGTGGAGCGGCGTTACACCGAGCTGGGCGCGCGCCGCGCCCAGCAGGGCGTGTCCTACAGCCACGTCTACTGGGCCATCACCGCCACCAAGCAGCACGTGTACGGCTTCATCCAGCGCGAAGGTCTGTCCGATAACGCCATGGAACTACGGGGGGAGTTGGAGCTGCTGCACCTGCTCGGCCAGTTCTTCGATCACGCGCTGTACTACATCGCTCTGGGCTTCGAGCAAGAGCGCGACCGCATAGGAGGGAAGCAAAAAAGGCGTAAGGGAGATTAGCAGAGAAAGCTCGCGTAGTGTCTCAACAAGTGAGAACTCATGCCTACGCATACCCACTGGGGCACCGGTTGCGGATCAGTCCACAAGCCTTTCCTCTCCTCGCACGTTTTCTTCCCAGCCTTTCCAACCCCATACCTCTTGGCGCATCGCGACGATACAGCCAGCACCAGCCTTGCTTGACTAATTTCTGGTTGAGGTTCATGCCATCCGGCAGCAACACATCACGAAGGGTGTACTTGTGCGGCCGGAGGTTGATAGGTCTGGCGTGTGCCTTCACTAAACCAACTCTGACGCAGTCTGCTGCAGGACCTGTTTGCGAAAGAGGTTCTGCTCCGCGCTACAGGAAACAGCTCAGAACTCTACTCGGCGGTTGAAGTGGCATCACCGGAGCAATTGCGCGGGCATCCTTTCGCGGCAGGATCGTATAGTAGTATTTGAATTAGTAATTTAAATATGTTAGGAAGTTCCATCTAATGGATGAAATATGACTCCACCCCATGCGGTCCAATTTTACAACGATGACGTGTTCCTGATTGATACAGTATCCGCTTTTATCACAGCTGGCCTCAAGGAAAACGGCGCAATTATCGTGATAGCGACGGCACAACATCGTGCGGAGCTCCGCAATACCCTGCAGACGGCAAACAACTCCTCGATCACATACATCGATGCTGTTGAGCTATTATCAGCCTTCATGGTGGATGGTTGGCCGAATGAGACACGATTCATCTCGACGGTTGGGCCCCTCCTTCAACGAGCCACTCTGAAAGGTCCAGTCCACATTTTTGGTGAAATGGCGGCGGTACTGTGGGCAGAAGGAAAGACGCGGGCGGCCATTCGTCTGGAGGAACTGGGGAATGAGTTGGCATCCCAACACGCCTTCTCCCTTTTGTGTGCGTATCCGATGTCGGGCTTTCCGGATCAGAAAAACAACCTCTCATTTCTTCAGGTCTGCCGAGCTCATACACATGTGCATCCCGCTCAGTAGAATTCCGTTCCGCTATCTGATTTATCGAAGGAAGGTCTGATTAATTCAAAATTTTAGGCGGCGATCGATCAGATTCCCAGTGTTTTTCACGCCGATCGAACGAAATTGGGAATTAATCAGACCTTCCATAGGAGTCTAACCGGGAACTGCCAAACTCCCACACTTTGAGGGAGTTGGCGAGCATGGAACGAGTGCGGCAAGGATGATGATAAACAACATGTCCATTTCGGCAGTCGCTCTCTAGTAAAGCAGAGAATGCGGGGTGAGACTTCCCAGTTGATTGACTAGTCAAGTGGATCTCCAAAATTAGTATTCCCTCTGTCCCGGTTAAAGGGAGGGTGACGGGAGTTTTCTAGAAGGCATCGTCAGTGCCTTTACGAAAGTCTGCCAGAATGCCCCGCCCAGAAGGGCGGGGATGAATGGCAGCCCGTAGCGAAGCGGAGGTAACTTCCCTCTTGGTTTACAAAAGCCCCGCCTGGAAGGGCGGGGTTCTTTACGTGTGCCCAGCATGGGCATGAATAGGAGGTGAAAGTCCTCTGGGCGAGTTGGTCGCAACGAGCCCGACAGCACCGCAAGGCGAAGAAGCGGCGAGAGCCGTCCAGCCGTGAGGCTGGCGCTGAAAGAAGCGGGAAGGAAACCGCGAGGCGACGAACAGAAACCGCATACGAGGCGACGACCTCCCAGGGCGAGCGGGCGTGTGACCGCGAAGCTCTCGCGACCAAAGGGAGGCGGTGTAGATGCGGCGCTTGTGCGGGGACATTCATGACCCTTACCTGGGGAGGTCTCGCCTTACGCCTGAAAGGGCGACGCGCCGAAGAGGGCGGAGCGAGAAGTCAGCAGAGGCCGTACGAGCGGCGAGCGCACCGGCAGAGCGGCGCGCCGCAAAGGGCCAAACGGAAAGAAGAGTGCAACGACCATGAGTCTCGGACGTGTCAGGCGCCAGAAGTCCAGGCAACTGGAGCTCCCGCTGGAGGGCAAGGGTGAAGCCCGACCTCTGCAACGGAGGGGCGAAACACCGACGGCGGCGAACGGACACGCGCGCTCAGGAATCGACCGCCTGATGGAGCAGGTGGTCGCGGGCGGCAATGTCAAGGCGGCGTTGAAGCGAGTGAAGCAAAACAAGGGCGGTCCCGGGGTCGATGGGATGACTGTGGATGAGCTGCCGACATACGTGGGGGAACATGGAGCGGCGATCCGAGCGCAGCTGCTCGATGGCACGTACCAGCCGAAGCCAGTGCGAAGGCAGGAGATCCCCAAGCGTGGGGGTGGAGTGCGCGAGCTCGGAATTCCCTGCGTGCTCGACCGACTCATCCAGCAAGCCATCCTCCAGGTGCTGCAACCGATGTTCGACCCCACCTTCTCGGAGCACAGTCACGGGTTCCGACCTGGACGCAATGCGCATGACGCCGTCTGTGAGGCGCAGCGGTACGTCCAGGAAGGGAAACGGGTTGTGGTGGACGTGGATCTCGAAAAATTCTTCGACCGCGTGTGACCACGATGTGCTCATGGGAAGGCTGGAGAAGCGCATCGGGGACAAGCGGATGCTGGGGCTTATCCGTCGCTATCTCGAAGCGGGCATCATGACGAACGGGGTCGTGATGGAGCGGCACGAGGGGACGCCTCAAGGGGGTTCTCTTTCACCGCTAATGGCCAACGTGCTCCTCGACGAAGTGGACAAGGAGCTGGAGAAACGCGGAATCGCCTTCGTCCGTTACGCAGATGATCTGAACGTCTATGTTGGATCGAAGCGGGCGGGCGCGGACGTGATGGAGACGCTCAAGCGTCTCTATGCGAGGCTCCGGCTGCGCATCAACGAGGCGAAGAGTGCGGTGGCGCGACCAGAAGGCCGGAAATTCCTGGGCTATAGTTTCTGGAACCAGGGAGAGACGGTCAGACGGCGCGTGGCACCCAAGCCCTTGGGGCGATGAAGGAACGCGTCCGGCACATGACCAGCCGGAACGGAGGGCGGAGCCATACAACGATGGCGCAGGAGCTGCGCGGCTATCTCGTCGGGTGGAGAGAGTACTACCGCCTGGCCGAAACACCGAGCGTGTTCCGAGACATCGACACGTGGGTTCGCCACCGACTGCGAATGGTCCAACTCAAACAGTGGAAACGTGGAGCAACGGTGTACCGCGCGCTGCGTGCCCGGGGTGTTCCCGAGCTCGTAGCAAGAGGCGCCGCGGCCTACGCCAAACGCTGGTGGAGGACGTCCACACACAGAGCGCTCAACATCGCCCTGCCCAACAGCTACTTCGACCGATTAGGAGTACCGAGGCTTGCTGCACCATAACCTCAACTTTCCGAACCGCCGGATGCGGACCCGCACGTCCGGTGGTGTGGGAGGGGAGTAGCGGACGAACCGCTACCCCCTATCCCGATTAGAGGGTTCCCTTCCCTCGACTCCAACAAGCCCCGCCCGGATCAAAAGTATTTTGAACATAACACCTCACGTTCGGGGGGGTACGGTTCCTCCGCTGCAGCCGAACTCTACCAACAGGGAGCAAAATCTGTCAAATGGAAGCCTAGGGATCGAAAAAAGTGGTCGTGAAAAACATTCCCGACCCCTTTTTGACCTCCCAAGCAATAGGCGGCGATTCGGATCCTGGTCTGGGCGTGAGCCTCGGCGAGAATCTTCTCAGAGGCGGCGTAGTCAGCGGGTTTCTCAAACAAGGGGAGTCGCCCGCCTCGGCGGTTGAGGACGTGGTAGGCGAGATCTTCGGCAGCAAGGCGTGGACGGCGTGGCATGATAGAGTTTTATCGAACGCATGGTGAGGCTTTCAAGAAAAGACTCCCGACCCCTTTTAGTTTCCCTCTGACACCTTTTATTTACCTCACCTTGAGGAGTGGCTTGGCTTATCTGCGCACTCCTCGAAAGTGCGACACGTAGCTATGTGTTCTCTCAAATTCAAGCGAGTATTGGCACCGATCCCTTGAAGTTTGGCTCGGATCTGGATTCCAGGGGCGGTAGTGGGAGACATGACTATGGCGGTAACAGAGATTCGGTCGCCGATCTTGGCCGGAGTCAGAGTCAAGATCGGAGGGCCCCCTTTTGCTCCTAGCAAGCACCAACCTTCATCCAATACCTGGATGTCTCCTGTCTCGTCTGCGAACTGAAACAGATAGGCATCGACGTCTCTACAGCCACCCTGCAGAGGCAGGATGGTTATCCCTGTGATGGTCCCTTGGAACCGAACCGATTTCAGGTTGTAATGCTGAGGGTCGGCGAACACGGTTCCAATGGGAACCAGGTCAGCCTCGCGTGGGTCGAGCGCAAGCGCCTGGGCGATTGGCCAACTCAAGATGAACACACACATGAACAGGGGAAGCATAGACGAGGACTCTTATAAGCCAGCTTGAGATGGGTCCTGCCGCTTGGTCTGTCTTCGTTATGCTATGTGATTTCTTGATAAAGTACCATGGATTCCCATCTTTCTCTCTTCTTCAAACACGATAAGGAGACAAAAGGGAGACAGGCTGCTTTTTGCACCGTAAATCTTCGCGTATCGTGTGAGGAGGCGAGAGCGGTCCATCGAATCGGTCAGAAAAGTAGCCCGTCCCCTTTTCTTCTCCCGTGTAACGGCTTCCGGGAAAACTGGAGGAAGGTTGGAAAGGAAAATTGATGCGCGCGCAGGGAAATAAGGTCGGAGGGTGTGGCGTCTGCTGGGCCCTTCGACAAGCTCAGCAAGGGCAGGGTGGGGTGTCGGCGGGCAAGACCTGACCTGGCTTAGATCGGCAAACAAAGGCTCCCGACCCCTTTTCTGTCCCCCATTTGGGGCTCTTATCCACCGCCGCAATGGCTCTCAAAAGCTCCTGGCGCGTAACGATAAGTTCACAGATACGCTCGCGATCCTTTCCGTTCGCCCCTTCGGTCATAACATGGAGAAACATTGCCTCTCCTTCTTCGAGATGGCAACTCCCCTGCAGAAACTGGAGCCACATCTGCTCACTATACAACGCACAGGCTGTCCGGGGCCGTTCTTACCTCAGATGACACTCCAATCGGAAAGGAATGATATATTTACCCAGTTCATCGCGTCCTCTGATTTTACACCTTCAGCTTTGGAAAGAGACCCTTCCTAGTATCCGCTACAAAATCCTTTCCTTTCGGCGGAAGATGTGTGTTCGGACACGCCAACTCAATCAGAACTTCCAGCATGTTCTTTGTAAACCATCCTGTGTCGACGCGCATGGGAGGGATAGCGTGGGTGTGCGCGAGATATCGCACGGCGCGGACGAACAGATTTGGATCACGACCTTGTTGGCGTAATCGAGGCGACTGAGCGCTATGACCGGAGTTTTGCCGCGTGAGCTTCGATTTCCTTTACTGTGCGTTTCTTCTCACCTTTCGATTTCCACAGTGTTTCTCGTGTGATTCCTGAGCAGGCTGCATGCAGGGCTTCGATGTTCATTTATCTTGGCATCCCCACTACCTGTTGATGATTGTTCATCGTACCCTGAAATTGGGCTGTGAGATCCTCACTGACCCGGACGAAAAGCAACGCACTCAATCTACTTTTTCCAGCTAAATTCTTTTTCACCACCGCAGACACGTTAATGGTCTCTCGTTCACCCCCCATGCTGCAAAGGTTTTCTTGAGGTCTCAATGCACGATCGAGAAGGCGAACCACCTGCCCAACCAGTTCATCAGTTGCCCACCTCTTCTCCGAGACTTGTATGATCGAATCGAGCAACTGCGCAGACGTATGGCACCGTTTCTTAATTGACCTGATAATCAACTTTCTTGCCTTCGAGAATATCGATCGTCAGTGCTTTCTGATTGAGGGCTGTGCTCAATACTTCCACCTTGCTCATCCCGCTACCTCCTGTTTTTCATCACCGTGTCGTTGAAATGCCTGCGTCAGTGTGGCAGATTCTCCGATGGCCCAGCTAAAGAAACAGGGACATTCTACT
>CAVVIR010000025.1:0-237334 GCA_963748375.1 uncultured Nitrospiraceae bacterium
GTAGAGGGTCTCAGTATTGGTGACGACGGTTCCGCTCAGGAATTCGGCGATCATCGCTTCATTGGGAACGCGCGGGGTCGTATGTTTCGAACAGTGGAGGAAGAGTGAGGCCCAGCAAAAGGTTGTCCCCTGATAACAATAATACAAAAGGTTTCAGGCCGAGAATGTCGCGAGCGCAGAAAAGCTGCTGACGACGGCCGTCCCAGATCACCAACGCAAAGTCGCCGATGAGGTGTTCAGGGCAAGACTCTCCCCAATGCTGATACGCGCGGAGCATCAACTCGGCATCCGTATCGTTGCGGAGGTGGAAGCCTGCGGCATTCGAGAGAGAGCGAGGTCTTTCCGATTGTCGATCCGCCCGTCATACGCGAGGCAAAGAGTTCCTGTTTCGTCCGTCCAGGGTTGTCGCTCATCAAGCGATTCCGAAGTCGTGTGGAGCATGACGTGGCCGATGCCCACGGATCCTTTAATCCAGTAGTCCGAAGCGTCAGGTCCGCGATGAGCAAGCCGATGGATCATGCGCTGAAGCAGCGCGGGGTCAGCTTGGTTTCCCGTCGAGGTGATAGATCCCAGCCAGCCCACTCATGATGATAACCGGAGGAGAGAGCGCATAGCGGCTCGTGAAGGAGGCGGTGTCGCCGAGCACGATGCGATCTCGTTCAACCCATGCATGTCCTTCCAGCGTGGTTCTGTTTTTGATGATGCCGAGGAAAATTCGACAGGCTCGTGCCGTGCGCGGAAGAGCTGAGAAGAGGAGCAGTGAGCGTGGAAGACGGCGGCCATTTCTGTGACTCACGGCCGTCGCCAGGTCGACCAGTGTGAATAGTCGATCCACTGTGCAGCGAGTATGGAGAAAGGGAACCTGGCTGAGCAGAGGAGATACGGCGATATGCGACAGGATGGACGCCAGGCGCGGAGAGTGATCGTGGTGAGCGCGACTCGAGCCCGAGTGACAGTGCGGTAAGTTGTAGGAGCAGTGCGCGTTCGACGAGGGTGAGATCAGCGAGACGTCGGAATGTGCTCAACATCGGTCGTCAGTAACCCCTTGGCTAGGAGCTGATTGAGTAGGGCTTCCACGTCTTTCTGGAGCCGAGGCTCGTCTACCTCGTATTCGGCGAGGAAAGTTTCGAGGGCCAATGCCCTTGAGCCATGTTCAGCAACAAGGTGCCAGCAGGCGAGTGCCCACTGCATCGAGCTGAAAATAGGTTCCTGTGCTGAGATTCAACAGCACGGATTCTACTGCCAAGTCACGACACACTACATCGTCGGCGATTATGGAGGCGCATAGTCGTATCCATGAGTAGGGGGAACGAGGGCCTCACAATAGCCTCGGGTCGAAGGACTGTCAAGACAGGTAAATATGCAGGAGGATAGCCGTGGGCGCGTGAGTGGCAGGGGAGGCGTTCTACAATGACTTCGCTAAAATTGTGGCTGCGTCGGCTGCCCCTGTAGCTGAGGGCGGAGGCGTTGTGGGCGTGGGGAGATCAAGAACCGTTCTGAGCGCGGCCTCCCACCGCCCTTTCACGAAGTCGTCAAGCGATAATTCCATGCCACGTCCGTAGCGATGCAGATAGTCCACGAACGGTTGTTCATCGACAAAATTGTATCGGCGGACGTACAGGACTGGCTGTTGCAGTGCGACCGCTTCAACAATGGTGCCGTAGCCAGGTTTGGTCATGATGAGATCGACGGAAGCCAGCAGGGTTTTAAATGAGAATGGAAGCGTCTTGATAGAATAAATCCGTGAATATCCCGGTGGGACTGGGCCATCGAATGAGGAAGCGATAGTGGCGGAGCTGGTCCATGTGCCCAAATGGGAGGGATGTCAGTGCGATACCACCGAATCCAACCAAGACAGTCTTCTCATTAGGAGCCAGAATGAGGGCTGAGGCAAGCCGGTTTCGTTCAGGGGGGCGGGGTTGGCGATCGGGCCAATATCGATGATCTTGGAGAAGGCGTCGATGTTGGGGCAGGGATGATGCGGAGGGCCATGTCGGCATTCGCATAGGATTCCCGGATGCGCTGAATCAACTGCTGCTGTGCATGGTCTGTGTCGTGGCAGTATTCTTTGAGCACAAGGTCCCACGTAAAACTTGCCAAGGCGATGGTCGGTATGTGCGCGCAGGAACCGGCTTCGATGGCGAGGTAGGGCGTGTCGGCGATGACTAATGCAGGCGACGCCGCCTGCATGGCGGCGACTTCGTGGGACAGTCGTGCCTCCCAGGTTTCGTGGAAGTGTCGGTGTCCCGCCCATGTCGCGTCGATATCGATCTTGAGGGGGCCGTCTTGGATACAGCCGACATCTTGTTGGGCGGGCTGAGGTCCCAGGGGATCGTCAGCCGGTCTTGGAAAAATGAGGCCGGGACGGTTGTCCGAAGGATAGCGGTCAGTCCGGGGACGAGGTCGCCTAACGCGTTGAGTACGGGGATCACTTGCGCCGCGTGACCGTAGCCATGTCCGGAGATGGCACACCAAATGCTAGGCAAGGCGAATAGTTTCCGACTAGCTGCTTGAGAATCCCGGTTCTATCGGGGCGATGTTGTATTGCAATTCGAGGTCGAACTCATCGATCAATTCATTGGCCGTGGAAATGCCGAGATCGGACTTCACTTCGCTGATCACAAGATCGATCGCCGCCCCCGCGTGTGCCCCGTACTGCGTCATCGCCGAATCAATTCGCTGTCTCGCTTCTTCAATCTTCATGAGAGGCTCCTTGCTCCATCTCGAACTGATTCGTTATCCCAATGTCTGAAGCAATGCTTCCATCTCAGGGACGAGGTCTCCACCTCCGTTTGAACGACCGGAGCGTGAGGCGTCGATACCGGCTTGCAAGACGGGTTTCGCTTCGTTCTTTCGCCCTAAAGAAATGAGGGTGCGCCCGAGGTGGAGATGCGACGCGACGTGGGTTGGGTCTAGTTGTGTCGCGACGGTCAGGTGCTCGACTGCTTCTTCGAGATTGCCACCTTCCTGGATGAGTTTATGTCCCAGCCCGTACCGACCGAGAAACCCCTTGGGGTTTTTGGTAACCATTTGTCTGAATGCATCAAGATCCACGCTGGTCTCCTCGCGAGTGTTGGGCGCATGATACCACTGTCAGGAAGGAGAGAACCAGACCCAAATCCAGAGATAGAAATTCCGCCATGTTCGTTGGGCAGGTTGTCCACCTGGGTTGTAACCCGTTCCTCTCTTTCTTCTCGTGAGAGGAGTGCTGTAACCCTGTAAGTCCCTCTCCTGTTGTTGAATGCCCGTCATGAACCGACACGTGAAGACGCACCACTCCCGGCCCGCCACGCGTCCCCCCGATGTTGTCACCACGCCTTCGCGTCAGGGCGCCACGCCCAGTGCCCAGCACCGCTGTCGGATGCTGCGCCAACAGGCACGCGCCTCGGCATCCAACACGAGTCGCAAGACCACTTGCCCCGCATGGCGCAGCATCCGTCCGGCCACCTGCACCAGCCTCCAGCGGACCGTGGCGATCGTCTGCGACGCCCACGCGGCGGGACCGGCGAGGCGCTTGAAGCCGATGAAGAGGTTGTAGGCCAGCACCCCGATTCGGAAGAAGACCGCATTGGCCCAGGAATCCCCACAGGGCATCTGCTCCATCCCCAACCCGTGTTTGAGTTCCTTGTTAAAATTCTCGGCCTGGCCGCGCTGGTTGTGCCAGACCAGCACCTCGTGCGCCGCCTTCTCCTCCTCCAGCCAATTGCTCGCCACCACATGATAGGCATACGGCCCCGTGGCCTGCTCAAACAGATCGTCTTGCGGTCGTGCTTCCCGCTTGATGCTCAGCCGAAACGCCGCCTTCGTCGCGTTCATGGTATGCACCGCTTCAGCGACGTGATCCCCACATCCCGGCTCCGGTTCCTGCCAGGCCGCTGGCGGGAGACCGGCCATCACGGCCTTGACCGCCACATCCTGATCCGCCGTAATGGCCCACCGCCCCTGATCCGCCTCCAACTCATTGATCAGCGCGGCCTGATACGACGCACTGTCGGCCCGATACCGCGCCAGCCGCTTGCCCGCCGGCATCCGGGCCCGACACTGCCGGTAGCAATCGAGTTGCCCGGCCCCCGGCGACACATTCCCCTCCCGAAACTCATCGACCAGGCAGAGCGGGGTCTCAAAGAGGAATCCCAGCATCGGCATGTACCCGCGTCCCCCTTTGTCGCTCCAGGGGGCGTCGCGCTTCTCACCCACCACCAACGTGGCATCCGCATCCAACGTGTAGGTCTCGTGTCCATCGCGTCGCAGGAGACGCGCATTCAAGGCGTCCCGCACCTGCCCCAGGCCGACCAGTCCTGCTTGCCCGGTCTGTGCGCCCATGCGCCGCAGCCAATCGCCCACGGTATCCGGATCGGGGATGACCTCCCGCCCCAGCAGCCGCAGCAGCCCGGCTTCGCGGGTCAACTCGCGCAGATCCTCCAGGCTCCGCCCTCCGGCCGGGAGCATCAGGATCAGCCGATCCACAAACACCGACGGGGCATAGCCCCGATTGCTCCCAGGACCCGGCAGATATCGATCCGTCAACCCGCAGAGGCCGAGCCCATGGTTGAACTCGGCCAGCAGCGCCAGGCCCCCATGGGCCGTGAGGGTCTCGTCTGTCCGTTCCAGCTTGAAGGGTAACACCGTTTGTCGGACCATCCGGTCACCTTGTCGGTTCATGGTTGTGTTTGGTCGCACACCCGTTATATCCGCGCTCAGCGCGGCCGACAAGGTCTTTTTCTGCCTGCCACTCAATTGCTATCTCTGTTTTAGGGCCAGACCTCTAGCAGGATGCTGAAAAAGTCACTCTTCTCACCCGCCCAACCCCGGCGCGCCGAGACGCGCCTTTCACCAGGCATCGTTCTCGCGTCGCTCAGAGGCTCAACTTTGAGCATCCTGCTTGCTGAAGTGTGATATATGGCTTCGTGTGGGGCTATCGGGGAGAAGCGTCTGTGAGTGGTCGAGAGACGGGGACTGCGCGGTTAGATGGATGGCGGACTGCGACTGAGACGGTGCGAATCGGATGGTCTTGGGGTTGCGTGCTGCCGGCAAGAAAAAAGGTTGAGTCCTGGATGACCTGATTGAGCAGGGATGACAGGCAGGCTTCCGTGACCTGACCTTTTAACTGTTCGATGACTTCTGGGTTCGCACCGAACAGGTGGTAGTGGGCCGACCCATTGGATGTGGCGATGTAGTGCTTGACCTGCCCGTCCCATCGTTCCATCTCAAGCGACATCCGGGAGCCGTAATCGTAATTGAGTGAGATGAACGGCGCCAGAGTAAACATCGATGCGCCGACCAGGAATCCTCGCCAGGCGGCTTGGCCTGCATGGGGCTCTATAAGATTGTCGATCGACAAACGCACAGTGACGCGAGCTTGGTTTGTCGCCGGTTGTGTATAGCCTGACTGATAATGTTGAGAGAAGAGGCGAGTGGCTTCGATGGCTCCGAGTACCTGCCGCTCGAGGATTGAGGGCGGAGCGATCGATGAGCCATTGTGGGTCACCCGTATCGTCTCAAGCAGGAGAGGCACTCGTGCATCAGTGGCCACTGTGGCGCTGACAGGCGGTGCGGTGTCTGTGGGGACAGCCAGTTCAATCCAATGGGAACAGCCTGTTCCAAGACCCAGTGCCATGACGAGAATGGTGCTGATCAATGGTCGTGAAAAAAACTGGCCCATCATCGTGCCTCCTTCCGATTCAGAAAAAGAACGAGAAGCCGCCATAGGGCAGGCTGGCATTGAGTCCGAGGTTCGGGTAGTCCGTGCCGGCATTGGAAATATGATTAAATCGATAGCCGACATTGAGTGCGGCTTGATCGGTCAGGAAATAGGAGACCCCGAATCCTGCCATCAAGACAAAGTTGAACTGGCTGGACTCTTCTGGGATCTTCCCGGCGAGATCGGTCCAGAAGGGGCCTCCGGCGAATTCAGCATAGGGTCGGATCCGGTCCAGTGCAACGAAGGTATATTTGATTTTCGGGGCGAAGCCGACGCCGTGCGTGAGAACCGGCTCCTGGAACTGGATATAGACCATCTCGGCGCCGAGTGAGACGTGCCCCCGATACCAACCGCCGCCGATGGGATCGGTCAGCGTTATCATCCAGTAGGGCATGAAGGCTGGGCCTTCCTGCTCGGTCTTGTGGTACTTCGTGAGTCGATGAGGCAAGAGATATCCTATCGAGAGGCCGACTTCCTGTGTCCCTACCGTGATCTGAGGCGTGGGGTCTGCGGCGTGAACAGGGGAGGGTAGTGCAGGCATGAGCATGACCAAGGCCAAGAGGATATAGACGAGCAATGTCCCCACCTGTTTTCAAAGCTTATGTCAGTATCCTGTCGGTTCTTGAGGGGCGAAGCTTGTTGGACAGGTGTGACAATCCACAAGGTAGCAGAGGATTTCTATCTGTCCAGAAAGATGTGAGATTTCACCGCGCGGCTGGTATGGTACCAAGACGATGTAGGACTTGGCTTGCATTATTCATGACAGTTCGTTGCGAAATCGCCGAGCCGCGTCGCGAGCCCGCTGGCCGAAGGCTCGTCGTAGCAGTGGATCGGCGATTGCAGCAGAACCGTTCATGAATAATGCGGGTTAGGGGCGAGGGACAGATTGACGGATATGGTTCAGTGACTCCAGGTCACGGGTCAACTCCGGTAGGTTGTAATGCGTGGCGAGAAACACGACGCGTTCGAGGCAACGGATGGCTGATCCTCGATCGGCAACACGGATATACACGTCAGCTAGTAGACGCAATACCGCGGCCTCGCCCGAGGCGTTCCCGAGCTTGATAAAGTGTTCAGACGCATTGTTGAAACATTTCTCCGCTTTTCGTACGTCACCGGCATCCAGAAACGTTTTGCCCAGCTGACTGTAGGTAAGGGCTAGCCCTTCCTCATTGCCGACGATCCGATGTGCATCAAGGGCCTGAGTAAAGAAGGCGGTGGCTTTATCCCACTGCGTCCGGCGGGCTTCTTCCATTCCGAGGTTGTGGTAGAGGATGCCAAGCGCCCGGTAATCGTTCAGGGGGGCGAGGAGGTCGAGGGCTTCGAGATAATAGGGACAGGCCTTTTCCGGTGTGCCGGCCTCAACGTACAGGTTCCCGAGATTCACCAGCGTGTGGGCGATGGCCTGTTGATTCCGCTCCGTGCGCTGGATTGCGAGGACTTCCCTATAGCAGGCTTCAGCCCCATCCAGGTCGCCCGAGAGTGAGCAGACGTTGCCCAGATTGCCCAGCGAGTCGGAGAGGGCGCGGGGGTCATTGGCTAGGCGATCATCCGAGACTGCCTGTTCGTAGGCGGCTTTGGCTTGCGTCAGTTGGCCTCGATGGAGAAAAATTCGCGCGCGATGTTTGTCGTCGTCTGACATTTCTTCGTGAAGCGTGAAGCGCAGGATCAGACAGATGTCCCGCAAGCGAGATACGAACGACGCTTCACGAGATACGCGTCCAATTAGTCTCCGCCCTTCGGCGTGTCCTTTCGAAACTCGACTTGAATCTCATCTTCTTCATCGAGCCCCAATCCATCACGAAATGAGCCGTAGAGTTCGGTGATGTAGTCGATATCGCGCTGGTCTTTCGCTTCACGAGAGACGAGGTACGCTTCACAGAGTCTCAGACCTGTCTGAAAATGATGGGCGATGGTCTCTTCGGCCACCTGCTGCCAGGTGATGAAGATACAGAAGGCTTGGAACGAATAGGCCTGCGGGTAACGAACGCTGAGATCGAGCAGGGCCTCATAGGCCTCGCGTGCCGTCGATCCGGCGTTGGAGGAAAAGGTGCTTTCCAGTTCAACGGCCATATCCCAGTCGGAACCAAGCTCCGTTTCGGCTCGTCGGAACGTGTCTTGTGCGGCAAGCGCAGCGTCGAATTGCATGAATGACCTCAGATCGATGACGGGAGCATATCTGTTTTTCCTGTTTTTGTCATAAGCCGACCGCGCGCAAATCGAGACGCCCTCTCTTCATCGGAGGGCACCAATAATAGCTTCCAGAAAGTGGGCGTGTGAACGAAAAGAGCGCATCGACGATACCGTCTTCTGCGCCGACCATCCTGCGCAAAAGCGCGTCGAATGCGTCGAAGGAGTTGCCGAAGGCCACGAATACGAGACCTGCTTGCTGCGCCTCGGCCCATGGCATGGACCGCCTCAGAATGAAGGCAGCTGGATTGAAACTCTCCTGCGCAGTTCGTTTCACATGAGCACAAGCCGGTGCGTTGCTCAATTCTTTGTTATCGCGTTTCCGGCGACCGATCGTGTGGTCCCGTTTGTGAGCCGTCATGGCTTCGAATGTATCCAGGTGATGGATCCATTGCTGAACGGCGACGAAACTCCCTCCATCAAGGCCAGGACCCTGTCCAGCACTCACAGCCGCCTTCACCGCGGCGGCTCCTTTCGGATTCTCAGTTCCGTCCTCGTAGCCTGACAGATCGTAACCAGACTTGTACCGAAAGCTGTCAATCGTCTGCTGCAATTGAAGGGCAGGGGCAACGCTCTGAACAATCGCGCGAGCCCGATGAACGAGTTCGCCACGGTCATCTCCTCTTAGCCAGCACCACAATGCCTCAGGCGTCGAAGGCACGTCGAAGCCGGCTCCGGTATAGCAGGGGAATACCTTCAGCCCTTGGACTTCACAGCCGAGAGCACGCACGAGTGATAGGCCCAGCCCCACGACTGTCTTGTGACCGTCGGCTAGTCTGCACAGATTGCGTAGAGAACCGGCCGGATTCATTTCTGGCGCGATGGCGAACGACAGATAGCAGGCCTGTTTCGGAACAGGAGCGAGGATGCCTTTCTGAACCATGCGCATGTTCCTCCTTAGCCGAACGACTCATACTGTGTAGTTGCTTCGTATCGTGGGGGAGTTACAGGATACTCGGACAAGGAAAAGGAGGTCAATGAGTCAAAGTAGACTCTGCGAGGGGTCGCGCAGTCGATCGCGTTTACTTTCCTTCACGCAGCTCTGTAGACTATGACCGACTAATACGATGGCCACTGAAATCCCCCTGTACCGTGAACCAATTGAGCCTGTTCCTTCCGATCCTGTCGATCGGGTGATCCGCTACCACACCCAGACGAAGCATCATTTCAACCGCTATGCTCGCGCGCTTGGGTATCTGGATTGGGCCAATCAGCCTGATCCGTTTCGGCGGTTTGTGGGAGCCCCGCTCGTCTCGATGCCGTTGCTAAAGCCGGAAGAAGACCCAGTCCCGCCACCGTACGATGTTATCTATCAATCTGGTTCTGTTCCATGTCAGCCCGTAGCCGTGCGGACTCTGTCACGGTTCTTCGAGTTTGCCCTCGCGCTGTCAGCTTGGAAGAAAGCAGGGGAGTCGGAGTGGCCGCTGCGGAGTAATCCGTCATCCGGCAATCTGCATCCGACGGAGGGCTATGCGGTTTTGCCTCAGATCGAGGGAATCGATCTCAAGCCAGGGCTCTATCACTACGCACCCAGAGAGCATGGATTGGAGTTGCGTGCTGCATTTTCCCCTGACCAGATCGCTCGACTGCTGGATCCGTTTCCTCCTGGTACCTTTCTCTTCGGCCTGACCTCGGTCCACTGGCGAGAGGCCTGGAAGTATGGCGAGCGAGCGTTCCGTTACTGCAACCATGATGTCGGCCATGCGATCGGTTCAGCGAGGATTGCCGCGGCGACGCTCGGATGGAATATGGCGTTGCTGGATGGTACGTCACAGGAGACTGTCGCACTCCTGTTGGGGACCAATAGGGTGGAGGATTTTGCAGAGGTTGAGCCTGAACATCCTGACTGTCTGGCAGTGGTGTGGCCTCTTAGGGATGTGAAAGGTGAAACGTTAGACGTTAAACGTGGGAAACTGACAGAGATGCCGCTGTTTCTTGAGCCAGCGGTGGTGAAAAGTCTTGCTGAATGCGCCTGGCACGGGAAGGCCAATCGGTTGAGCGGCGAGCATGGTGTACATTGGGACATCATCGATGAGGTAGCAGAGGCTTCGTGGAAGGTGCAGGCTGACAAGCTGATAATTCCCCTCCCAACGAGTTCCGCCCTCATATCCGACACGCTTCACGTTTCACGAACGACGAGTGACGCAGGAACCATTATTCGCCAGCGACGAAGCGCTGTGTCGTTCGACGGGAAGACGTCAATTTCAGCGGCGACATTCTTTCGTATGATGGAGCGAGTGCTGCCTCGCGCGGATCGGCCGCAATTGGATCGCCCGATGCCGTGGGATGTGTGGCCCTGCGAGCCGGCGATTCATCTTTTAATATTTGTGCATCGTGTCGAAGGCCTCACGCCGGGGCTGTATTTTCTGGCCCGGGATCCGAAGAAGCTTTCGTCCATCCAGCAGTCGATGAATTCCGAGCTGACCTGGAGTTCGCCGCCAAATTGTCCTGAGGATCTGTCTCTCTACTGGCTGCTTGAAGGGGATGCAAAGAAACTCGCAGTGCAAGTGAGTTGTCACCAAGATATTGCGGGCGACAGTGCTTTTTCGTTTGGCATGCTGGCTGAGTTTGAGGGGCGCTTGCGGGAAGGGGGAGCCTGGTGGTATCCACGTCTCTTCTGGGAGTCGGGACTGTTGGGGCAGGTGCTGTATCTAGAAGCGGAAGCTGCGGGGGTGCGGGCCACTGGAATCGGATGTTTCTTCGACGACCCGGTGCATGAGATCGTATCGATGAAAGGGCTGAGCTTTCAATCACTCTATCACTTTACAATTGGTGGGCCAGTCGAGGATGGAAGGCTGATGACCTTGCCACCGTATAGCCATTTAACATGCAGCTAATAATTATATATTTCATTATCTTATATGCAATAGGTCATGTTTAAAATAAAGAGAAAATCTGAGAAGCTAAGGCCCGTAGTCCTTTATAACGTCATTGAGGATTATTCTGAGTTCGATGCGCCGGGAAACGTCACAGCCTGTGCGATGACAATTCAGGAAGATCTGGCTGCACATGCAAAAGTCCTCTCTGAGAGCTACGAGGTTCCACTGGAGACGATGAAGAGGCTGCTAACCGATGGAGGGGTGTATGTCTACCCGCAGGTCGGCGGGGTCCTGACGCGTGGGTTGTTTGCTTGCCGGATTGATCCGACCGGGGAGATCCCCAAGCAAACCTGGACCTTGGACCTCATGCAGTTTTCCGAGGCGGTGCAGTTGGCCCAGGCGAGAGGGATCCCGCTCGATGAGGTCGCGGCCATGGTGTTTCACAAGACGTTGCCGGAGGAGTTGAAATCGAAGCTCGAACGGAAAAATCTTGGACTCGACTATCGGACATTGGATCGCGCAGTCGCACGGGGCGGCGACATTAAATATATCGACTTCCGCAAGGACTGGTCTCCGCATTTCAAGCGGCTGTGCATCATGCCGGATGGACGGTTGGTGGAGACAGGAGGATTGGCGGAGTTTGCACAGCTCCATAGTATTACCCAGGCGCAGGCGAAGGCGTTGATCGAGCAGGGTGGCACCTTGGAGGTGAACGGCGAGATCTTAGCCTGTCAGATTGTGAATGGTCAGCCGGCGGTGGCGAGGTTCAGTGCCAAGAACTATGCGAAGGCGAAGGAGTTGGTGGTAGCCAAAGGTGTGCATATGATGGACGCGCTCAGCGAAGTGGCCTACAGCGACCCCGTCATGATGCGTTCATTGGCCAGGAAAGAACTCAGTGCAGGACGCTGAGTTGGCGGACGTTGTGATGGCGTGATAGCAGCAGAAGCGCTCCGGCTCAGGTGGGCTAACAGTTTGTTGACAAGCTGGATGACGACGCCGGAAACGACACCACGCCTGGGATCACCGATGGAAACTCAATGGCCTGCGGGCTGTTCAAAAAGGCCGTCCAGCAAGGCCGCAGCGAGCGAAGAGGCGAATCGTACTCTGTGCCGTACGTTGAGCCTCTGAGCGATGCGAGAACGATGCTGGCGGGCTTTGTCAACAGCCTACTAAGGAGCGGGGCGACAATCTTCGGGATTGGGTGTCCTACTTCAGATGCTGCGGGGCAGGCAAGGTGCTCTTCTGGAGAAGAGAGGAAAGTGGACCCCTAGGACTGCTCCGGCCACGTTGGTGATGACATCAAAGATAGAAGGAAAGCGGTTGTGGCAATAAACCTGATACAGCTCGATGCTGAGGGATAGCGCGATGCCGATCCCGGCAGCGATAAGCACGCATCGTAAAGGGCTGGAGGAGGTGAGCAACCGCCTCAGAAAATAGCCGAGAGGCACAAAGAGCAGGGTATTCCCGACGATGTCGGAAGAGATGTCGAGGAGATATTTCGGGGAACGAAGATCTTCAACGGTCGGAATTGGAACCCACTTAATATATTCCCAGTGAGGATGCCCTACAAAGTTCTTCAGGGGCAGTATCCCCACCATCAGTATGAACAGGACCCAGAGGACCAGGAAGCTCAGATCTCGTGTTCTTGTGCGAGGACTCATTTCAAACATCGCGTATTGTTCCTGCCAGAATTATGACGATACGCTGTGGCTAGTGCCAGGATTTCGTAGCTTTTGACGGCACGGTGGGGAGAAAGGATTGTGTTGTGACAACGATGATGAAGCCGAAGACAGGCGGCTGGGTCGTGATCCCTATTTGGCGAGTTCTTCGTTGATGGCTTTGACGAGTGTGTCGAGATCGAAGGGTTTTTCGAAGACACGGCGGGCGCCGAAGAGTTTTGCGACATCGAGGAAGTTCTTGTCGCCTTGCGCGCCGGTCATCGCAATGACCTTTGCGTCGACATATTCCCTGGTCAGTTCTAGCGTGGCTTCGAGGCCGTCGGTTCCCGGCATCAAAATATCCATGAGGACCAGATCCACCTTGTTCTGTTTGTAGAGCGTCAAGCCCTGCTGACCATCCTGAGCGACGAGCACATGGTGGTGCGCACTCTCAAGGACTTCCGTTAGGAGGTTCCGAATCGATTCTTCGTCATCGATAACAAGAATTGTCGCCATAGCATCCTACCTATTTTTTCAATCTTACCTATGTTGAGTTCTCTTGTCTAGCATGCGGCCCGAAAAACATTGTGACGACTTAGGGAAGGTCTGAATAATTCCCTATTTCGATTAGCCAGCGCACAAAACACAGAGAATCTGACTGATCGCCGTCTGAAACTTTGAATTAATCAGACCTTCCTTAGGACATCGAATAATAGCGCCTGTAGGACAAAAGGAGACGGACTTCCTGGACATGCTTAAAATATTGCGTGGTAGTCCCTCAGCGAGCGAAGGGGGTAGGCCTCGGCGCCCCTCTGGGGTGGGTGTAGGGGCGGGACGACTTGAGGTGGTCGAAAGGGATCCAGCATATCTCCGAGAACTGGGGTGAGCAGGGTCGTTCGCTTGGTGTATAGGTCTGTGTGGAATGAAATGATCGTCTGATCGCCTCGCTGATTCGCGATCAGTTGACAGGATTGCCGGCAAGTCAGTAGCCTGAGGTCGCAGTTCGTTCGCATGTGTACCTTTATGAGGGTCGTCGCATGACTGAACCTGAGATGATCAAGCGGGATACAGGCGAGCTGATTCGAAAGCTACATGAGCAGCCGCACATGCTCTGGGCCGAGCACCTACAAACCCCTGCGCACGTGCACTATAAAGCGGTTCGCATGAGCGACCCGCCGGTGCAGCGGCCGGCGAGTCGGGATGAGTTCAGGTCTCTCCTCGATGCGTTCAAGGTTCCCGATGACGCGATAGTCATTCGTGACGCGTTTGGCTCTGGGGTCAAAAGGGCGGCGAATGGCGATCAGCTCATCATGATCTGGCAAGCACATACGGAGTACTACAGTTATCAAGTCTGGCATATTCCCTCCCCTGAGACCAAGAGAGTCACGTTTGGCCCGCTGACCTTTCCTGATTATCGGTTTCCCGTCACACCGCATGGGGTGGAGGTCTGCCGTTTAGACATCGTGCTGATGGCTGAACCCCTGCCAAGCAGTGAGGCATTGCGCGCACTGCTTCCGGGACCTGTCATGTATGGCAGCCGGATTCTCGATGAGGAGACCTCCTTGGTGACCAGTTTTACACCGGATGACCATGGGGGCGAGCGCTATTGGGTGAGTGTTGGATCTGGAAGATCCAGCAAGTCTTACCTGAAAGATATCGTCGATGCCATTGTCCGGATCGAAACGTACTATCACTTGCTGCTGATGCAGAAGCCGTTGTTTTCCGCTGCCGTCGATCAGGCGTATAAGTTCGAGCAGGTGCACTTGAAGCAGCGTGAAATCATCAGTGGACATATCGGCCATGCCGATGCTGTCACGCTTCAGCGTTGGCTCAATGGATTGACGCAAGACTTGTTGAAAACCACTCGGCTGGCCGGCAAGCTGCATTTCGAGCTGTCCGCGTCAGTGCCCTATGACAAGATCGTACACAGGACGTTGGCGTCACTCAACGAACGCACACTGCCCCTGTATCGGCCAATGTCTGACTATGTTCTCAGCGGGATTACGGGGGTCGCGGAGGGCTATCAACAACTGTTGAAGCGGATCGACACTCTCCGCAGCGGTTTTGAAGGGGTCATTTCCATCCTTCGTGCCCGCGTGGACCTCATGCTCCAATCCCAAAATCTGACGCTCTTAGCCAGTGTCGATAAGACGACGAAAAGCCAGGCCATCCTCCAGTACACGGTGGAAGGCTTGTCGGTGATTGTGATTGCCTACTATCTCAGCGGGCTCATGGCCTATATCTTCAAAGGGCTTCATGCGATGGCATGGTTGCCCAATGCGGATGTCGCCTCTGCCTTGTTCGTACCCCTCTCGCTCGGTCTCGCATTAGGGATTACGATCCTCGGACGAAAACTTCTCCAGAAAAAATTTTCCGGCGACCATACGCCTGGATCGTCAGAGAAGCCTCAAGCCTGAGGACCTGGAGCCGGGAGCGCGAAAATGTCGTCGGTCACGCGCGGACTCCTTCGACGATGCTGAGGGGCCCCTTGGTCGGCACCACTCGGGTCAGTTTCAAGCCGGCTTCTGCAAACATCGTGGCGAATTCCTTTTTTGTGCGCTCGCGTCCTCCGATGATGAGCATTTGAATATCGAGAAGCTTGCCCCAGCTTGGGTCGTTGCCGGGGGCGATGACGTTATCGACGACGAGGACTTTCCCCTTCTCGTTCATTGCGTCACGGCAGTTCCTGAGAATTTTCACGCATTCTTCATCGTTCCAATCGTGGAGAATGTACTTCATGATGTAGGCATCGCCGCCTTTTGGTACGGTCTCGAAGAAGCTCCCGGATTCGAGCCTGCAACGTTCCTTGATCCCTTTCGCAGTGACGTGCTGATCCTTCTCAGCTCGGGCGATGACAGAGGGTTGGTCGTAGAGTATGCCCTTCAGTTTTGGGTTGGCTTTGAGGATGGTCGCCAGAAGGCTGCCATGTCCGCCGCCGACATCTACCAGCGTTTGGTTCCCCGAGAACTTATATGCGGCTGGGACTGTCGGGTTCTCGGTCGTCGAAATACTGGTCATCGATTCGCCAAAGACCTGAAGGTCTTCGGTGTGTTGTTCGAAATACTCAAAGAGCGGAACACCGTGGGCCTTGAGGAACGGTACCTCGCCGGTTTTGACACCATGGAGGAGTTCCTTCCAGGCGTCCCACCCCCAGTTCTCGTTGATCATAAGTGCCCATGCATGCATGGAGGTGGGGACACCCGTCTGAAGTGTTGAGGCGAGCGGCGTGAGTTTGAACCGTCCGTTCTTGGTTTCTGCGAAGACGCCGACGCTCGCCAGCGCGCGGAGGATCCGGTAGAGCACCGGCGGCTGAATGCCCGTGGCTTTCGCCAAATCTTCGATGGTGCGCGGTCCCTTCTTCAGTAAGTCGGCCAACTTGAGTTTCGCCGCGACGTGAACGAGGCGCGCGACCCAGTATCCGATGGTAAGGTTCCGCATGAGTTCAGGAGGCGACAGTTTTTTGGGCATGAGAATCTCCTTGAATATAAATCTGCGGGGCAGCCCTATCCAAACATAGTACTTTGCTGCTTAACAAGACTGCCATCTTTGCAGGAGTGCGAAGCGAGGCTGGCCGAGTGCAAACTACATCGATGGAGCACGGTTTGATGTGGCTGCAGCGATCCTTAATTAGATGGATGAAAACCAATTTTATAGTCCTCTCGGTTTTGTAACCCCGTGAAGTATACAAGTACCGAGTCAAGCTTCTGCATCAGAATGGCCCGTTCGCACCATAGACCTTCGAGATAGGTTACGTCATTTGTCAGGCTGTTGCACGAAGCGACAAATCGTTTGAGTGCGTCTTGCGGAACCTTAAATTCCTGCAGGTCAATGCCCAGCGACTTCTCAAGTTTCTCAATCGCACCGTTGAACTCGTTGACCCACCGCGCTTCAATCTCGTGACGCTCCGGAACGTTCGCACGAATCGAGGTGATGACGGCATAGGCTCTAAGAATCTGGTCATCGTTACTCATGCGCGTTGCCCCCCCATGAATCATAACACGGTATCCCGAATAGGGCTGGTGGAAGCAAGTCCACTTGAATATCCGATAATGCGTAATTCTTCCGTAAAGACCGGCGTCAGGCGCGCCTGTCTCGTGACTCGCTTTCCACCAGACTCACCGAAGCGGCGCACGACGAAAGGGGCTAGCCGACAAGGAGCCGCGAGCCTGCCCGATTGATGTTACTCAGCAGGTTGTACTTCTTCTGCATGCATATGTAGAAGCAGCTCTTGCCTGATTTCTTGCAGTTTGGTTTTAACTTTCGCCTCGTTGTCGCTCCCTATCCGCATGAGAGTCCTCTGGCCTATCGAGCGCTCTTCAAGATCAGGATCAGCATAGAGGTAAACTATTTTGGGCTGAACGAGCTTCACGGGTTCTTTGATATCCGGTGCGGCCAGCAGATTGTCGATGACTTCGATCACACGGTCATTGAAATATTTATTGGGGTAGCCAAGTTCCTCGTAAGACTTCTGAAACAGCGGATAGAGGCGAAGATACAGCGCCACTAATTTCTCGGTGCTCACCACTCCGACAAGATGCACATACGGCGTATAGCGCGCTGCGTTTTTTGGACTAATGCTCATGTCCCCATCTGCCACTAAAACAACAAGGTTGCCCGGCACCGGGGTGATCGGCATCGCGTTCACTGGCAAGCTCTGGTTCGGCAGGTTA
Source organism: uncultured Nitrospiraceae bacterium (assembly GCA_963748375.1). Lineage (GTDB taxonomy): Bacteria > Nitrospirota > Nitrospiria > Nitrospirales > Nitrospiraceae > Palsa-1315. The sequence goes on from CAVVIR010000025.1 coordinate 17,039, forward strand.
TCAATAGTGACGATGATATTGTGGATGATTTGTTCAACGCGGAAGATCTTCATCACTGATTCTTTGCCCATCAAACTGGCCAAGGCTTCAAGCATAAAACTATCGCTCTCACCCAGCTGTGGTAGCGGAGATTGTGCCTCGGGAATTTTCACCACTTGGCGCCCGACTGGCTTAGGCGGTGCAATCGGCGGCGGCAGCGCGGTGACTTCTACTGCTTTAGGTTCAGGCTGGGCCTGCTGCCAGTAATAATACGCAGCAAGAGCACCACCGAGGATGACCGCTACAACCACCATGAATATTTTCATAGGTACGCCATTATGTGATACGCATACACGTTCGATAGGGTTCACTCACCAAGCTACAGCACAAGCCCGAAAGAAACGGATGTGACCGTTCCCGCATCCAGGAGCTATTGCCACACGTGAAGCACGCTGACGTCTTCGTGCTGATCCCTGTTCCTTGCCTAATCGTAGCCGGTGCCGGGGGGCTTAATCCAGAAAAATGTCGTGGCAGTTGGAGGCCGTGGCCGTCCCGCTCGCCGCGCAACATGCGCGTATCGGTGGCGGCATGGTCGGCGCGACGATGGCGCCGCGGTATTCACGGGGCGCAGTCTACCAGGCAGATGTCATCGTGAAAGATGTGATCTCAATACGCACGTGCCTCTTAGGCCAGACGCATTGAATGGGTAAACGATGCGAGGGGAGGGTCGACCGACGGATCGGCGGTAGACCAGCCCCGCACCGAGAAATGTTTGATTACACGACGCCACTCCAATTAACGACCCCACTACATTTGCCCGGGCATCTCGATGCATCGGCTCAGTGGCGTGAGCCCTTGCGGTTTAGCGCCGCACGCCTCCTCTTGCAGCTACAAGGACTCATCGTCCACGATTTTCTTCGTCCTTACCAGGCAACCGTGTGATGAAGTCGGCCACAGCCCTCAGTGCACAGTCTCCTTCTTCTCCTTCGATGCCGCGGTTTTAGCCTCCCGCTTGGCCTGTTCGACCGCTGCGAATGCCTGAACACCGGCCGAGACCACCTGTCCTATTCCACCGATATCGAGCCGACGGGACATGCACATGGACTCAATGCGATTCTCGTCGAACCCCTTATCTTTCATCGCGATCATCTCTTCTCCGCTGCACGTGGGTTGGGTCACGCACGCAGTGGAAGTCAACAGGAGTATGGCTGAAGCGAACGTGGTGATTAAGCGTTTCATGGCGCTGCCTCCTTCTTATGAGGTTTGGTCATATCCTGCTTCGACGGCTTCTCCAAACGCCCCACGGGACTTCACTACGTATACAGAGCAAGCGAGATGCCAGCATGAGACAGGATCGTGGAATCATCGGATGGTATCCTTATTATCAGTAATTTCAACGTCGTACGCCTTGCTGATCAATGACACATGCGCCAGGCACACCTGATGACCACAGACGCTTGTATTGAAAGAGATTCATGGGGTGGATCAAATCCGATTCAAGAGAAGGGCTCGGCAAGTTTGAGAACTAGCTGAGCAGATACAGAGATGAGCGGAGAAGACGGCCATACATTCACATCGGCGGATCTCATGAAGGCGTTCCGAGGCTACGCGTTCTGCAAGCAGGAGGATGACCAAATTGTGGGCTTAATTCGATGGTCGTTTTAGAAGGCGGAAAGCCTGCAGTCCGTTGGTAGCAGGTGGCGTTCCACAAAAGACTGTTTTATGAAGTGTGTTTCGGGTCTCGTCTTAGGTCAGACGCACTGAAGGGGGAAACGACAAGAGGGGAGAGCCGAACGACGAATCGGCAGGCAGCCCCGCTCCCGCAAAATGTTATATTACAAGACGCGACCCCAATTTACGGTCTCCCGACTTGGTTAGACCCGGGCGACTAAGATGTGGAGGGGATTCTTAATGACGATTGTCCAGGGTGTGCGTCCTACCGTCAAAGAAGTTGATGGACGCATTCGGAAAGAGCCCGACAATTCGTAATTTCTCTCAATGATCTCAGAGGGCTTTCCTGGATAGATGGAATAAGCAAGCTCTGAGAGGGTGCCACTTGCTGATGGCTGCGGCGACGTGTTTGTCTCTCGTGCCAAGGGAATGCCCAAAAACGACCAATGAACCATCAAACTCAGAAAGGGTCTTGAGTCCAAAAGACGGTAGCTCTGATTGAGCGAGCTTGCATCTTTATGACGGGAGAGCCTTCGAACGTGAAAAATGGAATACGATTCGCATTGGCTGCGAAGCGGTCGAGAGGCCCCCGGACACGTCTCCAACTTCCTTGATGGTACGTCCCACTGCTGTCCTGTATAAGTGTAGAGCGCCATGCAGGTAGAGTATCTTCGTGGTAGCCCCTGACCTTCGAATCGCTGGCGTCAAAGTAGGGTTCCAGAAGTAGTCCTTGAAGCCATCGCCGCCTCTGGCCATGATGCACCAGTAGACCAGTAGATAGTAGTTGGTAGTAAAGACGGAACTGTAGCGACGAAGCGCCTTGCGAACGCGTGTCTTGGTGTCCTTCGGCAGGCGGTCCCAGGGAAGATGGATGGAGTGAACGGCTTCGATAAGGGCTCGCCGGATGCTTCGGTACCTGCGGGGTATCTCCGAATGAGGGATTTCTAAAGCCTGGTTGACGGTAGTAGCGGTCAGCAGGTCCGCAAGTACGCTCTCGAAATTGGTCGTGTTTCCAAGCTTGCTGAAGAGAGCCTTGTCGGTCGCAGTCAGAGGGTGGCTGATCTCAGCGAGCGGCTCTCGGAAAGAGGCGAACGGGTAATCAAAAGGCTCCCACAGCTCGCGGCTGAAACCGTTGCCTAGCAGGATGCCCGACCAGTCAGACTGATTCTCGGTGTCGGCCCAGGTGTCCAGGTGGGCCGAAATCGTGGATGAACGAGACACGAAAGATATCGACTCCGTGGAAGGCCTCCTTCTTTTTCTGCAGCTCCGCCTCAGGATCGGGTGCATAGGCGATTGCCTTGCCGAGTTCAGTTAGTTCTACTTTGGGTGTGTTACGCGTTCCGATGGTTAGGCCAAAGTCTCGGGACGCAGCCGTGGTGTAGAAAAATATGTTTGTCCTGCGAACTCATGCCAAGAGCGGCAGCTAGGTCCTCCACCAACCATGGGTTCCCCCCGTTCTTTTCTTTGATCGCGATGGCGACTTGCAGCGTAGTCTCCAAGGCTAGCGTTGGGAAGGACACCTTCTGTGTTTTCAGTCTTTATGGTTGCTTCGCGTATTTGTATCTCTGTAGCCATCATTACTCACTCCACTACGTTTTCTGCGGTCTAACCAATAAGTCTGCTGCAGTCTACCCGTACAGCAGGGCAAGACAGTCTCAGTAATCCGTTGTGGCAAGTTTACTGCAACGTCCAATACTTATCTACAGCTCACCATTAGATTGGTCCGTCCAAGCTTGCTTCTCTGCTTCTCCTTGCTGAATGGCATCCCTGGTGGTCCCACTGCGCCCATCGAGCGAGCACATTCTGATCGTGCGCGCTCCGGGAGCAGTGGACCACACGGGTTTTCCTAATCTCTTTTTCTCCCTCAAGGGGGTAGCCTGGTTGAATCCCCAACTGCGCGCGTCCAACGAGGGTCTTCCTAGACCGCGCGTTGCGCGAGCAAAGGGGGTTCACCAGGCCACCCCTGTCTCGCCCTTGACTGCCCTTTCCACTGGCTCCTATAATCTCCTCATGTTTCTTCCTATAACCGACTGAATCATTTGGAAAAATGGCGGAATTTACGCACTTCAACGAGTCGGGGCGGGCGCGGATGGTGGATGTCAGCGCCAAGGACTCAACCGAACGGGCCGCGACGGCTCAGGCCACCGTGTTTCTCCAACCGGAAACTCTTGAAAAGATTCAACGAGGCAAGATTGCCAAGGGTGATGTCTTGTCTGTCGCGCAGGTTGCCGGTGTGATGGGAGCGAAGAAGACTCCGGACCTCATTCCCATGTGCCATCCGATTCTCCTCACCAGCGTCGATATCTCATTCAAAGAAGAACCTCAGCCTGATCGGGAAGGCCGCTGTTCGATCACGATCTTGGCGACGGCCAAAACGACCGGGCCAACTGGGGTGGAGATGGAAGCAATGACTGCGGTCTCTGTTGCGGCGCTCACCATCTATGACATGTGCAAGGCAATGGATCGCGGGATGAGTTTCGTGACGTCTGTCTCCTGTCAAAGTCAGGCGGGAAGTCGGGAACATATTCGAAACAAGGTTGAGGCGAAGGGCACGATTGACGATGGTCACAATCAAATTATTCGGCATGACCAAGTCGTTAGCAGGGGGTCAGGGCTCCCTTGCGCTGGCATTCGCCAATGGACGACAGGTCAAGGATTTGGTTGAGCTTCTCGACACCGGATATCCGATGATCGGGGAATTGATCCACAAGAAGAAAGTGCTGGTATCGGTGAATCAGGAAATTGCTCATGAGGATACGACCATTCAGGATGGCGACGAAGTTGCCTTGCTGCCGCCGTTTGCTGGAGGCAGTCCATCGGATGAGATAGATGATCAGATGTTAGTTCGCATCCAGCGGGAAGATTTTTTCGTCGATCCGGAGATCAACCGGGTGCGTGCTCGTTCGAAGCGCATCGGCGGCGTTGCGACATTTCTTGGCATTGCACGGGATCGATCTAAGGGACGGGATATTGATAGTATGACTTTCGAGCACTACGAAGGGATGGCGCAAGCGAAGTTGCGCGAAATCCGCGAGCGGGCGTTGAAGGACTTCGACATCATTGAGGTCGCGATCCTCCATCGGTATGGCGAGATCGGCATCGGTGAGAACATCGTGTTAATTGTCGTGGGGGCTGAGCATCGGGCCGACGCGTTCCGCGCCTGCGAATGGGCGATCGCTGAATTGAAACGCATCACGCCGATTTGGAAACGTGAACACACGCCGGAAGGCGAAGTCTGGGTGGAGGAGCATCCGTAGAAGCGTGAGACGTAAAAGGTGAGATGTGAAACGCGAGGAAGTTTACCGGAAGTTGTCATGAGTGAATCATCAAAAGATACAGTGCATGCTGCCGTTTCCGATATGTTTGGTCGGCCTCTTCGCAGCTTGCGTTTGTCCGTGACGGATCGGTGCAATCTCCGCTGCTCGTACTGTATGCCGGAGCAGGATTATGTGTGGCTGCCGCGCGAGGATGTGCTGACCCTTGAGGAGATGGCGGTGCTGACCGGCTATTTCACCGACCTCGGCGTGGATCGCGTGCGGCTGACCGGTGGAGAGCCGTTGCTTCGGCGCGATTTGCCCCGGTTGGTGCATCTGTTGCTGCAAAACCGGCGACTGACGGATATCGCGCTGACGACGAACGGCGTTCTTCTGGCGGACCAGGCTGAGGAGCTGTATGAGGCCGGGCTGCACCGCATTACGGTAAGTCTCGATACGTTGAAGCCGGAACGATTTCGCCAATTGACTCGCCGTGATGAGTTTGCACGTGTGATGGAAGGGATTGAATCGGTGGCTCGGGCAGGATTCACAGGGCTGAAGCTCGACACGGTGGCCATTCGTGGGTTGAATGACGATGAGTTGGTTGCGCTGATTGAATTTGGCAGGCAGGTGCAGGCGGAGGTTCGGTTTATTGAATACATGGATGTCGGGGGTGCGAACGAGTGGTCTCAAGACAAAGTACTGTCGCAGGCAGCCATCCTCACGATCTTGAGCGGGCATTATGGGACAATCGAGCCGATGCCCGAGCGGGGTGCTGCGCCTGCACAGCGATTTCTATTGCGGGATGGGACGACCTTTGGGATTATTCCTTCGACGACCACGCCATTTTGTGCGGCGTGCGATCGTAGCCGGGTCACTGCGGACGGCATGTGGTACCACTGCCTGTACGCAACGTCGGGAACGGATCTGCGCAAGTCCCTTCGCGCCGGGGTTTCGGCTGACAAGATGCGGGCCTTAATCCAGACCGGTTGGGAAGGCCGTCGCGACCGGGGCGCAGAAGAGCGCAAGGCACTTGAACGAGACGGGTTGCGTGTCGGAGGGCTTATCGGTGTTGAGAAACTTCGCGAAGACCCTCATCTCGAAATGCACGCACGCGGAGGGTGATGCTCCATCGTACTGCCGATGCTCGCGTTCCAGAGGAGTGATCCTGTCGAGGCCGCATGCCGGATACTGAATTCCTGACCATTTTAGGGCTTGGGTTGGTGCTGGGGCTTCGTCATGCCTTGGATACGGACCATTTAGCTGCCGTCTCCACGATGCTGGCGCAACGGCCTTCGCTCCGGGCCTCCGGTATGATTGGCCTCAGTTGGGGGTTGGGTCACACCGTTGTCTTACTCTTGGCCGGGGCGGTGGTGTTGGTGCTGCGCGTATCGATTCCTGAGCCGATGGCGTTAGCGGCTGAATTCGGTGTCGGCATGATGCTCGTGTTTCTAGGAGGGATGCTCGCAATTCGTTTGGTTCGGGAACGCTGGCATGTACATGCGCACGACCATGACGGCGCACAGCACGTGCATTTGCATAGCCACGCGCTGGTCGAGGATCATGGGCATGGTCATTGGTGGCGAGACTCCATTCGACCGTTCTGTATCGGGATGGCTCATGGTCTGGCCGGGTCGGCGGCGTTGTTGTTACTTGTGTTGTCGTCTGCGCGATCGGTGTCGGAGGGGCTGATGTACATTGCGGTGTTTGGGTTTGGCTCGATTGTGGGGATGATGCTTGTTGGGATGGTCGTGAGTCTTCCGGTGTTGTGGTCGCTGAACCTTGGGCGCCCGGTTTTTCTTGCGCTCCAGGGTTTGGCGAGTCTTGGGAGCGTGGTCGTTGGATTCACGATGATGTATCAGATCGCCTTCGGCGGCCAGCTGTTCTGATGCGAGGTGTTATCTTCGTCGAGGGGAAATCCACGTGCGTCATGCAGACGGCTATGGTATTCTGCCTTCCTCGTTGTCCGTACGTCGTTCGTGAAGCGTCGTTCGTTTTTCGTCAGAAAAAAAAGCGTATAGCTGGTGGCTGATAGCAGGGTCGTAGGGCAGGGACAGGATCGTCTGTGTTTGCACGATACGTTTCACGTTTCACGCTTCACAGGTTCTTAGGAGGGGCGCCTCATGGCCTGGTTTAAAAAACAGAAAACAACAGAGCCTGAAGCTCCAAAACGATCTAAGGTATCGGAAGGGATGTGGCTCAAGTGCAACAACTGTCGGGAAATCGTCTTTCGCAAAGAAGTCGAGCGCAATAACAAGGTGTGCCCAAAGTGCGACTACCACTTCCCGATCTCTGTCTTGGAGCGCATTACACTCTTGGTGGACCTTGGCACGTTCAAAGAGTGGGATGCGGAGCTTGGCCCCCAAGACCCGCTGAATTTTCAAGACACGAAATCGTATAAGGATCGTGTGAAGGCGCATCAGGAGAAGACTGGCCGCAAAGATGCCATGGTCATCGGTGAAGGGATGATGAACGGCCGCCGCGTGGTGCTCTGCGTGTTCGATTTCAGTTTTATGGGCGGCAGTATGGGGTCGGTGGTCGGGGAAAAGATCTGCCGGGCGATCGATCGCGCCCTGGAGTTCAAATTGCCGGTCATTTTGGTGACGACGTCCGGAGGGGCCCGGATGCAAGAGGGGATTCTCTCTTTGATGCAGATGGCCAAAACGTCTGCGGCGGTGGCCAAGCTGGGCGAGGCGAGACTCCCGTTTATTTGTCTATTGGCCGACCCCACGTTCGGGGGTGTCACGGCCAGTGTCGCCATGTTGGGCGATGTGATCCTGGCCGAACCGAAAGCGCTGATCGGGTTTGCCGGTCCCCGCGTGATCGAGCAGACCATAAAACAACAGCTGCCCGACCAGTTTCAGCGTGCAGAGTTTCTGTTGGAGCACGGTATGATCGATATGATCGTGGAACGCAGACAGCTGAAAGAAACCCTCAGCACGCTCGTCTCGCATTTTTAAGCCCAGCAGGGTGTTGAAAAACTATTCTGGCATGAGAGGCAGAGGGTTGAAGGAAGTCCTGCACAGCTCCAACAATGCCCGCAGGTTGTTCAAAAAGGCTGTCCAGCAAGGCCGCAGCGAGCGAAAAGGCGAAGCGTACTTTGTCTCGTACGTTGAGCCTTTGAGCGATGCGAGAACGATGCTGACGGGCTTTTTGAACAACCTGCTAGACCCTTCATGAAGAATCCTGGCTAGCGTCCTCCTGCCGGTTACACCATGACCTATTCCTCCGCTGTCGCCTATCTGTATCGTCTGCAAAAGCATGGCATTAAATTGGGTCTTGAGACGATGACGGCGTTGACGGCGCGCCTCGGCATGCCGCAGAACAGGTATCGGACCCTGCACATCGCCGGCACGAATGGAAAGGGTTCCACTGCGGCCATGGCGGCGGCGATGTTACAGGCGGCAGGGTATCGCGTGGGGCTCTATACCTCGCCGCATCTTGTCGATTTTCGAGAACGGATACGGGTGAATGGCGAGATGATTCCTGAGTCGCGGATGGCGCAGTTGACCGACCAGCTTCAGGCTCTCCACCAACCGGAGCTGTCGCCGACCTTCTTTGAATATACGACGGCCATGGCCTTCCAGCATTTTGCCGATTCAGGAGTCGATGTGGCGGTGTTGGAGGTTGGATTGGGCGGCAGATTCGATGCGACGAATGTGGTGACACCGATGGCCTGTGCCATCACGACGATTGCGCTGGATCATCAGGCGTACCTCGGGAGCACACTGTCATCGATCGCATTCGAGAAGGCCGGGATCATCAAGCTGGGTGTGCCGGTGGTGCTGGGACGACTCGACGATGACGCGTGGCGGACGATTGAACAGGTGGCCAGGGAGCGGCAGGCTCCGGTGTTTCGGATAGACGAGCACTTTCACACCGAGGGAGAAGAGTCTCAGCAATTTTCCTATGGTGGTGTGGGGATGCGCTATGACGGGCTGACGTGTGTCCTAGCTGGCCGCCACCAACTCGATAACGCTGCCTGTGCGTTGGCGTTATTGGAAGCGGCGGCTCCGCAGGGGATTGTGATTACGTCTGAGGCGGCACGAACGGGTTTGCAGGCGGTCAGCTGGGCCGGGCGATTGGAAGTGGTTGATCGCCGCCCGACCATTCTATTGGATGGTGCGCATAATCCTGCTGCGGCAACTGCCTTGGCCGACTTTCTTACACGCGCTGACCGATTGCATCCGTCCCGCCCTGTGATCCTGGTTCTTGGGATGATGCGCGACAAGGATCATCGAGGATTTGTCGAACCATTGAAAAGCCTGGTGGATGAAGTGGTGCTGACGCAGGCGGATCTTCCACGCTCTGCCACCGCACAAGAGCTTCAATCTTCGCTCGGAGATCTGCTGCCTCACCCGCATGTCATGCCGTCGCTCAGCGACGCCATGGCGCTGGCCAGACAGCTTGCGACGCCGGACGGTCTGGTCTGTGTGACGGGATCGCTCATGCTTGTGGGGGAGTGCAAAGCATGGCTCCGTGGCTGTGGGCTTTCACCGCTTCGGGGCTGACATGGGAGGGATCGCGACGCGGCTGTGGATATGCCTGGTCGGTTGGTTGTTGCTGGGAATACTGCTTCCACAGGCAGGGAGCGCTGCGGCGACGACGACATCCTCCGAGGCCCCCCCCCTCGATATTACGGCAGAGCGAATCGAGTATCTCCAGGAACAAGAAATCTACGAAGCTGATGGCTCGGTGGTGGTCAACCAGGGCGCCCTGCGTCTGACGGCCGATCACATGACCATTCAGACGTTACCCGGCATATTGATTGCCACGGGTCATGTCCGGCTCACCGATCCCAAGGCCGATCTTGTGACCGAACGGTTGGAACTCAACGTGAATACTGAGGCTGGGGTGGTCACGCACGGACGGGTGCATCTCAAATCCACGAATACCTGGGTGGAGGGGCGTCTTCTGCAGCGGTTTTCAGAGGACCATTATCGGGTGAAAGAGGGCCGAGTTACGAACTGCGATGCCCCGGAAGGCGAGACGCCGGCCTGGCGATTCAAGTTTAAGGATCTTGACCTGCAGGCTGGCGACAAGATGGTGCTTACTGATGCATGGCTTTGCGTGAACGATGTCCGGGTTATTCCGATTCCCAAGTTGACGTATCCGCTTGACAAGCGACGCACTGGGTTCCTCATTCCCGCTGTCGGGTACAACAATCGTTTCGGGATGCACGTCCAAGAAAGCTTTTTTTGGGCCATTAATCCTAGTCAGGACCTGACGGTCTCCCCGTTCTACTACTCGAAACTCGGGTATGGCAGCGATTTCAAGTATCGGTATGTGTTGGACAAACAATCTCGCGGGCAGTGGCTCGTCACGGCTATACAGCAGACAGAGCTTCCGGATGTGGCCGGCGTGGATCCGACGGGACAGGATGCGCAGCAGACTCGGGCTCTGATCACCGGGACCCATACACAGCAATTCACGCCGGACTTGTTGGTGAGAGGGAAAGCGTTCTATGTAACGGACTCAAGCTTTCTCCAGCAATTGAGCAACTCGGGAGTCGCGCGGGCAGCTCCCAGCGTCGAATCGAATCTCTTGGCGAACCAGCGGCTGGCTTACGGAAACACGTATCTGCTCGGTCAATACCTTCTGCCGTTGGAATCGGGAGGAGTGAATACGTTTCAGCGCCTGCCGGAAATCGGCTACACTCTGCCGCATCTCCCATTGTTCAATTCGCCGATCTTGCTGGGTACGGATACGAGTTTTGTGAACTTTTATCGTGAACAGGGATTTACCCAAAACCGAATTGATATTCTGCCGGGACTCTCGACCGACGTTCTGGATTTCGGCCACATCGTGGGTTTCACGCCCCAAGTAAAAGTGCGCGAGGTCTACTACACGCACGGGGTACAGAATTCTGCAAGCCAGCACCGCGAGACTTTTTGGGCGGGGATTGATGCGACATCGAAGCTGAGCCGCCGCTTCGGAACGAGCGAGGGCAATACCTTGCTGCATACCATCGAGCCCAGCGTCATCTATGAATATGTTCCGCCGACCGCTCAGGGAAAAATTACTCAGATCGATCAGGTCGACAATCTACCGAAGAAAAATCTGATGACCTATATGCTCCGCAGCCGGCTGTTGGAGCAAGATGGTAGCAAGAGCTTCAATTGGCTTGATTTCACGATGGCGCAAAGCTACCAGGTCGGGGGCGTGCAGACGCAGGCACGCAATTTCACACCTGGAGTGAATCCCACCTTCGGAAACGCGGAACAGCCGTTACAGCCGGCGACTACGGCGGTCGAGGGGAAGAAATTTTCTGATCTTTGGCTGCGGGCGGTGATCGGCAACACAATGCCTCAGTTCACGCCTGCTCAGGTAGCAGATGATGGATTTGGCGTGGGCGCCGGAACTGTCCCCGGTCAGCAGCCTGCCATTAACCAGTATCTGACCATCGATGCGTTTTTCGATCCCTACCGATCGTCAGTGAGCCAATTCAACACCGACTTTCGGGTTCAGCAGTCCAACTACTGGTATCTCCAAGTGGGGCAGCGTTTCACGCAGGAAGGTAATCGTGCACAGCGTGGAGACCTGTGGAATCCAATTTCATTTAGTCAGGTCTACGCCCCAAGCGACGGGATTGAATTTGTCACAGCGACAGGAGCGTTTCGCACTCCCTGGGGCTGGACGATCGGCGCGAAGGGCTACTACGATGTGAAGAACGGCAGGAGTCCGGAGTATGATATCGTCGGTCTCTACCAGAATCCCTGCAAGTGTTGGTCGCTCGGATTTTATTATCTGCAGTTTCCTGATCGCGAACAGTACTTTTTCATGTTCAGTTTAACCGGGATTGGATGGACTGAAAACGTCGGAACGGTCCTCGTAAAGAACATTCTCAGTCCGCTGCTCATCGGGGAGAAAGGTCTGCCATGGGCGACGCCTGGAGGGCCGTATGGGAGGCCACAATCGGATATGCCCCAGCCTGAGATGGGCGTGTATGGACGGTGAGCGAATGGTGCGAAGGTACGCGTGCAAAATGAGGGGGCGGCGTATCTTGAGGGTACTCTCCCGTGCACGGTGGAGTTCTGCTGCCCCGTGCAGGCAGATTTGACTCCTCAAAGAAGGCTGGTATACGATGCCAGCACGTTTTTATTTTATGGTGTACTCAGCGAAGGAGGAATGTGACGTGGCAGGCGATGCACTAAAAGTTGAAGATGCAACATGGGATGCAGAAGTCATCAAGTCTACAGAGCTTGTGATGGTAGATTTCTGGGCGGTGTGGTGCGGTCCTTGCCAGATGGTCGCTCCAGTCATCGAAGAGTTAAGCAAAGAGTACGCAGGAAAGATGAAGGTACGTAAGCTCAACACGGATGAAAATCCTGAGGTCGCAGGTCGCTATCAGGTGATGAGTATCCCGACCATCCTGTTTTTCAAGAACGGACAGGTTGTCGAGAAGCTCGTGGGGGCGAGACCGAAGCGACAGTTCAAGGAACTGATTGATACGTTGCTGGCACAACCAGCCGGTTCAGCCTAAGGATTATCGTTACCTGCTGCAATGCTCGTCGAGTTGCGCATTGTCAATTTCGCGCTCATTGAGCAACTGAGCCTTCAATTCCAGTCCGGGTTCACGGTTTTGACCGGGGAGACCGGGGCAGGTAAATCCCTCCTCATCGATGCCATTGCGTTATTGGTCGGTGGGCGAGCCTCGACCGACCAGATCCGTTCTGGAGAAGACGAAGCTCAGCTTGAAGCCGCCTTCTCTCTTCCCGACACCCACCCGCTCCTCCAACGGCTACGGGTACAGGACATCATCGGTCAGAACGAGTCTGAGCTGATTCTTCGACGCGTGCTCTCCCGATCTGGCCGCCATCGAGTGTATGTCAATGGCAGCCTGTGCCCTCTGCGAGTGCTTGAAGAGCTGGGGGGTACTCTCGTCGATATCCATGGTCAGCATGAGCAGCAATCGCTACTGGCGACCGCCAAACAATTAGAGGCGCTCGATGGATTTGGACGTCTCACCGAGTTGCGCGAGCAGTGCGAGCACACCTACCAAGGGTGGAAGGAATTGCGCAGGGCCCTGGAGGTTTTACAGAATGACGTCGTTGACCGTGCAAGACGTGAAGATCTATTGCGGTTTCAGGTTCAGGAGATTGAACAAGCCAGCCTGTTGTCCGATGAAGAAGAGCAGCTTCGCAGTGAGCGGCAGCGACTGGTGCATGCGAACCGGCTCAGAGAATTGGCTCACGAGGCGCACCTGGAATTGCAGGCGGATGAACAGGCTATTCTCACGAGGCTGGGACGAGTTGGGCGGACTCTTACAGAGCTGGTTCAGATCGATCCGGCGATGGGTGATTGTGAACACATTGTGACAGAGTCAACGATCCCGCTCAAAGAGCTTGCCGGACGGTTGCGTGACTACGCGCAACGATTAGAAGCCGATCCTGCCCGACAGGCTGTCGTGGAGGATCGGATCGATCTGATCCAACAGTTAAAGAAAAAGTATGGAGGAACGATTGAAGCGGTTGTGGCGACTGGCAAGCGAGCGCAAGAAGACCTGCAGATATTAGACAACCATCAAGAGCGGACTGCTGAGTTGACCGCGCAGCTGGAGGAAAAAGCCCATCATCTCCGCACATTGGCGCAGCAGTTGTCACAGAAGCGAACTGATGCGGCCAAGCGGATGACGACATCGGTGGAAGCAGAGCTGGCCGCGCTGAAGATGGAACAGGCGATTTTTCAGGTGATGGTCTCGAGTGATGAGTCGCCCGAGGGGATTGGACCGGCTGGGTGTGATCGGGTGGAGTTCCTTCTCTCGAGCAATCCGGGTGAACCGCCACGACCGTTAGGCCGGGTGGCATCCGGCGGGGAACTCTCGCGCATCATGTTGGCGCTCAAGACGGTATTAGCAGAGATGGATCAGGTTCCGGTTCTCGTGTTCGATGAAATCGATACGGGAGTCGGCGGCGCAGTGGCTGCAGCGATGGGAACAAAATTGCGCAAACTCGGATCGTTCCATCAAGTATTCTGTATCACGCATCTTCCTCAAGTCGCGTCGCAAGCGGAGCACCATGTGCTTGTGGAGAAGGGGCTGGACGGTCAACGGACATCTACGTCAGTAAGAATGCTCAAGGGGGTGGGGCGAGAAGAAGAAATCGCCCGGATGTTGGGCGGGTCGACCATCACGAAAAAAGTGCGTGAAACGGCAGCAGAACTTATCGCGGGGGCGAAGGGGAAGCGGTCGAAATGAATGAGCACATTTTGGAGTCACGCGGGCTACGGGCGATCGGTTGAGAGTCGTTTGGCGAGGCGATGGGCCAACCGGACCATGCCAGCTGAGCGATCGGCTGGATCCAGCAGCACATTCATGACATGTAGATGGCTGGAGTCAGCCAAGGCGTCGGTGAGCCCTCGCTCGAATTCCCCTTGGGTGTTGATTCGTGTGCCGACTCCGCCTCCGATCATGTCGCAGATCCGTTCATAGCCCCACTCGTGGACGTCGTTGAAAGGGCCTTCGAGAATCTCCCGTTCAGTGGAGTAGCCTCGATTGTTGAGCACGATCACGATCGGCGTCTGACCATATCGCACGGCGGTCGAGAGTTCCGTTCCCGTCATTTGAAACGCCCCGTCACCGACCAGTACGATTGGTCTCAGCGAGGGATCGGCAAACGAAGCGCCCACAGCTGCCGGGACGGCAAATCCCATCGAAGTGTAATAGGCGGGGGAGAGGAATTCGAATCGCCGATGGACGTGGAGATCGGCTGCTGCAAAAAGCGATTCCCCGACGTCGGCGATCACGAGCGTGTGCTCGTTCAACAGACTATCGAGGTGGCGGAACAGTCCATTTAAGGTTACGGGGGCATCCGTCGCAATGGTGCCTTGTGCCACGGGGAGCGGTGCCGGCAGCGGGCGAGAAGGAAACGAAGGGAGGGGGTTGGTCACCAGTGCCTTCACGAAGTCTTGGAACCGGATGGCATCGTAGCGGTGGTGTTTGATGGCCACACGATCGGCTGTTGCATGAATCGTCCGGCCTTCCGATAGCAATGGCGAATCGGCATTGAGATCTTCGACATCGGACAAAATCGATCCCAGGATGAGCAGGCAGTCGGAGGCATTGATGAATTGCTGAACCTCGTCACGCGCAATGAGGCCCCCATATACTCCGGCGTAGAGCGGGTGGTCTTCACGGATGACAGATTTGCCCAGCAGGGTGGAAGCGATGGGGACATTGAGTCGTTCGACCAGGCGGGTGAGATCGTCTTGCAGTCCGAACCGCCCGATCTCTGCGCCAGCTAAGATCGCAGGCCGGCTGGCCATGGTCAACATAGCCCGGACTTCGGCGATGGCTTCATCCAGTGCGGCGGTATCGCTTGGCTCATCGTCGAGGCACAAAGGCCGTAACGGATGTGCCAGTGGTGTATGCACGAGATCGCGAGGGATTTCGATATAGATTGGCCGGCGATAGCGCAACAACGCCGCAAAGGCTCGATCCATTTCTCGTTCAGCGGTTGAAGGATCGTCCAGAGAGATGGCCGCGACCGTAATCTTCTCGAACACCTCGCGTTGCGTAGAAAAATCACGCACCATGTGGTGCATGTACGGCGTGCGAATACGCTCCGAGAGCCCAGGCGATCCGGTGAGCAATACTACGGGTGATCGTTCGGCATAGGCGCAGGCGATCGCATTCACGGTATTGAGTCCACCGACACAGTATGTCACACAGACTGCTCCGATGCCGTTGATACGCGCATAGGCATCTGCGGCGAACCCTGCACAATCCTCGCGCGTGGTTCCGACATGCTGGATCGGTGAAGCCTCGATCAGCTGGTAGAGGTTGAGGACATAATCGCCGGGGATTCCGAAGATATGACGGACTCCCAACTGGTGGAGCCGATCGATCACGGCGGAACCAATGGTTGGTGTTCGATTCATCTTTGGATATCCTGGTTCATAGAACGGAAAAGATTCCCTGTTTCATGCATAGGCGCAGCAAACCACAGCGCAAGTCAGCCGTCAAGTAATCGAAGGCATCGGGAAAGGCTTGACGTTCAGGTCGTGCCATTGGATAAGTACGCCATGACATTTCATGATGACAGTCCCCGCGGACACGTTCGCCTTTCTCGCACAGCTTCGACCGAGGCGTGGGGGCATCTCTGGATCTATGCCGGGTATGTCGAGGAGGTCAGCGGTAATCCGGTGTCCGGCGATGTGGTCGATGTCATCGCGACGAATGGACGATTCTATGCCAGAGGTCTCTATAATCCTGCGTCTAAGATCCGCGTGCGGATACTGACCTTTGACGACGAACCTATTACAGAACAGTTTTGGAGAGGACGGCTTGCGCAGGCTGTTAGGCTGCGTCGGCGAATGGTTACCGGCACGAATGCCTATCGCCTTGTCTATGGAGAAGCGGATCGATTGCCGGGCTTGATTGTGGATCGATTCGACGATGTCTTGGTCATGCAGACCCTATCATCCGGTATGGACCATCGGAAAGACCAGTTGGCCGATCTCCTCTGTCAGGAGTCTGGAGCGACGCGAGTGTATCTGCGCAACGATGCCAAAAGTCGCACCATGGAGGGTCTGCCGCTCGAAAAAAGATTCCTTCGAGGAGACGGTGCGACGATGGTCGAAATTCAGGAAGGGCCGGCTCGATTTCTTGTCGATATCGAACGAGGGCAGAAAACCGGTTGGTTTTGTGATCAGCGCGAGAACCGGTTGGTGACGGCGGGGTTCGCAGCCGGTGCCGAGGTGCTGGAGGTGTTTGCTCATACTGGAGCGTTTGGGATTCATGCGGCGCTCGCGGGGGCGAAATCAGTGGAAGGACTGGATGTGAGTGAAGACGCCCTGGCGCTTGCGCGCAACCATGCGCAGCTCAACAAGGTGGAGGATCGTTGTGCCTATCGAGCGGCAGATGCGTTTGAGGAAATGCGAAAGCTGGAACGAGCTGGGCGCCGCTACGATCTGGTGCTGCTTGATCCGCCGGCCTTTGCCCGCAGTAAACAGGCTGTGCCCCGTGCGTTGGCTGGATACAAAGATGTGAATTTGCTTGGGATGCGGCTCACCAAGCCCGAGGGATTTCTCGCCACGAGTTCCTGCTCCCACCACGTGACCGAACAGGAATTATGGACGAGCATTCGGCTAGCTGCGCGAGATGCGAAACGGCAGGTCCGTCTGCTTGAACAGCGGGGGCAGTCCAGCGATCATCCCATCCTTGCCACCATGCCGGAAACGCGCTACTTGAAATATTTCATCCTACAAGTTCTCTAGCCGGATGCGGGAAACCCATTTTGGCCCCGGAGAACTTCTATGGTCCACACGTATAGCACAACAGAAGCACCTTCCCGCAGGATGCTCAAAAAGACCGTTCAGCAAGGCCGCAGCGAGTGAAGGCCTGAGGCGTACCCTCGTGGTACGTTGAGGGTCTGAACGATGCGAGAACGACGCTGGCGGACTTTTTCAGCATCCTGCTAATCACTGGGGGGTTCGAAGTGGCCCGATGGGCGATTCTGCCATGGGATTGTCGACTGTTTGGCCTGTTTGACAAGGCTGCGTAAATTCACTTCCGCTGCTCGGAGCAATTTTGGCTCGCCGCTTTGAATAATTGCGGTCAGCAGTACATACAGCGAACGATCCATCTGTGACCCGGTGAGAATGCGTTCTGTGACAGGGTCTGGGCCTGCAGGAATGGAACCGGTATCTTCCTCTGGATCCTCAAATAAGGTGCGGAATGAGTTTGGGTGGCTGAAGAGCCAGGCTGGGGGGATCTTGAGAGCTGCAGCCAGTGCTTCGAAACGTGAGAGATGGAGGTCAATTTTTCCCGCTTCTATTTCCTCTAGCACCTGGGGTAAAAGAGATAGTTCGGTTGCCAAGTCGTCGACTGAACGACCTCGTGAGACACGCCACGCTTGAATCTGCTCTCCCAGCGCCATGGCGCGATGGTACTGAAAAATGGACTCTCTCCGCAACCTCCTTCTATGGGTCTGTGTCAGGATACACCTTGAAACACAACAGTTTATGTGAAATTTCACTCACTGGAAGATGGGCGATCAAATCAGGTATAATGCGCAGCAAGTTGATTATCGATCCGGTGAGGAGGCGCATGATGCTAGGGACAGATATTCGTGGAATTATTGCAGAGGAAGAAGAAGTTCAGCGACGCAAAGATGCCTTGAAGTCGCTCCTAAGTATGCGTTCCAAGCAGTTGCGAGAGTCGTTGGAACAACGGATCAAGCGGGCTCGGACGTGTGGGGATTGGATCCAGCTTTCTCAGGAAGAATGTGCCACGCTTCACAAGCGGGAAAAGCTTCATCTCAAGTCTCAGTTCGATAAGCTTCAGCACGAGCAGGATCGTACCAGAGGGAAGCTGACCGCACTGAAGCGAGCGAAGGCGCGAGCTCAACGGATTCGGGCTGCCGAAGCCGCATCTGGGCGGAAGCGCCGCTGAACTAGTTCTGTCCGCCATGATGCGCTAGCGTGACTCCCTCACCCCCCCTCCTGACGCGGTCGCAACGGGAGTATATTCGTGACCTCCTACTTGATAGGCACGTACGCACACGAGAACGTGCCTTCGTGGTTGAAGGCGCCCATGCTGTTCGGGATCTCCTGACTCGACATCCTAAACAGATTCTCACAATCGTCACCGCGTCAGGTTATCTGGAGAAAGAGAAGCGGAACGACCGGCTACTTCGATTAACTGCCTCGACGCAACAATACTCCTGCCCAGACCTTCAGTTCTCAAAACTATCAGACTTGGATACCCCGCAGGGCATTCTCGCTGTCGTGCGGCAGCCGACATGGGACGAAGGGGAGGTGCTTGGACAGCCGAGTGTTTTGGGGATCTTTGGAGAGCAGCTACAAGATCCTGCCAATGTTGGGGCCATTATTCGAACAGCGGCAGCGCTCAATATAAGTGCGCTGTGGCTCACACCGGAATCTGCCGATGTTTTTCACCCCAAGGTGGTTCGTGCAACGAGCGGTGTGTTGCTTGTGCTGCCGATCTTTGCTGCGAAAGATGTGTCCGGGCTGATCAGGCAAGGCTGTCAGATTTTTGCAGCAGAAACCGCGGGGAAGGGGGTCGGTTCAATTGATGAAATTCACCAGGCCCCGAGAAAGTTGGTTCTTGCTTTTGGCAATGAAAGTTGTGGTTTATCAGTTCAGACCATCGATCAGGCCGCCTGTCGATTTACTATACCGCTCAACCGCGGTGTAGAATCTCTTAATGTGGCGGCATCCGTAGCGATTGCCACGTTTTTCTTCTCTCGACTTTCCAAAGGGACTTGACTCAAGGCCTATTCGCTCTGGCAATGGCCAGCCCGCCTATTCAGCAATCACAAAATTGGAAGTGAGGAATGGTGCCGAGGGACAGAATTGAACTGTCGACACCAGCCTTTTCAGGGCTGTGCTCTACCAACTGAGCTACCTCGGCATGATTATGCAAGATGAGCGAGGCACTGTTACAGGATTGCCAGAGAAAAATCAAGCGCTGCACTATTCTCCTAAATATCCGACACAGTTTCTCCTGAGGGTACTTGGTTTTGCAGGAGAGAATGGGAAAAAAAGGTGTCAGCATTGTTTGAATTGACGGCTGTGAGTTTTGGCGAATATGCTCTCACCTTTATCTCTCATGTCAAGCAATGAAACTCGTGAGTGCTCCACCCACGTTCATATCAGCCACAGGTTGAAGACTTCCAGAATGAAAAAAAGGAAGTTTGGAATCGGCTGAGAATGTGCAATTCGCATTCTTGTTTTCGAAGGCGAAACGACACTGAATCTTTTCGCCTTGCTAATCCACACAATCAACGGTAATCATTTGTCCCTATATGAACGAACCAATGATCTGGGCCATTGTCTCCACAGTCGTTGTGCTTGGCCTCACCACGCTCGTATATCTGCTCCGTGAAAAGCTTCCCAACCTTGGGAATACCATCCTTACCCTCTTTGGCCTTGCTATTGCCTTTGGTTCACTCTACGTCTCCATTGTCACCCTGCAAGAAACAATCAAAGACAGTGAGGAACAGCAAAAAAGCCTTGATACCAGCCGAGCACAGCTCCAAGCGGTTGTCGATGCTGCAAATAAACAACAGGATATACTGAGTAAGAACCTTGAAACATCTAAGTCCCAACAGGAAATACTCACCAAAAATCTTGAGACATCCAAATCCCAATTAAACCTGCTGGAGGAGCAATGGAAGCGGGAACCAGAGCGCCAAGCCAGGAAACCTACTGCTGAAATCACTCTCCAGACTACTACTGGTCCCAAACCGCTAGACGACCTTGAAAAACTGCCAGAGATTGATTTCCCTCTTGAGCATGGCAAGAGGTGGAAAGAGGTAGTTTTTCATGTTCTAAATAATGGGAAAGTGGAAATCATTACGCCAACAGTGAGGATTGTTTCTTCTCAGGATACAGTCGCTGTTGAACGTGAGGGCACTGGCCGCCACAGAGAGGGAGGAATACTGAGAGACCCAACGATCCATAATGCAATCCAGTTCAGCAGTCCAGAGGTTAATGATATTGAACCGGCAGAGGTCGCAGGGGGAGGATATAAGTTCACGGTGGATATAACGGTGCCTGATTCAATAAATGCTTTTGACCTTACCTTCCTAATCCATGGAAAGAACTTGTCTAGAAAAGCGCATACGCTGCATTTTAAAGGTTATAAGGCCATCTTCCTGAGTGTTAATTCCCCCCGCTGACGGGTCTGTGGCCAAACTGTGGCAGAACTATCGTGTCCCATCGGTTTTGATTGGTGTTTCATCTGCCTCTGATTCTTCTGTCAGTGATTGAGAGCAAAACGATGAAGTGGAGTAGCCTCGGAAGGGGTCGTTGCTTGATGAGACACCTCACCTTGCTTTGTAAAGATTCTTCGAACTGCTAGAATCCAGGCCCATAGCTCCTGCCCTCACCTCGACGTCCCTCCATCATTCGGCTCGTCGGCAATGGTCTAGCTGTCAAACCAACTTCAGGATGCTCAAAAAGGCTGTCAGCAAGGCCGCAGGCGAATCGAACCCGGAGGCGTACCCTCAGGGGTACGTTGAGGATTTCGATGAGTCGAGAACGACGCTGGCGGGCTTTTTCAGCATCCTGCCAACCCTCGTCGCGCTTTGAAAGGGCGGTGAGGAGTATGCTATACAGCGCTTCCCCTGAATGATCGGGCTGCCCAACATTTTCTTCGCTCATCTCCATGGAACGAGACACCAAAACCTACGTGCTCAAACGCCCGGTTGACGGGGCCGTTCCCCGGACGCTGTCCATCGATTATGCGGCGGCGTTGAATGCCCAGCAACTTGCCGCTGTGACTGCGGGCGAAGGACCATCACTGGTTATTGCCGGTGCTGGCAGCGGCAAGACGCGCACCTTGGTCTACCGCGTGGCCTATTTGATCGACTCGGGGATCGATCCGTCCCACATACTATTGTTGACCTTTACGCGAAAATCTTCGCAGGAAATGCTCGATCGGGCCGGTGAACTGATCGGCGTGCGCAGCGAACGTGTTCGTGGCGGCACGTTCCACTCTGTGGCCAATATGTTGCTCCGGCGCTATGGCCGGTCTATCGGTCTTGAGCCGGGCTTTACCATTCTCGATCGGGGCGACGCGGAGGACTTGATCGCCTTGGTTCGGGCGCAGTTGGGCTTGAACGAAAAAGATAAGCGATTCCCTCGCAAGGGGACGATCGCGGAGATGTTCAGCAAATCTGAGAATACGTTACGCCCGCTCGACGAGATCGTGGTCGAAGAGTTCGACCATTTTTCAGACCATCTGGAGGCATTGGAGCAGTTGCAGCGAGGGTATCAAGCGTCGAAGCGGCAGCGTCAGCTGGTGGATTATGACGATCTGCTGGTGTTGCTGCGGCGGCTTGTGATGGAGGATGAAGGGGTTCGGCGGACCATCTCGTCTCTGTATCGGTATATCTTGGTGGATGAGTATCAGGATACCAATCGCTTGCAGGCGGATGTCGTCAGGCATCTCGCCTCCACCCATCAGAATGTGATGGTCGTGGGAGACGACGCGCAGTCGATCTATGCCTTCCGCGGTGCGACGTTCAAGAACATTATGGAGTTTCCCTCGCTTTTCCCCGGCACCATTATTTATAAGCTGGAGGAGAATTACCGCAGTACCCAACCGATCCTGAATCTCGCGAATACCATTATTGACGCGGCGACGGAAAAGTACAGCAAGCATCTCTTTACGAGGAAGCTCGATGGGCCGTTGCCTGTATTGGTGGAGGCAGCAGGGGAGAATGCCCAATCGCGCTTCATTGCCCAGAAGATTTTGGAGTTGCGGGAGGAAGGGGTTTCGCTCAGCGAAATGGCCGTGCTCTTTCGATCGAGCTTTCACTCGTTCGATCTTGAAATTGAGCTCTCTCGTCACGGACTGCCGTTTATCAAGCGTGGCGGGGTGAAATTTATCGAGACTGCTCATGTGAAGGATTTGCTGGCCCATATGCGTGTCGTGGCCAATCCCTTGGACGCGGTGAGCTGGCATCGCGTGCTCATGCTCGTTGAGGGTGTGGGGCCCAAGAAGGCGCAGGATGTCATGGCTGCCCTTGTAAAATCGGACAAGCCGTATCATGCCCTTCGTGAGATGACGGGGCGATCCGGGAAAGGACTCAAGGATTTAGCCCTGACGCTCGAAAGTCTCGCCGGATCCGGAGATCTTCGGCCAGCTGAGCAAGTGAATCATATTTATGAGTACTACCTGCCGATTCTGAAGACCCAATACGACGACTATCCCAAGCGCATGCGGGATCTGGATCATTTGCAGACGATTGCGGAGGGGTATCAGGAGGTCGAGACGTTTCTCTCGGATCTGGCGTTAGAGCCGCCCGAGGGGAGTGTCGCCGGTGTGGAGGCAACCGATCGAGACGACGAACGACTGGTATTGTCCACGATCCATTCTGCCAAGGGGCTTGAGTGGCAATGCGTATTTGTCATCTGGATTGTGGATGGAAGATTCCCGTCGGTCTATTCGTTTAGTGAAGATGAGGGACTAGAAGAGGAGCGCCGGTTGTTCTATGTCTCGGTGACGAGAGCGAAACGGCATTTGTACCTGACCTATCCGATCAATGTGTTCGACAGGGGAAGCGGGATGATACTGTCGAAGCCGTCGCGGTTTTTGGACCCTGTGTTGCCGGGACAGCTGGATCAATTGGTTTTGATGGAGGAGGGTGGGCAGGCAGACTGGTATTCTCGTGACGATCATTGACAGGATGCTGAAAAAGCCCGCCAGCGTCGTTCTCGACTCATCAAAATCCTCAACGTACCTCTGAGGGTACGTCTCCGGTTTCGATTCGCCTGCGGCCTTGCTGAACGGCCTTTTTGAGCATCCTGTATGGCCATGAGTAATGCGGACTGAGATCGATGGTGCGTACGTTGTACAGAGCGGTTGCGACGGGATTCCTTATCGGCGGACTTTCCCTTGCCCCGAATGCAGGAATGCCGGAGGATCGTCTGCCCTCCACAGGCCGGATGTGGCATCAGTTACTCGGTGAGGCCAACGCGCTGCGTCTTCCGACGAAGTTCCTCCATGCCATCCCACCGAGTTTCATTCAATTTGAGTTTGACGATTTGCACAGTTATGCGGCCGAGTATCACCCCGGAGAGCATCGGATGGTGCTCAATCGTGCGCTTTCCTTTAATGGAGCCGGCGCGACGTTGCGTCCGCTCAGCCGACTCACCCATGCCCAGATCGAAACGCTCTACCATGAACTGTTCCATGCCTACCTTGATTATCTTGTGACAGCGGCTGAGGCATCGCCTGAGACGATGTGGGATCCTTTGCTCACTTTTGCGAGAGTCCAGCAGGGTTGTCATTATGGAGTAGTGTTGATTACGCCGGTTGCGCAGAGAAAGGGCGACACGGAGGAACGCTTTCTGAGTGACCGCGAATCCTGGGAAGCGCTCAACGAAACATGGGCGGTGTTTGTTGGGTGGGCCGTATGGAACCAGTTGGAAGTAACCAGCGGTGTAGAACGATCGATTCAGAAATCAGGAAAGAGTCAGGACGAATGGGTGCGTCGTCTCAAGAAAGCCGATCGAGAAGGGATTTTTCTCGGGTATTACGAACCGGAAGATTCTGGTGAACGGGCCATCGCTCGAAAGCGGTATTTGGCCCCTGCTTCCCGTTTGTCGGAGCAAGAAGCCAAGATGCTGATGAAGGATGTTCTGGAATTTTCCCCGACTCTGCTCACCCGCGCGAGTGGGGCGTTCTCAGGTGTTGGGGATGTCATTCCGCGAGACGGCACGTGTGGATCCGGGTAATACGTATTTTCATAAGACCATGAAATACTGGTAGAAATTTACAATGGTGCCGGAATAGATTGCCTGTAGCGGAACTATGAAGAAAATAAATATGAAAAAAAGAGCCGGGATCGGCAATATCAGTAAAGTTCCTACGGATAGGTGTGTTTCAAGAAAAACAGGATAACCCTGCTTTTTAGTCTTGACTTCACAGTACTTCATCAATAGAATCCAGCGTTTCATAAACAAGTCTGTGTCCACAGCTCACCATATTCATCCTTATTCAATTAAGGAAGGGGAGCCGTGCGTGGACCGGCTTGCTTTTCTTTTTTCATCATGCTGATGGAAGAGGAAGGCAGTGATAAGGATACCAGATTTATTATTTCGTGTCGCATGCAAGGTGTTTCGGGCAGGTACCCAAGTGGCCAAAGGGGGCAGACTGTAAATCTGTTGCCATCGGCTTCCAAGGTTCGAATCCTTGCCTGCCCACCACAGAATGATGCAGGCAAGTGGCGAGTGCTGAGCGAACGTGTACAACCTGAACCAAAGAAAAACTCAGCGCTGAACTCGAGAAGGGCGGGCGTAGCTCAGTGGTAGAGTTCCAGCCTTCCAAGCTGGCTGTCGTGGGTTCAAATCCCATCGCCCGCTCCAAAGGAAGACGTGAAGCGTGAATCATTATTCGTGAAACGTGAGGCGCAGGATAGAACAAGATTGAACCCACGGCAGTGGGGATTCCGAAAGGGGTGAGCCCCTTTCGTGGGGAGCGCGCGAGGGGGCTGGCCCTCTCTGCGGGAGTTAGCGAAGCAGGTTTCAGGGCTGAGCTGACGACGGAGTGCGGTTCAAATCCCATCGCCCGCTCCAATGAGAAGACGTGTGGCGTCAAACGTGAAACGTCGAGGCCGTCGCGTAGAGATGGTATGGCAGTCCGTCGTTTCACCTTTTGCGATTCACGTTTCACGGAGAGGGACGCCCACGTAGCTCAGTTGGTAGAGCACGTCCTTGGTAAGGACGAGGTCACGCGTTCGATCCGCGTCGTGGGCTCCATACAGGGCTTGCTCGATCTGCGAGCTCATGCAAAGGGCGTCGGAGACTTTTAGAAAAGGAGCGAGGTATGGCGAAGGCGAAATATGAGCGGCGGAAGCCGCACGTGAATATTGGGACGATTGGGCACGTGGACCACGGGAAGACGACGTTGACGGCGGCGTTGACGAAAGTGAGCGCGGATAAGGGGATGGCGAAGTTCATCTCCTATGACGAAGTGGCCAAAGCCAGTGAGAGCCAGGGGCGGCGCGATGCCACCAAGATTATGACCATTGCGATCAGTCACGTGGAGTACGAAACCGCGAATCGGCACTATGCCCACGTGGATTGCCCGGGGCACGCGGATTACGTCAAGAACATGATTACCGGAGCGGCGCAGATGGACGGCGCGATCCTGGTGGTCAGCGCCGCCGACGGCCCCATGCCGCAGACCCGCGAGCATATTCTCTTGGCCCGGCAGGTGGGGGTGCCCTACATCGTGGTGTTTCTGAATAAGGCGGATAAGATCGACGACAAGGAGCTCTTAGAGCTGGTCGAACTCGAAGTGCGCGAGCTGTTGACCAAGTACGGGTTTCCTGGCGACAAGACGCCCATTATTCATGGGTCTGCCTTGAAGGCGATGGAGGGGGATCAGGGGCCGCTGGGGGTGCCGTCGATCCTGGCGCTGCTCGAGGCGGTCGATACCTATATTCCGACGCCGCAACGCCCCATCGACAAACCGTTTCTCATGCCGATCGAAGATGTGTTTACCATTAGCGGACGGGGCACGGTGGTGACAGGACGGATCGAGCGGGGGATTGTCAAGGTGGGCGACGAAATCGAGATCGTGGGCTTGCGCCCGAACCAGGCCACGATTGTGACCGGGGTTGAGATGTTCCGCAAGGTGCTCGATGAGGGGCAGGCGGGGGACAACGTGGGGGTGCTGCTGCGCGGGACGAAGAAGGAAGATGTGGAGCGGGGGATGGTGCTCTCGAAGCCGAAGAGTATCACACCGCATACGAAGTTCAAGGCCGAGATCTATGTGTTGGCGAAAGAGGAGGGGGGGCGGCATACGCCGTTCTTCAACGGGTACCGGCCGCAGTTCTACTTCCGGACGACGGATGTGACGGGGGTGATGACGTTGAATCCGGGGGTGGAGATGGTGATGCCGGGGGACAATGTGAGTGTGACGGGCGAGTTGATCAGCCCGATCGCGATGGATCAGGGGTTGCGGTTTGCGGTGCGCGAGGGGGGCAAGACGGTCGGCTCCGGCGTCGTCACCGAAATTCTGGCATAGCGAGCCGTGAGGAGTTAGGCGTAAGGGGTAAGGGGACAGTGTCGAGAGCCGGTTCTTACGCCTCACGTTTCACGCCTCACGCCTAACGAGGAGAGCGAGATGCGAGAGATCATTGATTTGGCATGCACGATCTGCAAACAGCGGAATTACTCCACTATGAAAAATAAGAAGAATGATCCGGATCGGCTGGAGCGAAATAAGTTCTGCAAGTTCTGCCGGAAGCACATTGCCCATAAGGAAGTGAAGTAGTTGGGTGGCCGGCTCAATGGTTGGGTTGCCAGCTGTCGTAGGGGCATGGTGTCAATGGTAGCACATCGGTCTCCAAAACCGAGAGTCTGGGTTCAAATCCTAGTGCCCCTGCCAAACGCTGGGTAGTGGATGGGTCAGGATCAATACCGACGGCAGATTGCGAGTCGCTCTGTGGCAAACCGGGAAGTTGGGCGAGATGCGGGAGGGGAGCGGTCCTCTTCCTCAACGTGAATATGAGGGGCCCATGTTCAAGAATTTTATAGGTTCCATTCAAGAATTCTTCAGCGATGTGCGTGGAGAGTTAAAGAAAGTGTCGTTTCCGACGCGGGCGGAGACGATCGGGTCCACAACGGTGGTCATTGTCTTTTGCATCATCATGTCCCTGTATCTATCGTTCGTCGATTCGGTTCTTGTATGGGCCGTGAGCAAGATTCTATGAGTCGGGTATCTGGATGTAAGGGCCGCTGATGACACGCAATCAACCAATGATCCGAGGGTAGGGCATGGCAAAAAATTGGTACGTCATTCATACCTACGCAGGCTTCGAGGGGCGGGTGAAGACCAGCTTGCTGGAGCGGGCCAATCAGATGGGATTGGTGGAAAAGCTGGGACAGGTACTCGTGCCGACGGAGGATGTGATCGAGATCAAGGACGGCAAGCGCCGAACGTCTCGTCGGAAGTTCTTCCCGGGATATGTGATTGTGGAGTTGGAGTCTCCAGTCATCGATGAAACCTTGCAAATGATCAAGGAGACACCGAAGGTCACGGGGTTTGTCGGCGCCGGCGCGCAGCCCACTCCCTTGTCGATGGATGAGGTCGAGTCGTTACTCAAACAGGTTGATGTGGGGTCAGCCGGGCCACGCGAACAGGTTAAATTTATTAAGACGGACAATGTGCGGATCATCGACGGGCCCTTCCTCGGATTTAATGGTCTGGTGGACGAAGTGGATCAGGACCACGGCCGGCTGAAAGTTCTGGTCAGTATTTTTGGGCGTTCCACTCCGGTGGAACTTGGGTTTTTGCAAGTGGAGCGGATTTAGTCTTTGAAATGGTCGAACGTGCGTAGGAGTGTAGGACATGGCTAAGGAAGTTTCGGCGCAGATTAAATTGCAGATTCCAGCGGGGAAAGCAAACCCTGCTCCCCCGGTCGGGCCGTCGCTGGGTCAGCATGGTGTCAACATCATGGAGTTTTGCAAACAGTTTAACGCAAAAACTCAGAAAGAGGGCGACAGCATCATCCCGGTGGTCATCACGGTCTATAAGGACCGGTCGTTTACCTTTGTGATGAAAACTCCTCCGGCGTCTGACCTCTTGAAGAAAGCAGCGGGAATCATTAAGGGCTCTGGCGTGCCCCAGAAGGACAAGGTCGGCAAGATTACAAAGGCACAGTTGCGCGAGATTGCGCAAAAGAAATTGACGGACCTCAATGCTGTGGATCTCGAAGGCGCGATCAAGATTATTGAAGGGACTGCGCGCAGCATGGGAGTGGTGGTGCAAGGGTAATCGAACCGGAGCGGGTGGGCGTCTGTACTCGTGAGTTGCGTTGGATGAAATGGAGAGTGTCATGGGAAAGAAGATGAGAGCCGCAGTAGAAAAACTTGAGCCTCGGACCTATCCGTTGCGTGAGGCTGTCGAGGCAGTGAAGCGGTCGGCCTATACCAAGTTCGATGAATCCGTGGATTTGGCGCTTCGCTTAGGGGTCGATCCAAAACGGGCGGATCAAATGGTGCGTGGTACGACATCGTTGCCGCATGGTACTGGGAAAAAGGTTCGGGTGCTGGTTTTTGCCAAGGGTGAGAAGGAACAGGAGGCACGCCAAGCCGGTGCCGATTATGTCGGGTCCGATGATCTGATGGAGAAGATCAAAGGTGGATGGATGGAATTTGATTGCGCGATCTCGACGCCGGATCTTATGGCTGCCGTTGGGAAGCTCGGAAAGGCCCTTGGGCCGCGAGGGCTTATGCCCAATCCGAAGACTGGGACTGTCACCTTTGAAGTCGGGAAAGCTGTGTCGGAAATTCGGAAAGGCCGTGTGGAGTACAAAGTTGAAAAAGCCGGTATCGTGCAAGTGCCTGTTGGAAAGGTGTCGTTTAAGCCGGAACAGCTGTATGACAACGCCGCCGCGGTTCTTGAGGCTGTGATCAAGGCAAAGCCTGCCTCGTGCAAAGGGCGCTATCTGATGAGTGCGACCATCTCGAGTACGATGGGGCCTGGGGTGAAGCTCGATGCGATTGCGTTAGCCAAAGAGTGGAGTTAGTTGAGGTCTTGCCGCGGGGAAGGGAAGGGTTCGATTATGAATAAGGATGAGAAAGCAACGGCGGTGGCAGAGTTGACGGAGACGTTCGGTCGAGCACGGCTTGCCATCGTTACCGAAAGTGCCGGGCTTCCCGTCAACCAGGTGACGGAGCTTCGCAAGCTGTTGCGAGGCGCGAAAGCCGAATACAGGGTCGTCAAGAATACGTTGGCTGCCCGTGCCTCGGAGGGTACGATCCTTTCCGGGGTGAAGACCTATCTCAAGGGGCCGACGGGACTGGTCATCGGGTATGACGATCCGGTGCTCCCGGCCAAAATCCTTCGGGATTTTATTCTGGCGGAGAAGCGCGAACAGAAGATCAAGATCACCATCGGTGTGTTGGAGGGCAAGGTGGTGCAGCCGGCTGAATTGGCGGCTGTTGCCAAGTTGCCGAAAAAGGAAGTTCTCATTGCGATGTTGTTGTCGGCCATGCAGGGGCCGGCGCGTGGACTGGTGTATACGCTCAGTGCGGTCTTGTCGAAATTTGTGAGAGTCATTGCAGCCATTGGGGATAAACGAAAAGGAGAAGGGGATATGTCAACGACCACGACGAAATTATCACAGGAAGACTTAATCAAGGCGATCGAGACGATGAGTGTGCTCGATTTGGCTGAGCTGGTGAAGGGGTTAGAGACCCGATTCGGCGTCACGGCTGCCGCACCGGTTGCCGCTGCGGCTCCTGCCGCAGGTGGTGGAGCGGCAGCGGCCGCTGAAGAGAAGACCTCATTCGATGTTGTGCTTGTCTCGGCTCCTGCCGACAAGAAAATTCAAGTGATCAAGGTTGTCCGGGAACTCACCAGTCTCGGCTTGAAGGAAGCGAAGGATCTGGTCGAGGGCGCGCCAAAGCCCGTGAAGACTGGTGTCACGAAGGAAGAATGCGACACCATGAAAAAGAAGCTCGAAGAAAGTGGCGCAAAGGTCGAGATCAAGTAGCGTCGAATCGACCAGTTTCTAGCATCTGTGTGTGCCTGCTATAGGCGGGCGCTCAGATATGACCATTGTAGTGGAGGACCGGCGAATGTCCGAAACGACTCTCCAAGAGTTTACCGAGCGGAAAGATTTCTCTCGTATTCACAGTAGTATCGAGATTCCTGATCTGATTGAGATCCAGAAGCACTCCTATGAAGAATTTCTTCAGCGGGAGGTTGAGTCTGAACGTCGCAAGGATCATGGGCTTCAGGCGGCCTTGGCGAGCGTCTTTCCGATTCCGGATTACAACAATACAGCCGTATTAGAGTTTACGAGCTATACGCTCGGCACCCCCAAATACGATGAGCGGGAATGCCTTGAGCAGGGAATGACCTTTGCCGTTCCGCTCAAGCTTCGGGTGCGGTTGGTCGTATTCGATAAAGAAGACAAGGGCTCCAAGAAAAAGGTGCTCGACGTTCGAGAACAAGAAGTGTACGTCGGTGAGCTGCCGCTTATGACGGAGCGGGGAACCTTCATCGTCAACGGCACGGAACGTGTCGTGGTCAGCCAGTTGCATCGGTCTCCCGGCGCATCCTTTACGCACGATAAGGGCCGGACGCATTCCAGCGGGAAGGTGCTGTATTCTGCCAGAATCATTCCCTATCGCGGATCGTGGCTTGATTTCGAATTCGACGCCCGTGACATTCTCTACGTGCGCATCGACCGTCGGCGTAAAATGCCGACGACGATTCTTTTGAAGGCATTTGGGTATTCAAGCGACGACTTGCTCAAGATGTATTACCCGGTCGAAGAAATTCGGATCGTCAAGGGCAAGATGTTGCGAAAGCTCGACCCGGAAATTCACCATGGTCTTCGTTGTTCGGCTGAAGTTATGGAGAAGGGCGGCAAGGAACCATTGGTGCGGGAAGGCGCGAAGCTCACGAAAGGGCTTATTGCGAAGCTGAAGGCGGCCGGTGTGAAGGAAATTCCCCTGGCGCCGAGCGAATTGATTGGTCGTGCGGTCCTGACGGAACTGGTGGATTCAAAGAAAAATATGATCGCTGAGCGAAATCAGCGGCTCACGGCTGAAATCGTTGAGGCCCTCCTTGAGAGCGATATCGAAGAATTTAAGGCGATCTATTTTGATACGGTCACATCGACTCCGGTGATTCTGGATACGCTCGAGATGGATAAGACCGCCTCGAAAGAGGAGGCGATGGTCGAGATTTATCGCCGCTTACGACCGGGAGAAACGCCCTCAGTCGACACGGCGCGGGCGCTCTTTGACAATCTGTTTATGAACTCCAAGCGGTACGATCTTTCGCCGGTCGGGCGGCTGAAGTTGAACAAGAAGCTGGGGCTCGACCTACCGCTTGAGCAGCGGACACTGACGGCGCAGGACATGGTCGAGGTGATCCGTTACCTTGTGAATTTGAAGCTGGGCAAGGGAGAGATCGACGATATCGATCACTTGGGCAATCGTCGTGTCCGTTCGGTCGGCGAGTTACTGGAGAACCAATTCAGGCTTGGACTGGTTCGCATGGAGCGTAGCATCAAAGAGCGAATGAATCTGTTGGATATGGAAACGGTGCTGCCGCATGATTTGATCAATGCGAAGCCTGTGGTTGCTGCCGTAAAAGAGTTCTTCAGCAGCAGCCAGTTGTCTCAGTTCATGGACCAAACGAACCCACTTGCAGAAATTACCCACAAGCGGCGCCTTTCGGCGCTTGGCCCTGGAGGGTTGACTAGAGAACGGGCAGGGTTCGAAGTTCGCGACGTTCACCCGTCGCATTATAGCCGTATTTGCCCGATCGAAACGCCGGAAGGCCCGAACATCGGCTTAATTACGTCGCTGGCGACCTATGCGCGCATCAATACGTTCGGGTTTATCGAAGCGCCCTATCGGAAAGTGGTAAAGGGGCGGGTCACTGACGACATCGAGTTTCTTTCCGCAATCGAAGGGGACAAATATATCATCGCGCAGGCGAACTCGAAGGTCGATGCCTCCGGGCGGTTAGTGTCAGAACACATCTCGGCGCGAGCTGCTGGAGATTTCGTGACAGCTACTGCGGACAAAATTGAATACATGGACGTGTCGCCGAAGCAGGTGGTGAGCGTGGCCACGGCGCTGGTGCCGTTCTTGGAGCACGACGATGCCAACCGTGCCTTGATGGGATCGAACATGCAGCGGCAGGCGGTGCCGTTGCTCAAGTCGGAAGCTCCTTTAGTCGGGACGGGAATGGAAACCGTGGTTGCGCGCGATTCGGGCTATGTCGTGCAGGCTCGGCGGGCCGGTGTGGTGGAAAGCGTGGATGCCACACGGATTGTCGTTCGTGCAGATTCAAAAGAAGGTCGGAAAAGGAACGATGCCGGCTTAGATATGTACGATCTGATCAAGTTCCAGCGATCGAATCAGAGTACAACCATCACGCAGACGCCGGTTGTGCGGCTCGGGCAGCCTGTGAAGGTAGGACAGGTCTTAGCCGACGGCCCCGCCATTGATCACGGCGAACTGGCATTGGGCAAGAACATTCTCGTCGCCTTCATGCCCTGGGGTGGATATAACTTCGAAGATGCCATTTTGTTGAGTGAAAAGCTCGTGCGCGAGGATGCGTTCACCTCGATTCACATTGAAGAATTCGAGGTAGAGGCTCGCGATACCAAGTTGGGGAAAGAGGACATTACTCGCGACATTCCGAACGTCGGAGAAGAAGCGCTGCGTGATCTCGACGAGAGCGGGATTATTCGTATTGGGGCCGAGGTGAAGCCTGGGAATATCCTGGTCGGCAAAGTGACGCCAAAAGGCGAAACGCAGCTGACACCGGAAGAGAAACTGTTGCGGGCCATCTTCGGTGAAAAGGCGGGCGATGTGAAGGATACGTCGCTGACGGTGCCGCCGGGCGTCGAGGGCATTGTCGTTGATGTGAAGATTTTCTCGCGTAAGGGACTCGACAAGGACGAACGATCCAAGAGCATTGAAAGCGACGATGCCATGAAGCTCCAGCGTGATCACCACGAAGAGCTCCGTATCATCGACGAAGAAAAGACGAAGAAGATTAGAAAGCTGCTGCTGGGAAAAGTGGTTGGCCGTGATTTGATGGATCCGGAGAGTGGCGATGTCATTCTGAAGAAGAAGGGCAAGCTGACCGTAGAGATTCTCAAACGGTTGCCGGATGAGACCGTTCGCTACATCATTTTGAGCGACCCTGATGAACAGAAAGAGCTGGAAGACGTCGAGCGACGGGCGAAGGAGCAAATCGAAATTCTTCAGACACTGTATGACGAAAAGGTTGGGCGTTTAAAGCGGGGCGATGAGCTTCCACCAGGGGTCATTAAGCTGGTGAAGGTTTATGTGTCGATGAAGCGAAAGATTCAAGTCGGCGACAAGATGGCTGGGCGGCATGGAAACAAAGGCGTGGTTTCTCGGGTGTTACCCGAGGAAGACATGCCCTGTTTGCCCGATGGAACGCCGGTGGAAATTGTGCTGAATCCGCTCGGGGTGCCGTCACGTATGAACGTCGGTCAAATTCTCGAAACTCACTTGGGTTGGGCTGCCAAGGCATTGGGGATTAAGGTGGCGAGCCCGGTGTTCGATGGCGCGTCAGAGACGGAGATTAAGGAACTGCTCAAGAAGGCAAATCTGCCGACGAGTGGGCAATCGGTGTTAATGGACGGGCGAACTGGGGAAATGTTCGGAAGCCCCGTCACGGTCGGCTATATGTACGTCTTAAAGCTTCACCACTTGGTCGACGACAAGATTCACGCGCGGTCGATCGGTCCCTACTCGCTCGTCACGCAGCAACCGCTTGGTGGCAAGGCTCAATTCGGCGGCCAGCGATTGGGAGAAATGGAAGTGTGGGCATTGCAGGCCTATGGGGCCGCGTCGACGCTGCAAGAATTCTTGACGGTAAAATCGGACGACGTGCCAGGCCGGTCGCGCATGTATGAAGCCATCGTCAAGGGTGAGCCGTTCCTGGAGCCTGGATTACCTGAGTCGTTTAACGTGTTAGTCAAAGAGCTGCAGAGTTTGGGACTCGACGTCGAACTGGTCAAGTCGCAAGACTAACCCATTTGTGTGCCGGCCATAGTGGTCGGTATCAGAGGAGGTCACTACCTTGGAAGGCGTCTATACATTGTTCGAAAAGCCGCGCGATGCCGTGTCGTTCGATTCGATGCGGATCCGGATCGCGTCACCAGAAAAAATTCGCTCGTGGTCCTATGGCGAAGTGAAAAAGCCGGAGACGATCAATTACCGGTCGTTTAAGCCCGAAAAAGACGGGTTGTTTTGTGCAAAGATTTTCGGCCCGATCAAAGACTGGGAATGCAACTGCGGCAAGTATAAGCGCATGAAGCACCGCGGCATTGTGTGCGACAAGTGCGGTGTCGAGGTTATTCAGTCCAAAGTCCGCCGAGAACGCATGGGGCATATCGAGCTTGCGGCACCTGTTGCGCATATTTGGTTTCTCAAGGGTGTGCCGAGTCGGATCGGCACCTTGCTGGATATGAGCCTCAAAGGGTTGGAGCGGATTCTCTATTTCGAGAGCTATGTGTGTGTCGATCCAGGATCGACGGATTTGACGGAGAAGGAGTTGGTCTCGGAGGAAAAGCTTCGTTCGCTCCAGTCTTCCTACGGTCCAGGTTCGTACAAAGTCGGTATCGGCGCCGATGCCATTCGGGAGCTGCTCCGCAAGATCGACATCAATGCCAAGTGGGATGAGATCAAGGCCAAGGCAAAGACGTCGGCCTCCGCAGCGCTCAAGAAGAAATATGCCAAACAGCTGAAAGTCATTGAGGCATTCCGCAAATCAGGAAATATGCCCGAGTGGATGATCATGGATGTCATACCGGTGTTGCCACCGGAGTTGCGCCCGCTCGTCCCCCTAGACGGCGGGCGTTTTGCGACATCGGATTTGAACGATCTGTACCGCCGTGTGATCAATCGGAATAATCGCCTGAAGCGATTGATCGAGTTGAAGGCGCCCGGCGTGATTATTCGAAATGAAATGCGGATGTTGCAGGAAGCGGTCGATGCGCTTTTCGACAACGGCCGTCGTGGTCGCGCAATTCGTGGACCCAACAAGCGGCCGCTCAAGTCGTTGAGCGATATGCTGAAGGGAAAGCAGGGACGCTTCCGTCAAAACCTGCTCGGTAAGCGGGTCGATTATTCCGGTCGAACCGTCATTGTCGTGGGGCCGGAGCTCCGGTTGCATCAATGTGGACTACCCAAGAAGATGGCGCTCGAACTCTTCAAGCCCTTTATTTTTCACAAGCTGGAGGAGCGTGGTGCGGCGACCACCATCAAGAGTGCCAAGCGTTTGGTTGAGAAGGAACGGCCGGAAGTGTGGGATGTGCTCGATGAAGTGATTCGCGAGCATCCTGTTCTGCTGAACCGTGCCCCGACGTTGCACCGTCTTGGAATTCAGGCGTTCGATCCCGTGTTGGTCGAAGGCAAGGCGATCAGGTTGCATCCGCTTGTCTGTGCCGCGTTCAATGCCGACTTCGACGGTGATCAGATGGCCGTCCATGTGCCGCTGTCGGTCGAAGCGCAGGTTGAGGCGCGCGTACTGTTGATGTCGATCAATAATATTCTCTCACCCGCCAACGGCAAACCGATTGCGGTGCCGTCTCAAGACATGGTGCTTGGTTGCTATTGGCTGACTAAAGAGCGTGCAGGATGCAAGGGAGAGGGAAAAGTATTCGGTTCACCGGAAGAAGTACGCATAGCATTCGATTCGCGAGAATTGGACGTGCACGCGCGAATCAAGGTGCGAATCGAGGGAAGCCTCGTTCAAACCACCGTCGGGAGAGTCATTTTGTCGGACGTGCTCCCTCCAGGATTGCCGTTTGCCAATGCGAATAAGCTGATGACCAAGAAGGAAATGACCAAGCTCATTGATGCGGTGTATCGCCAATGCGGTCATCGTGAGACCGTCACGTTCCTTGATAAGGTCAAGGACACGGGGTTTGAGTATGCCACGCGAGCCGGTATCTCGATCTGTATCGATAATATGCATATTCCGACCAAGAAGCAGGAATTGCTGGGGAGGGCCCAGCAAGAGGTCACAGAGATCGAACGGCAGTATGCAGAGGGGTTGATCACGAACGGCGAACGTTATAACAAGGTGATCGACATCTGGGCGCATGTGACTGAGCAGATTGCGAATGAAATGATGAGAGAGTTGGGCGCGGGTGGCGATCCGAACAAGGCCGAGGCGTTCAACCCGATCTTTATGATGGCGGATTCCGGGGCCCGAGGCAGTTCGCAGCAGATTCGTCAATTGGGTGGTATGCGTGGTTTGATGGCGAAGCCGTCCGGCGAAATCATTGAGACGCCGATTACCGCCAACTTCCGTGAAGGGTTGACCGTGTTGCAGTACTTCATTTCAACGCACGGAGCCCGTAAGGGATTGGCCGATACAGCGTTGAAGACGGCCAACTCCGGTTACCTCACGCGTCGTTTGGTCGATATCGCGCAGGATGTCATTATCAACGAAATCGACTGCGGTACCACCGATGGCATCATTGTCAGTGCATTGGTCGAGGGTGGAGAAATTATTCAGCCGATAGAAGAGCGAGTGTTGGGACGGTTAGCTGCAGAGGATATTCGCGATCCGGTCACAGGTGAGATCATTGTGTCGTTCAATGAGGAGATTGATGAGGATCGGACCAAGGCGATTGTGGAAGCAGCGGTCGACCACGTCAAGATCCGCTCAGTGCTGACCTGTCAATCCCGCCGTGGAGTTTGTCGGTCCTGCTATGGACGCGATTTGGCACGAGGACGGTTGGTCGAAAAGGGCGAACCTGTCGGTGTCATTGCGGCACAGTCGATCGGTGAGCCGGGAACACAGCTGACCATGCGGACCTTCCACATCGGGGGAACGGCGAGCAAAGTGGTTGAGCAGACAGTCACCGAAGCCAAGCATGCCGGCACCATTAAGTTCATGAGCTTCGATGCCAAGAAAAATGCCGACTTCCCTAACCCCGGAATTGCCGTTCAAAATAAAGAGGGTGACTGGGTGGTCATGAATCGAAATGCCAAGATTGCCATTGTCGATGAGACAGGGCGTGAGCGTGAGAAGTATGGAGTCGTCTATGGCGCCAAGATCAAGGTGAAAAACGGTGGTCGTATCGCGCTGGGCCAGAAATTGGTCGAATGGGATCCATACTCACTGACCATTCTCACCGAAGTCGGAGGTAAGGTGGCGTATGGAGATATCATTGAAGGCGTCTCGATGAAGGAAGAGTTCGATGAAGTGACTGGCCTCTCCCGCAAGGTCATCGTTGAGCATAGTGGCGCAACGTTGCGTCCGCGCGTGTCGATCAAGGATGAGGGTGGAAAGACCGCCAAGGTTGCCGCGGCGGCAAACGTGGCTCGCTATCTGCTCCCGGTTGGGGCGCATATCTTTGTCGAGAAAGGCGCAGTGGTCACACCTGGCGATGTGTTGGCCAAGATTCCACGAGAGACAACCAAGACAAAAGATATTACAGGCGGTCTGCCTCGCGTGGCGGAGTTATTCGAAGCCAGAAAACCGAAGGAGACGGCCGTCATCAGCGAGATCGATGGCGAAGTGTCGTACGATGGTTTCGTGAAGGGCATGCGGAAAGTATTGGTCAATAATAAGATGGGTGATGTCAAGGAATACTTTATACCTAAGGGTAAACATGTCAACGTGCATGAGGGTGACTGGGTTCGGGCTGGTGAGCCATTGATGGATGGATCGGCTAATCCGCACGATATTCTTGATGTTCTGGGTCCAAACGAGTTGCAAAAGTATCTCGTCGATGAAGTGCAGGATGTCTATCGGTTGCAAGGTGTGACCATCAATGACAAGCACATTGAGATCATTGTGCGTCAGATGTTGCGTAAGGTCAGGATTGAAGATCCTGGCGATACGGAATTCTTGCCCGGGAGTCAGGTCAGTAAGATGGTATTTGACGAAGAGAATGGGCGAGTGTTGGCGAAGGGTGGGCAACCGGGTCTTGGGAAGCCGGTATTGTTGGGTATTACCAAGGCAGCGTTGACCACCGATAGCTTTATTTCAGCGGCCTCATTCCAGGAGACGACCCGCGTGTTGACTGAGGCTGCCATCAACGGGCGTGTTGATAATCTATTAGGTCTGAAAGAAAACGTCATCGTTGGTCGTTTGATTCCAGCTGGAACCGGGTTCGAAGAATATCGGGACACCTTTGTCATTAGTCCCAAGCCTGATCCGGTGATTGTGAGCCAAAGTGATGCTCCGGCGCTGGCACATGAAGGTGTGGCGACAGGATCAGGAGAGTCTGCGCACTGATATTGCGCATCATCCGGTGATTAAGAAGGCTTGACACCGGGATCAATGCTCATTACAATCCACCGGCTTTGCACTAGAACAAATGAGTACAATAGTTAAACTGTGCAGAAGATGAGAGTGATGTACTAATGCCGACAATTAATCAGTTAGTCAGAAAAGGCCGCAAGCTGGCGCACGCGAAAACAAAAAGCCCTGCGCTCAAATCTTGTCCGCAGAAGCGCGGGGTGTGTCTTCGTGTGTATACGTCAACGCCGAAGAAGCCCAACTCGGCATTGCGTAAAGTTGCACGTGTTCGGTTAACGAACGGGATGGAAGTGACGACATACATCCCGGGTGTCGGGCACAACCTCCAGGAGCACTCCATTGTGCTTGTGCGCGGCGGTCGTGTAAAGGACTTGCCGGGTGTGCGTTATCACATCGTCAGAGGGGCGCTTGATGCCGTTGGTGTGGCGGATCGAAAACAGAGTCGTTCGAAGTATGGAGCGAAGCGGCCGAAGTAAGCGTGAATCACCGTTGGTAACGAGAGAGTGAATGACACATGCCAAGGACTAGATTTTTAGATCACCGTGACCCTCTCCCTGATGTGCGATATCGCGATAAGCTCGTCGGGAAGTTTTTGAATATTTTGATGTCGGGTGGAAAGAAGAGCACGGCCGAGCGTATTTGCTACGGAGCGTTTGATGTGATTCAGGAGAAAACTGGTAACGATCCACTAAAGGTATTTCGGTCAGCGATTGATAATGTGAAGCCGGTTGTTGAGGTGAAGTCCCGTCGAGTGGGCGGTGCTTCGTATCAGGTGCCGGTAGAAATTCGTCCGGCTCGCCGGATGTCGCTGGCGCTTCGATGGCTGGCGGAGTATTCGCGGACTCGCGGCGGTAAGAGTATGCGAGAGAAGCTCGCGGCTGAGTTGCTGGATGCCTCGAACAATACGGGGGCGGCGGTTAAGAAGCGGGAAGACGTGCATCGAATGGCGGAAGCCAATAAGGCATTCGCGCACTATCGCTGGTAGCGTCGTTCTGTGCTGCAGCTGGGCCGTGCTGCGACTCGGTTGATTAGTAAGTCGCAGCGTCTCACCGGCCCTGGTTGCGGCATCTATATTTTTAGGGGAAGTACGTGGCGCGTCAATCACCATTAGAGCTAACTCGGAACATCGGCATCATGGCTCACATTGATGCTGGTAAGACGACAACCACCGAGCGCATCCTCTTCTACACCGGGATCTCACACAAGATGGGTGAGGTCCATGAAGGTGCGGCGACAATGGATTGGATGGAGCAGGAGCGGGAGCGCGGCATTACAATTACGGCCGCTGCGACGACCTGTTTCTGGCGCGACCATCGCATCAATATTATCGATACCCCGGGGCACGTTGATTTTACGATTGAAGTCGAGCGGTCGCTTCGGGTGCTCGATGGAGCTGTGGCGGTGTTTGACTCCGTGCAGGGGGTTGAGCCTCAATCTGAGACAGTCTGGCGGCAGGCGGATAAATATAATGTGCCGAGGATCGCGTTCATGAACAAAATGGACCGAATCGGCGCAGATTTTTATGCCAGCGTTCAGACGATGATCGATCGGTTGGGGGCGAATCCTGTTCCGATCCAAATCCCTATCGGTCGAGAGTCTGAGTACAAAGGGTCGATCGATCTCGTGACCATGAAGGCCTATGTATATGACGATGAGACGCTCGGTGCTAAGTACATCGTCAAGGATATTCCTGCCGATCTACTAGACCGAGCCAAAGAATACCGAGATAAGATGCTGGATGCAGTTGCTGAGTTTGACGAGCAAGCCATGGACAAGTATCTCAATGGCCAACCCTTGACGGAAGAGGA
This sequence comes from uncultured Nitrospiraceae bacterium, assembly GCA_963748375.1. GTDB lineage: Bacteria > Nitrospirota > Nitrospiria > Nitrospirales > Nitrospiraceae > Palsa-1315. Next base: position 57,022 of record CAVVIR010000025.1, read on the forward strand.
AGTCCGCAGAGCTATTCGAGCTGGCGTGATTTCGATGAAGATGACTCCTATTTTATGCGGGTCGGCTTTCAAAAATAAGGGTGTCCAGCAGTTGTTGGATGGAGTTGTGGATTTCCTTCCGTCGCCACTTGATGTTGAATCAGTGACCGGGATTGATCCGAATACCGAACAGGAAGTGAAGCGACGTCCATCAGATAGTGAGCCGTTCGCAGCCTTAGCCTTCAAGATTATGACAGATCCGTTTGCGGGTCAGCTCACTTTTTTGCGGGTTTATTCGGGTACCCTGAAAACAGGAACGTCTGTCTCGAATGTCACGAAGGGGACGAGGGATCGCGTCGGACGTCTCCTGAAGATGCATGCAAACAAGCGGGAAGATATCGATGTGGCCTACGCGGGTGACATTGTTGCGGCCGTCGGACTAAAAGGGGCAACGACGGGAGACACGCTAGCAGATGAAAAGCAGCCGGTTTTGCTCGAAGTGATGAAGTTTCCTGAGCCGGTCATTGCAATGGCGATTGAGCCAAAAACCAAACAAGATCAAGAGAAGATGGGGTTTGCTTTGCAGAAGTTAGCGCAGGAGGATCCATCGTTCCGGGTGAAGACGGATGAAGAGACCGCGCAGACCATCATTGCTGGGATGGGGGAGCTGCATCTGGAAATCATCGTTGATCGCATGCTGCGTGAATTTAAGGTGGAGGCCAATGTCGGAAAGCCGGAGGTGGCCTTTCGAGAAACGATTCGCAAGAAGGCTGAAGCTGAGGCGAAATACATTAAGCAGACCGGTGGCCGCGGCCAGTATGGACATGTCGTGTTGACGGTCGAGCCTGCCGAATCAGGCAAGGGCTTAGAGTTCATCAATAAAACCGTCGGCGGCTCTATTCCGCGAGAATTTATCCCGGCGATCGAAAAGGGTGTGAAGGAGCGGCTTGATTCTGGCGTCATCGCGGGGTATCCGCTTCGCGATGTTCGGGTCATGGTGATCGATGGGTCGTTTCATGACGTCGACTCCAATGAAATGGCATTTAAAATCGCCGGCTCGATGGCATTCGTCGATGCCTGCAAGAAAGCTGATCCTGTCTTGCTTGAGCCGATCATGAAGGTGGAGGTTGTGGTTCCTCAGGATTTTATGGGTGATGTGATCGGTAATTTGAACGGTCGCCGTGGCAAGATTCAGGGCATGAAGGCGCGGGCGGCTGCGCAAGTCATCGATGCATCGGTGCCACTCAGTGAAATGTTCGGGTATGCAACCGATCTTCGCTCTCGAACTCAGGGCCGTGCCACCTATAGCATGGAATTCGACCGATATGATCCGGTGCCCAGGCAGATTTCAGAGGCCATCATTGCCAAGTATCGGGGTGAGTAGTCGCATCGATTTTTGAGTGAGGACGGAAGGGAGCGAGGTATGGCGAAGGCGAAATATGAGCGGCGGAAGCCGCACGTGAATATTGGGACGATTGGGCACGTGGACCACGGGAAGACGACGTTGACGGCGGCGTTGACGAAAGTGAGCGCGGATAAGGGGATGGCGAAGTTCATCTCCTATGACGAAGTGGCCAAAGCCAGTGAGAGCCAGGGGCGGCGCGATGCCACCAAGATTATGACCATTGCGATCAGTCACGTGGAGTACGAAACCGCGAATCGGCACTATGCCCACGTGGATTGCCCGGGGCACGCGGATTACGTCAAGAACATGATTACCGGAGCGGCGCAGATGGACGGCGCGATCCTGGTGGTCAGCGCCGCCGACGGCCCCATGCCGCAGACCCGCGAGCATATTCTCTTGGCCCGGCAGGTGGGGGTGCCCTACATCGTGGTGTTTCTGAATAAGGCGGATAAGATCGACGACAAGGAGCTCTTAGAGCTGGTCGAACTCGAAGTGCGCGAGCTGTTGACCAAGTACGGGTTTCCTGGCGACAAGACGCCCATTATTCATGGGTCTGCCTTGAAGGCGATGGAGGGGGATCAGGGGCCGCTGGGGGTGCCGTCGATCCTGGCGCTGCTCGAGGCGGTCGATACCTATATTCCGACGCCGCAACGCCCCATCGACAAACCGTTTCTCATGCCGATCGAAGATGTGTTTACCATTAGCGGACGGGGCACGGTGGTGACAGGACGGATCGAGCGGGGGATTGTCAAGGTGGGCGACGAAATCGAGATCGTGGGCTTGCGCCCGAACCAGGCCACGATTGTGACCGGGGTTGAGATGTTCCGCAAGGTGCTCGATGAGGGGCAGGCGGGGGACAACGTGGGGGTGCTGCTGCGCGGGACGAAGAAGGAAGATGTGGAGCGGGGGATGGTGCTCTCGAAGCCGAAGAGTATCACACCGCATACGAAGTTCAAGGCCGAGATCTATGTGTTGGCGAAAGAGGAGGGGGGGCGGCATACGCCGTTCTTCAACGGGTACCGGCCGCAGTTCTACTTCCGGACGACGGATGTGACGGGGGTGATGACGTTGAATCCGGGGGTGGAGATGGTGATGCCGGGGGACAATGTGAGTGTGACGGGCGAGTTGATCAGCCCGATCGCGATGGATCAGGGGTTGCGGTTTGCGGTGCGCGAGGGGGGCAAGACGGTCGGCTCCGGCGTCGTCACCGAAATTCTGGCATAGCGATTGGTTGAATGAATAGAGGATTGCATGGTTAAGGTTGAACAAAGAATCAGGATTCGGTTGCGCGGGTTTGATTACCGTGTCTTAGACCAGTCTGTGGCAGAAATTGTGGAGACTGTTCGCCGGAGTGGAGCAAAAATTGTAGGTCCCATTCCACTTCCCACTCGCATTGAGAAGTTTACAGTACAGAGTGCGACACATGCAGATAAGAAAGCTCGCGAGCAGTTCGAAATCAGAACGCATAAGCGTTTGATGGACATCATGGACGCAACGCCTGAGACCATGGATTCCCTGATGAAGTTGAACTTGGCCGCCGGCGTGGATGTTGAAATTAAGCTTTAAGGGTCGATGCCTGACAAGGGACATTACGCATGACGAATGGGTTATTGGGTAAAAAACTGGGGATGACCCAGATATTTGACGAGACGCGGTTTACGCCTGTGACCGTTATTGAGGCGGGCCCTTGCCGTGTGGTTACAATCAAGACAAAAGAGCGTGATGGCTATGAATCTGTCCAGTTGTCTTTTGGTGAGGTGAAAGAGCGTAAGCTGTCCAAGGCCGAGTTGGGGCATCTGAAGAAAACAGAGGCTCCAGCCACTCGTGTACTGAGAGAGTTTAAAAAAACCGGCGAGGTGACCGTAGGACAGTCCGTCAAAGTCGATATTTTCAAAAAAGGTGACTGGGTTGATGTTACTGGTATTTCGAAGGGAAAGGGATTTCAGGGGGTGGTGAAGCGGCATCATTATGCCGGCGGCCCTGAGTCTCACGGATCTATGTTTCATCGTCATCCCGGTTCGATGGGAGCCAGCTCCTATCCTTCTCGTGTCTGGAAAGGGAAGACATTGCCTGGACATATGGGGGCGAAACAAATTACGGCCCAGCGATTGAAAGTGATTGAATCAAGACCTGATGAGAATTTGCTGTTCGTTCGAGGGGCAATCCCTGGTGCGGCAAACGGACTGATCATGGTGAGAAAGTCGAAGAAGGGGTAAAGGGGCATGCCCACGGTTGATGTCGTTGATTTAAAAAAGCAAAAAGTTGGTTCTGTCGATCTTCCCGAGGAAATATTCGGCTGTAAACCACACTCCGCCTTAGTGCATGAAGCGGTAGTGATGCAACGTGCCTGTGAACGTCAGGGCACGGCGTCGACATTGCGACGAGGAGAAGTGGCAGGGTCTGGGAAAAAGCCATGGAAGCAGAAACATACTGGGCGGGCTCGGGCAGGGTCGATTCGTTCGCCGGTATGGCGGCATGGCGGATCGGTGTTTGGACCGAAGCCACGTGATTACTCATACAGCATGCCAAAAAAGAAGTACCGTGCAGCGCTCCAGAGCGCGTTGTCTGCAAAGTTGGCTGATGGGCAGGTGGTGATTGTGTCGAATCTGTCGTTGGAACAACCCAAGACGAAACTGTTGGCACAAGCGTTGACTAAGTTGGGGGCCGACACATATGCCTTGATTGTGGCAGGTGCCGGACATGCCGGGTTGACTCAAGCTGCAGCGAATCTTCCTAATGTGTGTGTGGTGGGGCCTGAAGGATTAAATGTGTATGACATTGTGCGAGCTGAATTGATCCTGATTCTTGAGCGTGAGTTGACGCGGGTGAAAGAGGTCTGGTCATGAAGGTGGGCCTCCATAAGATTCTATTGCAGCCCTTGTTGACAGAGAAAATTACGGCGATGAGGGAAAGCAGCAATACGGTAGGCTTTCTTGTTCACCCCGATTCGAATCGTCTTCAGATTAAGCAAGCTGTCGAGACGTTGTTGAAGGTAAAAGTTGAGCGCGTGAATGTGATGAATGTTCGTGGGAAGGTGAAGCGTCTTGGGCGTTTCTCCGGGAAACGATCGGATTGGAAAAAGGCCTTCGTCAAGCTTAAGCAAGGCGAAAAGTTAGAGCTGTACGAGAGCGCGTAGTAGACATTGCACCAGGCTGACCTCGGTGTGCTGGAAGGACGACTGTAGTATGGGAATCAGAGTATACAAGCCGAGAACCCCGGGACGTCGCGGGATGACCGCAGTGACGACCGAAGAACTGTCAAAGAAGAGGCCGGAGAAATCACTCACGTCATTCCGACGCAGTACCGGCGCTCGGAACAATGATGGGCGGACGACTGTACGTTTTCGTGGAGGCGGACATAAGCGGCTCTATCGGAAAATCGATTTCCGGCGTGATAAAACCGGAATTCCAGGGACCATTGCTGCGCTCGAATATGACCCTAATCGGTCAGCCAGAATTGCCTTGGTGCATTACAAGGATGGTGAGAAACGTTATATTCTGGCCCCGGTTGGCTTGCAAGTAGGACATGTTGTGCAGTCAGGTGTGGGTTCTGAAGTTCGTACGGGGAATGCGCTGCCCTTATCCAGCATGCCGTTGGGAACAACTATTCATAATGTGGAGTTGAAGCCTGGAAAAGGCGGACAGCTGATTCGTAGTGCGGGTGGTGCGGCTCAGGTGATGGGACGTGATGGCGACTATGTGCAGGTGCGGCTCAGATCCGGTGAAATGCGCAGAATCCTTTCAACCTGCATGGCCACCGTAGGACAGGTTGGCAATACGGATCATGAGAATATTAATGTAGGGAAAGCGGGCCGGGTTCGTTGGTTGGGCCGACGCCCGAATGTTCGTGGTGTTGTGATGAATCCGGTCGACCATCCGCATGGCGGAGGTGAAGGAAAGTCTGGACAGGGAAATCCTCATCCGGTTTCACCATGGGGGTTACCGACCAAGGGTTACAAGACCCGGAACAACAAAGCAACGGACAAGTTCATTATTTCCCGCCGCAAGTAGGAGTACGCGATGCCGAGGTCAGTAAGTAAAGGCGCATTTGTTGACGACCATCTGCTGCAAAAAGTTGAGCGGATGAATCAGAATAAGGATCGAAAGATCATTAAAACCTGGTCGCGGCGGTCCACTGTTATTCCAGATATGATCGGACATACGTTCGCAGTTCATAACGGAAAAAAGTTCATACCGGTCTTTGTGACGGAAAACATGGTCGGGCATAAGTTGGGCGAGTTTGCTCCGACCAGATTCTTTAAGGGGCATGGGCATGCCAGGACAGAGAAGTCAGTCGCCCTTAAGTAAGTGACGGGCCGCGGTTTCGGCACATTCGATTGGATGGGAAGGTTATGGCTGAAGCACAAGCAGTTCTAAGGTTTGTACGTGTCTCTCCGAGAAAAGCGCGCCCGGTGGTCGACTTGATCCGTGGGCAGCAAGTACCAATGGCGTTGGCAATGCTCAGAAATTTGCCGCGTCATGCTTCGAAGGTGGTCGAAAAGATTTTGCGGTCCGCTGTGGCTAATGCAGAGCAAAAGGAAATGGGCGACAGTGAATCGATGGTGGTGTCGAAGGCATTCGTTGATTGCGGGCCGACATTGAAGCGGTTTCGGGCTCGATCGCAGGGGCGTGCCAATGCGATTCAAAAGCGTATGAGCCATATTACGGTTGTGGTGTCGGCTGCGAGCATGAAGGAAAAGAAGTAGGTAGAGGCGGCTAACGGAACGGATTCATTTCTCGTCTGAGTGAGGCATAAGAAGTTATGGGGCATAAGACACATCCGATCGGATATCGGCTAGGATACAACGTGACGTGGTCTTCTCGATGGTATGCCAGTAAAGACTATGCGAAGCTCCTCCATCAGGATATTAAGATTCGCAAGATGGTCAAGCAGCGTCTCTTTCACGCTGGTGTAGCCAAGGTTGAAATCGAGAGATCGGGAGACCAGACACGCGTAATTATTCACACCGCACGGCCTGGTATCATTATCGGTCGCAAGGGGGCTGAAGTCGATAAGCTCAAGGCGGAGTTGGAGAAGACGTATTCCGGTCAGGTCTATATTACGGTGAAGGAAATTAAGAAGCCGGAACTGGATGCCCAGTTAGTGTGTGAAAACGTCGCAACTCAGTTGGAAAAGCGTGTTGCATTTCGCCGGGCGATGAAGCGAAGCGTGCAGTCCGCACTGCGTCTTGGTGCTCAAGGTATCAAGATTATGGTTGGGGGGCGTCTTGGTGGAGCAGAGATTGCCCGATCAGAGTGGTATCGCGAAGGCCGTGTCCCTCTCCATACTCTCAGGGCAGACATCGATTACGGGTTTGCCGAAGCTCACACAACGATGGGGCAAATTGGAATTAAGACATGGATTTATAAAGGCGAAGTACTTCCATTGCAACCCATCAATAAAGAATCAGCCTTTGACCGTAGGCTTGGGTAACTGAAGAGGGTATTGTGTTAGCACCAAAGAAAGTAAAATTCCGTAAAATGATGAAGGGGCGTATGACCGGTAAGGCCTATCGTGGCGGTCAGATTACCCTTGGAGAGTTTGGTCTCAAGGCGCTTGAGCCAGGCTGGATTACCAGCAGGCAAATCGAGGCAGCTCGCATCGCGATCACTCGATGCGTGAAGCGCGGTGGTCAGGTGTGGACGAGAATTTTTCCTGATAAACCGATTACCAAGAAACCGGCTGAGACGAGAATGGGTAAGGGAAAGGGCAACCCGGAGTACTGGGTCGCTGTGGTTAAGCCTGGCCGTATCCTCTATGAAATGGATGGTGTGACGCCAGAAGTTGCTAAAGAGGCATTCCGTTTAGCGTCGCATAAGTTACCCATTGCCACTAAGTGTGTGATCCGTGGTGAGTTTTAGCATTCATTGAACCAGACGCAGGGGCAAGGAGAGCATTTTCATGGACTTGAAGGAGTTACGCCAGCTTACAGAGCCTGAGTTGGCGGAGAAGGGGCAGCAGCTCACGCAAGAACTTTTCAATCTTCGGTTCCAACTGGGAACAGGGAGGCTGGAAAACCCTATGCAAGTTCGTAAAACGAAGCGGTCCATTGCCAGGATTAAGACGCTTCAGCACGAGCTGGTACAGGCTGGTCCAACTTCCACTACGGCGAAAGGGGCTTGAGGATGGGCGAATCAGAAAATAAACGGCGTGAGTGGGTTGGACGTGTGGTCAGTAATAAGATGAATAAGACCGTGGTTGTCGAAATCGAGCGCTCGGTTATTCACCCACTCTATCGGAAGGTGCTTCGTCGTGTCACCAAATTCAAGGCCCATGATGAGGACAACGCCTGCAAGATCGGCGACCGTGTGCGCATGGTTGAAACAAGACCGATTAGTAAGGACAAGCATATGCGAGTGATTGAAGTTGTGGATAAGGGACGCAATGAATAGGTTGTCATTGGGTAAGGGATAGAGGGAAGACTCGAATTATGATTCAAAGCTATACCTACATGGATGTGGCCGATAACTCGGGCGCCAAGCAGGCCATGTGTTTTCATGTGCTTGGGGGAACCAGGCGTCGGTACGCTTCTCTTGGAGACATTGTTGTTGTCGCGGTCAAGGAGGCGATTCCTGCAGCTACAGTCAAGAAGGGTGATGTGAGCCGAGCCGTGGTTGTGCGAACAACCAAGGAAGTGCGCCGGGAGGATGGTTCCTATATCAAGTTTGACCGGAATGCCTGTGTCTTGATCAATAAGGATGGTGACCCGGTTGGAACTCGTATCTTCGGACCAATCGCGCGCGAACTGCGGTGGAAAAAATTCATGAAGATTATTTCCCTTGCTCCGGAAGTGCTGTAGCGGGGATGGAGACGGCGAGATGAGTAAGCAGGAGTTGAAAAAGAATCGAATTCGTAAGGGCGATGTTGTGGTTGTGATTGCCGGACGTGATCGTGGTAAATCTGGGAAAGTGCTTTCGGTTGATTCTGGAGCGGGGAAGGTCGTGGTCGAAAAGGTGAATATGATCAAGCGCCACACCAAACCGAATCAGAAGGTCAAGCAAGGCGGTATTCTCGAACGAGAAGCCCCTTTTGCCGTCTCGAATGTTATGTATCTGTGTCCTGTGACGCAGAAGCCGACCCGGCTTGGGGTGCGCATGCTTGATGGTGGCCGGCGGGTCCGGTTCAGTAAAAAATCGAACGACTCAGTCGAGTAGGAGTGAGGACGCCGGATGGCGAAGATTGAATCAGGAAAAGGTGGTAAATCGTCAGAGCGCCGTGTACCCAAGAAAAAAGAGGGGTCGTCGGCACCTCAGGCAGTTGATCAAGGTAGTGATGAGTCGAAGTTCGCTCCGCGGATGCGCGATACCTATCTGCAGAGGGTCGTTCCTGCGCTCATGAAAGAGTTTGGCTACAAAAACATCATGCAGGTTCCAAAGCTTGAACGGATCGTGCTGAACGTAGGTATGGGTGAAGCGATTCAGAACGTGAAGCTGCTAGAAAGCGCCGCCGGGGAGCTGGGGGCAATTACAGGACAAAAGCCTCTGATCACAAAGGCGAAGAAGGCTATTGCCTCCTTCAAGCTGCGACAAGGCATGCCGATCGGTACGAAGGTCACGTTGCGGAGCCGCAGAATGTGGGAGTTCTTTGATCGACTTGTGACATTGTCGCTACCACGGATTCGTGACTTTAGGGGCGTTTCGCCAAAGTCGTTCGATGGTCGAGGCAATTACACGCTTGGTCTTAAAGAGCAATTGATTTTTCCGGAGATTAAATACGACGAAGTTGCCTCGATCCATGGAATGGACATTACGATTGTCACGACCGCGAGGACCAACGATGAAGGACGCGCACTGTTAAAGCATTTAGGCATGCCATTTCGGAGCGTAATGTCTAGCGAAGGAGTTGCTAGTGTCGAGATTAGCGCTAAGAAATAAATCAGCCATCAAGGCAAAGTTTCCGGTCAGGGACTATCACCGATGTGAGATTTGCGGGCGGGTGAGAGGGTTCTTGCGTCGGTTTCGCATGTGCAGAATTTGCTTTCGGTTGCTGAGCCTGAAGGGTGAGATCCCTGGGGTTCGGAAGTCGAGTTGGTAGGGCATCCATTTTTCGCGCCACCGGGCTGATGATGATCATCAGATTATTCGGCGAATGTTGGTGAAAGGGTTAGTATGGTTACAGATCCCATTAGCGACCTGTTAGTACGATTGCAAAACGGACTTCGGCGGCGGCACGACACTGTCAGCGTTCCTGCCTCTCGTCTCAAACGTGAGATCCTTCGAATTCTCCAAAACCAAGGTTATATTCAAGGCGTTCAAGCTGAGGTCGAGGACGGACACCCTGTACTGAAAGTGCAACTGCGCTATGTCGTAGAGGGGCAACCTATGGTGACAGGTATGCAGCGGGTGAGCAAGCCTGGTCGTCGTGTCTATGTAGGGATCAAAACATTCCACGGGTCAAGAACGGCATCGGGATGGCGATTTTGTCGACCTCGAAAGGGCTGATGACAGATCAGGACTCTCGCCGTGCAGGACTGGGCGGGGAAGTGTTGTGCGCCGTATGGTAATGAGAAGAACAGGCTGGGCGGTCATTGCGGCGGTTGTCTAGAGGAATGAGGCGTCGATGTCGCGTATAGGAAAGAAACCGATTGAAATTCCATCGGGAGTGGATGTCAAAGTTGCGGGGTCTATCGTATCTGTAAAGGGGCCGCTCGGGAAGATCGATTGGTCGTTGTCTTCTGGCCTGGGGGTTTCAATTGCAGGCGGACAGCTTGTGGTGAACCGATCGAATGAGGACCGTCAGGTCCGCGCCATGCATGGGTTGACTCGCGCAGAGCTGAGTAACATTGTTCACGGTGTGACAAAGGGGTATGAGCGTAACTTGGAAATCACTGGGGTTGGATATAAGGTTGCAGTACAGGGTCGAACCATGAGTTTTAGTTTAGGCTATATCAATCCAGTTATTTACCCAATCCCCGTTGGAATCGACGTGAAGGTGGACAAGCAAACGCTGATTAATGTGAAGGGCGCTGACAAACGATTGGTGGGTCAGGTTGCGGCGAATTTACGATCCATCAAGCCTCCGGACGTCTATAAGCAAAAAGGCGTTCGTTATGCCGGGGAAGTGTTGCGCAAGAAAGCCGGAAAGACCGGGAAGTAGGGTGATGCATGAATATTGCCGATAAAGCCAGTCAGTTAACCAGGCGGAAGCAACGGGTGCGAAATCGTGTCTTTGGAACTGCGGAGCGTCCACGGCTTAATGTATTTCGCAGTCGCTCTCATATCTACGCGCAGATTGTTGATGATCTCAAAGGGGCGACGTTGGTGGCCGCATCCTCCCTGGATAAGTCTCTGCGCACATCGGTGAAATCTACCGGTAGCATTGATGGCGCAAAGGCTGTCGGAAAGTTGTTGGCCGAACGGGCTAAGGTCGCCAAAGTGCAAGCCGTGGTATTTGATCGTGGTGGTCGGATGTATCATGGGCGAGTCAAAGCGTTGGCTGAGGCATCACGTGAAGGCGGGTTGCAGTTCTGAGTCAGACCTCGCTTCCGTTGTGGTATGAGGGCGAGGGGAACAAAGAGGAGAGATGATAGGTGCGAGTTAATCCAGACGAACTAAGCCTGAAAGACAAGGTTGTGTTTATCAACCGAGTCGCGAAAGTCGTAAAGGGCGGAAAACGCTTTAATTTCTGCGCCTTAGTTGTGGTCGGCGATGGACAGGGATGGGTTGGGATTGGGAAAGGGAAAGCTGCCGAAGTGCCCGTCGCAATCTCGAAGGCGGTCGAGCAGGCCAAGAAAAACCTGGTGCACGTTTCCCTCACATCCGGGACAATTGCGCACGAGGTCCATGGGCTGTTCGGCGCCGAACATGTCCTTCTCAAGCCCGCAAAGAAGGGCGCAGGAATTATTGCCGGAGGCGCTGTCCGTGCGGTGGTGGAAGTTGCCGGCGTCCATAACATCATTGCGAAGACTCTCGGCCGTGGAAATCCATTTAATACGGTTCGTGCCACGCTCAACGGCCTTTGTCAGCTCCGTAATGCTGAAGATGCTCTTCATATGCGCCGTACCCAGGTAGATGAGGTACAGAATAGGGTGAGAGTCTAATGTCTACAGTGCAAAGCACTATGGCTACCCCAAAGGAGTTTGTGATCACCTTACGGCGAAGCCCAATTGGCACACCGCAGAAACATCGGCTTGTGTTGAGTGGCCTTGGCTTGAGGAAGATCAGGCAGAGGGTGACTCGTCCCAATACTCCACAAGTCAGAGGGATGATTGGAAAAGTCGGATATCTATTGGAAGTGCAGCCACAATGAACTTACATGAGCTTGGTCCTGCAAAAGGATCCAGAAAGAAACGAAAGCGGATTGGCCGTGGTCCAGGTTCCGGCCATGGGAAAACGTCGGGGAAAGGGCATAAGGGTTTGTTGGCCAGATCCGGAGGTCGAAGCCGCCAGGCCGGAGGGTTTGAAGGTGGCCAGATGTCTCTTATTCGTCGAGTGCCGAAGCATGGATTTACCAATGTATTTCGCAAAGAATACTCGATTGTCAACCTGAAGAGTTTGGGTGACATGATGGTCTCCGGTACCATCACACCGCAAGCATTGGTCGATGCCGGCTTGGTCAAGCGGAAGTCATTGCCGATCAAGGTTCTAGGAAACGGAGATCTTACGAAGGCGATTGTGGTGCAGGCGCACAAGTTTAGTAAGTCTGCAGAGGCAAAGATTCAAGCAGCTGGAGGGAGAGTCGAGGTCATTCCCGGTGTTTGAGAGACTCCTGACCAGTTTTCAGAATATTCTTAAAATTCCCGAGTTACGTACCCGCATACTCTTTACCATGGGGATGCTGGTGGTGTATCGGATCGGGGCGCATATTCCTACGCCTGGAATCAATGGTGAAGCCCTCTCAGAATTTCTGCAAAAGGAAGGTGGCGCGCTACTCGGATTTTTAGATATTTTTTCAGGCGGATCGCTTTCACGATTGACGATCTTAGCGCTGGGCATTATGCCGTATATCAGCGCGTCGATTATTCTCCAGTTGCTCACCGTAGTGGTCCCGCATCTCACGAAATTAGCCAAAGAGGGCGAGCGCGGCCGGAAAAAAATTATTCAGTACACTCGATTCGGGACCATCGGTATTGCGCTCATTCAAGGATTCGGGATCGCCATCGGTCTTGAACAAATGAATAACGGCGCATTTGTGATGGATGCCGGGTGGGGATTCCGTCTGATGACGGTCATCACTTTGACGGCCGGTACCGGCTTTCTGATGTGGCTCGGTGAGCAGATTACCGAGAGGGGGATCGGAAATGGCATTTCCTTGATTATCTTCGCGGGGATTGTCGCGCGTCTACCCTCGGCTGTTGGCCAGACGTACAACCTGTATGAGATCGGTCAGTTGAATGCTTTCTTGCTGATCAGTTTGGCCCTGCTCATGGTCGTGGTGGTGGGTGCGATCGTCTTTCTGGAAAGCGGGAGGCGGAAAGTACCGGTTCAGTACGCAAAGCGGGTCATCGGACGCAGGGTGTTCGGCGGGCAGAGCACGCATATTCCACTGAAAATCAATACAGCAGGGGTAATTCCGCCTATTTTTGCATCGTCCATTATTGCATTTCCTGCGACGATTACCGGGTTTTTCGAGACGCCATGGATCAAGGATATCGGCTCGCAACTCGCGCCTGGATCGCTGCTATACACGCTGATGTATGTCGGCCTTATTCTGTTTTTTTGTTTCTTTTATACCGCCGTGGTTTTAAACCCGGTGGACATGGCGGACAATATGAAGAAGTACGGTGGATTCATTCCCGGGATTCGTCCTGGGGTACGAACTTCTGATTATATTTATAAAGTGCTCACAAGAATTACGTTTGCCGGGTCGATCTACCTTGCGATCGTCTGTGTAATTCCTGAACTATTAATCTATAAGCTAGGTGTGCCGTTCTATTTTGGCGGTACCTCGTTGCTGATCGTGATCGGAGTCGGTCTCGATACCGCACAACAGATTGAATCCCATATGCTCATGCGGAATTATGAAGGGTTTCTCGGCAAGGGCATGGCCCCCCTTCGCGGACGGAGCGGCTGACGGGGAATCCATGCGTGTGGTATTTCTTGGCGCACCAGGAGTAGGCAAGGGAACTCAGGCTGACCGTATTGCTGCGCAGTACCGCGTGGCGAAGATTTCTACCGGTGATCTTCTTCGCGAAGCGGTTCGCACTCGGACCACACTGGGTCTGGAGGCGAAGAGTTATATGGATCAGGGGGGGTTGGTTCCTGATGCCGTGGTGATAGGGCTGGTACGGGAAAAGTTAGCTGATCCCAGTTGCGCGAATGGTTTTGTTCTGGATGGTTTTCCCAGGACAGTTCCGCAGGCGGAAGCCTTGAGTACCGTGTTGGTTTCAAAAGGGATTACGCTGGATCGGGTTGTGAATTTTCAGGTTTCGCGTGAGGATGTTGTGCGGCGATTGAGTGGGCGCCGAAGTTGTCCGAAGTGTCAAGCCACCTTCCATGTAGACTTCGCCCCGTCTAAGATAGATGGGATATGCGATCGGTGTGGTGAGCCACTCGTGCAGCGCAGCGATGATCGCCGCGAAGCCATTGAGACGCGATTGAAAGTCTATGATGAACAAACGGCTCCGCTCGTCCGCTATTATGACGAACGGCAGTTATTATTTCCGATGGATGCATCGGGCGGAGTAGATGTCGTTTTTCGACATCTTTCACAGGAGCTTGCGCAGTACCAGGCGATATGATCATTCTCAAGACGCCGGATGAGATTGCGGTGATGGCTCAGGCGTCAAGAGTGGTGGCAGAGACATTGCAGATATTGCAGAAAGCTGTTCGGCCAGGTATCACGACTGATGAGTTGGACCGTTTAGCCGAGGAAGAGATTCGATCGCGTGGTGCGCGGCCAGCGTTTAAAGGGTATCGAAACTACCCGAAGACGCTGTGTGCTTCAGTGAATGACCAGGTCGTTCATGGGATTCCCTCCAAGCGAGTGCTGAAAGAGGGAGATATTATTGGTCTCGACCTCGGGGCGATTGTCGGTGGGTTTTACGGAGATTCGGCGATCACGGTTGCTGTGGGGCAGACAACCGAACGGAGTGCGCGCTTGGTTCAAATCACCGAAGAAGCCATGTATTTAGGAATCAAACAAGCAATGGTGGGGCAACGGTTGTCTGATATTTCACATGCGATTCAGCAGCATGTGGAATCTTCAGGGTACTCGGTTGTGACGGAATTTGTCGGTCATGGGATCGGTCGGCAGTTGCATGAAGAGCCGCAGGTGCCGAATTACGGGAAACCAGGGCAAGGGCCTCGGTTGCAGGCAGGGATGGTTCTTGCCATCGAACCGATGGTCAATATGGGTGGCGCAGCCGTCAAAGTTCTTGAAGATCGATGGACTGCGGTGACGGTAGATGGGAGTCTCTCGGCGCACTTTGAACATACGATAGCCATTACGTCGAGTGGGCCACCTGATGTTTTGAGCCGGCTCTGAAGGAGACGCAAGCGCTGTGACGTGGTGTGGGGAGAAAGGATAGAGATACGTGCCGAAAGAAGATGTTATTGAGATACAAGGCACGGTAAACGAAACGTTGCCGAACGCGATGTTTCGTGTGTCGTTGGACAATGGCCACAAGATCCTTGCACATATTTCAGGCAAAATGCGTATGCACTTTATCCGTATTCTTCCTGGCGACAAGGTGACGGTGGAGTTATCGCCGTATGATCTGACACGCGGTCGGATCACCTATCGGTTTAAGTAGGAGCGTGAACTGAATATGAAAGTGAGATCGTCTGTCAAGCCAATTTGTGCGAAATGTAAGGTGGTTCGGCGCAAAGGAGTGGTGCGAATTCTCTGCGAAAATCCGCGCCACAAGCAGCGTCAAGGGTAATGGGAAGTGTTGAGCGGTGAAGTGCTGAGTTCTGAGCAAAGAGCCAAGCGAGAAAAACCTGGCCCTCGGACAGACTCAGCACTCGGTTCTCAGCACTCAGTACTGGAGGGAACATGGCTCGTATTTCTGGAGTAGATTTGCCAAGAGAGAAACGGGTGGACATTGGCCTGACATACGTCTATGGGGTTGGGCGCGCATCCGCACTCTCTATCCTCGCCAAGGCTGGGATTGATGGAGCCATTCGTGTTAAGGATCTGAGCGAAGAGCATATCGTCAAGATTCGAGAAATTATTCAAGAGGGGCACCAGGTCGAAGGTGATCTGAGGAAAACCTTCTCGATGAATATCAAACGATTGATTGACAGTGGTACGTATCGCGGCCTTCGCCATCGGAAGGGGTTACCCGTCCGCGGTCAGCGGACCAAGACGAATGCGCGGACGAGAAAAGGCCGTCGCTCCGGTGTGGGAAGCAAGCCAAAGCCCCCAGCGCGTTCGTAATAACGTACAGCCGACATTTGAGTAGGGAGCCCTATGAGCATTAAAAAAGGAAAGAAGAAAGAGCGTCGGATCGTGCAGAGCGGGGTCGCCCACGTCCAGGCATCATTTAACAACACGATTGTCACGATTACCGACATGAGCGGCAACACAATTGTCTGGGCAAGTTCGGGAAACCAAGGATTCAAGGGTTCTCGAAAAAGTACGCCATTTGCCGCTCAGCGTGCTGGTGAAGCGGCTGCCAGGAAGGCGATGGAGAGCGGAATGCGCACAGTGGATGTCTATGTGAATGGCCCAGGGTCTGGTCGTGAATCGGCGATCAGATCTCTTCAGGCTGCTGGATTGAGGATCCATATGATTCGCGATGTGACCCCAATTCCACACAACGGATGCCGTCCACCTAAGCGGCGTCGTGTTTAGTCGCGCATATCGGGAGATTTGAAGAGACAAGATTTCTTGGGCGCACCATCATGGTGATGTCCGGTAACTGGAGGTAGAGCAGTGGCAAAGTATCGTGGCCCCGTTTGTCGGTTGTGTCGGCGAGAGGGTGAGAAGTTGTTCCTGAAAGGCTCACGCTGTATGACGGAAAAATGCGCCATCGAGCGACGGAGCTATCCTCCTGGACAGCATGGTCAAAAACGCCCGAGAAACTCAGAGTACAGTACTCAGCTCAGAGAAAAACAAAAGCTACGTAGAATCTATGGCCTCATGGAATGCCAGTTCCGTGGCGTATTTGAGCGTGCGGAACGCCAGTCTGGTATTACCGGTGAGGTGCTTTTGCGGTTGCTGGAATGCCGGCTGGATAATGTGGCTTATCGATTAGGATTCGGTGCCTCGCGGAAAGAAGCCAGACAACTTGTGAGCCATGGACATTTGACCATGAATGGTCGGAAGATTAATGTGCCCGGTGCGCAGGTGAAGGCAGGAGACGTCATCAGCATTCGTGAGCGAAGTCGCACGTTGATTTCGATCCAGGCCGCGTTAGATGCCGTTGACGGTCGAGGCATTCCTGAGTGGTTGGAGCTCGACAAGACAGCGTTTAAAGGCATGGTACGTGCCTTGCCGTCGAAAGACCAGATTTCGCTGCCAGTCAACGAGCAGATGGTGGTGGAGTTGTATTCAAGATAGAAGCGGACCTGGGGGAAGGGGAGTTAGTCTCTGCGGCAAGCAGATGCTGATCAGAGGGTTGGCTACTCGATGAGATGAAGGGGGAGTCATGATTAAAGCGATGAAAGACTTTCAGATCCCGATGCGGGTGGAGGTCGACAAAGATACACAAAACCAAACGTTCGGAAGGTTTACCACAGAGGCCTATGAACGTGGGTTTGGGACGACGGTCGGTAACGCCTTACGGCGTGTGCTGTTATCGTCGCTCACGGGTGCGGCAGTGACCACGGTGAAAATCGAAGGGGTCCTGCACGAGTTTTCCACGATTCCAGGCATCACGGAGGATGTCACCTCCATTATTTTGAATGTGAAAGGGTTGCGGCTTGCTGTGCATACGGATAAGCCAAAGACGCTCCGTCTCAAAAAGAAGGGGCCTGGTGAAGCCAAGGGGTCCGATATAATTCATGATGCCGATGTGACCATTTTGACTCCGAACCTCCATATTGCGACGTTGGACAAGGATACCTCATTCGATATGGAAATGACGGTAAAGCATGGTCGAGGGTACGTGCCTGCCGAGCGCAACAAAGAGGAGGGGCTCCCGATTGGTGTGATCGCAATCGATTCGGTATTTTCACCCATCAAGCGTGTGAATTTTCACGTAGAGAATGCCCGTGTCGGTCGCATGACTGACTATGATAAATTGACCTTGGAAATCTGGACCGATGGGACCATCTCGCCTCGAGATGCCTTGTCTACGGCGGCCAGCATTATGCGTGATCACATTGATATCTTTATCAATCCCGATGAGCGGGTGGAGGGACGTGCCGATCTCGGGGGTGATGAGGCACAACGTGAGGTCAATAAACATCTGTTCCGTAGCGTCAACGAACTGGAGTTGTCGGTTCGTGCCGCGAATTGCTTGAAGAATGCGAACATCAAGACTATCGCCGACCTGGTCCAGAAGACAGAAGGCGAAATGCTGAGGACCAAGAATTTCGGCAAGAAATCGCTCAACGAAATTAAGGAAATCTTGACGGAGATGGGACTGGGGCTTGGCGTGAAGCTTGATGCTGTGCAACCGGTTAGTGGAAGTCCGAAGAGCGAGTAACGAAACAAGAGGGAACCCGTGCGTCATAGAAAAAATGGCAGACAGCTCGGACGACAGACCAAACATCGATGGGCGCTGTTCAGAAGTCTCGTGACCTCGCTCCTCGAACATGAGCGCATTGAGACAACTGAAGCGAAAGCAAAAGAAATTCGAGGATTCACGGACCGAATGATTACACTTGGCAAGGAGGGGACATTGCCGGCTCGGCGGCAAGCGCTTGCATTTATCAGAAGCAAAGAGGTCGTCTCCAAGCTATTTAGCGATGTGGCGACTCGATTTAAAGATCGCCAGGGTGGCTATACGAGGATGGTGAAAACCAGGCGCCGAATTGGGGATGCGGCAAAGCTCGTCGCGATTGAACTTGTCACGCGGCCGGATACAGTGCACGCAAAGAAATCTGCCCCTGGTGCATCGGCTCCTGCGAGTCCCGCTTCGAGCTAGGTCTTCTGTTCGTCAGAGCGAGTTGCGCGCGTGATGCAGTATCATGTCTATCAGTTCTCTTTTCTTCTTCTTCACTAAGATCTATAGAATGCCCCGCTCGTAAGAGCGGGGTTTTTGACTCCATTGCTAGCGGGTAGACAATATCGGGCTTCCGGTATGCGTTTACTTGATATGGGGCTCATGCTACTATCGTGCCAGTCTGTATCGTGTTGTTCACTTTGAAAACAGAGGCAACGTGTGGCAACGCTCAGTGCGAGGAGGTTTGTTAGCGCTGAGTGCGGTGTTAGCCTGTGTTCTTATCTATTTGCTTGTGACCAATTCGACAATGGTTCTTGCGCCGACCACGGCTGCGCCAGGCTCCATGGACCCAGCTGATGCGAAGATTTCTCAATTTACATTCACTCAAACGAAGGGCGACACAGTTCAATGGAAAGTGCAGGCGCAAGAGGCACGGCTTTTTGAGCGGGATAGGCGGGCGACACTTCAGGTCGTCGCTGTCACGCTGTTCGGCAAGCAAGGAAGGGATATGACGGTCACTGGAGATGAGGGGACATTGAATACGGAGACGAAGGACTTTGTGCTCGCAAACCGATCAGAGCCTCTTGTCATTCGCACCGAGAGTGGGTACGTGATCTATACCAACCATCTGGCTTGGACTGATCAAACGAGAGAGATACGCACGCAAGACCCTGTTCGTATCGTTGGGTATGGGTTAGAGGTGACGGGACGTGGGTTGTTGGGACATTTGGACACGGAAGAATTCGAAGTACTTGAGGACGTACATGTTAATTTGGTTCCTGCTTCTTAATCTGTTCCCGCTTGGGATGGCTTCATTAAGCGAGTCGGCTGAAGCAGCTATTCCCAAAGGCGGTGCTGATCAAGCAGTAGGCACAACCATTACGTCCAAGAAGATGACTGTAAAGAATCAGGATAACCAAGCGGTTTTTGAGGGGGCGGTTGTGCTGACCCGTGGGGCATTGGTTGTCTATTCCGATCGCATGGTGGTCATGTTTCGCGCGCAAGACGCTTCCGCGAGTGATGACCAGAAGGGGCGTGGGGCCGTCAAAGGCGCCGCACCTTCGAAAGGGCCTGATGCCCTGCCGGGTGTGTCGAATCGTTCGGTCAACCAGATTGAGGCGACAGGACGAGTGAAAATCGAGAAGGATTCAGGGAGTGCGACCTGCGAGAAAGCCATCTACTACCAGGATGGGGACAAGATCGTTCTGACTGGTGATCCGGTGGCCTGGGACAAGGGCACACGAGTCAGCGGTAAACAAATCACAATGTTTTTGGCAGAGGATCGGAGTGTGGTAGAAGGAGGCTCGCATGTCCGGATCGAGCCGGGTGGGAAAGTAACCAAGTGATCAAGACGGTCGAGGGAAATAAGTCGCAAAGTGGCTCCCCGGTGAACAATGCCAACGGCATCTGCTTACGTGCAACGGGATTGGTGAAAAGTTTTCGCACACGCAAGGTCGTGAAAGGCGTCTCGATTGAAGTCCGCGCCGGTGAAGTCGTGGGCTTGCTGGGACCCAATGGTGCTGGGAAGACCACCATTTTCGACATGATCGTCGGTCTGTGCCAGCCTGATGAAGGGACGATCTCGCTCGGGGAAGAGGTGATCACGGATCTGCCAATGTACAAACGCGCGCGGAAAGGAATTGGGTATCTTCCGCAAGAATCGTCTGTGTTTCGACGCTTGTCGGTTGAGGCCAATATTCTGGCAATTCTTGAGATGCTCGATTACTCTCGGGCAGAGCGTCGTGACCGGGTCGATGCCCTTCTCAAAGAACTGGATCTTTCCCATATTCGAACGAGCATGGCCTATGCGTTGTCGGGTGGTGAGCGTCGGCGGCTGGAGATTACACGGGCACTTGCGACGAGCCCTTCATTCATGCTGCTCGATGAGCCCTTT
The DNA here is from genome assembly GCA_963748375.1 of uncultured Nitrospiraceae bacterium. Classification (GTDB taxonomy): domain Bacteria; phylum Nitrospirota; class Nitrospiria; order Nitrospirales; family Nitrospiraceae; genus Palsa-1315. The sequence goes on from CAVVIR010000025.1 coordinate 77,293, forward strand.
GCCGGGATCGACCCGATTGCTGTCGCCGATATCCAACACATCATTACCCGATTGAAGGAGAAAGAGATCGGTATTTTAATTACCGATCATAATGTTCAGGAGACTTTGTCCATCACAGATCGGGCATACATCATAAACGAAGGATTGATTCTTGAGGCTGGGTCCCCAGAATCGATCGTCAAGAGTGAAACCGCACGTGCGGTCTATTTGGGAGATCGGTTCAAGTTATGAATCGTAAGAGTGTGCGCGTATGAAGCTCAGGCTTGACCTTCGGCTCAGTCAAAAACTGATTATGACTCCCCAATTGCAGCAGGCGATTAAGCTGTTGCAGCTGTCGAGACTTGAACTCCAGCAGAGCCTCACTCAACATTTGATGGAAAATCCGCTCTTGGAGGATCTCCCTGCTGAGGCAGAGGACAGCGAGGCTGAGAGTCCGGAGGAAAAGGCGGAAGACGCGGTGGCGTCGGCAAACAGTGAGCCATCTAATGTGGATGAGTCCACTCCGGAGGAACGAGACACTCCGGATGAAGCTTCACTGGGAGGGTGGGAAGAGTACTTTGACAGCGACCGTCGAGGGGGACCTGGGTCTCAGACACCTTCGCAGGACGAGTTTCCATCCTATGAACAAACCATGGCGAAAGCCACGTCCTTGGAAGACCATCTTCTTTGGCAACTGTCGTTTTCAGGTTTGTCGGGTCGCGCAAAGGAAATTGGGCGATTGATCATCGGAAACCTTGACGATGATGGGTATCTGCGCATGTCGCTCGCAGAGATGGTCGGAGGGACCGACTTTACAGAAACAGAAGCAGAATCAGTCTTAAAGGATATCCAATGCTTTGATCCAACAGGTGTGGCGGCGCGAGATCTTGTGGAATGCCTGCTCTTACAAATTGGGCATTTAGGGAAGAGTCCCATGGGATCATTAGGGGCTCGGCCGGGCGCTTTGAAAGGATCGATCGTCGAAGCTATCGTCCAGCATCATCTGAAAGACTTGGAGAAGAAACAATATGCAAGAATTGGAAAAGCGTTAGGTGTCACAGTAGAAGAGATTTTCCAAGCCACAAAGGTCATCGAAGTGCTTGAGCCGAAGCCGGGGCGACCGTTTGCGAATACTCAGAACTATGCGATTGTCCCTGATGTGTTTGTGAAGAAGAATGAAGGGGAGTGGATTGTGCTATTGAATGACGACGGACTGCCACGCATGAGAATCAGTCCGTACTATAAACAATTGATGGGGCCTGGAGAGAACGGGTCAGCTGAGACCAAGGCCTATCTTGATGAAAAGCTTCGGGCTGCGCAATGGGTTATTCGCAGCATCGAACAACGGAATAAGACGATTGTCAAGGTGGTGTCGAGTATCGTGAAGTTTCAGGAGCAGTTTTTTGAAAAAGGTGTGCAGCACCTCAAGCCGTTAGTTCTTAAACAAGTGGCTGAAGATATAGGGATGCATGAATCGACCATTAGTCGTGTGACGGCGAACAAATATATGTATTGTCCGCAGGGAATGTTGGAACTGAAATTCTTCTTTAACGCCGGCCTGCAACGAGCAGATCAGCCTTCCGACATGATGTCGTCTGTGACAGTGCGAGAGATGATTCGGAAAATGGTGGCGGAGGAGGATGCGAGCCACCCTCTGAAAGATGAAGAGATTGCTGCAAGGCTGCTCTCACAGCAGGTTGTGATTGCCCGCCGAACCGTGGCGAAATATCGGGCGGAAGAGCATATTCCCTCTGCCACTCAGCGGAGACGATTTTTTTAAAGGGTGCAGAAATAATTTCAAGCCGGCCTTCTTCATGTGGCGCACCGGTCGGCTGGTTGCAGAGAGGTTCTGGTAGGTGAGTAGATCGCTGCGACAGGATATAGCTCACCTCCTTGAATCATCGACGCGTTGGGGCGCCCCATAGTTTTCTGGAGCGTGCTAGATCTTCCCTCTCCAACTGCATGTGTTGTGGGTTCCTATCAAATGTCTCTTCTAGTGTTGCAGATGCGTAGATCTAACCATCATAGTTGAATAGCAGAAGGGCTGAGGTTGCTCAGCGTGAAAGGATACATGTCGATAAAAATTACCGGACGTCACCTCGTAATTACGTCGGCGCTTAGACAGCATGTAGAAAGTCGGTTCGAGCGGCTTGTGCGGTACGACGTGAAGTTGACCCACCTGGAAGTAATTTTGGGTGTGAACAAACTTCAGCATCATGCGGAGGTTGTGTGTACGATGCAGGGGAGACGGATTCAGGCTAAAGCTTCGACGCAGGAAATGTACGCGACGATCGACCAGCTTGTGGATCGACTGGCCACCCAGATACGAAAGTATAAAGAACGTCAGACTGACCATAAAGAACCGGTGAAGAGATTGGCTCGTAAAGCTTTAACCCCAGTTGCTCGCAAGGAAGACGATGAGGAGATGATCGAAGTCATTTGTCCCCCCAAGGTGATGTTGACTTTGGAGGATGCGAAACGCCGGCTCGACTCTCTGCCTGGTTCACTGGTGGTCTTCACGGCTCGGTCTTCTGGAAAATTGCAAATTCTACAACGGCTCGATCGCGATCGAGTAGTCCTGATCGATCCGTAAAGGGTAGGCGGGCATGGTTGCGCTCAACCTGGTCGTTATCAGCGGTCTTTCCGGCTCAGGGAAATCGCATGCGCTCAAGTGCTTTGAAGATGCCGGGTATTTCTGTATCGACAATTTGCCTCCCGCTATTCTGCCGACCTTTGTTGAGCTGTGTCATCAGCAAGCAGGGGAGATTAAGAATGTCGCGCTTGGAATCGATGTCAGGGAGCGCGTGTTCTTTTCCGACCTCGTGGCAGTTCTTGAGCGTGTGAAAGCGCTTGGACATACGGTTGAGTTAATATTCTTCGAGGCTCGCGAAGAGGTGCTGGTTCGCCGATTCTCGGAGTCCAGGAGGCCTCACCCACTTCTCCCGCATCTACCGGTACTGGAGGGAGTACGAATCGAAAGGGAGCGTCTCGCCGACTTGCGGTGCCACGCCGACCGGATTATCGATACGTCCGATCTGACGGTGCATGAGTTGCGAGAGTTATTGAGCCGGCAGTTTAGAGAGGAGGGGGCGCCGCGTCGATTAACCATTTCTCTCGTAACCTTCGGCTATAAGTTTGGTGTGCCGTACGACATTGATCTTCTGTTCGATGTCAGATTTCTGCGGAACCCGTTCTTTATTCCTGACCTGAAACCATTGACTGGGGAAGACTCACGGGTGAGGACCTATGTGTTGGCTGATCCGGACGCCGTTGCGTTCGTTGGGCAATTTGAAGGCTTCTTCAAATTTCTCATTCCACTCTTTGAGCGAGAGCGTCGCAGTTATGTCAATGTTGGAATCGGTTGCACCGGAGGGCGTCATCGGTCCGTGGCGATTGCCGGCCGACTCCAGGAAAGTTTTTCAGTGCTTGGATACCAAGCGACGGTGACTCATCGCGATCTCAATAGGCAATAACACTTAGGCCTGCTCCGTACATCGCCCCGCACCCTACTCCTCGATTGCATCTCTCCGCCTGTGCGCGAAAAGCGATTTGCTTGACAGGTAGAGCGTATGGACTATAGTTAGCATGTGTGATGTAGATCTGCACAAACTCTTACAGTGGAGTACGGAATGGAAATCAGGACGCAGATGAATGGCAGAAAATCTCCCGTGAGTCATTCATTCTTCAGTGCAGATACGAAGGTGGGGGTGCGGGCGTGAGTTGCAATCCGCGCAGAATTTACAGAAAAACTTGTCTTGTGCGGGTGGTCATGTACAGTCAGAGGCACATATGCTGAGTTCATTTAAAAGCCTCTCCGAAACCGACCTGTTCTCGATGTTCACCCCAAAACGGCAGCTCGTCGGGTTGGATATTGGGTCGAGCGGGATCAAGCTTGTCCAGCTGAAGGAAAACCGAGGTCGGTACGTTCTCCAGAAGTTTGGCTTTAAACCACTCGAACCGGAAGTCATCGTCGATGGTACGGTGATGGATGAAGGGCGTGTGGTATCGGCGATCAAGGAATTGTTCGAAGAAACAAAGATCAAGGTGAAACAAGTGGCTGTATCGATTTCTGGCCATGCGGTCATCATTAAGAAGATTAGCTTGCCTCCAATGCCTGATGAGGAGTTGGAGGGGCAGGTACGGCTGGCTGCGGAGCAGTACATCCCCTTCGATATCAATGAAGTGAACATCGATTTCAGTGTGTTGCCATCCTCTGAAGCGGCGGGTGATGCACAGGGAGAGATGTCGATCATCCTGGTCGCGGCCAAAAAAGACAAAATTAATGAGCTCACTGAGCTCGTCAAGGGTGCGGGGCTGTTTCCGATCGTCATGGATGTCGATGCATTTGCGATCGAGAACATGCACGCGATCAACTATCCGGCCGCGCAAGAAGAGACGACCGCCCTCGTGAATATTGGCGCCAGTGTTATGAATATCAACATTATTCGAGGCGGCACTTCCCTGTTCACACGAGACATTCCGATCGGGGGGAACCGTTATACAGAAGCCATTCAGCGTGAAATGAGCATGTCCTACGAAGAGGCGGAGGAAACCAAAAAGAGTGAGCATTCGGCAGGGAGCAATCAGGCCGCGTTAACCACAGTTGTCGATAGCGTCAACGCCGAAGTTGCCTCAGAGATCGCACGGACCATCGATTATTTTAAATCCACGATGCCGGATGCCGATGTTCAGCAAGTTCTCTTGTGCGGAGGGGGGGCGCAGGTCAAAGGCTTAGTGCCACAACTGAAAGATCGAATGCAGGCAGTGGTCGAGGTCGCGAACCCATTTGGTGAAATTGACACCTCGGGGAGCGGTTTGGATCAGGACACGTTGGCTGAACTGGCTCCGCTGGCCGCCGTCGGTGTTGGATTGGCACTGAGAACGGTAGGGGATCGATGATTCGCATTAACTTATTACCGGGCCCCAAGGGGCATAAAGCGAAGCCTCAGTATGATGTCAGGGCGCAAGCTCTGTTAGGTGTGGGGATGCTGTTCATTACCCTGGCAGGGTGTTGGTGGTACTCGGCCTCACTCGACGAAGAGATCAACGCACGACAGACTGAAAAGATTGACAAGGAGAAGCAGGTCGCGCAGTTAAAGGAACAAGTGAAGAAGGTCTCCGATTTTGAGAGCCGAAAGAAAGTACTAGAAGATAAAAATCGTATTATTGATGAATTGGAAAAGTCACGTGTCGGCCCCGTGAAGGTACTCGACCATGTCAGTCACAGCTTGGAACCGTTGAAAGTGTGGCTCCTCAGAGTCGCTGTCACGGGGAAGGACATCGATCTTGAAGGTCGTGCTGCGACCAACGACGATGTGGTGGAATTCGTGAACAACCTACGTCGTACCGATTATTTTTCGAATATCAATCTTCAAGAAAGTCGGGCGGCAGTGGAGAATCAACTCAATATCTACCAGTTTAAACTTGGCTTCCGTCTCAAAGGGTAAGAATGATGAAGCTGCCTTCCATGAATCTTGAGCTATTGCGGTCGGTCCCCTTGGTTCAGAAACTGGGGCTTCTCGTGATGGTTCTTGCCGGGATTATAGTCGGGTTCTATTACTATGTTGCTGAACCGAAAGCTATGGAGATTGCAGGGCTCCAGGGAGCGATCGGCACGCTCGACAGCGAGATTCAAACATTGACCATTAAAGTCAAACACCTTGATGAACTTATTGCGGCCAGTAAGCAACTCGAGATTGAGCTTGCCAAAAAGCAAGAACGGCTGCCGCCTGAAGGGGAAGCCGTTATGCTGCTCAAGCAGGTATCAGACTTAGGGATTCGCCTCGGGCTCGACATTAAGCTGTGGAAACCGAGTCCTAAGAGCGAAGATCCATCGAAGCTCTTTGTGCGGATGCCGGTGAACGTGGAGGTCTCCGGAGGGTACCATACCGCCGCGTTGTTTTTCGATCGAATCAACGCGATGCCTCGGATTGTGACTGTGTCAGGCCTCAAGATGGGCGCTCCAAAGTTTGAGAAGGGGCGTGTCGTCACACAGACGGTGTTCGATCTTGTCGCCTATGCCGCAACAGATGAGACCAAGTTGGTTGCAGCGGTTCCAGCAATTCCGCAGAAGAAATAGGGCGCAAAGTCTTGGATGTGTGTGAGGCCATGAACAGTGAATGCCATCTGTGAGAACCGGCGGTCGACCATGAAGACAACATGCATGATTCTGATTGGATGTGCTGGACTGCTCGTTGCAGTTGGCTCGGGCTTTGCTGAGACAAGTATGAGCGGCCATCTTCGACAGATTAGCCCAATGCGGCAGGACTCCCTCAAAGTACCTTCTCTCAACGATGTGCCGCGGCACGCGTCGTCTCCAGCTCCAACCGCGGCAGCCGGCGATGGGGATGTTCAACCAGTCGACCCCAATTCAATATTGGAATCGGTGGGTGTTCGCTCCTATGACCCTTCTGGGAGGCGCGATCCGTTCGCCCCGGTGTTGCAATTGTTGGGACTTGGACCGATCGATCCCACATTACCTCCGCTCCAACGTGTTGGACTTACGGAGATGAACTTGATCGCCGTGATATGGGGGGCCTATGGCTATACGGCTATGGTTCAGACTCCAGATGGAAGCGGATATACGGTGCGTCGGGGAACGCGAATCGGTCCCAACAATGGCGTGGTGAGCGCTGTGACGGAGAAGGGTATTGTGGTGCAAGAACGGTTTACAGATGTGTATGGGAGCAAACAGGAGCGGGAATATGTCAAGCTCCTTCACCCGAAAGAGGGCTCAGAATGACACCTAAGCTGACCACGACCACGACAACATTTATTGGCGTACTCTCGGCGGTGGGAGCGCTCAGTGTCCCGATAGCCATACCGTCGATAGGGGCGTCGACCGACGTCCCAGCTGTCGATTCAGTCTCGCCCTCGATCGTTGAAGGCGATCTGGCGCAGACCCTGACTCGCCTCGATGTTCAACGGGGCACGAACGACATCCGAGTCATCATTTCTGGGGACGGAAGACTGGCTCATGAGGTGGTACGTCTCGATGAGCGACGCCTCATGATCGATATTCCAGGAGTGGCTTCTGCCGTACATACGCCGGTCATATCGGTCAATCACCAGATGTTGAAGCAAGTGCGTCTAGGTTATCATGCCGATAGAGTACGAGTGGTATTGGATCTTACCGGTGCAGCAACATACTCGGTTGAATCGCAAGGTGCGAGTCTTATTGTGACGCTTCGAGAAGGTGCCGGTACGGATATGGGCGCACATGCTGGCTCTTACCGCAGTGAAACCGCCAAAGACACAAGGCCAGAGAATCCTATGCTGCTGCCGATCCAGGCCGATGTCGCTTCTCCGGTGGCCCATCGGGCAATGGCTGCGGTTCAGCGGTCTTCGGCGAAGTTTCATGTGCGGCCTGTCCAGATGACCTCCGATCCAGATAGCAGTGAGAAAAGCACGCCAAAGGAAGATTTGGTCGTTGGAGAAACCCGTTATGTCGGTCGGCGTATTTCGCTCGATTTTCAGCAGGCCGACATCAGTAATGTGCTCCGCCTCATTGCTGAGGTCAGTGGCTTTAACATGGTGGTCGGTGAAGGGGTGAAGAGCAAGGTGACGATGAAGCTCGTGAGTGTGCCCTGGGATCAGGCACTTGATATGATTTTAAAAATGAATGGGTTAGGCAAGATCAGGCAGAGCAATATCTTGTGGATCGATACACTGGCGAACATCGCCAAACAGCAAAATGAAGAGGCACAGGCGAAGGATGCCAAGGTAAAAGCGGAAGAACTGGTTGATCGAGTATTCTATATTAGAAATCTGCAAGCGCAGGAACTTATGACTTCTCTTCGGCAGTATTTGAGCCCGAGAGGGTTGATGCAAATGAGCTTGGGCTCCAATGCCTTAATTGTCAGAGATACAGAAAGCAAGATTGGGGTGATGAAACAGCTGGTTGACGGGCTCGATCTCGAAGTGCCTCAAGTCCAAATTGAAGCCAGGATCGTACAGGCTGATACGACCTATTCCCGTTCGCTGGGGGTTCAGTGGGGTATCCAGAATGTGAACCAGCTCGCGGGCGGTGCGGTGGCGAACTTCAAAACGGGTACTACCGGACCATTTGGGAATCAAGTATCGAATTTCCTAGTCAATCTTCCCGCCACAGTCGGTGGTTTGACGTCGACTCCAGGTGTCGGGTTTACGATTGGGAAAGCAGATGGAGCGTTGTTGGATGTGCGGTTGTCGGCGGGCGAGTTGCTCGGTTTGAGTAAAGTCATTGCCGCGCCGAAGGTCACGACCTTGGACAAGCGGGAGGCCAAGATCTCACAGGGAGAATCGATTCCATACCAGACGACCTCCCTCCAGGGAACTCAAACCACCTTTGTGGATGCGAATTTAGAACTGAATGTGACTCCTCAGATTACTTCGCGGGATCCCAAGGAAGTCGGCAAGCAGATCATGATGAAGGTTCGCGCCACGAGAAACGCCGTCGGTTCACGGAGCAATACGGCTGGTCCCAGTATCGACCGACGCGAAGCCAATACTCAGGTCATCATTCGCGACGGTGAGACTATGGTGATCGGCGGGGTGTTTATCGATTCGCAGAACAACAGCGTGACGGGTATTCCCTATCTTTCTCGCGTACCTGTTTTGGGATGGCTCTTCAAGCAAAAGACCGAAATTGTCGCGAAGCAAGAACTGCTCATCTTCTTGACGCCCAGTATCGTCAAGAGCTAGTAGAACATAGGAAAACTCAGCCGGCATACACAGCCCCTTACCTGGGCGGGTGAGTATATTGCCTGAGCAAAACTCACCAGAGCACAAGCTCACCAGTTACACCCACACAGACCAGACTAACCAGATGCTCTATACAGACTGGGTCGGTCTCCAACGTACCAGCCAATAACGGTTTGGCATACCCACGCAGTTTTTAGAACCTGCTAGGAACCGACATTCGAGTTCTCCATGGATGGGGGACTTACGCGTGGTGAACTTTCTAGGTTCATGCGCTATCTCAATTCACCGGTACATTTTCCCGTCTCTCGCCTATATCCCACATCATCGGTTTGTAATATCGCAACGATTTTGTGCTTCGAGGCCAGATCAGGACTTCAGTGGGCCTGGCTCCTCAAGAAGATGCCGGAGGCCTAATGATGGCATATCTGAGCCGGCACATGCGACCATTCGCCATAGAGCGGCCCTGAAAACCTTCTAGTTTCCAGGCCGTTGTGATACCATCCCTCCCGTTGTCAGCTGATCGCAATTCATCATCACCATCGGCAAAGTAGGTCATAAATCTGAGCGTTCCTAGCCACAAAGAGTCGGATGTGGAGCTGGTGTAGCGAGTCAGGAGGGGCGATCATTGAGCAGGGTTGGTAGGGCAGAACAGATTATACCGGTGGCCTTGGGGCCACGAAGCTATGACATCGTCCTGCATCCTGGCTTACTTTCGACGGTGGGCGACAGGCTGCATACCCTTACGACCTCTCCGAAGATTGCAGTTGTGACAGATAGGCATGTGGCAAGCCATTATCTTCACAAAACGCTCCGCTCGCTTCGCAAGGCAGGATACGACCCGACGGAAATTATCTTGCCTCCGGGAGAGCAAACGAAGACGCTTGGAACAGTCGCCAAGGTTCTCGACGCGTTAGCCAGGCATAAGTTCGAACGCCAATCACTGTTGTTGGCCCTCGGTGGTGGAGTGATTGGCGATGTGACAGGTTTTGCTGCCGCGATTTATCAGCGAGGAATTCCGTTCGTGCAAGTGCCGACCACGCTTGTGGCTCAAGTGGATTCCAGTGTGGGGGGCAAAACCGGTGTGGACCATCGGTTGGGGAAAAATCTCATTGGAGCGTTTTACCAGCCGCGTGCTGTCTTGATCGACCCGTTCACGTTATGCACGTTGCCAGGCCGCGAATGGATTGCCGGTTTGGCCGAAGTGATCAAATACGGTATCATCGCCGACGAAGGGTTCTTCGCGTTTCTGGAACAAGAGATTTCCAGGCTGCTGAAATTGGAAAAAGAGCCGGTTCTCCACGTGATTAAACGATCGTGCGAGATCAAGGCGGAAGTGGTTGCCGCTGACGAGCGGGAGTCGAACCGTCGGCGCGTGCTCAATTATGGTCACACGATTGGACATGCCCTGGAGGCACTTTCAGGCTATCGTGGGTTAATTCATGGTGAAGCGGTGGGGATTGGGTTAGTGCAAGAAGCGGATTTGGCCTGCAGTATGGGCCTCTGCGGGCGGGAAGTTGTTGAACGGATCAGAGCTCTGGTGCAGCGTGCTGGGCTGTCCGATCACGTTTCACCGTCATCCTTTTCTCGCCTTTGGAGTGCCATGCAGCATGACAAAAAGGTGATGGGAGGGCAGGTCGTTGGAGTGTGGCCGGTCAAGATTGGGGAAGTGGTCATTAGACCAATCGAGGAGCAGGTGTGTGCCGAGTGGTTTCGGCGCATGCGTGGCCGTGGGAACCGCGCATTGAGCGGCCATCGGCCAGGCAGGCTATCCGGCGAAAGGGTCTCACGCAAAGGTACATCTCAATGACGATGAAACGCACGCCATCTGTCGCGTATCTGCAACAGGCATTGCGGGAAAAAACACGCGAAGTCGATGTCCTCCATCGGATCTCTGCGTCAATCAGCAATCAATTGGATCTCGAAGCCATTCTCAAGCATATCGTCGACGTCGTCGTAGAGGTCACGAAGGCGGATGCCTGCCTCCTCTATCTATTGTCGGACAGTCAAGATGAACTCATTCTTCGCGCATCGAAAAATCCTCATCCCAAACTGATCGGTCGCATCACAATTGGATTAGGCGAGGGCATCACCGGGTGGGTGGCGCAGGAACGGACGCGCGTTGTGATTCCAAATAATGCGAACGACGATCCACGGTTTAAGTTTTTTCATAACCTTCCGGAAGACCGCTATCAAGCATTTGTCTCTGTCCCGATCATGGCCAAAAAGGAAGTGGTCGGCGTCATCAATGTCCAACATAAGCGCCCCAAGCGCTATCAACATGATGAGATCGCGCTCCTTTCGACGATCGCCACTCAAGTTGGAGGAGCAATTGAAAATGCGCGGCTGTACGATCAAATGCAACGCAAAGCATTACAAGTAGAGACCCTGTCGCAGGTCTCGGAAACAGTGGCATCCAATCGGTTGATCAAGGATGTTCTCCAGCTTCTTGTGACGATGACGGCGCAGATGATGAACTCGAAGATCTGCTCGATCATGCTGTTGGACGAAGCCAGCGGGGAATTGCGGATTGCGGCAACACAAAGCCTCAGCGAGCAGTATCGCCGGAAGCCGAATCTTAAGATCGGGCAAGGCATTAGCGGGCGCGCAGTGAAAGACCGACGGTCGATTATTGTGCTCGATGTGTTCACTGAGCGGGACTATATGTATCCGGATATGGCCAAGAAGGAGGGGCTGTGCTCTTTGCTTTCAGTCCCGATGATGGTGCGTGATAGGGCATTGGGCGTGATCAATAGCTACACGTCCGTTCCGCATGTATTCACCGGTGAAGAGGTCAAATTACTTCAGGCCATTGCCAATCAGGCTGCCGTGGCTATCGAGCATACGACTCTGATTGAGAAGTCTCATGAGATGCAGGAAGCCCTGGCGGTTCGGAAGCTTATGGAGCGAGCCAAAGGATACCTGATGCGTTCGAAAAAGCTGACCGAAGAGGAGGCCTTCAAACTCATTCAGCGGCAAAGTATGGATTTTAGAAAGTCCATGCGAGAGATTGCTGAGGCGGTGCTTCTAGCTGGAGAACTCGATCAACGGGTTGAAAAGCAGCGTGGATAGGTGTTATCAGCCAAGAACGTCCTCGGGCACAGCAGGCTAAGAGGTTGAGGCGTCACTTTGGAGAGGTCGAAGGGGGCTGGCGTGTCCGCTCCATTTCTTGCTCCGCCAATTTCTTTTTGATCTCCTTCAACTCCTTCCTGAACTCATCTAGATCGGTATCTCGCTGAGCGGGTTCCCTCTTCGCAGGTGTCGCAGGTTGAACGGCAGTCGATCGCATGTCCGATGCCGTGGGCATTGTGGCAAGCAGGCCGTAGTCGATGACGAGAGTTGCATCGGTTGAAAGCGCGGTTCGATAGCTGTCGGGGCGCTTGGCGGATTCCGGGACGAAGTGCACCGCGCGGTTCGCCATTCCTGCCGGATTGAAAATACGCCGATTGGCCGTAGTGCTCGTTTCGGCCCGTTTAGTCCGGTAGCGATACTCGGTCAAGGTCAGATACAGCGACTGTCCATGGGCATAGAGCGAACCCGCTGTCGATTCTTCGGATATCGCTCCCGATGACTGGTCAGACTCACAGACACCGGGGGAACGGAGGTCAGATAAGCAGAAGGTCAGCCCGCCAATTTGCGAATTGGCCGCCGCGCCGACCTGGACGACGCGAAACCCAACCTGCTGGTCCGATGCAGCTCTGGTGAGTCCTGCGACCAGGAGCGGCGCCAGGTACTCAACGTCCTTGTCCTCAAACGCTCGACCGACCTCCGTCTTGCCGGGGATCAGGTTTCCCAAGACCGGCCCTCGGCTATCCTTGACGACCACGCCACGAAGGACTCGTGCCATCGTATCTGCCGATAACGTCATGGGGTGGGCGGCGTGAAAAGACCGGTCGGAAATCCGTTCCACATACACCGCTCCGCGTTCAGACTCATGTATTGTGAGGTCCAGATCAGGCCTCGTCGCACAGGCAGACAAAGCCAGGGTGAATCCAGATAGAAAGAGAAGCACAAGTCGCAGATAATGAGGCATGGGCAATTCGTACCGTGCGTTGACGTCGGGAGTCTAGCATAACTGATTGAGCGAGGACACCGGTAACATTCTTCAGATGCTGAGAGAGAGTTCTACTTGACAGGAGGACAAGAGACTCCGAATATAGGCAGCCATAACGGTATGGGCTGAATATTGAACAACGACGTCTGACGATTCAGCTGGAATGTACGAAGTGTAAGAAAAAGACAATGGCGTCCTGTCGGGATTGACAGAATGACCGGAAGGGCCTTTTCCTCTGCCACAGCATAGCCCTCCGCGGTCGTTCACTCATATCGAAACGAGCAGCAGTCACCGGCATGAGTAGGACCATTCTCGTCGCCTGTTACGGGGAGCTACACGCGAGCGAGCGAACGTCCCGGTCGTAAAGAGTGGGGTGCAGTAACGAGGCGAAAAGGATGAATGACCATCCTGAGTCCAGAGATCCCAGGCCCTATTCTTGGCTGCCGATCCTTCTCGGTGTGCTGACGGTCGCCACGCTGAGCATCGGCACAATCGCATTCCGCTACATCGAAACACGCATGGTTGCGACAGCAGGCGAAACCCTGGCCCATACAGCCGCCGAAGTTTCGGACAAACTGGACCGATTTCTCTTTGAACGGCATGGCGATGTGTTGATGATGGCGAGGACATTCAGCGTGCAGTCATACAATCAGGAATTTCAGTCGGCCTATGTCGCGGAGCTGAGGACCGCGTATCCGGATTACTTGTGGATCGGCGCCACTGACGAACGAGGAAAGATTGTCGTAGCAACCGACCCGGCCACGGTAGGGCGTGATTACAGCGCCGAACCCTGGTTTCAGGCCGTGCGTGACGGGCAAGGGGTCCATATGGGGGACGTGGAGCCATTCGCTGTAATGGGCGGTCCTGACGCCATAGCCGTGACGGCTCCCATCACCGGCCCGGGCGGAGAATTCTTGGGGGTCGTGACAACGCGGGTGGGAATTCCTGGACTTGAAGACGTCATGACGAGAACCCTACTGGCATTCCGGCAGCGAGAGGGAATTTGGGGAGCGCTGGAGTATCAGTTCCTGTCTGAAAAGGGAGTGGCCTTCATCGATTCGGATCTTGAGCATAAGGGCCATGTCAATCTCAAACTACTCGGACTCCCGTGGGCGCTGTTACGAGAAGGTGCCCTGTCCGGCTACATCGAAGAGGAGCACGGACATCGCCATGTGCCTGTTGTTACCGGCTATGCCAGGACCCAAGGCATAGGTGATTATAAGGGTTTACATTGGACGGTGCTGATGCATATGGATCGGCGCGATGTTCTGATGCCGATTCGGGAAGTCCTCTGGAATCTTGGCTTGGCAGGGAGTGTCGTGGTGGTTCCAACGTTTGCGCTCTTGGTCTGGACCGTCACACGCGTGAGAAGGGAATATCGGCGCGCGCAACAGGAACGCGCGCTCGCCAGGGAGGCTGAAGCGTCGCTGCGAAAGAGCGAGGCGCATACGCGGAGTATCGTCGATCTGGCGCTCGATGGCTTCATCGGGATGGATACAGCGGGAATGATCACCGACTGGAACTTCCAAGCCGAAGAGATATTCGGCTGGTCCCGGCAAGAGGCAGTTGGGCGGCTCCTCTCAGCTACCATCATCCCGGCACAACAACGGGACGCCCACGAACAGGGATTGCGTCGTTTTCTTGCAACCGGCGTAGGACCGATGCTGAACACCAGGATCGAGATCACTGGTGTCCATCGTGACGGACACGAGATTCCGATTGAACTAGCGATTTCGCCGTCCTTGGGACAGGGAGGCATTTACACGTTCAGTGCCTTCGTGCGTGATATTTCGGTACGAAAGCAGACGGAGTGGCAGAGCCGCATGCATGAAGAGGAACTGCAACGACTCAACGAGGCCTTGGACAGGCGTGTGCAGGCCCGCACGCAAGAGTTGGCCACCGTCAACAAATCGTTGCTTGCGGAAGTGGCCGAACGGATGCAGACGCAGATATCGCTTGAGCAAAGCCGGCAAGACTTGCAGAAGTTGGCATTCGAGCTGTTGCGTGTGCAGGAGGATGAGCGGCGTCGAATCTCACGCGATTTGCACGATGACATCAATCAGCGCCTTGCGTTGCTTGCCATGGATATTGAAGCGGTGGGACAGCAGCTTGATTCCTCAACAGATCCCAGGGGCCGGGCCGTCCAAGAGATACAAGAGCGGGTTGTGGAGTTGTCCGATGCGGTGCGTCGCTTGGCCTATCAGCTTCATCCTTCCATTCTCGATGACCTCGGCCTCCCGATCGCTCTGCAGCGGTTGGTGGAAGACGTCACCGCTCGAAGCCGTATCCAAGGGAGCTTTGGACACAAGAATATTCCTGCAACCATCCCTCAGGAGATCGCAAGCTGTCTCTACCGCGTTACCCAAGAAAGTCTCAACAACGTGGTTCGCCACGCGGAAGCGTCTCAAGTCGATGTGGAGCTGACTGGGGCTCCATCGGAGCTGGTGGTGACGATTACAGATAATGGAGTAGGATTTGACTCCACACGACTTCGGAACGGATCGCATGGACTGGGGTTGCTCGGCATGAAAGAACGAGTCGCCTTGGTGCGCGGGAATTTAGACGTCGTATCTGAAGTGGGGAAGGGCACGAGGGTGCAGGTGGTGGTGCTCGTTCCAACGGAGGTCGCATGAGTAAGCCTCGGGTTCTGTTGGGTGACGACCATACCCTGGTGTTGGAAGGGTTTCGAAAACTGTTGGAGGATCGGTGCGAGATTGTCGGTGTGGCGGAGGATGGCCGTACGCTGCTTCAGAAGGCCTATGAGCTGAAGCCTGACATTGTCACCCTTGATATCTCGATGCCCGAACTCAACGGGATCGATGCAGCCAGGAAGTTAAAGAAGGTTCTGCCTGACACCAAGCTGATCTTTGTGACGATGCACGCGGATCAGGCCTATGTGAATGAAGCCTTCAAGGCCGGCGCTTCCGGCTATCTACTCAAACGATCCGCCGGGACAGAATTGCTTCAAGCCGTTCAATCAGTCATGGATGGACAATGTTATGTCACCCCCTTGGTCGCAAAAGGTCTGGTGGAGTCGGCCATCACAAGAAAGATGCCTGCGGCTCTGACCGACAAACCCTTAACCGGGCGTCAACGTGAAGTATTGCAGCTCGTGGCAGAGGGAAAGACGGTGAAGGAGATTGCGTCGGTTCTTACCCTCTCGCCAAAGACGGTCGAATTTCATAAATCGCAGATTATGACGCTCCTCGATCTTCACACGACGGCGGAGCTCACAAAATACGCTCTTGTCCACGGCCTCCTGGCATCGGACTAGTCCCGTGCCTCTCGCCTGAAGATCCGCGCCTACAGCAGAAACGGCCATGAAAAATAGGAGCTGTATCCCCTAGGGATATTGTTTCATGTTCCTAGGGAGATGCCTAGTGTGTTTATTTTGCTTCTCGGCATATAGATACCGGCCATGAATTTGGTGATGGTTGGGTTCCGCGACTCTCAATCAAGTGGGGGGAATGGTGAGAGATACATGGGCGGAGAAGGGCTGGGGTGCGCACAATGGCGTGCGCCGCGACGATGCCGTCGAGGTGAAAGAACCGAAGAGTGAGCACTGGGATCACCAACGGGGCATGGGAGGCTGTTACTTATGAAGATAGATCAAAAGAGACGGTGGAAAATGTGTGTGGTGATTGGGGTCGCCATGGCGCTGGTGGCCGTGATGGCGTCTACGGTTCCCAGCGCCTACGCCGGCGGCACGATCAAGCTCGACGATGACAAGTGGATTTCCATCGGAATGGGTATGCGTACAAGTTTCAATATGGTCGAAGATGGGTCGGCGAGCGGTGGACAATACAGCAACACCTTCGGCGTTAACAACGCTCGTATTTATATCAACGGGAAGATCCACAAGTTCGTCGGTTTCGAGTTCAACACCGAATGTTTTAACTGTACGGCCGGGGCAGGTAATGGTAACGGATCTTCAGGAAATGCCTTCGGGGCCAATTCTAGCATCGGGATTTTGGATGCAATCGGGAAGTTCGAGATTAATGAGTATGCGAACGTCTGGTTCGGGCGCATGTTGGTACCGACAGAGCGTGGCGAACTGAATGGTCCGTTCTATCACGCGGTCTTCGACGGCTTTCGAACACCGTTCAATCAATCCGACTTCAGCGGGAACTTTGGTACAGGCGGAGCTGGTCTCTATGGCCGTGACAACGGCGTGACCTTCTTCGGGAAGGTCCATCCAGGCGGCACACATCTGCAATATGTCGGAGGGATATTTACGGGACTGCAGTCAGGTGGTTCGGCCTGCAACCTTCCTCAATTAACCCAAACAGGCGGAGGGACAACCATAACTAATGGCACCTATGGCGGACCTTGCGGGCCCAATCAAAGGAACCAGCTGAAGTACGCCGGACGTCTCACGTTGAACTTGCTGAACGAAGAGAAGAACCCCGGTTACTATACCAGCGGTACCTACTATGGGACAGCCGGTGATATTCTCGCCCTTGCAGTAGGGGGAGAGTATCAGAATTCCGGCGCTGGTACAGCGATAAATAGCAGCTACTACGGGAATCTTACCACCGACCTCCTGTTTGAAAAAGTACTCGGGGAAAAAGGTGGCGTGGTCACGGTCAACGCTGAGTTCAAACGGTATTGGGCACAGAACCAGGCCGCCTATACTGACGCGTCATCAAACTCAGGCGGCTGCTTCTGCATGTTTGCAGGGACGGCATGGACCGGCTATGCCTTGTATCTGTTTCCGCAGGAGATTGGGATCGGGAAATTTCAGCCCTATGCGAGATATACCGGCCAAAACGGTGAGTTCTCCGGCGTACGCGAAGAATTCGAACTCGGCCTGAACTATGTCATTGCTGGTCACAATGCGCGCATCTCGACCTACTGGCGGACCGGCAATATCGGCGGCACCAGCACCTATAACGGGCAGAACACGAGCTACGCCCCCGGGTCGACAGGTCAGCACATCGATACCTTCGTGGCAGCCTTACAGTTGCAATATTAGACGGTGTGCTGAGTGTACAGCAGTCCGAGGCATATGGAGTCATGGCGATACGGCTTTAAAGTAGAGCTGTCGTATGACGACATGGGTGAATGCCGTGGTTAGTTCAAATGGGTCAGAGAATTTCTATAGCGACGTGTGTAGGCAGTCGAACTGACACAACAATACTGTGAGTGAAAGGAGTCGGACCTATGGAATCGAACAAGCCTGATAAGGCTAATCCGGTCGAACCGGACAAGGTTGATGCGGGTGAGCAAGAGGGCTCCTCGCGGCGTGAGCTTCTGGTCAAAGGAGGCAAGGTAGTGGCAGGCATAGGGGTTGCCGCTTTGCTGGGTAATTTGGGCAACTGGGCTCTGTCCTATGCGGCGGACAAGGAGCCGATCAAGATCGGGATCCTGCATTCGCTCAGCGGCACTATGGCGATCAGCGAAGTGTCGTTGCGCGACACCGTGATGATGGCCGTCGAAGAAATCAACGCGAAGGGCGGGGTGATGGGCCGGATGATCAAGCCGGTCATCGTCGATCCGGCCTCGAACTGGGATCTCTTTGCCGAAAAAGCCAAGCAACTGTTGTTGCAGGATAAGGTCTCGGTCACCTTCGGCTGTTGGACCTCGGTCAGCCGCAAATCGGTGCTGCCGGTCTTCGAGAAGAACAACGGGTTACTGTTCTATCCCGTGCAGTACGAGGGAGAAGAATGTTCGCGCAATGTCTTCTACACTGGCGCCGCCCCGAATCAGCAGGCCGTGCCGGCGGTGGATTATCTGATGAGCAAAGAGGGTGGCGGATTCACGAAGTTCTATCTGCTCGGCACCGATTACGTGTATCCCCGCACCACCAATAAAATTCTGAGGGCGATGCTCCTGGCAAAGAAAGTCCCAGCGGACAAGATCATGGAAGAATACACGCCGTTCCACCATCAGGACTACCAAACCATCGTCGGCAAACTGAAGAAATTTGCCGCCGGCGGAGGGGCTGCCGTGATCAGCACGATCAACGGTGACAGCAACGTGCCCTTCTACAAGGAGTTTGCGAACCAAGGGTTGCGGGCAGAAGATGCTCCGATCATGGCCTTCAGCGTGGCGGAAGACGAGCTACGCGGAATGGATACATCCGCGTTGGTCGGTCACCTGGCGGCGTGGAATTATTATCAAAGCGTCGATACGCCGCAGAACAAGCAGTTCGTGGCGAATTTCAAGGCCTACTGCAAGAAGAACAATCTGCCAGACGGCGACAAGCGGGTCACGGACGATCCGATCGAAGCCGCCTATTTCGGCGTCTATATCTGGAAGCAAGCCGTCGAAAAGGCCGGGTCGGCTGAAGTCGACAAGGTCAGAAAAGCCGTCTATGGCAGCAAGTTCCTGGCGCCTGGCGGCGAGATCATGATGGATGCCGCCAACCATCATACCTATAGACCGGTGCTCATCGGTGAGATCTTGGCGGACGGGCAGTTCAAGGTGGTTTCCCGTTCACCGGGGCTGGTGAAGCCGGAACCCTGGAGCGAATTTACGAATCCGGACAAGGGCTGCGACTGGGTCGGTCATCAAGGGACCTATCAAAAATAGTCCGTCACGTGAGAGGGAGCGACTGATGTGCCCCCTCTCACGTGAGTGAGAATTCGGGTGACGGGACGAGAGGTCTACGTTATTCGTGTGTCTTGTTGAGGAGTAATTCATGGTGATTTCTCTGGGGCGTACCGTTGCCGTGCTAGGTATCGTGGGACTGTTCCTGTTCTTCTGGCCGAGCTGGACGACCGCGGCGGATGGCCCTGTCTCCGCGCCTCCGACTGCTCCGGTAGAGCAAGCCCTTACCCAGGTTGCCAGCGAGGACGAATCAATCCGCGAGGCGGCCGTTCGTCTCTTGATCGAACAGGGCGATGCCGGCCTGCTTCCGCGGCTGGAAGCGATCCGAGCCAATGCAAGCCGGAGCATCCGGCAGGCGATCAAGCCGCTCATGGACCTCCTCAAGAATCGAGCGAAACTTGCCAGTCCCGACAGCGACGCTCGTCGGTCGGCGGCGACAGATCTCGGTTCATCCGGTAATCCTTCGGCGATTGCATGGCTGGATGCCGCCAAGGTGAACGAGTCGAACAAGTGGGTGCGTTATACGATGGAAGAGTCTGCAGCGCTGCTCAGGCTCGCGTCGGACGATCCATCGATCAAAGTCGCGGCGGCCGAGAAGCTCGGCGAACTCCGCAGTGGAAATGCGGTGCCGGCCCTGAAAGCGCTGGTCGAGGCCGGCGCCGTCGCTGAGGCGACCGAACAGCAGAAGGTACTGGCGAATGCTGCCGCTGCCGCCATCAAGGACATTGAAACCTGGGGCGATTGGGCCAATGCGATTGAAACGATCTTCCGCGGAATCAGCCTCAGTTCAATCCTTTTGATCATGTCGTTGGGCCTGGCAATCGTGTTCGGTTTGATGGGCGTCATCAATATGGCCCATGGCGAGTTGATGATGGTCGGCGCCTACGCCACGTTTGTCACGCAGCAATGTTTCACGGCCTGGTTTCCGCCAGATGTGTTCGACTGGTATTTTCCTGTGGCATTGCCGGTCGCGTTCCTTGCGGCCGCCGGCTCAGGATTCCTGCTGGAGGCGACGGTCATCCGGTTTCTCTATGGGCGGCCGCTTGAAACCATGTTGGCGACCTGGGGCGTGAGCTTGGTTCTCATGCAGGCGGCCCGGGTCTATTTCGGCGACCTCACCGCTGTGGTTGCGCCAGGGTCGCTCAGAGGCGGCGCTCAAGTATTAGTAGGGGTCTATCTGCCCTATAACCGAATATTCATCATCGCGCTCTCGATCGTCTGCGTGCTGGGGATTTACTTCGCGCTCTTTAAATCGAATCTCGGGTTGCGCGTGCGGGCGGTGACGCAAAATCGAAATATGAGCGCCTGTCTCGGCATTCCGACCAGAAAAGTCGACTCCTATACCTTTGCGTTCGGGTCTGGGTTGGCGGGCATCGCCGGTTGGGCGCTCACGATGGTCGGGAACGTCGATCCGGGCCTCGGTCAAAACTATATCGTGGATGCCTTCATGGTAGTGGTCACAGGCGGAGTTGGGAAACTGGCCGGTACGATCGTGGCCTCGTTGGGAATCGGCGGGTTGAACAAACTGATCGAGCCGGGTTTAGGCGCTGTGTACGGCAAGGTGTTCATCCTCGTGATGGTGATTTTGTTCTTGCAGTGGAGACCGTCCGGTCTGTTTGCGATGAAGGGGCGAGATGCCGATTGAGAATAGGGAATACGATGAGTGACGGAACAACAGACACGAATCGCAGTGGAGGTTTAGGCTTCGCGGTCGTAGGCGCCATTTTGCTCGTGGTCATGCCGCTCTTGAACCTCTTGCCGCCGGAAGATTCCTGGTTTCACCTCTCCGATTTCAGTCTGAACCGGTTCGGAAAATTTCTCGCCTTTGCCATACTAGCGCTCGGGCTCGATCTCATCTGGGGCTACACCGGCATCTTGAGCTTGGGGCAAGGGGTATTTTTCGGATTAGGCGCCTATTGCATGGGCATGCACATGATGCTCACGATCGGAAAAGAGAGCGTCTATGGCAGCGATCTGCCCGATTTCATGGTGTGGAACCAGGTCAAAGAGCTGCCGTTCTTCTGGAAGCCGTTCTATAGCTTTCCAGCTGCGGTCATTGGAGCACTCCTAGTGCCGATGGCATTTGCGTTAGTGTTCGGGTTTTTCGCTTTCCGAAGCCGCATCAAAGGCGTCTATTTTGCGATCATTACACAGGCGCTGGCTCTCGCCGCCTGGCTGGTCTTCAACCGGAACGATACGAATCTCGGCGGCACGAACGGATTGACCGATTTCAAGCAGGTGCTCGGGTATCGGCTCTCCGAACCCGGTACGCAGCGGGCGTTGTATGTTATTACTGTGCTCTGTCTCGGCGCAACGTATCTCTTATGTCGGTGGATCATTCGTTCACGGGCCGGACGGGTGCTGGTCGCCGTGCGGGACAGCGAGAAGCGCGTCGTCTTTTCCGGGTATACTCCCCCCAGCTACAAATTGTTCGTCTTTGTCGTGTCCGCGGGCCTGGCTGGACTGGCAGGGCTGCTGTATGCCCCTCAGGTCGGCATCATCACACCGGCGCAGATCGGGGTGCTGCCGTCCCTTGAAATGGTCATTTGGGTGGCCGTGGGTGGCCGTGGCAGTTTGGCAGGCGCGGTATTGGGGGCTGTGAGCGTGAACTACGGCCGTAGCGTGCTCACGAATTATTTTCCTGAACTCTGGCCCTTCATCCTCGGCGGACTCTTCGTGCTGGTGGTGCTGTTGTTTCCAGATGGGATGGTCGGCATGATTCGGAAAGGGAAGAGCCTCCTGACACAACGGAAAGCCGCTGAAGAAAAACCGGCTGTGCCGGATCGGAAAGTGGCCGTGCCGGAGGCGAAGCGCTAAGATGGCCGAGCCAAGTTCCTTTCAAAATTCCATCATCTATCTCGATGGCGTGACCGTCGATTACGATGGCTTCAAGGCGCTGAACCACTTGACTTTCATGGTCGACTACAAGGAATTGCGGGTCGTCATCGGGCCGAACGGGGCTGGGAAAACGACCTTGCTCGATGTCATTTGCGGGAAGACGAAACCGGCTGCCGGCCGTGTCGTCTTTGGCCAAGACAAGGAACTGACCGGGAAACATGCGGATGAAATCGTGAAGCTCGGCATCGGGAGAAAGTTCCAAGCGCCGTCTATCTATGGAAATCTGACTGTCTGGGAAAATCTCGACTTGTCGTTGAAACGGAGCAGTAAAGGGGTCTTCTCGACGTTGTTCGGGAAGTCGACGGCGGAGGAGCGGGCAAGGATCGAGGAAAATCTTGAGACGATCGGCCTGAAAGATTACGCGCATACCAGAGCCGGATCGCTGTCGCACGGTCAGAAGCAATGGCTCGAAATCGGCATGGTGATCTTGCAAGATCCTTCGTTGCTGCTCGTTGACGAGCCGGTCGCGGGAATGACGGACAAGGAAACGGAACAGACGGGGCAATTGCTCCAATCATTGGCGGAGAAGCACGCGATCATCGTCATCGAACACGATATGGAGTTCGTCCGGCAGATTGCCCGTATCGTAACGGTCTTGCACGAGGGTACCGTCATTTGCGAAGGCACCGTCGAGAAAGTGCAGGCGGACGATCGTGTGCGAGAGATTTACCTGGGCCGCCAAAAAGTGGCCCATTAGCAGGATGTTGAAACGTGCCCCCAGCTTCGTTCTCGCCTCGAACGCATCCTCAACGTACCCCAGAGGGTACGCCTCCGGTGCGTTCGTCGGCTGCGGCCTTGCTGGAGGCCCGTTTGAACATCCTGCGCGAGTGCAATCGATAAGCGAATAAATTTCGCTATGCTGCAGCTTGATAAAATCAACGCCTACTACGGGGAAAGTCACATTCTTCGGGATGTGTCCTTTACCATCGACTCGGGTGAGGTTGTGTGTCTCATGGGTCGGAACGGTGTCGGCAAGACGACCACGCTGAAAGTATTGACTGGCCTCCTGCCTGCGAGATCGGGGCGGATGATGTTCAATGGGAAGGATGTCACGAAGGCGCCGACCGATCAGAGAGCGCGCAGCGGGTTGGCTTGCGTGCCGCAGGGCCGGGAGATTCTTCCTCACTTGACGGTACGGGAGAATTTGTTGCTCGGATTTTGGGCAAGGTCCGACAAACCGAACGGGACGGTCGAGAAGACCGCGTTCGACGAAGTCTACCACCTCTTTCCCAAGCTCACACAAATTCTCAATCGCCCGGGCGGTGTCCTGAGCGGCGGTGAGCAGCAGCAGTTAGCGATCGGCCGCGCGATCTTGTCGAATCCCAAGCTGCTCTTGCTCGATGAGCCGACGGAAGGCATTCAGCCATCGATCGTAGATCAAATTGAAGACGTGATCATTGGATTCAAACAGCAGCGCCGGTTCGCCATCTTGTTGGTCGAGCAGGGGCTCCACTTTGCCGCTCGCCTGGCGGAGAAATATGTGGTGATGGCCAAAGGGGCGGTGGTGGTGGCGGGAAAGAGTACTGAGTTGACCGCGGAACAGGTGAAGCAGTATTTGACGGTATAACTCATAGGTGGGGTGGCCAGAGGGTCTCCTTGCTCGCGGAACGCGCACGATCAGAATGTGCTCGTTCGACGCGCGCAGTAGAGCCCCATCTGGCCACCCCACTGAGAAGATAGCCTTGCCCACCGTCTGGGAGAAGAAAGGGCGAAGAGGGGGTGGTCAGGATGACTTCTTATGCTCCCAGAGCGCGCAATAAAAATGTGCTCGCTCGATGGGCGCAGTTGAAGTCACCCTGACCACCCGTTACTATTCGGGCCCTTGACCAAGCTTGAAGTGCGAGGTTCCCTCTTATCGATTCACGAATGACGATTGACGGGGTTGCACGATGCATCTGACACCGAGAGAGCAAGAGAAGCTTCTGATCTATGTTGCGGCAAATTTGGCTAAGGAGCGAAAGGCGCGTGGATTGAAATTGAATCATCCTGAAGCAGTCGCGTTTATCACAGCGGCTATTCTGGAAGGTATCCGCGACGGACGTTCTGTGTCGGACCTCATGAGTCATGGCGCCACCCTCCTCAAGAAGAATGATGTGATGCCCGGCGTCGCCGAGATGATTCATGAATTGCAAGTCGAGGGGACATTCCCGGATGGGACGAAGCTGGTCACGGTTCATGAACCGATTCGATAGCAGGATGCTGAAAAAGTCCGCCAGCGGCGTTCTCAGCTCATCGAAATCTTCAACGGGGACCCGGCCGCCTCACCACTCGGCGGCGCGGACAGACTTGGTGCTCCTTATTCGTCGCACCGTGCGCCCCAGAGGGTACGCCTGCGGGTTCGACTCGCCTGCGGCCTTGCCTGCGGAACGGCGGGTCTTGGCGCGCCGGGGTTGGGCGGGTGAGAAGTCTGGCCTTTTTGAGCATCCTGTACCGTGCACACCGGTTATATTTCCATATACTCGCAGAGTTCTTCAGCAGCCTGATAGGTGAATCGATGAAAAAGAAAGCTAAAGCCAGGCAGAAGATCACGAAGCGGAAAGTATCGAGTCGTGAGACCAAGAAAGCTTCAATTCAGTCTGCCTCTGTTATTCCTGGTGAAATTATCCTCGGTGAAGGCGACATTGTTGCGTTCAGTGGCCGTCAGACGGTTGAGATGATTGTCGCCAATATTGGCGATCGGCCGATTCAGGTCGGGTCGCATTGTCATTTCTTCGAGGCGAATCGCGCGCTGCGGTTCGATCGGGAGAAGGCCTATGGGTTTCGGTTGCAAGTTCCTGCTGGTACCGCGGTGAGGTTCGAGCCGGGTGAAGACAAGCGGGTGACGTTGATTTCGATAGGCGGCAATCGCGTAGCCTATGGGATCAATGGGCTGGTAAACGGTCGCCTCGACGATGCAAGCGTAAAGGCCAAGGCGCTCTCAGCAGCACGGGAGCTAGGGTTTATTCCGAAAGATAAGTTGGGAAGAATCTAAAGAGAAAGGAGCGAGGCTGGTCAAAACGGTTTCCAGCAAGGCCGCAGGGAGTCCGGCGACTGAGGCGTACCCTCAGGGGTACGTCGCAGGGAGACGGACGACCGAGAACGCCGCTGGGAGCCGTTTTCAACAGCCGCTGGGTCATGAAGATTCCTCGGCGCCAGTATAACGATTTGTATGGCCCTACCACTGGCGATCGTATTCGCTTGGCGGATACGGAATTGCTGATCGAGATCACGCGCGATCTGACGGTGCCTGGTGAAGAGGCCAAGTTCGGAGGAGGTAAGGTCATCCGCGACGGGATGGGCCAGTCGCCGGCAGCCACCCGCGCGAAAGGCGCGCTGGATCTGGTCATCACAAATGCGATCATCGTCGATTGGTGGGGAGTCGTCAAGGCGGATATTGGTATCCGGGACGGCCGCATCGTCGGCATCGGCAAAGCCGGCAATCCTGACATGATGGAAGGTGTGACGAAAGGAATGGAGGTCGGGGCTTGCACCGAGGTGCTGTCGGCGGAGGGGAAGATCATCACAGCCGGTGGAATCGACACGCACATCCATTTTATCTGTCCACAGATCATCCATGAGGCCTTGGCGAATGGGCTCACGACGTTGATCGGCGGCGGCACCGGTCCTGCCACCGGGACCAATGCCACGACCTGCACGCCCGGCGCATGGAACATCCATCGCATGTTGGAAGCCGCAGAGGGGTTTCCGATCAATCTCGGTTTTCTTGGGAAAGGGAATTCTTCGCTGCCGGAAGGCCTGCGCGAACAAGTCGAGGCCGGGGCGATCGGACTGAAGTTGCACGAAGACTGGGGCACCACGCCGGCGGCGATTTCAACCTGCCTCGATGTCGCGGAAGAATTCGACGTTCAAGTTGCCATCCATACTGATACGTTGAACGAAGCAGGGTTTGTCGAAGATACGATCAAAGCGTTCAAAGGACGGACGATCCATTCGTTTCATACGGAAGGTGCCGGTGGCGGGCATGCGCCTGACATTATCAAGGTCTGTGGTGAGGCCAATGTGTTGCCTTCGTCGACAAATCCCACGATGCCGTTCACGGTGAATACCATGGACGAACATCTCGACATGCTCATGGTCTGTCATCATTTAAATCCTCGTGTGCCGGAGGATATCGCCTTTGCCGAATCGCGCATTCGCCGTGAGACCATTGCGGCGGAGGATATCCTGCATGATATGGGGGCGATCAGCATCATGTCGTCCGACTCACAGGCGATGGGGCGCGTGGGTGAAGTCATTATTCGCACCTGGCAGACCGCGCATAAGATGAAAGTGCAACGAGGAAATCTGTCGCAGACCGCGGCGGAAAAGTTGTCCGGCGCGAACGACAATTTCCGCGTGCGGCGGTATGTGGCAAAGTACACGATCAATCCGGCGATCGCCCACGGCATCGGGCACGAAGTGGGTTCAGTCGAAGTCGGTAAGTTGGCGGATCTCGTCCTGTGGAAGCCGGCCTTCTTCGGCGTGAAGCCTGAAATCGTCTTGAAGGGTGGGTTCCCCATGTCTGCTGCCATGGGAGATCCGAACGCTTCTATTCCAACACCGCAGCCGGTTTTCACCAGGCCCATGTTCGGGAGTTTTGGCCGCGCCTTGTTTTCCACCAGCCTGACTTTTCTTTCCAAGGCCGCAATCGACCATGAAGTGCACAAATCGCTCGGGCTGCAGAAACGTGTGGCGGCGGTGAAGAAATGCCGAGGCATCGGAAAGCGCGACATGAAGCTGAACGATGCGTTACCGCACATTGACGTGGACCCGGAAACCTATGTGGTGAAGGCCGACGGCCAAATTTTAACCTGTAATCCCATGGCCGTTCTTCCGATGGCGCAGCGGTATTTTTTGTTCTAACGGCTGCTGAAAACGTCGTCCAGCTTCGTTCTCGCTTCGAAAGCCTCCTCAACGTACCCGAGAGGGTACGCCTCCGGGGCTTTCTTCGGCTCGGCCTTGCTGGGCAATGTTTTGAGCAGCCTCGCGCCTAGGAAGGATCTGTGAGAGCGGCCTACCGATTCATGCAATGAATACTCTATCGCTTCTAAAAGGTCTTCGATTCGTCGATAGCTTCTTTCCATCAGGAGGCTATGCCTTCTCGTCGGGGCTGGAGGCGGCGGTGCAGGGTGGCGCGGTTCGGAATGCGGAAGAGCTGTCACGCTACGTGGTTGAGTTGCTCACGACTGGACTAGGTGAGCGCGAAGCAACGGTAGTAGGATTGGCGCATGATTCGTTTCTTTCCGGCACCTTGGAAATTGCGTTCAGGGCGGATCGAGAACTGGAGGCGATGAAGCTAGGCCGTGAATCCAGGACAGCCAGCCGGCAGATGGGTCGCCAGATTATTCGGTTGGCTGCGGATCAACTTGCCAGTCAACCACTGATCGAAGAGTATCTTGCGGCGGTTGAAGCAGAACAGACGCCTGGGCATCTAGCCGTGACAGTCGGTCTCACGTTGGCAGCCTCCGGTTGGTCGAAGGAAGACAGCATTGCCGCGTTCCTGTACCAAACCGCGACAGGCTTTGTGGCTGCGGCGATGAAGCTGCTGCCGATCGGGCAGCGTGAGGGCCAGCGGTTATTGGAGAGCTGGCTTGAGGTGATCGAACCAATCAGTCTCAAAGCCGCACACCAACAAGTGCTTCAGTCTTGGTCGCCGATCCAGGATATTTACGCCATGAGGCATAGCCGGCTGGAATCGAGGTTTTTTCGGTCTCTGAGACCATCTATGCATCGAGCCGATGAACATTTCTTAGGCAACGGGCATGTTACGGCGGCGCGGGCTGGTCATATTCCTGTGATCGGTGTCGGTGGGCCGGTGGGGTCTGGAAAGACTGCACTGGTCGAAGCCCTCTGCCTCCGTCTGCGGGACCGTGTGAGTTTGGCGGTGGTCACCAACGACATCTTTACCAAGGAGGATGCCGAGTTTCTCACGCGCCGGGGCGCGCTGCCTCAAGATCGCATTCTGGGCGTCGAAACCGGAGGCTGTCCCCATACGGCGATCCGTGAAGATGCTTCGCATAATCAGGAGGCCTTGGACGATTTGCTCAAACGCCATCCCGATGTCGAATTGATGTTTGTCGAGAGCGGCGGCGACAATCTGGCTGCGACGTTCAGCCCTGAACTTGCAGATACAGTCATCTATGTCATCGATGTGGCAGCCGGCGATAAAATCCCACGCAAAGGCGGGCCTGGAATTACCCGGTCCGACCTTCTGGTGATCAATAAGATCGATCTCGCGCCGCATGTCGGAGCCGATTTGTCCGTGATGGATCGGGACAGCAAGCGAATGAGAGGCGACTTGCCCCATCTCTTCACGAATCTCAAAACAGGGCAGGGGCTCGATCAGGTTGTGGCCGTGGGTTGAGCAGCTCGCTTGCCGTTCAAAGCTGAGCTCATGGTCCGTGAAAGGTATCAGATGTGGTTAATCGTGATTGACGTATGAATGAAGAGGGTTTAACTCTTCACAATAACATATCACCGTTAACCTTTCACAGTCTCACGAGTCGACACCGTTGGTCGGCGTGGGGCTCTGTCCTATGAGTTCGAACGGTCGGGCTCACGCACGGTGCTCACGCGCTCGTCTTGTACCAGTCCCTGGCATCACTTTCCTCCTTCGTATCTCGATGACAGCGGCTGTGCTTATACATGGCTGGTGAATCCTTCCGGCGGTTTGGTTGGCGGCGATCATGTGTCGGTAGAGGCGCAGCTCCATGCCAGGTCGCATGTGTTCATGACGAGTCCCTCTGCCAATCGTGTCTATCGAAGTCTGGCTGAGCCAACCGTGCAAGAGGTACGTCTTTCGGTCGGCCCTGACGCTCGTTTGGAGTGGTTGCCTGAGATCACGATTCCGTTTGCCGGTTCTCGCTTTCACCAATCGATCCATGTGGATCTTGCGCCAGGCGCGACGGTAGTCCTGTGGGACGCCATGGCCTCTGGTCGGGTTGCCAGGCACGAGCGCTGGGCGTTTGCCTTGCTTGAAAATGAGATCTGCATCAGCGGGTCTCTAGGGAAGTCGGTTGCTGAACGGTACCGGCTGGTCCCCGGCCTATTGCCTGAATCGGTTGGCCTCGTCGGGAGCTGGGATTATGTGGCGTCACTGTTTATCATTGGTGATGCGGTCGATGCCGATGTCTGGACACATCTCGACAGCGTGCTTGCCGCTACTTTGGAGGAGCGGCCCGGCTTGGTGTTGGGAGCGGTGTCAACTCCCGCCGCTCCTGGTTTAGTGGTGAAATTGGTCGCTCGAGTCTGCGCCGGATCTCACTGACGGTGCGAGGCGATCTGGGCGGCAGTTCGGAAAGAGCTGTGGGGTCTTCCGGCCCCGAATTTGCGGAGGTATTGAGTCAGCGCTGAAGGCTGAAGGGGTTCAGGCTGAAAGTGGATAATTCCGAGCTGTTCGAATCCGACGCCTTCAGCCTGAACCCCTTCAGCCGAGGCTTTATGGTATAAAGCCTCATGCGTACGTTTCGTATCGCCATGGTGCAAATGAACCCGACGGTCGGTGATATCGGTGGGAACGTCCGCCGGATCACGACCTGGCTGACGGAAGCGAAGAAGGCGAAGGCTGACTTGGTCGCATTCCCGGAGTTGGCGATCACCGGCTATCCGCCTGAAGACCTGTTGCTCAAACCTCGTTTTATTGCCGATAACAGCCATGCGCTTCAGGAAATCACCCGCTCTTGCCGAGGCCTCGCTGCGGTAGTGGGCTATGTCAGCCAGAGCGATGGCGTTGACCCAAAGCCCGCTCGCTCATCGGTGGTGCAGGCTGGTGTACATGAACTCTACAATGCGGCGGCGGTCATTGCCAATCAGAAACTGATCACGACCTATTGTAAGTGGTATTTGCCGAATTACGGTGTGTTCGACGAAAGCCGTTATTTTCATCCGGGCCGGAGGCTGCCGCTCATTCGTCTGCGCGGCACGACGGTTGGGGTTAACATTTGCGAGGATGTGTGGTTGCCGGACGGTCCGACCGGTTTCCAAGCAGCGGCAGGCGCCGAAGTCATCGTGAATATCAATGCCTCGCCGTTTCATCTTGGTAAGAGGCGGGTCCGCGAGCAGATGTTGGCGACCCGTGCGCGAGAACATGGAGTGGTGTTGACATACACCAATGCAGTCGGCGCTCAGGATGAACTGGTGTTCGATGGGAATAGTGTGATTCTCGACCACCAAGGCGAAGTGATCGCGCGAGGGAAAGCGTTCGAGGAAGATCTGATCGTCGCCGACCTCAATATGGAGGCGGTCGCACGGGCGAGACGAACCGTCCGGAAAAAGCCGTTGCCCAGGTCCGTTGCCTCTGCGGTGGAGGTCTATGCTGTATCTCTTCCCTCGGTGGCGAAAAAACTGGCGCGCGCGGTCGCAGCTGTGGCGTCGGTCTTGGACCCTCTGGAGGAAGTCTATCAGGCTCTCACGTTGGGGGTGCGCGACTACGTGAGGAAAAATGGATTTGCGCGCGCCGTCATCGGCTTGAGCGGCGGCGTGGATTCAGCGCTGACCGCCGTGCTCGCTGTCGATGCGCTCGGCGCCGAGAATGTGCAGGGTCTGTTTATGCCGTCGCCCTATACGTCGCAAGACAGTCATGAGGATGTCGCTGAATTGGGAACGCGACTGGCCATCTCCGTCCGGACGATTCCTATCACGGCGCTGTTCGACAGCTATCGGGGTGCGCTCGCGGAGACATTCGAGGGGCATGTGCCTGATACGACGGAAGAGAATCTCCAAGCCAGGATACGGGGCAATCTCCTCATGGCCTTCTCCAATAAATTCGGCCATCTGGTGCTCACAACCGGCAACAAGAGCGAGATGAGTGTGGGGTATGCCACATTGTACGGCGATATGGCCGGCGGCTTTGCCGTGATCAAAGACGTGCCCAAGACCATGGTGTATGACCTGGCGCGGCTCCGCAACCTCCGCGGCACAACCCCGGTGATTCCCAAACGGACGCTCGATCGGCCGCCGACTGCCGAGCTGAGGCCCAACCAAAAGGATGAAGACTCACTGCCGCCCTACGAGATACTCGATCCTATTCTCCAAGCCTATGTGGAAGAAGACCGGTCTCTCGAAGAAATTGTCGAAGCAGGGTTCGACCGTGCGACGGTGGCGAGGGTCATGACGATGGTCGACGGCAGTGAGTATAAGCGCCGGCAGGCGCCGATCGGGATCAAGATCACGCATCGGGCCTTGGGGAAGGATCGGCGGATGCCGATCACGAACGGCTATCGAAACTCCTAGCAGGATGCTGAAAAAGGCCCCCAACTTCGTTCTCGGTTCGTCACAATCCTCAACGTACCCCTGAGGGTACGCCTCCGGTTGTAACTCACCTGCGGCCTCGTTGGATGGCCTTTTTGAGCATCCTGCTAGGAAAAGGCTGAAGGAACGGCAGGCTGAAGATACAAGGCCGAAGCTTTTGACATGTCCAAGTCCGAATTCCTACCTTCAGTCTGAACCCATTCAGCCTAGCAACCTTCATTCATTTCTGCTGCTGATTCTGGCTGCCGGGTTGTTTTTGAATGGATTTCAGTTCCTGCTTGAGGGTTTCAATTTCCTGAGCCAAGTCCTCTATGGAGTGAGGCTGGGTTTTGGCCGCGCGAGTTGCTTGGTCCAGCAGCTGATAATCAACGGCAACAAACCTGTCGGTAGATTTTTCCATTTTCGGCGGATTCGGGCTATCGGTTCGGAGGGCGGCTTTCGGAGTGAACTGCAGCGTACGGTACCTGAGGCCTGAATAATCGAGTGGTTCCTGTGATCGGTAGGGGATATCGAAAATGTCCAGGTTCGTACGCATCGGGTTGTAGCGATATTGGGATAGGATCACATACAGCTGTCGGCCATAGGCGTAGAGAGAACCGGCGGTCGTTTCCGTGGTCGCCGATTGAAATCTATTCGAACCTTCCTGCGTCGTTACGACACGAAACTCGACAGACTGATTAGCGGTTGCCGTACGTAAGCCCTCCGCAAGCAGTGGAGCGAGGAACTGGATCTGATCTTCCGAGAAGAGGGGATAGGTAGATGGCTGTCCTGCAAAGCCGTTAGTGACACGACGATGGGGCCCAATACCACGTTCATGAATCTCTAATCCTGTCAATAGCTGGGCGAGAAGGGCGGATTCCAACTTGATGGGATGACTGAGTTGAATCAATGGGTCAGAAATGGTCTGCAGCGACACGGATCCGCGAGCGTCCTCAAAGAGGATGTTCCCGGTCGGAGCGGTCGTGCTACAGGCGGTGCCGGCTACACAGAGCAGGGCCAGCAGAAGCACAGGCCTGTAAGACAGTTTCCTTGCCTGATACTTGGGTAACGGAGTCATCGGCGGGAATTAGTTTAACATAGACGATCGGTCACAGTCAGGCCACACCCCAACCTTCAGTCTGAACCCCTTCAGACTCAGGCTTAACCTTCATTTCTGCTGCTGACTCTGGCTGCCGAGTTGTTTTTGGATGGATTCAAGTTGTTTCTTGAGGGTCTCCACTTCCTGAGCCAGGGCCGCTGTGTTACGAGCTTGGGCTTCGGCTGTATCGCGAGCCTGGGCTTCGGCTGTGCGAGCTTGAGCTTCGGCTGCGCGAGCCTGGGCTTCGGCTGCGCGAGCGGCTTCCAGCGCCTCGCCTCCCACCTGAGGCGCAGCGTGCCTTTTGGCTTCGAGATTTCGCCAGGCCTGTTGCAGCAGCTGATAATCGACGGCAAGAAACCTGTCGGTCGGCTTTTCCATTGTCGGCGGATCAGGGCTATCGGTTCGGAGGGCGGCTTTCGGAGTGAACCGCAGCGTACGGTACTTGAGGCCTGAATAATCGAGTGGGTCCTGTGATCGGTGGCTAGCCTCGTTGATGTCCAGGTTCGTCAGCATCGGGTTATAGCGATATTGAGAGAGGATCACGTAGAACTGCCGGCCAAAACCGTAGAGAGACCCGGTGGTCGTTTCCGTGATCGGTGATTGAAATCTATTAGAAGGTTCGTGCGTCGTCACCACACGATATTCGACAGACTCATTAGGGGTTGCCTTGCGTAAGCCTTCCGCAAGCAACGGGGCCAGGAACTGGACCTGATCTTCCGTGAAAACGGGGTAGGTAGTAGCGCTTCCTTCATTAAAGTCATAAGGCCCTTAACATGGTGTTCTCCAAGGCCTTCATCATGAATTTGGAGGCCTGTCAATAACTGGGCAAGCAGGGCTGGTTCCAGATTGATCGGATGATTGGCCTGAATCGACTGATCGGGCATTGTCTGAAGAGACACGGTTCCGCGTGGATCCTCAAACAGAACCTTGGAATTCCGGTCGGTCGTACTGCAGGAGGTGCCGAGAAGACAGAGGAGGGCGAGCGCCGCTGCAGTGACGCGAGATCGTTGTCGTACCCAAGTCGGTGGTGCGAAAGCCATAGGTGGCAGCGAATCTAGCACAGACGATCGGTCATTGCCAGGAGTCTGTCTGAGCCTCTAGATAGCACATGATACGTTCCCTATTTTTCTTGGCACGATGTCATGCACCGTGCCGACTGCCAATATCAACAGCCATAGCCTCGACAGGTTCCTATTTCTTAAACAGATCGATAAACAGCCACACCGAGAGACTGTGATTGATACGATCGTTCGCAGCCGAATGGGTTTGAATATATTGGTTCAAATGCTTATCCGGTTGTTTCCGGAGAGCGTAATCCCCTCATAGATTGAGGGCCTTTGGTGGAGCTGATGCCAAGCAACGTTTGGAATGCCGCCATCGGAGTCTGCCGTCGGTTGAAGCGAAAAACGAACTCGTCCAGGTAGGCTTGCAGATATTTGGCCTCAACGCCGTGGTGGGTTCCCAGGAGCCAAGTTTTCAGGTTCGAAAAGACCCTGTGGATGTGCGGTGCCAAACGGCTCGCGCTCTGTGGAGAGTCCTGGACTTTGACGATATGTCGATAATCCAACAGGGCCGTTTCAGAGTAACCCCGCCACCCGTCGGTATGGACCGTTGAGCCGGGCTTGAGATTGTTATCGAGAAAGATTCGGATCGTTTCCTTGTCGGCGTGATTGGCAACTTCCAGTCGAACTCGGCCTGCACGTGTCTTCGCCTTCCCGCCTGCATCCTTATACGACAACACTTCGACCATTCCCAGCACCAGAGATTTGTTCTTATCCGTGGCCACACCGCGACCTTTCTTGCCTTTCGCAGGCCCGCCAATCAACGTTTCATCGGCTTCAACCGTCCCACTTAAGACGGCGCGGCTCTCGTTGACCATCGCTCGACGAAATCGTTGCAGCAGATACCACGCAGTTTCATAACTGGTCGTTCCAAGGTATCACTGAAGCTGTTTGGCGCCCATCCCCGGAGTGTGGGTGGCCATCATGTAGGCCGCCCAGAACCAATCGTGAATAGGAATCTTTGAGCGGTGCATGGCCGTTCCGGACGTTGGAGATGTCTGCTTGCGACAGACTGTGCACTCAAAGACGTAGCGCTTCGAATTTAAGTACACGTCTTCGCCGCCACAGTCCGGGCAAGTGAACCCGTCAGGCCAACGAGACCGTACCCAGTAGTCCAGACACGCCGCTCGTGAGGACAATTGATCGCGAAACTCTCGCATGGTCTTTGGATAACCCGGCCGCCCCATAGCGACAAGGATCATCGAATTGCCTCTCCGGAGTCAACCGGATAAGCATGCTGGTTCATATAACCGACTTCCGTCCTGATCTCTGGCCTGAACCGATATCCGAACCAGACAAAACCGCGGTTTTGATCGAACCCCAGGTGCGATTGGAGTCTTGGCCCCCAGTCCGTATCATAACATAGATTCACGAACACCTCATCACGGACCACGAAATCTGTACCTGGAAGGGAAGAGATCGGCCAGGAGAATTTGAGAAATTGACGAAAGCGCGAGCTCGTATCGCTGCCGTGTGCTTGCCAGCGTTGTTCCAGCCGTGGTCGGAAGGTAAAGTTGCCGAAAGGCGTCGACCCTGACCACATATATTGCTCCCACATTCTGTCTTCCGCGATCTCTCCTCCCTGCCCGTCTAACAGGAAAAGTTGTACGACTTAGGGTGCTGTGTGTTCGGCGTTCATGCGGACATTGGTAAAGCGAGGACTGCGGCTGGAGCCCGGCCTCCTCTGCGTCATCGACGGGGCCAAGGGGCTGTGTACCGCCGTTCGAACCGTGTTCGGAGCCCAGGCCCTAATCCAACGCTGTCAGTGGCACAAGCGTGAGAACGTCGTGCGGTATCTGCCGAAGACTCAGCAAGCGGCCTAGGGCTGACTACTCTAACAGGTCTACGAGCGAGCGACGTATGCCAGGCTCGGGCGGCTCGGTGCCGACTCCGCCAGGAGCTGCGGGGGATCAACCTCTCTACCGTGGTCAGCCTGGACGAAGGCCTGGAGGAGACGCTGACCCTGCATGGCCTGGGGCTGTTTCCAATGCTAGGGGTGAGCCTGAAGACCACCAACTGTCTGGAATCCCCGAATGCGCAGCTTGGCCAGCTCACCGACAAGGTGGAACACTGACGCCCGTTGGACCAAAAACAGCGTTGAGTGGCCAGTGCGCTGAGCCTCATCAAGCCCCGTCTGCGGCAGATCAAAGGCCACCGGGCCGCTTCGGAATTTCAACTAAGAGGGGGATTGACGCAAGACCCCACAAGATGAGATATATCCTTAGTAATTGAGAAACAACATTCTAGCGAAGGTCCGAATAATTCCCGATTTCGACTAGCCAATGCATAAAACACAGAGAATCTGACTGATCGCCGTCTGAAACTTTGAATTAATCAGACCTTCCCTAGGGGCGTATTAAGGGCGACGCGATGAGGCAACTGGCCTTGGATTTATGGTTTGTTCCTGTAGTACCATCCAAGCACAATCGACGCACGTGATGGGAGTATGATCGCGTCATGTCTAAGCGACGCAATGAAGTAACACGACTGTTCCGCCAGCTCAAGCGATTCGGAGACTCTTCTCGCGGTTTGAAAACTCGATGTCATGTTCGTTGCGTTCATCAATCTTGCGTTGATTGTGGATGGCGTGCTTTAGCATTAACAGGCCCTAGGAATATGGAAAGCGGACTTGCATGAAAAATCTTGTCCTGGTTGCCTTAAAAAGACCCTATACCTTCGTGGTGTTGGCCATCCTCATCCTGGTGTTTGGGGCGCTGACTGTGGTCAAGGCACCGACTGACGTCTTCCCAAATATCCAGATGCCCGTCAGCTCCGTAGTCTGGCTCTATGATGGCTTGATGCCGCAAGAGACCGAGGGGCGAGTCACACGTGTGTTCGAACAAATGTTGACTCAGACGGTCGAAGGCATCAAGACCATCGTGAGCACTTCTTACTTCGGTCACTCCATCATCAATATTTTTCTTCAGGACGGAGTTGATCTGGCTGGCAGCGAGGCTGATATCGTGGGGATATCGCAGACCTCCGTCAAAGCACTACCGCCGGATGTTGCCGCGCCCATGGTTATGCGGCTGTTCCCCTCCCAAGTGCCAGTAGCCGTACTACAAGTCGACTCCGAGGAGCTGACACCGGCGGAGCTCTATAATCTCTGCGTCATGCGAATTCGACCCATGCTCGTGACGATACCCGGTGCGATCCTGCCGCATCCCTACGGGGGCCAGGACATGCAGGTCATGATCAATGTCGATCAGCAGAAATTGATGGCCCGTCACCTCACCACGGAGGACGTGCATCAAGCGATCGAGAGACAGAATCTCGTGCTGCCTGGCGGGGACATGAAGGTCAAGGAGACCGACTGGCTTGTTCTGACGAACGCATCCCCGTTGAAGATTGAAGAGTTTGACGACATCCCGATCAAGCGAGACGGTAACGCCTTCGTCCATCTGCGCGACGTCGCTACGGTTCGCCTGGCTGGCCGGGTACAAACGAACTCCGTGCTGGTCGACGGCAAACAGGCCGTCATCGTCGTCGTCATGAAGAGCAGTGAGGCTTCGACCATCGACATCGTGGATGGAATCAAAAAAATGCTCCCACGCATCGCGGAGGTCGTGCCTGCTGATGTGAAAGTGAGTCTCATCAGCGACTCCTCGGAATTCGTCAGGGATGCCATCTCTGATGTGGTGCACGAAATGATCATCGCCGCCCTGCTGGTCGGCTTCATCGTGCTGCTGATGCTCGGCTCTTGGCGCCCGACGGTCATCGTCCTCACCTCGATCCCACTCTCCATCCTCAGCTCCATCATCGCCCTCCATCTGCTCGACGAATCTATCAATCTTATGACCCTAGGTGGGTTGGCCCTAGCCGTCGGCATTCTCGTCGACAATGCCGCAGTCATGATCGAGAATATCGACACCCACCTTGAGATGGGTAAGGCGTTAGAGGAGGCGATTATCGATGCCGCCAATCAGATTATTCTCCCGACGTTCGTCGCCACGCTTGCCATCACAATAGTGTGGATTCCACTGTTCCATTTAAGCGGCATTGCCGGTTGGGTGTTCCCGGCAATGGCTGAGGCTGTCATCTTTGCGATGCTGGCTTCCTTTATCTTGACCTACACCCTCGTGCCGACCATGGCGAAGTATATTCTGAAGGTTCATCACGCGACCGCGCCGGGTGGCGGTGTCTTCACTCGCTTCCAGCAGGGATTCCAGAATTCCTTCGAACGATTCCGCAATGGCTATACCGCACAGCTTGAAAAGGTGATCGCCCATCGCGTGGGTTTCGTCGTAATTGCCATTGTCCTCTCGTTGGGGTCGCTCGTGCTATTTTATTTCAACGGCCAAGAGTTTTACCCCCAGATCAAGGGCGGATTGTTGCAGATGCACATGCGGGCGCCGCTTGGGATGCGGATCGAGGTCGCAGGGCGTGTTGCTTCCCTCGTCTCAAACGACATCAGGGAAATGCTGCCCGGTAACGTCGAAGCGATTGTCAGTAATTGCGGTCTCCCCGTCGGAGCGCATAACCTTGCCTTTATTCCAACGCCAACGATCGGCACTCAAGATTGCGATCTGACCATCGCGCTGAAGGATCAAAGGTCGCCGGTGTGGGACATTCGGAACACTCTCCGAAAAGGTTTGTCGGAGCGCTATCCAGGAACGGAATTCACGTTTCAGCCGGCTGATCTGACCGATAAGATTCTTAATTTCGGCTCGCTCGCGCCAATCGACCTGCAGGTCAACGGGCCGGACCTCTATGCCAATTTTGCGTTTGCTCAAAAATTGGCGGGCAAATTTCGCCACATCCCCGGCGCCGCCGACGTGTATATCTATCAGACGATGTTTCAGCCGACGATCCTGGTCGAAGGCAACCGGACATTCGCCCTCAGCATGAATCTGAACCAGAAGGATTTTGGCTTCAACATGCTCCTGGCAACTGCCGGCAGCCAGCAGATTGATCAGAAATATTGGCTTGACCGTTCGACACAGCAGTCATATCGACTCAATATCTATACCCCCCAATCACAGTTGACGAACATTCAAGATCTCCAGACGCTCCCGGTCGCTCCAGAAATGCGCGAGCATCAGGAAGGTTCGGATGAGACCCTGCAAATGCTCGGTAATATCACTAAAGTCTCCCTGGTCGGAACACCGGGTGTGGTGACGCACCGGAATCTGCTGCCGATGATCGACGTCTTGGTGTCGGCGGAGGGACGCGATCTCGGTGGTGTGCTGGCGGATGTCCGGAAGATAGCGGAGAGCATGAAAGGTGAGCTGCCGCGCGGCGCGGAAGTTGAAATCCATGGCCAGTCCGAAGTCATGCACGACGCCTATGTTGAACTATTCGGTGGTCTCATTGTCGCCATTCTGCTGATCTATCTACTGATTGTCGTCAATTTCCAATCCTGGCTTGATCCGTTCATTATTATTACTGGCCTGGTGGGCGCGTTCGCGGGCATTGCGTGGGCACTGTTCGCCACCCATACGTATATTTCCGTGCCGGCGCTGACGGGGGCCATTATGACGATGGGCACGGCCACCGCCAATTCAATCCTGCTCGTCGCATACGCCCGTGAGCGGCTGGCTGTCCACGGTGACGCGCTGCGAGCTGCGGTCGAGGCGGGGAAAGGCCGTATTCGTCCGGTACTCATGACTGCTGCAGCGATGATCATCGGCATGCTCCCGATGGCGATGGCAAATTCCCAGAATGCGCCGCTGGGTCGAGCCGTCATGGGGGGATTGACAGTTGCGACCCTGTTCACACTGTTCTTTGTTCCCTGCGTCTATGCCATGGTCTACCACCGGCGAACGGTTCCCCAAAAGGAGCGTGCCTGATATGAACAACTTGGGTGGGAAAGCCTTTCTGATTCTAGTCGTCATCGTGGGAGTCGTGGTTCTCGTGTTCCGGTTTAGCGAGAAACAGATCGACGCGACCGCCTTGGAGAAGAGCGCCTCGGAAAGCGCGATAACCCCGGTGGCCATCACGCATGCCAAGCAGACAGCGCCGACCTCCACCATTACGCTCCCCGGCAATATTGCCGGCTGGAACGAGGCACCTACCTATGCGCGTGTTGGAGGCTACGTGAAGGCGTGGTACAAGGACTACGGCGCTGAGGTGAAGAAAGGCGATATCCTCGCCGAAATCACCACGCCGGATCTCGATGCCGAATACCGACAGGCCATTGCGGATCTGGAATCCGAAAGTGCCAAGAATGAGCTGGCTAACCTGACCGCCCAGCGCTACCTGGCCATGCGAGAAAGCCATGCGCTCTCCGAGCAAGCCATCTCGGTACAACTCGCCGAGGCGAAGGCCGAGGCGGCGAAAGTCAGGGCAGCAGAGCAAAAGGTCAAGAACATTGAGGCCTTCATTGGGTTTAAAAATATCAGGGCCCCCTTCGACGGCGTGGTGATCCAGCGGAACATCAATGTCGGTGATTTGGTAAGCAAAGAGGGCAATCGCAGTACCCCCAATGCAAAAAGCAACCTCTTTACCGTGGCCGTGGTCGATAGGTTGCGACTCTTTGTGAACGTGCCGGCCTCCTTCGGGGCCTTCCTCAATCCAGGCCTGACGGTCGATGTGACCGTACCGCAATTCCCCACTCGCCATTTTACTTTCAAGTTTCTGACTGTGGCGAAGGGGTTTGATGTGAGCACACGCACCGCGGTCGCGGTCTTTACCATTGATAACAAGGACCGAGTACTCTGGCCCGGCTCCTACGCCAACGTTCATCTGACCACTAACGTGGAAAAAGGGGTGTTGACGATTCCGACGAGCGCGTTGGTCTTTCAGGAGAAGGGTACGCAGGTGGCTATCGTGGGAGAGGATGATCGGCTTCACTTCAAACCGATCACCGTTTCAAAAATCTTCGACAACTACATCGAAGTAACTGAAGGCGTCTCCGAGAGCGACAATATTGTGAATAATCCGAGTGCCGCGTTGCTCGAAGGAGACAAGGTGCGAATCGTGACGTCAGCAATTGGGTATGATATCCTGAATCCAACAGCGAAGCTTGCCGGAGCCGATACGAATCATCCAGGAGGCGTTAAATGAAAGGGGTACGCATCGGAACCGGTATTGTCATGTCTCTCACCTCCCGCCTCAGTGATATAGCCGCTTTTGGGCACACGGTTCGGCAATGACAGATACCTGGCCTACCTGGTTATGGCGGAGCGGCTTCTTGCTGGTGATCTTCAATCTGTCGGCTTGTAGTTGGTTCCCGGCTGTTGATCTGGCACCTAAGTATGAGTCGCCACAATACGTCGTTCCTGACTCATGGCAGGGCTCAAGTCCCTTCGTGAAGGGGAAGCCGTCGGATGATCAGCTCCGGCCGGATTGGTGGAAGCTGTACGGCGATCCAGTCCTGGACCAACTGATAGAGCAAGCTATTGATGCCAATCCTGATCTTCAAGCCGCAGCCGAACGTTTCGTGCAGGCCCGCGATGAGATGATGAAAGCCCGGTCGCAGTACCTCCCTCGGATCGGCACAGGTTTCGAGGCCTCACACAATAGACAGTCGGATAACAGACTCTTTCGTCCTGAAGGGGAAGGTGTTCACACCCAAGAAGGCACTCTATTACTTGGAGGCCTTGCAGCTTGGGAGCCAGATTTCTGGTCGCGCCTCCGGAATGCCACACGGGCGGAGATCTATCGCGCCGAGGAACGTGCGGCCGATTGGGCGCTTGCGCGCCTGAGTCTGCAGGCGGAAATTGCCTCGAATTACTTCATGGTCCGCGGTCTCGACGCCCAGGAGGCGATCTATACCCAATCGATTGAGCTCTACAGAAATACGCTCAAGCTGACCATGTCCCAGTACACCGGGAAGATCGCATCGGCGCTCGACGTCGCCCGCATCGAATCGTTGTTGTTCTCCACTGAGACAAAATTGGCGCAGATTCAAGGTCAACGCCAAGTGGGTGAACAGGCCATCGCCATCCTGCTCAATAAGGCGCCTGGTAGCTTCACGCTTGAGCCGGTGGAGGAGCTTCGAGTCGCGAAGTTCTCGATTCCTGTAACGCTCCCTGCCACCTTGCTTGAGCGCCGGCCCGACGTCGCCGCAAGCGAGCGACGAATGGCGCAGGCGAACCGCAGTATCGGTATCGCCCGTTCCGCATTTTTCCCCAATGTTTCATTCCGTATTGCTGGTGGATTCGAAGACGGCCTCAGTCTGATCAAGCTTGCCAACAGCTTCTGGTCCTATGGCTCTACTATTGATCTACCGGTCTTTCAGGGAGGCTACCGACGTGCACATTTACAACAGGCGTGGTCGGCCTATCGCGAGATGGAGGATCTGTACCGTTCGACCGTCCTCAACGCGTTTCGTGAAGTCGAGAACAATTTGAGTCTGACGAACCGGCTGACGGTCGCTGCAGAACGGCAGGGCGCCTCAGTGGGGGCGAACCAGAAGGTACAGCAGCTCACTCTTGAACTTTACCGGGGCGGCCTGGCTAACAGCCTTGAAGTGATTTTTGCCCAGGTCAACACGCTCCTGGCACGCATCGACTTGGTGCTAATCAAGACAGAACTCCTGAGATCCTCCGTCAACCTCATTCGAGCCTTTGGTGGAGGATGGGATCGTAATCAACTCCCTTCCGATGACCAGATTCAGCCCTTCAATACTTTTCAATATTCTGACCTCGACAAACCACAGCCAGTGGGGGGAATCGACGTCAATGCAGGTGAATCAAGACCCAACAATGATCTTACGAAACCCCATGTTCCCTAATGAATCGCTCGCAAACCTCGAATGCGTTTGCATTTGCACCATGACGGATTGGCAAGAGGTTGTTGACAAACCCTTTCACGGCACGGGACAAACCGTGAATTCAGGCTGTCATGGACACACACGGAAGGCCACGCAGGCTGTTCAAAAAGGCCATCCAGCAAGGCCGCAGCGAGTGAAGAGGCGAAGCGTACTCTGTGCCGTATGTTGAGCCTCTGAGCGATGCGAGAATGCGAGTGGCAGACTTTTTCAATAGCCTGCTAGCCGCCAGTTCATCTCCGGTGAAGGGATTCGAAGTTATGACGATTCTCGTGCGTACGTTGACCAAACTGCCAGGCGCCATAAACAGGAAGAGGTAATCATGAAGTTGATGACCAGTCTCACAGCGATCCTAGCGGTCGTTCTTTATGTGTTCCCGGTGATGGGCCACGCAGCAGACGTGCCTGATGTCCCCCCACAAAAAGTCGCAGACTATATACATGCTGTTATTGAAAGCCACCGTGCCTTCTACACTATCCATGTGGTCGAACGTTTAGCGGAGCAGGGGGAAATCAAAGTGGATGCAGAATGGCGCACGCATAAGAAGACGTTACCATTACCACAACAGTTCGTTACGGAATCAAGCAACATGTTCGCAACATTCACAGGGCTCCGTTACCGATTGATAAGTCTATGGCCGATTGATCCAAAAAATGGCCCCCGGGACCAAGTAGATAAACACAGTCTAGAAGCTGTGCTTGCGAGACCGGAACAGCCTATCGGTCGTACAATCACGGTCAATGATCAAACCTTCTTTCACGCGATTTATGCTGATGTGGCTGTTAGTCAGGGTTGCATTGCCTGCCATAATACTCATCCCAAGAGTCCTAAGAAGGATTTTAAGGTTGGTGACGTTATGGGCGGCTTGGTCATCGAATTCCCGCTGGGAAATCAGTGATTCCCACTCATAGACAGGCACAGAACCCCTGTGATTGTGCAGCCGATTGCCTTGTGCAGCAAAGACCGATCAATCGTCCGTTCCAAGTTGGCCCGGCGACCGACACACTGTCTCACGGCTAGTATGGAGAGCCAGAGGCCGGGAGGCGTCCAGTCCCCTATCTTTATCATCGATACGCCATGGCTTAGGAAGGTCAAATGGTACGCTCATGAAAACTCTAATCATTGTAGCCCGGGACTCTATGTTAAGTGACTTGGAGGAGCTCCTGCAGCGTAATGGTGTGACGGCATATACGATACTGAACAACGTAATGGGCAAAGGTGTCACTGGTAGAATGTACGGGACCTTTCTCAACCCTGACATCAATGCGATCATTTTTGCTGTTCTCCCCTCAGGCCTGGCAGATAGGGCGGTCAGCGCACTTAAAACCTTTCACGCAACACATAAAAAG
The DNA here is from genome assembly GCA_963748375.1 of uncultured Nitrospiraceae bacterium. Taxonomy (GTDB): domain Bacteria; phylum Nitrospirota; class Nitrospiria; order Nitrospirales; family Nitrospiraceae; genus Palsa-1315. The sequence goes on from CAVVIR010000025.1 coordinate 120,884, forward strand.
CCTTCACAAGATGACAAACCTATCCCTCTCAAGGTGTTTTCATTTCCTTGTGAAGAACATCTATAGCTCTATGGACTAGAATGGACCCTGTGTCTTCACACCAGACTTGCAGCCTGTAATTCCTCTGGGTGGCGTAAGCACTGTGACACACACCAGCTCGTCCAGGATCTGCGGGCGTTGCAGGTCATACCCCAGGTGGCCCAGCATACGACGCGCCGTATCAGTGCGATTGACGGTCGACCACGCGATATCCCAGCTATGTGATTAGTCAACAGAAGCGCAAACGGGTCGAAAATTTTTTGGGCGGGGGCTATTCACGTTTGGCCGTAAATGCTTATCCGGTTGTCTCCGGAGAGCGTAATCCCCTCATAGATTGAGGGCCTTTGGTGGAGCTGATGCCAAGCAACGTTTGGAATGCTGCCATCGGAGTCTGCCGTCGGTTGAAGCGAAACACGAACTCGTCCAGATAGGCTTGCAGATATTTGGCCTCTACGCCGTGGTGGGTTCCCAGGAGCCAAGTTTTCAGATTCGAAAAGACCCTGTGGATGTGTGGTGCCAAACGGCTCGCGCGCTGTGGAGCGTCCTGGACTTTGACGATATGTCGATAATCCAACAGGGCCGTTTCAGAGTAACCACGCCACCCGTCGGTATGGACCGTTGAGCCGGGCTTGAGATTGTTATCGAGAAAGATTCGGATCGTTTCCTTGTCGGCGTGATTGGCAACTTCCAGTCGAACTCGGCCTGCACGTGTCTTCGCCTTCCCGCCTGCATCCTTGTACGACAACACTTCGACCATTCCCAGCACCAGAGATTTGTTCTTATCCGTGGCCACACCGCGACCTTTCTTGCCTTTCGCAGGCCCGCCGATCAACGTTTCATCGGCTTCAACCGTCCCACTTAAGACGGCGCGGCTCTCGTTGACCATCGCTCGACGAAATCGTTGCAGCAGATACCACGCAGTTTCATAACTGGTCGTTCCAAGGTATCGCTGAAGCTGTTTGGCGCCCATCCCCGGAGTGTGGGTGGCCATCATGTAGGCCGCCCAGAACCAATCGTGAATAGGAATCTTTGAGCGGTGCATGGCCGTTCCGGACGTTGGAGATGTCTGCTTGCGACAGACTGTGCACTCAAAGACGTAGCGCTTCGAATTTAAGTACGCGTCTTCGCCGCCACAGTCCGGGCAAGTGAACCCGTCAGGCCAACGAGACCGTACCCAGTAGTCCAGACACGCCGCTCGTGAGGACAATTGATCGCGAAACTCTCGCATGGTCTTTGGATAACCCGGCCGCCCCATAGCGACAAGGATCATCGAATTGCCTCTCCGGAGTCAACCGGATAAGCATGTGGCCGTATTGTCTGCGCGCTCGTACTGATTGCCCGATCGATCGCAGTCCCTCTTGCCAACCTGTCGAAGGCCGTCGGTGCTTCACCTGGTGAGCTTGTTCCCATTATCCCTGTGTTTCATCGGAAAGATGGGATCGGGGACCTGAACAGGGTGATGCGAGAAATGAGTCGGCAGATTCAGGAACATTTTGATCAAGTGGTAAAGTCCGAAATGTCGCTCCGGACACTCAATCAGGGTTTATCTGCCTCCGAATCCAGATACCGCGGTCCGCGCCCAGTGGAGTAGACAAGGTCTTGCTGCACCTCCCTCCCAATGCCGCTCCCTGGTTCAGAGACAGAGATAGGCATTGACAGATTTTTCTAGGACAGGTATAAGGGCGCGCAGTATAAGGGCTCCTATAGAGTGTCCTTTAGAAAAAATAGGGGAACAATGGCGTTTCCCACCGGCCTCAAGATAGTACTTGGACAATGGCGTCCTCCAGCTCCAGTGGGCTAGAGGACGTTTTTTATTGACCATATTGTACGTATATGGTCTGGTGGGAATTGCGGTGGAAGTGAGAGGACGAGCGGGTTGTTAGGGGCCGGCGGTTGCGCACAATGGCGTGCGTGTCGACAATGGCGTCGCGTTGAGAGAGCAAGAGAACAACCGAATCACCAATCGGATGAGGAGGAGAGTACGATGAAGTCAGCACGTAAACGTATCGGGCTAGGAATAGGTCTGTGTGCGATCGCCTCGCTGCTCGGTAGCAATTCCGTATTCGGACAAACGACCCCTGCGACGACGGAACGAGTGGCGGCGCTTGAGCAAAGAACTAATGAGCTAGAAAAGAAAACTTTAAGTGACTCTTGTCGTACAACGGACCCTAAATGTATAACGGACTCTCAAGGTATATGGAATGCCTTGGGCTTTCAGATCTCCGGGACGGTGCTTGCATCCTATACCCAGAATTTCGGTAATCCCCAAACCAACAACAATCAACTGCGGATCTTCGACACGAACGCCAACTCGTTCATGGCGAATATGGCGCAGATCGTGTTCGAACGGCCGGCCAATGCGTCAGGCAGTGGCTTTGATCGGGCGGGCTTTCGCTCGCGGATCAATTTTGGGGCCGATTCCAGGTTCTCGCGTGCACGCACGAATTTCCAGCCTGGTACGGACAATAACGAGCTGGATGTGCAGGAACTCTATGGAGAGTACATCGCCCCGATCGGCAACGGCCTGAAGATTCAAGCAGGAAAGATCAACACCTTGATCGGGTATGAAACGATCAACGCGTGGGAGAACCCCAACTTTTCCCGGAGCTTCATGTTCGGTCTGAGCCAAGCCTTCACGACCACCGGTATCCGGTTCACCTATCCGTTTTCTAAATATGCGACTGCGACCATTGGACTCATCAATGGGTGGGACAATATCGATGACAACAATAGGGGCAAATCGTTCGAATATCTCGTTGGCCCTGACGCCCCATGAGAAGTTCGGAGTCAGCGTGTACGGGTCTTATGGGGCTGAACAGTCCAATGGAAATGCAAATTTGGGTGTAGCAACCGTCAGTGGTTCTGGCGGCTGTGCGGCGTATACGACCGGGTGCGATCCTACGGCCAAGCGAACAGTGGTGGGCGGTATCATCACCGTCAAGCCAACCTCCAGGGATACCATCATCCTGGAGCCCTACTACGGGAACGAAGGCAATGCCAGCTTGGATGCTGGTAATACTAACAATAACGCTCGCTGGAATGGGATCATTGCCTATGTGACTCATGACTTCAATGATCAACAGGAGCCCAATGCATTTAGCTTGCGGGTTCGTGGAGAGCTCTTCGAGGACGCCGGTGGTGCCCGTACCTGCTCAGGAGGAGTGAATTTCGCCGGCGGCACCAATACCTGTGCTACAGTCTGGTTCTGGCCAGGCGGGTAGCAGTGCGTTCCTCGTCACCAACCCCGGTGCGGCCCACGCGAATGGGCAGGCCCAGACCCTCTGGGAAGGGACCTTTACACTCCAATACAAGCCGGTTCCGCAACTCCAGACGAGAATGGAATTCCGGTATGACAAGTCAGACCAGAATGTCTTCCTGCGTGGCAGTGAGGCAGTGAACAATCAACAAACGCTGGCATTCTCAGTCGCCTACATGTGGTGAGCGAGATGAGATTGAGGTTCGTTTGATATGGTAACAGGTGGCTCCCTTCGTGGTGTATTCCACGAAGGGAGCCGTCACGAAAAGACGCGACTGATTTTATTGGCACAATAAGCGAAGCAAGGCTGCGCCAGTATACGCCACGTCGCACAGGCAGGCGCGAGAGCCAGGTTCGAGAAAGAGGGAGCACGAGACAACGAGGGAGGACCGCTCAGAACATTCCTAACGAATACATTGTCAACCTCGTCCTGAACCATGGGATGAAAGGATACAAATATGTCATCGCATATGATGAGCAGTATGAAGAAGTTTCTGCCGGTCCTCCTGATCTGCTGTACCGTCATGTTGGTGGGAGGACTGGCATTCAATGTGCCTGATGTTGCCGCAGAAGATGCCGCTCCAGCTGCGCTGAAGGTCGATACGGGAGACACCGCCTGGATCCTCGCCTCGGCGGCGTTGGTGATGGCGATGACGTTGCCGGGGTTGGCGCTGTTCTACGGAGGACTCACCAGGCAAAAGAATATCCTGAGTACGGTCTTGCATAGCTTTATCTGTCTCTGTCTCGCCAGCATAGCCTGGGTGTTGTTCGGATACAGTCTATCTTTCGGTCCCGATGTCGGTGGGTTTATCGGGAACTTCGATTGGGCAGGGTTGCGTGGGGTGGGGGCCGATCCCCATCCGGTCTATGGCCCCACGATTCCCCACGAAGTATTCATGATGTATCAGATGATGTTCGCCGCCATCACTCCGGCGCTCATGACCGGAGCCATTGCGGAGCGCATTCGATTCTCCTCGATGTTGTGGTTTCTCGGCATCTGGTCGGTCGTGGTCTACTATCCTGTCTGTCATTGGATTTGGGGAGGTGGTTGGTTGGGGCAGATGGGCGCCTTAGACTTTGCCGGTGGCGCCGTCGTGCACGTCAGTTCCGCCACGTCTGCCCTGGTTGCCTGCATTATGCTCGGAAAGCGCATGGGCTATCCAAACCAGCCAATGCCTCCGCATAATCTCCCTATCATGTTATTGGGCGCGGGTTTGCTCTGGTTCGGCTGGTTCGGGTTCAACGCGGGCAGTGCGTTGGGTGCGAATGGGCTGGCGGCCAGCGCCTTTGTGGCGACACACATCGCGGCCAGTGTTGCGACGGTGGTGTGGATGCTGATCGAGTGGATGCACCGTGGGAAGCCCACCGCGCTCGGTTGTGCGACCGGGGCGATCGCTGGTCTGGCCACCATTACCCCTGCTGCCGGGTTTGTCGGATTGTTCGGGGCGATCATGATCGGCCTCGCGGCTGGAATCGTCTGTTATATCTGTGTCAGTCTCCTGAAGCCAGCCCTGGGTTTCGACGATTCGCTCGATGTGGTGGGGGTGCACGGTGTGGGCGGAGCGCTCGGTCTCGTTGGGGCAGGCTTATTTGCCTCGAAGGCGATCAATGCTGCCGGGAACGATGGGCTGTTCTTTGGCAATCCAAAGCTCCTCATGGTTCAGCTTATCATGATCGGCGCGGTGGCGGGCTTTTCTATGGTCTGCACCTGGATTATTCTCAAAATAATCGATGTGGTCATGGGCCTGCGTGTGACGCAAGATCAAGAGCAAGAAGGCTTGGATACCAGTCAACACGGTGAGAAGGCCTATCACATGTAATAATCGGCCTATGATACAATCGACGAAACAATCGTGCCGGGAGCCCTCGTGACGCTGTATACGCAGCGTCCGCGGGGGTGCCTGTAAAGGAGAATATCGACATGAAGATGATTGAGGCGATCATCAAGCCGTTCAAGTTGGATGATGTCAAGGATGCCTTGGTGGAAATAGGTGTGCAGGGGATGACGGTGTCGGAAGTCAAGGGATTTGGACGCCAGAAGGGGAGTAAGGAGACCTACCGGGGCGCTGAGTATACGAGCGACTTTATCCCCAAGGTAAAGATCGAATTATATGTCGCGGATAATCAGGTGGCGAAGGTGATCGAAACCGTTACACGCGCCGCGAAGACCGGCACTGTCGGGGATGGGAAGATCTTCGTGTCGGATATTTCTAACGTGGTGCGAATCAGGACCGGTGAGATGGGGGAAAGCGCTTTGTGACCATGACCCCAGACAATGGGTCGTCGGCTGAGCTCGCGCCGGGGGCGGAGACGACTGCGGTCTCTGCCCTGGCCGGGCACAGACAGGCGCTCCGTCAACGGCTATTGGACGGGGCTACTGGGGCCGAGCTGATGGCGGCCCTGACGGAGTTTGTGGACGGATTGGTGAGAGACCGTTACAGGAGTGCCATGAAGCAGGCCGGGGAGGGGGCGCAGGTCGCAGGGTCTCAGCACTGCTGTCTGATCGCACTAGGGGGGTATGGCTTGCGGGAATTGGCTCCCTATTCCGACATCGATATCATGTTCCTCTACAGCGAGGAAGCAGGAGAAGCGGCGCCGGTATTGTTTCGTGAAGTGCTGCACCATCTCTGGGATCTCGGGTTCCAGGTCGGCCACAGTATGAGAACGACTCAAGACTGTATCGAGCTGGCCGGGGAGGATCTATCGATCCGTACCGCAATGATGACTGCCAGGTTTTTGGCCGGAAGCCCGAACCTGTTCCAGAAGTTCCATCGCCTCTATGCGAAGGAAGTCATAGGCCGTGGAGTGGGGCGATTTATCGAGCAGAAGATGGAAGAGCGGCAACGTGAATATGTGAAGTTTGGGCAGACGATTTACCTCCTGGAGCCCAATGTCAAGAAAAGCAAAGGAGGGCTGCGGGACTTTCATCTGCTCCGGTGGGTCGGGATGGCTCGGTTCCTGGCTCCAACCCTGCAAGATTTGGCGGATCGCAGTCTTCTCTCCAGACAGGACTTTCTCTCAGTGACGGAGGCCCGCGATTTTCTGTGGCGTGTCCGGGCATTTCTCCATGTCGAAGCCGGGATGGCCCAGGAAGTTCTCTCGTTTGATGAGCAGGTCCGGATCGCCTCCCTGTACGGGTTCGAGGACCGGCCTCACCTCCTTGGGGTAGAGCAGTTCATGCAGCAGTACTACCGACATACGATAGGGCTCCACGAGACCATGCTCCGATTTGTGGACCGTTGCCAGGCCATATCTGCAAAGCGCCGATCGCCTCGTGCTCTACAGGGCAATATGGTAGACGGCTATTTTGTGGTGAGCGGCCGGCATGTAACAGTCCCATCTGAACTGCGGGCTCGCGTGTTAGATAGTCCGGATGTGCTCCTCCGGCTGTTCGACATGGCGAGGTCCAGGCGGCTCAAAATCGAGACTGATCTCGTAGACGAGATCCATAGTCATATGGATAGCGTGTCAAGCGAGGCATTCAGAACTCCTGAAGTCAGCCGCGTCTTTCTGAAGATCCTTGCCGGACCGGAAGGGGTGGCCGCCACGCTTGAAGCGATGCATCGTGCCCATCTGCTGGAGAAACTTATCCCTGTGTTTGCGACCCTTCGAGGTCTGATGCAGTTCAACCAGTATCACAAATATACGGTAGATGTGCACACCCTATTGGCGGTGGCCAAGGCCGAAGCGCTCGGCCTGGAGTCTGGAGCCATCGGGGAGGTGTATCAGGAGATCAGGCGGAAGGACCTCTTGTACCTGGCGATCCTGCTACACGATCTGGGGAAGGGACGAAAAGAAGATCATTGCGAAGTAGGCAAGGTGATTGCTGAGGAGACGGCAGCGCGGTTGGGCCTTGACGAGCAAGAGACGAGAATTCTGGTGTTTCTCGTACACAAGCACCTGCTCATGGCGAACACGGCCTTCCGGCGCGACCCCTATGACCAGAAAGTACTTTTGCCTTTTGCTGAAGAGGTGGGAACGCCGGAAGTTCTCCGCAAGTTGTTGGTCCTGACGGCTGCCGATATTGCGGCGGTGGGGCCTGGCGTGTTGACGAAGTGGAAGGAGTCCTTACTTACCCAGCTTTATCGGCGCACGCTGCCGGTTGTGTTGGGTGAACAGGATCAGATGGTTGGTCCCGAATGCATTAAGGAATTGGTGAGCGAGGTGGCGCGCGAGTTCACGGACGCAGAGACCGTGGGTCTCGACTGGATCGAGTCGCAACTGAGCCAGTTTCCCCTGCGCTATTTGCATGGGACGCCTCCGAAGCGAATCGCTGCCCATCTGGGGGCGATCGGAAGATTGCAGGCGGGAGATGTGCTGGTTGAGGAGACCTTCAACGAGGAACTGGGCATGTGCGAGTACACGGTCATTACCCACGACAACATCACCCCGGGCATCTTCTCGAAAATGGCCGGCGCGATGGCGTCTGAGGGGCTCGATATTCTGGACGCCCAGATCATCACCAGAGATGACGGGATCGTCGTAAACACCTTCCAGGCCACCGATCCGGATTATGTGGGCATCCCCCCGGAGGATCGCCGTGCTTCCGTCGGCGAGACGATCATCCGGGTGCTGAAGGGCGAAGAGACGCTTGACCAGTTGATGCGCAGAAAAGCCCGTTTCTCCACGGCGCGCCAATTGCCTGACACTCACCATGCCACTGAGGTGGAGATCGATAACGGGATATGCGACCGGCTCACAGTGATCGATGTGTTTGCCGACGATACGCAAGGGCTCTTGTATGTCATCACGCATGCTATTTTTGAACTCGGTTTGTCAGTCCATGCGGCCAGGATTTCGACCAGACTGGACGACGATATACAGCAGTCCTTGCGCACCGTCGGCAGACACCAGGTCGTCGACGTGTTCTATGTCACGGACCGGGATGGGGCCAAGGTCGAGGACCATGCTCGACTGGATGCCATCCGCTCGACTATTCGGCATGATATCGATCAGTTCATGGGCCATCCTGTGGATGCGCCGGAAGGTGTATCGGCAGGAACACCGTCATAAATCGGGCGTATAAGGAGGACCGGAATGAATCCCCGCGAGGTATTGGAGTTTGCGAAGAAGCATAAAGTCCAGATGGTGGACTTGAAGTTTGTGGACCTGATCGGTACCTGGCAGCACTTCTCGATTCCCGTGGAAGAGCTGACTGAAGGGTTGTTTAAGGATGGGTCCGGGTTAGATGGTTCGTCGATACGGGGCTGGAAAGCGATCAACGACAGCGACCTGCTGATGATCCCCGATTCGTCAGCGGTCTGCATCGATCCATTTTGCGCGGTGCCGACACTGAGCCTTGTCGGCAATATTGTCGATCCGATTACGCGCGAGCCCTATGATCGTGATTCGCGGTTTGTGGCGCAGAAGGCGGAGAAATACCTCCAGAGCACGAAGATCGGCGATATCTCTTATTGGGGGCCGGAAGCGGAGTTCTTTCTCTTCGATCATGTCCGGTACGATCAGACGGGCCACAGCGGCTTCTACTTCATCGATTCCGAAGAAGGTGCCTGGAACATCGGGCAGGAAGGCCACAATTTGGGCGGAAAAATCCGCCACAAGGAAGGCTACTTTCCGGTCCCTCCGACCGATACGCAACAGGATATCCGCAGCGAGATGGTCATAGAGATGCAAAAAGTTGGGATTTCCGTTGAGAAACATCACCATGAGACAGCGACGGCAGGCCAGGCGGAAATCGATATCCGCTTTGGCCCGCTGGTTAAAACGGCAGACACCTTGATGATGTACAAGTATATTGTCAAGAATGTGGCTCGCCGCCATGGCAAAACTGCGACCTTCATGCCCAAGCCGATCTTCGGGGACAACGGGACTGGTATGCATACGCATCAGAGCATCTGGAAAGACGGGAAGCCGCTGTTTGCGGGGAAGGAATATGCCGGCATCTCGCAACTCTGTCTCTATTATATCGGAGGCATCCTGAAGCACGCCCCGGCGCTGGCGGCGTTTACGAATCCGACGACAAATTCCTACAAGCGGCTCACTCCTGGGTACGAGGCGCCGGTTCTGTTGGCCTATTCCAGCAGGAATCGCTCTGCGGGAGTCCGGATTCCCATGTACTCACCGAGCCCGAAAGCCAAACGGATCGAGGTGCGCTTCCCTGACCCGACCGCGAATCCTTATCTGGCATTTTCTGCCATGCTTATGGCAGGGTTGGATGGGATCGAGAATAAGATCAATCCTGGTGAGCCGGCAGAGAAAGATCTCTACGATCTTGAGCCGGAGGAAGCGGCGGCAATTCGCACGATGCCGGGCAGTCTCGACGAAGCGTTACGCAATCTCGAACAGGACCATCAGTTTCTGCTCAAGGGCGGGGTCTTCAGCAAGGACCTGATTGAAGCCTGGATCGGCTACAAGCGCAGCAGGGAAGTCGATCCCATGCGGTTGCGTCCGCATCCGTACGAGTATGTCCTGTATTACGATGTGTAGAATGATGCCACGAGACTAGCGGGACTGGCGGGAAAAGCGCGACGGGTGAGATGGACAACAGTTCGATCTCCGAAGTTTGAGGTATTCAGAGCTTCGATCCCAGAACCTTGAACATCTAGTCGCGCCCTTCTGGCATGTCCCGCGCGGCACGCGCCTGAGTAGTGCTCTCGACATAAGCAAACGAGACAACGGCGTCCGCCTCTCGCGATTGGGAGGCAGACGCCGTTTACCGCAGTGAACCCCCCTGCTAGTTGATTGCAAGGCTTAACCCTGTTCCTCTCTCCTTTCCTCTCCTCATTCGATTGTCCAAATGAGATATCAGAACTAGCAGTATGTGCCTGTGTTGGATAATCTAGTGTTCTCACGTGACGGCATAGACATGAACGCAAGCTCTGTGATTCAATTTGCCGGTTTAGATAAATAATATGGGCAGGCCTATGGACCGGATTGAAATAAACTATCGAGCCCTCTTGGCTGTCGCTGTTGTGCTCAACTCCCAGCGGGATATGCACAGCCTTTGGGAAGCGATTACCGCCGAGATCACCAAGGTCATTCCGTGGGCACGGGCGTCTGTCACCCAATACGATCGTGAGGTCGACGGGTTCAGGTTTTATGTCATGGCCACGACGATGGCGCAGGTGGTGCTACAACGAGATGCCCTTGTTCCACGTGTTGGAAGCGGTATGGGCTGGGTCTACGATCATAAAACTCTACACATCCGTCCTGACCTGCAGCGGGATCAGGTCTTTCTTGAAGACAAATGGTACGTTCAAGAAGGCCTTGGGCGAATGATCAATCTGCCTCTTCTCGTGAGAGACAGATGTGTAGGCATTCTCAATATTGGCAGTATAGAGTCGGGTGCTCCCGATCCAGGGGACCTCGAGTTCTTGACGCAGGTGGCCATGCAGATCGCCTATGCGATCGATCATGTCCAAGCGTACGAACAGATCGATCGATTGCGAGACCAACTTGCCAAGGAAAACGTCTACCTCACCGAAGAACTGAAACTCATGAAGAACGTAGGCTCATTGGTGGGGAAGAGCCTGGCCTTTCGGCATATGATAGGCCTTGCACGCGACGTGGCGTCCACACCGACGACCGTGTTCGTTACGGGTGAAACGGGAACCGGCAAGGAGTTAGTTGCGCAAGCGATCCATGATTGGAGCCCCCGGCACCTGAAACCCATGGTTCGGGTCAATTGCGCCGCTTTCCCAGCAGGGTTGGTCGAAAGTGAATTGTTTGGTCATGAACGAGGCGCGTTCACCGGGGCCGACCGCGCACGCGAGGGCCGGTTTGAGCTGGCCCATGGTGGAACCCTCTTCTTGGATGAAATCGGTGAAATGCCTTTGGAGACACAGGCCAAGTTGTTACGAGTCCTACAAGACGGCATGGTTGATCGTCTGGGTGGGAAACAGCCCGTTCGGGTTGATGTTCGCGTGATAGCCGCCACCAATCGCGACTTGCCCGCCGCCGTCAAAGCCGGCACATTTCGGGCGGACCTATTTTATCGTCTGAACGTCTTTCCTATCAACGTGCCTCCACTCAGGAATCGCCCTGATGATATCCCCCTACTGGCTCGACATTTTCTGAAACAATATGGCGTGAAACTCGGCCGTTCGTGCAAGGATATTGACGAGGAATCTCTAGAACGGTTGATTCGCTACACCTGGCCTGGCAATGTCCGTGAACTGGAAAACGTCATTGAGCGAGCGATGATTCTTTCTCGTGATCCTCTCTTGCGGATCGACGAACACATCCTGGGTTCGCAGGGTGCCCCTTCCATGGTGTTGCCACCACCCGCCGGTCTCAAAGATCTCGAACAACGGCACATCCTGCAGACCCTTACGCTGACAAACTGGCACATCGAAGGTCCCGATGGTGCAGCCGCGCGCCTGGGGATTCCTCCCAGCACATTGCGCAGCCGGATGAAGCAGTTTGGTCTGAAGCGGCCGGTTTCTAGCTGAAGTAATAGAATAACCCTCTCCTGTACGACCTCGCGCTCCATTCCCTCAGAACGAGCAACCCACGATCTGTCGTGGGCTGAGCCCACGACGGGCCGCGGCCCGTCGTGGAAGTTAGCCGAGCTTTAGCGATGCTCCTTCATGTTATAGAAAAACTAATAAGAATCTCAATATGTTGAGAATTCTATGCTAAAGGATGTTGAGCGGCACGCCCCGTGCAACACATACATTCAGCACGCAGATTCAACTCATTTGAAAGGAGATTTAACATGACCGCTGCTTTTTTAATGAATGGCGCACTATATATTTGTTTGATTGGAGTTTTGGCAATCGCATGGGGATGGTTGCAGAGAGTGGATCCTGAGTGAGCTAGAAAGCGGGGTATCACAGTGGGCGCGTCTAAGGAGTCTGGATAATACACGAGACTGGTTTCTAAAGAGATGGAGCGTCGGATACGACTTTACGGGCGCACTGAGTGTACCGATAGAGTCATTTGATGGGCATCGCAGGGTTCGGTTACTGCTGACGAAACTCGTGTCCTCCAAACGTGCTCGTTTTTTCTTCAGGGAGGGTGGCCTGCTTGATCTCCCCGTGTGCGCATCGAACGAGCACATTCCTATCGTGCGCGTTCTGCGAGCAAGAAGGAGACCGTCTGGCTGCTCCCTTCCCATCCTTCTGCGGCCGCGCGTTGCGCGAGCACAGGAGATCCACAGGCCACTCTCCCGTTCCCCCTCATAACGCTCCGAACGTCCGTTTGTAGAAAGTCTTGGTGAGTGCCATGTGCTGCTGGATGTCAGACTGTAATTCACGTGCGCCGGCTCGCCAGTCGTCTCTTGTATAGCCGATGCGGCGAGCAAGGCTGACGAACTCTTCTGAATCCGGAGGAGGGAGTACAAGGTCTTTGGTGTTTCCCCTGACCATGCGTAATCCGTCGACTAACATCCGGAAGAAGATATAGGCTTTTCGAAGACCGGCTCCATCGGTGCGCGCGATCAACCCCGCATTCACCAAGGCGGCGAGTGCCTGCAGGGTATTGGGCGTATGTAGACCTGGGTGCTTATGGCCATGCATGACTTGGAGATATTGGGCGGTATATTCGATATCGATGAGCCCTCCTGCGCTGTACTTCACGTTGATCTTGCCCGGAGCGACCAGTTGTTTGAGCTGTTGCCTCCTGAGCTCTAGTGCTGCGGGAATGTCCCAGGGGGCGTCTCCGTAGACGAAAGAGTCCCGATGTGTTTCCAGTTTACGGCCCAGTGTGGAGTTGCCGGCGATATGTCGTAACTTGATCAGGGCTTGACGCTCGAACGGCGCGGCAAGTCCCGCAGGACTGTAGTAGCGGCAGATTTCCTCGAACGCATTGGCGAGCGCACCTTTTCCTCCGTGCGGTCGAAGCCGGACGTCAATGCGAAAGATGCCTTCCTGCTTGGCTTCGATCCATCCCAGGAGTTCTTGTGCCAGCCGTTCGAAGTATTCGCTATTCTCAATTTCATTCTTGCCATTGGTGTTCCCGGATCCACCATAGACGAACAGGACCTCGATGTCTGAGGCGTAGCCGAGTTCCCGCCCTCCGAATTTTCCCAGTCCCATGATGGCGATGGGGCACGGCTTTCCGTTGGCAAGCCGTGGGACTCCATACGATTGTTCCAGCTTCGCACTGCAGTCTGCGAGGCTTCGTTCCATGATGACCTCCGCTAGTTCCGTGAGTGCCAGCGAAAAGTCTGGGAAATTACTTGAAGGTTCGACGATGTGCTTGATGTCGATCCGGAACATCTCACGGTCTTTAAACCGATTTAAGGCGTCTTTTCTGGCTTCGTCTGTCTTGGCTCGCATGACCAAACGGCCAAGCTCTTTCCGGAGGGTCGTCTGCGGCTTGATCAGGGGGGCATCCCGGTATTCTGTCAGCAGCGGTAGAAGGTTGTCGTGCTGGCGTCTCAGAAAATCTTCCCACAAAAAGTCACTGGCGCCAAGCAGTTGCGCGAGTAGTGGAAAGGTTTTTTTATCGCTGACAAAGTCGAGCGCCTGGTTTTTGCTCTTCTTCCCCTGGTCCTTCACGATGAGATCCAGGAACTGATCGAACGATGCCAGCGCCTTCGCCGGGTCGGACGCCCAGGTCAAGGCATGTGTGAATTGTTTGATGAGCACAGCGGTCAGTCGTAGTTGCTGTTGATCGGCAGAGTCGGTCAGCTTCTGCCCATCGCGATTCCTGACGAAGAAACGATCGTGCAGCTTGGCGCCGTCGCATTCGATTTGGGCCTTGGTGATATATATGTTGCGCATGGCCAGGGCATTTGCCAGCGCATAGAGGAAGGCCGGCGTATCATCCGATTGGATGTCCATGATCGTGTCAGTCAGTGACTGGCTGTTGTCGAAGGTAATCTGCACCGTATCCAGCAGGCCGGTAAAGGCGCTTCGCTGCTTGTCCAATCGTTCAACGAGACGGCGGTTGACATATTGGCGTGTCTCTTCGTACTGACCGGTGTCCAGTAGTTGAACAACCTCGCTGATTGTCTGTCGGAGGGCATGATGTTGCGGTGAGGGAAAGCCCGCGCGCTCTATGGGATGGACCAGGAAGACATCGACGATTTTCTTGCGGCTGAGGCCTGGCCGGCCTTTCGGTCGGCTGGCCGTTGAGGGAGGGGTCGTGGCCCCCATAAATGTATAGATCCGTCCTTCTTCAATATTGAGTCCAAAGGCCGAGAGCACCCCGCAGATGGCGGCGAATTCTGAGAAATAATCATAAGCGACGATGCTGATTTCTGATTGCCCGGCTTGTTTGTCGAGGATCGATAATTCGCAGGGGTGGTCAGGAGTCAGCCGGCTGGCAAGCTGAATATGGTGTGCAATGGTGTCCGGTGTAAACCGCTCGAAGTACTCGGGGTCCATCCGAGACACGAAATCCTGAACGATCTCATCATCGACATCAGGACAAAAGGAAACCAGGGTCTTGATGATCGACTCACGTGATCCAAGCCCGTCCGTCATGATTCGAAGTATAGCCGAACCATGGTTCATTGTGCGAGCGGCAATGTATCAGTATAATGCCCGCCTATGACAGCTCATCCCAAGAAGCCGGCGCCACGCAGTCGTCCCGTTTCTACCTTCGATCAGGGTGCTCGGCCAGACCCAACCCCCGTCCTTTTAGCGCCAGGGTTGGAACCAGCTCATGTCGAGGCCATTCTTCGACCCTACGGACTTCAGCGCATCAAGGAAGCCGATGCAAACTTACAGTCGATGGCAGGCGATCCACGGCAGCGGCATCAGTTGGCAGGTATCTTGCCCGCCTTACTTGAATCCATCGGGAGGACGGCGGATCCAGATCTGGCACTGAACCAATGGGAACGCTGGCTTGCGAGCGGAGTGAGCCGGTCGGCCGTGCTGGAATACCTGGGCACCGCTCCTCGCATGGTGGACTTGGTGTGCACGATCTTCGGAAATAGTAACTCGCTTGCCTGCACTCTCGTCCACGACCCTCTGCTGCTGTACTGGTTGGCCCAACAGAATGTGTTGTCTACTGCGCCGACCAAGGTGGGAATGGAACGTACGGTCCGGCAAAGCTTGGAGACGGTCACCTCCACTGAACTCAAGTTGGACGCGCTCAGACGATTTCGTCGTCGAGAGATGTTGCGCATTGGTGTGCGCGATCTCCTTCGATTAGCTGATGTGGTGGAAACAACGGCTTCCCTCTCGGATCTGGCTTCTATTTTGATCGATGCCGCGTACCGTGTTGTAGATGGCGGGTTACGCACCCAGTTCGGCGTTCCCATGCATCGGAATCGGCAGGGGCGGTGGGTGGAGACCGGTTTCACGGTCATTGGGATGGGGAAGTTGGGCGGACACGAGCTGAACTATAGCTCCGATGTCGACGTGCTCTATGTGTGCGAATCCCATGAAGGGGAAACCAGACGGGTTGTATCGGGGCGTAGGAAGGCAAAGGGTCCCGTGCAGGGCAGCCTGTCCAATGAGGAATACTTTGAAATCCTCGCGCGGGAGCTGACGAAGGCGCTGACCGAACAGACCCATGAAGGGTACCTGTATCGCGTGGACCTCCGTTTGCGGGCAGAAGGTTCGGTAGGCCAGCTGACTCGCTCGCTCGATGAGTACGATACATACTACCGGACGAGGGGACAGGCATGGGAACGGTTGGCTTTGCTGAAGGCCTGGCCCATTGCCGGATCTCGGGAGGTCGGGAAATCGTTCATTAAGCTGGTGCGGCCCTTTGTGTTGGCGCCTTCATCGAAACGGCGGGCTGTCGAACAGGGACTTGCAATCGTGGAGGAGGTCCGATCCGTGAAGGAACGGATTGATGCGAAGATGGCGGAACGCGGGCAAGAGCAGCGTAACGTCAAGCTGGGAGGCGGAGGCATCCGCGAGATTGAGTTTTTGGTTCAAACAATTCAAGTGCTTGCTGGTCATCGATTGCCTGGGATTCTCGACCGAGGGACTATCGGTTCGTTGGCGCGGCTTCACAGTGTGGACATTCTGTCGTTGAAACAACAAATCGCCCTTACCCGCGCCTATCAGTTCCTCAGGGACGTTGAACATAAACTGCAGATGGTGCACGATATGCAAACCCACGCGTTGCCGGATCGACAGGATAAACTGGAACGGTGCGCGATCCGCATGGGCTATACGGGGGCGAGTCGATCTGCCGCTCTCAAACAATTTCAAGCCGACCATGCGGCTCACCGGACTGTCGTGCATGACATCTTTCACTCTTTCTTCGAAACACCAAAAACCTCGGCGATGCTCAAGCGAACGTTCCAGCTGATAGGACAAGCAGCGGTAAAATAGTCCGTAGCCAGCAGTACTCCTGAGCGCTTCTTCTACAATCGACGATCCACTGCTCTTGCGCGTGAAGCGGCGTTCATCAAGCACAGGACTGAACGAGTACGTCTGAGTCTTTACAGGTGAGGACTACTTCACACGGAATGTGCTCTCTGGCGAGTTCACGATGAACCATCATGAATGATGCGGGCTACGCCACGATCAGATAGGCAATGATTGTGGCTCCCTACGTCGCCGCACACACTGTAGCTAATGCTGGAGCGGGTCTCCGCAATCAGGGCATTTCCAAGTAGTACGAGCTGCAGCATTGATGGGCCGTTTCTGGTCAGGGGGAAAGAACGGACAGATACGCTTCGTGTTCGTGGAACGCGCGCAGTGCAGAGTAATTTTTCCCACTTTCTTGTTGGGGGATGGCCACCGCGCGTTATGTACAAGACGGAATGAGGGAAGTTGTCGCGCTATTCATGCACGAGGACTGGAGGCTCACTGCTGCCCTCCTGATCGGGCCTGCCGATTCCCAGTGTGTCCATGCGGTACTTGAGCATCCGTCGGCTAATTCCCAGGAGATTGGCGGCATGGGTTTGGATGTAGTTTGTCCGTTTGAGGGCGTCTAAAATAATTTCTCGCTCGAATTCCATCACGGCTTTTTCGAGAGACAATCGCCCGGCGAGGGTGTCGTCGCGGAGTGAAGAAGATCGGGAGTCTTCCTTGATAATGATCGGGAGATGTTCGGGGGTGATGGTATCCGATCCCTTGGACCAGATAAACGCCTGTTCGATGATGTTTTCCATCTCTCGCACATTGCCCGGCCATGGATAGCGAGACAGAAGATCGACGGCATCTTTAGAAAACTCTTGAGGTGGACGGTTGTCTTCTTCGATTCGTTTGGCCAGAAAATGTTTGGCGAGGAGGGGAACATCTTCTCCACGTTCCCGGAGCGGAGGCAAATAGAGCGCAATGACGTTGATGCGATAGTAGAGGTCTTCCCGGAATTGCCCCTTGCGAACGAGTTCTTCGAGATTTTTGTTCGTGGCCGTCAAGATGCGTACATCGACCTTGATGGATTGCACCCCACCGACTCTGGTGAATTCTCGTTCTTGCAACACGCGCAAGAGCTTCGCTTGTGTCATGGCGCTGAGGTCGCCGATTTCGTCGAGGAAAAGTGTGCCGGTATGGGCGAGCTCAAACTGTCCGACTCGACGGGCTGTCGCATCCGTGAACGAGCCTTTCTCATGGCCGAATAGCTCGCTCTCGATCAGCGTTTCAGGAAGGGCGGCGCAGTTCAATGCCACGAAGGGTCGCTCGCGCCTGCTGCTGTTGTAGTGGAGCGCTTTCGCGACCAGTTCCTTCCCCGTGCCGCTCTCCCCGGTAATGAGGATGGTGGTGCGGCTGTCGGCGACTTGTTCGATCTTGCTGTAGATGCCTTGCATGCGAGGGCTTTTGCCGATCAGGTTGTGAAAGGCATAGCGTTGAACGACTTGCGCCCGGAGCTGTTTCACCTCACGTTGGAGTTCCTGGTCCGTGAGCGCGCGCTCGACGATGAGGCGGAGTTCTTCCACGTCGAAGGGTTTTGAGAGATAGTCGGCTGCGC
This sequence comes from uncultured Nitrospiraceae bacterium, assembly GCA_963748375.1. Taxonomy (GTDB): domain Bacteria; phylum Nitrospirota; class Nitrospiria; order Nitrospirales; family Nitrospiraceae; genus Palsa-1315. The sequence continues at coordinate 138,966 of CAVVIR010000025.1, forward strand.
CGAACTTCATGGCATCGACAGCGGTCTTGACCGATTTCGTTCCTGTCAGCATGATGACCGGTACCATCCGGCTTTCAGCACGGAGCGTCTGGAGCACCGAAAGCCCGTCGGTACCCGGCAGGATGACGTCAAGGAGCACTAAGTGTGGCGCTTCCTTGCGAAAGAGGTCGAGGCCCTCTTGGGCGTCGGCGGCTTGGATCGTTTCGTAGGTCGGCTCTAGAACCGTTTTCAACGAGGCTCGAACCCGGGCCTCGTCATCGATCAATAACACGCGTTTTTTCATGCTGGTGTCCATAGGGTGTTGACGATTATGCGGGTAGCGCAGGCAGGCTCACGAAAAACGTGGTGCCGACACCGACTGAACTCTCTACTCGAATTTCGCCGTGATGTTCTTGAATAATTTGATGGACGATCGTCAAGCCTAGTCCCGTCCCCTCGTGCTCTCCACTCGCGTGTTTCGTCGTAGAAAAATGGATCGAACACATGATCGAGATTCGTTTCGTGAATTCCTTCACCGGTATCCTCGATTTCGATGTGGACCCACACATTGCCCCCCGGCTTTGCCAGCTTTCGAGTCTGCACGCGTAATCGCCCACCCGATTTGGCCATCGAGTCCACGGCATTCAGGAGAAGATTGAGCAGGACCTGCTTGATTTGCTGCCGATCCAGCATGACACGCGGCAGGTCAGGCGCCAGCTCTTTTTCGATCTTGATCCCCTGACGGTTGGCCTTGACGTCTATGAAATACAAACACGAGGCGACGATGTCGTTAAAGTCCTCGTCCGTCAACTTGGGCTCCATGTATCGCGCGTAGTCGAGGATTTCCTGAATCAGCCGTTCGATCCGATACACATCGTCGAGGACCATTTTGCTGAATCCATGAATAAATTCAGGATCATCTTTTCGTTGTGGGGCCAATTGGATAAACGTTTTGATCGACGTGAGGGGGTTTCGAATTTCATGGGCAAAGCCGCCGGCGATTGTTTCAAGGGATTTCAGTCGATCCGTGCGTTTCATGAGCATATGCGAGCGGTGAAGATCCTCGTATAGCACGATCGTGTCAAGCGCGTTTGTGGCGATTTGTGCGAGTGCGGCGAGTACAGATTTAGACCGTGCGTTTTCCTCGCCGACTGGTATGGCTGTGCCGAGGAGCGAGAAGGCGATGAGGCGGTCTTTAATGAAGTGAGGCACAAGGCGTGTCACCTGTACGCGTTCCATCGCCGCATGTGCGCCGTCTCCAGCATCGGCTTCTTGGAGATCGCCAGTCAAATCGTCCCGTGTGATGATCCTGTTCGTTGTCAGCAGGTGGTGGAGTAGAGGATGATCCATAGCGAGCGTCAGTGGCATCAGTGTAGGGGAGACTGAGCCAATCATGCTGATTCGGCGATAACATTCATGCTCGCGATCCAGTAAAAACAGCGCCCCATGCCTCGTGCCGCCTGCTCGGCAGAGCTCTTGGATAATCCGATCCCCGATTGCCGTCAGGTCGGTCATCGCTCCCAGTTCGGCGGAAAACTGCGTCACGACGTTCAGGAGTTCGTTTTCCAAATGAGGAAGGATGTCGGTATGCGGAAGGTGTGTTGTCATAACGACCAGAGAGTGCGCGAGCACTGTCCCTCCTGTTGGCAGACAGGCAGATGGAATATAAAATCTCTATGTGTTCAAAGATGTACGGATGAGAGTATACACGGCCAGAGTATGTTCAGCTAGCAGATTTATCCTTTTGGCGATGACTCGGAGGGTATCTCAATGAAGCATACAAAGGATTCATGATGTGAGGCATCAAACGAATGTTGAATGGAAGAGAAGTGTATCTAACAGATTGAGGAGAAAGACTTTTCGCCTCATCCGACGCGCGAACTTTATCGATTGGAATGATCTTCAATGTGCGTGACAACTGCATGTGCTTCCGATCGGGAGAGGCGAATAGTCTTCACCGCGGCAAATTTTGTCACTTGCTTGGACATACATTGTGCGTTCCACGGGTATTGCCCAATGGACGAGCACATTGTTCCGCAACGTGCTCGTCATCGGGCCGCATCCTTTACATTCGACGAATGAGGGGAAGGCTTACATCGCGAGGTGCTTGCAAGGAGGCGAGCTCCACGCTCCGGGATCTCAAGGGTGTTTGCCGAAATGGCGGCAAAGAAATGGGAGGGGGGACATGCAGGATTCGGTACCCGCGAAGATTCTACGGCGGGTACCATGGTGTGCGTGGTGTCTATCTGAGCGCGAGTGGCGAAGGGGACGTTGAAGGGCAGGCGCCGGGGGTTATATACAATAAATAGTTTCCCATCCCATGTTGGGCTTCTTTTTTCTGTAACGGATGATGATGGACCATGACCATTTCATAGTCGTCCGCCTTCGTCACAGGAAACCCCTGACTGTCCTGATAGACTTGATGCGGTTGAAACTGGAGAAAGGTTCCATCTGGGGAGACGTCGGGAACCGTTCGCAGCAAAGTCTGCTTTCTGGTCATATTGTCCAGCCCGATCATGAGGAGTTCGTCATGCCCGTGCGGATAGGCGAATTTCACACAGCCATCCATCCTGAATTTGAGCGGCTCCCGGTGGACTTGAACTCCGGTGTTAATCTCAATCCCTTCATCCGTCTGATTGGGGCCTCGCTGCGAGAATTTGCTGAAGCACACGATATTGACGCCCACCTGGTACACGTCCATTTCCTTGACCGGTGTGCCCTCAGGCGCCATGTACATGGTGAAGGTTGCCATGACATCTTTGGTCACCGGCGCTTTATGATAAAACGCAACGATCGACATCAGATGGTCACTCTTGGCCAGCTTGACTCCATAACCCTCGGGGAAACGCGTCTCGGTCATCTCCAGCCCTGCTCCCGCAAAGAACAACGGTTCGCCCTCACATGAGACGCTCGGCTTGCTGTTGTTGAGCATCAGGATATGATGGAGGTAGTTTTTGGGGAGGGGCTTGCCTTCTTTGGTGAAGACCGCGGTCTTATATCCCACCATATACATATCCTTAGGAAGCTGAAAACTATGCTTGGGCATGGACGCGGCCAGATCTCCGTCGTGAGCGGCTGGGAGATCGATGGGACCGAAGGTGAGGGTGACTACATTGCCCTGAACTGAGACGGTCGTCTCCGTTTGATTGTTGAGTGTCGGAACAGCATGGTGATCGTGACCGCCGTCTGCGAACACAGGGGTTGCGAGACAGATGCCGGCGAGCAGAGCGAGAAGTACCTGACGCATAAAACCTCCCAAGAATAAAAAGTGGTCATGTGAATAGGCGGCTCGCCGGTTGTATGACGTCTGTGTGATAGGCGGATGTCATCGTGCAGATGGTGGTGGGGTCAACCGTTTCCAGAGATAGGTTCCGCCGTGTTCACGAGGAGGAATATTCTTCTGAGTGCCGACGCGAGAGTACCACCACACGCCTTTGGCCTGGGTCCCATCATCGGAAAGGAGGAGTTCGAATCCTCCTTCGCGGTCATTGCCCGGCTGCTGCCAGGTGCCTTGCCAGAGACGGTCGGCAAATTTTGTGGTAGTGAATTGTCCACCGTGTTGGGTGTAAGGGCCATTGCCGGCTTTGTCGAGCGTGGCCTTGTAGCGTTTATCGTCCTCGACTTCGAGAATGTCCCATTCCCCGCTCAAGTCAGGGACGGCTGGTTGGCTGATCGATGAAGCTACAGTGCGTGGCGCAGCGGCATTTGGCTGAACATCGACAGGCATGGCACCGCTGGCATTGCGGAAGGACTCATGCCACGAGAGGAGGATCCACTGTCCGTTTCGACGTTCAAGCACACCGGTTTCCCGTAACGGCAAGACGGTTCGCTGCTGGTCTGGTCCTTGGCCGAGGACACGCACATAGTCCAACTCCATCGTGTACCACCCAATATCTCCCTTCGACCACACCTTGAGTTCAGAGATGGGAAGGTCGAGCGCAGCAACTTTCTCAAACTCCTCCTTGATATCCCGTTCCAGGTTAGGCCAACCCACGTATTTCCGGCCTCCGATGGTATAGCTGATGATGTCGGCGTCGTGGGCCATTAGTTTGGACATGGCAGGCAAATCCTTCTCTGCATTCGCTCGCACGAGGGCTCGAACTGTGGATTCGAGGCCGGCATTATCTGCGGGCGCACTCATCGCTGTGGGAACACACCATACTGCTCCGACGAGCAGGAGCACAATGAGTCGAAACAGCACGAGACACACGCATGATAATTCTCCGGCCTGGTCCACAAGGGAAACGGGAGGAAAGACTGCCTGGCTAGAATCTGAGGCTACAGAGCTGAGAGAGCCTTGTCAATGATTAAACTGCAGTGACAGCCGATGGTCCCTGCCCCACGACGATCACGGTCACATTATCTTCTCCCCCTCTGTTCAGCGCCTCCTCAATGAGATTGTGGCAGGCCCTATGGGGATCGTCGTTCGCGCAGGAGAGTGCCGCTGCAATGGCTGCGTCCTCTAACATTTTCGTGAGTCCGTCGCTGCAAAGCACGATCATATCCTGAGGGATGACCGGTATCGAAGTCAGCTCCGGTTGCATATCGCGACCCATCCCCAAACCGTTGGTCAAGACATGGCGTTCAGGATGTATGAGCGCGGTGGCTTCATCGATCAAGCCACGCTGCACTAGTTGTTGAACGAGGGTGTGATCGCGCGTCAACTGTGTGAGCTGTCCCGCTCGATAGAGATAGGCTCGACTATCTCCCAAGTGGGCAATATGGGCGACCGGTCTCGGTGTTGGCGTGATGGCCAGGGCGACAAAGGTTGTCCCCATTCCTCTCAAGGAGGACTGTTCCAGCATGAGATCATGAATTCGCCGATTGGCGCTCGTCACCACATCTGTCATGAATTCCGCGGCGCTGTGTGGGTGATCGTGCAGCCAGGATGCTCGCGCTCGCGCCCGCTCTGTGGCCACGGCCACGGCGGTTTGGGCCGCAACATCTCCTGCCGGGTGCCCTCCCATGCCGTCTGCTACGATCCAGACGCCACAGTCATTCAGAACAGCCAGTGCATCTTGATTCGAGGCGCGAACATAGCCTGTTTCGGTTCGACCGACTCCAGTCCACGGCTGAGGTTGTGTCACGGTGCGACCTCGATCGGTCTTTGGCTGCGGGCAATTGGAAATCCTACTGAAGGCGGGCCGAATCGAACGACCATCTCGTCATAGAGCTGTGCGGCGAGCAGTTCAAGGTTTTGGGTATCGGCCGCGTTGTACCTCAGCAATAAATCGCGTGCAGCCTCGTTTCCCCCGCACCACTGATGCCAGAGGCGGACGGCTTCCCATCCATCGAGTCCCATCACATCGGTCTCGCGAGTAATGTGCATGTCTTGCTCAATGCGTTTCAGTCCGCCCTGCAAGCCGAGTCTGCGCGCCGCGAAGCAGAGATCGAAATGCGGCTTTTTGAAATTCAATCGGGGGAATTTTTCCTGCAAGTAGGGAATATCGAACCCACTGCCGAAGAATGTAATGAAGAGGTCTGTCTGTTCCAGTTCTGCGTGCAATCGGTCCTCGGTTAATGTTTCTCCTCGAACGAGGCTGGTCATGTGACCGTTTCGATAGAGTCCGACCACCGTGACATGCCCCTCGCGCGCGGACATCCCTGTCGTTTCAATGTCCAAATAGAGCGTGCGGGGGCGAAATGTTTCGAAGAGACGCCAGTGGTCTCGACTTTTCAAGCAGGTGCCGAAGAAGTGCGCGTCACCTTCATCCAAGCGTGATTGAGCGGTCGCGAGTTCGTGGTCGTACCACTCTTTTTTGGTCGAGGAGATGCCGGGTAGGGTTGGAGATTGGATGAATGACGTCCAGTTGAGGATGCCCTCCTGCCAGAGACGGCGTTCGGAATGTTGGCCGATACCTTTGAGAAGCACGAAGGATGACGCGAGCATATGTTCGATGGATTGTAGCCTTGATTTCACCGAATAAACAAGCTAAAGTCCGCGTCCTGAAAGGGTTTTCACCCGCCTACGCAGGAAGTCACAGCTGTCAAGCTGTGGAGGAATGCGCAGCGGGTGTCCTCCGAAGCCTTGGCGAAGGAGGACATGCTTCGGCGCGTTCCGCCAAAGACACATAAGGGACCACGGCTGTAAAGCCGTGGGGCTCCACCCGATGGCCTTTGGGAGGCCAGACTCGAACACCATGGCTGATCTTCTCAAGAAAATTCGCATTACCGTTGGACCCGTACAACTTGACGCGGAACTCAAGTCGACAAAAACGGCGCAAGAAGTTTATGCGGCTTTACCGGTAGAAAGCCCGGTCAACACGTGGGGCGAAGAATTCTATTTTAAGCTGGCCGGAGTGAAAGACCATCGAGAGACCGCAACCACTCAGGTCAAAGTCGGCGATGTTGCGTTCTGGGGGGCCGGGCAGGTCTTGGCCATTTTCTTCGGTCGGACACCGATGAGCATGGGGCAGGATCCCGTTCCGGCCGACCGTGTCAATGTCATCGGCCGCATTCTCGGTGATGCCTCGGCGCTCAGACGAGCCATGGATGCCTCAACAATTCGAATCGAGCGGATAGTAGAATGCTGAAACAGTCCGCCAGCGGCGTTCTCTCCTCGAAAGCATCCTCAACGTAGCCCAGAGGCTACGCCTCCGGTGCTTTCATCGGCTCGGCCTTGCTGGACGAACTGTTTGAGCATCCTACGAGAATATTCCACGGCCCACTAATATGAGACTGTCGAAAGAACGAATTCGTCACATCTCGGAGTCGCTCGCCACTAAGCTGCAGCAAGAGGGGCAGGTGGCAATGGTTGGAGATCGCAAGGCGTTCGTCGCGCAGATCGATCATGCCATCCTTGAGGAGCTGTCGGTTGAAGATCGCTTGAACGCCGAAGTACGGAAAATGTTGACTGTCTACGAACAAGACATTGAGCGGGGTCACGTGGATTATCAGCGAATGTTCACGCTGGTGAAAAATAAGTTGGCGCGGGAGCGGGGCATCATCCTGTAGGGCGTGAAACGTGAAGCGTATCTCGTGAAGCGCGTGCGAACGACGAGATACGAACGACGAACGACAAGCGATATCTCATGTTGAGCGAAGATAAAATCAGCCATCTTTCCCACGTCATTCTTCAAGTGGTCAAGAAAAGCCCGCTGGTGACAGTGCAGGCCGATGAGGGGCGGGTGCTGAAAGAGATCAAGCGGGTGCTCGCATTCGAGTTGGCGCAAGAAGAAGACATCGATCGACAGGTCAAAGCGAAATTAGCTTCCTACTCGCGTGGAATCATTGAGGGTAGCGCGGAATGGGAAGTCCTGTATCGGAAGACATTCGAGGAAGAGACGCGGAAACATGCGAAGGGGTAAGCCACTGCGGGAACGTCACGGCGTAAGAACCTGTCTGCCCATGCTCGGGGTGATTCTCGTGCTCGTAGGGTCAGCCGCCTGTTCCCTCATGAACAAAGAGAAGCCGTTAGTCCCGTTGGCGCTCGAGTCCGGAGTGAAGCCGCAAGTGGTGGCGTTGACTGAACAGGGGACACAGGCCTATCAGCTAAGGCAGTTCGACGACGCGAAGAATTATTTTTCCCAAGCGATGACCGAGGCGCCTCAATCGGGGCCTGCACACTATAACTATGCCTTAGCCTTGTATGCCTTGGGCAACACCGAGGAAGCGCGCCAACAGTTCATGGAAGCGGCTAACCTGGCTCCAGGAGACAAAGTGATCTGGGATTCGCCCGCGCTTCGCCCCTACGGCGATCCGCAGGCTCCGAAAAAGAAACTCATTCCACCAGGGGCCGGCAGGCAGGGCATGGGTGGCGGGGCTGGTGGGCCTGGCGGGCCGAGATAGTAATAGACAACCGGAAAAGGAATAATTACATGGCAAAGGAACTTACAGTCGGTGATAAGGCTCCCGCTCTCTCGCTTCCCGATCAATCGGGAGAATCGGTCAGCCTGAAAGATTTTACGGGCAAGCAAGTGGTCCTGTATTTTTATCCCAAAGACGATACTCCTGGCTGTACGACGGAATCGTGCGACTTTCGCGATGCCGCGATGCCGATCAAGAAGGCGGGAGCCGTGATTCTCGGCGTAAGCCTGGACGGCAAGGAGTCTCATCAGAAGTTCATCAAGAAGTTCGACCTGCCGTTTCCCCTGCTGAGCGATGAAGAAGCCACCGTCTCGAAGGCCTTCGGTTGTTACAAAGAGAAGAATATGTATGGCAGAAAGTATTGGGGCATCGAGCGTAGTACGTTCGTGATCGACCAGGCCGGCAAGTTGAAGGCCATCTTTCGTAAGGTCAAGGTGGGCGGTCATGTTACTGAAGTGGTGGCGGCCCTGAAGACCTAACCTTCTCACAGAATGCTGAAAAAGCCCGCCAGCTTCGTTCTCGCCTTGAAAGCATCCTCAACGTAGCCCAGAGGCTACGCCTCCGGTACTTTCATCGGCTGCGGCCTTGCTGGATGGGCTTTTTGAGCATCCTGTTCAGTGTTTTACTTTTTTCTTATGTGGCTGTGCGGCCTATGACTGTTCTCTTCCGCAGAGCCGGTCTTTTCACCATCCTCTTCTTCTGGACTGCGACCACCGCCCTTTCCGCAGCTGAGAAGACTTCCGTAATCTTGACGGTTCACGATAGTCTCACTTCTCCCAACCAACCGGCCCGCATTGAAGCGACTCTCATAAGAAAGGGCGTCCTGACGGAGGCTGGTCTGGGAGGGGAACCCATTGAGTTGCTCATCGCCGGCAACGTTGTCGCAACCGCGATGACCGGTGGCGACGGGCGGGCTTTCTTGTCGTATACCTCGAAGGCCAAGGGGATGATCCCATTCGCCGTGCGCGCCGGAGCCGCTTCAAATGTTCAGCCGTGGCTGAAGCTGGTGCGAATCTGGCCGTGTGGGAACGTCGTAGTCCGATGATGGCGGTGGAGATGGCCGCACTCATGGAGGACGCCGAAGGCAGACGCCCGATGCCTGATGCCGCGGCTGAACTCGGCAGGCTCACACAGTTCTATTACAATGTGCTCTATGTGACGACGGAAAATAAGGTGGCTGGCACGAACGATCAGGTGAATGCCCAAGCCAGACAATGGCTCAAGGATCAGAAGTTTCCAGTCGGGCACATCATCGTGCTGTCCATCCAGTCCGGAGGCGTGGGGAACGAAACTCGATGAACTGCATGCCGCCGGATGGACGACACTCAAAATAGGAGTGGGGCGCACGAAGGCTTTTGCCGAAGCGTTTCTGCAGCGACGCCTCGACGCCGTGATGGTGCCGGAACCGGCCAAAGGCGAGGCGCCGCGGAAGGCGAAGGTGGCGAAGGAGTGGAAGGAGGTGCGGAAGAAAATGTGAGGGCAGCCAGGTAGCTCTCCTTGCTCGTGGAACGCGCACGATAAGAATGTGCTCGTTCGATGCGCGCAGTGAAAGATAGTCCAGTCACCCGCTTGTTCCGGAATCATTTGCGCACGAGAGGGAGGGAGGCAAAGAAGAATAGGAGAAATGAGGGGGTGGAAGCTGATGATCTTCTGTGCTCGCGCAACGCGCGGCCTCAGAAGGCCCTCGTTGGACGCGCGCAGTGGAAGATCAATCAGCCCCCACCCCTGAGAATGCTGATCCGCATAAGATGCCGTGATAAATTGCTGGACGGGCAGCAAGCAATTGAATGCTGAGGGGTTAACGGATCTTTGGCAAGAAATCCCAAGGCGTGTTACACGGAAAGGAAACCAGGACTCCGCATCTTATGTGGAGCAGTCTATTTATAGTTAGGCGATTTGCTTCTTTCAAGGGAACGCGATGTTTCCAGAAATTCTTAGAGAAGGTATATGGCATACGACTAGCGTTGAACGCTTTGAAGGCATCTTGGCCGCCGGCGGTATTCTGCCGGAGCCACCCATCCCTGATATGGACAGATGGGGAACTGCGTTCGGGCCTAGTCATTATCCGTTTGTACGGAGCATAGGCGCTGTGAGTGTCTTCGACTTCTCGGGCTTTGATGAGGCCACATACGAGGAGAAATATCCGAATTCAATGTGGCGGACATTTGTTCCGTGTTTCAGCAGATGGAGTGAGTCGATTTGGATTGAATTGGATCGTTCGGCGATCAAGGATAGTTTTATCGACGGAAGGACAGTTATTGAACGCTGGAAACAGGAACTGAGAGGAAATATATTGCCGATCATTGAGGCTGCTCATATCGGCCCAATTCCGATTTCTGTATTTCGTCGTGTTTACAAGTACAACAAGCATGACCAAGAATTCAGGAAAATCCAGATACCACGCATTCAAGCAAGCAGAGGGTCAGTCACGCCAGGATGACAACTTCGCCTAACAGTTCAGTGAGCAAAACAACTAACAAGCTGCGCTTGTTGGTTCCCTTGCCACGCTCGGCGGTATGTTACTTCAAACGGTGGGCAGCGAAAAAAGGGGTCGCGTCTTGTAATATTACAGCGTAAAGGTTGGTAGAGAAGCAGTGGCAGGGATGAGTATGGACTTGTCGAGGTGCCCGATCTCACGCTATTGCCCCTGGCGTAGTCGATTGGAGTCGAGTTGTGCGGCGGATGCATCGCCGTCATGGCGGGGGAATCTCTGCAAGGTTGACCGTTATACATCTTGAGTACATAAGGCACACAGGTGTATGATATGGGCGTGAAGCCCATCCGATGGAACGCGGAGAAGAGTCTTTCGCTAAAAGCGGAACGCGGCGTGTCTTTCGAGGAGGTTCTATCCGCGATCTCACAAGGTGGACTTCTCAGGGTCATGGACCACCCGAACCGGGCGAAGTATGGACATCAAAAGATGCTTGTTGTGCGGATACGCGATTACGCCTATCTCGTTCCTTATGTGGAAAGCAAGCATGAGATTTTCTTGAAGAGCATCATCCCGAGTCGCAAAGCAACGCGGGATTTTTTATTGGGAGGTACATGACATGAGCAGCGAACGGTTGCTGGAACAAGAAATCCTCGCTTCGTTCGATCGCGGAGAATGGAAGCCGGTTCGGAACCAGAAGGGCGAGATTGCGCGTTTCCAAGCCGTGGCTAAAGCCACTTTGCTCAAGAACAAGCGGGTCAACATCAGACTCTCGTCCAGAGACCTTGAGGGGTTGCAGGCCAAGGCAGCGGAAGAGGGTGTTCCTTACCAGACCCTTATGGCGAGCGTGCTCCACAAGTTTGTGTCGGGTCGTCTAGTCGAGGCGCAAAGACGTATCGCGACGCGCTCGAGCCGGACCGTGCGCAAGCGCGCTGCGGCTTAGCGCGGGCGTTAATGCTTTCCAGGATGACTCTTCCTCGCAACATCGTCCGCGTAGACCACGAGGCAAGCCGAACCCATGCGTGGCGAGTCACGGTGCAACGGCATAACGACATCGCCGTGAAGACATTCTCCGACGCAATCTATGGCGGGAAACGCAAGGCCTTGAAGGTGGCTGAGGCCTATCGAGACGAACTGCTTCGTCGATACTCACCCTACGCTCATGCCATTTGGGTCCGCACTCGCCTTCGTCGGAACAACACATCGGGCATTCCCGGCGTAGGCAGATACGAACAATTGGACAATCCAAAGACCGGCTCCGTTCGTGTCTTTTGGCTGGCCTCCTGGGTCAACGAGCAAGGCGACAGCCGTAAGCGCAGGTTTATGGTTTCTCACTATGGAGAGCGCCATGCCAAGCGTCTGGCCGTCGCAGAGCGTGAGCGTCAGCTGAGCCTCGTCTGTGCCACGAAGAGTGGTGGCCTATGATGCCCAATTGAATCGTTCAATGCATAGGGGGAATGTCCAACTCGTCTTACTCACGAGCATTCCCGCCAAATTCACCTGCCTGTGCTGGTCTGCTACCGTCTTTGCATCATCTTCCCTAATACTCCTAGCCACCGTATTGTCCTGCCTAAATTTGTAAATACCGGCACTGTACTCGATCGGAACTAGGGGGCTCCCTAGTTCCGCGAGCGACGACATGTGCTTGCGTGAATGTTCGGCCGTCATCCCCATTCATCTCTCTATCGCCAAGTCACAAAGTTGCTGAGCCGTTTAGTGAATCGGATTTGATTCACCTCATGAATCTCTTTCGATACAGGCGTCTGTGATCAGGAATGTGAATGATAGATACATTCTTACTCAGCAATACGTACCACGCTGAAATTGCAGGAGATCGAGGATGACATCGATGATTCGACGCTCCTGTTCGCGTGCTGGCATCGAGCTTGCTGTTGACGAATGAGGAATCACACAAGAGAGAGTTTAGCAGTGGACGACTCTTGCCGCACTCAGGTGCAGCCAATGTGAGCCTGGCAAAAGGATTGACGATGCGGGCTTTGAATCCAAATCATTTCGATGGAGGGAAATGTGATGGGTACAAAAAATATATTGTTCGGTCGGGCTTTTTTGACTTCTCTGGCAGTCCTGCTGATGACATTTTCAGTCTCATGCTCGTTTCCAGGCCATTTACCTCCTCAGATAGCATACATTTGTTCACAATCCGAAGACCTTCGGCTTACTGAGGTGTCTCAAGGTACTCTTTTCACCGTATATGAAAATCCAGGGACGATCAAAGTGACACATGGGTCCGGCACTGCAAAACATGATTTCAACCCCGATGAACATATTCCTCAATTTATCAAGGTTGAGCAAAGCCTAGAAATTCCGGATTATGCTAACAAGGCAACGGTTTTTCTTAACGGTTGGAAATCGAGTTACCTCGGCGATGACGACCAGAATGTCGTGGGGCTTGGAGCCTTAGTTGGTAAAATCAGACTTGTGGACATCAGGCCTGGGGGCAGAAAGCTGACGTGGAATGCGGTGGGATTGCTCAGAGATAATGATGCCCATGAGTCCTATGGCTGGACCTACTACTATACCATCATCGCCTGGAACGACGCAGCGCTGAATGTGATAGTGAACCACGACGACGCGGATAACTTATGTAAAGCCGGTACGGGCGGCTCGGACAACTACTATTTCGCCGAAAACAAGGGAACGGACACCGCGCTTTCATCTTTTAGTTCTTTTCTCCAAAACCCTAATTTCCCTCCGAGAGGGACTGTTGCCATCCTCCCACGGGGATTTGGATTCGGTTGGGCTAGCGACCACAACCTGCTTCAACTGGCATACAACTTGGATCACAGCGAAAATTTTGTTGAGTCTGGCAAGAAATATCAAAAGGCATTCGAAGATGTTCTCGCTCCAACGGCCATCAGCCTTGCCAATTCGGACTTCGTCAGTTGGAACACGTACAGCATTCTTAAAGATAACGATCTGAGAAGAGATTACGTGTTTGGCGAAATGGTTTCTGCATTAGGCGGCAAGGATGTTGGACTGTTGCAACCGCCTTTTTCGATTCTGCCAATCGTGTACGGTAGTGCATGCGTTTATAGACAAAACGGAGGTGTAAAAACTGAAGAGTTTGTCATCGAGAATGTTGCGTTCGAATATGCAATACCGATGTTGACGGGTTGGGATTTGAGGTATCCGTGTCAAGATAAGAACGTCAAGGAGATCGGAGTCTGGATAGATGAATGGAATTATGTGAAAGATCCTGCCAATCCGCACGGAAGATTGAGCTATAAGCTGTCTTCAGTTCTCCGTGACAAGGATAGCGATCCTGCACACGACCACAGCCATAAAATCACCATACTGGGGCTACGACCTACGGCTGACGTGACGCGTAAATAGAAAGCGCCGGATGTGGTGCCTTTCAGTCCGTCGGAAGGGAAACTCCATCACTGCGTTTTGCAGATTAGGTCAATAAAAGGGGTCGCATCTTGGAGTATGACATAGTTATCGTCCGCTCCGCATTGAGTTCCCTGGCGCTTTCTATCAGGTCACCTCGCGTGGCGACTTCGCGACGCCCATCATGAATAATGCAGGTCAGCAAGCTTGGCGATATGCCGACGAAAAAGAAGATTGACAAAGCCCGCCGACTCGCACCTGAACAGCGGCTGGCCTTGCGCTTGAGCTTTTCGACGCTGCCGCCGCTTTCCACCGCGCTAACTGCAAGAAGTGTTAGCTGATAGTCGTGCCGATGTCGTAGAACTTCGTCATGTCAATGTGTTCGAAACGGATATTCTTCCTGTCATTCGGAGCGCATTCTTTTCAGATATTGGGCGAACCGAAATGGGCAGGCCTGTAGTCGGCCCTCATGCAAGATCGTGTCGTGCTGTCCAGCAACAACAGTAAGGGGTATGTGACATGCCTTTGAACGATGAGCAACTTGATGCTGAGATCATGAAGCTTGACCTGGATGCGAGGGCGCGTTTTACGGAAAGGCTCATCTTGCGCTTGGACGTTCCCTCGGATAAAGAAAATCTACACTTGTGGGTTTTTGAAGCGGAACCAAGGCTCAGAGACTTGCGTGAGGGACGAGCCAATGAGATCCCCGATGAGGAGATATTCCGCGAGGCAAGGATGGCAATATCGTCGGGATCAACATCTTGAACGCCTCGAAGCGTATGGAGAATCCGCGAGTGTTGGAGTATGCCGTGGCATAAAGGGCCGGTATCGCCTTCCATTCTCTCTTCCTAATCCTTTAATATAGCCTTCAGATTTCCTTCTTATTGAGGCATTTTTGAATGCGGGCGAAAACGAGCTTTTCCTGCCAAGCTTGCGGCCATCAGTCGCCACGATGGTTGGGGCGCTGCCCGGACTGCAGCGGCTGGAACACGATGAAAGAGGAACGGCAGGCGCCGACCGGCAAGGGACGGCCTGCTGCCATGAAGATGGCGCAGGCGAAAGCGACGCCGATTGCCGAGATCGAAGTAGTCGGTGAAGACCGGCGCCTGACGCAGATCGGCGAATTCGATCGGGTGCTGGGCGGGGGAGTCATTCCCGGCTCTGTGATTCTGATCGGCGGCGATCCGGGGATTGGGAAGACAACCCTGTTACTCCAGGCGCTCCCGCGCCTGTCTTCCAAGAAAGAGCCGGTGTTGTACGTCTCTGGGGAGGAATCCCCAAGGCAGATCAAGATGCGGGGGCAGCGGCTCGGCATCGAGCATCCGAATCTGTTGATCCTGGCAGAAACCTCCCTCGAACAGATCCTCAAAGCGGTGCAGGAGATCCAGCCGGCTGCAATGGTCGTCGATTCGATTCAAACGGTCTATACAGAACAGATTACCTCCGCGCCAGGCAGCATTAGCCAGGTTCAGGAAGTCGCAGGGCAATTGATGTGGTACGCGAAACGCAGCAGCGTGCCGGTCTTTATTATTGGACATGTCACCAAAGAAGGCGCAATTGCCGGGCCGCGACTACTGGAGCATATCGTCGACACCGTGCTGTATTTTGAAGGAGACAAGGGCCACAGCTTTCGTATTCTCCGCGCCGTGAAGAATCGGTTTGGCTCGACCAACGAGATCGGCGTGTTTGAAATGAAAGATTCCGGGCTGGAGGAAGTGAGCAACCCCTCAGAGTTGTTTTTGGCCGAACGGTCCCAGCGTACGACGGGCTCGGTGGTGGTCTCCAGCCTTGAAGGATCGCGGCCGATTCTGGTCGAACTGCAAGCCTTAGTGTCGTCCACGAGTTATGCGATGCCGAAACGGATGGCGAACGGTGTGGAGCAAAATCGGGTCTCGCTCCTGCTCGCGGTCATGGAGAAGCGGCTGGGCATGCATCTGTCCGGACAAGACGTCTACGTGAATGTCGTCGGGGGTATGCACATCGACGAGCCTGCTATCGATTTGGGCATTGTGGCGGCAGTGACATCGAGTTTGCGCGAGATGCCGATTGAGCCGGGCTTGTTGGTGTTGGGTGAAGTGGGGCTTGGCGGTGAAGTACGCGCAATCAGTCAGGCGGAGATGAGGATTCGTGAAGCGGCCAAGATGGGATTCACACGCTGTCTGTTGCCGGAACGGAATTTGGCCAAGCTGGATCCCATCGATGGGATCGAATTGATCGGTATTAGGGAAGTGGGGGAAGCGTTAGATGTGGTTCTGGCCTAATAGGATGCTGAAAAGGTTCCCCAGCATCGTTCTCGCATCGTTCAGACCCTCAACGTACCCCAGAGGGTACGCCTCGGCCCTTCACTCGCTGCGGCCTTGCTGGATGAACCTTTTGAGCATCCTGCGGGATGGTCCCCCTTTGTTCATAGTGCACGCAGTGGAGGCTCATCCACCTGTCGCTTCCGCTGTGGGGGATGAGGGGAGTAGAGGGAAAGCCAGGAGTACGAAGGTAAAAAGAAAGGGTGGAGAGGTCGGACTTTTGGCCTTCAGCCTTTTTGCTTTGGCCTTGGTTACGTTGTCTGGTTGTACGCTGGTTACGCCGCGTGAGGAGGTTCACCTCAAGCAGGCGACGGTGGAGGAGCTGACGGCATTGCTGAGTCAGCGGGAGGCGGCGATTCAGACAATGAAAGGTCTCTTCAGCGCGAAGGTACGAGGAGGGATCATTCCTATTGCGTCACGGGTGGAGGGATCGTTGTACTATCGCCGTCCGAACGCCATGCGTCTGCGCGGGTTCACCCCGGTCGGCGCCGAACTTTTTGAATTTGTGCAGGCAAACGACCAGTTCAGGTTGCGACTCCCGACGATGGGTCGCGTCCTGTCCGGCAATCCTTCCGACATGAGTGAGATGGGAAAGCTCGCACGGCCACTTTCAATTGAGTGTGTGGGCGATGGGTGGCGTGTTGGGTACCGGCAAGATTACGCAAGATGAGACGGTTGTCCTCGTGGAAGAAGGGGATCGCTACCGACTGGATGTCTTCGGTCCGTCTCCCAACGGGACATCTCTTATGCATCGGCAGCTGTGGTTCGAGCGGCAGGCGTTACATGTCGTTCGGGAAGACCGGCTCACAGAGTCCGGTACCATGGAAGCGACGATTCAGTACGAGGATTTCCGTACCATCGGCGAGCCGAAGGCCGAGCCAAGCGACGGCGATAGACCACTGCAGCGGCCGTTTAAGATCCTCTTGGAAGACGGGAGAGGACAGGGGAGCGTGCAGGTTACGTTTCACGAGATGACTCCGAATCTCCCGGTAACTGCCACTGACCTCGCACAGCGCTAGCAGGGTGAAGGGGGGAGTGGCCAGGTGCTCTCCTTGCTCGCAGAACAGAGGAGGGGGTGGAGCCCGATGATCTTCTATGCTCGCGCAACGCGCGGTCGAAGACTCCCCTCGTTGGACGCGCGCAGTGGAAGAGCAATCAGGCCCCATCCCTGAAGAAGGAACGAGCAAGCTTGGAAGGAACCTGTATATCGTCCGATGCGGCAGGTGAGGGCAGCCTTGGCCACTCCCCTAACCCGCATTATTCACGATTGATGGTCAGAGGGGCAGTGGCCGCCATGTTGGAGAGGCCGGCGACTCCTGTGCCTCTGTTGCGGTCGCTGATGGCAGCGGCGGGGCCCCACGTTCTCTGTTGGGAGTGGTCCAGTGGTTGCCGCACGTCCTGAGCGGGAGATTCACGACACACATCTCCTGTCTGATCTTTCTACGCTACCGTCCTGCACGCCTCCTGGTGTGTGGTTAGCCTGGTACCGCGCCCACGGCCACGGCGACTCGTTGCCAGGTCGTGCCCCAAGGCGCCGAACGGGGCAGGTGGAGCGCGATGCGGCGCACCGAGCGTTCCACCCAGACCGCCAGCTTGCGCAGCCGCTCCCGTAGCGTGGAGACTTGTGCCGTGGCGCAGTCCGTCCCGTGGGCTTGTTGCCGCAATGCCTGCAGCAGCACATACGCCGCGGCTGTCAGCAGCACGCGGAATTGATTCGCCCAGAAGCGCGAGCAACTCGTCCGATCCAGTGCCAGTCCGTGGTGTAATTCCTTGAGCCGGTTCTCCATGTCGCCGCGCTGACAATACACGGCATAGACGGCGGCGGGCGCCTCGCGCAGATTCGTCACCACGAAGCGCGGATTGCATTTGGGATCCCGCCCAGGGAGCCGTACCACCTCGGCCTTGATGAGGACGCGGCGGCGATGCGACCAGCTCTGGGCCGCATAGAGGGTCTCCCCGTAGGCGTGTTCCGTGCGGCCGCTGTACTTCGACAGGCCGTAGGCCTCGCCCAGCCAGCGCCCGGCGCGCCGCTCCAGCCGCGGGTTGTTGGCCAGCCCCACGACATACTCGACTCGCTCCGTTTCCAGGAAGTCCAGCCAGTCGTTCCCCGCAAAGCCCCCGTCCACCCGCACCCGCACCGGGGTACCGGGAAACGCCCGCCGCAGCTGACGGAGCAGGGTCCGCAGGAGCCCGAACGCGCCGTGCTTGGCCGGACTGTTGCCAGGCTGCAGGACGATCGCAACCAGCTACGGTTCCGCTTCGTCGTTGTACGTCAGCGTCGCCACCAGCGGCCGATAGCACCACGTGTCGTAGTGCCCATTGAAGAACGCCAGCTCTTGCTGCCCATGCGTGGGGTCGTCCGTGGGATCGAGATCGATCGTGATGCGCTGGGCGCGGCCTTTGAGCCGGTGACGGTGCTGCGCGATGACCGTCGACGCCAACATCCGTCCCATCCCATACAAGGCTCGTGGGCTCACTGCATTCTCAAACCGGGAGAGTGTGGGCTGCGAGGCCAAGGCATCCCCAGTCACCGGGTCGCGCCCCACCGCCAGCTTGTGCAGGGGATCGTCGGCCAGTCGAGCCGCGTCGGTGCTGTCCTCATCCCCACACGCCAGGCCGAAGATGCGCTGCCGTAGCAGGTCGCGCACCGCGTGCCGGACCGTGTCGGGATCCCGGCGATCGGGCAGGCACGCCGCCAGGCGGTCCGTCAGCTGGAGGCGATCATCCAGCGTCTTGAGGAGCCCGCCGCCGCCATCGGTGCTGGCCTGCGCTTGATCAAATCGCGCCACCGTCTTCGTCTTGGGATAGCATTTGAAGGTCAGTTGCGGTATACACTCTGTGCCCATCGGGTCTCCTGTTTGCTGTGCGTAGAAACGTCTTAACACCGCTCCTATAGCACAGTTTGGAGCCTCGATGGCCTTTTTTCTTGCCAAAGTCGTGAATTATTCAGGCTAAAGGGAGGTATAGAGAATTGGAAGGTCCTCGCCTGGGATAACGCGCGTCCTTGGGCGAAGAGGCTGTCTTGGCAGACTCAGGGCGGGAGGGTGAAATACCCGCTGGGGTGGGTGAGAAGTCTGAACTGTTTGAGCACCCTTCGGTATGGTGCCAGCAGAGTTTTCTGTAGACGGGGAGCAGTGATGAGAATCTTGGCAGTTGACACGGCAACCTCATGGCAGAGTGTGGCGATCCTCGATGACTCGCGTGTGCTCGCCCGTCACGACCAGGAGGCGGCTGGATCGCATGCGAAACTGTTGCTGCCGACGATCGATCGATTG
Organism: uncultured Nitrospiraceae bacterium; assembly: GCA_963748375.1. Lineage (GTDB taxonomy): Bacteria > Nitrospirota > Nitrospiria > Nitrospirales > Nitrospiraceae > Palsa-1315. Next base: position 158,108 of record CAVVIR010000025.1, read on the forward strand.
TTTTGCGAGACGGGGCTGACTATCAAACAGTTGGATGGCCTCGTGGTGTCGATCGGTCCCGGCTCTTTCACGGGACTTCGTGTCGGACTGGCCACGCTCCTGGGGTTTCGTACGATTAGCCGGCTTCCCTTGGCGGTCGTGCCGACATTGGAGGGTATGGCCTGGAATCTCAGAGGAACCTCAACGCTTCTCTGTCCCATTCTAAATAGCCGACGCGGGGAACTCTATTGGGCGCTGTTTCGATGGACCAGCGATGATCGTTTGGAGCGAGTGTTGTCGGAACAGGTGGGCACGCCAAATATGCTAGGGAGCAGTCTCAGCGAATCTGTCCTCCTATTCGGCGAAGGTTGGACGGTTGAAGAGTCAGCCATCCGGGCGTCTATTTCTCCAACCATCACAGTGAGCGAGGCGCCTGAATCTTCCATGAAACCTTCAGCTGTCTCGATCGGGCAGGCGGGACTTGAGCGGCTTCGGCGAGGTGAGTACGCAGGAGTCGGCATGAGTCCTCTGTATGTGCAGCGCACCGCAGCAGAACTGAAGTACGAGGAGTCGGGGGGGATTTCGCCTGTGGCCCTCCGTCAAGAGCGGGTCGCACGAAAAATGAAGGCGCATCAGGGGGCTCGAAGGGGCCGGCGTTCGTGAAGCGTGAAAGATAAAAGGCTTCGGATGAAACATCTTCGATAGTCCTACGTTTCACGTTTTACCTTTCACCTTTCACGGCTCTTGAGATCGACTTTTTCAGGATTCCCGAAGGGGAGTGGCGATGAGCGAGTGGATTATTGAACCGGCAACCGTCGAGGCGTTGCCGGACATTCTGCAAATCGAAGAAGCTTGCTTCTCGGCCCCCTGGACGCGCAAAATGCTACAGGCGGAGCTGAGCGGTAATCCCTTTGCGCATTTTCTCTTGGCCAAACGGGTGCCGCCTGGTGATCTCGGCGCTGTCTCGATTGTCGGGTACCTCTGTTTCTGGGTCGTCTTCGAGGAAGTACGGCTGATGAACTTGGCGGTTATCGAGTCGATGCGACGCAAGGGGATCGCCAGGGCCTTAGTGACGCAGGCGCTGGAGATAGGTCTGGCCCAAGCCGCGAGGTGCGCAGTGCTTGAAGTGCGGGCGTCAAGCCATGCGGCGCAGGCCCTCTACCATCATCTTGGATTTCGCGACGTGTCGATCCGGCCAACCTACTATACGAATCCCATAGAAGATGCCTTATTGATGGAGCTGGACCCGATCGAGGCGAAGTCCGGTCTCTTGGCACAAGAGGTTCATCGCGAGGGAGGACCAATCACGTCACTGCAGTAATCTCATTACCAGGAGGTGCGACATGCTGACAGACAGTATGATTGCGGAACGACTGCGCCAATCCAATCACGAATTCCGTACACTGGAAGAGGCGCACCACCGTCTGGACCTGGAGTTGGTTCAATTGCAGAAACGCCATGTGTTGTCTCCGGCTGAAGAGCTATCCGTGAAGGCGTTGCACAAAGAGAAGTTGGCGAAGAAAGACAAGATGGCCGAGCTGATTCGTGTCTGGCGGAGCCACGAGCTGCAGGCTGCTCCGCAGTGAAGGACATCCTTGTGGGGCCGGCATCACTCTGCACTCAGAACTGGGGTCATGGCACAGATTCTCAACCCACTGGCCGCGCATATTCAGACCATCAAGAGGCGTCTGATCGTCATCGGGGCCACGATTGTGGTGGCCCTGATGGTGTGCTTTACCTTTTCCGGCGAGATGGTGGCCTGGTTGAACCGTCCTTTTCCCAATCAGCTGGTGTTCTACGGACCGACGGAAGCGTTGTTTGCGTCGATCAAAGTGTCCTTGCTTGCGGCGATCCTGGTGAGTCTGCCCGTTATTTTCTATCAATGCTGGAAGTGTATTGAGCCGGCGCTGCTTCCTAAAGAACAACGCTGGGGCATTCCGTTATTCGCGCTGGCAGGGGCGCTCTTTGCCTTCGGGTTGATCTTTTGCAATTTCGTCATTCTCCCACTCGTCATCAATTTTTTCGTCAGCTTCGGCATGGATCATGATGTCACTCCGGAGCTGAGTGTCGGCACCTACATCGACTTCAACGTCAAGTTTCTCCTGATATTTGGGTGCGCGTTTGAATTGCCGCTGGTGCTCACTATCCTGGCGCGGGTCGGGGTGTTCTCAGCCCAGGTGCTCGCGAAGTATCGGAAATATGCGATTCTGGCCTCCTTGATCCTGTCCGCCATCGTGACGCCCGACGCCACCCTCTTTACGATGCTCTTGATGGCTGTGCCTTTGATGGTGTTGTATGAGATCGGTATTCTTGGCGCACGCATCTTCGGACGGGGAGGTTCGACGGAAGTCAGTTTGCCGGTCGATCCGGATGTGCCGATAGGGCCGGCGGGGCATCGGGTCCGATAGCAGAATGCTGAAAAGGGGGCGGGGTAGCTGGGACGATCCCCGTGCTCGCGCAACGCGCGGCCTCGGAAGGATGAAGAGGGAGCGGCCAGGTGCCCTCCTTGCTCGCAGAACGCGCACGATGAAACGGTGCTCGTCCGATGCGCGCAGTTGAGGGCAGCCTTGGCCACTCCCTAAGGAGGGATATGGTGAATTGGAAGGACCTCGCTCGGGCTAATGGCACGTCTCGGCGTGCCAGTGGGTGGGCGGGTGAGAACGCTGTGCGCAGTTGGGATCATCCCAGCCACCCCTTAAAAAGTGATAGCTCGCTGCGGCCTTGCTCGTGGAACGGCGCGTCTTGGCCGCCGGGGTGGGGTGGGTGAGAAGTCTGACCTTTTTAGCATTCTGCGGGAGACTATTCTTGTTCCGAGCGTGTGGGCACCGACGTTCACAGCGCCGAAATGGTTTTCACAGTCGGTATCGGGGTAGGGGATAGATGAAGATTCGGGCTCTGATTATATCTACAGCGTTTGCACTGAGTAGTCTGATGTGGGGCGCTGGTGGGATCGTGGCCGCTGCCACTCAGGCGCCATCGCCGGTCCCTCCACCTCTGCAGCAAATGCCTGGTCATGGAGAAAGCCAGCTTCAATATGGCTCCTTTGGTCAGCAGGCGACGAGCATTCAGGCCCTCACCTCTGTTGGGAGCGATCTGATCTACGCCGGATCGTTCGGTCTCGGTCTCTTTCGCAGTGAGGATCGCGGCGTCAACTGGACGAAATCTGGCCAGGGCGTGACCGATCCCTTTATTCTGACGCTCACGACGGGGAAAGATGGCGCCATCTATGCTGGAACGTTCCGTGGCGGAGTGTTTCGTTCGCGTGATCAAGGGAAGAGCTGGCAAGCGATCAATAGCGGGCTCAAGCGGTTAGAAATTAAAGCGCTTCTTGCCGTCAATAATGGGGTATACGCAGGGACGAGCGATGGGGTCTATCGGCTGACCGCTGACAGCTGGTCGGTCGTCACCACCGGTTTGGACGACATTCTGGTCCATGCCTTGGCTCTCTCGTCAGACGGGACCTTGTTTGCCGGTACCTCCGGGAAAGGGGTCTTACGATTTAAGGCTCAATCCACCGGTTGGGTGCGTGAGCGGCAAGGACTCAAAGACCACGAAGGGATGACGGAGAACTTTATTCGCGTATTGACGATTGATTCAGATGGTGGCATCTATGCCGGCACCTTCGATGGAGGTGTATTTTGGAGTCCCGACGGGGGCGTCACCTGGCGGCCCATTAGCCGGGCACTCCCGAACGATTCGATTCGCGGGATTGTGTTCAATACCCGGGGGCTTTTTGTGGCGACAGGGCACGGCATTTTCAGAACGAACGACAAGGGCCGCCAGTGGGTGCCGCTCAATAAGGGTTTGACGAGTATGGCCATCCAGGTGTTGATCGAGTCCGGTGCGGGAGTGTTGTATGCCGGTACGAGCGACGGGGCGTTCCGAAGCGACGACGACGGACGGACGTGGAATCCTATCAATCAGGGTTTTGAGGGAGGGGACGCTCCGGCGCCCTTCCATTTTCGTTAACCAAGAAAGGGTAGAGGACGATGTCAGAGCCGACAGCTAACACACGAGCCACCATTTCCATCAGCAGCAAGGGGACGCAGTTGGGCGAGATTGTCTTGCGGTTTTATCATGATGTGGCGCCGGGGCATGTGAAGAATTTTATCACGTTAGCCCAGGAAGGTTTCTATAACGGCACGACGTTTCACCGGGTCATTCCCGGTTTCATGGTCCAGGGCGGCGATCCCAACAGCAAGAGCGCTGATCGTGCGTCGCACGGGATGGGCGGACCGGGACATCGAGTGAAAGCGGAGTTCAACAGTAAACCGCACAAGCGTGGAGTGCTCTCTATGGCTCGTTCGAACGACCCGGACAGCGCCGGCTCTCAATTTTTCATCTGTGTCGCTGATGCGAACTTCCTCGATTGGCAGTATACGGCATTCGGTGAAGTGGTAAGCGGGATGGACGTGGCAGATACGGTGGTCAACATGAAGCGGGATGGCCGAGACAATCCGCTTGAACGGGTCGAGATGACAGTCACGATCACGGATTGAAGTGCTGAGTGCTGAGCAATGAGTGCTGAGGACAAAAAGAGGAAAAATAATCGATCATGGGTTCTGAGAGTGGTTTCCTTCTCAGCCCTCAGCACTCAGCTCTCAGCTCTGCTGTTCCTTTCCGCGTGCGCCATTCCGATGGTGCCCTATCGGTCTATCTATGAAGATCCGGTGAATTATGTTCGGCTGGAAGTGGATGATTCTGTCTTGCCGGAGTGGCCTCCCAGTGCGCATGCGCATCCGTGGGCGATGGGTGCCGAAGATGTCTCTCGCATTCTCGGCCGCATCTCGGTCAAAGAACATCGGATCTGGCTACAGAAAAAGCTGCTGGGCGAGGCGCCGCTGGTTCCGGCATTTCGCCCCGAAGAACTGGCGCTGTTGTCTCGGCAAATTGCACAAGCCCTCGCCGTAGCCAAACCGGATGAACGCGTGACATTTTATCTGAGTCAACCGCAGACGTCTGTCAAGCGGATCATCACCACCGGCGGATTATATGTCCATGGTACTGACCTGCATTTCATTTTGGGGAATTGGCAGGTCCTCTACGGCATTCCAACCTATGGAATGATCTACGATCGACGCTATCCTATGCGCCCGACAGCCGCCAAAGGACTTTACTTGTACTTCTATCCAGCCGAAGCCACGGTCACACAGCAGAATAGTCTCTGGGATACGCTATTGGCGAACACGACCGACGAGCTCGTGATCGATCTGACGAAAATTGATTCCGGCCCGCTCGCATCGCAAGCCGGGCGTTGACAGGTCCATCAGCTGGCGCTCGCCTCACACGTTTTCTCACGAGAGCTCATTTGGAACAGATTCTACCTGGGCAGCACGGGTTGGGTGGGCTCGAATACGAAAGGGTTTCCTATACCGATAGAGAGGTACGGGGGATACTTTGTCAAAACAGAGACTTCGTAGATTTCACGCAGGTGATTGGGTAAGATGACCGTTATGTAGCAATGGCGAAGGTTTCCCCACCGAGGACGATCGATTCAGGGAGTAGGAGTGGTTCGAATTCGTGTCGTTGTCGCGCTGATTGTCATTCTGCTGATCGGCGGCGGCGCGTTTCTCATGTTCTCGACCTACCTGAGCGGGGATGACTACATCAAAGATTTCTTCCTCCAGCAGCTGGAACAGAGTCTCGGGCGCAAGATCGACGTTCACCGTATCAAGCTGGTGCTGTTTCCTCGCATCCACTTGGAACTGACGCAGGTAGCGATTCACGATCGGAAATCCGATAACATCATGTTATCGGCCAAGAAGGTGGATTTGGTTTTGCGGTTTCTCCCGCTGTTGCGCAAGCAGGTGGTGGGGAAGCGGTTGTTCATCGAAGAGCCGACCTTCACCCTTCGACGTGATCGCACCGGACACTGGAATCTCTTCGATCAGGTTGCCCAGGGTAGGGGAGCCGACGAGGATGCCATCCAGACGATCAGCCGGATTTTCCGCATCCGTGAAGCCACGCTGGTGAATGGGAAGCTGATCATCATCGACGATGCGCGCCAAGACGGGACTCGATCGATGACATTCGAGTCGGTGGAGACGTCATTGGTCATCCGAGCAGAGCAGGGTCAGGCGGATCTGCGCGTCTCTGTCGGTCATGCAGGCGACAAGGGCGGCTCTTCCATTTCTCTGGCCGGGACAATCAGCACCGCCCAGCGGCAGACGTTGGCGATCGACGATTCCTCCGGTTCGCCGGTCACCCTCCAATTCGACGGCATACTCGAAGCGGCCAATTTCAATCTTCGGGAGGCGGCAGAATTTTTTGGGCCCCGCCCAGTTCCGGAGCAGTTGCAGGGGGCCGTCAATGTGCACAGTCACGTTCGGGTCGTGCCTGGCGTTGCGGGCTATGATATCGTGTTGTCCGATCTATCCGCCAACCTCGATCAGTTGAAACTCACAGGCCAAGCAAGCCTCTCAGGTCTGCTGACGCCTCAGCCCACGTTTGCGGTCACCGTTGCGACATCCCCGATCCAATTGAGCCAGGTGCTCACGACCGTGCCGGCCCAGTGGATCCATCCGCAGCTGCCGGTGATGATCAAAGACCGAGAGATGGATGGGGTGGTAGAGGTTGTCTCGGCGACCATCACGGGAGCAGCGGCGGCGGCAGGACCGCAGCTGTCGTTGACGGGGGAATTTCGTGTGAATCAGGGGCAAGGCCTGATCGGAGACAATCGTGTCCCTGCCAAGGATTTGACGGCGGTGGTGTCGGTCGAAGCCGGCCGGGTTAAGGTGTCGAATCTGAACGGACTCTATGGCACGATTCATATGAATGAGAGCAAGGCGCTCGTCTCCTTTTTGGAGGCAGGGCCTTGGGCTGAAATGGAGATTGTGGGAACGATGACTGCCGCAGACCTGTTGCAGCATCTCGGGAAGACCATCGAGTCGGAACAGCTGTCGCATGTGTTGGCCGCTTCGCGTGATGTTGAAGGCATGGCCTCTGTCGCGTTTCGCATGGTCGGCCCACTCGAACTGGCGGGTGGCGTTACCTTTGCCGGGGGAGAGATTACCGTTCAGCATGTCAGTCTGACCCATCCGTCGTTGCCCGAACGGCTGACGGAGCTGCAAGGTCGGTTCGTGCTGTCGAATGGCGGGACCCTATTCGATCAGGCGACCGGACATTTCGGCGATCTGACCTTGCAGATCAGTGGGGGCGTCACGGGGGGGAGTAGCAGTGCGTTTCAGGATTTCTTGATTCGGATCAAGGGCGATGCAGACCATATGGTCAGGTTGCTGCCCTCGCAAACCATTCCAGCCGGGACATTCGAGGGTTTGGTCAACGGCGCTGTGGTTTTAACCGGGCCGACCCTCTCGCCGCATCTGCGGGGTGAGGTTGTCCTGACCGAATCGAAAGTGACGCTTCCCGGTCTGGTCGAAAAACCGATCGGCGCTGAGGCGACGGTTGAATTTGAGGGCATGATTCCTCAGAGATCCGGGGTCTTGCTCGATAAGATTGAACTGATTGTGCCGCCGATTCGATTGCCAGTGAAAGGAAAGATTCAGCTGGGTGAGCAGTTCTCCATCGACGCCGCGCTTTCGACCAGCGCGCTGTCGATGTCCCGTGTGCCGGAATGGATTGCGAAGGGAGGGTTTGAGGCGGGGAATATTGAGTTGTCGCTCGACATGAAAGGCAAGGGTCCCGATTGGAAAGCCTGGAAGACCACGGGGTGGCTCGCGTTGAACAACGGTCTGATGAACGCCAAGGGAGCCGATGGGCCGATCCAGGACTTGTATTTGCGGGTCCAATTTGTGAAGAACGATGTGGAAATCAAGCGGCTATCGTTTCGCTTGCTCGATAGCGATGTCGCGTTGGAAGGAACGGTCCACAACTTGGCAACGAAACCCACGATTACCGCCAAGATCGAGTCCAATCAGATGGATCTCGATCATCTCATTCCGAAAGGCCAACGGTCGCCGATGCGAGATTTTCTGGAATTCCTCGCAGCGACCAGCAAGGTTCAGGCAACTGCGTCGATTGCGCATGGCCGGTACAAGCATCTCAAGTTCGGGAGCCTTGCCGCCCGGATCACGATTCAAGACGGCGTGCTCGACTTGGATCGTGTGTCGGGCCAATCGGCCCATGGTGAGGTGGCCGGCCGTCTCGTGGTGCGATTGCCGCTCAAGCAGCCGGCTGAAGCTGAACTCGCGGTTCGGGCGACGGGCTTGCTGGTGGAAGACGTGTTGAAGCTGGCGGGGGAAAAAGGACGTGGAATCACAGGCGAAGCTCGAGTGACGGGAACGATTCGTGGACATGGGAAGAACCCGCACGGGCTCTTTCCCACATTGGATGGCAAGATGGACGTGCTGCTTGAAAACGGACGCATCTTTAAATCACAGGAACGGGCGGTTTGGAAAATCATCAGCATTTTGAATCTCCCGGCCGTACTCCAAGGCAAGGTGGATTTGGAGAGAGAGGGGTTGCCGTATAATAAGGTGTCCGCGACGGTTCACGTGCAGAACGGGCTCTTTGAGACCGAGAACCTGGTCATCGATAGTCCGATCGTCAAGATTACCGCGGCCGGCAACTATGATCTCCCAACCGATCAAGTCGATATGGTTTGGGCCGTCAGCCCGTTCGGGTCGTATGCGCAATTCTTGAAAACGATCCCACTCTTTGGGCGGCTCTTTGCCGGCGATCGTAAAGGCCTTGCGACGGCGATGTTTTCGGTGAAAGGGTCCATCGAGGATCCGGAAGTCACGTATCTGCCGATCAAGTCGTTTGCGACCGGCGTCACGGGACTCGCACAACTGGCCTTCGATATTTTGAAGAACACCGTCATGCTGCCGATCGATCTGATGACGCCTGACGGAGAAAAAGAGGCCGTCAAGGACACCGTGCCTGAGCTGATTCCCTCCGCGCCTTGACCGACCCCCCCTCCCATGTTAGATTCCGACCTGCTTCACTATGGCATCACTCACCCCAAACGCTCAACGCGCCACCGTCTTCATCGCTGCCAGCGAGACCGATTCTAATCTCTATTACGCCACGAAGTTTATGGCCCCGGATCCCTTTATCTATGTCGAGATTAAGGGAGAACGTATTCTGGTGATGAGCGATCTTGAAATCGATCGCGCGAAGAATCAGTCGTCCGTCGATCGAGTGCTCTCGTATTCGGAGGTGGAAGGACGAGCCAAGACACAGGGCATCGCCGAGCCAGGCGTGGTCGAGGTGGTCCACATTCTCTTGCGAGAAGCCGGTATCACGCAGATACTGGTCCCTGCGAACTTTCCATTTGGACATGCCCTCAAGTTTCAATCGTTGGGATACCAGCTGTTTCCGAAACGGGACCCTTTCTATGAAGAACGAGTGGTGAAGACTGCCGAGGAAGTGCGCTCAATCGAAGTTGCCCAGCGCGCCACCGAACAGGCCGTCGCAGCCGCCTTCGATCTGCTGCGTCAGGCGTCAATCGAGAAAGATCAACTGTGGTTCGAGGGGATCCCGCTGACCTCGGAGCGAGTGAAGAAGCTGATCAATGTGTCATTGATGGAGTGTGATTGTGTCGCCCAGCATACCATTGTGGCAGGGGGAGAGCAGGCCTGCGATCCACATAACGAAGGCAGCGGGCCCTTGCCGGCGCACCGCAGCATCATCTTCGACGTATTTCCCCGTTCGGCTACGAACCGCTATTTCGCCGATATGTCCAGAACGGTGGTTCGGGGAACGCCGAGCCCCGAACTGAAACGGCTCTACCAAACGGTCTTAGATGCGCAGGAAGAGGCTATCACCAAAATCAAAGACGGAGCCGATGGAAAGCGGATTCACCAAGGGATTTTAAGACGATTTGAGAAAGCCGGGTACCAGACGGGCCTGGTGAATGGACGCATGCAGGGCTACTTTCACGGGACCGGCCATGGGGTTGGACTCGACATCCATGAAATGCCGCGCATTAGCCGTACTGGGTCACTGCTCCAAGAAAACCATGTTGTGACGGTCGAGCCAGGCCTCTATTATCCCGGCCTCGGCGCCGTGCGCATCGAAGACATGGTACTCGTGACGAAAGACGGGTGCCGCAACCTGACGAACTCTCCGAAGATCTTCGAACTCGGCTAACCTCGACCACTGTTTCGTTCTCTCTTCTCTTTCTCTTCACAGCGGTATTCTGTGGCACACCGTTTCCGCCGATGGCGTGCCGTCTGCTTGTCATGGGGATGGCAGATTGTGTGTCGATGACAAGCGATGCACCGCACGTCAAACCGATGGGGTCGTCAGCACGGCCTATACCGCCCCGCCACGTCTGTGCCCCACCAAAACCCCGATGGATTCAACACGAAATCATCCGACTCAACGCACTTATGCCGCAGGCCGGCTGGCGGACGATGGCCCACCACTTCAATCGGCGGTGAACTGCCAGACGAGGCATGACGGTGAGTAAGACCTATGTCGCGGCCACCTGCCGCAGACAGCAATATCTGATCCTTGAACCTTAAAACGGCGGTCAACGTGTCAGGTCGCCGCAGTTTCTGGGGTCGGCAAGGCCGGGGGGCTGGCTGTTGGGAGCATACATTTGGCGAACGCGCGGGCGAGGATGGCTCGTAGCCGCTGAGCGTCGGTCCACTGCTCCGCAGTCGCTTTCAGTGTACTCAGGAAGCCTGCCAAGCTGGTCAGCACGGCTTGGATGGCTGACTGTTTGGCGTGCAGGCTGGTGATGGTGAGGCGCGTTTGTCCGGCATGTTGCGTTTGCGTGGCGACGCTGTGCAATAAGAGCGGTCGACTGGAGATCGCCTCGAAATGTTTGTGCGGCTGAGCGAGTCGCACAAACAGCGTCCACCAGTTGTACACCAAGGCCACCATGCGCGCCATGATCCGGCAGCGCGCCAGGTCCTGCGTGGTGAAGCCGCCCCAGCCCCATTGATTCTTCAGCTCGTCAAAGTTGTTTTCGGCATCGGCCCGATCGCGATAAAGCTGGGCGAGTGCGAGGATCTCGTACCGGGTTGAGGTGACCAGTACGGCGTACTCGTAGCGTTTCGTGGGCACGGCGCTCTCAATGAAGGCGAGCAGTTCCTGCTCGTCGTCCTTCCCGGTCATGAGCATCTCGCCGGTGAGTATCCTGCGCAGCACGATGACGCGCCGTGTCCGGCTCCAGCCTGACAGCATCAGCCGGTCCGTGACCCCTTCCCATCCCTGTCCCGCCTCTTCCCACTCGTTGGAGCGGAACAATGTCTTGATGAGGGCCTTCACGTTTTTCGTCAAGCGCAGCTTGGTGAGATACGGCTGGTTGCGGGCCTCGGCCTCGCGCAGCACCGATTCGCTGCCGTAGGCGATGTCACCACGTAGCAAGGCGGGGCGTTCCTCCTTCGGCAAGGCATCCAGCCAGGCCCAGATCCCCGGCATGCTGTGCAGCGGGGCCGTCTCATTGCCCGGCAGCACGTCCACCGCCAGGGCCAGCCGGGTGTTCGCCATCCACGCACTGTGATCGCGGTGCGACGGTCGCCCCGGCTTCTTCGGGTTGTAGCCGCACCACCGCGCCTTCCTGCTTGCCGTAGAGGCACTTCACCGTCGCATCCAGATCCAGAATCCACGGTGTGGTCAGCAACGGCTGCGTCGTCTTCGCCAGGTGCCGGTCGAGCCAGGCCACGCCCGACGCTTCGTCCATCCGCGCGAGCGCCCGCCGTGCGGCATCCTCCGAAACGAGTTGGGCGACGCCCAGGAGTTCAGGGTGGATGCCATCATGGCGAATCGCCGTGATATGCGCGTAGCGGTGATGGCCGGCGAGGATCGAGAGCAGCAAGGTGGCCAGCACCGCACGCTTATCCGACGCGTGGTTGCTGTGGTAGGCCAGCGGGCAATCCACCACCCAGGCCTCGAACAGGCCGCTCACCTTGAGAAACTCGATGAAAAACGGCAGTTGTCCGAGCGGGGTCACGGCTGCGGCCGGGTCCCACTCCACATGGATCCGGCCCCCGAACGTATCCAGCGCAATCGACTGCCCGGACCCGACCACGGCCTTGCGTGGTGTTTCACCCATTGGGTGACTCCCTTCGTACCAAGAAATACGCCGCCCCTTTGCTCCCACCAAGGCTATAACGGAACAGTCCGCTGCTTCAATTGCCGTTTATAGGTTGAAACTAGGCGGAAACTCACGCATCGCGTGCCGCGACTGATGCCTCGCAATGAACGACCTCACGGTCACCTCCAGGGGCGGACACCCGCCGAAGTCTGGGAGGGGATCGATATCTCCGCGCCACGATCTCGGATAGGGATGAGCACGCAGGGTCGAGCTGTGAAACAGGATTCCGGCTAACACCACGGATTGTGCGGGAGAGATTGGGGAGAGAGGGCGTTGTCCGCAAGCATGACGGACGGGTGTGCTCGACATGAGAGAGACAGCCACTAACGAAAGGTCGGGAACGCAGAAATTCGTTCAGATAGGAGAAGAAATCTGTTCACGATGAGGCGCTGAAGGAAGATTCGATGGGAAATCGATCAGCACATCACCTTTGAAACCCTCGCCGGACAGACGGACGGGACATTGGGCGGACTGGCGGTGCGCGTATATTGTTTTGGCGCGAAGAGCACGGTTTGGGCGAAGGCGGGCACGGTGAGGGCTAGCCCCATCACCAGCACAGTGAGCAGGGTCAGCCAGCGTCGCATCGTGAACCGCCTTGTGTGAAGGTGAGATCGCGATTGAGTGGTACGGGAGCCGAGGTACTTCTACGCGCTTGCGTGCGCAAGGTCAAGAGAGGAATACAAAGAATACAAAATAATTTTCCTAATGGAAGTATTCGTCATGGCTGGTAGAGAGGGACGTGTATTGTTGAAGCCGGTGTGACTCATCGTGGCCTCTTGCAAAGTTCTGTCGCGAGTGGGAGAGTAGATTCGTGATGGGACGATACCGCTTATGCGCCTGACCTTTACGATTCAACGATTTAATCCCGAAGTCGATTCCGTTCCCCATGCGCAAGAGATTCGGCTCGATGTCGGGCGCGGGATGACGGTGCTCGACGCATTGATTCGCATCAAGAACGAGTGCGATGGGAGTGTGGCGCTTCGCTATTCCTGCCGCTCTGCGATTTGCGGCTCTTGTGCGATGACGATCAACGGCAGTGAGAAATTAGCCTGCCGCACCTCCCTGCGTACAGAACTCGAACGGCATGGGCATATCGCGGTGGCTCCACTTCGCAACTTACCGGTGATCAAAGATCTGGTCGTGGATATGACGTCGTTCTGGGGCAAGATCCACGACGTGCATCCTTGGCTGGTGTCGGCGGTTCGGCCTTCTCAGACGCAAGCACATGGACATGCCAACCCGCAGTTCCACAATGTGGATGCCTGCATCATGTGCGGCGCCTGCGTCGCGGCTTGCACGGTACATGAAGTCTCGAAAGGGTTTCTTGGTCCTGCCGCATTGGCGAAAGCGGATCGGTTCCTCTCCGACCCGCGTGAATCTCCCTCGGCGACGCGAGCCAGGCTCTCGATGCTCCAAGACGAACATGGAATCTGGGACTGCACACGCTGCAACTTCTGCGTGGAAGTGTGCCCGAAAGATGTGAAACCGATGGAGGCGATCATCCGATTGCGGCGCGCCTCGCTCGAACAAGGGTTGACGACGGCCGGCGGAGCGCGCCACATTCTTGGCTTTACCGATCTGATCGAGCAGCAAGGGCGATTGAACGAAGCGATCATGCCGCTGAAAGTGGTCGGATTCGCACCGCGCGGCCTGCTGCACATCCTGCCATTGGGTATGAAGATGTTGCGCAAAGGGAAAATCCCCAATCCCTTTGGACATACGTTCCCTGGGCTCAGCCAGATCCGGGCGCTCATCCAGCGAGTGCGACGTGCCACACCGCCGGCGTAACGGCTATGGCCTGGACTTTTCGCTTTCTGGAAGAGATTGCCTTTGCCGATATCGCCTTCGACGCCGAGGGAGAGTCGATTGAGGAAGTCTTTCGCGGCGCGACGCAGGCGCTGCTTGAGAGCATGGCGACCCCGTCCACCGTGGCTCAGACATGGGAGCGTATGATTGAACGGAGTGATGTGGATCCGTCGTCGTTGTTGTTCGATTGGTTGTCGGAAGTGGTCTATTGGAAGGACGCAGCAGGGGTGGTCTTTCGAGAGGCACCGCTTACTCTCACGCAGGAACATAATGTCTGGCTATTGCGCGCGCGACTGATCGGCGCGCCGGTGGATCAGAAAACACAAGAACTGCATGCCGATGTCAAAGGGGTCACGAAACATCTCTACGAGCTCAAGCCGACAGCCGGTCGATGGAAGGCGCGCGTAGTACTCGACGTCTGAAGAGATGTGACAAGTGCTGAGTACTGAGTGCTGAGAAATACGGCATAGACCAGATAAACCAAACAGAAGAGATAGACCAAATAGACCATCTCTGACATGAATCTCAACACCGACATGACCGTCAATCGGATTACGGATGAGATTTGGGAAATCCCTCCGTCTGAAAAATCCGGCATGCTGGTGCCTGCCAGGATTTATGCGACCAGAGAAATTCTTCAGGCCATGGATTCCGGGGTTTTCGATCAAGTCACCAATGTGGCGTGTCTGCCGGGCATCCGCCGGTATGCGCTCTGTATGCCGGATGGACATTGGGGCTATGGATTTCCGATCGGCGGGGTTGCGGCATTCGATGTGCAGGACGGAATCATTTCTCCCGGCGGTGTGGGCTACGACATCAACTGCGGTATGCGGCTGGTTCGAACAGATTTGACGCTGGCGGACGTGCAGCCTCATTTAGAACGGCTCATGACCGAACTCTTTCGGAAGGTGCCGGCCGGTGTCGGGGCGAGCGGATTCGTTCGGCTCTCACGGGAGGAATTTCGTCGTGTGATGACCGGTGGAGCCAGGTGGTGTGTGGAGCGGGGATATGGGTGGCATCGGGATCTCGTCCGTATGGAAGAAGGCGGCTGTATCGAAGGGGCCGATCCCTCGATCGTGACCGACCACGCGATGACGCGAGGCATGAATCAGCTGGGGACTTTAGGGTCAGGGAATCATTACCTTGAAGTCCAGGTGGTCTCGAACGAGCGGATCTACGATCCGGTCACGGCTGCAATGCTGGGCATTACCGGCCACGAGCAGATCGTGGTGATGGTGCATTGCGGCTCGCGTGGGTTCGGCCATCAGGTGGCGAGCGATTATCTCAAGGTGTTTGAGAAATCTATGCGCCGTTATGGCATCACGGTGAAGGACCAGCAGTTGGCCTGTGCGCCATTTCGATCTCCTGAAGGGCAGGAGTATTTTTCTGCCATGAACTGTGCCGCGAATACGGCCTTCGCCAATCGTCAGGTCATCACACATCAGATTCGTGAGGCCTTTGCGACGGTGTTCGGTCGATCCGCCGAGGCGCTGGGGATGGAGTTGGTGTACGACGTGGCGCATAACATCGCCAAGGTCGAACGGTATCCGGAAGGGGATTTGGTCGTGCATCGCAAGGGAGCGACCAGAGCGTTTGGGCCGGGGAGTCCGGAGTTGCCTGAACCCTTTCGGCAGACCGGTCAGCCGGTCATCTGTGGTGGGTCGATGGAGACGGGTTCGTATTTGTTGGTGGGGACAGATCACGCGGTACGCGACACATTTGGGTCGACGATGCACGGGGCCGGGCGCACGATGTCCCGCGCCCAAGCGAAGCGAACGGTTCGGGGTGCGGATCTGCAGCAGCAGATGAAACAGCGCGGCATTCTGGTCAAGGCCGTGTCGATGTCGGGCCTCGCGGAGGAGGCCGGCGTCGCCTACAAAAATATCTCTGAAGTGGTGGAGTCGGTCGATCGTGCAGGAATTACAAAAAAGGTGGCAGAATTACGTCCAATCGGCAATATAAAGGGCTAGGACCTGCCACATCACATTACGAGGCGGACGATGGAACAACGGTCAAACCTCCGGTATCGTGCTCAATTTAGGAGTTCATTTTCTTCCGTTGCCATGGTCGGTGGAGAGGGGAGCCTCATGGATCTCTCCGTCAGGGGTTGTCGCATCGAAAGTCTCATCGCTGTGAAGCCAGGAGCTACTCTGGAGGTCCGGATCGAGGCGATTGATCACTCCCCTCCAATCCAGATTCAGGCAGCAGTTGTCCGGTGGAGTCGAGACCGGCAATTCGGCCTTGAGTTTGAGGTGATTGCTCCGACAGAGTGGGCCCATCTTCAGGAGATTGTGAAACGGATCGAGCTGGAGCCTTACCAGCTGGAGAGACAAGCGGCTGATGCTCTGGGTTCTGCGTAACGACCCCATCCCCGCTCCCGTTATTCTTGGACATCGTGACTAGCAGGCCGTTGACAAAGTCCTCCAGCATCGTTCTCGCCTCGCCCAGAGGCTCAACGTACGGCACAGAGTACGGATTCGCCTCTTCGCTCGCTGCGGCCTTGCTGGACGGCCCTTCTGAACAGCCTGCAGGCCATTGAGCTTCCATCGGTGATCTCGGGCGTGATGTCGTTTCCGGCGTTGTCATCCAGTTTGTTAACAAACTGCTAGATCCGTGTGGCAGTGATGCTTCAGGATGTCAAGGTACTCTTTCGGCGACACATGCCTTGAAGTCGTCGAGCGCCATGATCGGGGCTCAGACCTTGCCTGATTTTGTGAAAGACTTGGAGCCAATGGGCCGGCAGGATAAGGTGCCAAGAAGCCAGATGAAGATAGCAGGGCTTGGCGCGCTCTAAGGGACGGTGAGGCAGGCCGTGCATAATGAGCTAGGGAAGGAAGCTGCGTAGATGGAGCCATCCCCAGAACAAAAACGTCCGCTCGCGTTGGTGGTGGCCGATGAACTGGTCATCCGCATTCTCGTCCGTGAGGTGCTCGAGCAATCCGGCCACGAGGTGTGTGAGGCGGAGAATGGCCCGCAAGCCCTTGAGCGATTCATCGAGTATCGACCCGACATCGTGCTCTTGGACATTATGATGTCGGGAATGGATGGGTTTACCGCCTGCGCGAAATTCCGGGAGCTGGTGGGTGGCAGCCGGGTGCCGATCCTGATCATGACGGCTCTCGACGATACCGAATCCATCGCCAAGGCCTATGAGCGCGGCGCCACAGATTTCATCACGAAACCGTTGAATCCGACTATTCTCAGTCACCGCGTCAAGTACATGTTCCGGAGCAGCCAGACGCTCGAGGCGCTGCGCAGGAGCGAATCACGCCTTGGGTTGGCTCAGCGGATTGCCAAGATCGGAAACTGGGAATGGCGGCCCGACACCAATCAGTTTACCGCCTCGTCCGAGCTCTGTCGTTTGATTGGGGTCAGGCCGCAAGACTTCGGTGGAACCCTTGATACGTTTCTTCACGTCGTCCATCCCGAGGATCGGGAACGAGTCGATGTTGCGCTGAAGCAAATTCTCACCGAACGAAAGCCCTGCGATATCGACCATCGGATCGTGCTGCCGCATGGAGCAGATTTTGCTGTGCATCTTCAGGCCGAAGCCCTGTTCGACGAGCAATTGCAGGCGCTCACGATCATCGGGACGGCTCAAGACATCACCGATCGAAAACAGTCTGAGCGGGAGATTTATCGCCTGGCCTATTTCGATAGTCTGACAGGCCTCGCTAACCGTGTGTTGTTTAAAGACCGTCTCACGCAAGCACTCGCCCATGCCATTCGCTATCACTCTACTCTGGCCGTGCTCTTTCTCGACTTAGACCGGTTCAAGGTCATTAACGATACGCTAGGCCATAATGTCGGGGATTTGCTGTTGAAGCAGGTGGCTGGGCGCTTGACCGAGTCGGTCCGTCACAGCGATTCCGTCAGCCGGTCTGTGGACAAAGAAGAGAATCATTCACTCGCGCGATTGGGCGGCGACGAGTTTACCGTGCTCCTGACGAATCTGCGCGATGTACAGGATGCTGGAACAGTCGCACGCAGAATTGTCGACGCGATGGCAAATCCTTTCTTGATCGAAGGACGAGAAATCTTCGTCACCATCAGTGTGGGGATCGCGATTTTTCCAGTTGATGGAGAGTCGATCGATGCCTTGCTGAAGAATGCAGATAGTGCGATGTATCACGCCAAGGAAAGAGGCCGGAATAACTTTCAGTTCTATTCCGATAATCTGAATGCCGCTGCCACTGATCGGTTGAACTTGGAGGGGGAGCTGCGCCACGCTGTCGAACGGGAGGAGTTCGTGGTGCTCTACCAGCCGCAGATTGATCTGCGGGGGGGAGGGATTGTCAGTGCGGAGGCGCTGGTGCGGTGGCAGCATCCCATGCGAGGGCTCTTGCGTCCCGAGGAGTTTATGCAGGCCGCTTTGGATACGGGCCTGATTGGAGCGATCGATGAGTGGGTACTACGAACAGCCTGCCGTCATAGTCAGGAGTGGCAGCAGCGCGGCGAGATCGCGGTGCGTATTTCCGTGAATATCTCGAACTCGTTGTTTCATAGCGATACGTTGGTGTCTGTCGTGGAACAGGCGCTTGGTCAGACGGGCTTGACTCCGGCTTGTCTGGAGTTGGAATTGACGGAGTCGATTGTGATGCGCAACGTGGATGTATCGATCGCCACGTTGACGGCATTGCGGGCAATGGGGGTACAACTCTCCATCGACGATTTTGGGACCGGCTACTCATCGCTCAGCTATTTGCATCGGTTGCCGATCAACAGGGTGAAAATCGATCAATCGTTCATCCAGGAAATTTTGGCACAGGTCCGCCCGCCCATAATCGTGCGGGCGATCATTGCCATGGCCCACAGTCTCAATCTCGTAGTGCTCGCCGAAGGGGTTGAGCATGAATCTCAACGAACGACTCTGATAGAGGAAGGGTGCGACTATGCCCAGGGGCATCTCTTCGGGCGGCCGATGCCGGCAGACGAGTTTGCCCTCATGCTCCAACCGACTTCTCTCCGCAAGGCCAGCTAGTCTTTCCTCCCGTCGTCGACCCAGCACATTATTCCCATGCATCGTTCGTTCGATTGAGCGTCGGTATCGTCTCGGCGCCATCCTGCTCGATCCAGGCCAGAACTTCGGCTGTAGTCTTGCCGTGCTGGTATCCTGAACATTCCAGTTCCTTGGAGTCTTCTGCCTCGGCCCACACAGCTGGCCGATGTACGGTGACTTTTCGCCAGGTGAAAGTTATACTTCGTGTCGTATAGATGAACCATGTTGGATTATGGGAATTACGATGAAGACATATGTTGGAACGTTATGCGGAGTCGCGGGAATCGGCTTGCTCGCCCTATCCGTAGTTTCGGCCTGCGCATCGAACAAACCGGTGACGGGTGATACGGTGATCCGCGAAACTCAGGAGGCGGTCACGGCCACCAAGGACTATACGATTCAACAGAAAGACGCCTCTCAGCGAAAGGTTCAGGCCGAACTGGATGAGATGCAGTTACGCATCGCGCAGCTTCGTGGCCAAGTCACCCAAGCATTGGTGGAGGCACAAGCTGATGTCCAGAAGGCGATCAAGGAATTAGAAAAGAAAAAAGAATTGGCCCAGAAGAAAGTGGAGGATATTCATTCCGCCACGGCCTCTTCCTGGGAGCAGGTGAAATCGAAAACAGCAGCCGCGATGGACGATCTTCGAGATTCTTTTACGCGAGCTCAGTCTCATCTCCCGTGATAGTAGATCCATGAAATATGCCCTCTACCCCGGTTGTGCGGCTCAAGGGGCCACGCCGGAACTCTATCAATCGACGAGAGCGATCATCGGCCGATTGGGGATCGAGGTCGTCGAACTCGTTGCCGCAGCCTGTTGCGGCGCGGGGGTCGTGACGGAAGCGCACCCTGATATGGCGCTGTCGCTCAATGCCAGGACCTTCGCGCAGGCGGAGGCGTTGGGACTGGATGTCATGACGATCTGCGGCACCTGCCAAGGGGTGATGAGTGCAGCCAATCGACGATTGAAGACAGAGGCAGGGACGTTGGATCGCATCAACGCCTTTCTGGCGCCAGAAGGGCTGACCTATCACGGTCATGTGCAAGTCAAGCATCTGCTGTGGATCGTGGTGCGAGACATCGGACTGGCTCGCCTGAGCGCTCTGGTCTCTGTGCCCATGCGTGACTTTCACGTTGCTCCGTTTTATGGTTGCTACATCCTGCGTCCCTCATGGGAGCTAGGGTTTGATGATCCTGAGAACCCTCAATCGCTCGAGCGTGTCATCAAGGCCGTCGGTGGTGAACCAGTGCCCTATGCAGGAAGAACCAAGTGTTGTGGATTTCCTATCATCCTCGAAAAGGAAGCCATTGCTGTGGCCATGGCAGGGACGCATATGAATGAAGCGAAGGATCAGGGCGCAGACTTTATGGTGACCCCCTGTCCGCTCTGTCACATGAGTCTGGATATTTATCAAGAACGAGCCGGTCGTGCAGTGAACCGAGAGCTCCATTTGCCGATTTTGCATGTGCCGCAGTTACTGGGTCTGGCGATGGGGCTCCCGGCAAAAGACTTGGGGCTCTCGCATCATGTGATCTCGGTCGATTCCATTCTGGCAAAGCTTGAGCGTCGTCGAACAGATCCGCAGCCTTCTTGAAGGAGTTAGCGAATGATTGTTGTGAATCTATCTGACCATCAACAGTTTAGCAGTGAGAAGATGAAGAAGAACAATATATTTCAGACGCCACGATTCTTCTGCGACATCTACTGCTTCGAGCCAGGGCAGGAACAGAAGGGCCATATCCATGGTGAGCAAGATAAAGTCTACCTCGTACTTGAAGGACAGGGTACGTTTCAAGTTGGTTCAGAGAAACAGGTGCTGGGTCCAGGGCAGGGGACGATGGCGCCGGCGGGGGAAGAACATGGCGTGAAGAATCACACAGCCCAACGTCTCAAAGTTCTCGTATTCGTAGCGCCGAATTCGAGCGCAAGGATATGAGAAGCTTTCTTTGCTCCCGGAGCGCGAGCCCTCAGAAGGATGGGAAGGGCAGCCTGGTCGTCCTCCTGCTCGCGGAACGCGCACGATAAGAATGTGCTCGTTCGACGCGCGCATTCGAGGATCGACCAGGCCACCCTTGAAAATGAAGTTGAAGATTGAGATGCCACGCGCAGTGGGTGACCATCTAGCCAGCCGTCAAGGGCGAAGGTTGATAGAAGAGAGATGATATTTCGCCGATAAAAGACTCCCGACCCTTTTTATGGCTCCCACATTCCTCTGTTTTAAGACAACCGTGCGCAGAATTGTTCAAGCCGTTGGAACGGATGTGATCGTTCGTGCAGCGTTTTTCAAGTGGGACTTCTTGGCCTTCATAAGCCCTACCTGCTTCTGCGTCGGCGCATAGGGCTCCGATGTTTTCCCTTTGTAACGTTTCTCGAACTGCTCGATGAGATAGAGCGCTTCCGTTGTGTGATCCTGCCTAGTCAAGAGTTCCACCAGCCGAAAATACGTTGGCACAATCAGGGGCAGATGTCGAACCTCCTTCGCATATTCAATCGTTTCGCGGTATTTATCCATTGCGGGCTTTGGATTCGAACAATCTCCCAAGACAGCTTCCAATACATAGATACCGAGCCGGTCGGTGTTGGCGCTGATGCTTCGTTCCCAAGGACCAAGGATCATGTCCATCAATTCACCCTCGTCCAACTGTATCGGCTCACGCTTGCGGGACGATCGTAGTCGCTCGACGATCCGGTTTGCTTCGGGCCATGCGCCGTATAGTCCGACGAGAAAGCCGATGCAACGGTCAGGGCTCTTGCATGCTTCCTTGATTGGCGAGAACTGGCTCTTCATCACTTCGCTGGGAGGGTAAACGGTCCCATGAGCTGATCGGCACACCTCGCATGCCTGTAGGTTGTCGGTTACGACATAGAGATACAGGCGGGTGCCCGATCGTTCGAAAATATCGATGGCCAGGATTCGTCCCTTCATCACACGGAGTTGATAGAATTGCCAGAGGACGAGCAATCCGAATATGGCCAGTAAATACGGGAGGAAATCTGGCAAGACGATGCTGCTTGTGGTCTCCATAGGCATTCGATCGATATCCGGACGGTACTGCGGTATTCTGGAGAAAAGTATAGCGAGGAAAGGCCAATAGACCCAGCAATAGAGCAGTTTCTGAATAACGCCACAAAGGCAATCTGAGCGAACACGTCAAGGTTGTTAGGGATAACAGCCTTGCCACGTGTTGTAGCGCATCGAACGATGAAGGCCCGTCTTTCGGAAGTCTGGGTGAGGAGTGGTGGGTGACTATTCAATGTTGAATCGTCTGGACGGCTGACGAATGACGCTTCACAAACAATGAATCGGAAGCCAGACCGCCACGCGCCGCGATTTTTCTGCGACATCTACCGCCTCGAGCCAGGGCAGGAACAGAAAGGCCATATCCACGGTGAGCAGGATAAAGTCTATCTCGTACTTGAAGGACAGGGTACGTTTCAAGTCGGTTCAGAGAAACAGGTGCTGGGTCCAGGGCAGGGGACGATGGCGCCGGCCGGGGAACAATATGGCGTGATGAATCACACAGACCAACGTCTCAAAGTTCTCGTGTTCGTCGCGCCGAATCTTTCCTGAAGACGAGAAGGGGATGGGGGCTGATGATCTTCTGTGCTCGCGCAACGCGCGGCCTCCGAAGGCCCTCGTTGGACGCGCGCAGTGGAAGATCAATCAGCCCCCATCCCTGAAGAGAGGGCGAGCGACTTTCGCGCCAGGTTCCCAGGTCCCGCTTCGTCGCCCGATCACAGATGCAAGGATCACCCAATCACCCCAGTGCTTTTGCAGAGGCAATCTATTCGGTGCGCGTGCTGTCTTGTCTCGCTCATTCGACGAACCACCAAAAACAGAAAGATCAGATAGGGCCAGAAAGACGAGATGGAACAGAGAAAGCAGATGGACAAAATCCCAGCTACGCGCCTCGAAACTGAAAGGGCGTGAAACCTTAGCGTGAGAGGTGAGACACAAGAAGCAGATCGGTGCGAAGTAGGGTATTAGGGAAGATATTCAGGAGAAACAATCAGGAAACATTCCTGACGCTCCCTTTGTTTTCCTCTACCAGGGAGAAAGAGGATGTTTCTACGGTGGAGTATCAATTTATACTGGGCGGTTTCAAGTTCCAAGTGCAACGGGTGAATGAGGGCGCAGGTGCGCATAGACTTCCAGGGGCGTGGCAAAGTCGAGACATTTCCTCGGGCGCGTGTTCAACCGATGGGCGATGGCGTTCAGCTCGCGCTGCGTGTAGCCCGACAAGTCCGTGCCCTTGGGCAGGTACTGGCGCAACAACCCATTCGTATTCTCGTTGGTGCCGCGTTGCCAGGGGCTATACGGATCGGCAAAGAAGATCTGGATCGCGAGCCGCTCCGCCAAGCGCTCGTGCTCGGCCATCTCTTTCCCTCGATCATAGGTCAGCGTTTTACGCAGCAGCGCGGGCACGTGCCGGAGTTTCTTGGTGAAGCCCTGGCGGGCACTCGTCGCATCCGTCCCGTCCATCCGGGCCAGGATGACCAGGCGCGTGGTCCGCTCCACCAGGGTCCCGACGGCCGACCCATTGCGGGCCCCCTTGATGAGGTCGCCTTCCCAGTGGCCCGGCACCGTGCGGGTGGCCACCTCGGCGGGGCGCTCGGCAATGGGCGTCATATTGGGGATCTGGCCGCGTCGGTCGGTGCCGCGCGCCCGAGGCCGACGCGCCTTGCGGGCCTGACGCAGTGCGGCCAGCAGTGCACTCCTCAGTTCGCCCCGGGGCAACACATACAGGCCCACATAGATGGTCTCCGCCGACAGCTGTTTCCCCATGTCGTCAGGATACGCGCGTTGGAGCCGTCCGGCAATCTGCTCGGGCGAGCAGCCCTCGGTCAGCTGCGTCCGCACGTACTGCCACAGCCAGGGATCCAGGAGTTTGCGCGATCGCCGTGGCTGACGGGCTCGGGCGGCCGCCAGCGTCTGCGCCGTGCAGGCCCGATAGGGGCGGCCGCGCACCGTGTTGCGGGCCTACTCGCGGCTCACGGTGCTGGGCGCTCGTCCCAACACCCTCGCCATCGTCCGCAACGAATGGCCGCGGGCCAGCCCCAGACTCAAGGTTTCACGTTCTTCGGCACTCAGATGTCGATAGGATCTTGTTCGCATGGCAACACCTTAGCCCATCAGGGCCGGTCGTGTTGCACTTGGAGTTAGAACTCAAGAAGCATTGACACCATCTATTAAGGAAAGTAGCCTGTCCGTAGTTGTCTTGCCTTAGTAAGTGAAGCTAGCTTTTCAGGTGATCAAAATATTTGGAGGACCATATAGATGCAGGGAAAGCCCTTTCACGAGTTGGGTACACATGTGCAGTTATGCTTCATTTAGGGTGTGCATATGTAGGCTCAACGACAGGAACTGATTATGCTGTGGTGCAAGAGCGATCATCACAGTTTCGCCAACATTAAAAGCGGAGGTTCCTGTTAATGTTGCCCTAGGGGATGAAGTTACTAAGTCAGCTGTTCAACGCTGCAGCGGGGTATTTGAAAGGACTTGGGATGCCAATTACACAACTGTATCGTACCGAATCTGTTCAAAAATGGATGGCCGCCGGGTTAAATAAATTTGCGGAGTCTGGAAAGCAGGTGACCGATGTAGATCACAAAGAGCCCGAGCGTTTTGTCCAGCAAGTTGTAGGGAAGATCTGACCTATTCCGGCGGAAGTTCCCCGCCTGTAAAGGCGAGGGAGTCTATGACGTGTATCGTATGAAATTCTCAACCTCCTATCTTTCTGTACTCTTTGGTCTAAGCAGCCTTCTAGTCCTTCAAGCAGGTTGTGCGAGTGTCGGCCGCACAGATGGCTCAAGGGGCGCTAATGTTTCAGGCGGGAGCGCCGTGGTTTGTATATTTTGCTTTCCTCCACCATCGACCCCGCGTGCCGAAACGCTTGAAGCAAAGAAGACTATGCTAACGGAGGTAGAAAATACTGAGTATCGAGAGATTGTGGCCGAGGTGATCCATACTCTTGAGCCCCATGCCTATATTTCAATAGCAGGATCAGTGCTTGGCCTTGATGGAGCAAGGACAGTCGATATTCTGGTGTGGCCCGTTAGCGGTAGTGTCTCTGGGCCAATTGTCATTGATGTAATTGATCGGCCAGATGGTCAATCTGTAGGCATCGACGCTATTGATGCGGCGGACTCCAAGCGCCGCGACATTCGGGCAAAGGCGATGTTACTGTGCAGTAACACCGGCTTCGATGTCTTAGCTGTTCAGAAAGCAAAGCGTGCCAACATCGGGTTGATTTCAGTTTTGAAGCAGGGAGATCAGCGAATCAAAGGGAAGATAGAAGAGGAAATATATCTGCGAAAAGTGAATATGAGTCCGGTCACTCTCGACTACGAAGGCGCAACCACAGGCGACTACGAGACACTGCGGCAATACATGACGGCGACGCACAACGTGACATATGAGGGTAAATCAGTCGCCAACTGGTTGCAGCAGCGTGCCGTGATGATTATTGTCGCAAATCCAAAAGTAGAACAGCTACTCATAGCGAGATTTGAGCTCAAACGTCCTACAGAGTTTCTTGTACAGGGAAATCTAGTAACTCTGCGAGCGCTCTCAATTCGCTTCCAACCCCGGGTACAGTGGTTATCTCAAATTGTCGTACTACGACATATATATTGCCGCATAATTGGGTTATACTGAAGACTGGCCCACGATGCGGAGGTACGGTCATGAGAAAATTGGTCATTGCTGATGCCGACGTCATGCGTCTGGCTATCCAACAGGAAATCGCTCGGTCCGATGAGTCGCGATACGACCATCGCTTACACGGGTTGCTGCTGGTCGCTGGCGGCCACAGCTGCCAGCAGGTCGCCGACTTGTTTGGGGAAGATCGACGAACGGTGCAGCGCTGGGTGACGCGCTTTGAGACTCATGGATTGACCGGCCTGCGCGACGGGGCGCGTTCGGGTCGGCCAGCTACGCTGAATACCAAGCAATGGGCGGCGCTGGGGCGTGACTTTCGACGCGAGCCGCAGAAATTCGGTCATGCGGGTCATCTGTGGGACGGCAAGCTGCTCGCGGCGCATCTGCGTCTGCGCTACGGGGTGACGTTGGGGGTGCGCCAGTGCCAACGCATCTTCGGCCACATGGGATTCCGACTGCGCAAGCCCAGACCCCAAGTCGCCCAGTCCGATCCGGTCAAGGTCGCGGCGTTTAAAAAAACTGCATCGCCTGGCACGATGCCGAGGCGTTGACCTCTGGAGCGTGGATGAATGCCACTTCCAACAACATGGCACCCGGTGCCGCATGTGGGAGCAGCCCGAGATCAAGGATCCGGTCCTGCTCCATGCGCCCACCCGCAAGTGGGTGGCGTGCTTCGGCGCTGTCAGTTTGCGCAGCGGCACGTTCGTTCGCTCCATGTGCGCTACGTTCAACGCGGTGACGTTCGAGACCTTTCTGAAGACGCTGCTGCGGCATCGCTCCCGCGACACGCGTATGGTGCTGGTACTGGACAATGCTCGGTACCACCACGCGATTCTGCTCAAACCGTTGCTTCGAAAATATCGCGCCGTACTCACCCTGCTGTTTCTGCCACCGTACAGCCCGCAACTGGCCCCCGTCGAGCGAGTCTGGAAGCTGGCCCGCCGCATGGCGACGCACAACCGGTTCTTCGCCACCTTGGACGACGTGCTGACCGCCGTCTCCACATGCTTCGACCGCTGGAGAACACCCAATCGGTGCTACGGAGATTATGCGGCATAATTTAAGACGCTATGTTTAGATGCCAAGAAGGGCATTTACGATTATGTTAGCGGTCGTGTCCGACTTACTGATGGGCCTAATTCATATGTCATTACGGGTATCAACTTTGACACAGCGAAACCGATGGTTTCTGCACCAGCGGTCCGCGATATTGGCGTTGGGTTACGTCCTGGAGAGGTTGATGTCTCGCTTATGAAGATAGAGGGACTTGACATACCAAAAGGAACACAAGTTCCTAAGCTAGAAGAGTTGATGCGACCCGAGGATTTATCGCTGATGATAACTGGGTCTCAACCAGGGCAGTAGGTCTTTAGGCCGTTAGTTTTGCGGATGACATCGTTAGGATGGTCACGAGTCGTGTGAGTGACGCAAATGTTCCGGAGGTTATCGGTTCTCTTTTTACAGCCAAAGGCTAGACATTCGTGGATCGATTTTCTGGGAGGGAAGGGCTGACGGGTTCCCAACGTGCGCGCGTCCAACGAGGGCCTTCTGAGGCCGCGCGTTGCGCGAGCACAGAAGATCCTCAGTCTCCATCCCACACTTCTCGAGTAAGACTCCGAAGGCTTTGGCGTGGGTTACATCGGTAAGGAGTGGTCGATCTTCTTCAAGATTCTACGAGCTGAAAAAGGCAGGCAGCAGAAAGCAGAAACCCTCTTGCAGGATGATCAAAATGGCCGTCCAGCAAGGCCGCAGCCGATGGAAGCACCGGAGGCGTAGCCTCTGGGCTACGTTGAGGATGCTTTCGAGGTGAGAACGAAGCTGGCGGACTTTTTCAGCATCCTGCTATGCCTGCCTGCACGCAGCCTACGGTGTTGGCGTGGTCGGCGGCGCGGGTGCTGATTCTTTCCTTCCCCAGTTCGTTGCCGTGACGCAGAGGGCTACGTCCTGCGCCGGGGCTGGGACGTTGTGAATCGTGACAAGCGCTCCACCGTGAGAGTTGTCTGTCCAGACGCGAATGGCCTGGGCTGTGCTGTGAGGCGCACTCACGTATATGGTGGTGTAAGCGAGATCTTTGATTGGAACCTTGTTCTCATCGACGTTTGGTTCTTGATAAGAGACGGTGAGGTGGGTTTGTCCTGCTGGAAGAGCCATGGTATGAGTCGGGCAGCCTGGGGGGAAAGGCACCCCTGCGGTTGTCTCTTTCCGTAATTCCTCGCTCTGGGCGTTTTTCCCAAGTGTAGCCTGCCCCTGCACCGTTGCACAACCTGCGAGAATCATTGTGGCCGTGAGCAGCAGACATGGGAGTATGCCGATTGTTGCGAGGTTCACCATCTTGATTCGACTACGCGACAGGATTTTGTCGTGGAACATGGCGTCCTTCTTCCAGGTCTTGGAGATCAGCCCACGCCGTGAGGTCGGTTCGGGAGGGATCGACGGCGTCTCTGAGTGTATTGAAATATTCCTGCTTCTTGAGCGTGCTCGGCCCCCGACTCAGCATCATCCGGTTCCATGCCTCCAATTCAGCGGGAGTATGGGTGTTCACGATTCGAGTGAACCATTTCTCTACCAGGTCGTCAGAAGAATTGGCCTTGACGGCTGCAGTGAATTGATCGGCCGTGATTCCCGCAAATTCCATGAGCCGGTCATCCATGGGGCAGGGATAAATGTATTCTCCCTCGGAGCCTGCCAGCACGGCCCGGCACTTGTCGATCATGCGTGCGAGATGGACATAGCCCGCCATCTTCACGCGCATGCTGCGAGGAAAGCCTGTTCGTAAGTCCATGGTTAGATCAGTGTGTGATTCGTGAACGTTAGGCTCTTCACGATCACGTGGCCATTTTCGTAGGTAATGATGCGGCGTGTGGCCGGCAAATCCGAAGATCCGATGCGCACATGCGTGTCGGTAAAGCTCTCCACATTGTTCAGCTTCCCGTCGGTGGGCGAATAATAGTACACGGTATACTTCGTCGTGAGATTCTTCTGGTCTTGGGTCACCGCGCTCTCTTCCACATTAATCGTAAAGGCGAAGGGGGTCATGCCGGGATGCGCCATGGTGCGATTAATTTGGGTGATGCGATGGTCTTTCACGCGATAAAACGAGTTCGACCCGTGAATATTCAGTTTCGTGCCGAACGGGTGTCCGTCTTCTTCCATCGTCAAGGAGTATTTACCATCCGATTCCTCAAAGGTTCTTGGGCCGCGGTGAACGGCGATCATGCCGAGCTGTTCTTGCGCCCACTTCTGCACGTCGGGCTCTCCTAGTTGGACCGATACTTCACGAGGGCTCTTGACCATGACTGGGCCTCTGGTTTCCTTCCCGTTCACATTGACGGTCAAGTCAGCCGTGAATCCAGTAAAGTCTTTCTGCCATCGCGCAGTATTGTCGAAAGCGCGGCGAAGTAACTCGCGGGCTTTCGGGTCGTCGGAGACAGTCGGCGTATCTTGTTTCTGATGTTCCATCGGGTACTCTCCTTCATGAGTTAAAATAGATGGGCATTATACGCGTGAGGCGAAATATGCTACAAGCATGAGCATGCGCTCGAGGAGATTTTCCTCGCGTGACAACGATGATGCACATATCTTGATTTTGTTCATCCTGCTCAGTCCGCTCCATCCGTCAGTCTCACGGGGCGAACCACAAAGATGCTTGAAAACATTGAACATTTCGGATATACTTCACCATCGCAGTGTCTGACGTGTACGTAGAAAGAGAGGACAGATATGGAACGACGGGCGGCCTCCCATACAGAAGAAGAAGAGATGAACCATCGCCGCCGATTGTTGAACGCCGCGAAAAAAGGCGATCAGAAGGCCATCGGTAAACTGTTAGAGCTCTATCAAGTACGGATCTACAGCGGCGACATGGTAACGAAAATGAATAAGACGTCCGCGACACACAAACTTCAGGCCCAGCTCGCCGAAGGAAAGCCGGTGAAGGGTGGGTCGGGGAGTCATAGTAAGAAGTCGGCCCCTGCGAAGCGCTCTCCGGCACGAGGCGTTCCTGTCAAAGCTGCAACTCGTCCTGCCAGGTTGAAGGCCAAGCCTAAATCCAAACCTAAATCCAAGTCGACCACGCCTGCTCGAAAGAAACGTAAGAAGTAGCCTGGCCGCAATTATTGCACCGCTACCCGTAGCCCCCCGCCCCCAAGATTTGCCGCGATCTCTTCGGCCTCTGCCAGCGTACCTGTGAACACGATGGCTTCCCCATCGTGATCGATCTTCCATGCGAGCTCAAAGGCTTTCGTGGAGTTCATACCTGGAATATAGTGGCAGAAGAGTGCAATGACTTCCTCATAGGTATGACAGTCGCAGTTGAACACGATCACACGCGCATCAATCCCAGCGCCTGTGTCGATGCTGGTGATTTCAGTCGGGACTGGAGGGGCGAAGGGAAGGTTCGTGCCGGCCATGGGGGTGAATTCTAGCAGACTTGACGGGAACTTTTAATAGCCTACTCGAATGATGAGGTGGTTTACTCTGGGCCGATTCTCTCGGATGCAGGATTGCGCATACAGTGAAAAATGTGCGGGAGAGTCTGTCACAGGCTGGAGCTGGTGTGTTTCCGAAAGCGTCGTTGTATACACAAGTGCGGCGGATGTCTTGACGAGGGCGACTCCATACTCACAGTCGTAGCCGTCTTCAAGGCTCAGACGTTTCATCGACAGCCCGCTCACTCGATCGAGGTCATAGGCACGTTGCCTAAACGAATCGTCCATGAGGCGTAAAAGCGCAGCGGGGCCCGGCACGAGACTGTCGCCGATACGAAGACTATGGGACGGTTCGAATAGTCCACGTTGGAGCCGACGGTCTTGGCACAGCGCCGTATGAAAACGCGCGCGCCATAGCGGGTCTTGCAGGTCGCGATCGATGGCGGCTGCCACGGGAGGTGAAAGCGGTCCACTCACGTCATAGCCCTGCACCAGACGTTTAGACTCGATGAGATCGGGGAAACTCATGCCCATTCGATCTTGGAACGCTGTCATCCCGGACAGAGGGGACAATCGTAAGGCCATGAAATCACGAAAATGGATTGTGGCAAAGCGCATCAGGATGCGAGTCAACGTTTCTGAGTGACAGAGATGAAAGGGGTAGAACAGGGCGTGGGGTGCTCGGGGTCGATTCATCGACAAAGTTTCACGATCATGTTAGGGTTTGCGCGTGCGATATCTCTTCACGTCGTGGCTTGATTACCTGCTCATCTTTGTTCCGGCGACAGTCGCGCTCGAAGTCCTTCGAGCTGACCCGCTGTTGGTCTTTATCTCGGCTGGACTTGCCATTATTCCGTTGGCGGGTATCTTGGGCCGTGCCACCGAGCATTTGACGACCCATGTCGGGGCCGGTATCGGTGCGTTGCTCAATGCATCACTGGGCAATGCGGCGGAATTGATCATCGCCCTGGTGGCGCTGCGTGCTGGTCTGCACGATGTGGTTAAAGCCTCTCTCACCGGATCGATTCTGGGCAACATCTTACTCGTACTCGGGGCCGTCCATGTTTGCCGGGGGGATAAAATTCGAACGGCAAAAATTTAATCAGACCGCTGCTGGAATGGGGGCCAGTCTTCTGC
The DNA here is from genome assembly GCA_963748375.1 of uncultured Nitrospiraceae bacterium. Taxonomy (GTDB): domain Bacteria; phylum Nitrospirota; class Nitrospiria; order Nitrospirales; family Nitrospiraceae; genus Palsa-1315. The sequence goes on from CAVVIR010000025.1 coordinate 189,128, forward strand.
TGCTGGCTGCGGTTGGACTCATTATCCCCGCGCTGTTTCATTTTACTGCCGCCGATCGTGGCGTCACGATCGAACACAAACTGAGCCTTACAATTTCAGTTGTATTATTCGTAATTTACGTTGCAAGTCTATTGTTTAGCTTGAAGACGCACCGTCACTTGTTTGCCGGGGAAGACCATAACGCGTCGGACCTCGGAGAGCAACCCTGGACCCGCAGTGCGTCGATCACCGTGCTCACCGTGGTGACCATTCTCGTGGCCATAATGAGCGAGATGTTGGTGGGAGCATTGGAGTCGGCTTCGCACCAATTGGGGCTTACGCAAGTCTTCGTGGGCGTCATTCTCGTTGCCCTTGTCGGGAATGCAGCCGAACATTCCACCGCTGTGCTGGTAGCCATGAAAAACAAGATGGACCTTGCCTACGGTATTGCGGTCGGGTCGAGTCTGCAGATTGCGTTACTTGTGGCCCCGTTGCTCGTATTTGCCAGTTATTTCTTCGGGACCCCGTTGGATTTGATCTTCACACCGTTCGAGGTGGCTGCGGTGACGATCTCGGTCCTGATCGTGGGCTTTGTGGCGATGGACGGAGAATCGAACTGGATGGAAGGAGTGATGTTAATCGGGGTGTATCTCATGCTGGCTATTGCCTTCTTCTTTCTGCCCGCCTAGCAGAACGCTGAAAAAAGCCGCCAGCGGCGTTCTCGCATCGTTCAGGTCCTCAACGTACCGCAATGGTACGCCTCGGGCCTTCACTCGCTGCGGCCTTGCTGAACGGCATTTTTGAGCGTCCTGTGAGATAAACTGGATAGACAAGATGACCAGACAAACCGGGCTGGTCTCACGAAGGTATCCTCGTCTCAGAATTTATCCATATCGATGACTTCAGTGGCCTCCCAGAGATTCTTCTGCTCCGCATCCGCTAGTTCCTTCACCCGATCTTCCTCCGTCTCTTTTCCGAACTGAGCCAGGTGTGGTAGCACAGGCGTTTCTTTTTCTGGCGGAGACGAATGTGTGTCTAGGGGCGGCTGTCTTTTTCGCTTTTTTGCAGGGTCCATATTAACGGGCATGGCAACTCCGATATGATCTGCGTTCAGTTTCCATCCTGACCCAATGACAAAGTCAATCGGAGTGCAGTGATCACTAGCGAGAGCAGGCTTGTCTCTTCTCGTAGGCTGCTCAAACAGGCCGTCCAGCAAGGCCGCAGCGAGTGAAGGATCATGTGGGGCCGTACGCCTCATGAGGATACGTTGAGGGTCTGAACGATGCGGAACGAAGCTGGCGGGCTTTTTCAGCAGCTTGCTAGAACAACAAGCCGGCGATGGTGTCTGCTTGCAGACGGCCTCGTGCCGAGAGTCTGCTGTATTCACCGTCTTCTTCGATCAACTGTTGCGCGAGTAACTGCGCGGTGACGGTGGCATGCCCGTAGTTTTGAGCATGCCGGTGAAGATGCTGTGAGGGAATGCCTCGGATCAGGCGTAATCCAAAAATCACGGCATCGCGGAGTTGTTCATCATTGGAGAGCCTGGTGCGATCTTCAATAGGAAGGCGGCTTGCCGTGAGTGCTGTCTCGTAGACCGTGAGATCGGCGACGTTGCCGAATCTGGTTCCGTCTAGATAGGACTGTGCGCTCGGGCCGCATCCAAGGTATTCGCCATTGGTCCAATAGAGCAGATTATGCCGGCAGGCATATCCAGGCTTGGCATAGTTGGACACTTCATACTGCTCATAACCGGCATCGCCGAGTATCCGTTGCGCCGCTTCGTCCATTTCAATCTGAAGACCTTCGTCCGGCTCCGGACTTCGTCGGCGCTGAATGTTGGCGGCAAGTCTTGTATCTTCTTCGACTGTGAGGGCATAGCAAGACAGGTGGGTCGGGGCCAGTGCGAGGCAGTGGGCCAGTGTCCGTTGCCAGCTCTCCAGACGTTGGCCCGGGAGTCCATACATCACATCGAGATTGATGTTGGTAAATCCGGCGGCTCTGGCACGAGCCACAGCTGTGACGGTTTCACTGACGGAGCCGGGCCGTCCGATTCTGGCGAGGTCGCTATCATCCATCGATTCTGCGCCAAAACTCATGCGGGTGACGCCGGCCTGATATAGCTGTGCAAGATCCTCTTCGGAGACGGTGGACGGGTGTGCTTCGACGGTGATTTCGCAGTCTGAGGTGAGGGAGAGATGTGTGTAAATCTCCGACAGGATCGTGGTGAGCTGAGTTACGGTAAGCGCTGTCGGTGTGCCACCTCCGAAATAGACGGATTGGATGGGCCGGTTTGCGGCGAGGTGTTGCTGTGCTGAGAGTGTGATCTCATGCGTGAGGGAACGTACAAAGGCTTCCGCACGGTGTTCGCGATGGATCTCAAGATAGAAGGCGCAAAAGTCGCATCGCTGCCGACAGAAGGGGATGTGGAGGTAGAGGCCGAGGAGAGGAGATGTCATGACAAGAGACTGAATCCTTGCGGTTTGGAAAAGTCTCGTGCAAGAACGATTTCAACTTCATCCTCGGGGGATTTCCCGCGATTGCGTATATGCGCCTGCCAGGCCCGGTGTTGACGCGATGATTCAAACAGCACTTTGAGGAGATCCGGTTTGATTCGCGCTTCCCACTCACGCACCCAGGCCTGGTTGTCTTCTTCACCCTCATAGTCGTCGGGAAATGAAGCTTCCAGGCTGAATCGAAGGGTAAAGGTCTTTTCTTCTTGGTACATACGGCTCCTCTGGAGTCTGTCCAACATTGACCATTCTACTGCGGCGAATGACCCACGACCATCTGCGTCGTTCTCGGCCAGAAAAAATCCTCAACGTATTCCAGCGAATACGCCTCCGGTTTTTCCTGACCTGCGGCCTCGCATCTGGCCGCGCCTCATTTGCCTCGTTACGAAGGCAATGCCGGACAGGCTCCTGCTCATTGCGAAGTGACCGCTCCGATCTTATAATGTCTCCCAGAACAAGGAGTATACACTATGCCTATCTTCGAATATGTCTGCGGGGAATGCAATCATCGATTCGAGCTGTTGGTGTATGGCTCGACACAGGCGGCTTGTCCAGAGTGCAAGACCACGAAATTGGAGAAGCAAATCTCTTCGTTCGGGGTCGGTGGCACGGATGGCTGGGTACTGCCGGGTACTGGTGGAGGCGCCTGTGGAAGTTGCGGTGACCCGCGCGGCCCCGGTTCCTGCTCCACAAATTGACCATGGAGTCAGGCGATCAGGCACTGCAGCGTGCCATTGCTACGATCTCTCAGTCCGACCCGCTCATCAAGTTGCTTGATCAAGTCAAGCTTGGCCGGATGACACCCGCCGATGCCGGGTTGCGCGCCGTAATCGACTCGTGGCTGGGCACCTACAGAAAAACTATTGAATCTGCTGGATTCAATAGACAGGCTTTGCGCCGCATCGATCCATCTCCTCGTCTGGCTCTGTTAATCGAATGCGGTGTGCTGACGGGTGAGCAGCAGGCGGTTGCTGACCTCCTCGAGAGTTTCGAGCGGGCTGTCGCTGCCGTAACGGAGTGATCTCATCCCATGAGGGTTCTCTGGGTCATTGTTATTCTGCTCTCGACCGTAGGATCGATTGGAGAGGGGTGGGCTGAAGACGCACTCGGGATGCGGCCCCTCCTGACGATTGCACGCAAGGATCTTCCTACTATCCTGCCTTCGGATTGCCATATTCTGCTCGACCCTCGTTTGATTGAAGAATTTCTCGATGCGCTGGATGGACGCCCGCCGAATTGGGATGTGGTCTACGGGCGTGGCCATCATGACTCTGGTCTCGATGAGCGATTATTCAGCCTGAACCGGGAGCGAGATGCGAAGCGGGTAGGAAAGGAGGCCCTTCAGTGGAAGATGGTCTTTCTCTGGTCAGGGGAACTCTCGCATTACGATCCGACGGCTGGTGGTTTTGGTCTGGCCATTGGGCCGATCTTTACGCCGACCAGATGGGGTGTGATCCGATTCAAACCAGAAGAAGTTCCAAGTAATCTTGTCGTGATCCCTGAGCCCAGTATCCGTGATGTCCTTCGCCGACAGCTCGATGCCGGACGAAAAGTCGACATTGAAATAGTGATGGTGGGGAGGCTTATCCCCGATGAGTCACTGGTCTACGACTTTTCCCACGATGAAGAAGGTGTGGGGATCATCATGCCGGTAGTGAGGATCGAACGGATTGAGTATCTGCTGCCACGATGATGTCGAATTTCCGCTAATAGGCGTCCATCGCACATCGAAATCCTGTGCCACTGGGGCGACTGTCCATGGTGCCCCAGTCTCTGTCGCTTGTGCGAAGACTGATCGCCGGCTTGAGCCAGGATCCACCGCGCATCGCTTTGATCGCTCCACGAGAAGGACCCTGAGGATCTGACAGCGGCGCGTCTTTGTAGTAGTTCGGGTTATACCAATCTTGTACCCACTCCGCGACGTTGCCTGCCATGTCGTACAGGCCGTAGGGGCTTGCACTTTCTGGAAAGCTGGCGACCGGCAGGGTGAGCACTTCCCCCTTGAGGCCCTTCTCTTTTGCAATCTTCGCGCCCTCACCTTTGATCCAAAAGGCGTCCCAGTCCGCTCCGCTCTGAAAGTCGATGGTTCGCCCTGCCCAATAACTGGCGCTGTTGGCTTTCTTGAAGTCCCACTCGTTTCCCCAAGGGTAGCGGCGGCCATCGGTACCGCGGGCGGCCTTTTCCCATTCCGCTTCGGTGGGTAGACGCTTGCCCAGCCAGACGCAGAACGCCACGGAATCCTCCCAACTGACATTGACCACGGGATGGGTGCCGATACCTGATATTGGTGCATTGTGTTCCCACAATGTGGACGCGGGGGTCGAGTGCGCTGGCGCGCGATGTCCGGTGGTGTGGACAAATCCTGCATAGGCATCATTCGTAACTTCGTAGCGATCAATCCAGAATGGTGCAAGGTACACAAGCCGTTGTGGCTGTTCATCGGGAAGCCCATCGCTGTCTGGCGGATTCCCCATCAGGAATTCTCCCGCAGGAACCAGTATCATATCGACGGGTAGAGGCGCGCTGAACGCAGATGCCAGATTACTGTTGATGTCAACGAGAGAGAGGGACAAGAAGAATAGTGTGGCAGTACAGAGTCGACTCACCGTGAAGTCTTTTTTAATCCACAGATTTTGGCGACGGCATCGCGATACGCCAGCCAGAGTGTCAGACATTTCTTAAGGCAGCGCAGTACGGCCTGTTGTTGAGCCTGTTTTGTGGCATGGTTCACCACCATGGCATAGGCATCGTGCCGGTGGCCGGCTTCAACCATTTGGTGGGCCCGAATGAGATCCATGGAATCGACAGGCAGGCCATAGTGCTTCACCAGTGGGTGGTGTTGGACGATTGTGTCGATCTCTTCGGCGGTCTTGGGCTTGGATGGGTCGGCGATCTCAGCGCGATCCTTGATGCTGCCTTCTACGAAGACGGTGAGGGCGGCAGCTCCGATGACCCAGTCCCGGTTATTCGAGACACGGTCGAGCCACGCGCGGTAGCGTCGGCTGGCTGGTAAGAGACGTACGGTGTCAAAATCGCGTGCCGATAACCCGAGGCCCGCCATCATCGTGAGAAACAATTCAGGGTGCGATTTTCCCAGCGAGAGCCCACCGGTGTCTTCTTCGTAAATATTCTCGGCGAGCATTCGGCGGACCGGGGTCGGGGGATTTTTCCCGTGAATGCGCGCAAGGAAGACAGGAAACTCACGCACGTAGACACCATATTCTTGTTGGAAGTGGTGCGTGAGTTGATCGACAGTGACCGTTCCGTTGGCGAAGGCCGGCCACGCCCAATGATGTTTACGGTCCATGATACGCAAGAGTTCTTCTTGGAATCGACTTTTCGTCATGGGACGTGACATATCTGTTGCCTTCCTCGTGAACGGATCATTACAATTGAAAGGCGTGGAGGTCTATTCATGAATCAGGTCACGATTCAAAATCCAGAAGACATTCTGACGATGCTCGCAGAAGTGTCTCTGCGAGGATCGGGTTTTGTGACGGACTGTCTTCTCGACTATGTGCTGGAAGAAGGCTTCACGGAACCAATCTTTCTCAATGTCAGCGGGGAAGACCCGGACGCCTATTTTAAAGGCCAATCTCCTGCCTGGGCGGTGTATCAGATCCGAGAGTGGAAACGTGTGTTGACCGTTTCGGGCGGTCCCGGCAAAGAGCGCCGCGTGCAAATTACAGAAACTCCATAATCTTTTTGTGAGTGTAAGAGGGATGGGGAAAAAAAGCAACGAAACGACAGAGGATCAACAGCGTGTGACCAAATTGGGTTGGGAATGCATCCCATGCCGATGATCCGGCTCACTGAGCCGCAAAGCATGGGCGAGCTGGCGATGATCACGAGTCTGTTAGAAGGCAGTGGTATCGCGTTTATCGTTCACAATGAACATATGAGTAGTTTGTATCCGGGGCTCCCCTTGCTCAACTCCTGTGTCATGGTTGACGAGTGTGATCAGCCCCGCGCGGAAGTACTCCTCAGCCGACTGCGCTTGGCAGTGCGGGACGTCTCGTCGTAGCCGTAAGGAAACACTAGCGTTGTGGCTTCGGGCTGTGTGGATTGGACGGGGACTGAGTGGGGAGCCGTTCGCCTGAGCCTTGGAACCACCCGCCGATGAGGTTGCCCTCTTCAAAGTACAGATAGCGATGTTTCACCACCGCAGTGCTTTCCCAATCTTCAAAAATCCATTCTTCGTGACGGACGCCGTCCTTGGTAAAAGTCGTGTTGATCGTTTGCGGTCCTCCCCAGGCTTCTAATACCTGTTCTTTCGACATCCCGACCATGACGCGATGCTCCGCGATATGTTGTTGAAAACCAGGGTCCTTCAGTTGTGCGATCAGCGGCCAGATCACCATGATGAGCACGAACAGACCAAGCCCGGCGTAGATGATCAGCCGAACCGGACGTTGGCGGATGAACGGGATTGGTTCTTCTAATTCGGTTGGAGCGGTGTTCATGGATTCATGGGTCGCCGCGATGGTATGAGGCATAATGCCGCATATCGTAGCAACGTGAATTGGGGAGAGTCAAGTTGAGCTGCCTGTTTCTCTTTATTAATCAGCGCGATATAGGAAATGCGCTATACTGAATGAGTGCAAGCGTTGTGGTGTTCAGGAGAGGCCGTGTTGAGTCCTAGATCGAAAGATGGAAATAGCCAGAGGCGATGGATACTTATGGTATGGCTCTTGACCATCGGGGGGTGCTTCGTCATGTCGCTGGCTTCAATCGACGCGTCGGCAACCACCATATATTCCTATATCGATGAGCAAGGCACGCCCGTGATGACAGATAATTTTAATACGATTCCTGAACGGTACCGTGCAAGGGTCAAAACCACTGAACAGGTCGCGACGGCTTCCCAGAGAACGTCAACTGTCGGCACCATTCATGAGCGTGTGTCGAATTTTGGAAGGCAGCTTCGAGATATGGTTTCCGGAACAGCTCCCAACATCTCCGGGCTCTCTCTTTCACAGTCGGGGATTCTGACCTATGCTGGATTGGCCGCGGTGGTGCTGCTCGTTGCCATGAACGTGATGAAAGGCCAATTTATCCGCCTTCTGGCTTTGGGGTGTTTGATCATGCTCGGGCTTGCCACGCCAGTGTTGATGTACGTGTCGGATGATGGCCCGATGGATGTCATGAAGGACAAAGCTTCTCAGGTCGAGAAAAAACACCAAGACCGTGTCCAGCAGATTCCGTAACCCGTCTCAGCAATCCCCCAACCCCATCAACGATGTCGGCTAGGAGCCTGTCCGAGTAATCCTTCGTTGCGAGGCGAACAAGCTGTTGGCAAATGCAAGGCCGCAGGTCCCAAGAAACCAGAGGCGTATTCTCTGCAATACGTCGAGGATTTCTTGGGACCGAGAACGACGCAGAGGCCAGCAGATCGTTTGTCGGAGTAGAATGGCATTACTCGGACAGGCTCCTAGTCCGCATACTTGGGGACAGGTATCTTTTTAGCCGTGGGCAGCTGAGGAGCGAGTCGGTGTTGGGAAAATTCCCGTGAGTAGGGGTTCATGATGGGATCATGGGTGTGCCGCTGGCGTTGTTTCACCAGTTCGACACTTTGCGTGCTGATTTCCACACGATCGACCAGTGCTGAGGTCGTGAGAGGTTCTGGCAGACCCTGCAAAGAAAATAGCTGATAGGCTAACCGCCACTCCAGTTTGTCCTTGGACGCCTCTTTCACAATGAAACGGGCGTCTGGTGACGCAGCGCCTTCAAACAACAATACCCAAATATTCGATCGGAATGAAGGAGACGCGGGATCCTCCGAGGGGTGGAATTCCGGGACGAGTGCAGGGATCTGAGCGAGAGAGACGGCGGGGGAGAATTCGATGTCGACCAGACGAACGAATAGCGTTCGATTCTCGCCTTCATCGTTGGGGTCGGCGGTATAGCTGAACGAATACCGAACATCGATGTTGTTGCGCGTAAAGGTATAGACGTCCTCGCCATTTTCCGGCGACACAAGTTTCTGGAAATACTTTTCCCAATCTGTGATGGCGTAATAGGTGAAGACCCGCAGCGCGGACTTTCGATCGCGCACGGCCTGCGGCATACCCAATTTTTGATGGAGTTCCGCTTGGGTCAGTCCGAGGTAGCCATCCTCAAAATAGGGTGCAGCGTGGACAGCCGATGACTCGAGCCAGAGGCCGGTGGTCAAGAAGAGAAGCAGTAAGGATGGGAAGACCGTCTGGATAGCACGACGCAGAAGCACAATTTCTCTCCGGCGGATGGCGGCATCGTATCGGCAGGGCCTCCCCCTGTCAAGGAGAGGTGCGGCTGCTGTAGATAGCAAGTTAACTTGTCCGGGTTATGTAGCACATGATCTGTCCGGTTCGTCTCGTCGAGTTTTTGAGCCGCACGCCGAAATTATTGCGCCCACCGTTGCCCTAGGATCAATGATCGGGTGGTCGCTTGATCGAGGGGTCGGGTTCTTCTGGCGGCGTGCATTGACCTCGGGTTCGATCAGCCGGCCATCTGTGTGGTAGCGTGCCAGACACCGAGGGCCATGGAATACGGCCAAGGTTCCATCCGGATATTCGTGCACCCGCACCGTGACCTTCACCTAATGGAATCGGTGTGGGTCCTGCGGGATCTGCAGGATCGTGCCCTGATAGCGCACCGTATTGTCCTTGGCCACGACCCGCTCCGCTTGCACACACAGGATCTCAGCGAGGTGCGTACCGATCCACGGGATGAAGGCGGTGCCCGGTTCCGTCGCCCCCACCATAAACCGCTCGTTATACTGGGGGAGGAACCGCGTCGTCAGATACCGGTTGGCCGCCGCCATCTCGGTGATCCCGGCCAGGGCCAATTCCTTGGGGAGCCGGTCCTGTAGGGTGCGGAAGGTGCGCTCCGACCGGCCCCGTGCTTCCGGTGAATAGGCCGGAATCAGCGTGATCCCCAGTTGCTGCAAGGCGCGATGCACCTGCGTCAGCCGGATCTTGTCCACTTTCCCCCCAGCCTCGTCGGTGTGCCAGTAGTGGGAGCCCCGGTCGGTATAGAGGGAACTGAAGAGCCCCTGGGTCTCAATGACCTCCCGCACGCCCTGGAGACTGCTCATCGTGCCTTCTTCCTCCACAAAGAAGGCGGAGTAGATCTCGGTGGTCGCATCATCCAGCGTCACGATCAGAGTCCCACTGACAGCCCGGCACCCACTCATGCGTGGAGCCGTCTTGATGGAGCATCATCCCGGGCAAGGGTTTACGCGACCGCTTCTTGCGGTCCGCGCCGCGTCGAGGTGCCCGCGTAACCTGCCCCGCGGCCTGGAGCGTCTTCTTGGTCCAGCTATAGGAGCGAGTCCCGCCATGCTCCTGTTGCCAGCGCTCGTGACAGTGCTTCACGGTCCAGCCCGTATAGCGGGTCTGATACAAGGCCACCCTCGCCACCACGTCATCCACTGGCACGGCCCGGGCCGAGGCTCGGCCGATTCGCCGGTCCTGCAACCCCTCGGCCCCCTCGGCGTCATAGCGCCCACTCCAGCGGCGAAACGTCCGCTCGGTGATCCCCAGCATCTCCGCGGCCTCCGCCATCGTGAGTGTCCGTCGTTGTCGCCGCTCATACAGCTCCTCAAACCGCATCTGTCTCACCTTCTGTAGTACGCGTGCCCGTGTCATGGTGGCCCTCCTTGAGGACGCACCCTAAACCGGACAGATCACGTGCTACAAAAACCGGACAGATGATGTGCTATCTACAGGAGAGGTGCGGCTGCTTGCTGGCGTAAGAACGGGTCGGGTATGATGGCCCGACTTTCTTCATTGTCACAGTGGATTCGATCTCGGAGACAACGCGTATGGGCGCATGGTTGGAAATCTTATTGCAACAACGCATTCTGGTCCTCGACGGAGCAATGGGGACGATGATCCAGCAACGGAAGCTGGACGAGGCTGCGTTCCGTGGCGAGCGGTTCAAAAATTGGAAGAAGGACCAGAAAGGGCATAACGATCTCCTGAACCTCACACAACCTGCCATTATCGAAGAGATCCATCGCCAGTACTTCGAGGCCGGCGCCGATATTGTGGAAACGAATACATTCAACGCGCAAGCTATTTCACTGGCCGACTATGCCATGGAGTCATTAGCTTACGAGATTGCGAGAGCCGGAGCAGAATGCGCCAAGCATGCTGCGAAACAAGTCATGAAGACAGTGCCTGGTCGGTCGTGCTTTGTGGCCGGAGCGATCGGGCCCACGACGAAAACATCGTCGATTTCAACCGATGTCAATAATTCAGGCGCGCGCGGCACGACCTATGATGAACTCGTCACAGCCTACTACGAGCAGGTCCGCGGCTTGGTCGACGGCGGAGTTGATCTGTTGTTGGTCGAGACCATTTTCGATACGCTCAATGCCAAAGCCGCGTTCTTTGCCATCGATAAGTTCTTTGAGGATCGCAACCTGAGGGTCCCTCTCATGGCCTCGGTGACGTTTATTCAGGCCGGCAGCAATCGCGGGGTCACAGGCCAAACGATTGAAGCCTTCTGGAATTCCATTTCCCATGTGCCCTTGCTTAGCGTTGGCATCAACTGCGCGTTGGGTCCCAAGGAAATGCGTCCGTTGATTGAAGAACTCTCGGGCCTGGTTCCGATCTATGTCAGTAGCCATCCGAATGCAGGCCTGCCCAATCCGTTGCTGCCGACGGGATTTCCAGAGACACCGGATAGTTTGGCGCCCCAATTGAGAGAATGGGCGCAAAATGGCTGGCTAAATATTGTCGGAGGTTGTTGTGGGACGACACCTGGTCACATCAAGCTGATTGCCGAGGCCATACGAGGTCTACCCCCTCGTGTCCCGTCCACCGTCGAGCCCCATACCAGGCTGAGTGGATTGGAGGCGGTGACGATTCGCCCAGAATCGAATTTCGTGAACATCGGTGAACGGACCAACGTCACTGGGTCGCCCGCTTTCTCCAAATTAATTCTGGCAGGAGACTATGACGCTGCGCTCTCGGTGGCACGACAACAAGTCGAGGGAGGCGCCCAGATCATCGACATTAATATGGATGAAGGCATGCTCGACTCCCAGGCTGCCATGGAGAAATTTCTACGATTGGTGGCGTCGGAACCGGATATTTCTCGCGTGCCTATTATGGTGGATAGTTCGAAGTGGGATATCCTCGAGACGGGGTTGAAAAACATCCAGGGCAAGCCCGTCGTCAATAGCATCAGCCTCAAGGAGGGCGAAGCCAGGTTTCTCCAGCAGGCGAAGTTGGTTCATCGCTATGGGGCTGCCGTGGTGGTGATGGCCTTCGATGAGCGCGGTCAGGCCGACACGTATGAGCGTAAGATCGAGGTCTGTGAACGGGCCTATCGTCTCCTCACGGAGCGCATCGGTTTTCCTGCCCAGGACATCATCTTCGATCCCAACATCCTCACCGTGGCAACCGGCATTGAAGAACACAACAATTATGCGGTGAATTTTCTCGAAGCCACCCGCTGGATCAAACAGCATCTTCCGCTGGCAAAAGTGAGTGGGGGTGTCAGCAATATTTCCTTCTCGTTTCGCGGCAACAATCGTGTACGCGAGGCGATGCATGCGGCATTCCTGTATCACGCCATCAAGGCCGGTCTGGACATGGGCATTGTGAATGCTGGACAGCTGGCGGTGTATGAGGAGATTCCTAAGGATCTCCTGGAGCTGGTTGAAGACGTGTTGCTGAACCGACGGCCGGATGCGACGGAACGATTGGTGACGTTTGCTGAGACGGTCAAGCAACAGGGTAAAGCGGTCGTGAAAGACGATGAGTGGCGCGCCGGCACGGTCGAGGAGCGCCTCTCCCATGCGCTGGTGAAAGGCGTGACCGACTATATCGAGCAGGATATCGAGGAAGCTCGACAGAAGTATGCCAAGCCGCTGCACGTGATCGAGGGACCATTGATGGCCGGCATGAACATCGTCGGGGATCTGTTCGGGTCCGGCAAGATGTTTTTGCCGCAAGTGGTTAAGAGCGCCAGGGTCATGAAGAAAGCCGTCGCCTACTTGATGCCATTCATGGAAGCGGAGAAAGCAAAGTCAGGCGCCTCGAGCTCGAACGGGAAAATTTTGCTCGCCACGGTCAAGGGCGACGTGCATGACATCGGGAAGAACATCGTCGGGGTAGTCCTGGGATGTAATAACTACGAAGTGATCGATCTTGGGGTGATGGTGCCCTGTGAACAGATTCTGGCAGCAGCACGCGAACATGGGGTCGCGATCATTGGGCTCAGTGGGCTCATTACTCCCTCGCTCGATGAAATGGCGCATGTGGCGCGCGAGCTGACGCGCGAAGGCTTCGATTTGCCGTTGCTGATCGGCGGCGCCACCACGAGCAAAGCCCATACGGCCGTCAAGATCGCTCCGTCCTATAAGCATTCCGTGGTGCATGTGCTTGATGCCTCCAGAGCGGTGGGCGTCGTGGGCAGTTTGGTCAATGCCGACTTGCGGGCTGACTTTACCACGAAGGTTCGCGCCGACTACGATCGGATACGCCAGATTCATCAGGACAAGGGAGCGAAAAATCTTTGGACGTTGGCAGCGGGCGCGTGCCAATCGATTCCAATCCAATTGGGCTGAGATCGATATCCCCATACCGGTTTTCACGGGGATCAAGGTGCTGCCGCAGCAGCCGCTGGATCAGCTGGTTGACTATATCGATTGGTCGCCGTTCTTTCACACCTGGGAATTGCGCGGCCGCTATCCGACCATTTTTGAAGATCCTGTCATAGGCTCCAAAGCCAAAGAGTTGTACGACGATGCGTTAGCCTTGCTCCGTAAGATTGTCGATCAACGACTCTTCACCGCCAATGGGGTCTATGGGTTTTTCCCTGCCAATAGTCTGGGGGACGATATCGAGGTCTATCACGATGACCGTCGCACAGAGGTACTGGCAACTTTTCATACGCTACGCCAGCAATCGGAAAAGCCTCAAGGGCAAAGCAGTTTTGCGCTGGCGGATTTTGTTGCGCCAAAAGAGTCTGGTCGCGCGGATTATATTGGAGCCTTTGCCGTGACGACGGGAGTCGGGGTGGATGTGTTGTGTAAAGAATTCGAACGCGATCACGACGATTACAATTCTATTATGGCGAAAGCCTTGGCCGATCGTTTAGCCGAAGCCTTTGCCGAGTATCTCCATAAGCAGGCGCGCGAAGCCTGGGGCTATGGCAAGAGCGAGGCTCTCTCTGCCGAAGACTTGATCCGTGAAAAGTATCGCGGCATCCGTCCTGCGCCAGGCTATCCAGCCTGTCCTGATCACACAGAGAAACGGTTGCTCTTCGATCTCTTGTCCGCAGAACAGCAGACAGGCATCACTCTGACTGAAAGCTTTGCGATGTGGCCTGCCGCCTCGGTCAGTGGGCTCTATTTTGCCCATCCGGAGGCCAAGTATTTTGCGGTGGGGAAGATTGGAAAGGACCAGGTGCTCGACTATCAGGCGAGAAAAGGGATGCCCCTTTCAGCGCTGGAGCGATGGTTGGGGCCGAACCTGAACTATGAACCGAATGGATGAAAAGAGGTTGTGCAAAGGTTGGGCGAACTTCTGAGTCGCGGGAAGTGAGCTAGGACGCTTCTGCAAGGACAGGTTGTTGAACTGGTTTCCCAATCACGGCAGTCAGTGCCAACTTCACCCGTCGATATCGTTCTTCTGCCCAACGATTCACGTCCTCTGAATCAGTAAAGACCAGATCCCAGGCTTTCGTGGCATCCAGCATGAGCAATTGGTGTGGGAGACCATCGTCGGACGCGTAGACGACGAGCACGGCAGAGTTGCCGGTGAGGCTGATATCCGTAAACACATGCACCGTGGATCCCTCCGGTAAGCTGATGTCGCGAGAGGCGGCTTCGACGATGGGATGGTACAGCCACTGAAGAAATTGGGACGTCACTTCGTAGGCATTGCTTGCACATAAGAGGCGAGGATTTGGTTTTTCTCCGAACAGATTTTCTGTGAGATAGGTCGCAGCTTCCCAGGTCGGCATGACTCCAGACGTCACCAAGGATTCGCACAGATAGGCGATCCAATTGCGCGTCGCCGTCTGTGTGTGTGCCACTGTTGCCTTGTTCACCACGGCCCACAATCCTTTCAAAAGCACGACTGTTGCGAGGACAGGGCTGGGAATGTGTGTGTCGGCCTGTCCCTGACAGATGAGGAAAGTATATCGGTGGGTGGAAAAACGGTCAACGAAATGGCGAAAAGGAAGCTACGATTCTCGAATCATGGTGCGGGGCGATTGGTCGGCATACTGATCATGGATCTGTGTGATCTCATTCAGCGAGGCGAAGAAGATGTCGAGGAGCTCGGGGTCGAAGTGCTCCCCTCGATGTTTGGTCATGAGTTCAACAGCCTGGTCGAGGGGGAAGGCCGGCTTATAGATCCGCTGGGTGGTGAGGGCATCGAAGGAGTCCGCAATCGCGGCGATTCGTCCTTCAACCGGGATCACATTGCCCTTCAACTTGCGCGGATATCCGTTGCCATCCCATCGTTCATGGTGAGTCCAGGCGATCGATGCCGCGACTTTGAGGATTTCCGCGTCCGATCCGTTGAGGATGCGATAGCCGATCTCCGCATGTTGAGAGATCACGTTGAATTCTTCCGGGGTGAACTTGCCGGGCTTCAAGAGCACATGGTCCGGGGTGCCGATTTTTCCGATGTCGTGCATAGGACTCGCGGTGCGGATCAAATCGCATTGCTCGGCTGAGAGCCCATGTTTCCTCGCGAGCAATTCACAGTAATGGCTCATGCGGTGAATATGCTGTGCTGTTGCGCTATCCCGGTATTCGGCGGCGATCGCGAGTCGTTGAATCGTTTCCTCTCGTGAGAGCCGCAGCTCTTTTTCGCGTAGCTCGAGCCATTCGAGCGCTTGCTGGAGCGCCATCGTCCTGGTCCTAACGACATCTTCCAGGTTCTCCCGGTGCAGCCGATTTTCAAGTTCAAGCCGACGGCGGCGGAGCGCATTGGCGACATCGATCATGACTTCATTGGATTCGAAGGGTTTGACGATGTATCCAAAGGCGCCCATGTCGAGCGCCGCGTTCGCCAGGACCGAGCTATCGAGACCGGTCACCATGATCACAGCAGTGTGGGGATGCTGGCTTAGGATATTGCGAATGAGATCCATGCCCGACTCACCGGGCATATTGACATCGCATAAGATTAAGGCAAAGGGTTGTTCATCCAGCCTGGTCCGTGCCTCACGCGCATCGGACGCAAGGACCGTCTCATACCCATGGGTCTGAAGCATGTAGCCGAGCAGTCGCCGGATCGGTTCTTCGTCGTCAATGATCAGAACGCGTTTGAGATCAAAGAGAGCTTGTTGGGTCGATCGGTCAAGAGGCAATATCATGTTGTGTGACTATACTACATCGGGTGTATATGCAGAAGGGAACTGTATCGCCCTCAGTGGGTGCTCATGTGTATTGCAATGTTCAGAAGTCTCAAGAGAATGTAAGACAGAAGCACCTTTTGTGCCAATCTATTTCGAAAATTAGCATGGCCGGACTTCATCGCCCTGATAACATCTTCTTCCTCTGGAAACAGGAAATACAGCATGATGACAGTAAGGTTCATGGGTGGTCGTCGCCGCATCGTTCTAGATGTATGTGTGGGAGATCCTTGACCTGGCCTAGGCCCGTACAGATTTTGTCGTACGCACCGTGTACTTTTGTACAAGCCGATCGGCGAAACAGTTGAAGATTCGTGTCTTTTTCACCCTCCTACGCAGGAAGCCACGGCTGTCCGGCCTTCGCAGCCGAAGCTGCTTCGGCGGAGTAGGCTAAAGCCGTGGGGCTTCACATGATTCACGAGGCACCCTCGTTTGGAGCGAGGGGAAAAACAGGCGCCGAGGTGATGTGTAGAAACGAACCCTCTTGGTTCGCGAAGACTCTGCATTGAAGGGTGCGGTTGTTGACTGATGGGCTGAGGCACTAGCCCGCATTATTCATGAACACTTCTGCTACAATTGCCGATCCGCTGCTACGACGAGCCTTCGGCTGGCGGGCTCGCCCCTCGGACCTTCAACGTACTGCACGAGTACGCCTCAGGTCCTCAGGGCTCTGCGCGCCAGTCTCGCGACGCGGCTCAGCGATTTCGCGACGAACTGTTATGAATAATGCAGGCTAGCCCGGTTTCATTGCGCTTTTGGAGGGCCTTCACTATAATGCGCCGCATTGTGAACAGGAGTATTTTTCATGAGTAATGCAGCGGGACTTTTGCGTGTCGATGGGCGGAGAAAAGATCAGCTTCGCCCGGTCAAGGTGACGCGGAATTTCATTAAACATGCTGAAGGGTCTGTCCTTATCGAAATGGGCGACACGAAAGTGATTTGCACGGCTTCGATTGAGGAGAAAGTGCCACCATTCTTGAAGGGGAAGGGGCAAGGGTGGGTGACGGCCGAGTATGCGATGCTCCCCCGTTCGACCCATGAGCGATCCCCGCGTGAAGCGGTCAAAGGGAAGCAGGGTGGCCGGACGCTGGAGATTCAGCGC
The DNA here is from genome assembly GCA_963748375.1 of uncultured Nitrospiraceae bacterium. GTDB lineage: Bacteria > Nitrospirota > Nitrospiria > Nitrospirales > Nitrospiraceae > Palsa-1315. Next base: position 206,084 of record CAVVIR010000025.1, read on the forward strand.
CTTGTCGGGCGAGCCCTCCGTGCGGTGACAGATATGGGTCAGATGGGTGAGCGGTCGATCTGGCTCGACTGCGATGTCATCCAGGCCGATGGAGGCACCAGAACGGCGTCTATTACAGGAGCATTTATCGCCTTAGCCGACGCGTTCACCGCCCTCAAGAAGCGGGGCGTGATCAAGAAACGTCCTTTGACGGATTATCTTGCGGCCATTAGCGTGGGAAAGGTGGGTGGGGAAATTCTTGTCGATTTGGCCTATACAGAAGACTCTATGGCCGATGTCGACATGAATGTGGTGATGACTGGACAGGGACGCTATGTCGAAGTCCAGGGGACAGCGGAGCGGACCCCCTTTGCCAAACAGGAAATGGATGAGTTTATGGCGATGGGATGGAGTGGGATTCAGACTCTCACCGCGCTGCAAAAGGATCTGATCGGAGAACTGGAGTAAGGAAGAGACGATGATTCGTGAATTGGTCCTTGCGACGCGTAATCGGCATAAAAGAGAGGAACTTGCGGCCATTTTAGGCGGTCATGACATCACGATACGTACACTCGATGAGTTCCCCGATGCACCCGAGGTGGTTGAAGACGGGGATACCTGCGAGACGAACGCGATCAAGAAGGCACGTGTCATTGCTGCGTTTACAGGCTTGCCGGCTGTCGCCGACGATACGGGACTGGAAGTGGATGCGCTCGACGGCCGGCCTGGCGTCTATGCGGCTCGTTATGCCGGGGAAGACGCGACCTATGAAGACAACTGTCTGAAGTTGCTGCTGGAATTAACGGGCGTGCCTCGTGAACGACGAACTGCCCGCTTTCTGACCGTTGCAGCGATTGCATTGCCGTCAGATGGTATACGAGTGGCCCAGGGGATATTAGAGGGAGAGATTGCAGCCGAAGCCAGTGGGACGTTAGGATTTGGGTATGATCCTGTGTTCCTCATTCCGGAATTAGGGAAGACCTTGGCTGAGTTGTCGGCAGATCAGAAAAACGCCATCAGTCATCGGGCCAAAGCGTTTACTCAGGCGAAAGCCCTGCTGCGAGAGATGGAGTTCGAGATACTTGAGTCGGGGGTGTAGAGTAGCCCGGTTGCGCGCCTGCTTTGGAAAGATAGTAAGGGGGATTGCCCAAGTCGTTGAAGACATGGGCAATCCCCTTGTCATTTCTCACGATTCGCATTGTCGGGCAATAAACGCGAGGTTACTTCGGCTTTGGTTTCCACTCCCGTGCCAGCTGTTGGGCCGTGGCTACTTGTGCCGGGGTCATCTGCTTGGCGAGCTGATTACGCGACGCTAAGGCTCGCTTTTCTCCCCGTACGGCAGAAAGGTTGTACCACATGTAGGCTTGGACAAAATCTTGGGTGACTCCGCGTCCGTGTTCATACATGAACCCCAGTTTCGCGAAAGCCAGCATCTCTTGCTGTTCTGCCGCTCGGCGAAACCAGAACAACGCCATTTGGTCGCTTTCGAGCGCGCCTTGCCCGAGGAGATAGAGGGTGCCGAGATTGACTTGAGCACCAGCGTCCCCCTGCTCCGCCGCTTTTTCAAACCACTGCTTTGCGAGCAGTGGATTTTGAGGAACCCCCTGGCCTTGGTTGTACAGGAGGCCAAGTCTGTTCTGCGCAGTGGCGTTCCCTTGCTCTGCGGACTTGTGGAGTGCAGCTACCGTGGCCTCGTCTATGCCGCGCGTCGTTGTAGGGGTTTCCACGTCAGCACAGGCTGAAATGGCCATGCAAATGAGTAGCAGCACAAGGGTCGTCATCGTGCATTGCCGTGACAGGGGAACGGTCTTGTATGCGATGTCCATCACGCTGTTCCTCACGCACATTTGCACAGCCTCGCGTCTCGTGTAGGTCCTATCCTACTGAGCTTAGTCAAGAGAGCGCAAGTGTAGTGAGTCGATCTCTGACATATGAATATCACCGTTGGACACCTAGCCTGAGGGGGCTGAACATCATGTGTGATATGCAGCGGGGGAAAAAAGCGGTCTAGAGTTCGTTTGCCGAGTATGCAGATCCGGTGTGCTCTTCCCTCATCGACTCAAATATATGAGAGAGACTTGACGAGCCCGATAGATCAGATTCCTGCCATACGCCGCGATAGGGCTCTGGTGCTGTATGTTCCCTGCTGCATGTATGTTGTCCGCAGTCTGCGTTAGCCCATGGCTGCCCATATTTTTTGTGCATTCTCACCTGTAAAGGTGACGTCGTCCTGGGAGGTAGCGCTCCGTTCGAAGTAGAGGTGCAGCAGCCCTCCTCCAAAGTGTGCTTCCCGGATCAGGTCGAGATTGATGGCAACGTCACCCGTACGTTCTTCATCCTTCACTTTGACGAACCGCATAATGCGTACCTCCTTGTATGAATATGGCGAGCACCGTTTCCATGAACAGATTCGCATAAACTATGCGGCCAGGACGAACGAGTCAAGAAGGGAACAACGAGGGCGATGTCGGTGAGGCGGGGAGGTAGGCCGAGAAAGGAGCCCGACTGTCACCCGCTGCAGAGTCTTGGACGGCTAGACTTTCCTATTACTCTAGAGCCAGGAAGATAGCCTTCTAAACCACGCTGTGATCTCCATCAAGGGCAGATCTATCCATCAATCCAGAGGCGATAGGTGGGTGAGAGAAGGTGATGGAGGGTCGGGTTTGCCGAGTTGGTCTGGTGTGTTTCCTTCTTGGAATACGATACACGGGATGAACCGGAGAAACCAGATTGGGCCAGATTCTGCCAACGATTGAGGCTTGCGGCATATTCTGTTCTTGCTCAATCGCGATCTTTGATCTCAGCGCAACTCTCACCAAGCCAGCGGCCTTTGATGTCCACATGAACTTTGCCGGATCCTGCTCGTGTCATATCGATGCTGCCGACGATAGTCTCGGGCGTCTTGGCCTCCATGGCCATCTGGGATGTGGAGGCGCGAGGCGCTGGGCACGTCCGCTCGATCACGAGTTTGCGTGAGGATTTTGAAACAACTCGCGTCGTACACTGGAGATCGCCGTCCTCGCGCTGCTCCTTGAGCATGCGGTCTTGGTCCAGATCTTCTTGAGTGACGCACTCTTTCGAGGTGTGGGTCATCGGTTTCCCGGAACGTGCCTGCATGGATTGCTCAATCTTGGCGCGTTGTTCCGGTGGCATCTTGGCAAGCAGGTCTGGAGGTATGAGCGATCCGCTCGTCAGGGTCGTGATACTCATATCCCATGCGCCTGGTTTGACATCCAAAGAATCGGCGAGCGCGAAGGATGTCATCCGAGGGATGAAGCTGTTTGGTATGAGCCCAACGACAGTTAGTATCACAGCGCCACTAAGTATCCAGGCGCTTCTAGCCATGTTTGTGCTCCTTCAGTACAATACTGACGACTCCGACGCACGCATGAAGACATGATACCCGTTCACGTCTGAATGGTCTATCGTTGGGCGATAGGGGGAATCCAGAGATGGTCTGTTTGTTGCGCAGAGCGGGTTTGCTTCCCTTGTTTGCGCAACCGCACCCACGAGGTAGAATAAAGAAACGAGATGAGTCAGATCGGGGGCAGCTGTGCAAGACGGGAGTGCTATGGCCGTGTCTGAGAGGAGCGTGACTCCAGGGGTTTTGGTTGCCATTCCCGCGCCAGTTTTTTCGCCGCGGCAAGCTGGTCTGAGGTCATTCGTGAGGCCAAATCATCCCTTCGTATGGCGCCTGGCGTTACTCCCTTCGCTGTTCCAAGCTTATACCACATATAGGCTTGGACATAGTCTTTCGGCACGCCATCCCCACGCTCGTACAGGAGGCCCAGTCTTTGTTGGGCTAAATCATTACCTTGATTGGCAGCTCGAAGATACCATCTCACTGCCATCCTGAAATCTTGCGAGCCTCCACGGCCATAATCATACAAACTCGCTAGGTTGACTTGGGCGAGCGCATGTCCTTGATTGGCGGCTTTCTCATACCACTGCCGTGCTTGGGCATCGTCCTTTGGCACGCCCTGGCCATTCGCATAGAGCAGACCGAGTTGATATTGGGCAGCAGCCTGTCCTTGCTTCGCCAGCGGTTGCCACTCATGCAACGCCGCGCCGTAGTCGTTGCGCTGATAGGCCTTTTCGCCGGCTTTGAAGTCCGCCCATGCAGGCGTGGTGAGACAGACGAATGAAAGCACAAGGGCGGCTAGACGGCTGAACTCTCTGAGCCTACGAGTCCTCATGAGAATATCTCCGTCAGTACGTGGAGCGATTGTTTCATCTACGGTTGAAGCGATATCGTGAGCAGTGAAGAACTGGAGGGGATTATACTTTCTTGGCGCAGCCTGGTCCACCCCAATATCTTGGCGTCGACCCAGTATTCTCTTCTTGTCAGCTTCAGACGTGAGGGGGGCTGGTTATGGTCTGTGGTGCATGGCTGACAGCCGTTGCTTGTCTGATGGTGAAAACCCCCACACCTCGTGTGAGAATCACCTTCCCTTCCCGGCTTAAGCGAGAGATCTCCTGATAGACATCGCTTACGTTGAATTCAGGAGCGCGCGCCACTAAGGCATCGAATTCGCAATCCTTGGAGTCTTGGAGTAGCTCGAGGATACGGATGGAAATGGGTCTTTGCGTTGACATGCGGATACCTCCTTGCCGTGGTGCGATCGTCCCGGGAGTGCGTACGGAGTGTGTTACCGGCGTTGGAGCGGCGGAGACTGGAGAATCGGTCGCGTTGAGAAGGGCAATGAAGCGCGAGGGATGAGACAGTCAGCGTGGCTGAAACGTCTTATGCGCCATGCTACGCGCAGAGAGACGGCTCAGTCAAGCCATCTTATCCGTGCATGCATCTGTGATAGAACCAGGCAGACGAGAGGACACGTGGTGGGTCGGATTTCTGCCAGATGCCAAGAAATGCCTGGTTCTCAAACCTGGCGCAGTGTGTCAGAGCAATCGGGCATCGATTCAACGCCGCCCGTCATACCACACAGATAAGTGCTTCTTATCTTGCAAGGTTCGACGTGGAAGGAAAATAACCCGCAAAATTTGACCGGCAATCTCTCTCGGAGAGTAGAGAACCACTTTACGCGCTGATGTTTCCAGTGGATGCGTTCTCAAGATCACGAAGTGAAGACCTCGTGGCTTTCCCCACTGTTTAAGCGCGACGCTGAGGCCAATTTCTTCAGCCGCGTAGACGGTTTGATTGAACCCGCCGACATCGCGAAACGCATCGCGACGGCACACGATGAGTGCTCCTGCAGCCAAGCGAAAGAGAATCGACGTACTCGTCCATAATTGTAAGGTCAGGGTCGCCCACCAAGGCAGTCCATGCATGCAGATGGTGCTGCCGCAGCCCACGCTCTTGCCCTCTTCCATTAACCGCACAATATCGGCAAATAGTTCTGGATTTAACACACTGTCAGCGTCCAGAAAGAGCAACCAATCGCCTGTCGCGGCCGCTGCCCCGGCATTCCGCGCTCGGCCGATTTGATTGATCGGCTCAAACACAACGTGCGCGCCTGTTTCTCTGGCGAGATTGGCCGTGTTGTCGGTCGAATTATTATCGACCACAATAGTTTCTGATGTAAAACCAGGCTTGGAGTGTGTGGCAAGTGACGTCGCGATAGACTGCAGACAACGTGTGATGAGGCGTTCTTCATTAAAAGCTGGAATAATAATTGAGAGATGCATGGGGATACCGGTGTTGTGTGTGGCGTCAGAATGGTTCTGGGGTGAGAGCGGTTGTCTTGTCTCTCTCATGCATGACCCCGCCTGAACAGGATAGACCGGATAGCTTAAATAAACCAGCGGTTCGCTGGGTTGAGAAATTTGGTGATCCGGAGCGCCCTCCGCGTCTGTGGCGAGCAGGGGATGCGAGCCAATTTGCTTGATGTGTTAAGACGATTGCGGACCTCCGTGACCCAATGCCCCTTCCCATTTGCTGACGACCGCGGTTGCAATGCTATTCCCCACGACATTGGTTGCGCTACGACCCATATCGAGGAGAGGGTCGATCCCCAAGAGCAACGCCAAACCTGCTTCAGGAATATTGAATGTGGCCAAGGTTCCTGCAATGACGACTAACGAGGCCCTGGGCACACCTGCAATGCCTTTACTCGTCAGCATCAGGACCAATAGCATGCTGAGTTGGGTCGGAAGCGGGAGATCCATGCCATAGGATTGGGCAATAAACAGCGAAGCAAATGTCATGTACATCATGCTGCCATCCAGGTTAAAGGAATACCCCAGTGGCAGCACGAAGCTGACGACGTTATCCTTGCAGCCGAATTTGCCCAACTCCTCCATTGTTTTTGGAAACGCTGCTTCGCTGCTCGACGTGGAAAAGGCCAAGAGGATCGGCTCCTTGACCTGCCGCATTAACGAGAGCACTCGTGTGCCGATGATACAAAATCCCCCCAGGATCAGTGCCGACCAGAGCAGGAACAGACTCACGTAGAATTCGCTGATGAAGGTCAAATAGGTGTGTAAGATGCCTGGCCCTTGTTTCGCGACGATGGCGGTCATCGCGCCAAATACTGCGAAGGGCGCAAGACTCATCACATATCCCGTAATTTTCAAGATGACCTGTGCCACCGTGTCGAAAAAATGAATGATCACGTGGCCCCGTTCGCCGAGGGCGGCGGTCGCGACCCCGAACAATAACGAAAATACGACGATCTGGAGGATTTCATTCTTGGCCATCGCGTCGATGACGCTCGAAGGGAACACATGGTGCAGAAAATTTTTCAGTGAAAAATCGCTCCGCTCGATATCGAGATGTTCATGGAGATCTGGAAGCGGCAGATTCATGGCGGCTCCAGGTTTAAAAATATTGACCATGATCATGCCGAGCAGGAGACTCATGAGGGACGCGCTGAGAAACCAGGCTAAGGTTTTTCCTCCGATACGCCCCACCGAATTGATGTCACCCAGTTTTGCCACACCGACGACCAGCGTCGTGAATACCAGCGGCGCGACGATCATTTTAATCAGCCTCAAGAATATATCCGCGAGAAGGGAGAACGGTTCGACCTTCTTGTCGCGCGTAGCCAGTGCCGCAGTATGTTGTTGAGACAAATCTTTGTGTTGTTGCTCCAGTAGGAGGCGTGCGTGGTGATCGGATTCTCGTGATAGTTGACTCGTGATTTCTTGTACGCCACGCTCGAAGGTTTGCAGGGCTGTATTGTCATCTGCCAGATAGTTTGTATGTAATACGATGCCCAACAGGACACCGGCAAAGAGGCCAACGAGAATATACAGTGGGAGTCGGGTTTTCGTTTTAGGGGTATTCGTGGGTTCCATAGCCGCCGTACTGAGAGTGGGGGCAACAATCTAGTGAGGTTCTGTCACAGCGAAGTATCTGTGCAAGGTCAACATAAGATTCTCCGCGATGCCTCTCATCCTGAACAATGATGGGGTGTCCCATCAGCCAAGGTATGGGTGTTGTGCAGGTTAGAAGGCCGCAACCACTGCTTGGGCAAGGCAAAATAGACTCATGGCGAACGACCCGTAGGCCGTCAAATAGGCAAAGGTCCGAACATGTGTGGGGCCCCAAATCATCTTGACCACTGTGGGAAAGTAGATGACCGATGTCCACTCTGGTGGATCGGTAATCCAGCGCCACTGCTGTCTCAGGCCGTAGGCTAACACGGCGCCATACACCACGCCGCTCGCACAGACGAGAATTTCCATCATTTCGACGGGGGGAGCTTCTTCCATTGTATTTCCTCAGGCAGTGACGAAACGACGTCATTCTACGTTTTCTGGCCTGGCGGGTCTATGGCTGAGCCGTGGAGTGAAGGGCTTGGAATAGTATGGGGTTAGAGGTGAGTGGAGACAAATCCTGGACTGCCATGCGCCATAAATGAAATGGTGAGACAGCAGGACTCCTGGCGACCCCGTTTCTCCTTCTAATGTCTGAGGCTTTAGCCGCTCGCCCCCTGTCAATTACATCAATACCGTGTAGCGACGGGCATCCGGTTCCGCGGCGAGCAGTCCTGGCAATTGTCGCAGCGCGCCCGAAATATGTGGGGTCGCAAAATGGGATAGCTCTGCTGCGGCGCTTGCCCATTCTTCGATACACGTAAAGTCGGTCGGGTCTGCTTGGTTCTGCAGTAGCTGATAGCCGAGGCAGCCTGGCTCTCTGCGGGTAGGCTCGACGACTCCCATGCGTATGGCGCGAACCTGCTCCACGCTGTCGGCCTTGGCCGCAACGCGGGCGATCACTCTCAAAGACATATTCGACATCGTGTTGTTCTCCCTTTCATCATGCGGTGAGACGTGGGTCCGTCGGCGGGCTATTTGGGCTACGTACGGAAAGGAGGTTTGCTTCTCCTCCACTTAATCTACTGCAAACTCGGAGGTGGATTCATCATTCTGAAGGTGAGGGGACGTGGATTTTCCCTGGCGGAGGAGTCAAATAAACCGTGCGCGCTCGTTGGGGGTCGGGACGCGGCATGTCTCGGCTTTGCCCATCAACTTATACCGATTGCGCGCAACGATATCGTAGATGGCATCACGAAGAGGGCGTGGAATGAGAATGAAGAGGTAGAGCAATGGCCAGAGACCGGATAAGTGTCTCGCGATTCTCAGGGCAGCCGTGGATTTGGTAAACACACGGGTTCGCTCAAGGAGGAGAAAGGTCTCGAAGTCTTCGGTTGAAAGTTGAAGCTCTTGAAGAATCTGTTTTGCGTGTTTCGACTGCAGCGTTCCAAGCTTGAATTTCTCCTGAGGGTCGTGATCGATTGCGAAATTTATCCAGGCGTTACACCAATTGCAGATCCCATCAAACACAATAACCCGCTCATGCCTGGCCCACTCATGGGATTTTGGATCAAGTTCACGGGTCATTTGCCATGTCTCTAAAGCAATGGACAGGTGATTTGTCCTGCCATGGATTGGAAGCAAGTGTATCAGATGACAGAGCTAGAGACATTGTACGTGCTTGGAGCTGTTTGGCCTATGGCAGAAGGGCGTAGCGGGATGTAGCGACGAGAAAGGCGCCGGACCGCCATACGAAATGGTGGGTCGAAACGTCTGCTGAGATCCTTTCTCTGCCCATCAAGGGCGGTAGATGCGCTTAATTCTTCCGTTAGTCCTTCTGCTGGTATTCACCCAATAGCCGCGTGAGCATAATCTCCATTCCCTCCGCCCATACCTGATAGCCGCGTTCATTGAGGTGCAAGTAGTCGGGCATGAGGTGTGGAGAGAGGCGTTCCTGATCGTCGAGAAAAACCGAGCTGAGGTCCAAGAAAAAGACCCGCTGGTTGTCGGCATAGGAGCGGATGAGGGCATTGATCGCCACATTGACCCGTCGGAGTGGGGCATCCGAGGAGGCACCACGCGGAAACACGCCCAGCAATAGAATCTTGGTATCCGGAAGGCCTGTGCGCAAGGTCGAGAGAATTGCCTGGATTCCTGCTGCCGTCTCCTCCGGAGGATCACGACGCGCACCGGTGTTGTTGGTCCCGATCATCACGACCGCGAGCTTGGGGGCAATCCCGTCGATTTCTCCATGGTTCAATCGCCACAACACATGCTCGGTGCAATCACCACTGAAGCCCAAGTTGACGGCCCGACGGTGTCCATAATAGGTGTTCCAAACGTGGCGACCTTCAGCGGACCACCCTTGAGTAATGGAGTCTCCAATCATCAGCAGGTCAACTCCGCCCTGCCGGATGCGTGCAAGTGTATGCTCATGTCGGGTGGCCCACCAAGCCTCGGATCGAGGAGCAGGAGCTACTGCCGCAGGTATGCGCTCGAAGGCCGGAACGAAGGTTGGGAGCGTGAGCGGGCTTCCCAACGCGAGAAAAATGGCAAGGCACCTGAGATATGGTACGCGTCGGTATAGGAATTTCATGAGCAGTGACTGCTACGTCTGCGCAGGATATTGGGGCCATTCTATGATGTTTTCTCGGCGTGGTCTATCACGATGTACGGGGAGGGCGATTCCGTGGCCGTCGTCTATGCGTGCGCCGGCGGTGCGGCTCGCCAAGAAAAAGTTTGGCGGTTTCAGGTTCCAAGTGCAACGGATGAATGATGAGAGATCATAAGCTCCTCTGTCAAAGAGACAGGATGAATGGAGAACTTCCAACCTGTTCCCCATTTCTTCTCGCGTAGCATGCGATGAAAAGGTTCATGCCGACACAGTCGCGAGGGGGGGGTGTATCGGAAGGCCATCGGATCACTTCTTCCTGAGATTCGTCAAGAAGGCCAGGATGTCGCGCACAGAAATCATGCCGACTAACTTTCCATCCTGCGTCACGCCGAGATGTCGGATATGCTTGTGGGCCATCAGATCGCTGGCATCTAATACGGTCTTATCTCCTTCGACCGTCACGAGCGGTGCCGACATGATCTGCTGAGCCGTTGTCGTGCGGATATCGACGCCAGCTGCGGCCACGCGCCGAACCATGTCGGTATCCGTGACGATGCCAATGATCTCCGTTCCGTTCGTTACAAAGAGGCTGCTGATGCGGCGATCGCGCATAAGCTGTGCCGCCGTCTGCACATCCGTATCCCGCTCAACTGTAATAAACTTTTCACTCGGAACCATGAACGACTTGATTGGATCCATGCAATGTCCTCCCTGGCTAATTCAGTCCATCACTCCCCACCGTGCTCTTTGTTTCGGCCTATTCGCGTAGAGAGCAGGATGGTAGCGATTGATGGGGGCAAGTGGATTGAGATCATAGGCAGTCTCAGTAATCTGGCGGGCGCAAGTCTACCGTAAAACCGTGGACATATCTATGACTCTGGAGATGGTGTGGGAACCGTCTGTGAGGTGGGGGGTGGTGATGCAATATCATTTCGCAATTCTGATGATTGATGTGGTGTCAACTTGGGCACGCGTACCGAAATTTATAGACCGCGCATGTTTGAGCGTTTTGACCCATCCTGTGGTCGCATCCACCACGATTTCTGCATGGTCTTCCATGGAAATCGCTTTGGGGAATTCTCCCTCCTGTGGTTCTTTCCCCACCCGTGCACGCATCTCCTTGAGCATTGATTCAAGAATCCGCGAAACTTGCTTGGGATCGGCTACTTGGCTCCACGTAATCACGGCGCGGCCTGTCTGCTTGTCAAACGTGTTCAGTGCCATGCGTGCATGAGTCGGGAAGGCCTCACCGCCGAGGGGATTTGGGAACAGGTCCTCGTACTCGAACGGTGTGTTGCGGGCATACCCTCTTCCGAGAACCTTAAAATATACCTGTGCCTCGCGGGTGCACAGCTCTTCGACCTGCGCTTGGGTTCCTAGCATGGATTCCCATTGTGCCCGAAACTTGGACATGAGTGCGTTGTCAGGTTTCCCTTTCCCCACGTCTTCGGCTGCGGCGAGGGCATCCAGGGATTTCAGCGCCGAGGTTTTGAGTCCCTTCCAGTTCTGGACGCCTCGAATGTCTCCGTGTGAATCGATCTCTAGAATAATCTGCCGTCCATTCATGAGATTCACGACCTGTCCAAGGAAGGATTGCTCAGCCTGAGAAGGAGAATCAAACGTGGTCTTGCCTGCGGTCCAGCCCACGAGATATCCATGGTCGTTAGCGCTGAGTACCTCAATCGCAAAGTCAGTGTGAGTCTTCCCTGTGATCGTAGACATGCCATCGGTGGATTTCACACGTGCCCGCGTGATTTCGAGACGAACCGTGTCTCCTTGTTTCCAGTGAGGCAAGATCTCGACAGACGTGGTTCTGGGCTTCGGCGAGCCCAAAAAGTGGCAGGCAGATGAGAGCAAGAATTATCGAACGAACTGTCACAGCGCGCATAGTATCGTAAACCATGTGAGAAATACCTGAGGACATTCTACGTTTTCGCGTCAGTCTGATCCATGTCTGAGAGGGGTGTCTTTCGGAGGGAGCTCACCTTACCGTGATGGGTCTTATATCCGGATGACGAGTTGGGAGGAAAGGCAGATGAGGTTCATGATCTATCTCAATGAAGGGATGACGGGTGGGGAGACACGTTTCTTCGCCGACATGGAGCAGACATTCCTCCAACGTCCCTACCTGTCTGTGCAGCCGAAAGAAGGGATGGCACTGGCATTCATGCATTCCATCTGGCACGAAGGTGCCGTCGTGCGCAGTGTGAAAAAGTATGTGCTGCGCACGGATGTCATGTTTAAGCAGGTCTCGAAGGTATAGCCAGGAATGAAGGGCCGGGAGATGCTTGCGAGGAACCGTTCGACCCGTCAGGCGTCTGGGAATGTGGGATTGCTAGACCGAGCCCCACTGTGTCGTTGTCGGGAGTCTGCGTTCATGATCCCTTCGGTCGCCCTCGTGGCCGGAGGGTCGATTCCATTCCGAACCGCTTCGCCATCCGTCTTACCCAGGGTTCTTCGCCAAAGGGGCGGCCTCGTTGCACGCTGAGTCTGAGGGACTCCAGTTCTAACGCGTTGTCGGGACGATTCAGTCGAGATATCCAGTCTCGTGGCCGCTCCATGGGCCAGTCGCTCAGCCAGGCCGCCAGTTTGGCGTCATCCTGATCCCGGCGCCAGAGGCTAGACCACCGCCAGTTTTCTGCTTGTCTAACCAGCTTCGCCCGAAGCGCATTACGTTCCACGTAACGCGCAACGGTCAGGAAATGCTCATCCGTCTGCACCGGAAACGATTTGAAGCGGCCCTGATACACTGAGCCGGTCCCGGCAGTGTCGTGGTGAACATGCCAGCGTTGCGTATGCGTGACAGTGATCCACCTCAGCACCTCGGAGAGTTCCCCATCATGTCGAGGCCAGAGGAGGAGATGCCAGTGATTTGGCATCAAGCAATAGGCGGCGATTCGGATCCTGGTCTGGGCGTGAGCCTCGGCGAGAATCTTCTCAAAGGCAGCGTAGTCAGCGGGTTTCTCAAACAAGGGGAGGCGCCCAACCCGACGGTTCAGGACATGATAGGCGAGATCTCCAGCAGCGAGGCGTGGGCGGCGTGGCATGGGAGATCTTGTAGCAAGGCGGCGACGAGGCTGTCAAGAAAATATTCCCGACCCCTTTTCTTATCCCCGATTTATTTCATCGTGTCGCACATAGGCGCGAAGTATTCCAGATCAATCACCTTCTGCCCGGCAAGCCGTGTGTCGAGCAGTTCTGGAGCTTCGGCAGAATTGTTGAGAAAACCGACCAGCATCTGGTTGTGGCGGGGCTGCTCCTCCACTTTGACGATATAGCGGTAGTTGCCGCGTTGCCGAGCGAGGTCGCGGATACTGCATAAGAGAAAAAATGATGAGCCCACCGACGAGCCAATGGTCTTGATCTGAATCTCCACAATCGACGTTCGAGCCAGACGCTCGGTTTCGGTGAGGACAATATCCATCTTCGGGTTGCCGAATCGCTTCGAATCAGAGCGGAAGCTCTGTGCGGCGGCGGGAATGACTACAAGCACAGCCAGGATCATCGTTGCGAGTAATCTTCCTGCCATGAACACAGACGAGCAACTTCGCAATGTCTTGACTGCCTGCACGATTCTCAAGAGGCTCCCTCAAAGTGTTGCTACGGCAAATCTATCAATATTAACGAAAAGGGGAAGGGGCTGAGTCGAATCAACCGCCACGCGCCGGGAAAGAGTTTCCTGAGACCTTTTTCTTCTCTTTATTTCTCGCGTAGCGCAGTCTAGGATGAGCTTGTTCGAATCGATGGCGCGCCGGACTCCCAGGCGTTGATCGAGATTATGGGGCCCGTTGGATATGCTTCCGATCTGTTTGAGAATGACAGGCACCGCGTAGACATGGAACTCATAGCCAATATCGTTGGTCTTGTCGTTGTTGCCATGATCGCTGCCTTCGTGATAGCGGTTTCTAATAAGTACTCCAGGAGGCGAATGGCGGCGTCGCCTGCCATGGGGAAGTTGAATGTGCCTTGTGATCCAGATCTCCACACTGATTTCCTGAACGCTTTGACCGAGGACAAGATTCAGTTCGTCTTGCCGACTCAATCAGAACCATCCCCTGTTCAGTATTCGAACAATGCGCAGGGCTCGCCCATGTGTGTAGTGCTAGTCGCAGAACAAGACCATGCACGGGCGGAACAGATTTTAGTTGGGTTTCAGCAAAAGTGGTTTTCGCGAGATGAGAGGAGAACATGACGTTGGGAAGGCACTGGCCCGCCACATGGTGGAAATTGGAGAGAAGCCAATAGTCATGTCATCTCACCCCACATTTCTGTAGGCGTACCCATCACTGTAGAGATGTGAGGAGATCAGTGTATTGAGGTGAGGGGCGGTTCTGAGGCAGAATATCTGGAAGTGATTGGCATTCGAGCGTGATCGACGGGGAACCCAAAGAGGAACGATTGTACCGGTGCGAATGTCCGCGCGTTCACTCGCCTGGTTAAAGGAGTATGATATTTAATTTTCTCATTCCCCAAGGAGGACGCCATTAAATCATTAAGATTGCTCACCTTGACCTTGGGGCTGTTGCTCACGGGCACGGCCCTCGCCTCAGCGGAAATTTTGGCCCTGATCAACTATGAAAGTAAGCCCAACCAGCCGGTGAGACGGGAAGGGATCGCGATCATGGACATTGATCCGGAGTCTGTGGACTTTGGAAGAATCCTGATGGAGATTCCGCTTCCGTCTGACCTTGTGGCGCACCACATTTTTTTCAATCGGGATCGGAGCAAAGCCTATGTCACAGCTTTGGGGAAAAGCCTGCTGCACGTGATCGACCTCACGAAGTTTCCCTACCGGCTTCGCGCGATCAACGTACCGGACTGCCTGGTCGGTGAGGATCTCGTCGTCTCAGAAGATAACAAGACCTGGTATCTCACCTGTATGGGTTCGAGTAACGTAATTGTGGGCGACGCGCTCATGGATAAGCCGATCAAAGCGGTCAGCGCGACTGCCCCGTCCGTGGCGACGATTTTGTATCCCCATGGGATCGCGATTCACAACGGCATCGATCGCATCCTCGTCACCAGCACCGTCAAGCCCGATATGTCCGACGCGGGTGACTCGGTCACGGTGTTGGAGGCCAGTACCGGCAAGGTCCTCTCGACGCACAAAATTGGGTCGAAGCCGGCTCCGGCTAAATCGGCCCCAGTCGAAATCATGTTCAGCCCGAAGGCGAATCCGCCGGTTGTGCACATCACCAATATGATGGAAGGGACGTTCTGGGCTGGGGTCTGGGATTCGAAGAGCAAGGCCTTCTCGTTCCACGAGATCGATGACTTCGGACGACGGCAGCAGGGTATGCCGTTGGAAATGCTCTACAACGCGAAGGGGGACCGCTTGTTCGTCACCACGGCGAAGCCGGGATTCGTCAATCTCTATGACAACAGCGATCCGCGGCAGCCGAAGTTTCTCAAAACGATCGCCGCCGCTGCCGGCGCCCATCATAGCGTCCTGTCGCCCGATGAACGGTACCTCTTCGTCCAGAATAGCCTGCTCAATTTGGAGGGCCTCAGCGACGGGTCTATCACGGTGATCGATCTGAAACAGGAGAAAGTGTTGGGGAGCATCGATACGCTGAAAGCGCAGGGGTTCAATCCCAATTGCATCATGCTACTGCCGAATCACTTTCAGCCGGGCGGCTTGCGGGCAAGTCTGGTTGTCCAGTGAACCAGCGGTAAGACCAGCCAGAGTCAACCGTGGAACACGTGCCTGCTTGATCGTGTGGGCACGTGTTCTGATATAGGTATCAAAAGCGAGAACCGTGAGCGAAGGGGCGCGAAGAGCCCTTCGGCAAGCTCAGGAGGGTGTGCCTGGAAATGGCTCAGCAAATAAAGATTCCCGAGAGTGTTGACAGCTCCAAACGGGAATCGAAGACCTTTCTAAAAGCTGTCAGCCGAAAACATCAAGAGGAAACTGACCCCCCACTGGGCGGTTGGCGTGAGATTTTGAACTGTGGGCAGAATGCGAGGAAAGCAAGTGTGTCCGGAATCGGAGGGAAGACACCCCGAGTTCCGCAGATAGCCAGGACGTCAGATGTTGTCAGGTCGACGACTCTGAGCAGCTGCTAATCTTTCTCGTTTAAGATTTTCGGCACTCAGGCGTTCTATTCGTTGGCGCTCCTCACTTCTCGCTATTCGCTGAACATACGCATTCAACAGCAATAGCCCGAGGATAACGGTTCCCCCTAAAGCAAACCACGCCATATCTCCCAATACCCAATCAGGATCCTTAAATATGTTGGTATCTTCCATCAGAGCAGCTCCTTGTTGAGCGAGTTTTTCGACATACTACCTCCCAGACAACATTTCAAACCGTATGACCATAAACTCATATGCCATGGATTTCAAGCACGAAGTCTGCAACGGCTGCCGTGGGAGAGAGGCCATGAGGGGGCTCCTCAGGTCGACCCCAACTCTCAGCAACTCTATCCCTCCAAACAAAGACTCCCGACCCCTTTCTTTGTTCTCTTTCTTTGTTCTTCTTCTCCTCATTGTCCAGTCGTTGACTCTCGGCTGACGATTAGGCGGGTATCAAGGCGTCCTTTACACGCCGAACCTTGATCTTTCCCGTGTGCTTTTCCGCTTGGGCCAGATCGTATGCGGCCTGCATCCGTAGCCATGTCTCTGCACCGCCACCAAACGCCTTTTCGAGGCGGATTGCCATTTCGGCGGAAAGCCCAGCCTTCCCGCTGATCAGATTGTTCATGGCCTGCCGCGTGACGCCCAACACCTTGGCCCCCTCCGCGATCGACAATCCGAGCGGTTCAAGGCAGTCATGTCGGACCGACAATCCAGGGTGCGGTGGGTTCTTCATGCGCATGGTCGAACTCCTTTAGTGATAGTCCACAATATCCACGCCGTAGGCGCTACCGTTCTCGAATCGGAAAATGATTCGCCAATTCCCTGATACGGTCACAGACCAGAAGCTGGCTAACTCTCCTTTCAAGGGATGGAGCCGATAGCCTGGCAGCCCCATATCTTGAACGGTTATCGCTTCGTTCAACCTTGCCAGGATACGGCCAATTTTATCGATCTGCGATGCGGGCAACTTCGGCGATGATCGTCTTCAAAGAATTGTGCCAGCCCCTTGTGCTTGAAATTCTCAATCACCCATTTATCCTGCGCTTGTCAGGCGGAGCTGTCAAGTATAGCTTGACAAGGCTGTGGGGGAGTCGGAAGGGGGCAAGCAAGCGCGCAGGACCCTGCGTATGAGGGAAATAGAGCCGGAGGGCGTGGCGGCTGCTGGGCCTTTCGGCAAGCTCAGTAAAGGCAGGGTGGGGTGTCGGCGTGCAAGACCTGACCTAGCTTAGATCGGCAAACAAAGACTCCCGACCCCTTTTATTCACCCCCATTCAAGCCGACTGCGGCACACCAAGCCGTTCAGCAATGGCATCCGCGGTAATCCGCCCCGACCACAGAGCGCCATCAAGTGTACCCGTGCTCAGGTAATCCCCACAAGCAAAGAGCCCTGAGCGCAGTTCGCACACCGATGTCGGTGCAGTTGGCCGTAGCACGTTCAAGGGCGGCAGCGATGAAGTCACTCGATCCGTCCGTAGATAGTGCCAGGCATGCACAGCCCCTCCGAACCACTCCGCCAAGTACCGCCGTACGGCCAACTCTTGTTGGTCCGGTTCTGGTGTTCGGGGCCGCAGGCTCACGGCGATCAGACTTCGGCCGGCTGGGGCATAGCTTGGGGCCACCTCACTCAGCACGCAGAGATGGTTGACGGGCCCTTCTTCCTCTCCGTTCAGCACCAGCCAGGGGCCTGACAGTGGAGGTTGTGGAGCGCTGTAATAGACGGTGATAGCCGTCCGGCCAGAAGACGGCGGCGGCGTCCCCTGAAGTATCGCAGCTGTCGACCAATCAGTGGCAAGCACTACGACATCCGCTGCCAGTCGTTCTCCGCTCACCAATGTCACTCTCGTGCCGTCGATCTCCATTACTGGGGCGTTCACACGCACATTCACCGAATGGAGCCCATTGGCAAGTTGCCGTGGAATAGCGCCCATGCCTTCCTGCGGCAAGGCGACGTTGCCCTGCGCGAACGACGCCCAGACGTGCTCAAAAATCCATGCCGGCGTCGCAAGCGCCTCATCGAGGAACACGCCATTTAAAAATGGGTGCAGAAATCTCCGGCACATCGCCTCAGACAATCCGTAGCTCGCCAGAACGTTCTGTGTAGACGTCGATGGCCCGCCGACATGCTGACAGAGGGTCTTGTGCTGCGCGTCACGGGTGAGGCGCAGCATGCGCAATTTGTCGCCGAGGCTTCCAATCGGCCCCAAGAGTGCTGCGGGCGCATCAAGCGGGTGACGCAGTGGATCACTCAGCCGATGGAATGTCCCCTGACAGCGCACGGATGCTCCGGGATGGAAGGGCTGTAATCGTAACGAGGGCAAGTCGAGTTGACGGCTGACTTCGGGATACCCCGTGAGTAAGACTTGAAAGCCACGATCCAACTGATAGCCGTTCACCAGGTCGGTTCGGACGCGCCCACCTACGGCGTCGGAGGCTTCTAACACCAGCGGTGTGATCCCGTGAGTCGTAAGTCCGCGCGCACAGGCCAATCCGGCCACACCGGCGCCGATGACGATGACGTGTGAGGCCGATCCCGACATGCGCCAATTGTATCGAGATCGTAGGAAGGATACCAGTTGTGTCAGCCTCAACCGCCTGACTCGGCGCACACGGCTGTCTCATCGAACTCATCGCCTGCGCCCGCTGCTTTGACGTTGTACTCCTGCCGTTTCTATCGGTGTTCACCACGCGGTAGTGTACAACAATGAAAACTGACGTCGCGTTGTGATTGGCATGCTGACATCCAATTTCATGATTCTCCCACGTATGGAGGTGTCTATGAAATCGGGGGAGGGTCACGCTCACTCACTCAGAATGGGCAGGGCTCCGAAAAAGGTCTAGAGAGTGCCTTCATACCTCTCACACATTCCGGTTTCTTGTCGGACTTATCGAGCGTATCCGTATCATCCTTCTTTGCTTCCTCAACTTTCTTCTTCTCATCCTCACTCGCTGGTGGCTTCTGGTCGGTCTCCTTTGCCACTGGTGTCGGCCGGTTTCCTTCCTTCGGCGATTGCTCCACAGCCAGGGCCGAATGTGGCCCAATCAAGAATATTCCAAGACTGGCGAAGATCACGAAACACAGTAGCAGGGCTTTAAGCATGGTGAGTCCCTCCGTTAATCAGTCAACTCGGTCTGGCGCGGCCTCTTGGTGGTTCCTACGCGCGCGTGTCTTTAGGTTTTTTTATATAGGAGCTTGAGTTCTAACTCCAAGTGCAACACTACCGGTCCTGCTGGGCTAAGGGGTTGCCATGCACACGAGATCCTATCGACACATGCGTGCCGAAGAACGTGAACCCTTGAGTCTGGGGCTGGCCCGCGGCCATTCGTTGCGGATGATGGCCACGGTATTGGGTCGCGCGCCCAGCACCGTGAGCCGCGAGTCGGCCCGCAACAAGGCGCGAGGCCGCCCCTATCGCGCCTGTACGGCGCAGACCCAGGCGGCCGCCAGAGCCCGTCAGCCGCGTCGATCGCGCAAACTCGGAGACCCCTGGCTGTGGCCGTATGTCCAACCACCGCTGAGGCAGGGCTGCTCGCCTGAGCAGATTGGCGGGCGACTCCGACACGCGTATCCGGGCGACATGCGCAAGCATCTCTCGACCGAGACGATCTATGCGGGGCTCTATGTGCTGCCACGCGGAGCCCTGCGCCGCGAGCTGTTGGCCGCACTGCGTCAGGCGCGCAACGCGCGCCGACCTCGGGCGCGAGGGACCGATCGCCGCGGCCAGATCCCCCACATGACGCCGCTTGACGAACGTCCAGCCGAGGTGGCGCCCCGCACGGTGCCCGGCCACTGGGAAGGCGACCTCATCAAGGGCGCCCGCAATGGGTCGGCTGTTGGGACCCTGGTGGAGCGGACGACGCGCGTGGTCATCTTGGCCGGGATGGAGGGGACGGATGCCCGGAGTGCCCGCGAGGGCTTCACGAAAAAACTCCGGCATGTGCCGGCGCCGCTGCGGAAAACCCTGACCGATGATCGGGGGAAAGAGATGGCCGAACATGCGCGCCTGGCCGAGCGGCTCGCGATCCGGGTGTTCGTTGCCGATCCGACCAGCCCCTGGCAACGCGGCACCAATGCAAACACGAATGGACTGCTGCGCCAGTATCTGCCCAAGGGCACGGATCTGTCGGGCTACACGCCGCGCGAGTTGAACGCGATCGCCCATCGATTGAACACGCGCCCGAGGAAAGGTCTCGACTTTGCCACGCCCCTGGAAGTCTATGCGCAATTGCGCCATCCTTCACCCGTTGCACTTGGAACTTGAAACCGCCCCCATATTTCCCTTTGAAGAAGGAACAACGAACAAGAAGAAGCTACTCTTTACTGAAGAACTCTTCAAGCAGTCTCAGAGGAAGACCCGTCACGCGGTGCGAAATGTTGCTTATTTTTCATTCTTCTAAAATGTATGATTACAAGACTTGATCCCTCGTTAATAGCCGCGTGATATCCAACGCCGGTTGGGAGGCCTGCCACTCACGCCGTGCGGCTTGCACGTCGGTGCGCTCTTGCTCGCTGGCGTGCAGGGCTTTTTTTAAACGTGAGCTTCCATTTATCGAGTTGATGCCACAACGCGGGCACCTTGATCATGATTCCATGTGCCGCCAGCCGGGCGCACAGCTCCGCGAGCGTCAGATCGCCTGTTTCTTTCAGCCAGGCCCGAAGCGTCGGCTCCATCCCGGCCAATCGAGACCGCCGGTGGCCCCCAATCGGCAGACTGCTCCGCTGTCCCGTCTGCGTGAGCCGGTTCCGCACCTGATACACCCAGACCCGGCTGACTTCAAAGCGGTCGGCAATGGCGGTCGGACGCTCCCCACGTTCCAATGCTCTCAACACCCGGTCCCGTAGATCCTGTGAATAGGCATCCATCCCTTCTCCTCCTAAGAGTGCCAGGGAGGGCATTCTGCAGAATGTATACACTTAAATCAAAACTGCTCTAGTTGTACCTATTTACCCCGGGGGACAGGAGAAAGCAAGAGTTTTTCCGCAGCCTGTTAGAGATGTGATCATGTCGCCATGCCTCTTTGTGTGAGACGGAAGTTCCTCCGGCTTCAAAAGAATATGAGATACCGGCCGCAATGATTGGACCAGCCCTCTATGAACCGAGTCGAATTTGGAGTGAGGATTCCGACCGGCGAACGGAGGGAGCATGGCACGGAAGCGGTATATGGTGAAGAAATTATTGACATGCTGACAAGATTAACATACAAGACGCCCCAAGGGGGGGCTGGACTATGACCGGGACCATATGGATCGTGGCGTTTGGAGTCCTCGGTTTCGCGCTCTCATCCTGCGCTCCCACTTCGTTGCCCTTGCACACCACCGTGGATACCCTGAAGATCAGAAAGACCCCGCTGGCAGCCGCGCTGGTCATGCCAGATGCCATCAAGAACGCCACGTCTAGGCAGGAGGTGTCCTGTGCCGGAACGTATGATGTACCCATTGGAGCGGAACTGGAAACAGGCATGACGCAAGCGTTGTCGCAGGTTTTTGAGTCAGTCGAAGTAGTCGATGACAAAAGCCAAGCAACAGGCCATGATGTGCTCATTGAAATCGTCATCCCGCAACTGCAGGCGGAGGGGCATTGTGCACTCCGAAGGACCTTGTATGCCACCGGGCCCTTGTATATTTTGTTTAGACCCTCGGATACCTATGAAGGGTATGCGGAGCTCAGTGGGACCGCCACAGGCCGCGAGGGACAACCGCTCCTCACCGCGACGTTCAAGTCGAAGGTACACAGCAAAGACACCCTCACGACCGACAGTCTAAGCAGGGATTTTGCCGTCGAAACCGTGTTCCGAGAATCTTTGATCGATACCATTCAGCAACTGACCCGCGGCCTGGTAAAGTCGTCGCAATTTCGTGAGTACGCCGACCGACGGAAGGACAAATCCGGCGAACGCTGATCGATCTTAAGCGCCCGGCCACAGGGAAAATAACCAGTACGCCCCGTTTATCGAGATGGACAGATTCACGCGATTCAGTGACCTGCGGTTTGGTAGTTCGCTGCGGCTCTAAATATCTTGAGAGGGTCAGCAGTTAGTTGGTCTTGCTACCAAGGTAATCGAGATGGAGTCATGCGAGGCGCGAATCGCAAGGACGCGATGAATGAATTCAAGAAGGCCGAGGGACCCCGAGTATAGCCAGGTTTCCTTCACGCAAGAGACCTGGTGACTCCAACTGAAGCGGAAGTGGTTTGCCAAGCCTAATCATTAACGGCGGGCGGGTCATAGCATACCAAGGTGTGTACAATAATTTTGGTGGAGGGCAGGGGATCCAGCCGTCGTTGGTATCACTGCTCCGCTTTCAAATTCAAGGCGTTGCCCTGGCGGCTTAGACTAAGCGTGCGACGCCAGCTTTTCAGGGCTGGTCATAGCCTTGCGCTTGTTAGCCAATGGTGTATTTTCCTGGGAATGTAAGTACCGGACATGACCATTGACCACCATTAGGCGAATGCTGAGATCGTCTTGTACGAACAAAAGCGGATTCACGGGACGAAAATCCGAAGGTTTGGTGGCCTCCGCTCAGGTGACCTGATGCCTCCTCTTCCACTGAAGATAGGCCATCTGTAGGACTTGAATATGGTTCTCAATGAAGAGAACTTCTACGTGATCTAACGACGGGTCCCCATGTAGCACGTCGCATAAGGCGAGTGTGCATTTCCCAAACTCCATGAGTGGTATCGATTACTTTCTTGTCTTTGGTTTGGGACATATCGAGCAAGTAATGGATTATTCGAAAAGTCTATAGGAAGTTGTAGTTTAGCACTATCGGCATCTTCTTGCTTCAGTAAATGGCTCGGTAACTGTAATAGATGCCGCATTGTTCACAGATATACTCTCCGGTCAAATGGCCATTGGGTGTAGTTTGAAGAGCTAATCGAGAATGAAGACAGGTGAACTCCATCCATTTCTCGTTGAACTGAGACGCGTTCATCGGATCCTTCTTTTGTGCACAGAATTACGTTGGTGGTGGAGGACATTCGTGACTCGGCATTCTTAGACCAAGAGTCAGCGTTAGGTACTCGTCGCCTTGAGGGCAGACCGTCCGTGCCCCAGCGCCACGCCGTATCGAATACGCCCCCGGCTCCCCGTCGACCCATGAAGCTCTTGCCGATTCGCTGCGATCACCGGATCAATCACCTCACCACACATCAAGCATTGCCAGGCGGAGAAGCAGAGTGACGAGCTTCCCACATCCTCCAATCGGATGGTCACCATCAAACCATGACAACGAAGGCAGTGCATGAGTTGGCTCCTCTGATCTGCCCGACCCTCCGTAAGCCTCCCGACGGAACCCCTGGTAATTCGAAATTCACCATCTCGTTTGCCATTAACATATCGTTCTCCTTTCATATCTAGAGCCGCGACCTAACCGTACGTCATCGGATCATCCGGGCGGGCATCAAGCATGTTTTGTGAACGCGCCACACAGATAGAGTTCGAGCGCCACCAGCCCTACCGGAAGCACAAATATGATAGTGGCAAAGAGGATCATTTTACCGACCCTTCCTCTGGAGCATGGCTGGCTGCCCTGCCCCCTCCAGAAGCAGACCATGACACCGGCATGCAGCCGTTCAGAGAAACTCTGACATCCGGAGTGGCGGAGACTGGAGAATCAGTTACACTCAGGAGGATTGGGAAGCGCAAGGATGGGACAGTCAGCGAGCTTCACATCTCGCAACATCACTCTGGACGCATTGGGTACGTGAGTCAAGCAATATAAATTGGTACCCGAATAAATCCATGATAGTGGCATGTTGCCGAGCCTGCTGGGTGCGCAGGACACAGCACTTAGAGGCCGCTATTCGAAGGTCTATGAAATCAGTCTCCTTAGGAGCGCAGCGATTGATGAACCGCCGCTGATGTGATCTGTGTATTTCCTTTGTTAATCGAACCGATGTGACCGCTTGAAATGTGGAAAGGGTTTTCCATGCCTGTGGGAAAGACGGCTGTGCCGGAACGCTGGGGAGGCTAGGGATAGAGTTGATCGAGGCGTTTGATCGGGGGTTGGGCTTCGGGTGTACTGGTACCTGTCGGTTCACTGGGTGGATGGTCCCAGCCCAATGTTCTGATGCCTGCGTCCGAGAGCACCACGCGGATCGTCTCAACCATCGCCTCAATGGTCATTTCAGTCCAGGGTCGGAGGTCCATGATCCGCTCCTCCGGCCTGCGGGCGGAGGGATCTCATGAATGAGGACCCAGCACCGGTCGAAGAGTCGTGGCACGCAAGAAATCCGGCACATTGAGCGAAGTCAGACGGGAGGTGCACAGTGCTGTCACCAACAGGACGAACTGAAGATCGGGCATCTCGGGACGATCGATATCAAGCGTCTGCATGGTCATGGTCTCTCCAGAGGCCGCAGAATCACCTTCCGGCGGTTCCTGGCCTCGGAATGGATGGCGTTGCTTAGAGTGTCGGTATAGATCTCGAAAAATGCATCGACACTTTCCAGTAGCCGCGCTTTGATCTCTTCCGGCGTGCCGTTAATCACGTGCACGGTGATGTTGCCGGTCCGATCCATCCGGCAGGATGATCGGACATGTGCGTGTGCGCCTGTTCTGCAGCGGTGCCCTGATCCAGCCGCATGCCATAGCCCAGCGTATAATGGGGTCTTTGTGCCCGAGCGTGAGCTGTTGAATTCATGTGCGCCATGATCCACTTCGTTTCGGATCGTCGGCAAGGCGTGTCCTCGGATGACAGGGTGGAAGATTCGGGCGGTGCGTGTGCGCCTGGCTCCCGAATCTTTCCACCCGATTCTTACGCCTTCTGACAGCCGCAACCGGCTTCGGCAGGAATTCCTTGTAGCCATACCGCTCGGCCAGATACTCCTTGGCCTCGTCACTGACATACTCGGTAAATTTGTAGCGATCGTCCTCGACGGTCTTGGCGTCTTCCATGACCTTGTCGGTCGGGATCGCATACTCGATATTGCATGACGTATAGGCCTGAATATAGGTCGGACCGACTTCTCGGGCGATCAGCACCGCCTTCTTGATGACGCTTTCCACCCGCCGCGGATTATTCGGCACCACCGTGGCGATATAGGCGCAGCCGGCGACTTTGGCCATGGCTGACCATGTCCATCTTTTCGAACTTCTTGCCGAGCGGCGCCATCTTGAGCACGGCGCCTCTGGTCGTCATGCCGCTTTCCTGTCCGCCGGTATTGCCGTACACCTCGTTGTCCAGCATGATCGTCGTGAACCGTTCCTTCCGGAACCAGGAATGGAGCACCTGCTGGAACCCGATGTCGGCGGTTCCTCCGTCACCCGCGATCACCACGACATCCTTGGGCTTGTCGCCGAAGCGGATCCGCAATCCGCGCGACAATCCGCTGGCGACGCCGTTCTGGTCGCCGTAATTGCCGTACACGAAGGGAATCGCCGCCTGCGAAATCGCCAATCGGCCGCATCCGGCCGTTCCGACCGTGATGGTGTCTTCGGGATTCGGAAACGCGATGATCGCCAACCGGATGAACAGGGTCATCGCGCAGCCGGCGCACATCGGGTGCTCTTCGAGGATTTCCTTGAAGCTGCCCATCTGCGAGACCGTCGTTTTCTTTCCGAAGGGACCGTGCTCCACCATGTCCCGATATTCTTTCGGCATGAACGCTTCAAATCCCGGTGTGAATTTCACATAATCGAGACTCATCTGACACCTCGCTCTTTCTCTGTAAGCCGCGGTTGCGGCGGTGTTACGTACGCCTCGTGCCACACGAACGGCTTCCCGGCGTTCTGGTCATCCTTGGCAGCGATTGCGGCTCAGCGCAGCTGAACGGCACGTTGTTCCCTATTGCGGTCGTGCCGTCGTTTTGCGTTCGTGTCATGTTCAACCACGTCCGGCAAGCGTCGTGGATCGCATACCGATCGCCTTTTTAATTTCTTCGACGATGATTTCCGGCGGCATGGTCATGCCGCCGCAACTCGCGGTCCGGCGACGACTCGCTCGCTGCTAGGGATTGTGGCTTTGATTTCTTTCGCCATCCACCCAATGACATTGAACTCGGGGACGATGATGTGCGTGGCATGCTTGGTCGCGTCCTGAATTTCCTCCTCCGGCCAGGGCCGGAGCGACTTGATCTTCACCAATCCGACGCGAATTCCGTCATCGGCCAACAGGCGGATGGCTTCCCGCCCCTGGGAGACGGCAGTACCTGACGTGACGATCAGCATGTCAGCCTCACCGTCTTCGATATCAATCAAGCCGTTCAACCAGGCGATCGTATGCTTGCGCGACCGTTCCGCGGCGGCCCAGACTTCCTGTTGCCAGCTGGCGTGAGTGGCGTAACTGATGTAGTTGCTCTTCATCACGAAGGGATCACGCATCATCCGGACCGGCGGACATTCCATATCCATGCAGGGCACCGGAGACCGGTAGGGGTCATAGGGTGGCAGGCACATATCGGCGGGAGTCAGGTCGACGACGTCTTTTGTATGGGTCACGAAAAATCCATCGCAACAGAGCGCCAAGGGTAGATGCACGTCCGGCTCTTCCGACACCATGTAGCCCTTGAGAATCCAATCGTAAAAATCTTGCGCGGTTTCCGCGTGCCAGACCAACATGCCGGTATTCATCAGGTAGGCGATCTCGATCGTGTCCGGCTGGATCGATAGCGGCGAATTGATGCCGCGGCAAGTGACGATACATTGGATCGGCAATCTGGCGCCGGCCCACATCGGGAAGTTTTCCATGGCCCGCAAGGTGCCCGGACCGGCGGTCGTCGTGAAGACACGCGCTCCGCCGAAAGCGGCGCCGGCGCACTGCGACATGACCGCAAATTCGCTTTCCCCACGGAAGTAATCACCGATATAGCCCTCGGCGAACAGCTCGCCGCACAGGGCGGCCGCCTCGCTCTGGGGTGTAATGGGATAGGCCACCATGATGTCGACATTGGCGCGTTTGACGGCCTCTTTGATGACTTCGCTGCCGGTAAAGAAGGAAGGCGTGCGAGGCGCTCGGGTCATCATCTCGCGTGGATCGGTGATGATTTGGCCTTTTTTATTCTTTGTTCCGAAGATTGATGTGGTGTCCATGAGTTCGTTCCCTTCCTATCCACCGTGCGGTTCAGAAATTTGACGGCACATCGTGATGACGTTATGAGCTGAATGAACTGCCGCACCCGCACGTCGTCTTCGCTTGCGGGTTCTTAATCGCAAAGCCGGAGCCTTGTAGCGCTGTCCACATAGTCGACTTCGCACCCGACCAACAGCGGGGCGCTTTGCGAATCCATGATGCACTTTCACATCACCCTTCTCGATGACCGTATCGTCGTCGCTCATCTTGGATTCAAACGACATGCCGTACTGGTAGCCATGGCAGCCGCCGCCTTTTACGAATACTCGCAGACCGATTGTATCCTTCTCTTCCTGCATGAGTTCCCGAATCTTCTCTTCCGCTGCCGTCGTCATTGTAATCATGACATCCTCCCTTTAATGAATTAGAGATGTGGGCGCAGGCCTCACTCGACTCGTAAATCGAGGCACCTCTCCCAGTCAGAGGCAGCAATCGCCTCCGGTTGTCGCAAGGTGATACACGTGCTGTGGAACACACTCTGGCGTAGTAGCGGTGGAGACCCGGGAATCAGTCGCGCAGGAGGGAAAAAGGAGGCGCGAGGGATAGGACAGCCGACATGGCTCAATACGTCATCTGTTCACCTTGGGCGCAATGGGCACCATAGTCAAGCATTATAAAATAGGGGGAAATAGTTCAATGATTTTGCGGATCCTCAGAGGCCGCCACGCTTGACCAGTGGAGGTTTGATACTCGCACGAGATCGGAAATTTGCCAGAGCCCGAACCTATCCGCAAATTCAGAACCGGCTGCTCAGTCACCCGATAGGTATCAGTGCGAGGCGCGACTCCACATGGGCTCGATGGGTGCGAGAAGGATTGGAGAAGGAAGCAGGGCAAGTAAAATGAGCTATGGCTGAAGCGCAGCCGGTGCCGTCGTGTGAATGAGAGGGGAAGTACTTGAACGCTTAGGTGGAACTATTGTGATGGGGCGGGTGGTGACGGGGGGCGATGCACTATACAAGGATAAGGTCGCTATATCCAAGCGGAAGCGCCTACGGCTGATAAAGGCACACCACAGACACAACAAGCCTCCGAGCACCATGCCAACCACAACCACTAAAATGCTCGCCACAACCCAAAACATGAATAATGCGTATAACATGGGTTCCTCCAAACTTCGCTAGTGGACCAGTTTCAACCTATTGACGTTGATCCACCCATTGCTTGGCTTTGCGAAGAGCAATTTCATTCGCCTTTTTCTCCGTGCTGCTGATCTCATGCGATTCACCCTGTAGCGTTTTCATTGGCTCTCGGCTACCCGTGGAGAGCCATGCTAGCGCCTTGGGTGTCCATTGGTCCTCTCCAAGATGTTGGGAACATGCCTTGAGCTTGTGATTTTTATACGTCACCCACTCAGCCAATGTCGGCCCTCCTTTTTATCTGCCCTCTATTGTCAAGAGCATGGGTAGTGGCCTTGGCATTGCGTTCAGCGGTCGGGGAGCGAGTCTCCTGCTTGAGCCCAGCGTTTGCCAGGCTTAATACTTGCTGACGGATGTCTTCCATTGAGGTCTTCAGATTGCCATCAAGAGGATTCTGAAGTCCCAGAACTTCCCATCGAACTTTGAGTTTGCGAGAACCGCGAACTCGATGTTTAGTACTTCCCCACCCACCGGATAACTTCATGTTCGCTCCTTTAAATAATGAATTATCATCAAGGTGTCTTTATAAACTCGCCGGGCACAAAGAGTTCGAGGGTTACGAGCCCCAGGCGGGGAAAACCACTGTGACAAGGATGATCATGTGTATCGTTCCTGCTGTGTGGCCGTCAGCTCCTGACGCCAGATTGTTGCGTCAAGCCGCCGTTCAGGTGAACGTATGGTATGGCGGAGACTGGAGAATCGGTCACGCTCGGGAGGATGAGAAAGCGCAAGAGATGGGACAGTCAGCGAGCTTTACCTCGCCCTATGACTCTGGGCGCAATGTGTATGGGAGTCAAGCGATATGATGCCTACGGCCCGCTGGTTAAGAGTGACAAATGGCCATTTCTCATAAAGCTCGCTATTGCAATGGTTTCCCCCATTTAGTTAGCAATATCGAGGTCCTGTAGCGTTCCATTGAGTCTATACACTCCCGTTCCTTCCTTCCTGTTCCGGATTTTTATGGTAACAAAACTGGTCACATCTTTTCAAGGGCTCCGTTTATGAAGGGAGTCGGGTTCCTATGGAGAGCCACCCTATCTGATCAGGCTGTTACGACCAAGTACGGTGGACTTCGCTGATATGCTCGACCCCGCCCACGGCGCTAATTTCCCATTGGATATCGTCTGGGATCGCGACTACCCGTAACTCTGCACCATGGCCATTGGCAGCCGCACCGAGTTCTTCCACCACTTGGACCAACTTTAGGTCGTCACGAGCAATCAGTTGGCCACACTGATTGAGGCTTGGTTCTCTCGGTGTTGCGGCCTCTGGCCAGTAGGCTGCGGGATCCCTTTCCTGAAGTGCATCCGGTTGACCCAGTGCACGCAATCGTAAAAACGCCTCGTGACTTACCGAAAAGTTGCCGTAGCTCCTGTTGATCACAATCTTTTTCATAGTTCGATCCTCTCCTCTCCCCGATGAATACTCGCTGTAGCGGATCTTCATGACTGGGGATCAGCACCTCTCCATGGACGAATCAGCCTGCATGAATCGTCAGGACGCCTTCTTTTCCGGGTCTGCATACTTTTTATCGTAGTTCCCTGACCAATGGGAATAACGTCGATTCACCCAAGTGTTGACCTCCCCCTGGGCTGCGCCGTAACGCTTCTCAATCACGGTCGTAAACTTGGCCAGGTCACCATCGATTTCGTGAAGATCCCCCTCCGTGATCTTCTCCCACTGTACTTTCAGGGACGGTTTGAGTTGGATCCAAAAGGCTTTGAATTGCTCCTGATTCATTGTGGCACTCCTTTCGTCTTTAATGATTGGCAGCGACCAATGTGTTTGACTTCTAGCACAGAGGGGTGTGATTTGACGCGCGGTAGGGATGTAATGCCTACGGACGTGCGCCAACCAATGAATTCCTGGTATGGAAACGGCCTAGATTGGAGCACCAACTCCTTACCGCGTCAGCACTTCAAGTATGTCATCTAATGGCCGAATTGTTCCAAGCAGGGTTGGGTTTCCGAACTGCTTGTTGTGCCGGTTCTCTTTCACACGCTCCAAGCCAATGATGAGATTGTTAAAATCATCGAGTTTTGCCGTCTCGAAATACGTGATGAAGTCGAGATCGTCCAACCCACTTGAATGATAGAGCTTGCGCTTGACCGTCTTGAGATAGGCAACCGTTGCGTCCGCGTGCTCCTTCATCAGTTGATTACGGTCGTCCTGGGTCATGATCCACCACTCAGCATCTTTCCGAATCGGTACAACAATTGCGTAAGGCTTGGGTTCCGGGCCAGTGGGCGTCTTCATGGCTGCTTTCAGGTCGTCAGGGAAGGACGGCACATAGTTCGGTTTCTTGGTGATTCCATTGAAGGTGTTTGTGTTTACCAAGTACTTACCAAGAGTTGTGCCCATCAGGTCAATGAGGAAGTTTTGGTTGTTGATGATCTCGGTGGAATGTACGCGAACGAAGAAGTCGGCCTTCTCTGAAAGACCACGGACCAGGAAGGTATCCGTCACGACGCTTTCCGCATGCTTTTGAAAAACAGCTTTCACTTCGCCAACCGCGTTCATCCGAACTTCTTTGTCCAGTCTCCACCACTCTCCGTCTACCTTAAATACGGCGAACGATCCGTAGACTCCTGGATCGGTGAGCAGTTTTTCACGGTCCATGGCTGACTGTGCTACTCCTTGTATCAACAGGCCCAGTACACACACAATGACCGACGCCAATTTCCATGCTCGTGACATATCTCCTCCTTTATATAAACTGATATACGCTGACCAAGCGACAAACTAGACCTGAATCATTTGTTTTTGAACCCGAGAAAGGATACGCGCAAACCAGTTGAAAATCGAGCGGACATGTTCGCGCTGCTGAATAGGATTTTGGACCAGAAAGGAATGGGCCACCTTGGTCACATACGAGCCGTCTACATTTAATCTTGCCAAGACGAACGGCGCACATGTTTACGAGACCCACCTCACATCTGTCCCCAACTGTCCCAAACTGCCCTAAACAGTCCTAAGCTGCCTAATTCCCTTCTCTCCCATTTTGCCCTACGCTTATGACACGCCGAGAGAGTGAGACCTGTTCGCACGAGCGGACGACCTGACTACTTCAGCGCACATCAGCATGCATCTGCCTAATTCACAGGGTGAAATCTTCGGCGTAAAGTGGGTGCTCGTTCTGAAACGGAGAAGAGTCTATGA